>NZ_BMRE01000029.1 GCF_014648475.1 Lentzea flava | reverse complement strand
TTCTGCGCCGATGGTACTGCACTGGTTACGGTGTGGGAGAGTAGGTCGCCGCCGAACTTCTTCCCTGAAGGGGCTTGTGATTGCGGGGCACAACTACAGTGCTCGCTCACAAGCCCCTTTCAGCGTGTCCATAGGAGGATTTGGTGTCCAGGTTCGGGGATCGTCCCGGCGACCGTCAGCGTGGCCAGGGAGACCGACCGCGCCGTTCCGAGGGTGGCCGCTCAGCAGGCGATCGCAAGTTCAGCAACAACCCCCAGCGTGGTGAAGGCTCCGGCGACCGCAACCGCGGCGACCGTCGAGACGACCGCGCCGGCTACCGCGGTCAGGGTTCCAGCGACCGCGGCGGCTACCGCAAGGACAGCTCGGGCGAGCGCGGTGGTTACCGCGGCGACCGCTCGAACGACCGCGGCCAGGGTTCCGGCACGCGCGGTGGCTACCGCAAGGACGACTCGAACGACCGCGGTGGCTACCGCGGCGAGCGTTCCGGTGGCGACCGTGGCGGCTACCGCCGTGACGACTCGGGTGACCGTGGCGGTTTCCGCGGCGAGCGTTCCGGCGGCTACCGCAAGAGCGACTCCGGTGGTTACCGCAGCGAAGGCTCTGGCGACCGCGGCGGCTACCGGAAGACCGATTCGGGCGAGCGCGGCGGGTTCCGCGGCGAGCGTTCCGGTGGAGACCGTGGCGGTTTCCGGTCCGGTGAGCGCGGCGGTTACCAGCGTGGCGAGGGTTCCGGCGGCTACCGCTCCGACCGCGGTGGCTACCGCAAGGACGATTCGGGCGATCGCGGTGGGTACCGAGGCGAGGGCTCTGGCGACCGCGGCGGCTACCGCTCGGGCGGCGATCGTGGTGGTTACCGCGGTCAGGGCTCGGCCGATCGTGGCGGTTACCGCGGCCAGGGCTCGGATGACCGCGGTGGTTACCGCGGCCAGGGTTCCGAGGACCGCGGCGGTTACCGCGGTGAGCGTTCCGGTGACCGTGGTGGCTTCCGCCGTGACGACTCGGGTGACCGTGGCGGCTACCGCTCGGGCGGCGAGCGCGGCGGCTATCGGAAGACCGATTCGGGCGACCGCGGCGGCTACCGTCGTGACGACTCCGGCGATCGTGGCGGGTACCGCAAGAGCGACTCGGGTGATCGCGGTGGTTTCCGTGGTGAGCGTTCCGGTGACCGTGGCGGTTACCGCCGTGACGACTCGGGTGACCGTGGCGGTTACCGCAAGAGCGACTCGGGTGACCGCGGCGGTTTCCGGGGTGAGCGTTCCGGCGACCGTGGCGGCTATCGCCGTGACGATTCCGGCGACCGCGGTGGTTACCGCAAGAGCGACTCGGGTGACCGCGGTGGTTTCCGTGGCGAGCGTTCCGGTGACCGTGGCGGTTACCGCCGTGACGACTCCGGCGACCGTGGCGGGTACCGCAAGAGCGACTCCGGCGGCTACCGGTCCGACCGCGGTGGATACCGCAAGGACGATCGTGGCGGCTACCGGCGCGATGACCGCGAGGGCTACCGCAGCGACGAGCGTCCGGCCAACGAGCGCGAGGACCGTCGTGACGAGCGCAGCCGCGAGCGTGCGGCGCGTTTCCAGGAGCGTCTGGCCGAGCAGGAGTCGGCAGGGCAGGACGAGGCCGCCGTCGCGTCCGGTGTGACGCCGGAGGCCGAGCGGCCCGGTTACCGCCTGGGTGACGGCGCTGCCGCCAGCCGTGCCGCCGCCAACCGCGAGCAGACCGCGGAAGGCGACGAGACCGCCGCCACCTCCGACGACAGCAACGAGAGCGGCGACGAGGTCCGTGCGGACCGCGACGCCGAGGACCGCAACGTCGTCGCTGCCGGCGACGACGAGGACGCGGAGGCTGACGACGACCGTGAGGTCCAGGCGGCCGACGCCGACTCGGACGATCGCGACAGCAGCGAGCGTGACGAGCGCGATGACCGGGAGGACGCCCCGGCGCCCCGCGGTGGCCGTCCCGAGCTGCCCGAAGAGGCCGACCTGTCGCTTCTCGACCCGGAGATCCGGGCCGAGCTGCGCAGCCTGCCCAAGGGGCTCGCGGAGATCGTCGGACGGCACCTGGCCGCGGCCGGGCTGCTGATCGACGAGGAGCCCGAGCTGGCGCTGGAGCACGCGCGGTACGCGCGCAGCAAGGCGGCGCGGGTCGGTGTCGTGCGGGAAGCGGCGGGGCTCACCGCCTACTTCGCGGACGAGTGGGCCGAGGCGCTCAGCGAGTTGCGGGCCGCGCGCCGGATGATGACCGGGCCGGGCCACCTGGCGATCATGGCCGACTGCGAGCGGGCGCTCGGGCGGCCGGAGCGGGCCATCGACCTGGCCAAGGACCCGGCGGCGGCAGAGCTGTCGCAGGAGGACGCCATCGAGCTGCGGATCGTCGCGGCCGGGGCCCGGCGGGACATGGGGCAGCTCGAGGCGGCTGTCGTGGCGTTGCAGGGGCCGGACCTCGATCCCGGGCAGCGCAACCCCTACTCCGCGCGGCTCTTCTACGCTTACGCCGACAACCTGGCAGCGGCCGGCCGGACCGAGGAAGCCGTCAAGTGGTTCCTCAACGCCGCCGAGGCCGACGACGAGGGGGAGACGGACGCCGCCGAGCGCGCGTTCGAGCTGACCCAGGAGGAGACCGCGCAGCAGTGAGCGAGACGTTGGTCGACCGGTACGACGCGTTGCTGATCGATCTCGACGGCACCGTCTACCGCGGATCCGAAGCCGTGCCCGGCGCTGCGGAAGCCGTCGCGGCGGCCAGAAGCAAGGGCATCGGGATCCGATACGTCACCAACAACGCCTCTCGCTCACCGCAGGCGGTCGCGGATCACCTCGTCGAGCTCGGGTTCGACACGAGCGTCGACGAGGTGAGCACCTCCGCCCAGGCGGGCGCGTCGATGCTCGCCGAGCGGCTGCCCAAGCGCGCGACCGTCCTCGTGCTCGGCACGAAGGCGCTGGAGGCCGAGGTGCTCAAGCGCGGCCTCATCCCCACCAACGAGGCGCAGGGCGCGACAGCGGTCCTGCAGGGTCTGTCGATGGACCTCGGCTGGCGCGAGCTGGCCGAGGCCGCGGTGGCCATTCGCAACGGTGCCCTGTGGGTGGCGTGCAACGTCGATGCCACCCTGCCCACCGAGCGCGGTCTCCTGCCCGGCAACGGGAGTCTCGTCGCGGCGCTGAAGACCGCCACCGGCCAGGAGCCGCTCGTCGCCGGCAAGCCCGCCACCCCGCTGCTGCAGCAGGCGGCGAAGGAGCTGCAGGCGAACCGTCCGCTGGTGATCGGCGACCGGCTCGACACGGACATCCTGGGCGCGGTGAACGCCGGGATGGACTCGTTGCTCGTGCTCACAGGTGTGTCGACGGCTGAAGAAGCGCAAGCGCTTCCGGAAGACCAAAGGCCCACGTATGTCGGCGCGGACCTGTCGGTACTCCATCGGCTACCGTAAGACCGTGAGCTACCCCCTGCCCGGACCGCCGCCCAACCCGGCTGACGCCATCGACGGCGCGCTGGAGAGGCTCGACGGGCTCGAGAACGTTCCCCTCGCCGAGCACGTGGCGCGGTTCGACGCCGTGCACGCGACGCTCACCGACGCACTGTCGAGCATCGACAAGGTGTGATGCACAGTGCCTCGCAGGGTGCGGCTCGACGCCGAACTCGTGCGCAGGGGGCTCGCCAGGTCCCGTGAGCACGCCAGCCAACTCGTCGCGGACGGCCGCGTCACGGTGCGCGGCACCGTCGCCACGAAGCCCGCGACCGCTGTGGAGACCTCGGACGCGGTCGTCGTCAAGGATCTCGACAACGACCCGAACTGGGCGTCCAGGGGCGCGCACAAGCTGATCGGCGCGCTCGAGCGCTTCAAGATCGACCCCACGGGCAAGCGGTGTCTCGATGCCGGCGCATCCACTGGCGGTTTCACCGACGTCCTGCTGCGCAACGGCGCGAGGCAGGTCGTCGCGGCCGACGTCGGCAGGGGGCTGCTCGACTGGAAGCTGCAGACCGACGACCGGGTCGTGGTGAAGGACAAGACCAACGTCCGCACCCTCACGCCCGAGGACATCGGCGGGAAAGTTGAACTCGTCGTAGCGGATCTTTCGTTTATCTCGTTGAGGCTTGTGCTTCCCGCACTGGCCGCGTGCCTCGACGAGGAGGGCGACCTGCTGCCGATGGTCAAGCCGCAGTTCGAGGTCGGCAAGGAACGCCTCGGCTCCGGTGGCGTGGTCCGCGACCCGGAACTGCGCGTCGCCGCCGTTCTCGAGGTCACGAGAGCCGCCGAGGAGCTCGGACTCACCACGAGAGGTGTCGTCGCGAGCCCGCTGCCAGGACCGTCCGGCAACGTCGAGTACTTCCTCTGGCTCCGCAAGGGTGAACCGGTGCCCGCGGAGGAGATGGTGCGCACCGCCGTCGAAGAAGGGCCCCAATGAGGGAAGTCCTGCTGGTCGTCCACACCGGCCACCAGAGCAACATCGATCTCGCCCGTCAGGTCGCCGGCCGTCTGGCGGTCGGTGGCGTCACGACGAGGGTGCTCGACGACGAGGCGCGTGACCTCGGCCCGTCGTGCTGCACCAAGGTCGTGCCCGCCGACGACCACGCGGCCGAGGGCACCGAGCTCGTGCTCGTGCTGGGCGGTGACGGCACGCTGCTGCGCGGCGCCGAGCTGGCCCGCCCCGCGCGCGTTCCGGTGCTGGGCGTCAACCTGGGCCGCGTCGGCTTCCTCGCCGAGGCCGACTCGGACGCGTTGCACGAAGCCGTCGGCCACGTGCTGGAGCGCGACTACTTCGTGGAAGAGCGCATGACGCTCGACCTCGTCGCGAAGGTCAACGGCGTCGTCGTCGTGAAGACGTGGGCGCTCAACGAGATCAGCGTCGAGAAGCTGATCCGCGAACGCATCCTCGAGGTCGTGATCGAGGTCGACGGGCGGCCCGTGTCGGCGTTCGGCTGCGACGGCGTGCTGTGTGCGACGCCGACGGGCTCGACGGCGTACGCGTTTTCCGCCGGTGGCCCTGTCGTGTGGCCGGACGTGCAGGCGATCCTGGTGGTGCCGAGCAACGCGCACGCGCTGTTCGCCCGGCCGCTGGTCGTCTCGCCGAAGTCGCACGTGGCGTTCGAGATCGAGGCCACGGGCCACCCGGCGGCGCTGTCCGCGGACGGGCGGCGCACGTTCGAGCTGCCGGCGGGCGCGCGGATCGAGATCGTGGAGGGCGAGGTGCCGCTCAAGGTCGTGCGGCTGCGCCAGGCTCCGTTCACGGACCGGCTGGTCGAGAAGTTCGATCTGCCGGTGAAGGGATGGCGGGGACCATCGGCAGGCTGATCGCACCGCTCGGTGCATCGGCACTCGCTCGTTACGGTGCCCCGGGAAGACATCCAATCCGAGAAATGTCGGACTCGACAAGTAAGGTTCGCCCTGTGCTGGCCGAGATGCGCATCAATGGCCTTGGCGTGATCGACGAGGCCACCCTTGAACTGGACCCCGGATTCACCGTCGTCACCGGTGAGACGGGCGCGGGCAAGACCATGGTCGTGACCGGGTTGCACCTGCTCGGCGGTGGCCGGGCGGAGGCGTCCCGCGTGCGCACCGGAGCCGACAAAGCGGTGGTGGAAGGCCGCTTCCAGGCTCCGGCGGGCAGCCCTGCCGCGAAGGTGGCGGAGGAGGTGGGCGGCGAGGCGGACGAGGACGGTTCGCTGATCGCGATCCGCACCGTCGGCTCCGACGGCCGCTCCCGCGCCCACGTGGGTGGGCGCTCCGTGCCCGTCGGCGTGCTGTCCGAACTGGCGGAGCAGCTGATCGCCGTCCACGGCCAGAACGACCAGCTGCGCCTCATGCGCCCGACCGAGCAGCGCGCCGTGCTGGACCGCTTCGCGGGCGACGACGTGGCCGAGCCGCTGCGCGCGTACCAGGCCGTCCGCGAGGAGTGGCTGCGCGTCTCGGCGGAGCTGAAGGAACGCACCGAACGGTCCCGCGAGCTGGCCCGCGAGGCCGACCTGCTGCGCCACGGCCTCACCGAGATCGACGCCGTCGACCCGAAGCCGGGCGAGGAGGCCGAGCTGCACGAAGAGGCCCGCCGCCTGGCCGACGCCGACCAGCTCCGCGAGGCCGCTCAGGGCGCGCAGTTCGCGGTCTCCGGATCGCTGGAGGGCGACCCGGACAATCCCGGCGCACTGGGCCTGATCTCCGAGGCCGCCCGCCGCCTGTCGGCGTCCGAGGACCCGAAGCTGCGCGAGATGGAACCGCGCCTCGTCGAAGCGGCCACCCTGCTGGCCGACGTCGGCGCCGAGATCTCCAGCTACCTCGACCACCTGGAAGCCGACCCCGGCCGCCTGGAACAGGTGCTGCAACGCCAGGCCGAACTGAAGGCGCTGACCCGCAAGTACGCGGCCGACGTCGACGGCGTGATCGCCTGGGCCGCCGAGGCCCGCGCCCGCCTCGACGGCCTGGACACGTCCGAGGAAGCCCTCACCGCCCTGGCCGCCCGCCGCGACGAGCTGGCCGCCGAACTGGCAGGTCTGGCCGAACAGGTCACCGCGGCCCGCGTGGAAGCCGCGGCCGAGCTGGGCAAGGCGGTCACCGAGGAGCTCGACGGCCTCGCGATGCCGCACGCCTCGGTCGAACTCGCCGTGCGCCCCCGCCACGCCGAAGCCGGCGACCCGCAGGCGCTCGCCGTCGGCCGGTCGATCCTGCACGCGGGCTCGTCCGGCGTCGACGACGTGGAGCTGCGCCTCATCTCGCACCCCGGCGCCCCGGCCCTGCCGGTGCACAAGGGCGCGTCCGGCGGCGAACTCTCCCGCGTGATGCTCGCCCTCGAGGTCGTGCTGTCGCACTCCGACCCGGTCCCCACCCTCGTCTTCGACGAGGTCGACGCCGGTGTCGGTGGCCGCGCGGCGGTCGAGGTCGGCCGCCGCCTCGCCCGGCTCGCCCGCTCGCACCAGGTCATCGTCGTGACGCACCTGCCGCAGGTGGCGGCGTTCGCGGACCGGCACCTCGTCGTCGACAAGTCCGCGGACGGCACGTTCACCAGGTCCGCGGTGCGCAAGCTCGACGAGACGCAACGCGTGGTCGAGCTGGCCCGCATGCTGGCCGGCATGGACTCCACCGACACGGGCCGCGCGCACGCCGAGGAACTGCTGGCGGCGGCGAAGGCCGACAAGTCGGCGGCCCCGGTGGTGCGGAGGCGCAAGAAGAAGGCTTGACGGCGCCGGTCCGGCGCCAGGCCTGGTGGCGGCTGTGGATCAACGGCACAGCCGCCCACCCCCCCGACAACCGCGATGGGGAAGCCGAGCCGTGCACGCCTGATCCCGCACCACGAACCCTCCGCTGAACCGGCACACCCACGCCGCCACCCCCGCTCCAATTCGGCATGATGGAACCCGTGACCGAGTCCCGGTCAGCGGACGCACCCGGTGGTGCGGTGGAAGGTGGACCGGATCTGTGACCACGCGCCGGGCGTTCGGGGCGATCCTGGTTTTCGTCGCGGCTGGGCTGGCGGTCGCCGCGACGTTCCTGTCCGCCTACTCCGTGCAGGTCGAGTTGCAGGGGCGGACGTTCCGGTACGAGGCGACGTCGTGGGTCACCGAGCGGGACGACTTCCGCGGTGCCCTCCTGCTCGGGCCGATCGAGTACGGGGAGCCGGCTGTCGGGGCCGCGCTGGTGATGGCCCTGTGCGCGGGGCTGGCGTTCCGGGTTCCGGCGGCGCGGGTCGGGTCGTTGCTCGGGGCCGGCGTGTTGGTGGGCGTCGCCTGGTCCGCGGTGGCCGGGGTGCGGGGGACGATCGAGAAGCTGCGTGATCTGGACGCGCCGGTGCCCTTCGACGTGGAGCAGGGCGACGGGGTCACCATGCTGATCGTCGCGGCCGGGATCGGGGTGGTGTCGGCGGTGCTGCACCAGGAGTTGCCGCGCAGGGTCGTCAGCGAGCCCGTGGTCGACGCGGACGGCGTGGTCATCCACCAGATCGAGGGCGACGACAGTGAGACGCCGCCGTACGGGTTCCCCGTGATCGTGGAACCGAAAGAGCCCGAAGAGCCGAGAGAGCCGAAGAGTGATTGATCGTCGCAAGATCGCCGCGCTCCTCCTCGTGCTCGGGGCCGCGCTGGCGGTCGCCGGGAGTTTCGAGGGCACGTACCGCACCGTCTACCGCGGGTTCGGGTTCGACCAGTCGATGACGACGACGCTGTGGATCGTCACGACGGAACCGCCGCAGGGCGGTCCGCGCGACGCCTACCACGCGCTCGGGTGGCCGGTGGTCGTCGCCGCCGTGCTGATGGTGGTGGGCGCCGTGCTCACGATGAGGGAGCGGACGACGTTCGTCGGCAGGCCCGTGGCGATGGGGGCCGCCGGGGCGTTGGCCGGGATCATGTTCAGCTACCTGCTGCAGGTGCGGCGGGAGGAGCGGGTCCTGAGCGAGTTGTTGGTCAAGAACGGTGGGTCGAACACGCTCGACGTCCTCGGCGGGGCGTACTTGCTCGGCGCGGCGGCGATCATCGGGCTTGTCGGTGCGGTGCTCGCGCAGCAGCGGAGGCAGCGGAAGCAGGCCGTGGAAGCCGAAGAGGAGAAGGTGGTCGTGCACCAGCTCGCCAACGACGATGACACGCCGCCGTTCGGCATCGCCGTGCTGGACGACGAGAAGCGGGAGACGCCGTGATCGGAAGACCGACAGCGGTGGCCCTGATCGCCGCCGGGGTGGTGCTGACCGCGACGGCGATGGTGTTGCCGTGGTACTCAACGGCGTACGCGGGCAACGTCGAGGTCGTCGTCAGGGCGTGGGGCACGGAGGTCGTGAACAAGCCGGGCGACTGGCCCGCGGGTGAGCTGTCGCCCTGGTACGGGTTGCCCGTCGCGATCACGGCCGCGCTCATGATCGCCGGAATCTGGGTCGAGCGGGCCGCGTTGGCGGGCGCGGCGGCTCAGGTCGGCGCGGTGGGCATCACCAGCGTGCTCGTCGTTTCGGAACGTGGCCACGCCGTCGAGCAGCAGGGCGACTTCGCGATCGGCTTCGGTCTCCTGTTCCTCCTGATAGGAACGCTGACGGCCCTGGCAGGCGCCATCGCGGTCCAGCGGGAGCCGGCATGAAGATCCTCAGCGCGGCGCTGCTCGCACTGGCCGCCGCGGCAGCGGTCGCCGCGACCTTCCTGCCGCTGTCGGAACTGCTCATCCGCCTCACGCCGGACCAGCCGCAGACCGCCTACGTCACCACGGGCTGGGCCACGCACTTCGGCGGCACGAAGGACGAGCACGGCCCGCTCTTCGGCATCCCGGCGGTGGCGGCCGCGGCGGTCGTGCTCGTGGGCATCCGGTGGCGGAAAGTCGCTTTTGCCGGAGCGGCGGCACTGGCCGGAGTCACCGGAATGCTGTTCGTGTATTTGCTGAACGCGATCAGCTTTCACAAGCAGGGCAACATCACCATCGATCCCGGGCTCGAAGCCGGGTTCGGCAACGGCGTGTGGGTGCTGATAGCGGCAACAATCCTCGCGTTTGGAGCCGTAGTAGTTCACCCCGACGACTGACCAGCAAGAATTGCCCGGCGTGCCTCACCTGTCGCGTGCGCACCGTGAGCCACTATCGGACGCATGAAGCTTTCCGGGTTGCTGAGCCGCTCCAACCAAGAACTTCCCGGTGTCACGGGTGTCGCGCGGGTTGATCGGCGCGCCAGTGACCTGGTGCGGCGCGTCAGTCCCGGTGATGTCGCTGTTTTCGACCTCGTCGACCTCGACCGGCGCACCGCGGAGGCGCTCGTCGCGGCCGAGGTGGTCGGTGTCGTGAACGCCTCGCCGTCGATTTCCGGCCGTTTTCCCAATCTCGGACCGGAACTGCTGATCGAGGCGGGCATTCCGCTCATCGACAACGTCGGTGCCGTCGCCCTGCGCGAGATCAGGGAAGGCACGAAGATCCGGCTGCACGAAGGTGTCGTCTACGCAGGGGAACGCGAGCTCGCCAAGGGTGTCGAGCAGAACGCCGAGAGCATCGCCGACGCGATGATCGAGGCGAAGGCCGGCATGTCGGCGCAGCTGGAGGCGTTCTCCGCCAACACCATCGAGTTCCTGCGCAGGGAACGCGCGCTGGTGCTCGACGGTGTCGGCGTGCCCGAGGTGTACGTGCCGATGCGCGACCGGCAGGTGCTGGTCGTCGCGGGTGGACCGTCGCACGCGGAACAGCTGCGCAAGCTCCGCAAGTACATCCGCGAATACCGGCCGGTGCTGATCGGCGTCGACACCGGCGCGGACACGCTGCACGACGCCGGGTACAAGCCCGACGTCGTCGTCGGTGACCCCGACGGCATCGGCACCGCGTCACTGCGCGCGGCCACCGAGGTGGTCGTGCCCGCGCAGACCGACGGCCACGCGCCCGGCCTGCAGCGGATCCAGGACCTCGGCATCGGCGCGGTGACCTTCCCCGCCTCCGGCAACGCGGAGGACCTCGCGTTGCTGCTCGCCGAGGCCCACGGGGCGTCCCTGGTCGTCACGGTGGGGATGCGCGCGACGCTGCGCGAGTTCCTCGACCGCGGGCACTCCGGTTCCAACCCCTCCACGTTCCTCACCCGGTTGAAGCTCGGCAGCAAGCTCGTCGACGGGGAGGCCGTCGCGACCTTGCATCGCAGCCGGGTGTCAATGGGCGTGATCGTCCTGCTGGTGTCCGCCGCGATCGTCGCCATGGTGGCGGCGCTGTCGGTGTCCGGCGTCGGTCACGTCTACGTCGACATCGTGGTCGACGCGTGGCAATCCGTCGTCAACTGGTTCAAGGGGTTCTTCTCGTGATCTCGCTGCGCTACCACATAGTGTCCATAACCGCGGTGTTCCTCGCGCTCGCGGTGGGTGTCGTGCTGGGGTCGACCGCGATCAGCGGGCGGCTGCTCTCCGGGTTGAGCGATGAGAAGAACTCGTTGGCACAGCAGGTGAACGACCTGCAGAACGACCGCAACGCGTTGAACGCCAAGCTGACCGAGGCCGACAAGTTCGCCGCGTCCGTCGGCCCGCTCGCGGTCAAGGACCGGCTCACCGACCGGACCGTCGTCATCGTCACGACCTCCGACGCGCGTCCGTCCGATCGGGACGCGCTGAGCGGCCTGCTGAAGTCCGCGGGCGCGAGCGTCACCGGCGAGATCCAGCTGACCGACGCGTTCGCCGACCCGTCCCGCGGCGACCAGCTGCGCGATCTCGTGGCACGGCTGCAGCCCGCCGGTTCACAGCTGCCCACGGCCGGTGATCCGGGAACTCGCGCAGGTGGCTTGTTCGGCACGTTGCTGCTGCTCAACCCGGCCAACAACCAGCCGCAGGCCTCCGCGGACGAGACAGCCGCCGCGCTCGCCGGGCTGTCGAACGCGGGCTTCGTGAAGGCCACGTCCGGTGTGAAGCCCGCACAGCTGGCGATCGTGCTCACGGGCGGTGCCGCGATCGGTGACTCGGCCGCGGACCGGGCCGCCACGATCGCACGGTTCGCCACGCAGCTCGACCGGTCTGGCGCGGGTGTCGTGCTCGCGGGCGCCAACGGTTCCGCGAACGGCACCGGCGCCATCGGCGTGGTCCGCGCCGACACCAACGCGACGTCGATCCTGTCCACGGTGGACAACTCCGACACCCCGGCCGGTCAGGTCGTCGTGGTGATGGCGTTGCGAGAGCAGCTGGAGGGCCGCTCCGGACGGTACGGAGTCGCCGGCAACGCGGAGGCGTCCTCGCCGGGGGCCGCGAGCTAGGCCCTAGTACTCCCAGGCGCCGGGGAAACGCTTCATCAGCAGCTCCAACGCTTCCGGCGTGCGGGCGCGGGCCCACAGCCACTCGCGGTCCTCCTCGCGGAGGATCACGTCGTCGGAGGCGAACCAGCGGCTGCCAGGACTGTTCAGGGGTAGCAGGGTGAAGTGCTCCTCGATCAGGGAGATGTCCGCCTCGGACGTCTCCCTGTCCGCTGTCTCGGCGCCGTCGCGGAACAACGCCTCGGACAGCACCAGTTCGACGCAGGCGGTGGAGAAGTGCGGGAGCCAGGGTTCCCAGCCGCGTTCCGTCTCGTGCACGACGGCGGGGTCGGCGGTGTCGAGCGCCGCTGCCCACGAGGTGACGGCGTGGATCTCCGTGCGGAAGACGACGACCTCGCCGGCCAGCCTGAGCTCGCTCGGGGTGAGCAGCCAGTCCTGGTTGCTCGTGAGGTCGGGGCGTTTGCCGAACAACGCGTAGGCGTCGCGCACGGCGTCCGGCAGCCGCACACCCAGGCGGTGTTCGGCGGCGTCCAGATCGGCGTGGTTCCAGCCGTCCTGCGGCTCGATCGGCTCAGCCCACGCGGCCGCGAACCCCTCGATGAAACGCCACGCCCCCGCGCGTTCCCGCACAGCTCTCGCAGCTTCCCCTGCCACGTCGAAGGTCACGTGACAACGATTCCTGATCTCGGCCCGTGCCGGGGGGAGTTCGGGGAATCCCCTCACTGCGCCGATCGGGTGATGTGATCTGCCGGGTCGTGGTGCGCTGAGTGACCGGCGGCGTGTTAGCGTTAGGGCCCGTGGACAGGGGGATTTTCCCCCACGATTTTCACGGGAGCCCCGTTGGTGCAGCAGGCACGTACGACCAAGCACGTCTTCGTCACGGGAGGCGTCGCGTCTTCCCTGGGCAAGGGGCTCACCGCCTCCAGCCTCGGCCAGTTGCTCACCTCGCGCGGCCTGCGGGTAACGATGCAGAAGCTCGACCCGTACCTGAACGTGGACCCCGGCACGATGAACCCGTTCCAGCACGGCGAGGTCTTCGTGACCGACGACGGCGCGGAGACGGACCTCGACATCGGCCACTACGAGCGGTTCCTCGCGCGGGATCTGAGCGGCGACGCGAACGTCACGACCGGCCAGGTGTACTCCGAGGTCATCGCCAAGGAGCGCCGCGGCGAGTACCTGGGCGACACGGTCCAGGTCATCCCGCACATCACCGACGAGATCAAGCGCCGCATCCGCGCGATGGCCGAGCCGGACGCGGACGGCGTCACGCCCGACGTGGTCATCACCGAGGTCGGTGGCACCGTCGGCGACATCGAGTCGCTGCCGTTCCTGGAGGCGTGCCGCCAGGTCCGCCACGACGTGGGCCGCGACAACGTCTTCTTCCTGCACGTCAGCCTCGTGCCGTACCTGGCGCCGTCCGGCGAGCTGAAGACCAAGCCGACACAGCACTCCGTCGCGGCGCTGCGCAACATCGGTATCCAGCCCGACGCGATCGTGTGCCGCGCGGACCGGGAGATCCCGGACGCGCTCAAGCGCAAGATCGGCCTGATGTGCGACGTCGACACCGACGCCGTCGTCGCTGCCGTGGACGCGCCGTCGATCTACGACATCCCGAAGGTCCTGCACTCCGAGGGCCTCGACGCCTACGTCGTGCGCCGCCTCGGCCTGCCGTTCCGCGACGTCGACTGGACGGTGTGGGGCGACCTGCTGGAGCGCGTGCACAACCCCACCGAGACGGTGAAGATCGCGCTCGTCGGCAAGTACGTCGACCTGCCGGACGCCTACCTGTCGGTCACCGAGGCGCTGCGTGCGGGCGGGTTCGCGCACCACGCCAAGGTCGAGATCAAGTGGGTGCCGTCGGACGAGTGCCAGACGCCCGAGGGCGCTGCCCGTGCGCTGTCCGGCATGGACGCTGTGCTGATCCCCGGCGGGTTCGGCGTGCGCGGCATCGAGGGCAAGATCGGCGCGCTCAAGTACACCCGCACGCGCGGTGTGCCGACGCTGGGCCTGTGCCTCGGCCTGCAGTGCATGGTGATCGAGGCCGCGCGCAACCTCGCGGGCATCGAGGACGCGAACTCCAGTGAGTTCGAAGAGGGCGGTTCGCCGGTCATCTCCACCATGGCCGACCAGGAGGACGTCGTCTCCGGTCAGCGCGACATGGGCGGCACGATGCGGCTCGGTGCGTACATCGCGAAGCTCACGCCGGGCTCGCAGGTCGCGACCGCCTACGGATCGACCGAGGTCTCCGAGCGCCACCGGCACCGCTACGAGGTCAACAACGCCTACCGCGGCAAGCTCACCGACGCCGGCCTGGTGTTCTCGGGTCTGTCGCCGGACGGCCGCCTGGTCGAGTTCGTCGAGCTGCCGGCCGACGTGCACCCGTTCTACGTGGCCACCCAGGCGCACCCGGAGCTCAAGTCCCGTCCCACGAAGCCGCACCCGCTGTTCGCGGCGTTCGTGAAGGCCGCGATCGACTACCGGGTCGCCGACCGCCTCCCGTTGACCGCGGGAGCGTCCAAGTGACCTCGCGGCACGACTTCCGCACGGTCTCCAGCGAGGACCTGCACGTCGGCCGGGTCGTGGCGCTGCGGATCGACGAGGTCGAGATGCCCGGCGGCGGCACCGCCAAGCGCGAGATCGTCGAGCACATGGGCGCGGTCGCGGTCGTGGCGGTCGACGACGCGGGCGAGGTCGTGCTGATCCACCAGTACCGGCACGCGCTGGGCAGGCACCTCTGGGAGCTGCCGGCCGGGCTGCTCGACCACGACGGCGAGGAGCCGGTCGTCGGCGCGCGGCGGGAGCTGGCCGAGGAGGTCGGGCTCGACGCGGCGCGCTGGGACACGCTGGTCGACGTCGCCGCGTCCCCCGGTTTCACCGACGAGGTCGTGCGCGTGTTCCTGGCCCGCGATCTGTCCGAAGTGGACCGTGACGTGCAGGGCGAGGAAGAGGCGGACCTGGAGATCCACCGCTTCGGCATCGACGAGGCCGTGCGGATGGTGTTCTCCGGCGAGATCGTGAACGCGTCCGCCGTCGCCGGGCTCATCGCGGCCCGCGAGGTGCTCGAGGGCCGTGCCGAGCCGCGCCAGTCCGACGCGCCTTTCCGCGACAAGCCGACCCGGTTCGCCGCGCGCAAGGGGTAGAGTCGTCTGCTATGAACGGCGCTTTTGTCCACCTCAGGTCGATGAAAGCGCCGTTCATCGTGTTGGCGGCCGCCGGGGTGGGGGCCGCGATTTTGTTGGTGGTCGACCCGAACCAGCCCGGCAACCTCCTGCCGAAGTGCCCGATCAAGTGGCTGACGGGTTTCAACTGCCCCGGATGCGGTGCCACGCGCATGGTGCACGCGCTGCTGCACGGTGACATCGTCGGAGCGTTCCACTACAACGCCGTGTTGCTCGTGCTGGGCGTGCCGCTGGTTCTGTGGCTGTTCGGGCGGTGGACGCGCGACAAGTGGACGGGCGAACGGAGATCCGTGCCGAAATCGGTCGGTTTCGCCGTTCTCGTCGTAGCCGCCGTTTGGGGCGTTGGGCGAAATCTCGCCGGTATCTAGACTCGGCGCATGCCAGGCCTGCAGCACGCCGTCGTCATCGCGGCCCCGCCGGAGCGGGTGTGGGAGCTGATCGCCGACGTCGAGCGCTGGCCAGAGCGGATCCCCACTGTCGACTCCGTGGAACGTCTCGACGCCGGACCGCTCGCCGTCGGCTCACGAACGCGGTTGCGGCAGCCCCGGCTGTCCCCGGCGGTGTGGACGGTCACCGAGCTGACCGACGGGACGTCGTTCACCTGGGAGTCGAAGCAGCCCGGTGTCACCGTCACGGCCGTGCACGACGTCGAGCCGCACCCCGACGGAAGCAGGCTGACCCTCGGCCTGACCGTGTCCGGTCCGCTGGCGGGGGTCGGCTGGCTGATGACGCGTTCGCTGACCAGGCGGTACGTGGAGACGGAGGCCGCCTCGATCAAGGCGGCCGCCGAGGGTTAGTTGCGCAGCTGCCGGCCGTCGGCGTCGGTGCCGCCGCTGACCAGGAAGATGATTCCGTCGACCAGCGACCAGATGCCGCATCCGCCGCAGGTCAGCAGCTGGGCGATGCCGATGCCGACGTGGCCGGTGTAGAACCGGCCGACGCCCAGGTTGCCGAGGAAGATCTGCAGCAGGCCCGCGGCGATCTTCGACTTGTCCGACAGCGGCAGGCCGGTGATCGGGTCGTAGCCGTACGGGGCGATCGGGCTCGGATATCCCGTGCCGGGAGGCGGCGGAACCGCGTACTGCTGGCCCGTGGGCGGCGGGTAGTACGGCTGCGTGGGCTGGGGCGGGAAACCCGGTGGCGGCGGCGGAACGGCGGTGAACGGCACCGAGGGCGGGGCGAGGAACGGCGGGTGCGGCTGCGGCAGGTCGCGGAACAGTTCCGCGAGCTCGGCGTAGGTCTGCGCGCCGGACGCGCGGTTCACCCGCGCCTGGTACTCGGTGATGTCGAGCCGCGCCAGCGCGAAGTGGTCGTTGAGCGCGGTGATCGCCTCTTCGCGCTGCTGGTTGCCGATGCGCTGCTGCTCTGGCCCGAATGCTTGTGACACGACTGCGCACGGTATCCGATGCAGCAGATCGATATCGGGAATACGCTGCGACGATGCTGGTCGGTGTCCCAAAGGAGATCAAGAACCACGAGTACCGCGTCGCGATCACGCCCGCCGGTGTGGTCGAGCTGGTCCGCCGCGGCCACGAGGTCGTCGTCGAGCACGACGCCGGAGCCGGCTCGTCGTTCCCCGATCACGAGTACACGACAGCGGGCGCGCGGATCGCCCCGACCGCGGACGAGGTGTGGGCGGCCGCCGACCTCGTGCTGAAGGTCAAGGAACCGATCGAGCCCGAATACCACCGCATGCGCCGCGATCAGGTGCTCTTCACGTACCTGCACCTGGCGGCGAGCGCGGAGTGCACGAAGGCCATCGCGTCCGCCGGCATCACGGCCATCGCCTACGAGACCGTGCAGCTGCCGGACGGGTCGTTGCCGTTGCTGGCGCCGATGAGCGAGATCGCCGGGCGGATGGCGGCTCAGGTGGGCGCGCATTGCCTGGAGCGCGCGCAAGGCGGCCGTGGCGTCCTGCTCGGTGGTGCGCCCGGTGTCGCTGCGGGCAAGGTCGCGGTGATCGGTGCGGGCGTGGCGGGGATGAACGCGGCGACGATGGCGATCGGCATGCAGGCCGAGGTGGTCGTGCTGGACACCAACGTGAACCGGTTGCGGCAGATCGACTTCACCTACCGCGGGCACCTGCAGACGATCGCGTCCAACGTCTACGAGGTCGAGAAGGCCTGCCGCTGGGCGGATCTCGTGATCGGCGCGGTGCTCGTGCCGGGTGCGAAGGCCCCGAAGCTCGTCAGCAACGAGCTCGTGTCGCGGATGCGGCCAGGCAGCGTGCTGGTGGACATCGCGGTCGACCAGGGCGGCTGTTTCGAGGACACCCGGCCGACGACGCACGACTCGCCTACCTACCGCGTGCACGACTCCGTGTTCTACTGCGTCGCGAACATGCCGGGTGCCGTGCCGAACACGTCGACCTACGCGCTTACGAACGTGACGCTGCCGTACGTCATCGCGTTGGCGGACAAGGGTTTCGAACGTGCGATCGCGGAGGACCCGGCGCTGGCCAAGGGCGTCAACGCGCGCGACGGAGAAATCGTGCTGGAAGGACTGGCGTGATTGCAGATCTGGTGGCGAGCTACCTCGACCACCTCGCCGTCGAACGCGGCACCGCACGGAACACGCTCGACTCCTACACCCGCGATCTGCGCCGGTACACCGAACACCTCGAGTCCATCGGGGTGACGGAGCTGGGTGCGGTGACCGAGCAGCACGTGAGCGAGTTCCTGGCGGCGTTGCGGGAGAGCGGGCTCGCAGCCTCGTCGGCGGCTCGGACGTTGGTCGCCGTGCGCGGGTTGCACCGGTTCGCACACCGGGAAGGCGTGGTGCCCCATGACGCCGCACGGGCCGTGCACCCGCCATCGCCACCGAAGAGGCTGCCGAAAGCCTTACCTGTCAACGATGTCCTGACGCTGCTCGAAAATGTGGGAAACCTCAGGGACAAGGCCCTGCTCGAGCTGCTGTACTCGACCGGAGCGCGGATTTCCGAGGTCGTGGGGCTGGACGTGGACGACATCGACGCCGCCGAGCGGACGGTGTTGCTGGACGGGAAGGGAGGCAAGCAGCGGCTGGTGCCGGTGGGCAGGCCCGCGTTGGCCGCCGTGGACGCGTACCTGGTTCGGGCGCGCCCGGCGTTGGCGGCCAAGGGGCGTGGCACGCCTGCATTGTTCTTGAATGCAAGGGGTGGACGGCTTTCGCGGCAGAGCGCGTGGACGGTGCTGAAGACCGCCGCGGAGGACGCCGGGATCACCGCGGCGGTGTCGCCTCACACGTTGCGACATTCGTTCGCCACCCATCTGCTCGAAGGGGGTGCGGACGTTCGGGTGGTTCAAGAACTTCTCGGGCACGCATCGGTTACCACCACTCAGGTGTACACACTGGTAACCGTTACGACTTTGAGGGAGGTCTACGCAACTGCACACCCTCGGGCCACTGGAACATGAGGCTTCCACGGGTACGGTGGTCAGGTGCCGAACTTGGACGAGCCGTCCCCACAGGCCATTGATCTAGCCGCCGTGCTGCACGCGCTGAGCGACCCGACGAGGCTCGCGGTCGTTCGCCAGATCCAGTCGAGCGGGGAGAGGCTGTGCGGGGCCTTCGAGGTTGACGTGGCGAAGTCGACCCTCTCCCAGCACCTGCGCGTGCTGCGGGAAGCGGGCATCACCCGAACACGGTGCCGCGGCAACCAGCGCTGGGTGTCGCTGCGCCGCGATGACCTGGATCTTCTCTTCCCAGGTCTGCTCGACGTGGTGCTGTCCGCGGCTGACCGGCGCACACGAACGGATGTCCCCGTCTAACCAAGTCTTGACAAACACCGGCGAGGCGCGTTGCCGCTCGCACGGGTGCGGCCTACGCTGCGCCCGGAGAGACGACTACGACCAGTGAGGGAACGCCAGCCATGTCGACACCGGAGCACGCTTTCGCGCCCCGTGCCGAACTGAGCCTGGCTCCGCACGCCGCGCCGGTGGACGACGTCGCTCAGGAGCAGGTCGACGGCATCGGCCCGACAGGCCGCCCACGGCGCCACATCCCGGACCCTCCGCCGCTGCTGCACCACGGCCCGGCGAAGATCCTGGCGGTGTGCAACCAGAAGGGCGGCGTCGGGAAGACGACGTCGACCATCAACCTGGGCGCGGCGCTGGCCGAGTACGGCAGACGGGTGCTGCTCGTCGACTTCGACCCGCAGGGAGCGCTGTCGGTCGGCCTCGGCGTGCACCCGCACCAGCTGGAAACCACGATCTACAACGTCATCATGGAAGGCGACACCGCCGTCCGCGACGTCATCCGCAAGACCATGGTCGACGACATGGACCTGCTGCCGAGCAACATCGACCTCTCGGCGGCCGAGATCCAGCTCGTGTCCGAGGTGGGCCGCGAGCACACGCTCGTGCGCACCCTTCGTCCCGTCATCGACCACTACGACTACGTGCTGGTCGACTGCCAGCCCTCGCTCGGCCTGCTCACGGTGAACGCCCTCGCGGCCGCGGACGGAGTGCTGATCCCGCTCGAGTGCGAGTTCTTCTCGCTGCGCGGGGTGGCGCTGCTCATCGACACCATCGAGAAGGTCAAGGAACGGTTGAACCCCAAGCTCAACATCACCGGCATCCTCGCCACGATGTTCGACCCGCGCACGCTGCACTCGCGCGAGGTCATGGCCCGCGTCGTGGAGGCGTTCGGCGACATCGTGTTCGACTCGGTCATCAACCGCACGGTGCGCTTCCCGGAGACCACCGTGTCCGGTGAACCGATCACCCGCTGGGCACCCCGCTCGTCCGGCGCCAACGCCTACCGCGCGCTGGCCCGCGAGGTGATCGCCAGGTGAACCGTCGCCCATCACTGCCGGGGGCGGCGGAGCTCTTCCGGCTGACCGCTGCCGCGCCCGCCGAGGTGCCGGACGCCGTCGAACCGCCCGTTCAGCGTCGTGGCTCCGGCCGCACCAAGCACACCACGAAGATCACGGTCTACGTGTCCGACGAGGAACTGCTCGCGCTGGAGCAGGCGCGGCTGTCGCTGCGCGCCTCGCACGGCCTGGGCGTCGACCGCGGCCGCGTGGTGCGCGAGGCGATAGCGATCGTGCTGGACGACCTCGAGACACATGGTGACGCCTCGTTGCTGGTACGCAGGTTGCGCGAGCAGTGACAGAGGAAGCTCCTGTTGCTGACGACGGCAAGTTCAAGGTCCGGCTGACGAACTTCGAGGGCCCGTTCGACCTGCTGCTCCAGCTCATCTCCCAGCACACGCTCGACGTGACCGAAGTGGCGTTGCACCAGGTCACCGACGACTTCATCGCGCACATCCGCGCCATGGGGGAGTCGTGGGACCTCGACGAGACCACCGAGTTCCTGGTGATCGCGGCGACCCTGCTCGACCTGAAGGCAGCCCGCCTGCTGCCCGCCGGCGACGTCGAGGACGAGGACGACCTCGCGTTGCTGGAGGCGCGGGACCTGCTGTTCGCGCGGTTGCTGCAGTACCGGGCCTACAAGCAGGTTGCGGCCCTGTTCGCGGAGCTGGAACAGGGCGCCTACCGCCGGTACCCGCGGTCGGTGTCGCTGGAGCCGCGGTACGAGGGCCTGCTGCCCGAGGTGATGCTCGGCGTGACGCCCGAGAAGTTCGCCCTGATCGCCGCCGCCGCCTTCCGGCCGAAGCAGAAGCGCACGCTGTCGACGGCCCACATCCACCAGCACCGCGTGTCGATCCGCGAGACCGCCGACACGCTGCGCGCGCTGCTGATCGAGAAGGGCACGGCGTCGTTCGCGGAGATCATCGCCGACTGCACCGAGACGATGGAGATCGTCGCGCGGTTCCTGGCGCTGCTGGAGCTGTACCGGGAGAAGTCGCTGGCCTTCGAGCAGGAGGACCCGCTCGGGCCGCTGCAGGTGACGTGGGTCGGCGGGACGTTGGAGGAAGCGCAGGCGCAGGTGCACGCCGGCGACGAGGACGAGGATTACGGCGGATGAGCGAGCCACTGGTGGGGCCGGACGCGGCAGAGGTCGAGAAGCCGGGGCCCGCGTTCGACGGGGACGGTGAGAACGACACCGCCGCCGTGCCGGAAGCCGCTGCGTCGCCCGAGCCCGAGGCGGTCGCGAGCGATGAAGGGCTCCCTGATACACCTGAGGTGGATGAAGGAGCCCTTCATCGGCCTCCCTCCGACCCCGAGCCGGAAGCCGAGGCCGAGCCCGAGCCGGAAGCCGACCCCGACGCCGCCACCCTCGAAGCGCAGCTCCTCGCCGCCGCCCCCGAGGAGGCGATCGAGGACAGCGGCCTCCCGGACCTCACCGACGACCGGGAACTGGACGCCGCACTGGAGTCCGTGCTCCTCGTCGTCGACAGCCCGATCGCCGAAGACCAGCTCAGCAGTGCCCTCGAGCAGCCGGTTAAGCGGATCAAGGAGGCACTCCGTAGACTGTCGACCCGGTACACCGAGTCCGGCAGCGGCATCGACCTGCGCAGGGCGGGGGACGGCTGGCGGTTCTACACGCGGGACCGGTACGCCCCGTTCGTGGAGAAGCTGTTGCTCGACGGGCAGCGCGCGAAACTCACCCGCGCGGCCCTGGAGACGCTCGCGGTGATCGCCTACCGGCAGCCCGTCACGAGGGCTCGGGTCGCGGCGGTGCGTGGCGTCAACGTGGACGGTGTGATCCGGACCCTGGTCGCGCGGGGGCTCATCGAGGAGACGGGCACGGACAGCGACACGGGTGGGATCCTGTACCGGACGACCGAACTGTTCCTGGAGCGGTTGGGGCTGTCGTCGTTGCACGACCTGCCGCCAATCGCGCCGCTGCTGCCCGAAGTGGATGCGATCGACGATGTCTGAGAACGAGGGCGTGCGCCTGCAGAAGGTGCTCGCGCAGGCGGGGATCGCCTCGCGCCGTGCTTCGGAGGAGCTGATCGACCAGGGACGCGTCCAGGTCGACGGCGAGGTCGTGCGCGAGCAGGGGCGTCGGATCAACCCCGAGACGGCCGTGGTTCACGTCGACGGGGTGCGGGTGCAGATCCGCGAGGACGTCGTGACGATCGCGCTGAACAAGCCGTTCGGGATGCTCTCCACGATGGAGGACGACCTGGGGCGCCCGTGCGTCGGCGACCTGGTGCGCAACCGAAAGGAGCGGTTGTTCCACGTCGGCCGCCTCGACGCGGAGACCGAGGGGCTGTTGCTGCTCACCAACGACGGCGAGCTCGCGCACCGGCTGATGCACCCGAGCTACAACGTCAAGAAGACCTACCTCGCCGAGGTTCCCGGCCCGGTCGAGAAGGGTGTCGGCAAGCGTCTCAAGGCGGGCATCGAGCTGGAGGACGGGCCGGTCAAGGTCGACTCGTTCAAGCTCGTCAGCGCCGTTCCCGGCAAGGCTCTGGTCGAGGTGGTGCTGCACGAGGGGCGCAAGCACATCGTGCGTCGGCTGCTGGAGGCCGCGGGCTACCCGGTGCAGTCGCTGGTGCGCACCGCGATCGGCGAGGTCTACCTCGGCAACCAGCGTCCCGGCTCGATGCGCGTCCTGAACCGCCAGGAAGTCGGCGGCCTGTACAAGCTCGTCGGGCTCTGACCACACTCTGAACATCCCCCGTGCCCCTCCGGCCCCCGAGTCCGGAGGGGCATCTTCTGGCGATCCCCCGATCACCACCTGCAACGCAAACGCTACGGCGAAGACGTTGTAAGGGGTCGGCCATGCGCTTTGAACAACAGGGAGTGGACAATCGGTCACAGGGGGAGACCGACATGCCACGCACCGAACGTCCGCTGGACAGCGAAGACACGGAACTCGGCCGGTTCGCGGCCGATCTGCGCAAGTTGCGCGACAAGGCGGGCAAACCGTCGTACCGGGCCTTGGCCTCACGCGCGCATTACTCGGCGGCCACGCTGTCCGATGCCGCGGGTGGCAAGAAGCTGCCGTCGCTCGCCGTCACCCTGGCCTACGTCAAGGCCTGCGACGGCGACGAGCAGGAGTGGGAACAGCGGTGGCGGTCGATCGCCGCTCCGCCCGATCCCACGGGTGAGGCGCCGTACGTGGGCCTCAAGGCGTTCCAGAAGGAGGACGCCGACCGGTTCTTCGGCCGGGAGAAGCTCACGGCGAAGCTCGTCGACCTGGTCGGGAAACGCCGGCTCGTCGGTGTCTTCGGCGCGAGCGGCTCCGGCAAGTCGTCGCTGCTGCGCGCGGGACTGCTGCCGAAACTCGACCGCGCACTGATCTTCACGCCCGGCGTGCACCCGCTCGACGAGTGCGCGGTTCGCATCGCCCAGGCGACCGGTCAGTCCGCCGTGGCCCTGCGCGCGGAGCTCGCGGACCCGGCCGCGCTCGGGCTGCTCGCCCAGCAACACGACCTGGTGCTGGTCGTCGACCAGTTCGAGGAGATCTTCACGCTCTGCGGCGCGGAGCAACGCGACTGGTTCGTGCGGGCCCTGGTCGGCGCACCGCACGTGGTCATCGGTGTGCGCGCGGACTTCTACGGTCACATCGGCCGGCATCCGGAGCTCGTCGAGGCGCTCGAGGGCAGCCAGCTCCTCGTCGGACCGATGACCACCGACGAACTCCGCCGCGCCATCATCGAACCCGCCCAGCGCGTCGGCGCCACCGTCGAGTCCGCGCTCGTCACCCGCCTCGTTGCCGACGTGGCGGGCCAGGCGGCCGCGCTTCCGCTGGTGCAGCACGCGTTGGTCGAGACCTGGCACCGCCGCCGCGGCATGACGCTGACGCTCGCCGGGTACGAGGAGGCGGGCGGCGTCGAACACGCCATCGCCCGCACGGCGGAGGCCGTCTACTCCGAGCTCACGGAAGATCAACAGCACACCGCTCGCCGCATCTTCCTGCGCCTCATCGCGCTCGGCGAGGGCACCGAGGACACGAAACGCCGCGCCGCCCGTGAGGATCTCGACGCCGAGGTGCTCGAACACCTCGCCGCCGCCCGGCTCGTCACGCTCACCGAACAGCACGCCGAGCTCACCCACGAGGCGTTGATCCGGTCCTGGCCGCGGCTGCGCGACTGGATCGCCGAGGACCGCAACGCGCTGCGCGTGCACCACCAGCTCACCGAGGCCGCCGCGGAGTGGGACGGCGACCGCGACCTCCTCTACAAGGGCGTGCGGCTGGCCCAGGCGAGCGAGCTGGACCCCGGCTCGCTCACCGAACCCGAACGCGCCTTCCTCACCGCGAGCCAGGCCGACGGCCGCCGCCGCGCCCGCCGCACCCGCGTGGTCGTGGCTGTGCTGTCCGTGCTGGTTCTGCTGCTCGCGGGCACTGTCGTGTTCGCGATCGACCGGTCCAGCGAGGCGTCCCGGCAACGGGATGTCGCAGTGGCGGGAAGTGCCGCCGACGTGGCACGGCGGATGGCGTTGCTGCCGACCGATTCGGGGGAGGCGATCCGGCTCGCGCTCGCGGCGTACAAGGTCGCGCCGACCGAAGCGACCCGTGACGCGCTGCTCACCGTCGACGCGACGACACGGCGCGAGCGGCTGAACTCGACGTGGGCGGGAAGCCGCTTCACCAAGCTCGACGGCGGCAGCCTCTTCGGCACCTTTCAGGAGCTGAGCTTCGTCACGTCGCTTCACAACCTCCGTTCACACGGCATCGACTCGTCACACGGCACCATCGTCGGACGGCCGCTCGTCGTCAGTGACGATGACCGGCGCGCGATCGTCGCCACGGAGCGGGGTGCCGAGCTGCAGGACATCACCAACCCGTCCAGTCCGCGCACACTCGCCCGCGTTCCGGCCAGCTCGTACTTCGGAAACGGCCTGTCGGCGAACAGCACGGTGGACACCATCGCGGGCGTGGTCACGACCGACAGGCCCATCGACGGCTACGGGGCCAAGATCTGGCGGTACGTCGGCACCAGCGAGCTGCGGGAGATCGCCGTCCCCGGCGACAAGCCACCGTTGTCGCTGCGCATGTCGCCGGACGGCCGCATCGTGGTCGTGTCGCGGATCAACGGCGGATCCACCGAAATCTGGCGGATCGACGGCGATGCGGCGCACCGGGTGTACGAGTCCACGGCGCCGGGGACCTTCGAACCGCGCCGGTTCAGCGCGGACGGCAGGTTCGTCCTCGTGGCCAGCTTGTCGCTGGGGCAGGTCCAGGTCTGGGACGTCACCGATCCCGCGAATCCGGTGGTGCAGGCCGACATCCCCACTCAGCCCAACGCCGAGCCCATGATCGAGTTCTCGCCCGACGGCCGCCAGGTGCTGCTGGGCACGGACCGCGCGGTGCACGTCTGGGACCTGGCGCAGCGGGGCAGGCCCGTGCGGATCGCGGGGTTCGAGAACTTCCCGGACAACATCACCGCGGTCGACCACTGGTCGCCGCCGTACGGGTTCGTCGCGCTGACGGAGGGGAACATCTGGCTGCTGCGCACGGACGTCAACGAGGTGGTCCGGAATCTGTGTCTCGGCGGTGCGGAGCTGCCCGACCAGGACTGGGCGAGGTACTTGCCCGAGGTTGAGCGGGTGCCGGTCTGCTGAACTGTGGGTGGCACCTGGGGGAGGCCACCCACAGCCACTCCGGCGCCGGTTCGGGGCGCGAGCACCGGGGTTTCTCGCGTCTGTCGACGTTAGGGCGAACGGGTTGTTCACGGTCAGGCGTTGGCCGCTGAACAAAGTTCTCTGAACAATGACGGGATGCCGAGACGGGAACGCCCTCTCGACGAGGGCGAGA
The DNA here is from genome assembly GCF_014648475.1 of Lentzea flava. GTDB lineage: Bacteria > Actinomycetota > Actinomycetes > Mycobacteriales > Pseudonocardiaceae > Lentzea > Lentzea flava. Next base: position 81,072 of record NZ_BMRE01000029.1, on the reverse strand, counting down.
GCGGTCTCCTGCAGTTCGCGGCGGATCTGCGCCGGCTGCGGGAGCGGGCGGGCAGCCCCACCTACCGGGAGCTGAGCCGGCGGGCGCACTACTCGGCCGCGGCGCTGTCGGAGGCGGCGGGCGGGCGGAAGCTGCCGTCGCTCGCGGTGACGAAGGCGTACGCCAAGGCCTGCGACGCCGACCCGGAGGAGTGGGAGCGGCGGTGGCGTGCGGTCGCGGAGACCGAACCGCACGGGGGCAGCGACAGTCCGTACGTCGGGCTGGCCATGTTCCAGCCCGACGACGCGCCGAAGTTCTTCGGGCGCGAGCGGTTGACGGCGGAGCTGCTGGCCACGAAGCACCGCTTCACCGGTGTGTTCGGGCCGTCCGGGGTGGGGAAGTCGTCGTTGCTGCGGGCCGGTCTCATCGCCCGCACGCGTGGGCCCGTCCTGTTGTTCACGCCCGGCGCGGATCCCGTGGAGGAGTGCGCGCTCGCGCTCGCCCGGCTCACCGGCGCGGACGCGGTCGAGCTCGCCGACGAGCTGCGTGATCCGGCGGCACTGCGCCGCAGGCACGAGCACCTCGTGGTCGTGGACCAGTTCGAGGAGCTGTTCACGTTGTGCCGCAGCGAAGAACTGCGCACGTGGCTCATCTCGGCACTGACGAACTGCACGAAGGTCGTCATCGGCGTGCGCGCCGATTACTACGGCCACTGCGCGCAGTACCCCGAGCTGGTCGAGGCGCTCAGCGGCGGTCAGGTCATGGTCGGCGCGATGACGCCGGACGAGCTGCGCCTCGCCATCACCGAACCGGCCGCCGTCGCCGGTGCCAAGGTCGAGACGGCGTTGCTGGCGCGGCTGATGGCCGACGCGGTGGGCCAGGCCGCCGTGCTGCCGCTGCTGTCCCACGCGCTGGCGGAGACCTGGCAGCACCGGCGCGGCATGACGTTGACGCTCGCGGGCTACGAGCAGGTCGGCGGTCTCGAACACGCCGTCGCCCGCACCGCGCAGGAGGTCTTCGACGGCTTCACGTCCCGGCAGCAGGCGCAGGCGAAACGGATCCTCCTGCGGCTCGTGACCGAAGAGGACACGAAACGCCGTGCGCACTCCGACGAGCTCGAGGCCGATGAGGACGTGCTGCTCGCGCTGGCCGCGGCCAGGCTCGTCGTGATCGACCGCGACGGCGTCGAACTGGCGCACGAGGCGTTGATCCGCAGCTGGCCCGCGTTCGGCGAGTGGATCGAGCAGGAGCGCGAGAACATCAAGGCACAGCGCGAACTCACGCACGCCACGCAGACCTGGGAGTCCCTCGACCGCGACCCCGGCGCGTTGTTCCGCGGCCGCCGGCTCACCACCGTTCCCGCCGGACTGTCGCTGAACTCCAGGGAACGCGCGTTCCTCGCCGCGAGCCTCGCCGCCGAGGAGGAGGTCTCGGTGAGCGCGCGAAGACGCACCCGCCGCCAGCGCCAGCTGCTCGCCGCGCTGGCCGCCCTGATCGTCATCGCCGCCAGCTCGACCGTGTTCGCCTTGCAGGCCAGCAGAACCGCCGACGAGCAACGCGCGACGGCGGTGGTGCTGAAGGCGGTCGGCGAGGCGGCGGCGCTGCGGTCCACCAACCCCGGCCTGGCCCAGCAGGTCGCGCTCGCCGCCTACCAGCTCGTGCCGTTGTCCCAGGCGCGCAACGGTTTGCGTCAGGAGGACGTCCCGTTCCAGGTGCTCCGCGACGCCGAGTCCGAGGTGACCGCACTGGTCGTGGGCTCGACGCAGCAACAGGTCGCCACCGGTCACCGCGACGGCACGGTGGTGCTGACGGACCTCGACGACCTGCCGTCCCCGCGCGCTTTCCACGTGGCCGCAAGGCATTCCGGCGCCGTCACATCGCTCGCGATGGACTCGACCGGCGGCCTGATCGCCTCCGCCGGTGAGGACGGCGCCGTCCACGTCGTCGACGTCTCCCTCGGCAAACCCCGCGAACTGGCGGTCCTGCCCACCCGTGCCGCGGCCGTCGCCTGGCAGGGCACCACCCTCGTCACCACCGGCAACGACGGCGTCCTGAGCTTCTGGACCGACCTGCGCCGCGAACGCCCGAGGCTCCTCACCACCGCGGAGCTCGGCCTGGGACCGTTGGCGGGCGTGGCTTTCCGCTCCGACGGCACCGTCCTCGCCGCCGTCACCACCGGCCGTGCCGTCCACCTCGTCGACATCACCGACCCGCACGACGCCAAACTCCTCTCCCTGACCAAGGAGTTCGCGGGCAACGCCCAGTTCGGCGGCCGCAACCTCCTCATGACGACCGCCACCACCGCCGTCCACCTCTGGGACGTCACGGACCCGCGCGACCCGGTGCTGCGCGCGGAGATCCCGTCCGGTGGCGGCGAGGTCACCTCGGCGTGGCTCGGCACCGGCAGCGCCGCGGTCGCCACCGACGACGGTCTCGTGCGGCTGTGGCGGCTCGGGGACGGCCCCGAACCCGTCGAGCAGGCGCTGCTGCGCGGGCACGCCGGGCCCGTGGCGGCGGTGGGGCTGACGCCGAAGGGCGACGAGGTGGTGACCGGCGGTGCGGATCGGGCGGTGCGGTTGTGGAACGTCGATCCGCGGGATCCGGCGGTCCGGATCTGCGAGCAGGCCTACCCGCGGATGAACCGGGAGGAGTGGGAGCGTTACTTCGGCGACCTCGCCTTCACCCCGCCCTGCCGGAACTGACCAGCAGGTCCTGCGGATGGTTAGCGGGCCGTTAGACGCCGGGCGAACCTCTGGTGGACAATCCGGCCGGGAGGCGGCATGCCACGAGGGGAACGACCGCTGGGTCCTGAGGACACCGCGTTGCTGCGGTTCGCCGGTGACCTGCGCAGACTGCGTGACCAGGCAGGCAAACCGAGCTATCGCGAGCTGGCCAGGCGAGCGAACTACTCGCCCACCGCGTTGTCCGACGCGGCGGGCGGCAGGAAACTGCCGTCCCTGGCGCTGACGCTCGCGTTCGTCCGGGCGTGTGAGGGCGATCCCGCGCCGTGGGCCAAGCGCTGGCGTGAGCTCGCCGCCGAACACGCACTGCCACCACAGTCTGACGCACCGTACCCGGGCGGTGAACCGTTCGGGGAGAACGACGCGAAGAGGTTCTTCGGCCGCGAGTGCCTCGTCGAACAGGTCGTCGAGTCGGTCAGGGCGCGACCGCTCACCGTTCTCGTCGGCCCCTCCGGGTCCGGCCGGACCTCCCTCCTCCACGCCGGCCTGAAGCCCGCCCTGGACGACGCCGTCGTGATCACGCCGAAGGACAACGCGCTCGACGATCTCGCCCACGCCCTCTCCGAGGTCTTCGAGAACACGACGCCGCAGCAGCTGGCCTCCGAGTTCAGGCAGGACCCCGACCACCTCCGGCTCCGGATCCGCCAGCACCGCCCCGGCCTCATCCTCCTCGTCGACGACGTCGAGAAAGCGCTCGACCAGCACGACTTCGTCACCGCCCTCACCCGCTGCCCCCACGTCGTCGTCGCGGTCCGCGCCGACCACCGCGACCGGTGCCGCGCGCTCGGCCTGAGCGGCACCGAGATCGTCATCGAGCCGATGAGCGCGGACCAGCTGCGCCGCGCGATCACCGAGCCCGCCGCCAAGATCGGCGCCACCGTCGAGACCGCGGTGATCGCCAGACTGGTCGCGGACGCCGCCAACCAGCACGCGCTGCCCCTGGTGCAGCAGGCACTGGTGGAGACCTGGCGGCGCAAGCGCGGCATGACGCTGTCGCAGTCCGGGTTCGAGGAGGCCGGTGGCATCGAGCACGTCGTCGCACGGGCGGCGAACACGTTCTTCGACGGCCTCACCGGCGCCGAGCAGGCGGCGGTGAAGAGCGTCTTCCTGAGGCTCGTCTCCCTGCAGCGCAACGGAATGGTGCAGCGCAGGACCCGCACGCTCGACATCGACCCGCACCTGCTCGGCCTGCTCGCCGAAGCGAGGCTCGTGACGCTGACCGAGGACGGCGTCGAGCTCGCCCACGACGCGGTGCTGCGCTGGCCGAGGCTCACCGGGTGGATCGACTCCGAACGCGAGAAGCTCCGCACGCACCAGCAGCTCGTCACGGCGATCGAGCTGTGGGAGGCGAGCGACCGCGACCCGCTGGCCCTCTACCGGGGCGCGCGGCTGCGCAAGGCCAAGGAGCTCGGCGAGTTCCTGACGGCGCAGGAACGCCGGTTCGTCGACATGAGCGCCAAACGCGAGACCCGGCGCTCGACCGCGTTGATCGCGGTGATGGCGGTGCTCGCCGCGCTCGTGCCCGGTTCCGTCATCTACGCGCTGGCCAGCGAGCGCAAGATCACCGAGCTGCACGACAGGGAGCTGGGCAGCAAGGCGATCTCCGAGTCCGCCGCGCTGATGGAGCAGCGCCGGCCGTACGCGGACAAGTACGCGCTGGTCGGCTACAAGGTCAACCCGTCGCCGGAGGCCGAGCGGATGCTGCGGCTGGCGAACGCGGTGACGCGCAGGATCCCGTTCACCGGCACGCCGGCCGACAACGCCGCCGTGCAGGTCGCGCCGCGCGGTGAGCTGGCCGCGGTGACCGACGAGGACGGCACGGACCGCATGTGGAGCCTCGACGAGGACGGCGCGGTGTCCGGCAAGCGGTTCTTCGACCGTCACCGGGTCGTGAAGCTCGCCGAACACCGTGCGGTCACGCAGGACGGCACCGGCCGTCAGCACCTGTGGAACGTCAACAGCGCCAACGACATCACCTACCTCGGCCCGTTGCAGGACCGGTTCCGCACGCTGGACATCAGCGCGGACGGCTCGCGGATCGTCGGCAGGATCGGTGACGTCGAGCAGGGCCTCCCGACGCCGGACGACAACGAGCCGGGCGTGCTGCTCGACGTGAGCGACCCGAAGCAGCCCCGCCGGCTGCCGATGCCGGTGCGCGCCGCGGGCAGCGTGGCGCTGAACTACGACGGCCGCGAGCTCGCCACCGCGGTGTGGGACGCCGCGAAGGGCACGACGACCATCGAGTTCTGGCACGTCGGCGGCACCTTCGAGGCCGCGTCGCCACCGTTGGTCCAGCCCGTCTACGTCCGCGGCCTCACCTACAGCAGCGACGGCCGCTGGCTCGCCGTGGAGCACTCGCCGGAGGGCATCGTCCAGGTGTGGCAGCGGGTGCCCAGCGAGTCGCCCGTGCTGCGCGCGACGATCGACAGCGTGATGCGCGCGGGCGCCCGCGTGACGTTCTCCGACGACGGCCGCGTGGCCGTCGTGCGTGACAACGTCTTCGAGGTGCAACAGCTCTACACGTCAGGGCGTCCTGCGGACCGGCTCGTGTACGTGACGGGGCACGGTCACGACACGCAACCGGTGTACCGGCCGCAGTACGGCGACTTCCTCGTCCGCGCGGGCGGCGACAACCCCGAACTGCTGCCGTACCTCCTCGACAGCGGCCGGATCATCAAGAAGATGTGTGAAAAAGACGGCGCGCGGCTCTCGGACTCCGAATGGGTGAAGAGCTTCGGCGAAGTGGAGCGCGTCAGGGTCTGCTGAAGCGCGGCGATGTGTGGGAAACAACCTGGAGTTGGGCAAGCACGCATTGTGAACGGGAGATCCACTCTCTAGGGTGACCGAGTGCGTGCGTTCACAAGGGGACTTCTCGGCATCGCCGGGTTCCTCGTGCTCTGGGAGCTCGTAGGACGATCTCCCTTCATACCCGCACACGCGCTTCCGCCACCGTCCGTCGTGGTCGGTGAGCTGGTCACGCAACTGACCTCGCCGAGCTTCATCAGTCATGTCGTGGCAACGGTCCTGGCACTTCTGATCGCGATCGTGATCGCCGTCGCCATCGCCGTGCCGAGTGGACTGGTCCTCGGCAGCGTCCCCGCCGTTCGTCACGCGACGCGCGCGGTCATCGAGTTCCTGCGCCCGATCCCTTCTGTGGCACTGATTCCGCTCGCGCTGGTGATGCTGGGCTTCGGTCCGGAAACGAAGATCACGCTGGCGGTCTACGCGGCACTGTGGCCGATCCTCTTCAACACCATTTACGCCCTCGACGAACTGGACCCGCTGCTCGTCGACACGGCAAGGGTTTTCGGCACCGGCCGGATGGGCGTCCTGTTCCTCGTGGCGCTGCCCAGCGCGTTGCCGTTCGTCCTCACCGGAATCCGGCTCGCGGCGACGACGGCGTTGATCGTGATGGTGAGCGTCGAGCTCATGGCCGGCAGCCAGATCGGCATCGGCTACTTCATCATGGAGGCTCGCAGCGGACCGGGCCGGATGGACCAGGTGCTGGTCGGCACCGTGGTCGCGGGCACGATCGGTGTCCTGCTCAACAACGGCCTGGAACGCGTCCGCCGCCGGTGGGTGGCCTGGTGACCAAGTTCCTGCAGCGGTGGACCGTGTTTGCCGGCCTGGTCGTGGTGTGGCAGGTGCTCGGCTGGCTCGCCGACGACCCGTTCTTCCCACCGCCGTCGAAGATCGTCACCGCGGCCAACGAGTGGTGGGTGCTGGAGCCGGCGAACTTCACCGGCCACGTCGTGCCGTCGGTGGTGCGGCTGCTGTCGGGCTGGGTGATCGCCGGCGTGATCGGCGTGTCGCTCGGGCTGGTGCTGGGCCGGTCCGACCGGGCCATGGAGTACGCGGGACCGCTGCTCGTGTTCCTGCGCTCGATCCCGCCGCCCGCGCTGGTGCCGGTGTTCCTGCTGCTGTTCAAGGCGGGCACGTCGATGCAGCTCGCGACGATCGTCTTCGGTGTCGTGTGGCCGGTGCTGCTGAACAGCGTGGACGGTGCCCGTTCCGTCGACGTGACCAAAGTGGACACTTCCGCGGTCTTCCGGATCCCGCGCTGGCAATGGGTTCTCGGCGTGGTCCTGCCCGCCGCCTCACCCAAGATCTTCGCCGGGCTGCGGGTCTCGTTGTCGCTCTCGCTGGTGCTGATGGTGATCTCCGAGCTCGTGGGCACCGACAACGGCATCGGCTCGCAGCTCATGCAGGCACAGCGCGAGTTCGACTACACGCGCATGTGGGCCGGGATCGTCCTGCTGGGCGTGCTCGGCTACGGACTCAACACCGCGCTGCTGGCGGTGGAACGCAGGGCGTTGGCGTGGCAACCGAGGAGTCGTGATGAGCAACATGCTTGAGGTGGCCGACCTGGGCCACACCTACGGCGACCACGAGGCCATCGGTGGTCTGTCGTTCACCGTGCGCGCCGGCGAGCTGGTGTGCGTGGTGGGACCGTCGGGGTGTGGCAAGTCCACGCTGCTGCGCACGATCTCGGGGCTCGTCGCGCCGTCGCGCGGCGACGTGTCCCTGCACGGCTCGCATCTCGCCGTGGTGTTCCAGGACTACTCGCGTTCGCTGTTCCCGTGGCTGAGCGTCCAGGGCAACGTCGAGTTCCCGCTGCGGTCGCTGCCGCGCGCCGAACGCCGCGCACGGGCCGCCGAGGCGCTGGAGTGGGTGGGGCTCGGCGGGGCGGCTCGCAAGCGGCCCTGGCAGCTTTCCGGTGGCATGCAGCAGCGTGTGGCGATCGCGCGCGCTCTGGCGTACCGGCCTTCGTTGTTGTTGATGGACGAGCCGTTCGCCTCGGTGGACGCGCAGACCCGGTTCGAGCTGGAGGACCTGTTGCTCCGCGTGCGTCGTGAGCACGACACGACCGTTCTCGTGGTCACGCACGACATCGACGAGTCGGTGTACCTGGGGGACCGCATCCTGGTGCTCTCGGGCTCTCCCGCCCGGCTGGTGGCCGATCTGGAGGTGCCGTTGCCCGCCGAACGCGACCAGGTGACGACGCGGACCGACGAGGCCTTCGTGGAACTGCGGTCGAAGGTGGCGCGCCTGCTCAACGTCGGCAAGCCCACGATGGACGTGGAGAAGTGGGCTGCCGCCGAGCGCGAGTCGCTGAGCGAGACCGTCTCGTCCTGATTCCCGGATGACCGACTGGAACCGGTTCCTCGTCGTCGACGCGGAACCGACCGAGGTGTCCGGCGGGCGGAACAGGGTGGTGCTGCTGGAAGGGCGGCGGCTGCTCGCGTTGCCGGACAACGGCTACCAGCTTCTCCTGGCGTGGGTGGCCGGCCCGCGCCGGGTGGTGCGCACGCCCGCTCCGATGCACCCGGACCAGGACGTCATCGACACGTTCGTCAACTCGTACCTGGTGGAAGCCGGTGTGCCGCCACGGCCGCGCGGTTTCGCGTGGTACCTGGACCTGCCGGTCGGGACCACGCCGTCCGACGTCTGGCGCGCGGTCGACCCTGGTGGGGCCCACGGGTCCCCGGTGGACCTGCTGCGCGTCCGGGAGGCCATGGAGCGAGGCGTGGCCGCGCTCTACGACGCGACCTGACGGAAGCGATGACAAAACAGCCGAGCTCCGGACCGGCGCGGTCCGGGGCTCGGCTGTGCGACGTGGGGGAGGCGGGCACCCGCGCTCGGGGGCAGAGCCGAGCACCCGCCTTCCGTTCCCCCCGTGACTGCTCGACGAGAGCAGATGGCAGAACGATCAGAAGTGGACGTCCACGTTGTTGTGGTTGCCGATGCCACCGTCGAGGAGGTCGAGGTCGCCGACCTTCACGTCGCCGATGACCTGGCCGAGGTCGTGGTGCACGTCGCCGACCTGAGCGACGTTCTGCACGACGTTGTCGGTCACGTGCAGGGCGTTGTCGGTCACGTGCGCGACGTCGGCGACGTTGTTGACGTCGACGACGTCCGCCGAGTTCAGGACGTTCTTGACCAGCACGTCGGTGTCGGCGACGTCCTTCACCAGCACGTCGGCGTCGAGGTCCTTGACCAGCACGTCGGCGGTGTTGTGGATGCCGTGGACGTCGACGACGTCGGTCACCTTGGTGACGTTGTGCGTCGCGATGTCGGAGACGTTGGAGACGACGTCGGTGGCCTGCGGAACCGTGGACACGACGGAGTCGAGGGTGCCGGACACGTCGCCCAGGCCGGAGAAGTCCGAGACCAGCGCGGTGATGGCCGAGGGGGCGGCGATGTCGGTGACGCCGGTGACGCCCTCGACGGTGCCCGCGATCTGCAGCAGGCTGTCGACGGCGGGCAGCTCGGTGCCGCCGAGGATGTCCTCGATTCCCTCGACGTTCGGCACGGACGCGGCGTCGAGCACCAGCGGCAGGATGTCGTGCACGTCGCCCGCGGTGATGTCGCTCAGGCCCGCGGCCTCCAGGCAGCCCAGCGGGTCCTGCTGGAACGCCTCACGGGCGTCCAGGTCGGTCAGCAGGCCGAGGGTGAAGTCGTGCAGCGTGGTCGGCTCCGCGGCCTGCACGGTCGTGCCACCGGTCTCCACGGTCGTGCCACCGGTCTGCACCGTGGTGTCACCGCTCTGCACGGTGGTCTGGCCGGTCTGCACCGTGGTGGGCTCGGCGGGCGTGGTCTGCTGCATGGGACTCAAGCTCCTGTAGCTGAATCGGGGGATGTCGTGTTGAACCGTATGGATGATCGACATCCCCCGGCATCGGGAGTTGGCCCCAGATCGTGACGAAAGCTGGCCCCTAGGGGGTTGGCCTCACTCGTTAGGGGAGCCCGGGAGTCACCCCATAGGGGGAGATTGTGCCCTCAGGGGCCGACGTAGTTCTCCGCGAAGCTCGCGCGGTACGCGGCCGACTCGGCCAGGTGCTCCAGTCGTGCTTGCGCCAAGCGTCCGAAGAAGGGCGAGCCCACGTCGGTGTGGATCATGTTCACCATCCACTGCGAGAACTCCTGCGCCCGCCAGACCCGGCGCAGGCAGTCGTCGGAGTAGGTCTTGAGGCCGGTCTCCGAACCGGTCGCGTAGAAGTCCGTCAGTGCATGTGAGAGCGTTGCGGCGTCGTTCATCGCGAGGTTCATGCCCTTGGCGCCGACCGGCGTGATGATGTGGGCTGCGTCACCCAGCAGGTACAGCCGGCCGTACGACATCGGCTCCACCACGTGGCTGCGCATGTCGAGAACGCGCTTTTCGATGATCTTGCCCTCGGTCAGCGACCACGTCGAACCGTGCAGTGCGAATCTTTTGTGGAGTGCCTCCCACACCTGTTCGTCGGACCAATCCGAGGCTTTGGTTCCGACGGGCACCTGGAGGTAGAAGCGAGAAACGGTCGGCGACCGCAGCATGTGGCCGGCGAAACCATCCTCGTGCAATGCATAAATGATGGCTTTAGTGGACGGAGGGGCCTCGGCAAGAATCGCCAGCCACTCGATCCCGTGCTGATGGGTGAATTCCGTCAGCACTCCGTCAGGAATGGACGGGCGGCAGACGCCGTGGAATCCGTCGCACCCGGCGACGAAGTCGCACGTGACGGTCGAGCGGACCCCGTCCGCGCTGGTCCAGCTCACGGACGGTCGTGACGACGTGAGGTCGGCCAGCTCCACGTCGCTGACCGAGAACCGGATGTCGCCACCGGCGTCGAGGAATGCCGCGATGAGGTCTTTGACCACTTCCTGCTGCGGGTAGACGTAGTGCTGCCGGCCTCCGTACAGATCGCTGTACGCCACCTGGAACGCCTGTCCGCTCACGCGGAATTCACACGTTCCGTGACGGTCTGCTTCCATCAGCAAACGATCGGCGAGTCCGTGCGACTCGAGCATGGTTACAGAGCGATGTTCCAGGACTCCCGCGCGTGGCCGGGTTTCCACGTGAGTGCGACTGGCCTTTTCCAGCACGACGCAGTCGATACCTGACTGCTGGATCAGGTTTGCCAAGGTCAGACCGGCCGGCCCGGCGCCGACGACGGCAACGGAGCGCTTCAACTGGGGTTCTCCTCGCCCTAGACCTGCTGTGCTTAGATGCTCACCGCAGGTAGTGGACTGGAACCTGCGTGTGTCGGTCAACTGGGGTCTTTTGGAGCAGCATCATTACTCTGAGTGGTTGACCGTCGCGCATTCCCCGCAACGACGACACCGCTCCGACAGGAGAGTGCTCCCGATGACTCGAAGAGTCCGCCGCATCGCCGTCCGTGGCATCGCCCTCGCCACGCTGCTCGCCACCGTGGCGAGCTGTGGACTGCTCGGCGGCAAAGAGCAGACGCCCGCGGCCAACTCGAACGGCCAGGTCGAGAAGGCCAAGATCACCCTGGGCGTCCTTCCGATCCTCGACGTGGCATCCGTGCACGTGGCCAAGCAGAAGGGCTACTTCGCGCAGGAGGGCCTCGAGGTCGAGCTCAAGGTGATCCAGGGTGGTGCTCAGGCGATCCCCGGCCTGATCAACAAAGAGCTGGACATGACGTTCGGCAACTGGGTCTCGTTCTTCGCCGCCCAGTCGAAGGACGCGGCCAAGGCGGTCGACGGGATCAAGCTCATCGCCGACGGCTACCAGGCCAAACCCGACATGTTCCTGATCCTGGCCGCCGGTGACTCGGCCATCAAGAGCCCCAAGGACCTGGCGGGCAAGACCATCGCGATCAACACGTTCAAGAACATCGCCGAGCTGACCGCGAAGGCGACGCTGGAGGCGGCGAACGTCGACCCGAAGTCGGTCACGTTCAAGGAGATGCCGTTCCCGGACATGCAGGCGGCGGTCGCGAACAAGACCGTCGACGCGGCGTTCATGGTCGAGCCGTTCATCACGCGTGCCCAGCGTGCCGCCGGCCAGGTCAAGATCCTCGACGCGGCCTCCGGCCCGACCGACAACATCCCGATCGCGGGCTACGCGACCAGCGGTGAGTTCGCCAAGAACAACCCCAAGACGGTGGCCGCGTTCCAGCGCGCGATCGCCAAGGGCCAGGCCGACGCCGCCGACCGCCCCACGGTGGAGCCGCTGCTCGTCGAGTACGCCAAGGTCGACAAGGAAACCGCAGCTCTCGTCCACTTCGGTGCCTTCCCGACCTCGCTCGACGCGACCCGGCTGCAGCGGGTCACGCAGCTGATGCAGCGGTACGGGCTGCTGGACAAGGAGCTCGACGTCAAGCCGATGCTCATCCAGCCCTCCGGTAGTTGACGAACGGCGCGGGCGGCTGTGATCGCGCCGTGATCACGGCCGCCCGCGCCTGTTGTTTCCGCCGGACGAATTATCGAGCAGAGGCCATTTAGCCGTCCTACTGTCAGTTGTTGATTCTGGAACGAGTTTTTGTCGTCCGAACGGCGGTATGAGAGCCGTGCGTTTTACACCAAGATCCACCAGGTTTGCAGCTATTAAACGGGGCGGGGAGTGTTGACGGTGCGCGGTCGTGAGGACCAGCGAGGCATCGACCGGTTCCGCCTACGCAACTGGCGGTTGCGGAGCAAGCTCGCGGTGGTGTTGTTGGTTCCGGCTCTGAGCACCGCGACTCTCGCGGGCCTGCGCCTGAACACCCAGCTCGACGACGTGGAGCTGTTCAGCACCGTCCAGCGCGAGCTCGCCGTCAGCCACCAGGCCGCGAAGGTGGAGAACGCGCTCCAGGTCGAGCGCGACTGGGCGGTGCAGTGTGTTGCCGCCGGCAGGCAGAACGCGTGCCCCGAGCACGCCGGCCGCACCGGCGCCACCGACACCCAACTGGGCAAGTACCGGGACACGGGCGCCACGACGACCGCGTTGAGCGCGCCTCTGCAGGAAGCTTTCGGCAAGTCGCTGCAGTCGCTGGACGGCCTGGCGAGCTTGCGCAACACGATCCTGACCACGAAGTACCCGGACATGGCCGTGATCGGTGCCTACAACCAGATCATCGCCTCGCTCGGCCAGGTGCACCGCGCCGCGATCTCGAGCCTGAGCGAACCGGAGATCGTTCCGCTGGTCGCCGCCGCGCAGGCGCTGTACCAGGCGCAGGAACAGGTCGGCCAGCAGAACTCGATCCTGACGTCCACCGCGCTGCGCCGGGGTTTCGCGCCCGGTGCCGCGGACGAGCTGCGGGCAGCGCAGTCCCGGTTGGACGCGGCGTTCAACGAGTTCAACGACGTCGCCTCCACGGCGAACCGGCAGAAGTTCCAGGACAAGGTGTCCGGTTCCGCGGTCGACGGGCGCAACCGGCTCGTGAAGCTCGCGCTCGCGCAGGACGCCGAGGGCAAGCCGGTGTCCATCACGGACGCCGAGGTCCTCAAGATCGGTGAGGACACCGCCAACCTGGTGCACGAGCTGGCCGGTGACCTGGAGAGCCAGGCCGACAGCACGACGACCCGGCTCGCGGCCCAGGCGCGCACGGACGCGTGGCGCGACGCCGCACTCGTCGCCGCGTCGCTGATCGTCGCGTTCGGCCTGATGGCGATGGTCGCGCAGTCGATGCTTCGGCCGCTGCGCATCCTCCGCCGCAGCGCGCTCGACGTCGCCCGCAACCAGCTGCCGGAAGCCATTCGCCGCATCCGTTCGCACCGCGACCCGGAACGCGCCGCGGAAGAGGCGATCGTCCCGGTGCCGCTCAACACGACAGAGGAGGTCGGCCAGGTCGCGCGGGCGTTCGACCTGGTGCAGCGCGAAGCCGTCCGCCTCGCCGTCGAGCAGGTGGCACTGCGCGCGAACGTCAACGACATGTTCATCAACCTGTCGCGGCGCTCGCAGGCGTTGGTGGAACGCCAGATCAGCGTGATCGACCGGCTCGAGCAGGACGAGCAGGACCCCGACCACCTGGCGTCGCTGTTCGAGCTCGACCACCTCGCGACGCAGATGCGCCGCAACAGCGAGAACCTGCTGGTCCTCTCCGGCACGACGGTCAACCGCCGCGTCACCCGCCCGGTCGCGATCGCCGAGGTGCTCGGCGCCGCGGTGTCCGAGGTCGAGAAGTACGCGCGCGTCCAGATCGCGCCGACGCCGGACATGATGGTGCAGGGCCGCGTGGTCAACGACCTCGCGCACCTCATCGCCGAGCTGCTCGACAACGCGACGGCGTTCTCCAAGCCCACCACCAAGGTCACCGTGCGCACGATCGAGACCCGCAAGGGCGAGGTCGCGATCCGCATCCACGACCGCGGTGTCGGCATGCAGGAGGACGACATCGCCGAGGCCAACGCGAAGCTCGCGGATCCGCCTGAGGTCGACGTCTCCGTCGCCCGCGAGATGGGCCTGTACGTGGTCGGCCAGCTCGCGAAGCGCCACGAGATCCGCGTGACGCTCGCGAACAACGACGACATCGAGGGCGGTGTCACCGCCCAGGTGATCCTGCCGATCTCGTTGCTGCACAAGGGAGCGCCGCCCGCGCTGCCGCTGCCGCCCGCGGCCACGCCCGTCGAGGCGACGGGCGAGGGCCTCGCCGGCGTTCCGAAGTGGACGCCCGAGTACCCGGTCGTGCTGCCGTCCGCCGCTGCCGACGAGCCCTCCGGCCGGCACCGCATCGAGCAGACGTCCGCTGACGGCCTGTTCACCGCGCGCGTCGAGCCGACCGAAGTGTCCGCTGAGGACGGTTACTCCTACGAGCCGCCGATGGAGCGGCCGGCGGAACCCGCACGACCCGCGGATCCGGCGACCGAGATCTTCCCCGCCATCTCCGACGACGTCGAGGAGATCTCCGCCGACAGCCTGTCGCGGTGGTTCCAGACTCCGGCGGCCGCGCCGCAGCGGCCGGCGGTTGATTCCACAAAGGACGTTCCGGCAGCGGAGCCGGACACCGGGTCAGAACCTTCCACGGTGAACGGCCTGCCCAAGCGGCAGCGTTCGTCCGAACCTTCGAAGTCCGAGGCACCAACGGCGGTGCCGCGCGCGGTCGCCGACTTCGCCGAGTCCGACTGGGGATCGGCAGACGAGGGCTGGCGTGCCGCTGGGGCGCTGGAGAGCAGCGTGCCCGCGCAGACGACGGAGAACGGCCTGCCCAAGCGCGTCCCGAAGGCGCGTCTCGTACCGGGCTCCACGCCGAAACCGTCGTCACCCGTTCCCCAGCTGGCGACTGCCGGGACCGCAGGCCGTTCCGCGGAACGGCTCCGGCAGCGGTTCGCCACGTACCAGAAGGGTGTCCAGCTCGGCCGTGAGTCGCTCTTCGACTCGGCCGTCGGCGGCATCCCCGTGATCGCAGAAAGGGAACACCAGTGACCACCGCGACTGAGGAACTGGACAACTTCAGCTGGCTGGTCGAGGACTTCGTCAGCAGGGTCGCCGGTGTCGCGCACGCGATCGTCGTCTCGGCGGACGGTCTGCTGCTCGCCTCGTCGGACCGCCTCCCGCACGACCGCGCGGAACAGCTGGCCGCAGTGTCCTCCGGCCTGGTTTCGCTGAACCTCGGCGCGGCGCGTTGCTTCGAGGCGGGTGAGGTGAAGCAGACTGTCGTGGAGATGGAACGGGGCTATCTTTTCCTGATGTCCATCAGCGACGGGTCCTGCCTCGCCGTGCTCGCCGCGCCCAACTGCGACATCGGGCTCATCGGTTACGCGATGACCCGGCTGGTGGAGCGGGTCGGTCTCCAGTTGACGCCGGAGATCCGTGCCCAGCTGCACGTTTCCATGCGAGCCTGAGTAGAGAGAAGTTCCCCATGAGCAGAGGTGCTCCGGGTCGTCCGGGGTCACCTGGGGTCGACCTGAACGCGACGTCGGCGAAGATCGTCGTCGCGGGTGGGTTCGGCGTCGGCAAGACGACGTTCGTCGGTTCGGTCTCCGAGATCACCCCGTTGACCACCGAGGCCGTCATGACCCAGGCGTCGGTCGGTGTGGACGACCTCTCGGCCGTCCCCGACAAGGTCACCACCACGGTGGCCATGGACTTCGGCCGGCTGCACCTGGACAAGGACCTGATCCTGTACCTGTTCGGCACGCCGGGGCAGCACAGGTTCTGGTTCATGTGGGACGACCTGGTCCGCGGCGCCATCGGTGCCGTGGTGCTGGTCGACACGCGCCGGATCGACGAGGCGTTCGCGCCCATCGACTTCTTCGAGGACCGCGATCTGCCGTACGTGATCGCGGTGAACTGCTTCGACGGCCTGATGCACCACCGGGCGGAGGAGGTGCGGGACGCGCTGACGATCCCGTCCTCGGTGCCGATCATCCCGTGCGACGCGCGGAACCGGCAGTCGACGAAGCAGATCCTCATCGCGTTGGTGGAGCACGCGTTGCGGCAGCCTTCTTTCGCCTGAGGTCGCGGGACCGGGCTCACCGGTCCCGTTCGACCTGGCTCCGCCATTCCTCCAGCTCGGAACGCAGCCGTTCGCGGTGGCCGGGCATGAGCCTGCGGAACTGCATCTCCAGCACCGCTCGCGCGCCCGGCTCGGTCGTGCCGAGCCTTTCCCGGAGTGCCGCCAGGGCAACGTCCTCGTTCGCCGAAGTGGCGATGATGCCCGCGATTTCGGCGTAGGAGTCCGCGGCCCGGCACACCGCGCTCAGGATCTGGATTCGCTCTTCGGCGTAGCCGGGCGGGTACGTCATTGCCTCATCGGTCCGTTCGCCTCACATCGGTGACGCCCTTCCGGACCATCAGATCCGGACGACGTCAACAGTTATACCCCTCTTCTGGCGGCGGTCTGTTCGTGGCGGTGGAGCGGGAAACCGCAGCACGGAGGGGATTGCCCTACGAAGTTTCTGGACCGTGCCAGGGTTGTTTGACACTTGACTCTTCTTGTGCGCCAACGCTGCGGCGATACAGTCGAAGCGCAATCACCCTGCATTGCGAGGAGATTCCTGTGTTCCTGCGCAAAACAACAGCTGTGCTCGCTGTCGCGGCCGCCCTGTCAACCGGCTTCGTCGGCACCGCACACGCTGCTCGCACCCTTCTCTACAACTCCACGGGTGCGGCTCAGTACGACAAGGAGATCGAGGCCGCCGCGGCGGTGTGGAACTCCAACGTGAAGAACGTCCAGATGAGGAAGGCGCGCGCCGGTGAGCGGGCGAACTTCACCATCGTCGCGGACCCCGGCTGGCCGCGGGCGCAGCCGACCACCCTCGGCAACGGCAAGATCTGGATGGGCAAGCAGGCGATCGACCAGGGGTACAACATCACCCGGATCGCCGCCCACGAGATCGGGCACATCCTGGGCCTGCCGGACGTGAAGCCCGGCCCGTGCTCCAGCCTGATGTCGGGTTCGACCGGTGGTGTCTCGTGCACCAACCCCGTGCCGAACGCCGCCGAGAAGTCCCGTGTCGAGCGCAACTTCGCCGGCACCGCCAAGGCCGACCTCGCCACCGTCGAGGACGCTGCCTGACGAACGCTCGTGAGTGGTTTTGGTCGGCGGCGGCCAAAACCACTCACGACACCACCAGGTCCACGCCGAGCGCCTTGAGCTCGTCCGGGTCGCCAGGACCGCCGATCACGTGCACACCGGCTGACCGCAGCAGCGGCACCATCAGCGCCATTCCCTGGCGCGCCAGCCGTTCCGAGGGCGGGTGGGCCAGCCGGACGCCCCACACCGGACTGCGGTCCACAGTGGACAAACCGGCGAAGCCGCCGCCGAACTCGTGCAGCAGCACGTGGACACCCATGTCGTGCAACACGTCGAGGTTCTCCTCGGCGTCGGGCATCGAGCGCACGTCCAGCGCCAGGAACAACGACGAGGCCGGGAAGGCGCAGGCCCGCAGGTTCGCGCGCACGTGCGCGGCCAGGTCCGGATCCCGTGACTGGTCGCGGGACAACCGGATCAGCACCGGCTCCCCGCGCGAACACGCGTCGTGCAACACCATCTGGCCCACGCGGGAAGCCAGGCCGAGAGCGTCGGCATAGGTCACGACCTCGTCGTGGCGGGACGCGCCCCACCGCAGCGAGGCCTCGACGAAGGCCAGGGATCCCGAAACCCACGACACCGGCGTGTAATCCACGGAGATCTCGCCGTTCTCGAAGGCACCGGGCATCGCCGCGATCCGGGCGAATCTCGCGCGGTCGGCCACGTCGGCCTCGTGGTCGTAGATCGCCCACTGTCTCTTGCCGCCGGTTTCCGCGCGCCGCAACGTCGAGTGCGCCCGTCGCAGCACCACCGTCGGGTCCACGCCGGGCCCGGTCGCGTGCACGAACCCGATCGACGTCGACACCGCGACGCCCGCGCCCTCCAGGTAGACCGGCTCGGACAGCTCCTCGTCGATCATGGTGGCCAGCGCGGCCACGTCCGGAGACCCGTGGATCAGCACGACGAACTCGTCGCCACCGACCCGTGCCACGACGGCGTCCGGCAGCACCACGCGCAACCGCCGGGCGACCTCCACCAGCACCGCGTCGCCCGCGGTGTAGCCGAGACCGTCGTTGACGATCGTCAGGCTGTCGACGTCGAGGTATCCCAGTGTGTACGGCTCGCCGGACGCCAGCGCCGACTCCAGCTTGTCCGTGAACGACGCGCGGTTCGGCAGCCCGGTCAGCAGGTCGGTCAACGACTGGTGCCGCAGCCACTCCTGCAGCATCCGCTGTTCGGTGACGTCCTCGATCAACGCGACGTGGAACTTCGGCAGCCCGTCCGACCCGCGCAGCACGGACAGCACCACGTTCGCCCACACCGTGTCGCCGTTGTTGCGCGTCAGCTGCCACTCCCGCCTGTCACTGTCCACAGAGGACGAGAGCATCCGGTCGCAGGCCGCGGCCAGCGCCATCGCGTCGGCCTCGGCGAACAACTCCTTGGGCATCTCCTCGTGGCCCAGCATCGTGGCCAGGGCCTCGTTCGCCTCCACCACGCCGCCCTGCAGGTCGAAGATCGCGATGCCCACCGCCGTCGACGCGAAGACCTGGGCGAACCGGGCCTCGCTGTCGTGCGAGTCGCGCTGCGCGTCCTCCACGGCCTTCAGCAACGAGTTCTTGACCTTCTCCTGCTCGGCGAACAGCTGGTCGCGGGTCGCCCGCACGTACCCGGACGCCAGCGCGCCCAGCACGTCGGCGGAGAACTCCGGCGCCAGCACCTCGAGCGTGCGGCGCAACGAGTCGGGGCCGGTGAAGCGCTTGCGCACCAGCCAGGCGCCGACCGCCTCGACCTCCTGCCCAGCACGCAACCGGGCGGCGTGCTCCTCGAGGTGCTGCGTCAGCTTTCGCCGTGACATCGGCGAGTACGCGCTCTCGATCAGAACAGCCGCCCAGCGCTGTGCGAGGGGCGAGGTGGTCATCAGGGTTTACGACCCACCGCGGCGTAGATGTTGGCCTTCGACGGGTCGGCGCCGACGTCCTCCGGCGTTTCCGGCCGCCACTCCGGCGTGAACACGATGCCGGGCTCGACGATCTCCGTGCCGGCCATCATGTCCGCCACCTGGGCCTTGGTGCGCGGGGTGATCGGCTCGGCCGTCCTGGCGAAGATCTCCTCACCCGCGGCCATGGCCGCGGGCATGCTGTCCGCGGTGAAGTGCGACAGCGCGAGGTACGAACCGGACGAGAGCGCCTCCACGTACCGGGACAACACGCCCCACGGGTCGTCGGAGTCCGGGATGAACTGCAGCACGCCCACGACCAGAAGCCCGACCGGCTGCGAGAAGTCCAGGAGTTCGCGCGCCTGGGCCACGACCTTCTCCGGCTCGCGCAGATCCGCGAGCAACGCCGTCACGTTCGGCTCGTCGGCCAGCATCAGCTCGGCGTGCGTGATCGCGACCGGTTCGAAGTCGACGTAGACGACCTTCGACTCGGGCGCGACCTCGTGCGCCACCTCGTGCACGTTGCCCACGGTCGGGATGCCGGAGCCGAGGTCCAGGAACTGGCGGATGCCGAGACCGGCCAGCTCGAGCACGACGCGGCGCAGGTACGCGCGGTTGCGGCGGGCCATGTCCCGCACGGGCAGCACCCTGATCAGAGCCTCTGCCGTCTCGCGGTCCGCTTCGAAGTTGTGCCCGCCGCCGAGGAGGTAGTCGTAGATCCGGGCAGAACTCGGAACGTCGACGTTGACACCTTCCGGAACCCAGCTGACTCGATCGACCACAGCACACACCTCTCGCGATGATGCGAATTCTGAGCGTCGACAACCCTACTGGCCGCAGATGTAGGCCGATCGAATGAATTCCCCTGTCACTCGAATGGTGACTAGAGGATGAACCAATCGGTGCAACCGTTCGAAAAACGGAACTTGACCGGTCCGCGCGGTGCCGCACCCATCACGAACATCCCGAGTTCGTCGACGGCCGACGTCTCGTGGTCCCCGGAAGGCGTCACGAGCGTGACCGATCCCGACGCGGGCATCAGCTGGCCGGTGATTCCCGCCGCCGACACCTCCACCTGCAACGACACGCCCTCCGCGTCGAAGATCAGCTGCCGCGCCGTCGCCGTGGACCTCGCGCGGGCGAACAGCGTGTCGTCCAGCACGGAGTCGTACGACGTGATCGCGAGCAGCTCCTCGTCGATGTTCCGCCAGGTGAACGCGGCCTTCGCGGCTTCCACGAACTCCGGCGGAACCTCCTCGGAAGGTGTGCTCAACGCGTCGCGCAGGGCGTCGAGCAGTACTTCGTCACTGTCCCAGTCGTGCCGCACCCAGCACACCTCCTCTCGTCGCCGACGATCCCAGGAACGCCGAGATCGCAGGGGTTTTCCGCAACTTCTCCAAGCAACGTATCCGCGTCGGGCCGATGCTGCCGACCGGCATCGCGAGCTCTTCGCTCACGACCTGGTAGCTCGGCGGCGGATCGGTCATCAGCTTCGTCAGCAACCGCTTGCACTGGTCGGTGAGCTCGGCGAAACCGTCCCGCAACGCCTGCCGCCGCTCCACGGCCAGCAGGTCCGCCTCCACGTCCGCGTCCAGCTGCTCCGACTCCAGCGCGTCGGCCTCGGACAACGGGTCGTACAGGTGCGTCCGCTGCTGCACGCGCAGCACGCGCAGACACTCGTTGCGGGTGGTCGTCATGATCCAGCCGGGCAGTGCCTCGGGCTCGCGCAGCCGTCCGATCTGCTCCACGAGCCGAAGCCACAGCGTCTGGTTCACGTCGGCCGCGTCCGCGGGGCGCAGCCGGTGCTTGTAGATCACCGACACCACCAGGGGCGTGTAACGGTCCACGATCTCGTTCCACGCCGACTGGTCGCCCTCGGCCGCCGCGCTCACGAGCGCGGCGATCGGGGATCCTGCGGTCACGTCGACTCCTTGCGGTCACACCTGGCGGAGGCCGAGGTTGCTCCCCAGATACAACTATTTGACAAAAACTCCGTAGCCGGGGTGGAACTCCGGGCCGCTCAGCAGTTTGTCACGCGCCTGAGCTGCGGTGATGCCGTCCGCGACCATCGTGGCGGCGATCCGGCCGGTGACCAGGGGCGCGGCGAACGACGTGCCGTACCAGTAGGCCCACAGCGCGAACGGCGTCGCGGAGGCCTCGCCGGGCAGCTGCCACTCGCCCTTGAGGTACGTCGAGGCCCTGTTGCCGATCGCGCACGCGTCGACCCAGTGGCCCCAGTTCGAGTACCAGGCGGGCCCGAGGGAGCCGTCCCGCTTCTGCTCGGCGGCGGCTACGGCGGTGACCCGGCACAGCGCGGCGGGCCAGCTCGGCCGCTGCGTGCCCTGGTTGCCGGCCGAGGCGACCACGACGACGTCGGCGGGCAGGCCCTCGACGGCGCGGCGCAACGGCTCGGACGCCACGTCGTCCTCGGTGAAGCAGCCCAGCGACAGGTTGAGCACGTTGATCTTCTTCTGGCCCAGCTCGATGATCTTGTTGCAGAGCCGTTCCTCGTCGCCGAAGCCGTTCTGGTCGAGGGCGACCTCGGGGTCGAACGTGACGCCGGGCGCGGCGCTCTGGATCACGCCCGCGACGAACGTGCCGTGCCCGCCCTGCAACGCGAAGTGGTTGCCGCTGCTGTAGGCGGGGTCGACGTCGTCGGGCTCCTTGTCGTAGCGCTCGGCAAACCAGTCGGAGTGCTCGCTGTCGGCGCCGGAGGAGATGCCGGTGTCGATGATGCCGACCCTGACCTCGCGGAGGCGGTCGTCCGACTTGGGCGCGGGGATCGGTTCGGCGGGGTAGGGCCGGTCGCCGGGGTTGCCCATGACGAGGCCGCCGTGGCCGACGATCACGTGGTGCGGCTGCACCAGCGGCACCCGCTGGTTCGGCCAGTTCCGCTGGTCGCGCAACAGGCGAACAATGCGGGGAACGTCCTCGGGGTTGTTCGGCAGGATCAGCCGCGCCAAACCGGCGAATCCATCCACCGGGCGGGCGACGATGTTGTTTTCGCGCAGTTTTTCGATCACCCGTTGTTGATCGTCGGGACCGACGAGCAGCTGGCCGGGTCGATAAAGGAATTCACGCCCGCGTTCGGCGTGGAAGCTGATGTTCTTGTCCTCGGCGATGAGCTGCAGGAAAGCTCTTTGGTAAAGCTCCGCGCTTTCTGGCACTTTCGACACCACGGCCTCACTAAAGCAGCGTTGACGGGCACCCCGACCGAGCTTGATCAAGCTACCACAGCGGATAAAGTGACGCCGTGACCGACTTTTGTGCGGAGGACGCGCTGGAGGCCAGGCAGCGCAACCCGCGCGCGGCCGTCGAGATGGCGCGCGCGGTGCTCCGCACGACCGAGGATCGTTCGGAATGGTCCGTCGCCGAGCGGGCGATCGGTCTCGCGCTGCGGGAGATGCACGACTTCAGCGGCGCCGCCCGGCACCTCCGGCGGTCGATCAGGATCGCTTCCGAGGCCTCGCTGCCGCGCCTGGCCGCCCTGGCGCAGATGAGCCTCGCGTGGGTGCTCGCCTACACCGGCAAGCAGAAGCAGGCGTTGAAGCTGCTCGACCTCGCGATGCCGGAGCTGACCGGCGCCGACGCGGTGGCCGCGCTGATGCAACGCGGTGTCGTCTTCCACTACCTGACCCGTTATGACGACGCGCAGCGCGACTACACCGCCGCCATCGCCGGTGCTCGGCGCGTCGGCGACCAGCTCGTCGAAGCGCGCGCTCTGAACAACCGCGGGCTCGTGCGCGCGTATGTGGGCAACATGCGTGAGGCGTCGGCGGACTTCGAGCTCGCCGCGTCGTTGCTGGGGGAGCTCGGCCAGGAGCTCGGTGTCGCCGACGTGCACTGGAACGCGGGCATCATGGCCACCCGCGGCGGTGACGTGCCGGCCGCGCTGACCCTGTTCGACAAGGCGGAGGAGGTGCACCGGCGGCTCGACGTGATGCGTCCCGTGCTGCTGGTGAACCGCCTGGAGCTGCTGGTCTCCGTGCCGCTGCTGGACGAGGCCCGCGCGGCCGCCGACCGGGCGATCACCGAGCTGAAGGCGTTGAAGAACCCGCTGGGCGTGTCGGAGGCGTTGTACTTCCGCGCGCGGATCGCCCTGCTCGACGACGACCCGGACGCCGCGCACGGGTTCGCGGCCGAGGCGCGGCGCAGGTTCCGCCGCGAGCAACGCCTGTTGTGGGCTGCCGGTGCGCGGTACCTGGAGCTGCACGCCGCCGTGCTGCGCGGTGACCGGAGCCGGCCGTTGCGGCTCGCGTTGTCGCGGGTCGCCTCCGAGCTGGACGCGATGGACTGGCGGCTGCCCGCGCTGGAGGCCCGCATCGACGCCGGACTGGTCGCGGCGGATCTCGGGCATCGCGCCCGTGCCGTCGCCGAGTTGTCGGTCGCCGCGGCTTCCCGGCTGCGCGGCCCTGCCGGGTTGCGGGTGCGCGGGTGGTACGCGGAGGCGTTGCGGCGCAAGCTTTCCGGTGATGTCCGGGGTACGTCCTCTGCTCTGCGTCGCGGCATCTCGCTGCTGGACGAGTACCGGGTTTCGCTGGGGGCGGCCGAGTTGCGGGCGTCCACCGGGGTGCAGGGGCAGGCCTTGGCGCTGGAAGGGCTGCGGCTGGCCGTGGCCTCCGGGA
Source organism: Lentzea flava (assembly GCF_014648475.1). GTDB lineage: Bacteria > Actinomycetota > Actinomycetes > Mycobacteriales > Pseudonocardiaceae > Lentzea > Lentzea flava. Next base: position 57,614 of record NZ_BMRE01000029.1, on the reverse strand, counting down.
ACGCCGCGCGGGTGCTGTCGTGGACCGAGAGCTGGCGCGCCGGTGCGTTGCGGATGAAGGCCGTGTCGCCGCCCGACGATCCGCGGCTCGAGGACGCGCTGGCGTCGTTGCGGGCGGTGTCGGCTGACGTGGAGTCGGCGCTGCTGGCCGGGAAGCCCGCCGGTGCGTTGCGGGCGAAGCTCGTCCGTGCCGAGCAACGGGTTCGCGACCTCACGCGCCAGATGTCCGGTGAGGTCGCGGTGTTCAAGCCGCCGTCGGTGGCGTCCCTGGTCAGTGCTCTCGGCGACGCCGCGTTGATCGAGTTCGTCGAGTACGACGGCGAGTTGATGGCCGTGGTGCTGGCCGGTGGCCGGGCGTCGCTGCACTCGCTCGGGCCGGTGGACGGTGTCGTGCGCGAGATCCGGTTGCTGCGCTTCGCGTTGCACCGGCTGGTGACCCTGCCGCCGCAGCTGCCGAACCTCGCGGTGGCGCGGTCTTCCGCCGCGCACGCCGCTTCGCTTCTGGCGCAACGGTTGTTGACCCCGCTGGCGGCCAGGATCGACGGGCGGCCGCTGGTCGTGGTGCCGACCGGTGCGTTGAACGGCCTGCCGTGGGCGGTGCTGGAGCGTCAGGTGACGGTCGCGCCGTCGGCGTCGGTGTGGCTGCGGGCGTGCTACGTCGCGGACGCTTCGGGCGAGGCGGTGCTGGCGGCCGGGCCGAGGATGACCGCGGCGCCCGCCGAGATCAAGGCGATCAGCGCGCACGTGCCGGGCCGGGTTCTCGTCGGCTCGGAGGCGACGGTGAGCGCGGTGGCGTCCGCAATGGACGGTGCCTCGCTGGCGCACATCGCGGCGCACGGCTCGTTCCGCGTCGACAACCCGCTGTTCTCCGCCCTGGAACTGGCGGACGGGCCGTTGACCGTCTACGACATCGAGCGCTTGCGGACTCCTCCGACCCGCGTGGTGCTGTCGGCGTGCGACACGGGGCAGTCGGCGGTGCGGCCGGGTGACGAGTTGATGGGCTTCACGGCAGCTCTGCTGGGTCTGGGCACGCGGACGTTGATCGCGCCCGTGGTGCCGGTGCCGACCGACAACACGGCTCCGGTCATGGTGGAGCTGCACCAGAAGCTCGCGGCCGGGATGGCGCCCGCCGAAGCACTCGCCGCCGTGCAACGGGCGGCCGCCGACGACGCCGCCTATGCCGCTGCCGTCGGGTTCGTGTGCTTCGGGGCGGGCTGATCACTTCGGCGGCGGCACCCGGTAGAGCGCCAGTGCGCTCTCGCCGGAGCAGCCGTACTCGCCGGGCTGCGTCTGCACGCGGGGCGGGTACCACGCCGCAACGGTTCCGTCGGCCAGGCGCACGCCGTTGAGGCACTGACCGCCGCTTCCGGCGATGATGCCGACGGCGCCGTCCTTGACGAAGGCGTCGAGGCGGGGCTCGACCCACGGCAGCTTGGTCTGCTCGTCGACCGGCACCGGTGGCAGCTTCGCGCGCAACGCCGCGAGCACCTCGTCCTGCGTCGGCGCGGGCGGCAGTCCGGCGAGGATCGCCTTGAAGGCGTCGAGGTAGGCCTCCGGCACGCCGGTCTTCTGAGCGGGCGGTGGCGTGATCGGCCTGGCGTCCTCAGGACAGCGGATGCGGTCGGGGCCGCCCTTCGTGACGCCGTAGTAGTTGAAGTCGGCGCGGTAGCAGGCGGTCACCGGGTCCCGCTCCCAGAGCCGGAAGGACGGCGGGTCCTCCGAGGTGCCGGGGTCGTGGACGCGGAACACCAGGCTCACGCGGACCTTCTCCGGGTCGTCGGTCGGGCTGTCGGTGATCCCGATGACCGCGAAGTACTTCGGGTCGGTGTTGCCCGACAGCGCGGCGCGGGCGTAGGAGTTGGCGTCGGTGCCGACCGGGTAGCCGATGCGCTCCGCGACCTCGCGGGCCTTCTCGTCGGTGGTGCTGTTGCCGTCCGGTCTCGTCACGTAGTACATGGCCCCGCCGAGCGCGGTCATCGCCACCAGCGCAAGTGCGACCCCCCAGGTCTTCATGCCTGTGGAGGCTAGTGCCGCGGCCGTCCTGCCCGCGCGAGTACTTCTACTCACCCGTTCCAGAACTTCGCCGTTTCGCTTAGGTTGCTCGGCATGACGACGAGGTCGTGGTGGGGCTGGGGCAACGTCGAGGACGCCGTCACCCCGGAGGAACGCCGTGCGCTGACCGATCGGGTGGGGGCGGTGCTGCCGGGCGCGGACCTGACGTTCCACGCACCACCTGATCCCTCGTCGCTCGACCTGCCGCCGTCGCGGATCTCGCCGCCGGGTGATCTCTACTCGGCCGATCCCGTCGACCGGCTGAGTCATGCCCGCGGTCAGGCTTACCGCGACGTCACCCGCAACCTCGCCGGTGACGTCGGACCGTTGCCGGACGCCGTTGCCCGGCCGCGCACCGAACAGGACGTGGTCGACGTGCTGGACTGGTGTTCTTCGCACGACGTCGCGGTGATTCCGTTCGGTGGCGGCACTTCCGTCGTGGGCGGTGTCGAACCCCGGGACCTCGACCGCGTGGTGACGCTGGATCTCTCGGCGCTCGACCAGGTGCTGGAGGTGGATCCCACGAGCCGTGCCGCGCGGATCCAGGCGGGTGTGCTGGGGCCGTCGCTGGAGGCGCAGCTGAAGCCGTTCGGGCTGACGTTGCGGCACTTCCCGCAGTCGTTCGAGTTCTCGACGCTCGGCGGCTGGCTCGCGACCCGCGCCGGTGGCCACTACGCGACGCTCTACACGCACATCGACGACCTGACGGAGTCGCTGCGGGTCGTCACACCGTCCGGGATCTCCGAGTCGCGCCGCCTGCCCGGCTCGGGCGCCGGACCGTCGCCCGACCGGCTCTTCCTGGGCTCCGAAGGCACGCTGGGTGTGATCACCGAGGCGTGGCTGCGCCTGCAGTCGCCGCCGGTGCACCGCGCGGGGGCTTCGGTGCGGTTCTCGTCGTGGGAACGCGCGGTGGAGGCGACGCGCCTGATCGCGCAGTCCGGCCTGCACCCGGCGAACTGCCGGCTGCTCGACCCGGCGGAGGCGTTCCTCAACGCCGGTTCGGCGACTTCGGTGCTGGTGCTGGCTTTCGAGTCCGCGGACCACCCCGTCGACGCGTTGCTCGCGCGGGCGGTGGAACTGTGCGGCGACGGCGAGGTCGTCGAGGGCGCGGCGCAGCGGTGGCGGAAGTCGTTCCTGCGCATGCCGTACCAGCGCGACGCCATGGCCCAGCACGCGATGATCACCGAGACGTTCGAGACGGCCTGCACCTGGGACCGCTTCCCCGAGCTGCACGCGGCGGTGGTGGCGGCGGCCACCGAGGCGCTGCAGGAGGTGTGCGGCATCGGCGTCGTCACGTGCCGCTTCACCCACGTCTACCCCGACGGCCCGGCGCCCTACTACGGCATCTACGCGCCCGGCCGGTGGGGCAGTCTCACCTCGCAGTGGGACGAGATCAAGGCCGCGGTGTCGGAGGCCCTCGTCTCGGCCGGCGGCACCATCACCCACCACCACGCCGTGGGCCGCGACCACATGCCGTGGTACGCGCGGCAGCGTCCGGACCTGTTCGCCGCGGCCCTGTCCGGCGCCAAGGCCGCGCTGGACCCTCAGGGCCTGCTCAACCCCGGCGTCCTCACCACACGATCGACCTGAGGATCAGCGCGGCGATGAACACGACGGTGAACGCGAGGTCCAGCCCGAACCCGCCGAACCGCAGCGGCGGCAGCACCTTGCGCACCGGCGCGAGCGCGGGCTCGGTCACCGCGTGCGTCACCCGGCGCACCTTCCACACCCAGTCACCGCGTGCTTCGAGCGTGACCGCCCAGTCCACGATCATCCGGCCGATCATCACGAGGATGAACAGCGTCAAGAGCCAACCGAGCACGAAGCCGACCACGCCGAACAAGATGGCCTCCTAAATGTCCTGTACGTCCATGAAGCCACACGAATCTGAGAGGCGCCTGGCAACTCGCTGAGACAGTATTCAGCGTGTGGCGTACGACGAGGGCTTGGCACACCGCCTGGGCGACGCGCTGGGCGCGCTGCCCGGCGTCACCGCGAAGAAGATGTTCGGCGGCATCGCGTTCCTGTGGAACGGGAACCTGCTGGTGGGCGTGATGGGTGACGACCTGATCGCCCGCGTGGGCCCCGACGCGCAGGAAGACGCGCTCGCACAGCCGGGGGCGCGCGTCTTCGACTTCACCGGCCGGCCGATGAAGGGCTGGGTGATCGTGGACGGAGGCGTGGTCTCCGAGGACGAGGCACTGGACGACTGGATCGCCCGGTGCCGCGACTTCGTGGAAGCGCTGCCGCCGAAGTGAGGGACGCGCGCATGACCTACTACGTGGTCGAGGCGGAACCCGTTGCCGGCCACCACGGCGAGGAGTCCGAGGCCGGCCGACTGCACGTGGTGGTCGACGACTGGACTCTCAGCGGCGTCCTCACGCTTCCCCCGGTCCACCTCGTCGAGCGGGAGACCGGCGCCAGGATGACCGGCGCCGGCTTCACCGGGTTCGAGCTGGGCGAGGCGGTCGTGACCGAGGGCGACCGGTTCGGGAACCTCAACCCCGACGGCTACGTGCCGGATCTGGTGTGGCTCAAGGTCTACGGCGAGCCTGGCGTGGACGACCTGGCTCTGGCCGGCGACGGCGTCGCCCTCGTCGTCAGCCGACCGGTGATGTTCCTGTTCCGTTCACGCGCCTCCGCGCGCATCAGTGAGTGGGTCAGAACCGCACCAGCGGGCCTCCCGTGACGAACTCGTAGACGAAGTTCACGAAGAAGAACCCGAAGAACACCACGTTCAGCACCAGGATCACGTGGTGCCACCACCGCGGCCGGGCGGGGCGTGGCAGCCGGGAGTTCAGGTACATCAGGGCGAACGGGAACATCAGCGCGCCCAGGTTCGACATGTTCGCCGAGATCTGCACCAGCTCCACGGGCAGCGCGAGGTGCAGTGCGCCCGCGATGATCGCGAGCACCAGCAGCATGAACGGGTAGTAGAACCGCCGCGGGTCGTCCTCGATCCGCTGGCGCAGCCGGGGCGAGACGGCGTGCGCTGCGTCGGTGAAGTTGCGCACCAGAGCCTCGAAGATGCCTAGCTGCGTCGAGAACAGCACCAGCACGCCCACCACGAGCATCAGGTAGAACATGCCCTGGCCGTACAGGATTCCCAGCTGCTCGGCGGAGAACGTCGGCACGTTCGCCGCGGTCGGTTGCTTGCCGGACACCGCCACGATGTGGGCCATCAGCACGGTCGGCAGCAGCATGCCGAGCATCGCGCCGACGAAGAACACCGCCCACTGGTCGATCAGCAGCAGCCGGTACCAGCGGCGCCACAGCGACGCGTTCGCCGGGGTGTCCACGAAGGTCACGCCGACCGGGCGCAGCTCCTGCCTGCCGCCGCGCAGGCCGGAGAGGAAGCCGACGCGGTGGCCCATGCCGTAACCCTTGTCGCGGTAGTGGTTCATCGCGTACCAGTTCAGGCCGGACGCGAGTGCGGTGAACCCGGCCAGGCCGCCCAGCTGGGTCGCGGTGATCCCGGCAGGCGGCGTGGCGGGCGTCACGAGGCCGCGCACTCCCTCCGACCACACGGAGAACGGCACGACCAGGACCGTCACCACGATCAGGACCAGCAGCAGAACCCCCACCAGCACCCAGTTCGTGAGCTCCAGGGCGCGGGACACCTTGCGGGCGGCCGCGGTGATCACGAAGACCACGACCAGCAGGCCGATCGCGAGCAGCCGCACGTACTCGATCTCGTCCGGGCGGTAGCCGCGGCCGGTGATCAGGGCGAAGAGCCCCTGCCCTGCGCCCGCCGCCCAGCCGCCGAAGATGAACGCCAGGTAGAAGACCAGCAGCGAGACCGGCACCCAGAACTTCCAGCCCGGCGGCACGCGGCCCCAGCCGACGATCGGGACCTCGCCGGTCGCCACGACGTAGCGGGCGATCTCCACGTTGTAGAACGTCTGCAGCAACGCCGACACCGTGATCACCCAGCCGACGCCGACGAAGCCGAACCTGCCGACCGCCTGCGGGCCGAGCAGCCACTCACCGCTGCCGATCGAGATGCCGAGCGCGATCAGGCTGGGGCCGATGACGAACTGGACCACCTGCAGCGGCCCCAGCTTGCGAACCTCGAAGACTTCCTCGGGTTCCGGCAGGTCTGCCACGTCGAGCGGCGGCCTGCTCACTCCGATTTGTACCGATGAACCTGATGACGACCCTGACGACGACACTGTCGACCTCCCGACACGTCGGGGAAGGGGGAAGCTCCCACTTTCCCGACGTGCCGGGCATCAGGTCAACCGGCGGCGTTCACCGCGTCGTCCGCGAACACCCAGCCGTGCCCGATGGCGTCCGCGCCCCAGGTCTCGGTGAGCGGCACACCGGTCCGGTGCGTCACGGTGACCGAGCCGGGCTGCAGCGGCGTCGCCGACGCTTCCAGCCTGCGCTCCAGCTCACCCGGTCCCCACGACGCGGGGTCGTTCAGCGTGCCGGTCGCCGCGTCCGCATTGGACAGCAGCGGGTTGCGTTCCAGCATCAGCGCGACCACACCGGCCACCGCCGGGCTGGAGAAGCTGGTGCCGCTCATGAAGAGGTACTGGAACGGTGCTGCGGAGGCGTTGTCCGGGGTGGCCTTCGACGCGCACGTGCGGTTGTTCGTCGAGGACGCCACCTGACCGTCCTTGTAGAGCTGCGCGCACGGGTACGGCAGCAGCAGGTACCGGCCCTCGGACACGACGTCCAGGTACTGGCCCGCCTTCTGCCGTGACGAGAACCCGGTCACGTACACCTCGGACACGCTCGCTTCCGCGACGTCGTCGAGCCACCAGGTCTTGTCCGGGTAGTCGTTCCACTGCCGGGTCCAGCCGCCCGCGCCCACCGACACGACGGGCTCGTACGCGGCGGGGAAGCCCATGCCCGCGTCACCCTCGTTGCCGGCCGACGCGACCACCACGACGCCCGCCTTGACGGCCGCGTCCAGCGCGTTCTTCTCGACCGCGTCGAGGCCCGCGCCGCCGAGCGAGGCGTTGATCACGATCGGCTGACCGGGGTTGGCCCTCTTGAGCGAGGTCACGTAGTCGACGCCCGCGTTGATGGCGCTGCCGAAGCAGCCGATCGGCTCGCACACCTTGACCGGGATGATCTTGGCGTTGGGTGCCACGCCGGGGATCCACCTCGTGCCGGGCGAGCCGGTCGCGTAGCCGGCGCCCCAGCCGCCCTCGTTCGTGTCGTCGGCGAAGCGGTGGCCGACGATCGTCGCGGAGACCGCCATGCCGTGCGGGTCGCTGCCCGAGTCCCACTGGTTCGCGTTGGGGTTGCCGAGGACTCCGGTGAACGCGCGCGCCTTGTCGGTGAGGATGTCGCTCTCGACGAAGTAGTCGCGCCAGTTCGGGTAGAAGCCGGAGTCGAGCACGGCCACCCACACGCCCGCGCCGGTCTGCGACACGTTCTCCAGATCCATCTGGTCGTGCCAGTACGGAGCGTTCGGCAGCGGCGCGGCCGCCGGATCGGAGACGGCCGCGAGCTTGCGGATCGGGTCGGGGTTCACCGACGTCACGAACGGCAGCGCGCGGACGGCGGCGACCTTCGTGCTCGGGATGGCGGCGGCCGCGCCGCCGAAGTTGCGGTAGGCCACGTGCACCTGGGCACCGGCGTCGCGCAGCTGGTCGAGCTGGGCAGGGGTGAGCGGCGACGTGCTGCCGACGAGGTAGCCGGACGGGGCAGGGGCGGCGGCCAGAGCCGGTGCTCCCGCGACGACCAGCACCAGGGCAGCGGCAGCCGTGAGGAGACGACGTCTCATGTGGACTCCCAGGATCAGCCCCGACCCGAGAAGGGTTATACGCCGAACGGCTCGCGTCCGAAAGGCCCAGCAGGGGCCCGGTCCCGACTTTCGGACGTGTCGAGCGACGGATCCGCTACGTAGCGTGCCCTCCGGATTCCGAGAGGGGAACGACAAGTGCGAAGAGTTCTGGCGGGAGCAGCGGCGCTCGCGCTCATCACCGCGGGCCTGGTCACACCGGCCGCAGCGACACCTCCCGCGCAACCGGAGAAGCAGGAGACGCGGCAGTCCGACGAGCAGCCGCACGAGCTGGAGGTCAAGCGCCGCGCGTTGAAGCAGCAGGCGCTGGCCGACGTGCTGACCGGCGAGGCGACGACCGAGAAGCGCGGCAGCAGCACCGTCGCGAAGGTCGGCAAGAAGCGGGACAAGGATCAGTACGTCGAGCTGAAGCGGGAGAAGACCGACAAGATCTTCGTGATCCTGGCGGAGTTCGGCAACGAGCGGCACCCCGACTTCCCCGACCGCGACACCAACCCGAACACGCCGGGCCCGCAGCGGTTCGACGGCCCGGTGCACAACCAGATCCCCGAGCCGAACCGGGCCGTGGACAACACGACGATCTGGCGCCAGGACTTCAGCCGCCAGTACTTCCAGGACCTGTACTTCAGCCGCAAGAAGGACGCCAACTCCGTCGCGAACTTCTACGACAAGCAGTCGAGCGGCAGGTACACGGTCACCGGCACCGTCACCGACTGGGTGAAGGTCCGCTACAACGAGGCCCGCTACGGCCGCAGCAACGGCTACCCGTGCGCCGACAACATCTGCAACAACTCGCGCGAGCTCATCAAGGACGCCGTCACGCAGTGGGTCGCGGACCAGAAGGCCGCGGGCAGGACGACCGAGCAGATCAAGGCCGCGCTCGCCCAGTACGACGAGTGGGACCGCTACGACTACGACGCCGACGGCGACTTCAACGAGCCCGACGGCTACATCGACCACTTCCAGATCGTTCACGCCGGTGGCGACCAGGCCGACGGTGATCCGTGGCAGGGCGAGGACGCGCTGTGGAGCCACCGCGGCTACGCGTTCAAGAACTACTCGACCGGCCCCGGCACCAACAAGCTCGGCGGCGCGCAGATCGGTGACACCGGCATCTGGGTCGGCGACTACACCGTGCAGCCCGAGAACGGCGGCGTGAGCGTGTTCGCGCACGAGTTCGGGCACGATCTCGGCCTGCCCGACCACTACGACACCAACGGCGGTTCGAACGGCGTCAACTGGTGGTCGATCATGGCCCAGAACCGGGTGAACGCGCCGGGCGAGGCTCCCGGTGAGCGCGCCAACGAGTTCTCCGCGTGGGACAAGCTGCAGCTGGGCTGGCTCGATTACGAGGTCGCGGTCGCGGGTCAGGAACGCGTCTTCGAGCTCGGCCCGCACGAGTACAACACCGCCAAGGCCCAGGGTCTCGTCGTCGTCCTGCCGGACATCTCCAAGTCGTTCGACTACGGCGCACCCTTCGCGGGCGGCAGGATGTGGTGGAGCGAGAAGGGCAACGACCTCGACCACTCCATGACGGTCCCGCTGGACCTGCGCGGCAAGACCACGGCGTCGTTGTCGCTGAAGGCCCATTACGACATCGAGGCGGACTACGACTACCTCTACGTCGAAGCGTCCAATGAGGACGGCAGCTGGACGCAGCTCGACGGCGTCGCGAACGGTCAGCCCTTCCAGCGCGACTCGGCCGACGCGCCCGCTCTGAGCGCGTCCTCCGGCGGGCAGTGGGTCGACCTGACCGTTCCGCTGGACGCCTACGCCGGCAAGAACACCAAGCTGCGGCTGGCCTACCGCACGGACGGTGCCCTTGCGCTGCAAGGTTTCTTCGCCGACTCGATCACCGTGACGGCCGACGGCGCCCCGGTGCTCACCGACGGCGGCGAGACTGCGGGCGTGTGGGCCACGCGCGGCTTCCGCACGACCGAGGGCAAGGAAACCAAGACGTTCGACCAGTTCTACATCGCGTCGAACCGCACCTACGAGTCGTACGGCAAGTACAACCGCACCGGCCCGTACCGCTACAGCTTCCCGGACAAGCCCGACTACGTGGAGCACTTCCCGTACCAGGACGGCCTGCTGGTGTCGCTGTGGAACACCTCGTTCCTCGACAACAACGTGAGCGAGCACCCCGGCGAGGGCCTCATCCTGCCGATCGACGCCAACCCGGCGCCGCTGTACAACCTCGAGGGCCAGCGCTGGTCGCCGTCCGTCAGCGGCTACGACGCGCCGTTCTCGCTGCAGAAGTCGGACTCCTTCACGTTGCACGTCAACGGCAAGGCCTCCTACATCCGCGGCGCGGCGGCCCAGCCGGTGTTCGACGACACCAAGCAGTTCTGGTTCGCCGAGCAGCCCAACGCGGGCGTGAAGCTGCCCGCCGCGGGCGTCGGCCTGCGGGTGCTGCGCCAGTCCGGTACGTCGATGACGGTGAAGCTGTACAAGACGAAGTAGTTTGCTCGTATGACAGCTGCTTCGGACATGCTGGCCGTCGCCGTCGAAGAGGCGCGGATGGGACTCGCCGAGGGCGGAATCCCCATCGGCGCGGCACTCTTCGACGGCGACGGCCGTCTGCTGGGCCGCGGCCACAACCGCCGCGTGCAGGACGGCGACGCCTCGATGCACGCCGAGACCTCGGCCTTCCGCAACGCTGGCCGCCAGCGCAGCTACCGAGGCACCACGATGGTCACGACGTTGTCGCCGTGCTGGTACTGCAGCGGCCTGGTCCGCCAGTTCGGCATCTCGAACGTGCTGATCGGCGAGGCCACGACGTTCTACGGCGGCCACGACTGGCTGGCCGAGCACGGTGTCGGCATCACGATCGTCGACGACCCGTCGCTGATCGAGCTGATGACGGCGTTCATCGCCGAGCGCCCCGAGCTCTGGTACGAGGACATCGGCCAGGATTGATCCTTTGACCCGGAGCGCGCTCCAGGTCGTAGGTTCGGACCATGGCTTCTGTGCTCATCACCGGCGCGAACAAGGGCCTCGGCCTGGAGACCGCCCGTCAGCTCGTCCGCGCGGGCCACGCGGTGTGGCTGGGCAGCCGGGACTCCGGCCGCGGCCGTGCGGCCGCGTCCGAGGTGGGTGCGCGGTTCGTCCAGCTCGACGTCACCTCCGACGAGTCGGTGGCCGCCGCCGCGAAGACCGTGGAACAGCTGGACGTGCTGGTCAACAACGCCGGAATCGCCCCGGAGTGGACGCCTTCCGGGGTGGTCGGCGCCGACGCGGTGACCGCCGACCTCATGCGGGAGACGTTCGAGGTCAACCTGTTCGGCCTGGTCCGGGTGCTGCACGCCTTCCTGCCGCTGCTGGAGCGGTCCGCCGCGCCGGTCGTGGTGAACGTGAGCAGCCGGCTCGCCTCGCTGGCCACGGCGGCTGCCGGCACGGGCTATCCCGGTGTCGCCTATCCGGTGTCGAAGGCCGCGGTCAACATGGTCACGGTGCAATACGCGAAGGCGTTCCCGCGGATGCGGATCAACGCGGTCGAGCCCGGCTTCACCGCCACCGATCTGAACCGTGGCAGTGGACGGCAGACCGTCGAGCAGGGCGCCGAGATCATCGTGCGGATGGCGCAGATCGGGCCGGACGGGCCGACCGGCGGCTACTTCGACGCTTCAGGGCCTCTTCCCTGGTAGCGCTCGCGGCGGCTCGGCGAAGGCCCCGGTCAGGACGTGAAGCGCTCCTTCGCCTCGTCCATCGAGCCCAGGATCGTGAACACCGTGTCCAGCCCGGTCGCCTCGATCGGCCGCAGTGCGGCACGCGCCGACGCCACGATGACGAACTCGACTCCGGCCCGCGAGGCTCGCTGCTGCCCCAGCACCAGCGCCTCCAGCCCGGCGGAGCCGAGGAACTTCACGCCGCCGAGATCCACGAGGACGGCCCTGTTCTCCGACACCACGTGACTGTCCAGCGGAGCGGTCAGTTCGCTGCTGCTCGTGGTGTCGAGCTCTCCGGACACGTGCAGCACGACGACGTCGGGTGCGATCCGGTCGACGACCACGGAGGCCAGCGCGGTGGGGTCGGGCACGGTTCTCCCTCCTGAGCGAATCGGGGTGTCAGCACCCCACGTTAACGCGCCCCTGCGGGAGCAGCCACCGCCCCCGCAGTGAGGTGCGTCCCGCCTGCACCGACGCGTGGACGTGCTGGGTCAGGCGGGCGTGCAGTTCGTGGCACACCGTGAAGCCGAGACGGACGTCGTCTGGCGGGCACTGGACGGGCAGCAGCTGGGCGAACGGGTCGCCGCCGATCGTGTCGACGGCGGTCAGGAAGCCGACCAGGGCTCCCACCAGGCGCTGGTGCAGGCCGAACAACGACATCGCGTTCACCAGGGCCAGGGTCGGGGCGGGCATTTCGTCGACGCCGACGGGATCGAGGTCGCGCAGCGTCACCGTGAACAGCACCGAGTGCGTCCGCTCGGACCGGGTGCCGTAGGCGTCACCCTGGATGTCGCGCAGCACCGAGCGCATCTCGCGGCGCGGCTGCCAGAACGCGTGGTGCTTTCGCAGTTCGGCCATGCCCTCGTCGGAGAGCTCCGCGTGCTGGGTCGACTCGGTGAGCGAGCGGAGGCCTGCTTCCCAGCGCTCTTCCAGAGCCGCGTGGAACTGGGCCAGCGCCGGGTGGTCCTCCCAGGCCGCGTGCACGTCGTCGAAGCCGCGCATGCGCAGTTCGTAGCAGATCCACAACGACAGCTGGAGATCGTCGTCGAGGAAGATCTCCCTGGTGCCCCCGCTGACGAGCAACGCCGGCCTCGGCACCGGCGGACGACGGAGGGCGGCGACCAGAGCCGAGCTCATGTGGCCGCGGGGAGCGGGCAGGCGCATCAGGTTTCCTCACGCGTTCGGGCGATCAGCATGTCCACAAGGGACTCGGGGTCCGGGCAGCGACGTTGCCTCGAGGCACCACAGCCGTTGTGGCGCAGCCAGTCCAACTGGCGCTCCACAGTAGACAGAGTGCCGCGATCGCGCAGCGCGACGGCCACGTGATCCACGAGCTCCACCGCCCGGTCGAACGCGGGGGAGAGTTTTCCGGTGTGTGGATCGGCGGCCAGTCCGTCGACCCCGTCGCGCGACGCCCGCCAATATGCCGCCAGCAGCACGGGATCGTCCACCCTCTGTTCGGAGGGTTCCGTCACGACGAGAGCCCGGATCAGTTCCGCGAGAACCGCGACTTCCGTTGCCAGTTGCGGAATGTCCGCAACGCGCACCTCAACGGTCGGATGATCGGCCGACGGCCGCACGTCCCAGTACACCATCGCCCTGTCCATCAGGGCTTCCGAGTTGATGAGCGCCGAGACGGTCCGGTCGTAGTGGTCGGGCCCGTCCCAGTGCGGAGGCGGCCCGCTCACCGGCCAGCGCGACCACACCATCGACCGCCAGCTCGCGTAGCCGGTGTCCTCTCCGGCGTAGTACGGGGAGTTCGCGCTCAGCGCCAGCAACGTCGGCAGCCACGGACGCAGTTTGTTCGACGCCGCCACCGCTTCCGCCTTCGAGGAGACACCCACGTGCACGTGCAGTCCGCACGCACCCTGCCCGATGACGAGTCTTCGGTGGGAGTACTCGATCCGGTGATATCTCGGGTCATCCGTTCCGGGAGGGGGACCGGCCTCGCCGAGCGGCGGCATGCCCGTGGCCACGAGCCGGCACCCGGCCTCGTCGGCGGCCCGCACCAGCGTCCGCCGCGCCGAGCGGACCTGCTCGTCCAGTTCCTCGAAGGAGTGCGTGACGCCGGTGGCGACCTCGATCTGGAACGGCGTCAGCTCGCCCTGCACGTCGAGGTCACCGGGCGCGCGGGAGATCTCCCTGACCCGTGGCGCCGCTGCTACCGGCCGCCGCGTTTCGGGATCCACGAGAAGGAACTCTTGTTCCACACCGACCGTGTAGTGATTCATCGGCGAGCGGGTACCCGCATTCCGTGCTGATCAACCACGAGGTGCCCGCATGAGACTGCGCCGCAGCGACCCGGCAGGACCGGGCTGGACCCGCCGCAGACACGGCAGCGGTTTCCGCTACCTCGACGCGACCGGGCAGCGCCTCGCCCCCGAGGACGTGGCGAGGGTGAAAGCGCTGGTCATTCCCCCTGCCTGGCGTGAGGTGTGGATCTCGCCGCACCCCAACGGCCACATCCAGGCCGTCGGCTACGACGACGCGGGCCGCCGCCAGTACCTCTACCACGAGAAGTGGCGCACCGACCGGGACGCCGAGAAGTTCGACCGGGTCCTGAAACTGGCCCCGCGGCTCAAGAGGTTCCGCGAGCAGATCGAGAAGGACATGAGGTCGCGGGGCCGCACGCGGTTGCTCGCCATCGCGCTGCGGATGCTCGATCTCGGCGTCTTCCGCGTCGGCCACGAGGAGTACGCCGAGGAGAACGGCACCCACGGCGTGGCCACCCTCCTCTGTGAACACCTCTCGGTGCGCGGCGACCGGGTCCGGTTCCGCTTCCCTGCCAAGCACGGCGTCGAGGTCGACGAGGAGATCACCGACCCGGTGCTCGCGCGGGCCGTGCGGGGACTGCTCAAGGACAAGACGCCGGACTGCCGCGTCTTCGACCTCACCGCCGACGACGTCAACGAACGCTTCCGCGAGCTGGTCGGTGACGAGTTCAGCGTGAAGGACCTCCGCACGTGGCACGCCACCGTGCACGCCGCCCAGGCGTTCGCGGCAGCTCTCGGGGAACGCGGCAAACCGACGAAACGAGCGATCAGCGCGGTCATGAAGGAGGTGGCCGAACACCTGGGCAACACGGCGGCCGTTGCGCGGAAGTCCTACGTGGACCCTCGTCTGATCGAGGCGTTCGAACGGGGAGAGGTCATCGGCAAGGGCGACCCGGAACGCGCCGTGCGGAAGCTGCTCACGAAGTCGTGAGCGCCGCCACCCGGTCGCACTGGCGGCACCAGACGGCGCCCTGAGCCGCCGCGAGCGCCGCGAACCCGGCCAGCAGGTGCAGCACGTTGCTGCCGGGGTTCACGTTGAGCACGTTCACAACGCCCTCGTCGTACCTCGCGGCGCCGAGCCCGAACACGATCAGCGACAGCGCGGCGACGAGCAGCGCGCCGGTGCCGAGTGCCTTCAGGCTGCGGAACGTGAGCAGCAGGACGACGCCCAGAACGACGTGGATGGTGTTCTGCAGGGGGTTGACCCGCAGCCACAGGATCCAGGTGTCGGACTGGCCGGCGAACGGTGAGAAGCCCGTGACGAAGAACCCGGCGATTCCCCAGAGAGCGAGCAGGGCACCGGTGCTGATCGCCAGCTTCTGGGGCCACCGCAACCGGTTCATGCTGCCAGTATCGCGAAGACCGGGCATCCGCGCTCGCTCATTTCAGTCGTCTGCCAGAAGGTTGTTGCGCAGCTGCTCCAACGACTTGGTCAGCAGCCGCGAGACGTGCATCTGGGAGATCCCGACGCGCCGCGCGATCTCCGTCTGGGTCAGCCGGCCGAAGAACCGCAGGACCACGATGGTTCGTTCGCGCCGGGGAAGGCCCCGCAGCATCGGCTGCAGGGCCTCGTGGATCTCGACGCCTTCGAGGGCCGGGTCGTCGACCGTCGAACCCTCCAACGCGTCGAGGGGCGCGAACGCGACGTTCTTCTCGACGCGCAGCCCCTCGTAGACGTCGGAGAGCGGCACCGCCAGGTGCCGGGCGATCTCGGAGGGAGTAGGAGATCGCCCGGTCTTGTGCGACAGCTCGGCGGTCGCGCCGTCGATCGAGTCGCACAGCTCCTTCAGGCGGCGCGGCACCCGCACCGCCCAGCACTGGTCGCGGAAGTGCCGCCGCACCTCGCCGGTGATCGTGGGCACGGCGTAGGACAGGAAGTCCGTCTGCCGGCCCACGTCGTACCGGTCGATCGCGTTGATCAGCCCGACCGCGGCGACCTGCGCGAGGTCTTCCATGGGCTCGCCGCGTTCGCTGAAGCGGCGGGCGATGTGCCTGGCGAGCGGGAGGTACTCGCGCACCAGACGGTCCCGCAGCGCGTAGTAGCGCGGCGAGTCACGTCCGGTGCGGGCGAGCTCCTCAAACGCCGCCTGCTGATCTGGCGTCAACGTGCACCACGATCAGACCTGGGGCGGCGGCGTCACGTCGCCCCGCCATGCGCCGGTCTCGGTGCCTCGGTTCTCGATGAACTCCTTGAACCGCTTCAGGTCGCCTTCGATCCGATGGCCGACGACGCCGAGCGCGGCGCCCGCCTTCTCGGTGAAGGTCTCCGGGTCGTACTCCATCTGGAGATGGACCCTGGTCGTGTCGTTGTCGAGCCGGTGGAAGGTGACCACGCCACCCTGCGGCGGTCCGTCGACCGTGGTCCACGCGACGCGCTCGTCCGGGTGCTGTTCGGTGATCTCCGCGTCGAACTCGCGGACGACCCCGCCGATCTTCGTGGTCCAGTGGGTCCTGGTCGGCGTGACCTGGTCGATCTTCTCGACGCCGTCCATGAACGCCGGGAAGGACTCGAACTGGGTCCACTGGTTGTAGGCCGTGCTCACCGGCACGTGGACGTCCACCGACTTCTCAATGGTGGTCACGAAACCTCCTCCTCTGAGTTGTCGTCACCAGGTGAGTACCCAAGTCACGCGTTGTCACACATCGTGTTCGGTCCACTCTGGACGGACACGGAGAGTGGTGGACCAATCGCGACCTGCGCATCACGAAATCGCGCACGGTAGTCATATCGGACGTGATCCAGGTCATACTGATCGGCATCGCAGGCCCTAGGAGGCGCCGGTGCTCGAGGCGAACAACCTTGAGGTTGTCTACGACGACGTGATGCTGGTGCTCCGGGGCGTGAGCCTCAAGGTGCCCAAAGGTCGTGTCGTCGCGCTGCTCGGAGCCAACGGAGCAGGCAAAACAACGCTGATGAGGGCGTTCAGCGGCCTGCTCGACGTGCACGACGGCAAGGTCACCAAGGGCTCCATCACGCTCGACGGTGAACCGATCCACCGCCTCTCACCTGCTCGGATCGCCGATCGAGGCATCAAGCAGGCGCTGGAGGGCCGCAGAATCCTCGCCGAGCTCACCGTCGAGGAGAACCTCAAGGTTGGCGGCCACGCGCGACCGAAACGCCTCAAGCAGAACCTCGACCGCTGCTACGAGCTGTTTCCGAGGCTGCAGGAGCGGCGCAGGCAGAGCGCCGGCTACCTGTCCGGCGGCGAGCAGCAGATGCTCTCGATCGGCAGGGCGCTGATGTCCGAGCCCGAATACCTGCTGCTCGACGAGCCCAGCCTCGGCCTCGCGCCGCTGCTCGTGCAGCAGATCCGCGACCTGGTCGTGAAGATCAACGAACAGGGCACCACGGTCCTGCTGGTCGAGCAGAACGCCAGCATGGCGCTGTCCATCGCTGACCACGGCTACGTGCTGGAGACCGGCAAGGTGGTCATGGACAAGCCCGCGGCCGCCCTGCTCGCCGACGACGACATCCGCGAGTTCTACCTGGGGCTCGGCACCTCCTCGTTTCGTGCGGTCAAGCACTACAAGCGCAGGAAGCGGTGGCTGTCATGAGCGTTCTCGAGGTCACCGACATCAGGCTCGCGTTCGAGGGCGTCATCGCCGTCGACGGGGTGTCGTTCGAGGTCGGCGAGAGCGAGCTCTTCGCCGTCATCGGCCCGAACGGCGCGGGCAAGACGTCCATCTTCAACGTGCTGAGCGGCGTCTACCGGCCGCAACAGGGCAGCGTGCGGTTCAACGGCGAGGATCTTGTCGGGATGCGGCCGCACCGGATCGCCGCTCGCGGGATGTCTCGAACGTTCCAGAACATCGAGCTGTTCTCGCACCTCACGGTCGTCGACAACCTCATGCTCGGCCGCCACAACCACATGCGGTACGGCCCGCTGTCCGCGTTCCTGTGGCTCGGGAGGGCTCGGAACGAGGAGCTGAAGAACCGCAGCGCGGTCGAGGACGTGATCGACTTCCTGGAGCTGGAGCAGTGGCGCCGGTTCCCGGTCGGCCTGCTGCCCTACGGCGTGCAGAAGCGCGTCGAGCTGGGCAGGGCGCTCGCGATGGAGCCGAAGCTGCTCCTGCTCGACGAGCCGGTCGCGGGCATGAACGTCGAGGAGACCGAGGACATGGCCCGGTTCATCCTCGACGTCCGCGAGGAGCTGAACATCCCGATGATCATGGTGGAGCACGACATGGGCCTCGTGATGGACCTCGCCGACCGCGTGATGGTCATGGACTTCGGGCGCCCGATCCGCACCGGCACGCCCGCCGAGGTGCAGGCCGATCCGGACGTCATCCGCGCGTACCTGGGCGAACAGCACCGGAGCGTGACCACATGACCACCACCGTCGTCACCCGCGTCAAGGACCGGGCGGCCAGGACACCGGACCAGATCGCGTTGCGCGCCAAGGACTTCGGCATCTGGCAGGAGGTCTCCTGGGCGCAGTACTGGGCGAACGTCGAGCTCGTCGGGGACGCGCTGCTGTCGCTCGGGTTGCAGCCCGGCGACCGCGTGGCCATCCACTCCGAGAACCGCCGCGAGTGGCTCTACGCGGACCTCGGCATCGTCGCGGCCCGCGGCATCACCGTCGGCCTGTACCCGACGAACCCGGCGTCCGAGGTCGCCTACCTGCTGTCGCACTCCGGCGCGCGGATCCTCATCGCCGAGGACCAGGAACAGGTCGACAAGGCGTTGCTCGTGCTGGAGGACACGCCCGACCTGGAGTGGATCGTCTACCTCGAACCGCGCGGCATCAGGGGGCGTTACGACAACCCGAAGCTGTTGTGGTGGGACGACTTCCTCGCGATGGGCGCGCGCTATCGCGACGAGCACGGCGACGAGCTGGCCGCGCGGATGGCTCAGACCGAGCCCGGCGACGTGATGACGTTGATCTACACGTCCGGCACGACCGGGCCGCCCAAGGGCGCGATGCTCACCGTGGCGAACGTCGAGTTCGCCATCCACGTGCTGGTGGAGGGCGGCGGTTTCACTTCGCCACCGCCGTCCTCCGCCGACGTCACGCTGTCCTACCTGCCGTTGTGCCACGTCGCCGAACGCATCTTCACCACGTGGTTCAGCGCCGCTTCCGGGGTGCAGGTGCACTTCGCCGAGTCCATCGAGACGGTGCAGGCGAACCTGCGCGAGGTGCAGCCGACCATCCTGTTCGGCGTGCCGCGCATCTGGGAGAAGGTGCTGGCGGGCGTGACGATCGGTGTGTCGTCGGCTTCGTGGCTGAAGCGGACGGTCACCCGGTTCTGGCTGAAGCGCGCGGAGTCGATCGGGACGACGCTCGTCCGGACCGGTGGCACGCACACGGCGTCGAGCCGGTTGATCTACGCGATCGGCTGGCTGTTCTGCTTCCGCGCGCTGAAGACCAGGATCGGCATGCGGTACGTGCGCTACGCCTCGTCCGGTGCCGCACCGATCGCGCCGGACGTGCTGAAGTTCTTCATGGGCATCGGCGTGCCGATGCACGAGGTCTACGGCATGACCGAGAACACCGCCGTGGCAACGGGAAACCGGCCGGGCAGGGTCAAGGTCGGCACCGTCGGCGAGCCGCAGCCGGGGATCGAGCTGCGGATCGACTCCGAGACGGGCGAGATCCTCACCCGGCACGGCGGCACGTTCGCGGGCTACTGGCGTGATCCCGAGGCGACCGCCCGCGTGATCACCGACGGCTGGCTGCACACCGGTGACGTCGGCGAGTGGGTCGCCGGCACGCACGTGAAGATCACCGACCGGATGAAGGACATCATCATCACCGCAGGCGGCAAGAACATCGCACCGTCCGAATTGGAAAACGCTCTGAAGACCTCGCCGTACATCAAGGAAGCCGTGGTGATCGGCGACCAGCGGGCGTACCTCGTGGCGTTGATCGGCATCGAGTACGAGACGGTCGGGCACTGGGCGCAGCAGCGCAAGATCCCCTACACCACCTACCGGGACCTTTCGGAGAAGCCCGAGGTCCTGGAGCTGGTGCAGCAGATCGTGAACGAGGTGAACGCGAAGTTCGCCTCCGTCGAGCAGATCAAGAAGTTCCGCATGTTCCCCAAGGAGCTCGACCACGAGGACGGCGAGCTGACCGCGACGCAGAAGGTGAAACGGGCCGCGCTGGGCAAGATGTTCGACGACCTCGTGGAGTCGATGTATGGATGAGTTCCTGCAGTCGTTGATCCGCGGCCTCGGCACCGGGTCGATCTACTCCCTGCTCGCCTTGGGCTTCGTGATCATCTACAAGTCGACGCAGGTGATCAGCTTCGCGCAGCCGGCGTTCATGCTGGCGGGCGCGGTGCTGGTGTCGTACCTGGCACCGGAGGTGTCGTTCTTCGGCGCGGTGCTCGTGGCGGCGGTGGTCATCGCCGTGCTGGCGCTGGGCGTGGAGCGCACGGTGCTGCGGCCGATGGTGGGCAAGCCGGTGTTCGTGGTCGCGATCATCACGATCGGCGTGGACGTCGTGGTCAGGGTGGTGACGAACGCGTTCATCGGGCTGGACGTGCGGCAGGTCGGCGATCCCTGGGGCCTGACAACGGTTTCGTTCCTGGGTGCCGAGGTGCAGCAGCGGTATCTGGTGATGATCGGGACGACCGCCGTCGTGACGGTCGCGCTGTTCGCGTTCTTCCGGTACTCGCGGATCGGGCTCGCGATGCGCGCGGTCGCCTACGACCAGGAAGTCGCGCTGGCGCAAGGGATTTCGGTCGGGTCGGTGTTCGCGCTGTCGTGGGCGCTGGCGGGTGGCCTGGCCGCGTTGGCCGGGGTGTTCGTCGCGACCGGTGCCGGCGTCGACCAGCAGCTGTGGATCGTGGCGCTGAAAGCGTTGCCCGCGATCATCCTCGGTGGACTGGAGTCGTTGGGCGGCGCGGTCGTCGGCGGGCTCGCGGTGGGGATCGTCGAGTCGCTCTTCGGGACCTACCAGGGTGATTTCGCGCCGTGGCTCGGGCCGAACTTCGCACTCGTCGCACCGTATGCGTTGATGCTGCTGGTGTTGCTCGTCAGACCATATGGGTTGTTCGGCAAGAGGGAGGTGGAACGGCTGTGAAGGGACCGAAGACCATCAAGGGCAGGCCAGAGCTGTACACCTCTTATGCGCAGGACATGGCGTTCCTGAACACGCGCCCGAAGCGTGTCTCGGTGTCGGCGCTCGTCGTTCTCGCTCTGCTGGTCCCGTTCCTCATCACGGACGACCTGCTGCAGTTGCTGGCGACGGGCTTCGTGGCGGCGATCGGCGCGATCGGGCTGAACATCGTCACGGGCTACGCGGGTCAGGTCTCGCTGGGGCACGCGTTCTTCCTCGCGATCGGTGCGTACACGGGTGCGGCGCTGTCGGGTCCCGAGACCGGGCGGGTGATCGGGTTCGGCATCACGTCGCTGCCGATCTGGTTGCTGGCCTCGGGTCTGGTGGCCGCGTTCTTCGGCGTGCTCGTGGCGCCGGTGGCGGTGCGGTTGCGCGGGCTCTACCTCGCGATCGTGACGCTGGGACTGGTCTTCCTGGGAGAGCACGTGTTCCGGGAGTGGACGTCGCTGACCGGCGGGCCGGGAGTCGGGCGGCCCGCGGCGATCCCCGAGCTCTTCGGGGTGCGGCTGGACCGGGACAACGCGCTGTTCACCGCGGCACAGCAGCTGTATCTGGTGATGTTCGTGCTGCTGGTGATCTTCGGTGTGCTGGCGCGGAACCTGGTGCGGTCGCGGGTGGGCAGGGCGTTCGCGGCCGTGCGCGACAGGGACCTGGCCGCGTCGGTCATCGGCGTGGACCTGACGAAGTACAAGGTGCTGGCGTTCGCGGTGTCCTCGTTCTACGCGGGCGTCGCTGGCGCGTTGCTGTTCGTGGTGAACGGGTTCTTCGACCCCGGCTCGTTCAACCTGCTGTTGTCAGTGCAGTACATCGCGATGGTGCTCATCGGCGGCGCGGGCACCATCTCGGGCGCGATCATGGGAGCGCTCTTCATCACGCTGCTGCCACGCATCACCAGGGAACTGCCCGCGGTGCTGCCGTTCATCAGTGGTGACGCCACCGGTGCGATCACGGTCTTCCAGGTGGAGGCCGTGCTCTACGGCGTGCTCATCATCGTGTTCCTCATCGTCGAGCCACGCGGGTTGTTCGGCATCTGGGTGCGCGTCCGCAACTACTGGCGCACCTGGCCGTTCTCGTACTGAGGAGAATCGCCATGTCCGGTAAGCGATTTGCCAGGATGAAGACAAGCGCTGTTCTGTTCGCGGGACTGCTCGCGGCGGTGTCGTGCCGGGGCGGGGACGGCGCCGCGCCGCAGGAGGGCGCGGGTGGCATCAAGGTCGACTTCGGCGTCACGAAAGAGGCGTGCCCGCAGGCGACCGACAAGTCCAAGGGCTGCATCTACCTGGGCACCATTTCCGATCTGACGGAAGGCCCGTTCAAGACGCTGGCCGTGCCGATCACGGACGCGCAGAAGGCGTTCTGGAAGCGCGTGAACGACCGCGGCGGCATCGGGGGTTACGAGGTCGACGTGACCACGTACGTCAAGGACAACAAGTACAACCCGCAGATCCACAACCAGGTCTACCAGGAGATCAAGGGCAAGATCCTGGCGCTGACGCAGACGCTGGGCTCACCCACGACGGTCGCCATCCTGCCCGACCTGGAGAGCAGCCAGATGGTGTCGGTGCCCGCGTCGTGGACCTCGTTGTGGGGCTTCGAGGAGGTCGTGCTCGAGTCCGGCACGAACTACTGCGTCGAGTCGATGAACACCGTCGACTACGCCGTGGACAAGCTCGGCGTGAAGTCCGTGATGGCGGTGCACCTCGCCGGTGACTACGGCGACGACGCGGCCGCCGGAGCGAAGATCGCCGCCGAGAAGCGCGGGCTGTCGTTCGAGAACGTGACGACCCAGTCCGGCCAGGACAACCAGGGCGGCGCGATCGACGCGGTCGTGTCGAAGAAGCCCGACCTGGTGATCCTCACGACCGGCCCGACCGACGCGGCCGTGATCGTCGGCCAGGCGGCGGCACGGGGCTACAAGGGCAAGTTCATCGGCACGTCGCCGACGTGGAACCCCGGCCTGCTGAAGTCGCCGGCCGCACCCGCGATCAAGGCCCTGTACATGCAGTCGGCGCCGTGGAAGGCGTGGGCGACCGAGTCCGTCGGCCACACCGCGATGCGTGCCGCGCTGCCCGGCGTGACGCCGAACGACGGTTACACGGCCGGGTGGGTGTGGGCGTACCCGCTGAAGGCGGCGCTGGAGAAGGCCGCGGCGAACAAGGACCTGACGCGGGCCGGTCTGCTCAACGCGGTGCGTCAACTCACCTCTGTGGACTACGAGGGCATGCTTCCTTCGGGTGCAGGTAATTTCTCCGCTTCTGCGCAGGATGCCCTGTTCCGTCAGTCACTCATCTACCGCCCGGACGACGCCGCGCCGACCGGAGTGACGCTGGTGGAGGACTTCTTCACCGGTCCGACAGCAAAAGATTTCAAGTTCGAGAAGCCCTGCTACCAGTGAACCGAACGGGTGACACCTGCCGCTGACCTCCTGCGCTTTTGGTTAGTCTCGCTGGTGAGATGTTGCTAGGAGGTTGCTGCGGTGTTGACGTGCGTTGAAGTTCGCCGTGCCGCTGGAGGCCTCCGGTTGTTCGTCCGTCCCCCGGCCGCGCTGCGCTGGAGCGCGCGGCTGGGGTACGAGCGGGTGTCGGAGCTGCTGACCGCGATTCGTCAGGCGGAGTCGTGCACGGTGCCGGACGTGGCGCTCCGGTACGTGCCCGACCAGCGCACCGGTGAGGCGGTGCTGGCCTGCGCCACCGGGTCGGTGGTGCTGGCCGCGGACGACGTGGCGTTGCTGCACGACACGCTGCGGGCCCACATGCCGGACCGGATGAGGCCGCTGCCCGTCTGAGGTGTGCGCCTGCCCGTTGGGGCAGCCGATCGTGTCCCTCAGGACGTCGGCGCGCTGGTCCCGGTTCTCCGGCCCGCGCGCGATCGTGGACGCGTGATTCACGAGGTAGACGAGGCTTTGCGCCGCCTGGTCCGCGACGAGGCGCTGCGCGGTTCCGATCTGGAGGTCGCGTTCGACGCGCCGACCAAGGACTGGGCGGCTCGGCGGAACGCGCCCACGGTCAACATCTACCTCTACGACATCCGTGAGGACATGCGCCGCCGCCAGCGCGGGCTGCTCAACGAGTACGACGCGCAGGGCAAGGTGGCGGCGCGGCACGTCCCGCCGCGGCACATGAAGCTCTCGTACCTCGTCACGGCTTGGACGCAACGCCCGGAGGACGAGCACCGGCTCCTCTCGGACCTGCTCATCGGGTTCCTGAAGTACGACGCCGTGCCACCGGGACTCCTCAGCGGCTCGCTCGACGAGATGCAGCTGCCCGTGCCGATGACGGTCGCCCTGCCACCGCCGGAGGACAGGGCGTTCGCGGACGTGTGGAGCGCGCTGGGCGGTGAGCTGAAGCCGTCGCTCGACGTCGTCGTGTCGGCGCCGGTGTCGTCCGGGCGCAGGATCGCGGCCGGTCCGCCCGCTCGCGAGGGCGTGCAGCTGCACACCGGCGAGGAACGGGTGCGGCACGACGTGTCCGCGGACGGCGTGGCGATGCGCAGGGTCGCGCGATGATCTTCGAGCGGATGGCAGGGCTGGAGCGGCGGATCCGGGTGGCGGTGGCGGCGCGGCGGGCCACGGATCCGAACCCGGACGACCCGTTCCGCGGGCTCTACCTGTCGGACGAGGTCATCGAGGCGCTGCTGGACAGCGGCAGGGAACCGTTCGCGCCGTTCACCGAGACGACGGCGGACGGGCGGCTCGGCCGGCTGGCGCGGAAGGCGCAACTGTCCGAAGTGGACGTCGAGTTGCTGCTCGTGGCGCTCGCGCCGGACGTCGACAGCCGGTTCGAGCAGTTCTACGGGTACCTGAACGACGACGTGACGCGGCGCAGGGCGACGGTCGGGCTCGCGCTGAGGCTGTGCGGGCTCGCGGAGGCGTCGTCGCAGGGCAGGGCGAGGCTCGACCACGGCAGCCCGCTCGTGCGGTGCGGGCTCATCACCACGGAGGACCGGGAAAGGCCGCTGCTCAGCCGGTCGTTGCGGGTACCGGACCGGGTCGGGGCGCACCTGCTCGGTGACGACCGGCCGGACCCGCTGCTCGCGGACTTCGTGACGCTGCCGGGAGATCCGGTGGCCATGCCGGGCGCGGACCGGCTCGCGCGCGGCATCGAACGCGGTGTCCGGCTCGTGTACCTGCGCGAGCACCCCGGCGGCGGCGCGGCCGAGCTCGCCGTGGCGGCACTGGCGCGGGCCGGTTTCCCCGCGCTGCTCGTGGACGCGGCGCGCATGACCGACGCGCTGGCGGTCACCCGTGAGGCGTTGCTCAGGGGCGCGGGGATCGCGATCGGGCCCGTCGACTCGAACTTCTCACTGGATCCGTTGCTGCACGACGAGATCCCGGTGATCGCGTACGGGCCGGGCGCGTGGGAACCGCGCTGGACGCGGGTTCCGCCGTTGCAGCACGACGCGGTGCAGGTGCCGTTCGAGGTGCGGGTGAACCTGTGGCGCACGGAGCTGGACGGCAAGCTGGCGCAGGGGATCGACCCGGCCGAGGTCACCGCGCACTTCGTCCTCGGCCCCACGCAGATCAGCAGAGCGGCGAACGCGGCCACGGTCTCGGCGCTGGCCGACGACGGCCTGGTCGACGTCACGCATCTCAGGGCCGGTGCGCGCAGCCAGAACGCGGGAGGGCTGCAACGCCTGGCCCGTCGCATCGAGCCCGCGGTGTCGTGGCAGGACCTGGTGCTGCCCCCGCCCGTCACGTCGTTGCTGCGCGAGCTCGCGGCCAGGGCCAGGTACCGGGACCGCGTGATCGACGAGTGGCGCATGCGGCCGGGCGGCGGCCGCGGCCGCGGTGTGACGGCGTTGTTCGCGGGCGACTCCGGCACGGGCAAGACGATGTCGGCCGAGGTGATCGCGGCCTCGCTCGGGCTCGACCTCTACACGGTCAACCTGGCGACGGTCGTGGACAAGTACGTCGGCGAGACCGAGAAGAACCTGGAGCGCATCTTCGTCGAGGCGGCGGGCGTCAACGGCGTGCTGCTGTTCGACGAGGCCGACGCGATCTTCGGCAAGCGGTCGGAAGTCCGCGACGCACACGATCGTTACGCGAACATCGAGAGCGCGTACCTGTTGCAGCGCATGGAATCCTTCGACGGCATCGCCGTGCTGGCCACGAACCTGCGCGCGAACCTCGACGACGCCTTCACCCGTCGCCTCGACGTGATCGTGGACTTCCCGTTGCCCGACGCGGACCTGCGCCGCGGCCTGTGGGACCGCTGCCTGGGCACCTCGGTGCCGCGATCGTCCGATGTGGACCTGGACTTCCTGGCGGCGTCGTTCGAACTGGCGGGCGGCCACATCAGGTCGGCGGCTGTGACGGCGGCCTACCTGGCGGCCGAGGCGGGCCACGTGGTCGGCATGGTCGAACTGATCGGCGCGGTGGCGCGCGAGTACCGCAAGCTCGGACGGCTGGTGGGGGAACGCGAGTTCGGCCGCTACTTCGAACTGGCAACCGAACGTCTGGTGAGTTAGCTCATTTCACAGGGAGCGGAGATGCACGGACACGATTTCGACGCGGAGACTTCCTTCCGCCCCAAGGGCGACCGGGTCCAGCACGAGGAAACCGACCTGCTCGGCCGCGCGGCCGCCGCCGGACGCACCGACGTGCTCGGACCGGCCGGGATGCTGGGCCTGCAACGTGCCGTGGGCAACGCCGGCGTCGGCGCGGTCGTGGAGGAAGAACGCTCGCCCGTGCACGACGTCATCTCGTCCGGCGGCTCGCCGCTGGCCGCGGACGTGCGCGAGGACATGGAAGGCCGCTTCGGCCAGGACTTCTCCGACGTGCGCGTGCACACCGACGCCGCGGCGGACCACTCCGCCCGCTCGGTGAACGCCCATGCCTACACCGTCGGCTCGAACATCGTGTTCCAGCGCGACAGGTACGACCCCTCCTCGGATTCCGGCAAGCACATGCTGGCTCATGAGCTGACGCACGTGGTGCAGCAGCGGTCAGGGCCGGTCGACGGTACCGATGCCGGGGGTGGGGTGAAGGTCAGCGATCCGTCCGACCGGTTCGAGCGGGATGCCGTGGCCAACGCGGATCGGATCATGGCCGCGCCTGCTGCTGCTCCGGTGCAGCGGTGTGAAGACCACGGGGAGGCGCACGTGCAGCGCGAGGAGGCTCCTGAGGAGGAGACCGCGCAGACGTTCGTGCAGCGGGCCGAGGAAGAGGAAGAAGCCGCCGCCGAGTGACTCCTCACTTCTGGCCCAGCAGCGCCGCGGCGGCTGCCGGGTCGTAGGTCACCACCCTGCCCGACCAGCCGCCCGGCCGCGGGTACTGCTCGTTCATGTGGAGCACGTAGATGGCGACCTGCCGCTGACCCTCGGCGATCGCCGAGGGGGTGTTCGGCTTGATCTCGTAGATCACGCCGTTCGCCATGTCGACGCGGTCCAGCCGCTTCGAGCCGCCTTCCGGGAACTCGATCTCGAACTCGCGGTTGAGGCCGCGCGGCATTTGGTCCTCCGGCACGAGCACGTCACCGTGCTCGTGGGCGAAGTTGCCCCGTTCGAGCTCAGGCCGCTGCCCGGCGCCGCCCGGTGTGTCGGCGTCGTGCATGCCGTGTTGTCCCAGCGCGTCCTCACCCAGATCCCCGCTGGTGGCTTTGCCCTGTCCCTCCACGAACTCGCCGATGATCTCCACCTGGCGCAGGTCGAGCCGTTCACCGGTGCCCGCCGATGCCACCGGGCGGTCCGGAGCACGGCCGCCCTCGCCTTCGATGACGGTGAACTGCCTGCGAGCTGGTTGGCCGTCGGTGCCTGTCGCGGGCAGAGCAGCCTCGACGGGCTCGCCGGACGGCCGCGCGTTGTCGTTGGCCGCGGTGCCTTCGGGGACGTCGACGGGCTCGAACTCCGGGATGGCGTTGTCGTTGGCTGCGGTTCCCTCCGGAAGATCTGCGGGAGCTGGCGCGCGTTCGGACACGGGTGGTGCATCGCTCGCCGCCGGTGCCGGTGCTTCGGAGGCCGCGGGCGCCTCGGAAACTGCGGGCGCCTCGGTGACCGCCGGTGCCTCGGAAGCCGGTGCCGTGTCCGGCACCGCGCTCTCCGGCACCGCGGGCGCCTCACCCGCCGCCACCGGCGCCTCACCCGCCGTCGCACCCTCACCAGCAGCTGCACCTTCCGCCACGGGCGCTGGTTCCGCGCCGCTGCCGAACGGCCTGCCCGCCGCCACCGCGCCGCGGATGTCGCCGATCGCGGCGCCCATGGCCCGCGCCGCCACCGAGGTCGAGCCCTGCAGGCCCGACTGCACGGCGCCGACCGCGTTCGAGATTCTCGGACCGACCACCTGGCCGGCCTTCTCGCCGGCGATCTGCATCGCCATCACGCCCATGGTCTCGGTGTCGGAGGCCATGTCCTCGGACTCCTGGCGCAGTCGTCCCGCGGTGTCGGCCGTGGCGGCGTCGACCAGGTTCTTGATGAGCACGAACGCGTTGAGCTCCAGGGCGATGGCGGCCGCCTCCACCGCCCACGGGCCGACGGTGGCGGCCACGCTGCTGCAGAACGTGATGATCGGGACGCAGACCGGACTGGCCGCGCCGAAGGTGAGAAGGATGGCCGCGGCGCAGATGGCGATCACGGCGATCGCCAGGCCCGCGACCGAACCGAGCACGATGGTGATGCCGGTGGCGATGTCGGCGGCGGACTTCAGCAGGTTGCCGACCGGGTCGCGTTCCCACTGCTGGCGGCTGAAGAGGTTGGCGCCGCCGGAGAGGATCATGCCGAGGCCGGTCAGGACACCGGTCATCGACACCCGCGGGTCGACGAAGCCGCGCAGGATGTTGAGGCCGAACTTCGGCCAGTTCGTGGCGCCGAGCGAGCCGGTGAGGCGGGAGAACGTCATGCGCAGCGCCAGGCTCGCCTTCGCGCCGGCGCCCAGTGACGCGAAGTTGCCGTGCGACTCGGCCTCGATCTGGCGCAGCTCGTCCAGCCTGCGCTGTTCGGCCGCGGCGGCTTGTTCGGCGCGCGCCCGTGCGGACGGCGGGTCCTCGCCGGTGAGCCACGCGGGCAGGCCGTGGGTCAGGTTCACCCTTTCCCGGTCGCCGTACGCCTCGCGCTGGAGGGCAGGGCCCTGACGCAGTTGCCGCGCCGGTACGGAAGCCATCGCACCCAGGTACGCGGTCTGCGTGGCGTGCAGCCTGGACTCCAGCGCGGTCGACGCGGTCATCGCCGCCGCGCCCCGCTCGTCGAGTTGCGCGGCACCCTCGCGCATCTCGGCCGGTCCGCCTGCCAGCGCGGCGATGTCCGACTTCGCCTGCGTGTTCTGCGCGGTGAGCTCGTCGAGCTTGCCGGTGGTCGACGCCAGGGTGGCCTCCGTGGCCGCGATCTTGCCGCTCGCCTCGGAGTTGAGCGCCGTCGCGCGGGCCGCCTCGTCGACGAGCCCGGTCGCGCGCTGACCGGTGGCGCTGATCGCGCCGTCGATGCTGCCCAGGTCGTTACCGATCCTGTTGACCTGCCCGGCCTGTTCACGGGCCTTGCCGGCCGCCTCGGCGTCCTCGGGCTGCACGGACGCTGCGCGGCCGCCCAGCTGCCGCGCTTCGGACACCATCGGACCGGTCTTCGCCTTGCCCTCGTCGGCTTTCGACGCGAACCCCGGCGCTTCGGCCGCGACCTGCGTGGCCTTCTCCGTGGACGACGTCAGCGCGTTCTTCGACTGATCGGCCACCGCACGGCGTTGATCGACGTGTCCTCGCACGGTCGTGATGGAGGTGTCCGCCTCGGCGACCTTGGCCCGCGCGGTCTGCAGTCCGGCCTCCAGGGCGTGACCACGAGCCCGTGACGCCGCCGCCTCTGCCGCCAGCTGGTGTCCCGTGTACCGCAACTGCTGCAGCTTGATCGCGACGGCGGCGACCGCCTGGTCCGCGACGGGATTGGCGGGCACGGGGCGCCCGCCGGAGTCGACCGGCGGTGCGAACGCCGGTGGCGCGACCTGTGCCGGGGGCTCGGGAACGGGGACCGCCGCGGCACGGGCGACAGCGTCACTGGCGGAGGCGACGGCGGCGGCGGGCGCTTCTGTTTGCGGCGCACGGCTTTCCGGCGGTGCGGCGGGTGCGGGACGAGGCGGCGTCACGGGAGCGGCCGGCCTCGCGGCTTCCGTCTTGGTCTCCGCCGCTGCCGCCACGACCTTCGACCGCTCGGCCGAGACCTTGTCGGGCTGGGCGAACGCGGCACGCTGCCGCGCCCTGATCGCGGCTGGATCCCCGGCGGGAGGCCGTTCTTCCGGTGGCGCGCCCTCCTTGGCGGACGCCTCGTGCACCACGGCGTCCGCGGTCGCGTTGATCTCCGACATCTGCCCCGAGTCGGGCACGCGCTGGGCGATCATGCTGTTGACCGCGGTGTTCCCCGCGGCGCGTTGCAAAGCGAGCATCGCGTGCGCGGCCGGTTTCACCCCGGCGGCAGGAGGTCGGCGGGGCGACTCCGGGGGTGTCCGTTTTTCCTCACGGTCCAAGCCGCTCACAACGTCCACTGTCAGCGAGCGCACCGTGCCGCGGAAATGCCGCGACGGTCGTGCGGAGAGGCCGTTGATGCTGCCCGTTGGGGCAGAACGGGCCGATCGAGGCAGTGGCGGCGATAATCTGCCTTGGTGCGCAAGCGAATCGACCTCACGACGTGGCCGCGCTGGATCCAGGGCGTCGTGGCGGTGGCCGTCGTCGCGCTGGTCGTCGGCCTTGCCGTGCGGTGGCAGGGAAACGTCACCACCGGCACGGTGATCGCCGCGTGTGCCGCCGCGCTGCTCGCCTTCGGGCTGGTGGCGTGGCGATCAGCCGATCGGCGCCGGTGAGCTCGCCTCGGGGATCTCGATCCTGGGCGTTCCGGTGCCGTCGGCGGGCACCGACCACACGTCGTTCAGGCCGTCGTCGCGCTGGATCCCGTACGCGACGGTCCTGTCGTCGAGCCAGGCAGGCTGGTCGTCGACGGAGCGGGTCTCGGCGAGCGGCGTGATCCTGCTCGTGGCCAGGTCGAGCACGGAGACGCGCCAGCCCTGCTGCGGGTCGCCGTTGACGGCCGCCTTGTAGGCGATGCGGGTGCCGTCGGGGGACAGCGACGGGCACTCGACGTTGTCGTGTTCCGTCAGCGGCCGGACCGTGCGGGCCGCGAAGTCGCCCTCGATCAGGTAGCGGTGCGGGCCGGTCGACATGGTGGCGTAGAAGCGGTTGTCGTCGGCGGTGAACGTGACGCCCCAGAAGTTCGCGTCCACCGGCAGCTGCGGCATGCCTTCGACGGTGAACTCCTCCAGCGACTGCACGAGCGCGCCGGTCTTCGTGTCGAAGATGCCCGTGCTGGTCGAGAAACCGTTGGCGGCGTAGGAATGTCCGTCGACGAACAGCGTCCACGCGACCATGCGGCCGCTGGCGGAAACGCGGGTGCGGTTGGGGAAGCCGGTCAGCGGAACCGTGCGCAGTTCCTTCAGCTGGCTGTCCAGCACGGCGAGTTCGCCCGCCTTCAACGCGCCGACCGGGCGCAGGCACGAGATCGTGCCGCTCGCGGCGTACGCCCGGTCGCAGCGCTGCTCGGTGATCTCCCGCGGCCCGGCCGGGTCGCTGCGGGACACGGTGGAGAGCCTGCCGTTGCTGAGCATCATGAGCCGGGGGCCGGTGCCCGCCGGGATGGAATGCGCGGCCTCGCCGGGTGAGGTGCCGGACAGCGCGGTGTAGCCGATGGCGACGCCGCCGAGCAGCACGGCGGCGATGACGGTGATCAGCAGTCGGTTCTTCACGAGGTGCGACGTCCCAGCAGTGCGGCGGTGGTGAGCAGGGCCAGGACGACCGCGACCGCGGCGATCCTGGTGGCGGTTTCCGGGCTCCAGAACTGCCAGGCGAGGCCGAACAGCACGGAGGAGCCGAGGTACGCGAGCGCCTGTCCACTTTGGATCAGCGCGATTCCGGTGGTGCGCAACCGTTCCGGCAGGACCGGGCCGGCGAGCGCCATCAGCACGCCGTCCGTGGCTGCGTAGAAGACACCGTAGAGCACCACGACCAGCACCAGCAGCGGCCAGCCGCCGAGCGGGCCGTGCAGCAGCAGGTAGACGGCGGTCAGGGCGCCGTAGCCGCACAGCATCACCTTGAGCCTGCCGACCCGGTCGGCGAGGGCGCCGAGCGGTGCGGCGAGCAGCAGGTAGACCAGGCTCGTGCCGACGGCCAGCAGCGGGAACCAGCCGAACGCCAGCCCCTCCCGCTTCTGCAGCAACAGGTACACGAACCCGTCGCCGATGGTGACCAGGCCGAGCAGCGACGCGGCCAGCACGATCCGGCGCACGGCCGGATCCCTGAGCAGCGCGAGCCGGACTGGTTCCTTGCGCTGCACCGGTTCTGGCCGGTCACGCACGTAGAGCACGAGCACCAGCACGCCGAACGCGGCGATGCAGAAGCTCGTGACGAACACGGCGTCGAACGACTGCGCCGAGGCCGCGAGAACGGCCATCGCGACGAGCGGCCCGGCGAAGGCGCCGATGCCGTCCATCGCCCTGTGCACGCCGAACGCGCGGCCCAGGTCGCCGCTGGGCGTGGACAACGTGATCAGCGCGTCCCGCGGCGCGGTGCGCAGGCCCTTTCCCGCCCGATCCGCGGTGATCACGAACCCGAGCGCGGTCAGGGAGTTGCCCGCGGCGAGCAGGCCGAGCTTGGCCACGGCGGAGATGCCGTAGCCGAAGCCCGCGACCGCCTTGCGCCTGTTCGTCCGGTCGGCGAGGTAACCACCCGCCAGCCGCAACAGGGTGGTGGCGCCGGTGTAGACGCCGTCGATCAGCCCGTACGCGGCCGGGCTGAGCTGGAGGCCGATGACCAGGTACAGCGGCAGGATCGCGGCCACCATCTCCGACGAGACGTCGGTGATCAGGCTGACCGTGCCGAGCGCGAAGACGTTGCCGCTCAGCCCTTTCCAGCTCGCTGCTCTCGGTCGGTCAATTGTGGACAGGTACAACGTCGGCCTCCAGCCCGGTTGTGGCGGTGCGTCAGTGGCAGTTGGTGGTGCCGCTGTCGGTGTAGGTCTTGCCCGCCTCGGGGACGAACTGCCAGTCGAAGCTGTTGCTGTGCAGCGTCAGCTTCAGCACACCGCGGGTGCCGGTGTTGCGGGCCTCGCTGTTCGGCTTGATCGTGCCGAAACCGTAGGCACCGGCGCCGCCCATGCCCGCGACGAACGTCCGAATGCCGCGTGCCGTGTCCAGCCCGCCGTTCGGGTTCTGCGGGGCGAACCGCTCGTACTGGTGGTTGTGCCCGAAGAGCACCAGGTCCGCGTTGGCGTCGTACAGGGCCTGGAACAACGGCTTGGTCGACGTGTCCGGGGCGTGGTTGGCGCCGCTGGTGAACAGCGGGTGGTGCCAGTACGCCGCGGTGCACGGCTTCGTGCTGGCCGCCAGGTCCTGCCGCAGCCACTGCTCCTGCGCGCTGCCCGCCGCCATGCTGATGTTGGAGTTCAGCGACACGATGTGCCAGTTGCCGAGGTCGAAGGAGTAGTAACCCCGGCCCGACGGTCCGGCCTGCGCCCCGAAGTAGTTGTAGTACCCGGTGGCCCCGCTGGTGTGGTAGTCGTGGTTGCCCGGCGACGGCCGCGTGCGTGCCTTGTGCCGGCCCCACGTGGGCTCGTAGTAGGTGTTGAAGTTCGACGCGGTGCCGTCGGGGTAGGCGTTGTCGCCCGTGGTCCAGACGGTGCCCTGGATGTTGTCCAGCAGCGCGGCGGTCGCGGTGTCACCGGAACCGGAGTCCGCGATGTCACCCGCACCGACGAACACCGGATCACCGCTCGGCGGCGGGGTGGTTCCGGTGGTGACCACGAGCTGCGGCGCCGTGGTGGCGCCGGATTCCCGCGAGTCGTAGTCGGCGCCGTCCGAGCTGCTCGACGTGATGCCGATGCTGAACGTGCCGTTGCCGGTGACGTAGCTGGTGACGTCGATCTCGTACCAGGCGTTGCGCGCGACGGAGCCGAGGGAGCCGAGCGTGGCGCCGTCGATGGCCGGCTGGGCGTTGTAGGTGACACCGGTCTCGGACCAGCTCGTGTTGGTCATCGCCCGGAACGTGCCGCCGTTCGGGCTTTCCGCGCCGGCGACGTCATCGGTGTGGACGCGCAGCTTGGCGCTGCTGACCGCCTCGGTGAGGCCGGACACGGAGAACTTCAGGAACATCCGCTTGATCGGCGAGTTGTCCACGCCGAGCTGGCCGGAGGTGCCGTAGTTCGTGCCGGTCGAGCTGCTGTCGACGTAGGTGTCGGCGGTGGGGGTGAAGGTCGTGGTGGCGGCGTGCGCCACCGTGGAGGCGGTGAGGGTGGCCGCCGTGACGACGACCGTGGTGAGCACGGCCAATGGAGCCCTGCGACGTGACATGCCTGCGCACTTCCTTGTTGGCGGACATGGACCGTCGCGAAGGGTAGGGCTCAAATGAGATGAGTGCGGTGAGCGTACGGCGGCAGTTTGGTGAACGGCCGGAAAATCCCCCTCCGGGGTGGCTGCCCTTTCGGGCAGTCACCGGCTCCCTCCGGCACCGCCGCGCGGTCGTGTCGGGTTTTCGCTGGTCGCCGCAGCATGGTCGGACAGGGTTCCGTACGACTTGGGAGGCCGTCGATGCCCACCTATCTCTCGCCGGGCGTGTACGTCGAGGAGGTGGAGGCAGGTGCTCGACCGATCGAGGGCGTGGGCACCGCCGTCGCCGCGTTCGTCGGGTTCGCGGCCAAAGGTGACTACAACACGCCGACGCTGGTGTCGAACTGGGCGCAGTACACCGAGAAGTTCGGCGACTTCGCCGAGGGCTGCTACCTGCCGCTCGCCGTCTACGGCTACTTCCTCAACGGCGGCAGCAACTGCTACGTCGTCCGCGTCGGCGGCGCGCGCTCCAGCCAGGCCGAGCTGCCCGCGGGCCCGCAGGCCCAGCTGGGCGGCTACCGCGTGTCGGCGCGCGAGCTCGGTGCGGGCAGCCTGTCCGTCGAGGTCGGCGATCCTGCCGGGGAGAACCCGCCGGACGACCGCTTCTCGTTGATCGTCAAGGACAACGGCAAGGTCGTCGAGACGCACCAGGTGTCGTCCAAGCGCGGCAAGGAGAACGTGGTCACCGTCGTGAACACGGCCTCGAAGCTGATCACGATCGAGGAGGTCGCCGGCGCGTCACTCGCCCGCCCCGACAAGGCTTCCGTGGCGCTGCGCGAGGCTCCGGCGCCGCCGCCCGTGCCGCGCAAGGTCGTGGCCGACGACTACGTCGGCGACGTGGCCGACCGCACCGGTTTCGGCGGCCTGGAAGCCGTCGACGAGGTCACGATGATCTCGGTGCCCGACCTGATGAGCTCCTACCAGCGCGGGCTGATCACGCTGGAGGCCGTGAAGACCGTGCAGTCGGCGATGATCGCGCACTGCGAGCTCATGGGCGACCGCATGGCGATCCTCGACCCGCCGCCGGACCTCTCACCGGACCAGGTGAAGAACTGGAAGCAGACCGAGGCGGGCTACGACTCGAAGTACGCGGCGCTCTACTACCCGTGGATCAAGGTCTACGATCCGTCCACTTCGGACAACATCTTCGTGCCGCCGTCGGGCCACATGGCGGGCGTCTGGGCTCGCAGCGACGCCGCGCGGGGCGTGCACAAGGCCCCGGCGAACGAGACGGTGCGCGGCGCCGTCGCGTTGCAGACCCAGCTCACCAAGGCCGAGCAGGAGCTGCTGAACCCGATCGGCGTCAACTGCATCCGCACGTTCACCGGCCGCGGCATCCGCGTGTGGGGCGCGCGGACGTTGTCGTCCGACCCGGCGTGGCGCTACCTGAACGTGCGGCGGCTCTTCAACTACCTCGAAGAGTCCATTCTGGACGGAACGCAGTGGGTCGTCTTCGAACCGAACGACGACGCCCTGTGGGCGCGCATCCGCCGGACCATCTCCGCGTTCCTGGTGATGGAGTGGCGCAAGGGAGCGCTGTTCGGCCTCACCCCCGACGAGGCGTTCTACGTCAAGTGCGACCGCGAGACCAACCCGGCGGAGGGCATCGACCTCGGCCAGGTCGTGTGCGAGATCGGCGTGGCGCCGGTGAAGCCCGCGGAGTTCGTCATCTTCCGGCTCGCCCAGCTGCAGGGCGGCACCAGTCTGGTCAACGAGTAAAGGCGGTTCATCGACATGGCACTCCCCGATCTCGACACGTCGGTAGGCCACTCGTTCGGCCTCGAGGTCGACGGCATCACGATCAAGCAGATCTCCGAGGTGACGGGCCTGAAGATGGAGCAGGACGTCATCGAGCTCAAGCAGAACATGGCCGACGGCAAGTACGTCGTGAAGAAGCTCCCCGGCCGCATGAAGGCCGGCGAGGTCGTCTTCACCCGAGGCCTGACCGCCGACAACTCCTTCGAGAAGTGGGTGAAGGACTCCCGCTTCGGCAAGATGGGCAGCGCCCGCAAGAACGGCGTGGTCGTCGTCTACGACTACGAGGGTCAGCCCATCAAGCGCTACAAGATCATGCGCGCCTGGCCGAAGGCGTTGGAGATCGGCACTCTGAAGGCGGGCGACACCTCCGTGCTGACCGAGAAGCTCACGGTCACCTACGAGGAGATGGAAGTCGAGTGAAACGCTCTGCTGCGCCTGTCATGCAGACCGAGTTCGCCTTCGAGCTCCCGCGCGGCTACGTCGACGACTCCGGTGTTGTGCACAAGTCGGGCGTGATGCGCCTGGCCACGGCCCGCGACGAGCTGATCCCGTTGCGGGACGACCGAGTCCGCGAGAACGCGGCCTTCCTGACCGTCGTGCTGCTGGGCCGCGTCGTGGTCCGGCTCGGCTCGGTGACCGACGTGCACGCGGGGATCATCGAGAACCTGTTCGCCTCGGACCTGGCCTTCCTGCAGGACATGTACCGCCGCATCAACAGCGAGGGGCACACCCGCTCAGCCGTCGCGTGCCCCTCCTGCGGACACGGCTTCGAGGTCGACATCGCAGGTGGGCGCCTGGGGGAATCGTGACGTACGCGCCGGACCGGCTGTACTCGGAGGTCGCGTACGTCGCCTACCACTTCCACTGGTCGCTCGATTCCATTTTGGACCTGGAGCACGCGGACCGGTTGCGGTACGTGGAGGAGATCGGCCGCATCAACACGCGGATTTCGGCGGGGTCCGGCGCCGGCGCTGGGTCTGGTTTCGGTTCTGGCTCTGGGTTCGGTTCTGGTTTCGGTTCGGGGAGGTGACTTGCCGTGTGGCCCTTTCGGCGGCGTTCAGCTGAACCTGCTCTGCCCGTTGTCCGGGCCGACTGGCGGACTTTGCCGCCGTTGCAGCGAGTCGTGGCACCCCACCCGCTGATCAACCCGGTGTCCTCGTTCACGTCGAGGTTGAGCGCCTGGCAGAACCCCTCGTTCCTGGCACCACTGGCGCACGCGGTGGGGCCGGGGGAGCCTTCCGGCTCGATTTCCGACGTGGCTGCTCCGGCACCGCGTGAGTGGGGGCCGCCGCGGGAGGACGTGACCGGGGCCGTGGTGTCTCGGGTCGCGATGTCTGAGGCCGTTGTGGGCCCGCCTGCGGTTGCAGCGGGCACGTCTGCGGCTGCTGTCCAGCGTGTGGCTGCTGTGGACTCGGCTGGGGGTGTTGCTGGCCCGCGTGTGGTTGCCGCGGACGCGTCTGTGGCTGCTGGTGTCCAGCGTGTGGTTGCCGCAGACTCGCCTGTGGCTGCTGTCCAGCGTGTGGCTGCGGACTCGGCTGGGGGTGCTGCTGGCCCGCGTGTGGCTGCTGCGGACGCGTCTGTGGGTGCTGGTGTCCAGCGTGTGGTTGCCGCGGACGCGCCTGTGGTTGCTGCTGGCCCGCGTGTGGTAGCTGCGGACTCGCCTGTGGCTGCTGTCCAGCGTGTGGCTGCTGCGGACCCGGCTGGGGGTGCTGCTGGCCCGCGTGTGGTTGCTGGGGAGCTGCCTGCGGCCGTTGCAGGTTCGTCTGTGGTTGCTGCGGGTCCGTCTGCGGTTGCGGCGGGTGCGCCTGTGGTTGCTGATGTCCAGCGTGCTGCTGCTATGGGCGTGCCTGAGGTCGTCGCGGATCCACGTGGGGCTGCTGTGGGCGCGCCTGAGGTCCTTGCGGGTCCACATGTGGCTGCGGCTGGCTCGTCGGTGGCAGCTGTGGACTCGTCTGTGGCTGCTGCGGAGCCGTTCGTGGGTGGTGGGGACTCGTCTGTGGCTGCTGCGGAGCCGTCTGTGGGTGGTGCCGACTCATCTGTGGTTGCTACGGAGCCGTCTGTCGGTCGTGCCGACTCGTCTGTGGTTGCCGCGGGCCCGTCTGCGGTTGCGGCGGGTTTGCCTGTGGTTGCTGGTGTCCAGCGTGTTGCTGCTGTGGGCGCGCCTGAGGTCGTTGCAGGTCCACGTGTGGCAGCTGCGGGCCCGTCTGTGCCTGCTGCCGGCCCGTCTGTGGTTGCTGCGGGTCCGCCTCTGGTTATGGCTGTCCAGCGTGTGGCCGCTGCGGACTCGCCTGGGGCCGTTGCGGGTCCACGTGTAGCAGCTGCAGACCCTGCTGCGGCGCCACCTGGAGCCGCCGCAGACCCGCCAAAAACCACTGCGGACCCGGCAGAGGCAGCTGCGGGCCCGTCTGTGACTGCTGCGGAGACCTCGCCGAGTGCTGCTGCCGTGCAGCGGACTTGGGAGGAGCCGCCTCGTTCGGCTCCGGAACCGCGGCCGCGGCGGCTGGGGCTCGGTGAGCCGATCTCGTCTGTGCTGCAGCGTTCCTCGGCTGCTGGTCCCGATGGCGCGGCAGGTCCAGCGGGCATCTCGAACGCGGCTCGACCGCTCACAGGATCTGCTTCGGCTGTCGTGCGGTCGGCCGGTGAATCCGACGTACCGGCTGCCGCACCACCGCTCGCCGGGCCGGGGGCGCCTTTCGTGCAACGGATGACGGATCCGGGCCCGTCGGCTGATTCCGTGGTTGCTTCGAGGGACGTCGGTGCGGGCATGTCCGAGGGTTCGCCTGCCGGACCTGTCGTGGCGGCTGGTGCCGAGATGCCACTCGTTGGGCTTGGGGAACCTTCCGACGCCGGTGTTGTGGCGCCGCTCGTCGGGTCCGGTGTGACGTCCGGTCCGGACACACTCGCTGAGCCCGCGATTGGTGCGGTGAAGCCGCTTGTCGGTTCCGGCGGGCATGCTGTGCAGCGGGCCGCGGAGGTGAGCGGGCTCCCGGCGTCACGAGTCGCGCGTCCTGATGTGCTGTCCGTGCAACGAACCCCTGGGCTCGGCGTGCCGATGGTGCCGCACCTCGGCGAGTCGGCGCCAGTTGCGGGTTTTGCCGATCCGTTGCCGGTTCTCGGTGCTGGTGGCGGGTCGGCTGGATCGCGTGTCGTTCAACGTGCCGTGGCCGAAGACCCCGCGCATTCGGCGCCGATCGCGGGTTTCGCCGAGCGGGCATCGACGAGCGTCACCAGGGCGCTCACGTCGGGTGCTCCTGGCGGCAACTTCGGATCACCCGTGGTGCAGCGCCGCACCGCACCGGCCTTGGCCGCAACTCCGCCCGTCACCCACACACCCCAAGCAGCCCTGCCCGTCGCGGACCCGACCCCGATCGTCGTCGCCCGCACACCGGACCCGGAACCGGCCGCGCAGAGCCAGGAAGCACCCGCCGTGCAACGCAGCGAGGCACCACCGCAGGCACAGCAGGGCGCCTCGCAGAACGCCGACGAGTTGCTCCGCAAGTTGTACGACCCGCTGCTGCGCCGGCTCAAGGCCGATCTGTGGCTCGACCGTGAGCGTCGTGGGGCGCTCACCGACCTGTGAGGACATGCCATGACCGCACCTGAGGAAGCCGTCGCCGTCTGCTTCTACGTGTCGGTGGACAAGGACGACCTGGGGCCGTTCAACAGTTGTGAGGGGCTCGGGTGCGAGTTCGTCATCGAGCAGCGGGAAGAGGGCGGCAACAACGGGATGGTCTGGCAGCTGCCCACGCGGATCAAGTACCCCAACGTGAAGCTCACGCGGCCCGTCACCAGTGACAGCCAGAAGATCACCAGCTGGATCGCCGGGATGGCCGCGGGGATCAAGCGGCGAACCGCGGTCATCGAGGCGAAGACGCTGGAGGGCAAGACCATCGCCAGCTGGTCGTTGGCCGAGGTGGTGCCGGTGCGGTGGACGGGGCCGCAGTTGAGCGCCGAGCAGACCAAGGTGGCCACCGAGACGCTCGAGCTGGCGCACCACGGGTTCTTGGACGCGCGATGACCGTCACGTTCACCAGTGCGGGGTCGGCGACCACGTCCAAGAAGATGGAGCACGCCAGCATCACGGTGCACGAGCCGCCCAAGCCGGGCGGGCTGCAGAAGCCAGGGGCGCAGCTGGACGTCATCAAGTTCACCTTCAACCCCAAGGAGCTCACGCTCGCCAAGAACGCCAAGTGGCAGCGGCAGGCTCAGCCCAACGCGGCCAAGGCCGGCGTGCCGGAGTTCAAGGGGGCCGAGCCGGCCAAGCTGAGCCTGGAGATCTTCCTCGACTCCACCGACACCATGGGCGACGCGACCATCAAGACCGTCGAGCAGCTCTTCAACCTCACCGTGCCCACAAAGGACAGTCGCAAGGACGGCAAGGGCACCCCGCCCTGGGTCATCTTCCAGTGGGGCACCACGAAGGGCTTCCCGAGTTTCGTCTCCAGCGTCTCGGCCAAGTACACGCTCTTCACGCCGGGCGGGATGCCGGTCAGGGCGGTGTGCACGGTCAACCTGGAGGAGGTCAGCGGCGAACCCGGCGGCCAGAACCCGACCAGCGGTGCCCTCGCAGCCAGGGACGCTCACACGCTCACGGCCGGCGATTCGTTGCAGTCGCTGGCGTACCAGGCGTACGGCAACCCCGAGTTGTGGCGGTACATCGCCGAGGCCAACGACATCGACGACCCGATGCGGCTGCGGCTCGGTTCGACCGTGCTCGTTCCGGCGTTGGAGGAGATCCAGCATGGCTAACGAGAGCTTCGCCAACAACCTGGTCGTCGAGGTCGAGGGGCATCCGCTGCCCGCGGACGTCAAGCTGCTGCTCACCTACGCCTACGTCGACGACAGCCGGAACCTGCCGGACATGTTCGTGCTGCGGTTCCGCG
This sequence comes from Lentzea flava, assembly GCF_014648475.1. Taxonomy (GTDB): domain Bacteria; phylum Actinomycetota; class Actinomycetes; order Mycobacteriales; family Pseudonocardiaceae; genus Lentzea; species Lentzea flava. The sequence continues at coordinate 16,820 of NZ_BMRE01000029.1, read as the reverse complement.
ACCCCGGCCACGTCGTGCTCTCCAAGGGGCGCTTCACGATCGGCGCGAAGGCGGCCCTCAAGGTGCAGACGGCCGATCCCGGCGGCCCGAAACCGCTGATGAGCGGCGAGATCACGGCCGTCGGCGTCGAGCTGGACGCCCAGGGCACGTTCACCGAGGTGAGAGGCTACGACGAGGCACACCGGCTGTTCCGGGGCAGGCGGGTCGCGGTCTACCCGAACATGACGGTCAGCGACGTCGTCAAGAAGGTCGCCGAACGCGCGAACATCAAAACGGGCACGATCGACAACGTGCCCGGCTTCGGCGGCAGGCCGGACACCCAGCTCAGCCAGGACAACGTGAGCGACTGGGAGTTCCTGAGCCGCCTCGCCAGAACCGTCGGCGCGCAGATCGCGGTCAGGGACGGCAAGCTCGACTTCAAGCTGCCGCAACCGCCAGCGTCGGCGCCGCAGACCAACGCCAAAGCCAGGTCCAACCCGCTCGTCCTCGAGATGCACAGCACGCTCGTGGCGCTCAGGGCGGGCATCACGACGGCAGGGCAGGTGCCGGAGGTCCAGGTCAGGGGCTGGGACTTCGAGAACAAACAGGAGATCGTGGCGACCGCCACCCCGAACACCGCCGGCGTCGAGGTGCCGCAGGCCAACCCGGCGCAGCTGGCCAACAAGTTCAAGGCACCGCCGCACCTCGAAGCTGGCCTGCCCTACCGGACGCACGCCGAGGCCAAGACCGCGGCGGAGGCGCTGGCGGCCCAGCTCGGCGGCTCGTGCGCCGAACTCACCGGTGTGGCGAGGGGAAACCCCGAGCTGAAGGCGGGAGTGGCGGTGGCGCTCGCCAACGTCGGCGAACCGTTCCAGGGCAAGTACACCCTGACCAGCACCAGGCACCTGTTCGCCGAACACACCGGCTACACCACGGAGTTCACGGTGTCGGGCAGGCAGGAACGCTCCCTCTACGGCCTGGTCCACGGCACCACTCCCAAGCCCCTCAACGGACTCGTGCCCGCGGTCGTCACGAACGCCAAGGACCCGCTGCAGATCGGCCGCGTTCAGGTCAGGTTCCCGTGGCTGTCGGCGGACTTCACCAGTGTCTGGGCGAGGACCGTGCAGCAGGGGGCGGGAGCGAACCGCGGCACGGTGATCCTGCCGGAGGTCGGCGACGAGGTGCTGGTCGGCTTCGAGCACGGCGACTTCGACGCCCCGTACGTGCTCGGCGGCCTCTACAACGGCAAGGACAAGCCGCCCACGCTCGGCAAGCCGCCGGTCGACAGCGGCAACGGCGAGATCGCCGCGCGGGGCTTCGTGTCCAGGAAGGGGCACAGGGTCGAGTTCGTCGAGGACGACGGCATCGTGATCTCCAGCGGTGACGGGAAGTTCGTCGTGAAGCTCGACCAGAAGTCGGAGAACGTCGAGATCACCAGCGGCAAGACCATCAACGTCAAGGCGCAGAACGGTATCACCGTCGACGCGGGTACCGGGCCGCTGGAGCTCAAGGGGCAGAAGGTGTCCGTCACGGCACAGACCGAGCTCAAGGCGGAAGGCACGCAGGTCAAGATCGCCGGTCAGGCGCAGACCGAGGTCACGGCCGGCGGTGTCCTCACCGTCAAGGGCTCCATCGTCAAGATCAACTGAGGAACGAACCATGCCACCCGCAGCAAGAGTCGGAGACATGACCGGGCACCCCGGCGTCGTCATGCCGCCCGGTGTCCCGACCGTGCTCATCGGCGGACTGCCCGCCGCGACGGTCGGGAACATGCACACCTGCTCGTTCCCGCCACCCGCCGTGCACCCGCCGACGCCGATCATCCCGCCGGGTTGCCCGACGGTGCTGATCGGCGGCAAGCCAGCGGCCCGCGTGGGCGACCTGAGCGGCTGCGGTGCGCCGATCCTGCCGCCCGGCTGCCCGACCGTCCTGATCGGAGGGTGAGACGGTGGATTTCATCGGCAGGGGCCTCAGCTTCCCCGTCCGCACCGACGCGACGGGATCGGTGGCGCTCGTCGACGGTGACCGCGAGATCGTGGAGAGCATCCGGCTGATCCTCGCCACGGCGCCGGGAGAACGCCCGATGAGGCCCGAGTTCGGCTGCGCGATCCACGACCTCGTGTTCGCGCCCGCGGACTCCACGACGGCCGGGCAGATCGCCTACGAGGTGCGGCAGTCGCTGGAGCGGTGGGAACCGCGCGTCGACGTGGCCGACGTCGTCGTCGACTTCGCCGAGGTCGACAGCGGCACCCTGCTGATCGACATCCGCTACACCCTGCGCAACACCAACGACCCGCGCAACCTCGTCTTCCCGTTCTACGTCATACCGCCGCACGAGGACGGTGCGTGATGCCGCTGCCCCTGCCGAACCTGGACGACCGGCGCTTCCAGCAGCTCGTCGACGAGGCCAAGCGCCGCGTTCAGCAGCACTGTCCCGAGTGGACAGACCACAACGTGTCCGACCCCGGCGTCACGCTGATCGAGGCGTTCGCGCACATGGTCGACGAGCTGATGTACCGGCTCAACCGCGTGCCGCGGCTGCACTACCTGAAGTTCCTCGACCTGATCGGCGTGGAGCTGTTCGCCCCGACCGCCGCCCGCGTGGACGTCACCTACTGGCTGTCCGCACCCCAGCCCGCACCCGTGGAGGTCCCGCAGGGCAACCAGGTCGCGACCCAGCGCAAGGGCGTCGAGGAACCCGTCGTCTTCACCGTCGACCGCCCGCTCACGATCGTGCCCTGCGAACTCTCCCACCTGGCCACCGCCACCGCGAACGGTCAGCCCGTCGACCGCACCGACGACCTCAGGGCCGCCAAGGAACCGCACGCGTTCAGCGAGCAGCCCGAACCGGGTGACGCCGTGCTGTTCGGCCTGTCCAACGCGGTTCCCGGCTGCGCGGTGCTGCTCAGGTTCGACTGCGAGCCGATGGGCTCCGGCATCAACCCCGCCGACCCGCCGTGGGTGTGGGAGGCGTGGACGAGCGAGGGCTGGACCGCCTGCGAGGTCGACCACTTCACCAACGGCGGCTTCAACTCCGCGGGTGACGTCGTCGTGCACGTCCCGTCCGGCCACACCACGTCGATCCTGGTCAGGCAACGCGCGGGCTGGCTGCGCTGCCGTGCCGCCGAACTGTGGCAGGGCCAGCCGTTCTACCAGCGCTCACCGAAGATCCGCGACGTCACCGCGGCCACGATCGGCGGCACGACCGAGGCCGTGCACGCCGACGTCGTGAAGGGTGAGACGATCGGTGTCTCGGAAGGCGTGGCGGGACAACGGTTCCCGCTCGCCCGCACCCCGGTCGTCGCGGGCGCGCCGATCACCGTCGAGGTCGCCACCACCGACGGCTGGGACACCTGGACCGAGGTGCCCACGTTCGTCGAGTCGGGGCCGCAGGACCGGCACTTCCTGCTGGACAACAACGAGGGCCAGATCATCTTCGGCCCAGCGGTGCGGCAGCAGGACGGCACGCTGCGGCACTACGGAGCCGTGCCGGCGAAGTCCGCGGCGATCCGCGTCCCCGAATACCGCACCGGTGGTGGGGTGCGGGGCAACGTCGCCCGCAACCTCGTGACCGTGCAACGGGATCCCGTGCCGTTCGTGAGCAACGTGACCAACCGCAAGCCCGGTCGCGGCGGTGTCGCGGGGGAGTCGGTCGAGGACGCGGCACTGAGAGGCCCGCTGTCGCTGCGGACGCGGGACAGGGCGGTGACGGCCGAGGACTACGAGATCCTCGCGCGAGAGGCCGCTCCGGAGGTCGCACGGGTGCGGTGCGCGCCCGGTGACGACGGGGTGCGCGTGCTGGTCGTGCCCGCTGTTCCCGAGCACGAGGAACCGAACTTCGCGGCGTTCCAGGTCGACCAGGAGACGCTCGAGCGCATCGCGCGGCACCTCGACGCGCGGAGGTGCGTCGGGGCGCGGGTGAGCGTGGAGCCGCCGTTCTACCAGGGCGTCACGGTCGTGGCGGACCTCAAGGCGCGCAACGGGACCCCGACCGAGGCGGTCAGGGCCAGGGCGATGGACGCGTTGAGCGACTACCTCGACCCGATCCGCGGTGGCGCGGACGGCGACGGCTGGCCGTTCGGGCGGCCGGTGCACTCGGGTGAGGTCTACGCGGTGCTGCAACGGATCCCCGGCGTCGAGCTGGTCGAGGACGTCCGGCTGTTCGCGGCGAACCTGCTGACCGGCGAGAGGGGACAGTCGGTGCAGCGGGTCGACCTGCCGCCCAACGGCCTGGCCTTTTCCTACGGGCACCAGGTTCGAGTGGCGAGGAGCTGACATGTGTGCCGAGATCGCGGGCCCCATCTTCCCGAGGTGCGACCATGCGTAGTGCCGTCGACGAACTGATCTCCCCGCACCCGCTGGGCGAGCGCATGCCCGCCGTCTACACCGACGACGACTTCACCCAGCGCTTCACCCAGGCCCTCGACGAGGTCATCGCCCCTGTCTTCACGGTCCTCGACTGCTTCGCCGCCTACCTCGACCCGCGCCTCGCCCCGGCGGACTTCGTCGACTGGCTGGCCGGCTGGGTGGCGCTGGACCTCGACGAGAGCTGGACCCCGGCCCAACGCCGCGAGCTGGTCGCGAGAGCCGTGCGGCTGCACAGGTTCCGCGGCACGAGAAGAGGTCTGGCCGAGCACGTCTGGCTCCTCACCGGCGGCCGGGTCGACATCGCGGACAGCGGCGGCGTCTCGGTGTCCCCGCGCCCGCACGGCCCGATCCCGGGCAGTTCCCCCGCGCACGTGCTGATCCGCATCCGGGTGGCGAACCCGGCCGCGGTCGACAGGGCGCGGATCACCGCGGCGGTGCGCCGGATGGTGCCCGCCCACGTCGCCACGACCATCGAGGTGACCACATGATCGTCTGCCAGACCTGCGGCGAGCACAACGCGCCCAACGCCGAGTTCTGCGGCAACTGCGGCGACTTCCTGAAGTGGACCGGCGCCAGGGTGCAGACGGGCGCGGTGCGCCCGGACGACGCGCCGCAGCCGCAGCCCCACCACCGTCCACAACAGACGATGCGGCGGCAGGCCCAGCCCGGTGACCTCATCTGCGGCCAGTGCGGCTCCGGCAACGTGCCCACCAGGAAGTTCTGCGGCGTCTGCGGTCAGTCGCTGCACGACGCGGTCACGCAGAAGCAGCCGTGGTGGAAGCGCTGGGTGCCAAGGCAAGGCCCGGAGTACAAGAAGCAAGGCAGCCGGCCGCGCCGCGTCAGGCGATCGACCAAGGTCCGCCAGGGCATCGGCAGAGCCTTCCGGTGGGCGCTCGCGGTCGTGGTACTGCTCTTCGGCGGCCTGTACGGGTTCTCCCAGCCGTTCCGCAGCACCGTCAACACCCAGGTCGTCAAGGGTAAGGACGCGGTCGTCGACCTCTTCGTCGAGGACTGGGTCCCGGTGCGGCAGAGCTCGCTCTCGGCGTCCCAGGAACGCCCCGACCATCCCGCAGGGCTGGCCATGGACAACGACTACGGCACCTACTGGGCGGCACCCGACGCGAAGACCGCGGCGCTGACCATCCAGTTCGACCACGTCACCGACCTGCGGCGGATGATCGTCTACAGCGGCGACTCCAAGAAGTTCCTGGGAACCGCCCGGCCGCAACGCCTCACGCTGGTGTTCGACACCGGCAAGACCCACGACATCACGCTCACCGACACGGCGGAGCAGCAGCACCACGACATCAAGAACGGCGACGGTGTGAAGCAGGTCCAGGTGCTCGTCGCGGGTGTCTACCCGTCCAGCGAGAGCACCGACGTGGTGATCAGCGAGATCGAGCTGTTCCAGAAGCAGGTGAAATGACCGTGCGCGCACTTCCGTTGTTGCTCGTGGCGCTGCTCGCCGCGCCGGTTCCCGTCAGCCGGGCCCAACCGGCACCGGAGCCGGAGCCGTTCAAGATCGGTTTCTCCAGTTCGGAGAACGACGACCGCGATGTCTTCACCGTGGACAGCAACGGAAACACGCGCACGAACCTCACGAGGAGTCCGGGCAGTCAGCAGGAGCCCGCGTTCTCGCTCGACGGCACCAAGCTCGCCTACGCCGACGGCGACCACATCGTGATCGCCAACGCCGACGGCACGAACCCCAGGCCTCTGAACAACGAGACGCGGCCGCAGTCGCAACCGGCGTGGTCCCCGGACGGCACGATGATCGCTGTCGTCACCCGCGTCCCGGCCGGCGAGGGCACCCGCCCGATCATCCAGATCCACCGGGTGTCCGACGGCGCCAAGACCGGCGAGATCCCGATCCCCGCCCACCTCAGCGCCCGCGACACCCAGCCCGACTGGTCACCTGACGGCAGGACCATCGCGATCACCAGGCGCTCCAGCAACATCACCCCGCCACGACCGGAGATCGAGGTGCCCGTCACCGAGCTCCCGGCCCGCCAGGGCACCACCTTCGACCTCACGCAGGTCGTGCACACCTCGCGCATCCCGCCGAAGCCCGACGTGGTGCTGCTCATCGACATCAGCCAGTCGATGTCCGACGAGCTGAAAGGCGTCCAGGACCAGCTCGGCAAGATCATGGAGGAGGTCAAGACTCTGCAGCCGGAGACCAGGTTCGGCGTCGCCACCTACGCGGGTGCGGAGAACAGGGACGAGGTGTTCCGCCGCCGCCTGGAGCTGACCGACAACGTCGAGAAGGCCGTCGCCGCAGTCAAGGGCATCAGTCTGGTCACGGACCCCTTCTCCACGGAGGTCTGGGCACACGCGCTGATCGAGACCGCCACCCGCGAGTTCGAGTTCCGCTCCGACGCCAGCAAGGTCGTCGTGATCATCGGTGACGAACCGACCGCGGAGTACCGGGTCACCGGCAAGGACTCCGTCGAGAACGCCATCGTGGAGCTCAAACGCGCCAACATCCGCACCGTCGGTGTCGACAGCGGCGACGAGCGGGTCGGGCTCAACTCGAAGAAGCAGATCGACGACATCATCAAGGACCCCAAGGGATCGTTGCAGAAGTACGTGAAGGGAGCCGGTCCGGAGAAGATCCGCACGGCGATCCTCGACGGCATCAAGGACCTCGACGTCACGATCACCCCGGTGCCGAAGTGCGACACCGGCCTCACCGTCGAGCTCACCCCGCCGGGCCCGGTCACCGGCCCGAGCGGCGAGAACGTGCGGTTCGCCGAGAAGTTCACGGTCGCCCCGGACGCCACTGCGGGCAGCACCCTGCGCTGCACCATCGAGTTCCGGCTCAACAACGAGCAGCAGGCCCGCCCCGGTTACGTCCAGACCGTCACCGTCCAGGTCGCCGACCTGGTCAAACCGGTGGTGCGCGTCGACGACGTGACGGTGCAGTCGCAGGACGGCGCCGACGTCGCGGTCACCTACCAGGCGAGCGCGACCGACAGCCAGAACCGTCCGCTCACCCCGGTCTGCACACCGCCGTCCGGCACGAGGTTCCCGATCGGCGTCACCCGAGTCACCTGCACCGCGACCGACGCGCGCGGCAACACCGGCACCGACACCGCGGTCGTGACCGTCAGGTCGACCGCTCAGGACGGTCCCGAGGTCTGGCTCGTCACACCCGACGGCAGCTCGCAGATCAACCTGTCCCCGCGGTTCGGTGATCCGTGCCGCGGCCGGCCGGGCGAGGACCCGGCGTGGTCCCCGGACGGCAAGAGCCTCGCCGTCACGCAGGACGACCAGATCTGCGTGGTCAACGCCGACGGCACCGGCGCACGCGTGATCGTCCGCGGCTCCTCTGCCGTCGAACGCCCGAGGAGCCCGGCGTGGCTCCCGGACGGCACCAGGATCGTCTTCGCGGCCTCGGACGTCGAGTCGCCACCGGACCTGTGGACCGTGCCCGTGCAGAACGGCACACCGCGGCTCCTCACCCGGAACGCCGGTCAGCCCGCCGTGCAACGACTTCCGCGGCTCACCGTCACCACCACCGCGACACCGGCCGAGGTTCCGTTCAACGGCAAGACGACGATCGAGGTCGTCGTCGCCAACACCGGTTTCGCGCCCGCACCGGCCACGCTCACCGTGACCGTGCCCGAAGGCCTGACCGGCGGACCGGCCGGTGGCGACCTCGGCCAGATCGCGCCGGGTGGCCGGAAGGTCGTGAGCGGAGAAGCCACCGGTGTCACGGCGGGAGAGCACGTGGTGACCGCCGCGGTCGGCACGATCACGTCCAGGGTCACCGTGAAGGTGCTGGAACGAACCGGATCGCTCTCACTCGCGATGTCGGCGAGCCCGCAGCCGGCGTTCGTCGGCGGTGACGACGTGACCGTGACGTTCAAGCTGCTCAACAGTTCCGGTTCGACGCTCACCGACGTGCGGGTCGTCGCCTCCGCGTTCGGCTGCGACCCCGAGTGCGCCGTCGGCACGCTCGGACCCGACGGCCAGACCGAGGTGAAGCTCACGATCCCGGCCACCCAGGCCGTCGACCGCGAGCTCGTCGGCGTCGTGATCGCCACCGGGCCGGACGAGGACGCGGGGGACAACGTCGCCACCACGCGGATCGTGGTCAAACAGCCGACGCTGACCGTCGACCAGCAGGCAGGTCCGCTCGGCGGGGTGGTCTCGGTGCAGGGCAAGGACTTCCCGCCGGGAGCCAAGGTGCGGCTCGGCTGGAACCCCGGCATCTCCGAGACACCGGGGGAGATCACCACCGCCGACGGCACGTTCTCCGTCCAGATGCTGGTCTTCCACAACGACACCGAAGGCATCCGCCAGGCCACCGCCACCTCCGTCGAGGGCACGAGGTTCGGCGAGGTGAAGTCGGGCGACTTCCTCGCGCTGCCGAGCACCGTGCAACCGTCGGACTTCGTCGAACGCGGCTGACCGGGCTTCCCCAACGGGCAGCGAAGGGCGCACCCGGTCACGCCTCCACCGCCGCTGCGCGGCGACAGGGAAAGAAGGAGACTGCCAGTCATGGGAGCAACAGCGACACTGTCCACTTCGGACCTTGCCGTCGCACCGGGCGGGGACGTCACCTGCCAGGTGATGGTGCGCAACGCGGGCGAGCTGGTGGACCAGTTCACGGTCGACGTCGTCGGCGATGCCGCGTCGTGGAGTCACGCCGAACCGCCGGTGGTCAACCTCAACCCCGGTGAGTCCGCGCCCGTGCTCATCCGGTTCGCGCCACCACGTGACGCGGGCGTCTACGCGGGCGCGGTCCCGTTCGGCGTGCGCGTCATCTCGCGCGAAGATCCGCACGGCTCGGTCGTCGAGGAGGGCGTCGTCACCGTCGGCGCGTTCACCGACGTGGCCGCGGAACTGGTGCCCGCCAAGGCGGAGGGCGGCAGAAAGGCCAAGTACGAGGTCGCCGTCGACAACGTGGGCAACGCACCCGCGCTGCTGCGGCTGCGGGCCGTCGACCCCGAGGACGAGCTGGACTTCCGGCTGGACCGGTCGGAGATCTCGCTGCCACCGGGCACCACGGCGTTCGTGCGGCTGCAGGCCAAGCCGCGCAGGACGTTCCTGCGCGGTGAACCGAAGCGACACCCGTTCCAGGTCGAGATCACGCCGGAGCAGGGCGACCCGCTGCTCGCCCAGGGCACCATGGTTCAGCGGCAGCTGCTGCCGAAGTGGTTGCTGCCCGCGGTGATCGCACTCCTCCTGCTCGCGGGTGCGTTGGCGGCGCTGTGGTTCAGCGTGCTCAAGCCCGCCGTGAAGTCCGCCGCCCGCGAGGCGATGCAGCAGGAGAGCGCGGAGATCAAGCAGAAGAGCGAGGACGCGGCCGGTGCGGCGGGAGCCGCCAAGGAGGAGTCGAAGAAGGCGGCGGCCAACGCCGAGCAGGCACTCGGCGCGCTGGGCCTCAAGCCGGGCGACACGAGCGGGACGCCGACGCTGCCCAAGCCCGCGGAGAAGGGCGAGCCCGTGACGTTCCGGATCGACGTCACCGCGCCGATCGTGGCGAACACCGGCTCGTTCACCGAGATCTCGTTCACCCCGCCGGACGACAAGAAGACCGTTCTCATCAAGGACATCTTCTTCGAGAACGCCAAGGGTGACACCGGCACGGCCCAGCTCGTCCGGGACGCGAACGGGACCCGCACGGTCATCAGGGTCATCGGGCTCGGGAACTTCCGGGACCGCGACGAGCACGTCCAGGAACCGCTGCGGTTCCAGCCGGGCGAGAAGATCGTGTTCCGGGTGAGCTGCCAGAACCCGCAGCCCAAGGGCGCGTGCACGCCTTCGGTCGTCCTCAACGGCCGCGCGGAATGAGGTCAGATGAGGCCTTCGCGCAGCGCGAAGGCCACGGCGTGGGCGCGGTTGCGCAGCTGGAAGCGGTTGGTGATGTCGTGCAGGATCGACTTCACCGTCCGCTGCGAGTAGCACAGCCGCTCCGCGATCTCCCTGGTCTCCAGGCCGTCGGCGATCATCCGCAGCACCTCGGTCTCCCGGCTGGACATGCCGGCGAGGTTGAGCCCGTTGGGGCGCAACACGTTGCGCTGCAGCTGGGAGACGCGGCCGAGCAGCCGGCCGAGCAGATCCGCGGGCAGCGACCCCTCCCCGGCGTGTGCCGCGCGGATCAGCCGGACCAGCGTGTCCGGGGTGGCATCGGAGCGGCGCAGCACGGCGGAGACACCGCTGCCGACGATGTCGAGCAGCTCGGAGTCGGCCACGTCACCGGCGACGAGCACGATGCCGGGGTTGGGCTGGCACTGCAGCTTTCTCAGCAGTTGCAGCACGTTGTCGTCCAGACGTTCCGCGACGACGAGCGCGACGCAGCTCTCCGCGGTCTCCGGTTCGACGAGCCGGATCTCCGGCCGGGAGCGCAGTGCGACGGTCACGCCAGCGCGGGTGATGGAGTCGGTGGCGTGCAGGACGACGGTGACGGGCTCGGCGTTCATCAGCTCCCCTTCTGACGGCGGCACGACCAATCATCCGACCGGGAACGTCCCGGTCGACAGGGGCAGTCATCCCGATGTGTCCCGGAACAGGTTCACGGCCTGAGCGCGGTCGGCGACCTGCAGCTTGCGGAGGATGTTGGACACGTGGTTGCGGACGGTTTTGGTGCTGAGGAACAACTCCTTGGCGATCGCGGCGTTGCCCTTGCCGTCCGCCATGAGGCGAGCGATCTCCCGCTCGCGCCCGGTGAGTCCTCCCAGCGTGGTCGGACGTGGTGCCGTGGCGAAGAAGTCGAGCAACCGCGTGGCGACGGCAGGGCTGAAGATCGCCTCACCCTCGCCGACCGCGCGCACGGCGTCCACGATCTGCTGAGGGCGCGAGGACTTCACCAGATATCCCCGCGCGCCGGCTTTCATCGCCGCGAACACGGATTCGTCGTCGTCGAACATCGTCAGCACGAGCACGCGTGCGGACGGCCGTGCCGCGACGATCCGGCGCGTCGCCTCGACACCGCCGAGATCCGGCATGTTGAGGTCCATCACGATCACGTCGGGCTGCAGCCGCTGCGCGAGTGCGACGGCGGCCGTGCCACCGGAAGCCTCGTCGACAACGTCGATGCCGCCGTCGATCAGGGCAGCCATCACGCCGCGGCGGAACAACGGGTGGTCGTCCACGACCAGCGCGCGCAACGTCATGACAGGGGCAGTGCGGCCGCGAGCCTGGTACCGCCGCCGAGACCGGGTTCGACGCGACACTCCCCGCCGAGATCGCTGGCGCGCTGCCGCATCGAGGCGAGACCCACGCCCGTCGACACCTCGGCCGCTCCCACGCCGTCGTCGACCACCTCGACGCGCAGCTCGGCGTCGAACCACAGCCGCACCTGGCAGGTGCGCGCGTCGGCGTGCGTCACGACGTTCGTCAACGCCTCGCGGATGATCCGGTACGCCGCGACGCTCACCGCGTCGGGCAACGCCGGGATCTCGCCGAGCACCACGACGTCGATCGCCACGTGCAGCCGGGACCGCAGCGCGGCGACGAACAGCTCGACCGCCCCGACCAGACCGTGCTTGGTCACCGAGGCCGGGTTCTCGCTCGCCACCAGCGACCTGATGTCGTCGATCGCCGAATGCATCTCCTCCTCGAGCACCGCGAGCATCCGCGCCGCGCCGGCCGGGTCGGAGGTGAGCAGCTGCCGTGCGGACCGCAGCCCGAGGGCGACAGCGGCGAGTGACGGGCCAACACCGTCGTGGAGATCGCGCAGCACCGTCCGGCGCGCTTCGGCCGCACTCCGGGCGCACGACTCCGCTGGGACGATGAATTGGCGGCGCATGCTCCCTCCCTCCCCGAAGATGACGTCGCTCCTGCGTGAGAACCCGTTTCGGGTGTTCCCGATGGTGTGACCCCAAGTCCCCTGATCGGCCCATCCGCGGCTGTGGCGGGAGTGGGTGACGAGGTTCTCCGCACTTCGATGGAAGCGCCGGCGGCCCTGATACAGCCAGGTGGAAAAACCAAATGGCCCGATGAGCGGTACGGAGGTATTTGTGGGCCGAATGGCGGCTCCTTACGGGTATGGGAGTCGAGGTCCACGACCCTCGCTGGCTCGCCGTCGTGCCGGGAGCCGAGCTCGTGGTCGGGCTGGACGATGTGGGTGAATGCGCCGCGGACGGTCACCGGGTGACCGTGCTGATCGACCTCGTGCCGGAGAACGTGTCATCACTGCGGGAAATGGCCGCCGAGGCGGTGGGGGAGGGCGCGCGCAAGGTCCGCGTGCGGCCGTACGGCGTCGATCGGGTCGACCTCGTCTACGCGGCCGTGGAGCTGAACCGCGTCGCCGAGGAGGACGCCGTCGAGGTGCAGTTCGACGTCACGTCCGCCGCCCTGCTGCGGTCGGATCCGTCGGCGTTCGTGCGCGTCGATCCGCTCGTGGTGAAGGCGGACGGGACCGTCGTGCCGATCTGCGCTGGCCTGGAGCAGTACGCGCTGGGGTCGTTGGGGACCGTGGACGAGCTGGTGGCCGGGTGGGATCCGGAGCCGGTCAGGGACCTGTGCCGGGTCGCGCTGGGCCGCGCGCTGGCCGACACCGGGCCGCTGGTCTCGTGGTACGAGCACCTCACCCGGACAGCAGCGCTGATGCGGACCGGGTGTTGATCACCATGTCGGGCGTGACGCCGCACTCCTCCGCCCGCGCGCAGCCGTAGTGCAGCCAGTCCAGCTGGCCGGGCGCGTGCGCGTCGCTGTCGATCGAGAACGTGCAGCCCGCGTCGACGGCGAGGCTCAGCAGCCTGCGCGGGGGATCGAGGCGCTCCGGCCGTGAGTTGATCTCGACCGCCGTGCCGTGCTCGGCGCAGGCCTCGAACACCCGCACCGCGTCGAACTGCGACTCCGGCCGGCCCTTGCCCACGACGAGGCGACCGGTGCAGTGGCCGAGGATGTCGACGTGCGGGTTCGACACCGCAGTCACCATCCGTTCGGTCATCTCTGCCTTCGGCATCTTCAGTTTCGAGTGGACACTCGCGACCACGACGTCCAGGCGTTCCAGCATGTCGTCGTCCTGGTCGAGCGAACCGTCGTCGAGGATGTCGACCTCGATGCCGGTGAGGATCAGAAACGGCGCCAGCTCCACGTTCAGCTCGGCGACGACCTCGAGCTGCTTCTCCAGCCGGGCCCTGGACAGTCCATTCGCGACGGTCAGGCGCGGCGAGTGGTCGGTCAGCACCATGAACTCGTGGCCGAGGTCGCGGGCAGCCTCCGCCATCTCCCTGATCGGGCTGCCGCCGTCGGACCAGTCGGAGTGGACGTGGCAGTCGCCCTTGAGCTTCGCACGCAGCTCCTCGCCGCCGGAGAAGTCGACGTGCCGCAGCTTCGCGAGGTAGGACGGTTCGCGGTTGGCCAGCGCGTCCACCACGACACCGGCCGTCGCCTTTCCGACGCCCTTCAGGTCGGTGAGAGTGCCGAGTTTCGCGCGTTTCTCGACCTCCGCCGGGTCGAGATCGGCGATGACGGCCGCCGCCTTGCGGAAGGCCTGGACGCGGTAGGTCGGCTCGCCCGCCCGTTCGAGGTGGAACGCCACCTGCTTCAACGCCTTGACCGGATCCATACCTCTTCCTACCAAAACCGCACTCCGCACGCCGTGTACGGGGTTTCCCGGCAGATAAGCGGCGCTCGTTGTCGCCCGGCGCGGCGGCCCCCTAGTTTCGCGGCCATGTCGAGCAACCCGTTTTCGCTGATCGGACACGTCGCACTGGTCACCGGTGGTACCCGTGGCATCGGTCTGGAGTCGGTGCGCGCGCTGGCCCGTGCGGGGGCGAGCGTTGCCGTGGTCGCGCGGACAGCCGAGACCACCAAGGAGGTCGCCGCGGCCGTCGAGCGCGAGTTCGAGGTCGAGGCGCTGCCCGTCGTCGATCGCTTCGACCGCCTCTACGTGCTGGTGAACAACGCCGGCGCCGCGCCGCCGTTCGACCCGTTGATCGACGTCTCCGCCAAGGCCGACAAGATCATGACCCTGAACGTGCGCGCGCTACTGGCTCTGACCCGCGCTGCCGTCGCCGCCGGTCTCGGTGCCGGTGGCGGGTCGGTCGTCAACGTCGTGTCGGCCGCCGGACTGAAGGCCGAGCCGTTCATGGGCCTCTACTCCGCCGCCAAGGCCGCGATGATCAGCGCTAGCCGGACGCTCGTCCGCGAGCAGGGCCCGGCGGGGATCAGGGTGAACGCCGTGGCGCCAGGCGCGATCCGCACCGATTTTTCGGCGGCGATCGTCGCCGACGAGAACCTGCGCTCCGCGGTCGTCGCGAAGACCGCGCTGGGCCGGACCTGTGAGGCCGCCGCCTACACGACCGGCTCGATCCTCGTGGTCGACGGTGGGACGGTCGCGTGATGGAGCTAGTACCGCTGGGAACGATGACCGCGAGGCTGCGGAAGCCTTACACGCTCCCGAAAACGCCCGCCGGTGACCGCCTGATCTACGAGGTCGAGTCGGGGACGTTCGAAGGCGAGCGGTTGCGCGGCAGGATGCACGGCACGTCGACCGCGGACTGGCTCACCATCGGCCCGGACGGCACCGCGACGCTGGACGTCCGCTCTGTGCTGCGCACCCACGACGGCGCTTTCGTGTATCTGCACTACTCAGGACGGGTTGACGTCTCGAATGGTTTCGGTGCGCCGCTCTACGCCGCGCCGCTCTTCGAGACCGGTGACGACCGCTACCGCTGGTTGAACCGCGTGCAGGCGGTCGCGAAGGGCGTGCTCGACGGCCTCGTCCTCACCTACGAGGTGTGCGAGGTGCGGTGAAATTCACCCGACCTTCGGCGGGTTTCGATCGGGTCGGCGACTGCGGAAGCGTCGTCGCCGACCAACGATCGGAGGGGTGTCGCGGTGAGGAAGCGTTGGGGCGCGGCGGCTTTGGCCGCCCCGCTGCTCATGTCCCTGGTGGGAACGGCCCATGCGGAACCGGGGCCGCTGGACGAGTACTACAACCAGACGGTGGCCTGGGCCGAGTGCCCGGCGGGGTGGGTGTCGCCGTCGACCGGGGTCGAGTGCGCCACGGTGATCGTGCCGATGGACTACAAGAATCCCGGCAACGGAAATCTGGAGATCGCGATCTCCCGCAAGAAGGCCGCGGATCCGGCACGCCGCAGAGGCGTGTTGCTGACGAACCCCGGCGGGCCCGGTGGGTCCGGGCTGGGCGCGGTGCACTGGTTCAACGCGCAGACCGAGGTGCTGAAGATCTACGACGTGATCGGCATGGACCCGCGGGGCGTCGGCCGGTCGACGCAGCTGCGGTGCATCTCCACGCCGTCTGACGACGAGTTCCCGTCGCGCCCGACGGATGCGCAGCTCGCCAACTGGTCCAACTACGGGCGTGCCGTCGAGGCCAACTGCCAGCGCGGTGGCGGCGAGATGCGCCGGTTCGTGTCGACCATGAACACCGCCCGCGACATGGACGTCATCCGCGGAGCGTTGGGGGAGAAGAAGGTTTCGTACGTCGGGTACTCGTACGGAACGCAGCTCGGTGCCGTTTTCGGCTCCATGTTCCCGAAGTCGCTCGACCGCAGCGTGCTGGACTCCGCTCTGGACCCGCTGAAGACGTGGCACGAGCAGGACGTCGACGTGGTGGACGCGATCACCGACAACCTGAAGAAGTGGACGGAGTGGACCGCTGCCCGCAACTCCACCTACGGGCTCGGCACCACACCCGCCGCCGTCCGCGGTGAGCTGGACGCGATCGCGGCGAAGCTGAAGGCGGGTCCGTTCGGCGGGTACGCGGACGTCTCGTCGTTCGACTACGCGGTGGGAGCCACCCGCTACCGTCGTTCGTGGGCCGCGTTCGCACGTCACATCGCCTCGATCAAGGCCGGAGCCGCTGATCCCGCTGAGGCCTCCGCGATCGTCGCGGCGCTGAAGAAGGGCGACATCGAGCCCACCTCCCCCGGCACGTACCAGGCCGTCACCTGCGAGTGGGACTGGTTCACCGACGTCAACACCTACTACAACGACATGAAGCGGTGGCGGGACACCAACCCGTACGGCGGGACCGTCGACTACATGGCGCCCACCAACTGCACGTTCCGCGCGTTCCAGCGGCCGGAGAAGATCCCGGCCATCACGCGGAAGTACCCCGCGGGCATCGTGATCAACTCCGACGGCGACACGCAGACGCCGCTCGCCAACGGGCGGGTCATGGCCGAGCACCTCAACGTGCCGTTGATCAACGTGTCCAACGACGGTCAGCACGGGCACTACGCCTTGCGGCGCAACGCCTGCGTCGATGCGCTGGTCAACAAGTACCTGGTGTCCGGGATCCTGCCGGCGTCCCGGGTCACGTGCGCCGGGACGGACATCGCGGAGAACGTGCCGCCGGGCCAGGCCGTTTCGCTGACCCAACAGTCTTCGCGCCCGCTGAGTGACATCCTGGGCGAGATCGCGGCTGAGCCCAAGCCGTTCTAGCCCGAGCAACCGATGAACGGCGCATTTGTCCACCTGAGGTGAACCTGGTGTTTTAACCAGGGGTGAGTTCGTTGGGACGGGTCGCCGCGTCAGCGGCGGCC
>NZ_BMRE01000028.1 GCF_014648475.1 Lentzea flava | reverse complement strand
ACCATCAGCTGCCTGGTCTTGCGTCGTTCGGACAGCACCGGCGGCGGCAGTGCCGGCATTCCGAGCATCACGCCGTCACTCATGGGTTGTGCACCTTTCCGTGTTCACTACTGCAACCTGATCGGGTTGACGATGTCGGCGGTCACGGTCAGCAGCGTGATGGCGCCGCCGATGAAGATGACCACGTAGGTGAGCGGCAACAGGCGCATGTAGTTGACCGGGGCGCCGGCGGGCTTCCCGCGCAGCTTCCGAATCCAGTCTCGCACCCGTTCGTAGAGGTTGACGGCGATGTGACCACCGTCAAGCGGGAGCAGCGGCAGGAGGTTGAACACACCCACGAAGAAGTTGAGGCCCGCGAGCATCAGGATGAAGAACGCCCAGAGGCCCCGTTCCGCCGCGTCGCCGCCCAGGCGGGAGGCGCCCACCACCGAGATCGGGGTGTCGAGGTCGCGTTCGCCGCCGCCGATGGCCTTGACCACGGCCGGGATGCGCTCCGGGAAGCGCAGGAGGCCCTTCCAGGTGTTCACGAACATCTCGCCGGTGAAGGAGAGGGAGGCGGGGATCGCGTCGATCGGGCCGTAGGTGAAGGCCTGCTGCACGATCACGCCGATCGCGCCCACCTCCTTGACCTGCACGTTCTTGCCGTCGGAGATCTGGCGGGTGACCTTCGGCACGTCGACGGTGAGGGTGAGCTCCTTGCCGTCGCGCAGGACCTTGAACTCGTTCGGGCCGCTCAGGTCGCGGGTGACCTTCTGCATGTCGGTCCACGTCGCGATGGGCTTGCCCGCGATCGAGACGATCTGGTCGCCCGGCTTGAGGCCCGCGTTCTTCGCCGGGGCTGGCGCGCCGGCCGGGCACGGTGCGTCGTAGGGGACCGTGTAGTCCTGCACGCAGTCGGAGACCTGGGCGAGGACCGGCAGGTCCTTGTTGTTCGGCAGGCCCAGCGACATCGCGAGGATCAGCAGGATGATGAAGCCGAGCAGGAAGTGCGTGATGGAGCCCGCCGAGAGGACGACGACGCGCTTCCAGACCTTCTGGCGGTAGAAGGCGCGCGGCTTGTCGTCGGGGTGGACGTCCTCGAGCGCCGTCATGCCGGTGATCTCGCAGAAGCCGCCGGCCGGGATCGCCTTCAGGCCGTACTCGGTCTCGCCCTTGCGGAACGAGAAGAGCTTCGGGCCGAAGCCGATGAAGTAGCGGGTGACCTTCATGCCGAAGGCCTTCGCGGTCAGCAGGTGCCCGAACTCGTGCAGCGCGATCGAGACCGCGATGCCGAACGCGAACAACAGCACCCCGAGGATGTTGATGAGTGTGTTCACGGACCGTTCAGTTCCTTCCAACCAGCTCGCGGGCACGTGCGCGTGCCCAGTCCTCGGCGGCGAGGACCTCCGCGGTGTCCGCGGGGTCGCTCCGCCAGTCGTTCGCCTCGCCGAGAACCTGGCCGATGGTGTCCACGATCGACAGGAACGACGTCTTGCCAGCGACGAAAGCAGCGAGTGCCTCCTCGTTCGCGGCGTTGTAGATCGCGGGTAGACAGCCACCACCGCTACCCGCCTGCCGCGCCAGCTCGACCGCGGGGAACGTGACGTTGTCCAGCGGTTCGAACGTCCACGAGGTGGCGGTGTCAAAGGTACAGGCGGCCGCGGCACCCGCGACGCGCTCCGGCCATCCCAGGCCCAGTGAGATGGGCAGGCGCATGTCCGGCGGCGACGCCTGGGCGAGCGTCGAGCCGTCGGTGAACGTCACCATCGAGTGGATGATCGACTGCGGGTGCACCACGACGTCGACGCGGTCGTACGGCACCCCGAACAGCAGGTGCGCCTCGATCAGTTCGAGGCCCTTGTTCACCAGGTTCGCCGAGTTGATCGTCACGACCTGGCCCATCGACCACGTCGGGTGCGCCATGGCCTGACCGACGGTGACGTCGGCGAGTTCGGCGCGGGTCCTGCCGCGGAACGGCCCGCCGGACGCCGTCAGCACGAGCTTGTGCACCTCGTGCGGCGCGCCACCGCGCAGGCACTGGGCGAGCGCCGAGTGCTCCGAGTCGACCGGCACGATCTGGTCGGGCTTGGCGGCCTTCAGCACGAGCGGCCCGCCCGCGATGAGCGACTCCTTGTTGGCGAGCGCCAGCGTGGCCCCCGTCTCCAGCGCCTTCAGCGACGGCTCGAGCCCGCGCGACCCGTCCATGCCGTTCAGGACCACGTCCGCGGGGCAGGCATCGATCAGGTCGACCATGCTGGTCAGCGTCTTGACGCCGGGCACGTCGGCGCCGTTGGCCACCGCGACCACCGGCACGTCGAACTCTGCTGCCTGCTGCTTCAGCAGGTCCAGCTGACGTCCACCGGCACCGAGCCCGACGACGCGGAAGCGGTCGCGGTTGCGCCGGATGACATCGAGCGCCTGGGTGCCGATGGAGCCGGTCGATCCCAGGATCAGGACAGTGCGTGGAGTACTCATCGCCCCTCATTGTTCCGGAGAGTGCCTGAGAGCCCGGCACAGCCCGCTACTTTGATAACGGAGCGGTTTTCCAGGCGTGAAGTCGCCAGTTCGGGGGCATTCCTTCCACGACAGCGGATGGAAGGAGACTCTCCGTGGGCATCCTGGGATGGATCGTGCTCGGTCTGTTGGCCGGCGCCATCGCCAAGGCCATCATGCCTGGTAACGACCCCGGCGGTTTCATCATCACGATGCTGCTCGGCATCGTGGGTGCGATTCTCGGCGGATTCATCGGATCCGCGCTCTTCGGGACCGATCTCGGGTCGTTCTTCGACCTGAGGACCTGGCTGCTGGCCATCGTCGGTTCGCTGATCCTGCTCGGCATCTACCGCCTGGTAACCGGGCGGCGGAGTCACGCTTAGCCGCATGAGACGTTTGAGGCCGTTCGGGTGTCACCCGGACGGCCTCACGTCGTTCCGCCGTTCAGCTCGCGATGCCCGCGTCCCGTGCCAGCAGCGCCGCCTGCACCCGGTTTGTCAGGCCCAGCTTCGCCAGCAACCGCGACACGTACGTCTTCACCGTCGCCTCGGACATGTGCAGCTTGGCCCCGATGTCCGCGTTCGACATCCCCTGCCCGAGCAGCGCCAGCACCTCGACCTCGCGCTCGGTCAGCCCGGCGACGGCCTTCTGCGCCTCCTGACGCTTCGGCTGCCCGGACGTCGCCACCATGCCCACCACACGTGACGTGACCATCGGCGACAGGTAGGCCTCGCCGTTGTTCACCGCGCACACGGCACGCAGGAGCTCCTCGGGCGCCGAGTCCTTCAGCAGGAACCCGGCGGCGCCGTCGGACAGCGCGCGCACGATGTTCTCGTCCTCGCCGAACGTCGTCAGCATGACGACCCGCACGGACGGTGCGACGACCTTCAGCTCCCGTGCGCACGCCAGGCCGTCCATCCGCGGCATGCGGATGTCGAGCACCGCCACGTCGACGCGGCGTTCGCGCACGATCTGCAGGGCCTCGCGGCCGTCGCCCGCCTCCGCCACCAGTTCGATGTCGTCGGCCGTGCTGAGAATGGCCTTGATGCCCGCCCGCATCAGCGGCTCGTCGTCGGCGATCAGCACCCGGATCATGAACCAGTCCTCTGCACGTGGATCTTCTTCTCGACCAGCTTGCCGTCCCGGAAGCAGAAACGCACCACCCGTGTGCCGTCGTCGCGGTAGGACTGCTCGTCGGTGATGTGGTAGATGCAGCGCGCGCCCGGCGGTTCGGGGGTGGCCTGAGACTTGCGTTCACCGTCGCCCACGAGGGGTTCGTCGCCGGCCGGCAGCAGCGCCATCACCTCGGCCTCTGGCTGTCCTTCCCGGATCCGGTCGAGGTTCTCCTGCGTCACGACCTCCGTCACCGGCTGGGTGCCGAGGACGGTGAAGCCGCCGATGATGACGGTCAGCACGAGCGACGCACCTGCTATCGACCCGATGCCCGCCCACTTGCGGATGCGCCGCCTCGGCTCGACTTCCTCCTGCTCGTCCTCCGGTTCTGGCAGCGCTGTCTCCTCGTACGGCAGCACGGCAGCGATCCGGAAGCCGCCCGACGGCAGCGCCCCCACGTGCAGGATTCCGCCCGCCACGCGCACGCGTTCAGAAAGCCCGATCAGGCCGACGCCCGGTTCACCCGTCGGCGAGCCCGTGCGGGACGGGTTGTTGCGCACCTCCACGACCAGCGCGTCCGGCTCGTACTTCACCGTCACCTGCACGGCGGCGCCCGGCGCGTGCTTGGCGGCGTTGGTCAGGCCCTCCTGCGCCACGCGATAGGCCGCGTGCGACACCCGTGACGGCAACGGATGCGCTTGCCCGCCGCGCACCAGACTGACCAGCACACCGGCCTTGCGCGCGTCGCTCACCAACGAGTCGATGGACTCCACGGTCCGTGTCGCCGGGTCGTCGTCGGGACCGTCCTCGGCCCGCAGCACGCCGATGATCGCCCGGAGTTCCTCCATGCCCGTCAACGCCGCGGAGCGCAGCACCCCGATCGCCTCGCGCTGCTTGTCCCCCAGCGACGGGTCGAGCGCCAGCGCACCGGCGTGCACGGAGATCAGCGACAACCGGTGGCCGAGGCTGTCGTGCATGTCCTGGGCGATGCGGCTGCGTTCCCGCAGGCGCACCTGGCGCGAGAGCATCCTGTGCTCGATCCGCATCCGCGCCTCGCGGTCCTGCATCGCCTGCACCAGCGCCTCGCGTTGCGCCAGGTACCGGCCGACGAGGAACGGCAGCGCCACGCCGACACCGAAGATCGTGATCAGGATGAGCATCCCGTAGACGGGTTCGATGTCGATCGGCCTGGTGTCCCAGTCCCACATCAGCACCACGACGACGAACGTGATCGTGGTCGACACGACCGCCTTGACCCACGACTCGATCCGCCGCCCCGCCGTGTAGCTCAGCACGACCATCAGCGCGGGCCCGAGGAACGGGATCGCCGCCCCGCCGATCATCACGGTCGCCGGCAAGACGTGCCGCAGCGGCAACAGCACCAGGTAGGTCGCGATGAACCCGGCTAGCGCCCAGCCCGACGCCTTGTGCTCGGCCCACGGCCCCGGCCACAGGTCCAGCAGGATCACGGAGACCACGACGATCAGGTCGCCGGTGACCCGCACCGGGGTCAGCGCCTTGAACCGGGCCAGGGTGTCGGCGTACAGCGCCTCCGCCCTGGTCCGCACAGCAGTAATCACGCTCTCAAGCTACGAGACGTCCCACGTCCGCGCGGCACGCTGGAGTATCGGATCCGCGCGACGAAAGTTGACGCCCCGGTCGATCCCCGGTCGCGTGGAAGCGTTTCGACGAGGTTCTAAGGACCCTCCCGGCGCCTGCCGCTCTCGGAATACTTCGCCTCCCGCACATCAAATCTCTCAGGGGGAGATATGAGAAAAGCGTTGTGTGTGCTGTTCGCCGCGGCTTTGGCGATGGTGGCGTTCCTGGGCAGCTCGTCCGCGGCGAGCCCGAGCCAGACCGTGATCGACGTGTCGGTGCCTGCGACGACGCAGGACGTCTCGGCGCTGGCCCTGTCCTGTCCCGGTGGCAGCCTGTGCGTGTGGCCCGTCGCCGACGGCAGCAGCAGCCGCTGCCGGTGGTCGAGTGCCGACCCCGACTGGCAGGGTGGCGACGTCAGGTGTTCGTGGTCGGGTTCCCGTGCCGTGCAGGCGTCCTACAACAACGGCACCAGCGCGTCCTACGCCGGGGTGTGCATGTACCCGGCGGCGAACTACGGGGGCAACACCGCCTACTACCTCAACCAGGGCCAGGCGGCGTCCGGGTTCCCCGGCGTGAGGATCCGTTCCCACAAGTGGGTGCGGACCTACGCGGGATGTTTCTGACGAACTGACGGCGAGGGCCACCCGGCGGTGTCCGAAATGGACGGCCGCCGCGGTGGCCCTCACCGGTCCGCGGCCAGCACCCGCAGTCCCAGCGGGGTGATGAGGTGCCGGGCGAAGTTCTCCTCGCGTTCGGTGGCGATGAGACCCGCCTCCCGCAGCACCCCGGTGTGGTGGCTCACCGTGGCGGGGGCGACGCCCACCAGCTTCGCCAGCCGGGTGGTGGTGCTCCCGCCGACCACGGACCGCAGGATCGACGCCCTCGTGGAGCCCAGCAGCGCGGTCACGTGATCACCACCTGGGCGCCCGCCCGCCAGCAGCCGGCACTCGGTCCGGATCGGGTACGCCAGTTGCGGATCCGCCTGCACCACCTGGTGGTGCAGGGCGAAGTAGCACGGCACCAGCACGAGCCCCCGTCCGTCGAGGTGCACGTCCCTGCGGTGCGGGTGGTCGACGGACAGCACGGGCGGATCCCACCGCGTGGCGGGCCCGAGCACCTCCAGCAGTCCTTCCGGACCGCAGTGCAGGTACCGCTGGATCTTGGCCGCCACCTCGGTGCGCACCCCGTCCTCGATCACCGGAAGGTGCGGCTCGATCACGGACCTGAAGTAGACGCGCAGAGCCCGGTGCAGCCGCTGCGGCGGCGACGGCAGGACCGCGTGCGGCGCCAGTTTCGCCATGGTGCGCAACGCCATCCGCAGATCCACGTCCCGGGCAGCGAGTTCACGCACACGGCGACGCCACGGACCAAAAGCCAGGTCGTCGTTTCCGCAGTGCAGGATCTGGGCGCTGCCGACGATCTCCCACAGCAGGTCTGTCTCCA
Source organism: Lentzea flava (assembly GCF_014648475.1). GTDB lineage: Bacteria > Actinomycetota > Actinomycetes > Mycobacteriales > Pseudonocardiaceae > Lentzea > Lentzea flava. Next base: position 101,460 of record NZ_BMRE01000028.1, on the reverse strand, counting down.
GCTTCATCCGCGTGCGCGCGAGGTCCCGATCGGTGAAGTGGATGTGCAACTTCGGCACGTCTTCCCCCAAGAGCTGCCGGTGTCACCACCCGAGAAGTCGTCCCCGCACAGGCGGAGATACAGCCCTGGCACGAAGTTAGGCCAGCTGCGCGACAGATCCGGCCTTACGCGCGCGCCACGACGCGATCACCACACCGATGATCAGCAGCAACGCCGTCGCCGCCACCATCAACGTCGACAGCGCCACGATCTCCGGTGAGATTCCCCGCTTCGAGGCCTGCGCGTAGACGAACACCGGCAACGTCGTGGAGCCGACACCCGTGAGGTACGAGGAGATCACCACGTCGTCGAACGACAGCAGGAACGCGAACGCCGCGCCCGCCACCACCGCGGGAGCCACCAACGGCAAGGTGACGGTTCGGAAAGCGACGAAGGGCGAAGCTCCGAGATCCGCCGCGGCCTCCTCCATCCGAACGTCCATTCCGGACACCCGTGACCGCACCACGACGACCACGAAGCTCAGCGAGAACGCCACGTGCGCGAACAGCAACGCGCCGAACCCGAGTGGAATCCCCGCGATCTTCACGAAGAACCCCAGCATCGCCACACCCATGACGACCTCGGGCACGACCAGCGGCAGCGACAGCAGCACGGTCCACAGCCCGCGACCGGGGAACGCCCGCCGCAGCCCGAACGCCGCCAGCGTCCCGATCACCGTCGAGATCGCCGCGGACGCCAGCGCCAGTTGCAGGGTCAGCCGCAACGAGTCCAGCACGCGCGTGTCGCCGGCCAGCTCGGCGTACCACTGCGTCGACAGACCGCTGATCCGGCTGAGGGACCGCGACGAGTTGAACGACGCGATCGCGAGCCACGCGATCGGCGCGTACAGGAACAGGAACACCAGCGCGGCAACGGCTCCGAGCGCCCACGGACGACGGTTCACAGCACGTCCTCCCCACGCCGCCCGCGCAGGATCAGCACGAGCACCACCAGCACGAGCAGCAGCACGGCCATCGCCGAGCCCAGCGGCCAGTTGTTGCCGCCGCGGAACTGGTCGTCGATCACCGACCCGAACGTCGACTGGTCGACACCGCCGAGCAGCTTCGGCGTCACGAAGTCACCGGCCGCGGGCACCAGCACCAGCAACGACCCGGCCAGCACACCCGTGAACACCCCGGGCAGCACGACGCGGAAGAACGTCGACGCGCGCCCGTGGCCGAGGTCGTAGGACGCCTCCACGAGCCGGAAGTCGAACCGCTCGCACGCCACGTACAGCGGCAGCACCATGAACGGCAGGAAGCCGTAGGTGAGCCCCAGGACCACCGCGCCGTGCGTGAGCAGGAACCCGCCGTCGCGGTCCAGCCCCACCCAGCCGAGCACGGTGTTGACCAGGCCCTCGCCGTCCAGCAGCGCCTTCCACGCGTAGATCCGGGCGAGATAGCTCGACCAGAACGGGATCAGCACCGCCGCGAGCAGCACGGTCCGGAACCGGCCGCCGTGCCGCGCGATGAACCACGCCAGCGGGAAGCCCAGCAGCAGGCAGGCGACGGTCGTCGCCACCGCGTAGACCAGCGTCCGCCCGAAGATCGGCAGGAACGCCGGGTCGAGCGCCGTCAGGTAGGCCTGCGTCGTCCACGGCAGCACCGCGCGGGCGACACCGGTGTCCCGCGTGGCGAAGCTGAACTGGACGACGATCGCCAGCGGCGCGATCAGGAAAATCCCCAGCCACAGCCCGGTGGGCGTGAGCAGGGCGTTGGCCTTCAGCCAGCGTCGGGACACGAACGCACATCATGCCAGCTGAACATTCGTGTACCGTTGTGAACATGAGTGTTCACCTCCTGCAGACGGCGACATCGGTGCTGCTCAAGGACCCGACGGCGTCGCTCGGCGACGTGGCGAAGGCGGCCGGTGTCGGCAGGACCACACTCCACAAGCGCTTCCCGACCAGGGCGGACCTGATCCACGCGCTCGCCACCGAGGCCCTCGACCTGGTCGACGAGGCCATCTCCGGCGTCGACCTCGACACCGACGACGCGATCGAGCAGCTCGTCGAGAAGCTCGTGCCGCTCGGCCCGCGCGTCGAGTTCCTGCTGCGGTTCCCGAACCTGCAGGACGACGAACGGCTCAGCGTGCGCCTCACGACCATGGACCAGCCGGTGATCGACCTGATCTCCCGGTTGCAGGGCACGCGGCTGCGTGCCGACCTGCCCGCGTGGTGGATCGCCCAGATCCTCTACGCCGGCGTCTACAGCGCCTGGGAGGGGATCGCCGCCGGACGACTGGCGCCGCTCGACGCTCCCCGGCTGGTGCTCACGACTTTCTACCTGGGGGTGCGCGATGCTGGAGCAACTGACCGGCAGTGAAGATCCACATCCGATCTACGAGCAGGTACGTGCGCGTGGCCCGTTGGTCAGGGACAACGGCGTCTGGGTGACAGCGGACCACGCGATGTGCAACAAGATCCTCCGCGACCGCCGGTTCGGTGTCCGGTACACCGACGGCACCTATCCGGGCATGAGCGGCCTGTTGCCGGAGTCGTTCCTGGAGACCGACCCGCCCGACCACACCCGGCTGCGCAGGCTCGCCGCGCCCGCGTTCAGCCCGAAGAAGATCGACGAGTACCGGACGCGCGTCGAGAAGGTCGCGGAGTCGTTGCTGCACGACGACGAGTTCGACCTGATCGCCGACTTCGCGGCACCGCTGCCGATCGCGGTGATCAGCGAACTCCTCGGGATCCCCGACTCCGACACCGGTGACTTCGCGGACTACGGCCGGCTGATCGCCGCGTCGTTCGACCAGCCGATGACACCGGAGATGCACCTCGCCGCCGAGAAGGTGGGAGCGTTGTTCGAGCGGCTCATCGCGGAACGGCGCGCACGACCGGGCGACGACGTGATCAGCTCACTGGTCGCCGCGGAGGCCGAACGGAAGCTGACCGCGAAAGAACTGATGGGCACGCTCGTGCTGCTGCTGATCGCCGGGTTCGAGACCACGGTCAACCTGATCGGCAACGGCGTGCGCGCGCTGCTCGACCACCCCGCGCAATGGGCGCTCTTCAAGGCGAATCCCGACATGGCGCCCGACGTCGTCGAGGAGGTGCTGCGCTGGGCGCCGCCGGTGCACCTGACCAACCGCATCGCCCACGAGCAGGTCGATCTCGTCGGAGCGGACCAGGAGATCACCCTGCTCCTCGGCGCGGCGAACCGCGACCCGCGGGTCTTCCCCGAACCGCACCGCTTCGACGTGCTGCGGGTGCAGCAGCCGGAGCACCTCGCGTTCTCCAGCGGCGTCCACTACTGCCTGGGCGCGACGCTGGCGCGGATGGAGGGTGACGTGGCGTTTCGCGCGTTGGCGCGGAAGATGCCGGACCTGCGCCAGGCGGGTCCGGCGACGTTCCGCGACTCGGTGGTGATCCGCGGGCTGAGGAGTTTCCCGGTCAGCCGGTCTTGACCTTCGTCCAGGCGTCGGCGTACCTCGCCTCGACGTCGCCGCCCAGGTCCTTGGTGAACGGGAGCTTCTTCAGCTGGTCCTCCGACGGGTAGACGAGCGGGTCGTTCAGCAGCTCCTTGTCGATCAACGGCTTGGCGGCGGCGTTGGGGCTGCCGTACCGCACGGCGTTGGACAGCGCCGCACCCGTCTCCGCGCCGAGGACGTAGTCGATGAACCTGTGCGCGTTCTCGGCGTGCGGCGCGTCCTTCGGGATGACCAGGAGGTCCACGTAGGACAGTCCGCCCTCGGCCGGGATGGCGTAACCGACGTCGGAGTTGGCCGCACGGGCCTGGAACGCGTCACCGGAGTACGCCTGGGCGAGCCGCACCTGGCCCGAGGTCAGCGGCTCGATCACGTCGGAGGTGATCTGCCCGAGCTTCTTCTTCAACGACAGCAGGAAGTTCGCCGCGTCGTCGATCTGCTTGGCATCCGTGGTGTTCGGGTCGTGTCCGAGCTTGAGCAGGCCGAGCGCCATGCCGTCGCGGGCCTCGTCGAGGATCGAGCTGCGGCCCTGGGCGTTCGGCAGGTCGTAGGCGGAGAACCCGGTGACCTCGCCGCCGATCTGCGACTTCGAGAACGCGAGCCCCGTCGTGCCCCACGCCCACGGCACCGAGTACTTGTTGCCGGCGTCGTAGTCGGCCTCGACGAACCGCTTCTCCAGGTTTTTGAGGTTCGGCAGCAGCGAGTGGTCCAGCGGCTGCAGCAGGCCGGAACGCAGGAAGCGGCGCAGGAAGTTGTCGCTCGGCACGACCAGGTCGTAGCCCGCCTGGCCGGAAGCGATCTTGGCTTCCATCTCGTCGTTGGTCGAGAAGTTGTCGTACGTGACCTCGATGCCGGTCGCGGTCTTGAAGCCGGGCAACGTCTCCGGCGCGATGTAGTCGGTCCAGTTGTAGAAGTTGAGCTTCGGCTCGTTCTTCAGGTTCGTGGCCTTCGCGGCGGACGTCGGGCCGCTCGACGTGGGCGCCTGACCGACACCGCAGGCGGCCAGCGCGAAGAACGTCATCGAGCCCAGCATCGTGCGCCGGGTCACCCTCGGGGAGTCGGCGTCCCACAGGCGGGCGATCCGGACTTTCCTGTCAGTCATCAGCCTTCTCCAACAGCACGGTGAACTCGGGGTCCCACGCCATCCGCACCGGCTGGCCCGGCGCGCCCGCGTCGTCGATGCGCTGGGCGTTCTGCACGAACGCCACCAGCTCGCCACCTGGGGTATCCACGACGTACTGGGTCGACACGCCCGTGTAGACGACGTCGTGCACAACGCCCCGCAGCACGCACCAGCCCGTGGGCGGCTCGGCGGTCTCGTTGAAGAGGTGCACCTTCTCCGGGCGCACGGTCGCGGAGACCTTTTGGCCGTGGCTGACGCTGCCGGAGAACTTCGCGCGCAGGTTCGTGGCACCAGGGGCGGTCAGCGCGACGAACTCACCGTCCACACCGGACACCTCGGCGTCGAGGATGTTGGACGTGCCGATGAACCCGGCGACGAACCTCGTCGCGGGGCGCTCGTAGACGTCCTCGGGGTAGCCGACCTGTTCGATCTTGCCCGCGTTCATCACGGCGATGCGGTGGGAGAGGACCAGCGCTTCTTCCTGGTCGTGCGTGACGTACAGGAACGTTGTGCCGACCTCGCGCTGGATGCGCATCAGCTCGATCTGCAGCTCCTTGCGGAGCTTGGCGTCGAGGGCGCCCAGCGGCTCGTCGAGCAGGAGCAGCTGCGGTCCGGCGGCGAGCGCACGGGCGATGGCGACGCGCTGCTGCTGACCGCCCGACAGCTGTGCGGGCCTGCGCTTCGCGAACTGGGAGAGCCGCACCAGTTCGAGGTGCTCGCCGACGCGCTTCTTCAGCTCCTCGCCGCGGATCTTCTTGCGCTTGAGGCCGTAGGCAACGTTGTCCCACACCGACATGTGCGGGAACAGCGCGTACGACTGGAAGACGGTGTTGACGTCCCGCCGGTACGGAGGGACGCCCACCATGTCGTTGCCGTCGAGCTCGATGCGGCCCTCGTCGGGGTCGACGAACCCGGCGATCATGCGCAGGATCGTCGTCTTGCCGCAGCCGGACGGGCCGAGCACCGAGAAGAACTCGCCCTCGTGGACGTTCAGCGAGACGCCGTCGACCGCCACCTGGTCGGAGAAGCTCTTGCGCACCCCGTGCAGACCGATCTCGACGGGGGCGAACGTGTCCGGGGTGGGGGCCTCAGCGGGAGAGAAGCCGGTCAAGTCGAGGCGCCTTCGAAAGATCGGATGAGTGTGGCCGCGCTGAGCCTAGACGCCGCACGACCTCGCCGGTAAGTCGTGCGCGCGCGACCTCACACATCCGTGCTCACTCACATGTGCGACGATGACCTCGTAATCCGGATGAGCAGTGGAGGAAACCGTGGCTTCGTCCTCGGAACTGGACAAGCGTCCTGCCGTCGACCCTCACGAGGAGCCGTCGCACGAGTGGGGCTGGCACGGCACGCTGCCCAAGGGCACCCGCATCGCCGGCTGGCTGTCCGCGATCTTCGTGTTCCTCATGCTGATCGGCAACCACCACGGCAACACGGAGAACATCTACCTCGTCGCCACCGGTGTGGTGATCATCGCGCTGCTGGTGTGGGACGCCGCCCGTCGCAAGACGTCCTGGCGCCGCTAGAGCGTTTCGAGCACGATCTTGCCCTGGGTGCGGCCCGTCTCGCCCAGGGCATGTGCTTTTCCGGCGTCTTCCAGCTGGAACGTCGCGTCGACGTGGACCCGCAGGTCGCCGGACTCGACCAGCGCGGTGATCGCCTCCAGTCCCGCGCGGTCGGGCTCGACCAGGATCGGGCTGGTCCTGATGTCGTCGCGGATCGCGCTGTCCACTCCGGACGGCACGCCGACGAACAGGCCACCGGTGCGCAGTGACGCCGGTGACGCGCCACCGACCAGGTCGACGAGCACGTGGACGTCGTCGCCCTCGTAGCCGCCCTTCGTGTAGTCGATCACCTCGTCGGCGCCGAGGTCCTTCAGGAACGCGTGCTTGGGCTCACGCGCGGTGCCGATCACGTGCGCACCGAGGGCCTTGGCGATCTGCACCGCGAGGTGGCCGACACCACCCGCCGCGGCCGTGATCAGCACCTTCTGCCCCGGCTGGACGTCGGCCGTGTCCTTCAGGATCTGCCACGCGGTGAGCCCGGCCAGCGGCAGAGCGGCCGCCTCGACGTGGCTGAGGCCCTTCGGCTTCCTCGCGAAGTGGCGGGACGGTGCCGTGACGTACTCGGCGTAGGCGCTCGCGGCGTGCGGGAAGCGCGGCATGCCGTAGACCTCGTCGCCGGGCTTGAGCGTCGTCACACCGAAGCCCACCTCCTCGACGACACCGGAGACGTCCCAGCCGAGGACGAGCGGGAAGGTCTGCAGACCGGCCATGCCCGCGCCGGCGCGGGTCTTCCAGTCGACCGGATTGACGCCCGCCGCGTGCACCCTGACCAGCACCTCCGTCGGCAACGGGGTGGGCTTGGGCACGTCGGTGAGGGTGAGGACTTCCTGGCCGCCGAACTCGTTCTGGGTGATCGCTCGCATGCGCACCATCCTGGGAGAGCTGGTCCCTGGTGGCAATTAGGCACTAGTTTGTGCACTAGGTACCTGATAGAAACTAGGTGTGATCAGGGACGTTTACCGGAAGATGTGCCCGTGCCGCGACCTGCTGGACATGGTCGCGTCGAAGTGGACGGCGCTGGCGATCGGTGCGCTGGAAGAGGGGCCGAAGCGGTTCGGCGAGCTGAAGCGCCGGTTGGAGGGCATCAGCCAGAAGATGCTCACCCAGACGTTGCGCACGTTGGAGCGCGACGGGCTCGTGACGCGCACGGTCTACCCCTCGGTGCCGTTGCGTGTCGAGTACGAGCTGACGGAGCTCGGCCGGAGCGTCACCGAGCCCCTGGCCGCGCTGCGGTCGTGGGCGCAGCAGAACTACGAGTCGGTCGCCGAGGCGCGGGAGACGTTCGACAACGCCGAGCCGCTGGGACTGGAGCCCGCTACGGCCCGGTGAGGACCCAGCCGAGCTGGAACTCGCGCACCTCGTTCTCGCAGGCCGCGTCGAGCGCGTCGAAGTGCCGGCCCATCTGGTCGCGTGCGCACCGGTAGAGCGGGATGACCTCACCCTGCGCCGGCTTCCTCGTGAAGATGTGCCCGAGCGTGCCGTGCCGCGGATTGCCCTCGCAGGCGGGGTCGGTCGAGGTGAAGTAGTCACCGGAGCCGTTGCCGTTCTGGCACGCGAAGAGCGGCCGGGTGCCGTCCTCCGGCTCCGCCGCGATCCAGCCCGCCGGGCCGTCCAGCGAGGTGAACTGGGGCGGGCGGGTCACGTTCGGAGAGGTCGTGAAGTACCACTTGCCGTCGTTCCACCTGGCCAGCTCCAGCGTCTTGCGCTTGGGCTTCGGCTGCTGTGCTTGCGGTGGGGCGGTCTTCGACGTGCTGGTCTGGCTCGGCGGAGCCGTGCTGGAAGTGCTGGACGACGCAGGCGCCGAGCTGGTCGTGACCTGGCTGGACGGCGTTGCCGTGGTCGTGACCGTGGCCGTGCTCTGCTGAGCGGCAGGGGTCACGGGCTGGTCGTCCGGTCGCACCACCAGGAACGCGACGAGCGCGATCACCGCGACGGCTGCCACGGCGGCGCCTGCGATGAGGCCGGTCCTGCGCTTGGGCACGTCCCGCGTGACGAGGGTCGTGACGGGATCGATGACGACGGTGCGCTCGGAGGGCGAACCGAGCTGCGCGCGCACCTGGGCGGCGGTGAGGCGCTGGGCCGGGTTCTGGTGCAGCAGTCCCGTGATCACGTTCGCGAGCGGACCTCGCGCCCGCCTGATCACCGGCTCCTCGTACATGATCGCGTGCATCGTCGCGGCGGTCGTCTCGCGCTGGAACGGCGAGTGGCCCTCGATCGCGTGGAACAGGGTGGCGCCCAACGCCCACAGGTCGCTCGCGGGTGACGGCGGCTGCCCCGCGAACAGTTCCGGAGCCATGTAGCCGGGCGAGCCCATGATGCCGCCGGTGGCCGTGAGACCGGGATCGTCCATCGCGCGGGCGATGCCGAAGTCGGTGAGCTTCACCGTGCCGTCCGCCGCGACCATGATGTTGCTGGGCTTGACGTCCCGGTGCACGATGCCCGCCGCATGAGCCGCTTCGAGCGCGTTGAGCGTCTGCAGACCGATGCTCGCGACCTCGTCCTCGGTGAACGTCCTGCGCGCCATGAGGTCGGTCAGCGTCGGCGCCTCGACCAGCTCCATCACGATGTACGTGACGCCGTTGTCGGTGATCACGTCGTGGATCGCGACGACGTTCGGGCTGTTCAGCCGACCGGCGGTGCGGGCCTCGCTGAGCACGCGCTCGGCCTCGGTCGTCCGCAGCTCCTTCAGCGCCACCCTGCGTCCGATGACCTGGTCCTCGGCGAGCCAGACCACACCCATGCCACCGCGGCCGAGCTCGCGGACGGTGCGGTACCGGCCGGCGATCACGCGACGACCCACCCGTGCAGGAACTCCCTGGTGTACTGGGAGCCCTCGCAGTTCTCGACCACCGAGTCGAAGTGGTGGCCGCCCGCGTTGCAGCGGTACAGCGGCAGCACGTTCACGCCCGCGGGCTTCGCGGTGAAGACGTAGCCGAGCGGGTTGGCGTCGTAGACGATCTGGCCTTCGCAGTTGGACGACGACGAGGTCATCCGGTCCTCGGAGTTGTTGATCTTGCAGCTGTACAGCGGCTTCGTGTTCGGCTCGGGGTTCGCGAGCAGCTTGCCGAGGCCGCCGGTGTTCTCCACGGTGAAGCCCGAGGGAACCGGCACGCGCGAAGTGCCGCTGTAGTGCCAGCCGCCACCGTTGCGGTAGCGGGAAAACGGGAGCGTCTCGCGCGACGGCTTCGGCTGCGTGGTGGTCGGCTGCGGCTGGCCGGGCTGTGTGGGCTGCCCCTGGGTGGGCTTCTGGCCGTTGGCCTGGCTGCTGCTCGGCGCGGCACTGCTGCTGCTCGGCGCGGCGCTGCTGCTGGACGGAGCGCTGGAGGCCGTGCTGCTGGTCTGCGACGTCGGTGACTCGCTGGAGCCCAGCCTCTGCTGCGCCGACGCCGTGCCCGGCGTCTCCGGCTTGATCAGGAAGACGGCGGCCAGCGCGATCACGACGACCGCGGCCGCGGCACCGGCGAAGACACCGATCTTCTTGCGGGACTTGGGCTTCTCGTCGTCCCACTCCTCACGCGTGACGGCCTGCGGCGCGACGTACGTCGTGACGGGCTCGATGACGACGGTCTGCTCGGACTGCGGTGTGACCACCCTGGTGCGATCAGCGAGCCGTTCCCGCAGCTGGGGACCGGTGAGTCGCTTCGTGTCGTCGTGGGTGAGCAGCCCCATGATCGTGGCGGCGAGCGGTCCGGTGGTGCGCTGCAGCACCGGCTCCTCGTACATGATCGCGTGCATCGTGGCCGCGGTCGTGTCGCGCTGGAACGGTGCGCGGCCCTCGACGGCGTGGAACATGGTGGCGCCCAACGCCCACAGGTCGCTCGCGGGCGAGGGAGGCTTGCCGGAGAACAGTTCCGGCGCCATGTAGCCGGGCGAGCCCATGATGCCGCCGGTCGCGGTGAGGCCGGGGTCGTCCATCGCACGGGCGATGCCGAAGTCGGCGAGCTTCACGCGTCCGTCGGGCAGCACCATGATGTTGCTGGGCTTGACGTCCCGATGCACGATGCCCGCAGCGTGGGCCGCCTCCAGAGCGCTGAGCGTCTGCAGGCCGATGTCCGCGACCTCGTCCTCGGTGAGGGACCTGCGGGTCATGACCTCGGACAGCGTGGGCGCCTCGACGAGCTCCATGACCAGGTACGTGACGCCGTGCTCGACGATGACGTCGTAGAGACCGACGACGTTCGGGCTGTTCAGGCGCCCGGCCGTGCGTGCTTCGCGCAGCACGCGCTCGGTCTCGGTGGTGCGCAGCTCCTTGAGCGCGACCCGGCGTCCGATGACCCGGTCCTCGGCCAGCCAGACGACCCCCATGCCGCCCCGGCCGAGCTCCCTGATCGTCGCGTATCTGCCCGCGACCAGCCTCGTCGGTTCCCCCACGTCGCGGCATGGTAGCCGCCCGGTCGGACCGCCCGGTTTTCTGTCCGGTTCTGTCCGCTGACAGTGTGTGCCGCCTTCGCTACCGTTGCTATTGGTCTAGACCGCTTCCCTGCACTTCGTCACGAAGGCGGTCAGTCATGCCTCTCGGTGTCCTGCTAGTGGCGTTGTCCCTGCTCAGCCCTGTAGTGGACGACCTGCCGGACGAGTTCCGGCAACCTTCTCCCGCCATGTCGATCCAGTCCGTCGTGTGCGACGGCGACGGCGTGAGCGGCAAGCGCGTCCAGGCGGTCTACGTGCGCGGCGACCAGTCCGCGGACCGCTACCCCCAGCTCGTCGGCCAGTTCCAGACCTTCGCCGACCAGATCGACAACGCGTTCGTGGAGGCCGCCGCACGCCTGGGCGGCGGCGTCCGGCACGTCCGCTTCGTGACCAACTCGGCGTGCCGCGCGACCGTCGACAACGTTGTCGTCCCGCAATCCGTCATGTCCTCCCCCTCGGCCATCGCCGACCAGCTCGCCGCACGGGGCTACAACCGCACCGACCGCAAGTACCTCTTCTGGCACGACTCGGGCGGCTGCGGCGTGGCGTGGGGCGCACCGGGCGACGACCGCCCCGGCGCCGACAACGGCTACAACTCCGGCCCCTCCTACGCCGCCGTCGGCACGGGCTGCTGGACGTGGCAGGCCAGCGCCCACGAACTCCTGCACACCCTCGGCGCCGTGCAACGCTCGGCCCCGCACTCGACTCTCCACGGTCACTGCTGGGACGACCAGGACATCATGTGTTACGACGACGGCGGCATCCCCTCACCGCCGGGCGGCCTGGTGAACGTGTGCCCCGGCGCCCCCGAGAACCAGCTCGACTGCGGTGGCGACGACTACTTCCACACGAATCCGCCCGCGGGCTCCTACCTGGCAACGCACTGGAACGTCGCGCGCAGCCAGTACCTCGTGGCGTCCGGCGGCGCCATCGTGGGCATCGGTGGCAAGTGCGTCGACGTCAGCAACTCCGGCACCGCCGACGGAACGGCCGTCCAGCTGTGGACCTGCAACTCGACAGCCGCCCAGCAGTGGTCACGTGTCGGCGACACGTTGCGCGCCTTGGGAAAGTGCCTGGACGTCAACGGCTCCGGCACCGCTGACGGAACCGTCGTGCAACTGTGGACCTGCAACTCGACCGGCGCCCAGGTGTGGTCGCGCGTCGGGGTGACACTGCGCAATCCTCAGTCCGGCAAGTGCCTCGACGCGTCCGGCGGCTCGTCGGCCAACGGCACAAGGCTGGTCATCTGGACGTGCACGGGCGGCGCGAACCAGAGCTGGCAGCTTTAGACGCACACCCAGCAGTAGAGACGCTCGCCGCGCTCGACCGCCTCCGCGGCAAGCGCGGCGAGTTCGTCCAAGATCCCGCGCAGGTCCTCGACCTCGAACCCGCGCAGCTCCTCGATCCCGGCCCAGCGCACCGCCACGTCCCCGAGGTCGGCCCCGGCGAGCCCGTCCCGCAGCCCGTCGGTGACCGTGAGCACCAGCAGCTCCCCGCCGTGCTCGACCGCAAGGTCCTTGCCACACCGCGGATCCCCGACCACGTCGCCGTAAGCGCGTCCGGTGAGCAACTCCTCGAGCTTCCCCATCACCACGACGGGATCAAGCCACTTGGTCTCCACCGTCCGGAACCCCACGGGCCCACTGCTGATCACCTTGGCCGCCGCCTCGTCGGACGGCGCCGCGAAGTAGTCGTACCTGACGCCCATGTGCGGCCCCCTCACCCGTACGCCCGATGCTCGTCGCAGTAGACCACGGCGTGCCGCCTGCCGCCCCCGGCACCAGGAAATCCCGATGACAGCGCACCCGGGCTGGGTCCGTGAGCCGGAGGAAGACGCCCCAGGAGAAGAAGCGGCTGAGCTGTACCAAGGACCACAGGAACGTCTACGGCGAAAACGACAAAGCGTCGCGGAAGAACCTCCCGCGCAAGCGCGCTCGGGTACACCGCGCGAATCGACACCGAGCACATCAGATCCTGTTCGGCGCCACGGTTTCCACCGACACGGCGACGGCCGACGCGGTCGAACAGAAGCTGTCCGGCCTACGTCCACGCACGTTCCGCAAATCGCCCGACCTCGCACTCGGCGACTACGTGCAGTGGAAGCTCGCCAGGCGCGCCGTTCAGCCCTCAGCCGCGAGCTGACCGCAGGCCGCCGCGATCTCCTGCCCCCGCGTGTCCCGCACGGTGCACTCCACACCCTGCTCCCGCACCCGCCGCACGAACTCCCGCTCCACCGGCTTGGGCGACGCATCCCACTTCGACCCCGGCGTCGGGTTCAGCGGAATCAGGTTCACGTGCACCAGCTGCCCGAGGTGCTTGCGCAGCTTCTTCCCCAGCAGATCGGCACGCCAGGGCTGGTCGTTGATGTCACGGATCAACGCGTACTCGATCGACACCCGCCGCCCGGTCTGGTCCGCGTACCCGCGCGCTGCCTCCAGCACCTCGGAGACCTTCCACCGCGTGTTGACCGGCACCAGCGTGTCGCGCAGCTCGTCGTCCGGCGTGTGCAGTGACACCGCCAGCCGTACCTGCAGCTTCTCCTCGGTCAGCTTCCGGATCGCCGGCACGAGACCGACGGTCGACACCGTGACCGTGCGCTGCGAGATGCCCAGGCCGTCCGGCGCCGGTGCGGTGATGCGGTGGACGGCCTCGATCACGCGCTTGTAGTTCGCGAGCGGCTCGCCCATGCCCATGAAGACGATGTTGGAGAGCCGGCCGGGACCGCCGGGCAGCTCGCCGTCGCGCATCGCCGCCGCACCGAGCCGCACCTGGTCCACGATCTCCGCGGTCGACAGGTTGCGCTGCAGGCCGCCCTGGCCGGTCGCGCAGAACGGGCACGCCATGCCGCAGCCGGCCTGCGACGAGATGCACAGCGTCGCGCGGTCCGGGTAGCGCATCAGCACGGACTCGATGAGCGTGCCGTCGTGGGCCCGCAACAGCGTCTTCGAGGTGGTCCCCTCGTCACACGTGACCTTGCGCACGACCGTGAAAAGCGGCGGCATCAGGTCGGCGACGAGCTTCTCGCGCGAGGCGGCCGGGATGTCGGTCATCTCGGCCGGGTCGACGGTCAGGCGGCCGAAGTAGTGGTTCGACAGCTGCTTGGCGCGGAACGGCTTTTCACCAAGGGCCGCAACGGCTTCGGCACGTTCGGCTGGCGACAGGTCGACGAGGTGGCGCGGCGGCAGGCCGCGCTTGGGCGCGTCGAAGACAAGGGGGAGCGAGGTCATAGCACATCCAGTGTCCCACGAACTCAAAACCAACAAGACCGTTGCATCGCGATAGATTCCGATATATCGTTAGCAACATGATGATGAGACCACACCACAGAGAGCACCACCACAGGCATCGCCACGGGCCCTTCGGGGGCGGTGGCAGGGGCGGCCGCCAGAGGCGCGGCAACGTCCGGGCGGCGGTTCTGTCCTTGCTGGCAGAACGGCCGATGCACGGCTACGAGATCATTCAGGAGATCGCCAGGCGCACCGGCGGCGGCTGGAGCCCGAGCCCCGGCTCGGTCTACCCGACGCTGCAGATGCTCGCCGACGAAGGCCTCATCTCCGCGGAGGAGGAAGGAGGCAAGAAGTTGTTCACGCTCACCGATCACGGCAGGACGGAGCACACGGCCCCGCCCTGGCGCGACATCAACATCCAGCTCGACCCGGTCGACGGCGAACTGCGCACCGCGATCCGGCTGCTGGGCAGCGCGATGGAGCAGATCTCCCACGCGGGCACGCCCGAGCAGAAGGCCCGCGCCGTCGAGCTCTACAACGAGCTGCGGCGCAAGCTCTACGCCATCCTCGCCGAGGAGTGACCTACCACCGGTCGTGCACGTGCGGCCGGATCAGCTCGTCGTACACCGCGGCAACGGCCTTCTGGTCCACGGGCTGCAGATCAGCGGCACCCGCGTTCGCCCGCGCCTGCTCGACGTTGCGCGCACCGGGGATCACGACCGTGACACCGGGCTGGTCGATGATCCACCGCAATGCGAACTGCGCCATCGTGGCGCTTTCGGGAACCAGCGGGCGCAACCGCTCGACGGCCTCCAGGCCGACCTCGTACGGGACCCCGGAGAAGGTCTCGCCGACGTCGAACGCCTCACCGTTGCGGTTGTAGTTGCGGTGGTCGTCCGCGCCGAAAGTCGTTGCCTTGTCGTACTTCCCGGACAGCAACCCGGACGCGAGCGGCACCCGCGCGATGATCGCGACACCCGCGTCCGCCGCCGCGGGGAGCACCTCCTCGAGGGGCTTGTGCCGGAACGCGTTCAGGATGATCTGCACGCTGGCCACGTGCGGACGCCTGATCGCCGCCAGCGCCTCCTCGACCTTCTCCACCGACACGCCGTAGGCAGCGATCCGTTGCTGCTCAACCATTTCGTCCAAGGTGTCGAACACCTCGTCCCGGCTGTAGACCGGCGTGGGCGGACAGTGCAGCTGCACGAGGTCCAACGTGTCGACCCCTAGATTGCGGCGGCTCCGGTCGTTCCACGCGAGGAAGTTCTCCCGGTTGTACCCCTCCGTGGTCTGCGCCGGCAGCCGCCGCCCCATCTTCGTGGCGACGAAGACGCCGTCGTCCTTGCGCTCCTTGAGGAAGCGCCCGATCAGCGTCTCGCTGCGACCGTCGCCGTACACGTCCGCGGTGTCGAAGAAGTCGACCCCCGTGTCGGCGGCGGCGTGCAGCAACGCGAGCGCCTCGCTCTCGTCCACCTCGCCCCAGTCGGCGCCGAGCTGCCAGCAACCCAGCCCCACGACGCCGACCTGGCGGTTCAACCTGCCTGCGATTCGCTTCTCCACGAACCAGAGCCTAGTGCGCTAGTAGCAGTCCCGCGTGCCGCCGTAGGGCCCGAGGTAGCCGCCCCACCAGAGGTTGGCGTCCGTTTCGAACTTGTTCAGCTGCCACGGGTTGCCCGCGAACTTCCACGAGTAGCCCGCCGCGATCGCATACGCACTCGCGAAGCCCGCGTACGACGAGAAGAACGTCGTCTGCCACGTGTGCACGGCCTCGTGCCTGAGCAGCTGCTGCGAGTTGTTCTCGGCCACTCCCACGCCGTAGCTGCCGCGCAGGCTCAGCTTCTCGTCCGCTTCACACCGGGTGAGCGTGTTGAGCCTTTCCTTGCTGCCGGGGAAGAAGAAGTAGTCACCGATCGTGATCGGCTGACCGGTGACGGCCGGGCTGAAGCCGAAGCACACCCGCTGACGGTTGCTCGTCGCGCATTCCAGGCCGAGCTTCTGCACCACCAGGTACGCGGCCGCGTTCGAGCCGTTGGTGATGTTCTGCCAGTTGTACTGGAAGTCCGGCATCCACACGTTCGACGCGGCCCGCACGGTCTTCGAGTACACCGTGCCGGCCATGTTCGACATGGAGACGCGGAACTCCCACAGCGTGCCGACCGGGCGCCGGTGCAGGTAGTCGCTCGTGCGGCTGGTGGTGGACAACGGGTACCACGGGCCGTTCTCGGACGCGTTGCGCACCTCCAGCGAGTAGAGGACGCCCGGCGTCGGACTCGTCGCCCACCACACGTTCACCTTCGCGGTGTCGCGTTCGGGCGCGGCGTTGATCCAGGCCGGCGCGACGGGTAACGGCGGCAGAGGTTTCACCGTCACGGTGTTCGAGGGGGCACCCTGGCCCGCCTCGTTCGCGCCGCGCACGTAGAACGAGTAGTTGAAGCCGTTGAGCAGGCCGGTCGCGGTGAACGACGTGCCGCGCACGGGGTTCGGGAAGTAGAACCAGCTCGTCTGGCCCTGCGGCTGGAAGTACACCCAGTAGTGGTCGGCCCCGCTGCTCGGGTTCCAGCTGAGCAGCGCCTGTCCGTCACCCGCGCTCGCCGAGAGGCCGCCCGGCGCGGAAGGCAAGGGCTGGAACGGTTTCGCACTGACCACGTTGGACGGTGGCGACTGGCCGCCGAGGTTCGCCGCCGTCACCCGGAACTCGTAGGTGAACCCGTTGAGCAGGCCCGTGGCGGTGAACGACGTGCCGCTCGCCGGGTACTGGAAGTAGTACCACTGGCTGTGGCCCTGCGGCCGGAAGTACACCCAGTAGTACACCGGCCCGCTGGGACTCGCGTTCCAGGTCAGCGTCACCTTCTTGTCGCCGGCGACGGCACGCAGGTTCGACGGGGCGGCCGGCGGTGGTGGCACCGGCGTCGCCGCCACCACGTTGGACACACCGCTCTCCCCCGCGACGTTGCCGGAAATCACACGGAACTCGTACCGGTGCCCGTTCGCGAGTGGCCGGACGGTGTGCGCCCACGCCTGCACGGGCAGCGGAAGTCGTTGCCACGCAACCTGTCCCGCTGTCGTGTCGCGGTACTCGACCCAGAAGTACGTGGCGTGCTCGACCGCGTTCCAACCCAGGCCGACCTCGCCGTTGCCCGCGATCGCGGTCAACGAGGCGGCCGCTGGCACGGGCGGCAACGGCCGGGCGCTCACCACCGGCGTCGTCTTGCTGTCGCCGGACGAGTTCGTCGCGGAGACCTTGAACTCGTAGGTGTGCCCGTTGGTCAACGGTTCCAGCGTCGCCGTCGGCGATCCGAACGGCACGTCGAGCTTGCGGAAGCCCTCGCCGATCGAGGCGTCCCGGTAGTAGACCCAGTAGTAGACGCTGCCCGTGGGGCTCGCCGTCCAGTTCAGCACCACCCTGCCGTTGCCGGGTGACGCGGTCAGGTTCGTCGGTGGGGCGGGCAGTCCACCGCGCGACGTGATGCCGACGGTGTTGGAGACGGGCCCGAGGCCACCGGCGTTCTCCGCGCGCACCTGGAACTCGTACAGGTGGCCATCGCGCAGCCCTTCCCAGCTCAGCGTGGTCTTGTCGGTCGGGTAAGCGGCGCGGGTGAACGCGCTCTCGCCCGCCGTCACGTCCCGCCGGTAGACCCAGTAGTAGAGGTTCGGCCCCGCCGAGTCCCACTCCAGGTCGACGCTGCCGTCACCGGCCGCGCCGCCCCTGAGGTTGGCCGGAGCGGCGGGAAGCGCGTAGTTCGCGGTGGCGGACCGGACGTCGGAAGCCGGGCCGTCACCGGCGAGGTTGGTCGCGGCGATCTTGAACTCGTAGACGTGCCCGTGCGTCAGGCCGCCGGCGGTGAACTTGGCCTCGCTCGCGGGGTACGGCAGCTTGGTGAAGGCCTGACCAGCGGTGACGTCCCGCTGGTAGATCCAGTAGTAGACGTTCGGCAGCGCGGTCCAGCCGAGTTCGATCTCGCCGGACGGCTTCGCGGTCGCGGTGAGCCCGGTGACCTTGGCGGGCAGCGGCGGCATCGGCTTCGCGGACACCACAGCGCTCGCCGCGCCCTCGCCGCCGTTGGTGATGGCGGAGACCTTGAACTCGTAGGTGTGGCCGTTGGCGAGCAGGCCCGCGGTGAACGACGTGCCGGACGTGATCGGGTACTCGAGCCTGGTGAAGTTCGACTCTCCCGCGGTCACGTCCCGCTGGTAGATCCAGTACCAGGCGCCCGGCACCGCGCTCCAGTTCAGCGCGACCGTGCCGTCGCCCGGTGTCGCGGTCAGCCCGACCGGCGCGGCAGGAGCGTCGTAGCGGGCCGTGGCCTGCACGACAGCGCTCGCCGGGCCCTCACCGCCCGCGTTGATCGCGCTCACCTTGAACTCGTAGACGTGGTCCTTCAGCAGCAGACCCGGCTGGAAGCTCGTGCCGTCGGTGATCGGGTACGGGAGCTGGACGAAGGTCTCGCCCGCGGTGACGTCCCGCTGGTACACCCAGTACCAGAGCCCGTCGCCCGCCGAGTTCCACTGCAGCTTCACGCTACCGTCGCCCTGGGCGACGGCGGTCAGGCCCGTGGGGGCGGCGGGCTTGTCCCACCGGGCGGTCACCGAGACGACGGCCGACCGTCCCGACTCGACGTTGAACCGGTTGATCGAGGTGACGGCGAACTCGTAGACGTGCCCGTTCTGCAGCATGCCCGGCTGCGCCGCGGTGCCGTCCGCGACCGGGTAGGCGAGCCGTTTGAAATCGGTCTCCCCGGCTGTCACGTCACGCTGGTAGACCCAGTACCACAGCCCCTCGCCCGCGGACGTCCACTGCAGCTTCACGCTGCCGTCGTTCTGCGCGGCGGCGGTGAGGCCCGTCGGCACGGGCGGTGGCGCGACCTTCACCACCGCCTGGACGACGTTGGACGGACCGCTCTGGCCGCCGCCGTTGCGCGCCTGCACCTTGAACTCGTAGGTGTGGCCGGGAACGAGATCGGTGACGGTGTAGCTCGTGGTGCTCGGGCTCGGGAACCACACCTCGGTGAAGTCGGCCTCGTTCGCGGTGACGTCGCGCCGGAAAATCTGGTACTGCGCGTTGCCGGTCACCGCGTCCCACTGCAACGCCACGTCCGCGTCCGCACCCGGAGTGGCCCGGAGGTTGGTCGGCGCGGGCGGAGGCGTGACGTGCGCGGTGACGCTGACCGTCGGCGAGAACGCGCCCTCGCCGTTCGCGTTGAACGCGGAGACCTTGAACTCGTAGGTGTGCCCGTCCCGCAGACCGGCGAGACCGTGCTCACCAGCGGTGTCCTGCTTGGGAGAGCGCGCGAAGTGCGTCTGCCCCGCCGTGACGTCGCGCTGGTAGACCCAGTAGCTCAGGCCGCTCTGGGCGTTCCAGGTGACCTTGCCGCCGCCTTCGCTGTCGGTCGTCACCGCAGCGCCGGTCGGTGCGGCGGGCACGGTCGACGGATCTGGCGTGGCGGGCGGCCACGGCACGTCGACGAACCTCGGCCGGTAGATCCGTGCGTCGCTGTAGTTGTCCTCGTTGTTGAGGCTGTTGTTGTTGTAGGACAACAGAAGCGTGCCCGGGCTCGCCTGTTCCTGGTGCAGCTGCGCGTCGTAGGGGAACTGCCAGCCGGTGCTGGTCTCCGGCTCCGGCGCCTTGTGCAGGTACGCCGGCCCGGAGAACGGTCCGGCCGGGCTGGGCGCCGTGTACGCGACGAACCACGGTCCGAAGGGTGTGTTGCCGTCGTGCGTGGCGAGCACGAACTGACTGCCGCTGCGCACCACGGAGAACGCCGTGCCCGCACCGGACAGCAGGCGCGCGGACTGGCTCTCCTGCGCGACCCACGCGCTGCCGTTCCAGAACTCCCACGCGCCACCGAGGTTCGTCGTCCTGGCGACGTGGGCGAACTTGTAACCCTCGACGTCCTCGGTGCCGTAGACGTAGTCGAACCCGCCGTCCGAGACGATCGCCGATCCCCAGCCGACCCTCTTGTCCAGCGTCAGGTCCGTGACGCTCGTGACCGCGAGCGAGGGCAGCGAGAACGTCACCAGCGCGGTGCCGACCCTGGCGAAGCCGAGGGGACCCTCGCCCGCCTTGCTGTAGCGCCCGTACAGCGCCTTCAGCACGCCGTCCTGCACCTTGGCGGAGCCGATCCAGTAGAACTCGTCGGGGTTGGTGGCGTTGACGAGCGACGTGGGGTTCGCCGACGTGCCGCCGTGCAGGGTCTGCACGAGCTGGTTGCCCTGCTGCACGACGATCGAGTTGTGGATGAACGGCGCGTTCTTCGGCCGGGAGTGGTCCGGGTTGACCGTGCCGAGGAACGTGTCGGAGAACAGCCACGCGACGCGCCCGTCGGGCAGTGGCACGGACACGGTGCTGTCGGCGCCGGTCCAATGTCCTCCTTGGTCACCGTAGGTGTTGAACAAGGCGTTGAGATCGGCCGCCGGTGGCGCTGCGTGACCGGGTGGCACGACGAGGACGCCCAGCAACAGCAACAAGGACAGCAGGAACCGGCGTCTCATCGCGTACCCCCAGTACGTCGCAGCGACGAAGTCGAGGGACTGTACATACGAGATCGCCTGGCGCAACAGGCGCCGAACGGCCTAGCAGATCACAGGATCAGGCCCCTGGGCTTGCGCCGCACGTGCAGCCGGTACCCCACCGGGAAGCTGAGCCCGTCGATCGAGGCGATGGCCCGTTCCGCCACTTTGGCGGAGAACTCGATGCGCAGCACGGATTCCAGGTCCTCACGACTTTCGAACCGCCACTGCGCGGTGATGCGTCGAAGCGAGAAACCGTTGTCCGCGAAGAACTTCTCGACCGCGGCCGGGTCGTAGCGCGGTTCGTCGGCGCGCAGCCACGGCCCGTACGGATCGGCCGCGCCGTCGAGGTCCACGATCGCGAGCGCGCCGCCCGGCCGCAGCACCCGGTCCGCCTCGCGCAGCCCCGGTTCGCAGCCGGGTCCGAAGAAGTAGGCGGTGCGGGCGTGCACCAGGTCGGCGGAGGCGTCGTCGAGCGGCAGCCGTTGCGCGGGTCCGGAAACGACGCGCGCGTTGGGCAACGACGCCACGCGGTGCTTGGCGCGCACGACGAGCGGCGGATGGGGTTCGACCCCGGTGACCGACTTCGCGGTCCTGGCGAAGAGGGGGAGGTGGAAACCGTCGCCGCACCCGACGTCCACGACGTCCATGTCGTCGAACGGACATTCTTCGCTCAAGGCCGCCCAAATCGCGCCGTGCACGTCCTGCGCGCGGTTCTCGACCTCGTAGACGTCCGGCCAATGCCAGATGTTCGGGCTCGGCACCACATCGACCGGACGCACCGCGTTCAGCGCCGCCCGCACAAATCCCCTCACGAAGACACTGTAGGGCCTCGATTTCCCGGTGACTGTACGAATTCGTCCAATTACGGCGTAGCGTGTCCGCATCTCTTCCCAGCAGGAGGCGGCAGTGTCGATCGCGCCCAACACGCCCCAGCTCGCGCCGTTGCTCGGAGGAAGCCCGTGCTGGGTCGAGAGATCCGTCGACGACCTCAAGGCCGCGATCGAGTTCTACACCGGCCTGTTCGGCTGGCACTACGCCGACGACGCGGGTTACACCGTGGCGATGGTCGACGGCATTCCCGTCGCCGGGTTGCCGCAGGGCGAACCAGAACCGTGGCGGTTGTACCTGGTCACGCCGCACGCGCGGGCCACCGCGGAGAAGGCCTTCCACCTCGGCGGATCCGTGCTGCGCAACCCCGAGGACGGTGCCGACCACACGCAGAGCACCGTGATCGCCGACCCGACCGGTGCCGTCGTCGGGTTCCGGCACGTGCCGCCGGACTGGCGGTTCGGCATCAGCGGGCACGGCGCCTACGCGTGGGCCGAGCTGAACACGCGGGACGGCGCGGCGGCCGACGAGTTCTTCGGCGAGCTGTGCCACTACGACATCACGCAGATCGGCGACGGGCACCGGCTGGACTACGCGACGTGGTCCGTCGAGGGCACCGAGGTGATCGGCCGGCAGAAGATGGGGCGGGAGTTCCCGTACGGGGAGCGTTCGCACTGGATGGTGTACTTCAACGCCGCGCCGGAGATCGGCACCGACTCGGTGGCGTACCGGGTGCTGGAGCTCGGTGGCCGGGTGACCGTCGAGCCCTACGACACCCCGTACGGGCGCATCACCGTCGTCGAGGACCACGCGGGAATGGCGTTCTCGGTGATCGACCAGTCGCGCGTGATCGAGGCGGAGCCACGCATCGAGGCGGACGACCCGTACGACGACTAGCGCGAGCTCGGGGCCATCGACTCGGGCGGGATCGGTTGCGGCGGCTCACCGCCCCGCACGCACGCCGGCATCTCTCCGCGCACGAAGCCGGCGTAGACGCCCAGGTGGTTCTGGCGCTCGAACGCGGAGAGGACGAGCTTGGCGTCCGCCGGGATCCGATCGCGATGGATCTTCAACTGGTGCATGTCCACGTGCGGATCCCATTCGACCGCAGGGAACGGACCTGGCTTTCCGAACGGAATCCCCTGCGCCTTCTGGTACTCGCTCAGCGGGCAGTCCACCCGCATCGGCACCACGAACGCGCGGACACCGTGCCTGCGCAGCTCTGCGGTCGCCTCGTCGAACGCCTCGACCTCGCGGAGCGTCAGCGTCACCGAGCCGTCCGGGTTGTCCACCACGGCGTACGCGGGTGGCGCTCCGCCGAAGTAGGCCGACGCGGCCAGCCCACCTGCCCCGAGCACGGTCACCACGGCGGCTGCGCCGATCCACCGCTTGGTGCGCCTGGTTTGCCACCTCGCCATGTTCTGCAGCAGCGCCTGCCCGTGCTCACGCTGCAGCTCCGCCCACAGGCTGTCCTCAAACTTGCCCATCCGCCCGCACCTCCATCTCGTCGCGGACGACCTCGCGCATGCGTGCCATGGCGCGATACAGCCGAGACCGCATCGCCCCTCTCGGCACACCGAGCGCTTCGGCCGCTTCCTTGGGTGCGAGACCACCGAGGTGCACGAGCTCGACCGCTTCCCGTTCGATCTCGGGCAGCGTCTCCAGCCGTTCGAGCAGCAGGCGACCGGGTCGTTCGGCGTCGATCCGCTCCTCCAGCTCGGCCAGCTCGTCGCGGCCGAGCTCGCGCCTGCCGCCGACCCGGCGCACCAGTTCGGTGCCCCTGGCCGACTGTTCGCAGTGTGCGGAGAACGTCTTGCGGGCGATGCCGTACAGCCAGCCGGTCGCCGTTCCCCTCGAAGGGTCGAAGGTCGGGAACGAGGTGATCGCGCGGACGAACGTGTCCGCGGTCAGGTCGGCCACGAGCTGTGGTTCGACGCACCGCCTGGCGAAATAGCGGGTGATCGCGCCGACGTTCACGCGGTAGATCCGCTCGAACGCCGCAAGTGCCTCGTGGTCTCTCACAACCACTACTTGCGGCGTCGCGCGGAAACCGTCACTGGACGAAGAGGTGCAGCATCAGCCAGGAGGCGACGGCGGACGGCAGGAGCGAGTCCATGCGGTCCATCAGGCCGCCGTGCCCCGGCAGCAGGTTGCCCATGTCCTTGATGCCGAGGTCGCGCTTGATCAGCGATTCGACCAGGTCGCCCGCGGTGGCCGTGACGACGAGCGCGGCGCCGAACAGCACGCCCTGCCACCACTGGCCGTCGAGGAACGTGATCACCGTGATCGCGCCGCCGACCATGCCGGCGACCAGCGAACCGGCGAAGCCCTCCCAGGACTTCTTCGGGCTGATCGTCGGCGCCATCGGGTGCTTGCCGAGGAAGACACCGGCCGCGTAGCCGCCCACGTCGGACAGCACGACACCGATGAGGAACGCGAACACGCGGCCCGCGCCGTCCTCCGGGACGACGAGCATGGCCGCGAACGCCGCGAACAGCGGCACGTACGCGACGGTGAACACGGACGCGCTGAGATCGCGCAGGTAGCCGTCGGAACCGCCGCGGAACCGCCAGATCATGCACACCAGGACGGTGATCACGAAGGCGGTCATCAGGCCGGAGCGTTCCAGCGGCCACGAGAGCCAGATCATCGCCTGGCCGCCGATGAGCGCGGGCCAGAGGGCGACGGTGATGCCGCCCTTGCGGAAGGCCTGCGCGAGCTCCCACGTCGACACCGCCGCGGCAGCCGCGACGATGCCGATGAAGGTCTGCCGCACGGTGAGCAGCGACAAGATGATCACAGCACCGAGCCCGACGCCGACCAGGATCGCCGCCCGCAGGTCACGACCCGCGCGCGACGGTTTCGACGCGGGCACGTCCGCGGGACTGCCTGCCACCTGTGCTCCCATCACGACCTCCGCCCGGCCAGAGCTACTACGCCTGCGCCGACTCGGCCGGGCGAAACCATCAGGAACATCAGACTTCGAGGAGCTCGGCTTCCTTGTGCTTCACGAGCTCGTCGACCTGCGCGGTGTACTTGTGGGTCAGAGCGTCGAGCTCCTTCTCACCACGCGCGCCCTCGTCCTCGCCGATCTCGCCGTCCTTGACGAGGCGGTCGATCTCTTCCTTCGCCTTGCGGCGGACACCGCGGACGGAGACGCGCGCGTCCTCGCCCTTCTGCTTCGCGACCTTCACCATCTCCCGGCGGCGCTCCTCGGAGAGCTGCGGGATGACGACGCGGATGATGTTGCCGTCGTTGCCGGGGTTGACGCCCAGGTCGGAGTCCCTGATCGCCTTCTCGATCGCGTTCAGCTGGCTCGCGTCGTACGGCTTGACGACCGCCATGCGCGCCTCGGGAACCGTGATGCTCGCCATCTGGTTCAGCGGCGTCGGCGCCCCGTAGTAGTCGACGTGGATGCGGTTGAACATCGAGGGAGTCGCACGACCGGTCCGAACGGAGGCGAGGTTCTCCTTCGCCACCGAGACCGCCTTTTCCATTTTCTCCTCGGCATCGAGGAGGGTCTCGTCGATCACGACTGCTCCTTGCTCTGCGTGTGCTTCTTCCCGGTTCCTGTCAGATCCCAGCAGGTCTAGAAGGCCGGGCGGCCACCGGGGGTGCTGACCAGTGTGCCGATCTTCTCACCACGCACCGCGCGCGCGATGTTCCCCTCGGTGAGGAGGTTGAAGACGAGGATCGGCATGTTGTTGTCCATGCAGAGGCTGAAGGCCGTGGCATCGGCGACGTTGAGGCCGCGCTCCAGCACCTCGCGGTGGGTGATGTTGTCGAACATCAACGCGTCGGGGTCGATCTTGGGGTCGGCGGTGTAGACGCCGTCGACGGCCTTGGCCATCAGGACGATCTCGCAGCCGATCTCCAGGGCGCGCTGGGCGGCCGTGGTGTCCGTGGAGAAGTACGGCAGGCCCGCACCGCCGCCGAAGATCACGACACGCTTCTTCTCGAGGTGGCGCATCGCGCGGCGGGGGATGTACGACTCGGCGACCTGGGTCATCTGGATGGAGGTCTGCACGCGGGTGTCGATGCCGTGCTCGCGCTCGAGGAAGTCCTGCAGCGCCAGGCAGTTCATGACGGTGCCGAGCATGCCCATGTAGTCGGCACGCGAGCGGTCCATGCCGCGCTGCTGGAGCTCCGACCCGCGGAAGAAGTTGCCACCACCGATCACGACGGCCACCTGCACGCCGGACTTGTGGACGGCCGCGATCTGCCGGGCGACTGTCTGGACGACGTCGGGATCGACGCCGACACCACCACCGCCGAACATCTCGCCACCGAGCTTGAGCATCACCCGGTTGTAGCCGTGGCTACCTTCTTCGCTCACAGGTCCTCTCCTTGCGCCGTCGGAAGTGTGGCCCTTGGGGGTCCGGGGACTCGCCCCCGGCCGGGGTGTGGGGGCCAGGCCCCCACAAGACACCCGAAGCGACTTGGTTCGCGCTTTCCGCGAACACACGTCGGCAGAGCTTCGGACATGCCGAGGGCGGGGTCGCTGTTGTGCCGCAACCCCGCCCTCATTGCAATCAGCTCTGGCCGACCTCGAACCGAGCGAAACGGGTCACCGTCACGCCGGCCTCGTCCAGGAGAGCCTTGACCGTCTTCTTGCTGTCCGTCACGGAAGCCTGCTCGAGGAGCACGACGTCCTTGAAGAAGCCGTTGACGCGACCCTCGACGATCTTGGGCAGCGCGCCTTCCGGCTTGCCCTCCTCGCGAGCGGTCTCCTCGGCGATGCGGCGCTCGTTCGCGACGAGCTCCTCCGGGACGTCCTCACGGGTGACGTACTTCGGACGCATCGCGGCGATCTGCATGGCAGCGCCCTTGGCGGCCTCGGCGTTGTCACCGGTGTACTCGACCAGCACGCCGACGGCCGGCGGCAGGTCGGCGGCACGGCGGTGCAGGTAGGTGGAGACGGTGCCGTCGAAGTTGATGGCCTTGGCCAGCTCGAGCTTCTCGCCGATCTTGGCGGAGAACTCCTGGACCAGCGCGTCGACCGTCTTGCCGTCGACCTCGATGGTCTTGAGGGCCTCGACGTCGGCGACCTTGTTGGCCTTGGCGATCGCGACGATCTCGTCGGCCAGCGCGATGAAGTCGGCGTTCTTGGCGACGAAGTCGGTCTCGCAGCGCAGCTCGACCATGGCGCCGTCCTTGACGGCGACGAGGCCGTTGGACGTGGTGCGCTCGGCGCGCTTGCCGACGTCCTTGGCGCCCTTGATGCGCAGGATCTCGACGGCCTTGTCGAAGTCGCCGTCAGCCTCGTCCAGCGCCTTCTTGCAGTCCATCATGCCGGCGGCGGTCAGCTCGCGGAGCTTCTTGACGTCCGCGGTGGTGTAGTTCGCCATCGTTTTCCTTCTGCGATGTACGCGCTTGAGTCACGAGGTGCCCGCTGTTCGCGGGCACCTCGTGGGGGAGATCAGGACTGGACGGGCTGCTCGGCCGGGGCCTCGGCCGAGTTGGTGAGGAGCTCCTGCTCCCACTCCGCCAGCGGCTCGTCGCTCGCGACCTCGGGCTTGTCCTGGCCGTCGGCGGCGTCGCGGCGGGCACCGGAACGGGCCATGAGACCGGCGGCGGCGGCCTCGGCCACGACCTTGGTCAGCAGGGCGGCCGAACGGATGGCGTCGTCGTTGCCCGGGATCGGGTAGTCGACCTCGTCCGGGTCGCAGTTCGTGTCGAGGATCGCCACGATCGGGATGTTCAGCTTGCGAGCCTCACCGACCGCGATGTGCTCCTTCTTGGTGTCCACGATCCACACGGCGCTGGGCACCTTGGACATGTCGCGGATACCGCCGAGCGTGCGCTCCAGCTTGTCCTTCTCGCGGTTCATCATCAGGATTTCCTTCTTGGTGAAACCCTGGAAGCCGCCGGTCTGCTCCATCGACTCCAGCTCCTTGAGCCGCTGAAGCCTCTTGTGGACCGTCGAGAAGTTGGTGAGCATGCCGCCCAGCCAGCGCTGGTTCACGTAGGGCATGCCGACGCGGAGCGCCTCGTTGGCGATGGCCTCCTGCGCCTGCTTCTTGGTGCCGATGAACAGGATCGACCCGCCGTGCGCGACCGTCTCCTTGACGAACTCGTAAGCCCGGTCGATGTAGGTCAGCGTCTGCTGCAGGTCGATGATGTAGATGCCGTTGCGCTCGGTGAAGATGTAGCGCTTCATCTTCGGGTTCCAGCGCCGGGTCTGGTGCCCGAAGTGCACGCCGCTGTCGAGCAGCTGCTTCATGGTTACGACGGCCATGGCCGGTTCGCACCTCATCTGTCGGACGCGCTCGGTCTCGCCTCGCGCGTCGTTGGTGGTTGACGCCCCGAGCCGGGTGGCCCGGTGCCCTGGTGCCGATGCCGCCGCCCGCACCCGCGGAGGACTTCTCCACCGTCAGGACCGTCGGACGTCGTGACTCGACCCGGCTGGGATCAGCTGGTCGGATCTGCGTTGGCACGCGAAGTCGTCCCGCGCACAGACGGGACGCGCCCAAAAGTCTACTCCCCACCCCCGACAAACCTCGAATCGCCCCCGGCCCACCCACGGGACTTGTCCACAACCGGCGAGTAATCCACAGCTCCCCAACACCCCCTGGCCCCCGGAGCACCCCCTCACCCACCGTTGACCCATGCCCCTCCTCCCCACCGCCCTGCTACTCACGACCCTGCTGACCCCACCTCCCACCCGCTACACCTGGCCGCTACCACCCCCGCACCCGGTGGTGCGCACCTTCGAGGCCCCGGCCTCACCGTTCGCCCCTGGCCACCGAGGCGTGGACCTCTCCGCCCCACCCGGCACCGCAGTCCTGGCAGCCGGCGACGGCGTGGTCGTCTACGCCGGATCCGTGGCGGCCCGCACGCTGGTGTCCGTGCAGCACCGCGGCGGCCTGCGAACGACGTACGAGCCGGTAGCCCCAGCCGTCACCGCAGGCCGCCAGGTGCACCGCGGCGAGGTCATCGGCCACCTGCAGGAGGGCCACTGCGCCTCCCCGTGCCTGCACTGGGGCGCCAGGAGGGGCGAGAAGTACCTCGACCCGCTGCGCCTGCTGATGCAGGGCCGCATCCGCCTGCTCCCGGTCATCGGCCCACCACGAGGCGGCTAGCCCCCTGGCCTCCGCTGCGAGGCGCGGCTGTCCCGCCCGCAGCGCCCCGATCGGGCGCTCCGCCGCTCCCCGGCGGTCAACGGCGCGACCCCGTTGCGCGCCGCATGCGCCCGGCAGGTGCCGGGAGGCGGCTCCCGCCCTCCCGCCCGCCTCCCGGCACACCTGCCCCCGGCACCCCTCAGCCCAACGCCCATGACCGGAAGCCAGCCGATCCCGACTCCGGCCTGTCTTCGCGGCAGCCCAGCCGCCCTTCGAACCCCATCCCCGACGCAGCTCGTAGCACTCACCTGCGGCGCCTGACCCCGCACGAAGCCGGAGGCCAACTGATCCCGCCCCCGCGTCGCCTTCGCGCCAGCCCAGCCAGCCGTCGAACGCCCGCCCCGACGCAACTCGTGACCGCGCACCCAGGCCAACCCGGTCCTGAGACCGCACACCGCAAGCCCCACCTGCCGGGCGAAACCGGAGGCCAACCGTCCCGACCCCCGCGTCGCGTTCGCGGCACCCCAGCCAGCCTTCGAACGCCCTTCCGGACCAGCTCGTGTCACCCCAGCCAGCCTTCGAACGCCCTTCCGGACCAGCTCGTGTCACCCCAGCCAGCCTTCGAACGCCCTTCCGGACCAGCTCGTGTCACCCCACGCCGAGGGCGACCCAGCCCGGCGAGCGTGCCTCTGCGGTCTCATCTCCAGCCCGAAACCGGAGGCCGATCAAGCCGCGATCACGCGCCGGCCAGGACAGGTACGCGGCGTGCTTGGAGCAACTCCAAGACCCACCCGTTCGAGTGAATTAACCCTGGCAACCAGTGGAAAGAGGTTTAAGGCCATGTTTGTACGGCTCGTACGGGCCATCAACGCGCCGGCGCGGGGCGATGCGGATGCGCGGCGGCGTGCCGGTGCGGCCGTGCGGCAGCCCGGCGGCTGCTGCCGGGTTGCGGGTGAGGGAGGAGGTGCGGTCAGGCCTCGGACTGCTCGTTGAGCTTCGTGCGGAGGCGCAGGACGGCGCGGGTGTGCAGCTGGCAGACCCTGGACTCGGTGACGCCGAGGACCTTGCCGATCTCGGCGAGGGTCAGGTTCTCGAAGTAGTAGAGGGTCACGACCACGCGGTCGCGTTCGGCGAGCTGGGCTATCGCGTCGGCCAGCTGGCGGCGGCTGTCCTGGTCGACGAGGCTCGCCACCGGGTCTTCCGCGGCGTCGTCGGGCAGCGACTCGGCCAGGGAGGAGCCGCCCTTGTTCGGGGCGATCAGCTCGTCCAGGGCCACGACGCTGGTGAGCTGGAGCTGGCCGTACAGCTCGCGCAGCTCGGCCAGGCCGATCTTGAGCTCTGCGGCGAGCTCGCGGTCGGTGGGCGTGCGCTGCAGTTTGGCGCCGAGGCGTTCCAGGGCTCGTTCGACGTCGCGGGCTCGGCTGCGGACCGAGCGCGGCACCCAGTCCTGCGAGCGGAGGTCGTCGAGGATCGCGCCGCGGATGCGCTGCATGGCGTAGGTCTCGAACTTGAGGCCGCGTTCCGGCTCGAACTTCTCGATGGCGTCGACCAGGCCGAAGATGCCCGACTGGATCAGGTCGGCCACGTCTACGTGGGCGGGCAGGCCCGTGCCGACGCGGCCTGCGACGTACTTGACCAGCGGCGCGTAGTGCAGCACCAGGCGGTCGCGCTGGCCCTGCTCGCGGGACTCGCCGTAGCTGCGCCACAGCGCGACGATGCCGGCCTCGACGTCGTCACCGGACCGGACGTCCGCGCGCGTCACAGCAGTCGGGACGGCCACGGGCGTGCCGTTGACATGCGTGTCGGCACCGGGCTCTGAGCTCGCCTCGGTGCGCGGCGCACCGTTCTGACGGTGCCCGTTGCTCGCCTGCTTCGAAGCGGGCGCGGGCACGAGGGGTTCAGGGGGCACGGTCGCCGTACGCGATCCTCCCCCTGCGGCGTCAGGAACGGGGGTGGGTTCGGTCATGGATCGCCTTCAGCCGTTCGACAGTGACGTGTGTGTAAAGCTGAGTCGTTGCGAGCGTAGCGTGACCAAGCAGTTCTTGGACGGTGCGCAGGTCCGCTCCTCCTTCCAGCAAATGGGTCGCAGCGGAGTGGCGCAACCCGTGCGGCCCGATGTCCGGTGCATCCGGTACCACGGCGACCACCTCGTGCACCAGAGTGCGAACGGCCCGCTGGTTCAGCCGGCCACCTCGGGCACCGAGGAACAGCGCCGGCGGCGAATCCGGTGCTACCAGGGCGTTTCGCCCCTCGTCCACCCACCGCCGCAACGCTCGCTCGGCCGGCACGCCGAACGGCGTGCTGCGCTCGCGTCCACCTTTGCCCAGAACTCGAATCACCCTTAGGGAGTAGTCCACGTCGTCGAGATCAAGACCACAGAGTTCGGCCACGCGGATACCTGTGGCGTACAGCAACTCCACCACGGCCTGATCACGCAGCGCAACCGGATCGCCTTCGGAAGCGCCAGAGGATACGGCCGCCATGGCGTCCTTCGCCTGGTCCGCGCGCAACACGGACGGCAACGTCCGGTGCGGCCGCGGAGCAGCGAGCCGCTGGCCTGGATCCACGGCCAAATGGCCCGCACGATGCGCCCACGCGGTGAAGGTACGCGCAGCAGCGGCACGTCGCGCAAGCGTCGTGCGGCTTGCTCCCGCCGTGCGCTGCGCGGCGAGCCATGACCGCAAACCGGTCAGGTCGATGCGCCCGACGTCGGCGTTTTCTGGGCTATTCCCCGCGACATGTCCCAACAACGCCACCGCATCACCGATGTAGGCGCGCACGGTGTGTGGCGACAGATTCCGCTCCAAGGTGAGATGCCGTTCGTATTTCCGCAACACGTCCGCAACGGACGCCGGCAGTTTTTCGCGCAGGCGAACCAGATCGACACGGCGTGTCCGACCATGCGGCGGCGGGGACATAGGCCAAGACGCTGCGCCAGTCGGGGCGTTTGGTCAAGTATCGCCACACCCTCGCGCCATTTGAGAGCGCTCTCATGGCCGCGAACACGACGACGCCTCAACTCCCTGTGACGACCGGGGGTGGAACAGCCCGCCCAGATCACCTTTCGGAGTAGCGACGGCCGCCGGCACCACCACCCGAACAGCCGATCAACCACTTCGCCGCCTCCGCCGAGCTCCAACCAGGACGACATCGTTGCCATAGCGCCACCCGCGTCCACCGCACACCGCGTGACTACGACGACGACAAGGGAGGCGAAGCAGCAGGTCAACCGGACAACCGTTCGTCCACAGTGGACGCCGTGATCACCGCACCTCCAGCTTCTGCCAGCCCCCGTCCACCTGCAGCGCCAGCCCAGCGAGCTCCAATTCGGGCAACAACGCCCGCACCCGCTCCAACGGCACCCCGGACTCGACCGACACGACCTCGTCACTAACTCCGCACCGCTTCCCCAGGGCCTCGTACACCCGCATGGCCTCCCCTTGCGGCGCCCCGAGGTCGCTCTCCTTTTCGGCGGGCTCGGTGGCGAGGTCGTCGCCGAACCGCCCCACCGACTCCACGATCTCCGCCACCGACCCGACCGGAACCGCCTGCCCGTCCCGCAACAACTCGTGACACCCCACCGAACTCGCCGACGTGACCGGCCCAGGCACCACCATCAACGGCCGCCCCAACGCGAGCGTGATCGCAGCCGTGTTCTTGGCCCCGCTGCGCCGCCCGGCCTCCACCACGACGGTGCCGCCGCCCAACGCCGCGATGAGCCGGTTGCGCGTGAGAAACCGATGCCGCGCAGGCGTCACGCCGGGCGGGTACTCGCTGACGATCAACCCTTCCCGCGCGATCCTCCCGAGCAACCCCTGATGCCCAGCGGGATAAGCGAAGTCGACGCCGCACGCCAACACCGCGACGGTCAACCCGTTGCCGCCAAGCGCACCGCGGTGAGCGGCACCGTCAATCCCATACGCCGCACCGGATACGACCGTCACACCAGCCTCCGCGAGCCCATACGCGAACTCGGCAGCAACATGCTCGCCATACCCGCTGGCGGCCCGAGAACCCACGATCGCCACGGCCTTGTCGGTCGCATCAGCGAGTTCGTGTGGCCCACGCACCCACAACGCCAACGGCTCCCCTCCACACCGCTGCGCCGCAACGCCCCCGAGCGCCACGAACGGCCACCGCGGCCACTCGTCGTCCTCCGGTACGACCAGCCGCCCACCCCGCTTGGCAACGAGCTCGAGGTCTTCGTGGACCCGCTCCTCAGCCCGGCGAGCAGAAGTCTGGCTGGCAACGGACGGCGACACCTCACCAGCACGCACCAGCTCCGCGGCCTCGACGGGCCCCACCTCGGCGACGAGCGCGGCAAGCGCTGCCGGAAACGGCTCGGCGACACGCGACAGATAGGCCCTGGCCAGGCGAACGGCATCGGTCGGGGGCGCGGTCACCGGAACCACCACCAGGGCAGCCACCGCTGCCACGGGTCGGGGCGCCACGGGCCCGGCGGGCTGGCACCGGCGACGCTCCTGCGGACCGTGCACGGCAGCTGGAACAGCGCGGGTACGACGGAAGCCGCGGGTGGCACGGCTGGGACGAGGAACGAACGCATGGTCAGACTCCTTGTTCGGATGTAGGTGGAAGCGGGGCTGCGGTGATTCGGGGACAGGTGCCAGGCGCGGAGTGGGAGTGGGCTCCGCGCCTGGCCGCTTTCGGGGGCGAGGTGAGCGGGAGCGCCGGCCTGGGGGTGTGCGGGCACTCCCGCTCGGTCAGGGCCGGTCGCGGAGTCGGGGCTCGGTTGGCTCTGCGACCGGCGGCTTCGGGTGTCGGACGGTTGGTGCGGTGGACAGGGGCCTTGCTCGGTCCTGACCGGACGCGACCTGCGGCACGTGGCTTCCGGCGTCAGCCGGTTGCTCGCGCCGGGGTGAGCGGGCGCCCGCCGGGGGTGGACGGGCCGCCCGCTCGACCGGGGCCAGACGCGGAGCGGGGTGAGCTCCGCGGCTGGCTGCTCGGGACGTCGGCCCGTTGGTCGCGCTGAGGGGTGAGCGGGCGCCCGCCGGTGTGGACGGGCAGCCGCTCGGCCGGGACCGGTCGCGGATCGGGGGCGAAAGCCGCGACCGGCTGCTTGAGGGGTGAGCGGGCGCCCGCCGGAGGTGAACGGGCAGCCGCTCGACCGGGGCCAGACGCGGAGCGAGGGTGAGCTCCGCGGCTGGCTGCATGGGCGTCGGCCCGTTTGCTCGCGCCGGGGTGAGCGGGCGCTCGCCAGGGGATGGACAGGCGGCCGCTCGACCGGGGCCAGGCACGGAGCGAGGGTGAGCTCCGCGGCTGGCTGCATGGGCGTCGGCCCGTTTGCTCGCGCCGGGGTGAGCGGGCGCCCGCCAGGGGGTGAACGGGCGGCCCGCTCGACCGGGGCCGGTCGCGGATCGGGGGTGAAAGCCGCGACCGGCTGCTTGAGGGTGAGGGGGCGGGTGGTCTGGGTGTGGGTGGGTCAGGGGGCTCGGCGTTCTCGGAATTGGAGGGCTGCGGCCACGTGGTCGGCTGTGGGGCGGTCGGACTCGGCCAGGTCGGCCAGGGTCCAGGCCACGCGGAGGCAGCGGTCGGCGCCTCGGCCTGTCAGGGCGCCGGTGGCCAGGGCCCGGTCCAGCAGGGTTATGGTGTCGCGGGGCAGGGCGAACTCGCGGCGCAGGGCTGGGCCTGGGACCACGGCGTTGGTCGGCCAGGTGTGGCCGTGGGCCGACCAGCGGGTGGCGGCGCGGGATCTGGCTTTGAGGACGCGTTCGCGGACGACGGCGGTGGGTTCGGGTGGGGTGGCGTCGGCGTTGACCATGGCTGTGGTGGCTCGCATTCGGACGCGGAGGTCCACGCGGTCCAGCAGTGGGCCGGAGAGGCGGGCCTGGTAGCGGCGGCGGACTGTGGTGGTGCAGATGCAGTCGATTTCCTTCGGCGGGGCGCACGGGCACGGGTTCGTGGCCAGGATCAGCTGGAAGCGGGCCGGGTAGCGGGCTATGCCGTCTCGGCGCGGGATGCGGACTTCGCCGGATTCGAGGGCCGTGCGCAGGGTGTCGATGGTCTTCTGGCCGAACTCGCAGGCCTCGTCCAGGAAGAGGACGCCCTTGTGGGCTCTTGAGGCGGCGCCCGGTTTGGCCATGCCGCTGCCTCCGCCGATCAGCGCGGCTATCGACGTCGTGTGGTGGACGTCCACGAACGGTGGGCTGGCCACCAGCGGGCAGTCCGGCGAGAGCGTGCCCGCCACCGAGTGGACCGCCGTCACCGCCAAGGCGTCTTCCCTGGTGAGCGGCGGGAGCAGGCCCGGCAGGCGTTCGGCCAGCATCGTCTTGCCGGTGCCCGGCGGGCCGGTCAGCAGCAGGTGGTGGGCGCCCGCCGCGGCCACTTCCAGGGCCCAGCGAGCCTCCGGCTGGCCCACCACGTCGGCCAGGTCCGGGACGGCCGGGGCGGGCGAGGCCGCGGACTCCGGAGGTGGTTGCAGGGTCACGTCCTCTGAGCGCAGCCAGGCGAGGACCTCGCTGAGGGTCAGCGCTCCGTGGACTTCCACGCCGTCGACCAGGGCCGCTTCCGGAAGCGTGTCGACCGGCACGATCGCGGTGCGCAGGCCCGCCCGGCGGGCCGCCAGCAGGGCCGGGAGGACGCCTCGGACCGGGCGGACCCGGCCGTCCAGCGCCAGTTCGCCGAGCAGGACGGTGCCGGCGAGACGCGTCGGGGGCACCGAGCCGGCGGCCGCCAGGGTGGCGCAGGCTATGGCGAGGTCGTAGCTGCTGCCGCCCTTGGGCAGGTTGGCCGGTGAGAGGCCCAGGACGATGCGCTGCTTCGGCCACTCCTCCTCGCTGTTGCGGACGGCGGCCTTCACCCGCTCCTTGGACTCGTGCAACGCGGCGTCGGGCAGGCCCAGGAGATGGGTGCGGGGCTGGCCCACGCCCACGTCGGCCTCGATCTCGACCGCCAGGCCGTCGACGCCGTAGAGGGCCACGGACCACGCCTGTGCGAGGCCCATGTCAGGCTCCCCGCAGGTGTCGCAGGACCGGTTCGCCGTCGGGCGGCCAGGTGACCGAGATCAGGTCGACGCGGACCGGGCACCAGCCGACGCCGTGCGCGGCGAGCCAGCGCAGGGCTGTTCGGCGCAGGCGGGAGAGCTTGCCCTGGTCGACAGCCTCGTCCGGGCGGCCCCAGACCGGACCTGATCGGGTTTTGACCTCGCAGACGACCAGGCGGTCGCCCTCCACCGCCACGACGTCGATCTCGCCGTCGCGGCACGTCCAGTTGCGGGACAGGACGACCAGGCCCTGCCCCTCCAGGTACCTGCACGCCAGGTCCTCGCCCTGACGGCCCAGCTCCTGCTGCCTCGTCTCCACCAGTGCCCGTACCACCACTGCCCTCGCCTTCCTGCGGGTCGTTGGGTACGACCTTGCTGGGTGGGGCGGGGTGGGTGGCCGGTGTGGCGGGGATCTGTGGACAACTCAGGGGCTGTGGACAAGTCGGCCGTTGTCGATGTTGAAACGGCGGATTTGTCGGTGGGGTGTGCTAGGGGCCTGCGCCCGTCCTGGACGACGGCAACGGCCCCGCGCCCTCGTACGACGAAGCACGAGGACACGGGGCCGTTGCCGCGAGATGCGATCAGCTGGGGAACGGTCCGCTTTCCGGCAGGCGGAGGTCCGGCTTGTCCAGCTCCTCCACGTTCACGTCCTTGAACGTGATGACACGAACGTTCTTCACGAACCGCGCGGGGCGGTACATGTCCCACACCCACGCGTCCGACATGCGCACCTCGAAGTACACCTCGCCGTCGGCGTTGCGCACCTGCACGTCCACCGAGTTGGCCAGGTAGAAACGCCGTTCGGTCTCCACGACGAACGAGAACTGGCTGACGATGTCGCGGTACTCCTTGTACAGCGACAGCTCCATCTCGGTCTCGTACTTCTCGAGATCCTCTGCACTCATTACGCCTCCGCGCGGGTCATCTGCTCCGCGCCCTCCCTCGTCGCGAGCTCCCCGGCGTCAACCGGGGCTGCATCATTCTGGACCACGGCGGTCGCGGTCGTGCCGCGCGCCACCCTGTGCGGCGCGGCGAGACCGTGCTTCGCAGCCGCCGCTGCCACATTTACATACGACCAGCGATGCTCCGCACACGGCCCGTACTCCATCAACGCCGCCGTGTGGTCTGGCGTGCAGTAGCCCTTGTGCTCGTTGAAGCCGTACTGCGGATAACGCTCGTGCAGATCGGCCATGATCCGGTCGCGCGTGACCTTGGCCAGCACAGATGCCGCCGCCACGCACGCCGCCGCCTGGTCACCCTTGATCACCGCGACGCTCGGCGCGGGCATCCCCGGCACCTTGAAACCGTCCGTCAGCACGTACCCAGGATGCGTCGCCATCTGCGCGACGGCACGCCGCATGCCCTCGAGGTTCATGACGTGGATGCCCAGCCAGTCGATCTCGGCGGGCGACACGACGACCACGGAGTGATCCACGGCACGCTTCAGCACCAGGTCGTACATCCGTTCGCGCGCCGAAGCCGTCATCAGCTTCGAGTCGTTCAAGCCCTCGAACCGCGCTGCGTCACCAGGCCGGAGCACGCACGCCGCGATCACCAACGGCCCTGCGCACGGCCCCCGTCCCGCCTCGTCCACGCCGGCGACGGGCCCGAGCCCACGCCGCTCCAGCGTGCCCTGCAGCGCCCAGTTCCCCGACGAGCCCCGCACCACGGCGCGTGGCGGTAAAAGCATGGTCATCGGCGGAATCGGTCTCGCACTCGACGTCCGAGCAGCAGAAGCGGCCACGCAGCGACGATACCGACGCCCATCGGGACGCTCTCCTGCCATCCCGGCGCGCCCATCGAAACGACCTGCGGGTTGTGGTCCGACACGCCGCCCCACCTCGACGGAGGCAGCACGATCACGCGCGCCTTGCCGATCACGTTGCTCACCGGCACCAGGCCGTTGAGCCCGCCCTGGCCCTGGCACCGCGAGTCGCACGAGTGGTTGCGGTTGTCGCCGAGCACGAACAGCATCCCGTCCGGGATCTTGAGCTCCTCGAACGACTCCTGCTCCGCCGGCGTGCCCTCGTCGTAGTGCTTGTACGGCTCGTCGAGCGGCTTGCCGTCCACCGTCACGCGGTTCTGCTCGTCGCAGCACTTCACGGTCTGGCCACCGACGGCGATCACGCGCTTGACGAAGTCCTCCTCGTTCGCCGACGGCAGACCGATCAGGGACCCCAGCCACGACAGCCCCTCCGAGATCGGGTTGCCCGGCTCGCCGGTGACGAAGTCGTTCTGCCACGACGGCGGCCCGCGGAACACGATCACGTCGCCGGGCGCCGGGTCGGTGAAGCGGTAGGTGACCTTGTCCACCAGCACGCGGTCGCCGTAGCAGTCGGTGCACCCGTGCAGCGTCGTTTCCATCGACTCCGACGGGATCATGTAGACACGGCCGAGGAAGATCTGGATGCCGATCGCGAGGCCGAACGCGACCAGGATGAGGACCGGCAGTTCCTTCCAGAAGTTGCCCTTTTTCTTCTTCTTCGATGCTTTATCCGAAGCGTCCGAAGTCGGCTCGTCGCTGGACGGGGTCTGCTCTGGATCGACGTCAACCACGAGATCAGCCTAGGGGCTGCGGGTTGTGATCCGACACAACACTCCACCGATCCTCGGGGAAAACGATGTAGCGCGCCTTCCCGATGACGTTTTCGATCGGGATCGTCCCCGCAACGCCCCCGCCGCCCTGTTTGCGCGAGTCCGTCGAGTTCATCCGGTTGTCCCCCATGACGAACAACCGGCCCTCCGGCACGCGCACGGGAGCGAACGGCTCGTGGTTCGCCGGCGACGTGCCGGGCTGCCAGTAGATGTAGGGCTCATCGAGCGGTTTGCCGTCCACGACGACACGGTGCTGCTCGTCGCAACACATCACCGTCTGGCCGGGCAGCGCGACGACGCGCTTCACGAAGTCGCGCTCGCTCGCGGGCGCGAGGCCCAGCAACGAACCGATGTTCTGCACAACGCGCGCAACGGGGTTCGTCGACGGCGCGGCGCGGAAGTCGTTGGTCGTCCACGCTTCGGGGCCGCGGAACACGACCACCTCGCCCGCCTCGATGTCGCTGAAGCGGTAGGTGACCTTGTCGACCAGCACGCGGTCGTTCTCGCAGCCGGTGCAGCCGTGCAACGTGCGCTCCATCGACGCCGAGGGGATCACGTAGACCCGCGCCACGAACGCCTGGATCAGCACCGTCAGCACGACGGCCGTCACGACGACGTAGAGAATCTCTCTCCAGACAGGAGTACGCCCCCGCTCCGGTTCGTCCGGTGCGGAGGCGTCGTCCGAGTCTTCTGGGCTCGAAGCCACCGATCAGGAGACCGGCTTGGCCTCGCGCTTCTCCTTGATCTTCGCAGCCTTGCCGCGCAGGTCGCGCAGGTAGTACAGCTTGGCGCGACGCACGTCACCGCGGGTCACGACCTCAATCTCGGAGATGTTCGGCGAGTGCACCGGGAAGGTGCGCTCGACACCGACACCGAAGGAGACCTTGCGGACGGTGAAGGTCTCGCGGATGCCGCCGCCCTGGCGACGGATCACGACGCCCTGGAACACCTGGACGCGCTCGCGCGAGCCCTCGATGACGCGGACGTGGACCTTCAGCGTGTCACCCGCGCGGAAGCTCGGGATGTCGGAGCGCAGCGACTGGGCGTCAAGTGCGTCCAGGATGTTCATCGGTGGTCCTCACGTGTGTCTGTGAACTCCCCAGAGCATGTTCCATGACCGTGCACGACATGATGGGGGTCGGCTTGGAGCGCACGCCGATATGACAACCGGCTGCGGCAACCGCTCTAGTTTGCCATGCAGCTCCGCTGTACGAAAAATCGGGCTACTGCCGGCTCTCGCGCAGGCGCGCCAGCAGGGCGCGGTCGTGCTTGTCGAACGCATCCTCCGGCAACGATTCCAGCAGGTCAGGGCGCCTCTGGAAGGTCCTGACGAGGGATTGGTCACGCCGCCAGCGGTTGATCAGCTTGTGGTTTCCCGAACGCAGCACGTCCGGCACGGCGAGGTCGCGCCACACCTCCGGCCGCGTGTAGCTCGGCCCTTCGAGCAGCCCGTCCTGGAACGAGTCCTCTGCGTGCGACTTCGGGTTGCCGAGCACGCCCGGCAGCAGCCGCGCGACCGCCTCGACGATCACGAGCACGGCCACCTCGCCGCCGACCAGCACGTAGTCGCCGATGGACACCTCATCGACGCGCATGCGCCGTGACGCGTCATCGACAACGCGCTGGTCAATGCCCTCGTAGCGACCGCACGCGAAGACGAGGTGCGATTCGTTCGCGTACTCGTGTGCCACTGCCTGCGTGAACGGGCGTCCAGCCGGCGTGGGCACGATGAGGCGCGTCTGCTCGGTGCACACGTCATCCAAAGCAGGACCCCAGATGTCGGCCTTCATGACCATGCCGGGCCCACCGCCGTACGGGCTGTCGTCGACGGCCTTGTGCACGTCGTGCGTCCAGTCGCGCAGGTCGTGCACGCCAACGCTGATCAGGCCCTTGTCGATCGCCTTCCCGAGCAACGCGGCACGCAGCGGCGCCAGGTACTCCGGGAAGATCGTGACGACGTCAATCCGCATCGAGCAGGCCCTCTGGCGGGTCGATCACGACACGGCCACCGCGAACGTCCACAGTGGGCACGATCTCGCGCACGAACGGCACCAGCGCCTCCCCGCGATCACGGATGATCACGAGCAGCTCGCCGCCGGGACCGTGGACGATCTCCTTGACCGTGCCGATCTTCGTGCCGTCGACGAGTTCGGCCGTGAGCCCTTCGAGCTCGTGATCGTAGAACTCGTCGGGGTCGTCGGTCGGCGGCAGGTCGTCGGTGCTGCCCAGCAGCAACGTGCCGCGCAACGCCTCCGCGACGTCGCGCGTGGCGACTTCGGCGAAACGCACGAGCAGCCGCCCGGCATGAGGCCGGGCGGCTGTCACGGTGAGGCTTCGAGACGTGCCGTCACGCAGCTTGGCCTGCATCTTCGCCCCGATCGCGAAACGCATCTCGGGAGAGTCAGTGCGCACGTCAACGGCTAGTTCGCCGGTGATCCCGTGCGCCTTGGCCACACGGCCGACAACTACGTCCATTTGCCCTGAAAGCTCGTTCTCAGCGGTCGGTGTCGACGACGTCGACCCGCACACCACGACCGCCGATGCCGGCCATCACGGTGCGCAGAGCCGTCGCGGTGCGACCGCCACGACCGATCACCTTGCCGAGGTCGTCCGGGTGGACGTGGACCTCGAGGGTGCGGCCGCGGCGGGTCGTGACGAGGTTCACCCGGACGTCGTCCGGGTGGTCGACGATGCCGCGAACGAGGTGTTCGAGGGCGTCAGCCAACAAACTCACGCCTCGTCCTTGGCCTCGGCGTCAGCCTTGGGGGCCTCGTCGGCCTTCTTGGCCTTCTTCGCCTTCGGCGTGGTGGCCTCGGTCATCGGCTCCTCGTTCGCGGCGGCCAGAGCGGCGGCGAACAGGTCGGCCTTCGACGGCTTCGGCTCCTTGACCTTCAGCGTGCCCTCGGCGCCCGGCAGGCCCTTGAACTTCTGCCAGTCACCGGTGATCTCCAGCAGACGCTGGACAGACTCGGTCGGCTGCGCGCCGACACCCAGCCAGTACTGCGCGCGCTCGGAGTCGACCGCGATGAACGACGGCTCTTCCTTCGGGTGGTACTTGCCGATCGTCTCGATGGCCTTGCCGTCGCGACGGGTGCGCGCGTCGGCGACCACGATGCGGTAGTACGGCTGGCGGATCTTGCCGAGACGCTGAAGCTTGATCTTGACGGCCACTGGCCTGGTACTCCTTGAACTCTGTGTTGGTGATGCACACGGCCGCGGCCCGGGCAGAGGGGCCGACCGCGGCGGAACAGACGGCAATTGTGCCAGATGGGGGCCGGTGGATCCGAATCGGGCCTCTACACGAAGGACGCGACCGTCCCCAGCGCGTCTTTCACGGCTCGGGCGTGCTCGACCGCACCCGGCGTGTCGCCGTGCACGCAGAGCGACTCCGCCCGGGTTTTGATGACCGTGCCGTCGACCGCGACGAGTTCGCCGTGCAGCAGTCTGGTCGCCCGCTCGATGATCTGCGCGGTGTTCGTGAGCAGGGCGTTCGGCTCGCTGCGCGGGACCAGCGTGCCCTGCGGGGTGTAACCGCGGTCGGCGAACGCCTCCTGCACGGGCCTCAGTCCGGCCTGGCTCGCCTTCTTGAGCAGCTCGGAGCCGGGCAGGCCGAGGATCGGGAGGTCCTTGAACGCCTTGACGCCGTTGACCACGGCTTCCGCCTGCTTCTCGTGGTGCACCGTCGCGTTGTAGAGGGCGCCGTGCGGCTTCACGTACACGACCTCGGTGCCTGCTGCTCGTGCGCACGCGTCGAGCGCACCGATCTGGTACAGCACCTCATCAGCCAGTTCGGTGGGATCGGCGTCGATGAACCGCCTGCCGAAGCCGGCGAGGTCGCGGTAGGAGACCTGCGCACCGATCTTGACGCCGTTCTTCGCGGCTTCCTCGCACACCTTGCGCATGGTCGACGGATCGCCCGCGTGGAAGCCGCACGCGACGTTCGCGCTGGTGATGATGCCCAGCAGCGCGGTGTCGTCGCCGAGCTTCCAGATGCCGAAGCCCTCGCCGAGGTCGCTGTTCAGATCCATCAGATGACACCGGCCGAGAGGAGCAGGAGGGACAGTCCGGGGAGGAAGTTGTTCATCACGTGCGCCACC
The DNA here is from genome assembly GCF_014648475.1 of Lentzea flava. Classification (GTDB taxonomy): domain Bacteria; phylum Actinomycetota; class Actinomycetes; order Mycobacteriales; family Pseudonocardiaceae; genus Lentzea; species Lentzea flava. The sequence goes on along the minus strand of NZ_BMRE01000028.1, from coordinate 59,573 downwards.
ATGCTCGCCCCGAGGCTGCGCGTGATGAGCCGGGCGACGCCGATGGGGATGGCGATCACGAGCAGCAACCACGTGCGCTGCGGTTCGAGGTGGCTGACCGCGAAGATCACCGTCGTCAGCACGAACGCGGCCCACCGGCTCCAGCCCTGCCGCTCGACGGCACCCCAGAGCAGGCCGCGGAAGATGATCTCCTCGCAGATCGGCCCGATGAAGCTCATGTAGACGAACATCGTGATGGCGGCGGCGAGCGGCAGGTTCGCCTGGCTGAAGAGCTCACCGACGGCGCTCGTGGCGTTCTCCTTGCCGACGATCCGCGCCCACACGGTGGCGGCGGCGTAGGTGAAGACCAGGCCCACCACACCGATCTTGAGGCCGAAGACGATGTCGGCTTTGGTCATGCTGAGCCGCAGGTCGACGACGGGCCCGTTGCCGCGGACGTAGGTGATCACGACGGCGACCGCGGCCGCGAGCACGATCGGCACCAGCGAGCCGACCAGCACGAGCGCCGTCGAACTCTCCAGCGTCGCGCCGAAGCTGTTGCCCACCGCGGTGATGAACACCGCGCTGAGGATGAAGACCGCTTCCACCAGTAGGAACGCGCCGAATCCCCAGCGCTGGCCGACCCGCTCGGGCTCCGGGTTGCGGCTGATGTCCCGCAGGCTTTCGATGAAGCCTCGCCTCGGCTTCAGGGACTCCGGCTCACTCACGCTCTGCAATCTAGTCACGCCGCGGCTACCTGCGGACCTACAGCGATCTGTGACACCCTCATGATCGGCTCACCTCGCGATCGACGGCTTCTGAAGCACCGATGCGCTGTCGGTGCCTCGCGATACGCTTGGAGTGGGGACCGCGATCCCCCTGGGGGAGTGCTGCCGCCCCCGAATCCGAGGTTACTGTGCGGCACCGACGGAAACCGGGCCAAGCATCTGGCCAAAAGATGGTCAGATCGGGTCCCCCGCCGGATGTCCTTCTCCTGGTGAACGGATCGGCACACAAACGCTGCGACTAAACCTCAGCGGCCAGGTTCGAGGTGTGCCACGGAACTGGTACTGCGACGAGGTCGTTCCCGGCAAGGCGCAGGTCGAGTTGCTCGTCCGGGCGGGAACGCCCTCGCCGTGGAATTGTCGAACCTCAGCGGCGCAGAGTCGTCTCCTGCCCCATGTGCGAGAGCTTCTCGGGGTTGCGCACCGCGTAGAGCCCGCTGATCAACCCGTCGTCGATCCGCACCGCGATCACGGTGTCGAGCTCGCCCTCGAACTTGAAGATCAACGCCGGATGTCCGTTGACCTGCGCCGGTTCCATCTCCCAGCCCGAGGTCTTGGTCAGGCCGCCGAGCAGCATGCGCGCCACCTTCGAGGCACCCACGACGGGCCGTGCGACGGCCTGCTTCACGCCGCCGCCGTCGCCGAGGAACACGACGTCCGGGGCGAGCAGGTCCAGCAACGCCTGCAGATCGCCGGTTTCGGTGGCGCGCTGGAAGGCGGCGAGGGCCTCGCGGGACTCCTCCTGCGTCACCACCTCGCGGGGGCGGCGGGCGGCCACGTGGGAGCGGGCGCGGTGCGCGATCTGGCGGACGGCCGCGGGGTTCTTGTCGACCGCCGTGGCGATCTCGTCGTAGTCCAGGTCGAACACCTCGCGCAGGACGAAGACCGCGCGTTCGGTCGGGGTGAGGGTTTCGAGGACCAGCATCATCGCCATCGAGACGCTGTCGGCCAGTTCCACGTCCTCGGCGACGTCCGGGGCGGTCAGCAGCGGCTCCGGCAGCCAGGGGCCGACGTAGGACTCCTTGCGGCGGCCCAGGGTTCGCAGCCTCGACAACGCCTGGCGGGTGACGATGCGGACCAGGTAGGCGCGGTGGTTCTCCACCAGGGCGTGCTCGACGTCGGCCCACCTGAGCCACGTCTCCTGCAGCACGTCCTCGGCGTCGGCCGCGGAGCCGAGCATCTCGTAGGCGATCGTGAAGAGCAGGTTGCGGTGGCTCACGAACGCGGTGGTCGCGACGTCCGGCATTGGTCTCCTCCTGAAACGGGTCTCCGCACGAGACGCCGGCCGACCGGGGCCTGTGACAGTGTCGTGTGTCACAAACAGGTGCTGTCACAGCCGGGGCGCGAGCGGCATCTCGTGGTCGTCAAGCAAGGCCCACGAGGGAGGAAATCATGGAATCGCGCTTCGACCTCTTCGCCACCGAGACCGGCACCAAGATCGGCAAGCGGTTCGCGGGACTCGGCATGGCGCTGCACCAGACGTCGCTGCCGAGCATCACGGCCGAGCTGGTGAGCCTGCGCGCCAGCCAGCTCAACGGCTGCGGCTTCTGCCTCGACATGCACGTCAAGGAGGCCATCGCCGCGGGCGAGGACCCGATGCGCCTGCACCTGGTGGCCGGATGGCGGGAGACGACCGTCTTCACCGAGGCCGAGCAGGCCGCGCTCGCGTTCGCAGAGGAAGGCACCGAGAACGTGAGCGTGAGCGACGAGACCTGGGCGAACGTGCGCAAGCACTTCGACGACGAGCAGGTGGCGGCGCTGGTGTGCCTGATCGGACTGATCAACGCCGCCAACCGGATGGCCGTGATCACCCACCAGAAGGGCGGGTCGTACCAGGCCGGTGCGCTGTCGGAGTACAACCGTTAGTGGATCCTGCCCCTGAGCATGATCATGCGCGGCGACCGCAGGACGTCGAGGTTCTCGCGAGGGTCCTCGTCGTAGACCACGATGTCCGCGGCCGCGCCTTCGGTCAGGGACGGGAAACCGAGCCACTCGCGGGCGTTCCACGACGCGGCGCCGATGGCGTCGGCGGCGCTCATGCCCACGCGGTGCAGCGCGGTGATCTCGTCGACGATGCGGCCGTGCTGGATGCCGCCGCCCGCGTCGGTGCCCGCGTAGACCGGGATGCCGGCCTCGATCGCCGACGACACGGTGGCCGAGACGCGGGCGTGCAGGTCGCGCATGTGGTTCGCGTACGTGGGGTACTTGCCCGCCCTGTCCGCGATGCCGGGGAACGTCTCGATGTTGATCAGCGTGGGCACCAGCGCGGTGCCGCGCGAGGCCATCAGCGCGATCGTGTCGTCCGACAGGCCGGTGCCGTGCTCGATGCAGTCGATGCCCGCGTTGATCAGGCCGGGCAACGCGTCCTCGCCGAACACGTGGGCCGTCACGCGAGCACCGGCGTCGTGCGCGACCTTGATGGCCTGGGCCAGCTCCTCGTCCGTCCACAGTGGAGCGAGATCGCCCACGCCGCGGTCGATCCAGTCGCCGACGAGCTTCACCCAGCCGTCGCCGTACGCGGCCTGCTCGGCCACGGCTGACGGCAGGTCCGACTCGATCTCCACGCCGATGTGCGGGATGTAGCGCTTCGGACGGGCGATGTGGCGGCCCGCCCGGATGATCCGTGGCAGGTCGAGGCGCTCCTGCAACGGCGTGGTGTCGATCGGCGAACCGCAGTCGCGGATCAGCAACGTGCCCGCGTCGCGGTCCGTCAGCGCCTGCTCCACGGCCTCTGGCAGCTCGACACCACCCTGCGGGCCCAGGCCGACGTGACAGTGCGCGTCGACCAGGCCGGGGACCAGGAACCCGCCGTCGACAACGGTCTGCGCACCCGGCACCGGCTGGGTGCGCACACGGCCGTTGACGACCCACAGGTCTCGCGGCTCGCCGTCGGGGAGGACGACGCCGCGCAGGTGCATGGTCACTTCTTCTTGTCGTCGCCGTCGAACTTGAACTTCGACGGGTCGAAGCCGGGCGGGAGCTCGTTCAGGCTGCCGCCGAGGTCGGGCAGGCCGCCGCCGGGAGGCATGCCGGGCAGGCCGGCGGGCATACCGCCTCCGAACATGCCGGGGAAGCCGCCCTTGATCTTCGGTGGCGTCGGGCCGCGCCCGCCCTTGCCCTTCTTCCCCTTCTTGCCCTTCTTCCCCTTGCCGCCACCGCCGCCGAAGCCCATCCGGCCAGCCATCGCCGACATCATCTTGCGGGCCTCGAAGAAGCGGTTGACCAGGTCGTTGACGTCGCTGACCTTGACGCCGGAACCGTTGGCGATGCGCAGCCGGCGGGAGGCGTTGATGATCTTGGGGTCGTCGCGCTCCGCCGGGGTCATGCCGCGGATGATCGCCTGGATGCGGTCGAGGTGCTTCTCGTCCAGCATCGCGAGCTGGTCCTTCATCTGACCGGCGCCGGGCAGCATGCCGAGCAGGTTCGCGATCGGGCCCATCTTGCGGATGGCGAGCATCTGCTCCAGGAAGTCCTCGAGCGTCAACTGGCCGGAGTGCAGCTTCTGCGCGGCCTTCTCGGCCTGCTGCTGGTCGAAGTGCTGCTCGGCCTGCTCGATCAGCGTGAGAACGTCACCCATGCCGAGGATGCGCGAGGCCATCCGGTCGGGGTGGAAGACGTCGAAGTCCTCGAGCTTCTCGCCGTTGGACGCGAAGAGGATCGGCTGGCCGGTGACCTCGCGGACCGACAGCGCGGCACCACCGCGGGCGTCACCGTCGAGCTTGGTGAGGACGACACCGGTGAAGCCGACGCCGTCGCGGAACGCCGTGGCCGTGTTGACCGCGTCCTGACCGACCATCGCGTCGACCACGAACAGGACCTCGTCCGGGTCGACCGCGGCCCGGATGTCGATGGCCTGCTTCATCATCTCCTCGTCGACACCCAGCCGGCCGGCCGTGTCGACGACGACGATGTCGTGCTGCTTCGCCTTGGCTTCCTCGACGCCGCGCCGTGCCACCGCGACCGGGTCGCCCACGCCGTTGCCCGGCTCGGGAGCGAAGACGGGCACACCCGCCCGCTCACCGACGACCTGGAGCTGCGTGACGGCGTTCGGGCGCTGCAGGTCGGCCGCGACGAGCAGCGGCGTGTGCCCCTGGCCCTTCAGCCACTTGGCGAGCTTGCCGGCGAGCGTCGTCTTACCGGCACCCTGCAGACCCGCCAGCATGATCACCGACGGCGGGTTCTTCGCGAGGTTCAGCCTGCGGGTCTCGCCACCGAGGACGTTGATCAGTTCCTCGTTGACGATCTTCACGACCTGCTGCGCCGGGTTCAGCGCCTGGTGCACCTCGGAACCCTTGGCGCGCTCCTTCACCTTGGCGATGAAGCCGCGCACAACGGGCAGCGCGACGTCAGCCTCGAGCAGGGCGACCCTGATCTCGCGCGCGGTGGCGTCGATGTCGGCGTCGCTGAGCCTGCCCTTGCCGCGAAGGCCCTGGAGAACCGTGGTCAGCCGGTCGGAAAGCGTGGAGAACACGTCGTCCAGACTAGCCAACGCCCCCGTCAGCCGAGGTACGGCTCCCCAACGGGCCCGCAACGGGTCCTCCTTCAGGCCCGAATGATGCAGGATGCTCCGGGTGGGTCGGATCTTCCTGAGCTACCACGGCCACGACGAGGGCAACGACATCGCGCTGCACCTGCGCGATGCCCTGCTGGCCGCCGGCTACGAGGACGTCCACGCCTACACCGCGCCGGGCTCGGGCCCTGACGTCTCGCGACCGTGGAAGGACAGCCTGCGCCGCGAGCTGCTCGGCGCGGACGCGTTGATCGTCGTCACCTCCCCCGGCTCCTACTCCGAGTGGTGCACCTGGGAGTCGTCGATCTTCCGCGAACGGAAACCGCACGCTCCCTGCATCGAGTTCTTCAGCGCCCGCTCGCAGAACCGCGCGATCCTCGACGACCTCCAGGCCCAGCGCGTCGACCACGCCGACGCCGCTTCACTGGCCGCCGCCCGCGACACGGCGTTGCTCGTTCTCGAACGAGCCGGTGTCACCAAGGCCGCGACCACCACGTCACCGTTTCCCGGCCTGAAGGCGTTCGACGAGCACCAAGCCTCGCTCTTCTTCGGTCGCGACGACGACACCCAACGGTTGGCCCAACCGTTGCTCGGACGCCGCGAGTCCGGCGCTCTCGCGGTGATCGGCCCGTCGGGTGCGGGCAAGTCATCGCTGGTGCGCGCAGGTTTGATCCCTCTGCTCCGACGGGCGGGTTGGACGATCATCGGCCCGCTCACGCCGTCGCAAGGCGTGCTGCCGGCGATCGAAGGCCCCGGACGCCGGCTCGTGGTGCTCGACCAGACCGAAGAACTCCTGATCGGCGACTCCACCACGCTGGTGCGACGACTCGTGGCCGCCAGCCGGGGCGAGGCCTGGGTCGTCCACACGGTCCGCGCGGACTTCCTCGACGACCTGATGCGGCACGAGGACCTCGAGCCGCTCTTCCGCGACAACTTCCTGGTCGCGCCGCTCGCCAAGGCCGAGATCCCGGTGGTGGTCAACGGTCCGCTGCGGGCACTCGGCTGGAGCGTCGACGACGCCGCGCTGGGCCTCATCCAGGAAGACGCGAGCCGCGAGTCGCTGCCGTTGCTGGCGTTCGCGCTGGAGAACCTGTGGCGCCACGTCAACCGCGACGGCGAACGCGCGCCCCGGCCGATCACCCGTGCCGAGTACGTCGCGTCCGGACGTGTGATGGACGTGCTGCGGCAGCAGGCCGACGAGGCCCTGGCCATGGCACGCGACCTGGTGCGCGAGGACGACGGCTCGTGGCCGAAGGCCGGCGAGGCCGAACGCCGGGTGCTGCGCACCCTGCGAACCCTGGTGTCGGTGGACGAAGGCGGGAAGTTCACCAAACGAGCGGTGGCGGTCGCCGAGCTCTCCGCGGACGAACGGCAGCTGCTCGCCCCGTTCATCACCAACCGGGTGCTCACCGCGACCCACGAGTCGATCGAGGTGGCCCACGAAAGCCTGTTCCTGCGCTGGCCGCGGCTGCGCGAGAGCCTGGAACGCGACCATGCCGCCTTGCGGGCACGGCGGGAGATCGAGGACATCGCCAAGGAGTCGGTGAAGCACCCCGACCAGCTCATCGCCCCGTCCCGCCTCGCCTCGTTGCTCTCGGTGCTCTCACCTGCGGACGACGCGTTCGCCGAGATGCGGCCGCAGCACCTCTCCGCCGACGCACAGCGGTTGCTCCAGCTGTCGTCGCAACAGAAGGTGGACGACGACGTGCGGCGGGCGGTCGCGCTCGATCCGGTCGACGCGCTGCAGGTTCTCGCCGGTGACGACTTCACGGTACGGCTGCTCCCGCACGCCCCGGATCTGTCGAGCTGGCGGCTGTTGTTGTTGCGTGCCATGGCCTCCACTCACCGGCTGCGCTCGTTCAGCGGACACACCGCCGGCATCTGGGGTGTGGACTGGTCACCGGACGACACGAAGCTGGTGACCGGATCGAAGGACGGCACGGTTCGGGTGTGGGACTCCGGGACCGCTGCTTGCCTGCACGTGTTCTCGCACGGCACCGGCCCCTGCTGGGTGCGATCGGTCGCCTGGTCCCCGAACGGCGATGTCGTGGCGTCGGTGGCGACCGACGCGACGCTGAGATTGTGGTCCCCCCGCGAGGAGCGGGAGATCCGCGTGATTCCGCTGCCAGGCCTTCCGTGGTCGGTGCGGTTCAACGCCACGGGTGACCGGGTGCTGGTCGGCTGTGCGGACGGTGGTGTCTACCTGTGGGACGTCGCCTGTCGGAATGACGCGCCTGTGCACGCGGTTCGGGCAGTGGTCAAGAACGACGAGCAGAACACCGTGCGCTTGTGGGATGCGGACATCTCGTCCGACGGCAGGTGGATCGCCATCGCGAGGGACGACGGAAGGGTCGCACTCGAGGGAGTCGGCCATCGTTTGACGCACGCACTGTCAGAACGCCATTGGACGGACGCGGCGGCGCGATCGGTCCGGTTCCACCCGCACGACCCGGAGATCTGGGCGAGTGGGGACGGACGCTCGACGGCCGTGCTCGACCGCCCCATCGGACAAACGCACCTCCGCGGGCATTCAGACGGCGTGCGCAGAGTGAGCTGGTCGCCGTGCGGTACCAGGATCGCCAGTGCCTCGGCGGACGGAACCGCCCGAGTCTGGGACGCCGTGACCGGAAGGGAGCTGCTGTGCCTGCGCGGCCACCATCAAGGCGTCTGCGACGTCGCCTGGTCACACGAGGGAGATCAGCTGGCCACGGTCGCTGAAGACGGCACCCAGCGCGCGTGGAAGATCGGCTCGGAGCCGACCGCCAACTGGTTCTACGCGAAGGGCGAGGTGCTCGCGCTCGCGCGGAATCCCGTGTCCGGTGAACTGACGATCGGTCTCAAGTCCCTCATCGATCCCATCTTCAACGGACAGTGCTCCCTCGCTTGGACACCGAACGGGCAACGGCTTGCGATCGGATCCGACGACGGGGTGGTCACCATCCAGGACCAGGACGGAGCGCTGGTCGCGCAGCTCGCGGAGACGACCGACGAAATCGATGACCTGCAGTGGTCGTCGGACGGAACACTGCTGGCCGCTGTCTCGCGGGACCGAACATGGCTTCCCAGGGTCTACAGCCGTGATGGCGAGCTGCTCACCTCTGCGACGTGGACACGGCACTCCGGGAATCTCACGGCGGTGGCATGGCATCCGCACCGCCAGATCTTCGCTGTCGCTGGTGAGGGCAACGTGACGGTGAACTCGATGGACCGCACGCTGTACTCGTTCGTGGAGAGCAAGTGGTTCACCTCGATCGCCTGGCATCCGGAACACGACGTGCTCGCCGCGGGGTGCGCCGATGCGACCATCGTGCTGTTTCGCCTGACCGACGACCTCGTCAAGATCGGCGAACTGCACGGCCACGCGGACGAGATCCGCGCAATGGCCTGGTCTCCGGACGGCCGCAGTCTCCTCAGCGCGTCATCGGACGCAACGGCCCGTGTCTGGGATCCCGTGACCAGCGGGCAACGCACGGCGCTGCTCGGCCACGGCGATGCGGTCACCGCCGCCCTCTGGTTGCCGGACGGAACGGTGGTCACCGGCTCCAGAGACAGGACCGTGCGGTACTGGGACGTCTCGGACGGGTTCACGCGTCCGCTGTCCGGCACGGCACGCGGCGACGACGTCGGTGATCTCATCACGGAAGCCCGGCTGCGGATCAGTTGATCCCGTGGCGTGCCAGCGCCTCCAGCAGCACCGGCTGACGACGTCCCACGGGAGCGGTGGAGATCTGCTCGAACCGCAACCCGGCTTTCACCGCCGCACCGTCCGAAACCGGATCATCGCCGACGTACAGGCACTCGTCAGGCGCCACGTCGAGCCGCACGCAGGCCGCCTCGAAAGCACGAGCAGAAGGCTTGGACACGCCGATCTCGTATGACAGCAGGAACGCGTCCACCGACAGCGACTCGCGCGCGAAGACGCCCCGGATGTCCCACGAGATGTTGCTCAGCACGCCGACCTTCAACGGCCGCACGACCTCCAACGCCGCGGCCGTGTCCGGGTAGGGCAGCCAGAACGCCGGGTCGTGCAGGCGCTGGAAGATCGAGTCGGGCATCGAGAGGCCCGCCAGCCGGAAGAGGGTCCAGTAGGCGGAGCGGTTCGCCAGCGCCGTGAGGTCGCGGGCGTCCCACACCGCGCGCTCGGCGGCGTTCATGCGGGCGATGTACGGCGCCGGGGCGCGCAGCACCGAGAGGTGCTGAGGTGACAGCCACGGGTAGGTGGGGCGCCCGAACAGGGTGCCTGCGAAGTCGAACACAACCGCCTTGATCACGACACCATGATGCGCAGACCACCCGATGTTCCCGCACGGGTGAGCAGCGTCACGCCGCCGAATCCGGCCGGCACCCAGCCCGACTCGAACCGCGCGCGCATCTCCTGGCCGCGGCGGACGTGGCGTTCGAACGCGTGGGTGCGCACGACGCGGCGGCGGGCGATCTGGCCGTCCAGGGCCTGGGCCGCCGAGGCGTCCAGCCACAGGAAGTGGCGGGGGCGGCCCGAAAGCAGGCCCGCCAGGACCAGCATGAAACGGGTGCCGGGGCGGGTGGACGGCTCGTGCACGACGAGGAGGCCCGTGCTGAACAGCGCTGCCCAGAACACGCGGAGGCGGTGGGTGAGGTGCACGAAGACGCGCCAGTACCGGTACGGCAGGGGCACGCGCGGTTCGAGCCACGTGCGCACCTGGTCGGAGTCGAGCACGGTGACCGGCTCCTCCGCGTCCAGGCGGGTGAGCAGCGTCGTCTTGCCCGCGCCGGGGATGCCGGCGAGGACCACGAGCGAGCGGGGCTGCACTCGGACGGCGGTGGTCTGCGTGTTCAACACGGCGGTCATGTCCTAGAAGACGTGTTGACCTTCCCTCTCGTTCAGTTTGGTCCGATTTCTGGCGAAATGCACAGGCTCAGCGCCAGACGACTGCCCGCCAGGTGCCGTCCGCGAAACCTGCGATGCCGATGACCTGGCCGTTCTCCGACAGGCCCGAGACGGCGCTGCGGTTGGACCCCGGCAGGACGGGCAGCATCGTCTGCGCACCGGCCGCGTCCCAGGTCGCCGCCCACGAACCGACCGTGCCCGCGATCACACCCGCGTCGTTGACGTCCGACGCCGCCGACGGGGCCGGCGCGAGCGGCTGGGCGGTGGTGAACTCGGAGGCTTCCCAGCGGACCGCCCGTCCGCCCGCGACGCCGACGGCCCAGCCCGTGCCGGAGATGTCGCGCGGGCTGGTGTCCTGGCCCAGCGGTGCGCGGCGGCGGCCGAGCCAGAGCACGCCCTCGCCGCCGGACGTGCCCACGGCGTCGGCGGCCTGGTTGTGTCCGAGCACCAACGCGCCGTGGTTGTCGTAGACGTAGAGACCGCCGCCGTCGGTCCACCGCGCGGGCTGGTCGCCGGAGTAGCCGATCACCGTGCCCGCGCCGGTCACGAACTGGCCGGAGCCCTCGCCGAGCACCGTCGCCACGCCCGCGCTGTCCCAGACGACCGCGTGGCTGACGCCGTTGATCACCGCGCTGCCGGCCACGACGCCGGAGTCGTTGATGTCGTATGCGACCCCGCTCACCGCTCCGGGCACGGTCAGCACGGTCAGCGCGCCGCTGAAGTCCCAGCGCGCCGGTTGGGTGCGGTTCGCCGCGTCGACGGCGTAGCCGACGACCGTGCGCTGGCTGCTGATGGCGAACGCCACGGTGTCGAAGCCGAGATCGTTGAGCTTCCTGATCGGCGAGCCCGGATCCCAGCGAACGGCGTGCTGCGAGACTCCCGCGCCCATCGAAATTCCCGCGATGGCACCGGCTTCGTTGATGTCCTGCGCGACGCTGCGGACGTCACCCGGCAACGTGCCGAGGTCCTGCACGGCGACAGCGGCCTGCGCGGCGGGAGCGGACAAAGTCGTCACGACGACGGCCGCGACGAAGAGCAATGACAGTGTGTTCTTCACGATGCATCCCCCAGCTTCGCGAATTCCCTGCTGCCACAGTGCTCCTGCCCGGACGCCGTTGTCCAGCGAGCTGTCTCGTTGTCAGCGCGGGAAAACACCGGCCGGAGAGTCCGGCGGTGTCACTGCACGGTGCCTCCCCCGGCGCCGCGAATGATCACCGCCGGCCTGCCCCGGCCGGGTCCACCCGTCCAGAAAGTGGTCCACCCCTCGAGGACGCTTTCCGGACACCACAAGACTGCAGCGTGCCGGAACCGCGCAGGAGCGTGAGCACCCGGAGAGGTTGTGCGTAGTGCTACTCAACCTCTACCTGGCCGCCTCCAGCACCGCCCGTTCGATCCGGCGCCGATCCAGGTCCGCGCCCGTGATGCTGAACGAGTCGACGACCGTCGCGCCCAACGTGGACACACGCGCCCACTGCACGTCGACGCCGCACTGCTCCAACGCTCCTGCCACCTTGTGCAGCAGCCCGATCCGGTCCGCCGCGCGCAGCTCCAGCACCACCGCGCCCGTCGCCTCGTCGTCGAACCACAGCACCTTCGCGGGCGGCGGGTCCTGCGGCGGGCCGCCGTAGTCGCGTTCTTTCGCAGCGAGCTTGTCCGCCAACGGCAGCGAGCCCTCGATCGCCCTGGACAGCTGTTCCCGCAGCAACGACGCGTCCGGCAGCGAGCCGAACCGCGGCGACACCGTGAACGCGTCCACCGTCGCGCCGCCGTGCGAGCGCAACGTCGCCGCGTGGACCTCCAACGAGTTCAACGCGAGCACGCCCGCCGCCTTGGACAGCATGCCGGGACGGTCCGGCGCGAGCACCGTCACGATCGCCGCGTGCTCCTGCTTCTCCAGCAGCACGTCCGGTTTCCCCGACGCCGCAACGCGTTCCGCCATCGCCACGTGCGCGGGATCGAGCGGTTCCGGCTTGGGCAACGCTTCCCCCGCCATCGCCTTGCGGCAGCGCTTGACCAGGTCGGCCAGCAACGCGGCCTTCCAGTCGGTCCACACGCCGGGGCCGGTCGCGAGGGAATCGGCTTCTGCCAACGCGTACAGCAGTTCGAGCAGGACGGCGTCGCCACCGAGCGTCTCCACGACCCGGTGCACGGTCGCCTCGTCCTCGACGTCACGCCGGGTCGCGGTGTGCGGCAACAGCAGGTGGTGCCGGACCATCATCGACAGCGTCTCGACGTCCTGCGGCCACAACCCGATCCGCTCGCCGATCTGGGTCGCCAGCGCGGCACCCACCTCGGAGTGGTCCTGCGGCCGGCCCTTGCCGATGTCGTGCACCAACGCGCCCAGCAGCAACAGGTCCGGCCGCGACACCGTCGTCGCCAGCCGCGCCGCCTGCGCGACCGTCTGGACCAGGTGCCGGTCGACCGTCCACATGTGCGCGGCGTCGCGCGGCGGCAGGTCCCGCACCGCACCCCACTCGGGGAACAGCCGGCCCCACAAACCCGTGCGGTCCAACGCTTCCACGACGTCCACGAGCCCGCTGCCGCTGCCCAGCAACGCCAGCAGCTCCTCGCGAGCCTCCCGCGGCCACGGCTGGCGCAGCTCCGGCGCCGAGTCCGCGAGCCGCGTCAACGTGCCGGACGCGATCGGGTGCTTGCTGCGAGCCGCGGCCGTGGCAACCCGCAACAACAACGCGGGATCACGGCTGGGAATCGCGTCACGAGCCAGAGAGACCTCGGACCCGTGCAGCACAACGCCTTCGTCCAACGGTCGGCGCGGCGGTTGCCCCCGCAGGAAGGCCCCGAGGCCGCGCTTCGGTGCGGCGGCACGAGCCGTCCGCATCGCGACGTCGAACGCGTAGACGACCGTCCGTGCGGCCGAGGACAGCGAACGGGCCAAAGCGAACCGGTCGGTCAGCCCCAGCGCCGAGGCGACCTCGTCACCGTCCTGCGCCCGCAGGACATCACGCGGTTTCCGTGCCACCCGGCGAAGTTCCGTGCGCACGTCCAAGAGCAGTTTGCGGGCCTCGCCGACATCCGCGGACGGCCGGTCCACCAGCTGAGCGACGGACAAGGCGTCCAGAATGGTCAGGTCACGCAGGCCACCACGGCCGTGCTTCAGATCGGGTTCGACGCGGTGCGCGATCTCGCCACCGCGTCCCCAGCGCTTCTGCGACGACTCGGCGATCTCGTCCAGGCGGTTGCGCACGTTGCCGCGCCACGCCTGCCGCGCGCCCTCGGCGAGCTTCTGCGAGACCTCCTGGTCACCGGCGATGTGCCGGATGTCCAGCAGTCCCAACGCGGTCCGCAGGTCGCCCGCGGCGACGCGGAGCGCCTCACCGACCGTGCGGACCGAGTGGTCGAGGCCGATGCCGGAGTTCCACAGCGGGTACCAGAGCTTCTCGGCGATCTGATCGATGTTCTTGACGCCGTTGTGGACGAGAACCAGATCGAGGTCGGAGTAGGGCACGAGCTCACGCCGCCCCAGCCCGCCGACCGCCACGAGCGCGATACCCGATCCGGATATCCCCGCTCCCCCCGCGTGTTTGGTCAACCAGAACTCGTGCAGGTCCACGAGTGCTTCGCGCAGAGGTTCGGCGGCAAGGCGACGACGACCTGGCGCGAGCAGCCGTTCGCGTGCTCGCACCAGGTCGTCAGCCGTGACGACGGCCGTTTCGTTGTTCTCCACGGGCCGTCTCCTCAATTATTTAGAGCGCATCCGATCCACGTTCGCCCGTGCGCACTCGCACCACGGCGTCGACCGGAGTGACCCAGACCTTGCCGTCACCGATCTTGCCGGTGCGGGCGGACTCGACCACCGCTTCCAGGACCTTGTCGACCTGGTTGTCGTCCACGACGACCTCGATCTTGATCTTGGGCACGAAGTCCACGGAGTACTCGGCGCCCCGGTAGACCTCGGTGTGGCCCTTCTGGCGGCCGTAGCCCTGCACCTCGCTGACGGTCATGCCCAGCACCCCGAGCTGTTCCAGGGAGCTCTTCACGTCGTCGAGCGTGAACGGCTTGATGATCGCGGTGACCAGCTTCATGACTTGTTGCTCCCCTCGAGAACCGCGGTCGCACCCGCAGTCACACTGCCCTTGTTCGCACCGCGAGCGCTGGAGAACGCGCCGAACTCGTACGCGGACTCGGCGTGCTCCGCCTCGTCGATGCCGGAGACCTCGGACTCCTCAGGAGCGCGGAAGCCGACCGTCTTGTTCACCACGAACGCGATGATGAAGGTGAGGACGAACGAGAAGGCGAGCACCGCGACGGCCGCGACCGCCTGCTTGCCGAGCAGGCCGAACCCGCCGCCGTAGAAGAGGCCGTCGGCGCCGGCCGAGTTGACGCTGGTGGTGCCGAAGAAACCGATCAGCAGCGTACCGACGAGACCGCCGACGAGGTGGACACCGACGACGTCGAGCGAGTCGTCGTAGCCGAAGCGGAACTTGAGGCCGACGGCGAGGCTGCACAGCGCACCGGCGATGACGCCGATCGCGATGGCGCCGAGCGGGCTCACGAAGGCACAGGCGGGCGTGATCGCGACGAGGCCGGCGACCGCACCGGACGCGGCACCCAGGGTGGTCGGCTTGCCGTCGCGGATCTGCTCGACGAGCAGCCAGCCGAGGACGGCGGCGGCGGTGGCAACGGTGGTCGTGGTGAACGCGACGGCGGCGGTCTCGTTGGCACCCAGCGCCGAACCGGCGTTGAAGCCGTACCAGCCGAACCACAGCAGAGCGGCACCGAGCAGCACGAACGGCAGGTTGTGCGGCCGCATCGGCTCCTTCGGCCAGCCCTTGCGCTTGCCGAGCACGAGCGCTACGGCGAGACCCGCGGCACCGGCGTTGATGTGGACCGCGGTACCACCGGCGAAGTCGAGCGCCTTCAGGTTGTTGGCGATCCAGCCACCGACGACGGAACCGTCAGCGCTGGAGAAGGCGAACACCCAGTGCGCGACCGGGAAGTACACGATCGTGACCCACAGGCCGATGAACAGCGTCCAGCCCCAGAACTTCGCGCGGTCGGCGATCGCACCGGAGATCAGGGCGGGCGTGATGATCGCGAACATCAGCTGGAACATCACGAAGGCCATCGTCGGGAACTGGTGGTCCGCCGGACCGCCCAGCGTGCCGATGATCCCCTTGAGCCCGATGTTGTCGAAGTTGCCCAGCAGACCCGCTCCGAGGTCGTTGCCGAACGCCAGGCTGTAGCCGTACAGCACCCAGAGGACGCTGACCACGGCCAGGGAAATGAAGCTCATCATGAGCATGTTCAGGACGCTCTTGGAACGGACCATGCCCCCGTAGAAGAAGGCCAGGCCCGGCGTCATGAGCATGACCAGCGCTGCGCTGATCAGCACCCAGGCCGTGTCACCTGTGTTCACGTCGACCTCCACTGCACGTCGGTTGCAGGGAGCATCGAGACGTCCTGTTTCACCCGCTTACGTGGAACGTTTCGCGGAGGTGAACTGACGACCTGGACGTGTTACGTCTGCGTTTCGCGGGGTTCACGGTCACGATTCCGCACCCTCACGGTGCCGGGCCGATAACGACGAGTGACCCAGGTCTTCCCTCTTCCGAGGCAATCGACCACACCGGGCGGGCTTGCTGGATACCGTCGGCTGATGCGCCTCTTCGGGATCGCCCTGGTGGTCGTGACCTGTTCGGCCTTCATCGCGTTCGCCGTCGTCATGTCCAACGTCAGCTTCTTCCCGTACGCCCCAGCGGCTCGTCCAGCGGGAACGACCACGCCGCCTGGTCCCGCACCCCAGGAGCTGAAGGTCACCGTCGCGAGCGCACACGGGTGGGACGTCATCACGCAGGGAGAACAGGTGGTCGGCGAGGTCCGGCCCACGACGGGGACCTGTGCCGATCCGTTCGCCGCCATGAAGGTCGTCCCGCACTCCGGCCACACCAGAGTGACCCTGGAGGTGCGGCCGCAGCCGCAGCAGCAGCTCGTCATCACCGCGGTCCGGCTCCGGGTGGACGCCGTCACACCCCTGCACCGCAAGGCGAAGTACCTGTACCACTGCGCCGGGCCTGCCGAACCCGCCGCCACCCGAGTGCAGGTCGACGCGGGCAAACAGACCGTGTACGCCGTCGCGGGTTCGTTCCCGCAGCAGGTGCCGGTGGAGGGCTACCGGCAGGACATCGAGGTCGAGGTGCACGGCGACATGGCCGCCGACTGGCAGGTCGAGGTCGACTACACGCTCGACGGCGTCACCAGGACCCAGCTCGCGCCGCCGCAGCAGGGACTGGTCACCGAACCCCGGCCCGCTGACGCCGACGGGCATTTCGTGTGGTGTGGCGAGCGATGGCGTCCAGGCGAACGTTGTTAGGGGCGCTTCCCCGGACCTCGGGAAAGCGCCCCCGTCACCTGACCACCGGATCTAGAAAGGTCCTGCGATCTTCGGCTTCTCGGACAGGATCGACGCCTGCGCAGGAGGCTCGACGGCGGCGCACGTCGTGCCGTTGCGTGGCAGCTTCAACGAGACCAGGTACTCGTCGTTGATCTTCAGGGTGCACTCGCTGCGGTCGTAGACGCCGTGGCCCCAGCCCTCGTAGGTCACGAAGACGGTGGTGTCACGGGTCTGCCGGTGCGCGTTGACCGCCCACTCGTAGACCGTCGCCGTGTCGTACCTGGAGTTGGTCATCAGGATCTTCGGCGCGTTCTTGATCTTCAACGGCCGCTGCGGGTTCGTGGCCTTCGGGAACCCGACGCAGCCCATCATCGCGCCGTGGCCGATCGACGAGCCGAGGGTGTCCGGCGCGACGCGGTTCTCCATGGCATTCAGCGCCCGGTACTCGCCCCACGAGCTGACGCGGAGGTTGTAGTCGTTGCAGAAGATGCCCGCGAACGGGTTCTCGAACGTCTCACCCTCCGCGAACGCCGACGCGGCCACCGGAGCGCCCTCGCTCAGTTCCTTGACCCGCTGGGCGAACTGCTTGAACGCGGGCCCGTAGCCCATGCCGACGACCATCGAGCCGAGGTTCTCCGGCGTCATCTTGGTGCCGTCGGGGTAGGTCAGCTCACCGCGGGCCGCCTTGGCGAGCAGGTCCTTCCAGATCTTGCGCACGTCCTTGCCGTACAGCGGGGAGGACGGAGTGCGGTCGTTCCACTTGACCCACTCGTTGAACATGTCCTGCGCACCGCGCGCCTCGGTCTCCAGGAACTTCCACGTGCCGAGGCTGTGGTCCATGTTGGAGTCGATGATCATGGCGCGGATGTTGCGGCCGTACTGCGCCGCGTAGTGCTGACCCATGATCGTGCCGTAGGAGACGCCGTAGTAGTTGATCTTCTTCTCGCCCAGGGCGCGGCGGATCGAGTCGATGTCGTTCGCGACGTCGAACGTCGAAGCGTGGTCGAAGATCGAACCGGACTGCTTGCGGCAGTCCGCGCGCAGCTCCTTGTTGAACGCGACCAGCTGGTTGAACTCGGCCTCGGTCTTCGGGTACTCCGACGGCTGCTTGCGCAGCAGGTCGGCGGAGCACTTGATCGGCTGGCTGCGCGCGACACCACGCGGGTCGAACCCGATGATGTCGAACTTGTCCGAGATCTCCTTGCTGAAGTACTTGTCCGCGTACATGCCGAAGTCGACACCCGAGCCACCCGGCCCACCGGGGTTGATCACCATCGCGCCGATGCGCTGCGACTGGTCGGTCGCCTTTCGGCGCGACACGGCCAGCTTGAACTTCTCACCGTTCGGCTTGGCGTAGTCGATCGGCAGCTCGAGGAAGCCGCAGTCGACCGTTGGCACCTCGGCACACGGCTTCCAGTCGATCGCGCCCACCGGGAACTCCGGCTGCCCTTCCGGCGCGGCGGACGCGAGCGGCGACATACCCAGTACCAATGCAGAACTCGCGAGCGCGGCCCCGAAGGCGCGCACCATCGGTTGCATGGATTTCCTCCCTAGATCCCCGATCTTGCGGGAGGAAACGCTTCCACCGATCGTGTGACGCAGACAACCGACCGAGGAAGGTAAAAGAATCAGCCTGTGGTCGGACAACCACAGTCAGTTAGTCGTTTTGGCCCACATCGCCTGCAGCTGCTCTAGGCCGTCACTCGTAGGGGTGCCTACGACGCGGAGCCGCGCCATGCCTCCGTCGGGGTAGATGTCGAGCCGCACCTGCGTCGCCTCGACACCGTCCACGACGAACCGGTGCCGCGTGTCGGGCTGCAGCCGGGTGCGCGGCAGGACGTCGAACCACGCCTCGGGATCCTTGCGCTCGTCGCAGCCGCGCACCGACGCCCAGCCCGGCGCGTTGCCCTTGAAGTGACTGGTGTCGAGCTCGACCAGCCGCACGACGCCGGGTGCGGCGAGCCGGACGGACACCCAGTCGTTGCCGTCGTCACGGCGGCGCGCGGTCTCCCAGCCCTCGCCCATGACCGTGGCCTGGCC
The DNA here is from genome assembly GCF_014648475.1 of Lentzea flava. Taxonomy (GTDB): domain Bacteria; phylum Actinomycetota; class Actinomycetes; order Mycobacteriales; family Pseudonocardiaceae; genus Lentzea; species Lentzea flava. The sequence continues at coordinate 41,040 of NZ_BMRE01000028.1, read as the reverse complement.
GGGCGCGATGAGGTTGTTGGGCGAGCTGTAGAACATGTTGCTGCAACCGGTGACGACCGCGCCGTTCTCCAGTGCGGCGAGGTCGATGCCGGGCACGAGCAACCGCGGATCCGCGATCGGTTCGCCGTGGACGCGCAGCCGGGCGACGCCGCCGTCGGGGTCGATGGTGAGGCGGACGTGCGTGACGCGGCGGCCCTCGCGCACGTCGAAGAAGTGCTTCTCGTCGCCCTTCAGCGCCGACCGTTCGACCAGCGGGAACCAGTCGGTGATCTCGTCGGCGGACGGGTAGCCGTCGACCTGGGCGCCCTCGACCCAGCAGAACGGCGGGTAGTTGCCCTTGAAGAACGCCGTGTCGACGACGATTCCGCGCACGACACCGGGCATGCCGAGCCGGATCACCGCCTGGTCGACCCCCGGCTCACGACGGCGCCTGGTCTCCCAGCCGTCGTAGATCTGTCCTTTGTGGCCGAAGGTGTAGGTCTGGTAGACCGGCTCGGCTGGCTTGATCAGGTTCTCCCGCTCGGCGAACAGCTCGTCGTTCGCCCACACCACACCACCCCCGACCGCGCGTGAGGCGAGATCGGGCAGCCGGGTCCACTCCGTCATGCTTCTCCTCTTCTGAGCAGCTTTCCTTGGGGCAAACTTGCCCTGGTCTGACCGATTTCCTTGCCGCGCAACCACGTCTGCCGGACCACGCCGTGCAGCGTGCGGCCGTGGTAGGGCGTGACCGGGTTGCGGTGGTGGAGCTTGTTCTTGTCCACCACGAACGTCTCGTCCGGCGCGAACACCACGAGGTCGGCGTCCTTGCCGGGTTCGATCGCGCCCTTGGTCTCCAGCCCGACCTGGCGGGCCGGGTGGGCGGCCATCCAGCGGACGACGTCGGTGAGCTGGAAGTCCCTTTCCCGAGCGCCCGTCCACACCGCGGGCAGGCCGAGCTGCAGCGAGGCGATGCCGCCCCACGCCGTGGCGAAGTCGCCTTCCTTCAGCTCCACCGTGCTCGGCGAGTGGTCGCTCACCACGAGGTCGATGAGGCCTTCCCGCAGCCCCCACCACAGCGCCTCGCGGTTCGCCTCCTCGCGGATCGGCGGGCAGCACTTGAACTCCGTCTGCCCGTCGTGGATCTCCTCCGCGGTGAACGTGAGGTAATGCGGGCACGTCTCGGCGGTGATCGGCAGCCGGTCGCGCTTGGCGGCCTCCAGGATCGAGAGCGCGTCCGACGACGAGAGGTGCAGGATGTGCGTGCGAGCGCCGGTCCTGCGGGTCAGCTCGACGACATCGCTGATCGCCTTGTTCTCGGCCTCGCGCGGACGAGACGCCAGGAACCCCGCGTAGTCCGGCTCCGCGTCACGAACCGTGTGCGCGTCCTCGGCGTGCACGATCGTCAACGCGTCGAGCGTCGCCAGTTCGCGCAGCGCCAGTTCCAGCTCGGCCGTGGTGACGGCGGGGAACTCGTCGACCCCGGAGTGCAGCAGGAAGCACTTGAAGCCGAACACCCCTGCCTCGTGCAACGGCTTCAGGTCGGCCAGGTTGCCCGGCACGATGCCGCCCCAGAACCCGACGTCCACCGACACGTTCGCCGCCGCCTTGCGCTTGATCTCCAGCGCCTCCAGCTCCACCGTCGGCGGGATGCTGTTCAGCGGCATGTCGATGATCGTCGTGACGCCACCGGCGGCAGCGGCCTTCGTGGCGGTCTCGAAACCCTCCCACTCGCTGCGGCCGGGATCGTTGACGTGCACGTGGGTGTCGACCAGGCCGGGCAGCAGCACCTCGTCGTCCGCGAGGTGCACGACGTTCGGCGAGTCGATGTGCCGTTCGACGGCGACGATCCGGCCGTCGACGACACCGACGTCGCACGCGATCTCGCCCTGCGGGGTGATCACCCTGCGGGCGCGGAAGACGAGGTCCATGCCGCTCACTCTGACACCCAGTCGCGGGCGATGCGACCGCCGAGTCCGGTGAGGAGCGTCTCCGCCCGCGCCATGCACCTCGTGACGTCCGGCTCGACGTCCAGCAACGCGTAGGCCGCCTTCAGCCCCAGGTCACCGGGTTCGACGGAGCACTGGCCTGCCACCGCGACCACCGGGACGTCACCCGATGCCCTGACCACGCCGAACGGTGCCTTGCCGTGCCGGGTCTGCGCGTCCAGCGAGCCCTCGCCCGTGATCACCAGCGACGCGTCCCGCACGGCGTCGGCGAACCCGACCAGGTCCAGCACCACCTCGATGCCGGGCCGGAACCGCGCACCCAGGACCGCGAGCGCGGCGAACCCGATCCCGCCGGCCGCACCGGCTCCCGGCCGTTCCGCGTGGTCAGGCCCGATCCGTTCGGCGAAGGCCGCGAGCCGGGCTTCGAGGATTTCGACCTGGTCGGGTGAAGCGCCCTTCTGCGGGCCGTAGACCGCGGCGGCACCACTCGGCCCGAGCAGCGGGTTGTCCACGTCCGAGGCCAGCACGAGGTCGACGCCGTCGAACGACGTGTCGCCCAGCGCCTCCAGCATCCCCGCGCCGCCGTCCGTGCACGCGCTGCCGCCCAGCCCGAGCACGATCGTGGTGCAGCCGGTGTCCAGCGCGGCTTTGAGCAGCTCACCGACGCCGTGGCTGGTGGCGTCGAGCGGTGCCGGCCGCTCCAGCAACGTCAGCCCGGCCGCCGACGCCACCTCGACCACGGCGGTCGTGCCCCTGATCGCGAAGGACGCGGGCACCGGCTTGCCCACCGGGCCGGTGACCCAGCGCCCCACCTTCATGAACCCGGCGGCGACGGCGGCGTCGACGGTGCCGTCGCCGCCGTCGGCCACCGGGAGGCAGCGCACGGCCACGTCCGGGGCCGCCTCCCGCAGGCCGCGCGCGACGGCGGCGGCGACCTGCGGGGCGGTGAGCGATCCCTTGAACTTGTCCGGCGCGACGACGACATGACTCACGGGATGGGCTCGTATTCCCTCATCGCGGCGATGGACGTGCCGTTCGCGGTGTTGCCCTCGCGTTCGATCATGATCTCGACGAGCACCGGGCGTTGCGTGCGATCGGCCTCCTTGCGCGCCCATTCCAGCGAGCTGCGGATCTCGCCGGGATCGGCCACGCGGATGCCGGAGCAGCCGTAGGCCTCCATGATCTTGACGTTGTCCGAGCCGGTCGTGTCGTAGTGGATGTCGACCTCGTACTTCATGTCGTAGCCACCGTGGTCCTCGGCCATCCGGATCAGGCCGAGGTACTCGTTGTTCAGCATGATCAGCACGAACGGCACGTCGTACTGGGCGCCGACCGCGAGCTCCTCCACCAGGAACTGGAACGAGTAGTCGCCGACGATGCCGACGACCTCGGCGTCCGGTCGCGCCTTCTTGACCCCGATGGCCGCCGGGATCTCCCAGCCGAGCGGCCCGGCCTGGCCGCACACCTGGTAGTGCCGCGGCTTGTGCGCCTTCTGGTGCTGGCCGGACCAGATCTGGTAAAGCCCGATGGCCGTGACGAAGTAGGTGTCCGGGCCGTAGAACTCGTTGATCTCCTTGAACACCCGCGGCGCCTTCACCGGGACGGTGTCGAAGTCCTCGCGCCGCAGCAGCGTCCGCTTGAGCTCCTGGCAGCGGTCGACCCACGCTCCCGCCGCCCGCGGGCCCTGCTGCTTCGCCTTGTCCAGCAGGGCCTTCAGGAACAGCTTGGTGTCCGCGACGATCCCGAGGTCCGGCCCGAAGACCTTGCCGATCTGCGTGGGCTCGACGTCGACGTGGATGAACTTGCGGGAGCCGCGATAGGTGGCGAGGTCACCGGTGTGCCGGTCGCCGAACCGCGCGCCCAGCGCCAGCACCAGGTCGGACTCCAGGAACGACGCGTTGCCGTAGCGCTGCGAGGTCTGGATGCCGGTCATGCCCGCGTACAGCGGGTGGTCCTCGTCGATCGCGCCCTTGCCCATCAACGTGGCCTGGATCGGGATCTGCAGGTACTCGGCCAGCTCCAGCAGCTCGGCGGACGCCTCGCCGAGGATGACACCGCCTCCGGCGAGCAGCAGCGGGCGTTCGGCGGCCAGCAGCATCTCCAACGCGCGCTCGACCCGCGCGTCACTCGGAACGCTTTTCTGCACCGGCAACGGCTCGTCGATCGTGGGGTCCCACTCGATCTCCTGCTTCTGCACGTCGATCGGCAGGTCGATCAGGACCGGGCCAGGACGGCCGGAGCGGGCGATCCGGAACGCCTCGCGGAAGATCCACGGCATCTGCGCGGCTTCCTTGACCTGCACCGCCCACTTCGTGACGGGCGCGGCGATCGAGACGATGTCGACGGCCTGGAACGCCTCCTGGTGCAGCTTCGACACCGCGGCCTGGCCGGTGATGCAAAGGATCGGCACGGAGTCGGCTTGCGCGGTGTAGAGGCCGGTGATCATGTTCGTGCCGGCGGGACCGCTCGTGCCGATCGCGACACCGACGTTGCCGGTCGTGCGCGACCAGCCGTCGGCCATGTGCGTGGCGCCCTCCTCGTGGCGGACGATGAGGTGCTCGATGGAACCGTCCTGCTCCATCGCCTTGTACAGCGGCAGGATCGCGGCGCCGGGGCAGCCGAACACGGTGTCGATGCCCTCGGACTTGAGGATCTCGACGACCGCTTGCATGACAGGGATCTTCGGCATGTCAGGCCCTTCCCGCGAAGTTCTCGATGACCTTGAGCAGCGCGGAGTGGTCGAGCGAGCCGTAACCCTGCGCGCGGGCCGCCGCGACCAGTGCGGCGATCTGGTTGGTGACCGGCAGCGCGACGTCGGCGGCGCGTGCCGCGTCCAATGCGATGCCCATGTCCTTGTGGTGCAGGTCGATCCGGAAGCCGGGCTGGAACTCGCGCGCGATCATCGTCTCGCGCTTGAGGTCGAGGATCCGGTTGGCCGCGAGACCGCCCGCGAGCACGTCGAGGCCCGCCTTGGGGTCGACGCCGGACGCCTCCAGCAGCACGATCGCCTCGGCGACCAGCGCGTAGATGCCGCCGACCATCAGCTGGTTCGCGGCCTTCACCACCTGGCCCGCGCCATGCGGTCCGACGTGGACGATCGTCTTGCCGACGATCTCCAGGAACGGGCGCGCGGCCGCGAAGTCGGCTTCCTCGCCGCCGACCATGATGCTCAAGCTGGCCTGCTGGGCACCGGTCTGACCGCCCGACACGGGCGCGTCGAGCACGCGGACGTGGCTCAGCCTGCGCGCGATCTCGATCGACGTGGACGGGCGGATCGTGCTCATGTCGATCAGCAACGTGCCGTCGTCGAACGTGACCTCGTTGACGACCGCCTCGACCTGCGGGTGGTTCGGCAGCATCGTGATGACGACCTCGGCGCCGCTCACGGCTTCCTGAGCGCTCGCGGCGGCCTTGCCACCGTCCACGACCAGCTTTTCCAGAGACGCGGAGCTGAGGTCGAAGCCCGTCACGTCGTGCCCGGCGGCTACCAGGTGGGCCGCCATCGGGCTGCCCATGATGCCGAGACCGATGAAACCGATGCGGGTCATGCGTTGTCCCTCCAAGCGAAGGAGTGGGTGACGGGCTTGTACTCGGCGCCGACGAAGCCCGAATAGCCGTTGGCGCGGAGCTTCGCGAGGTGCCCGAAGAGGTCGAGCTCGCCGGTGCCGGGCTCACCGCGTCCGGGAGCGTCGGCGATCTGCACGTGACCGATGCGGTCGACGTGGTCGGCGAGGGTGTCGAGGTCGTCGCCGTTCGTGGCGAGGTGGTAGAGGTCGGCGAGCAGCTTGACGTTGCCGCGGTCGATCTCGTCGATCAGCTCGAACGCCTGGTGGGCGGTCTTGATCGGGTACTTCGGCGCGCCGCTCAGCGGTTCGATCACGATCTGGGCGCCGATCTCCGCCGCGACGTCGGCGGCGAAGCGGTAGTTGGAGATGGTCTGCGCGGTGGTCTCGAAGTTGCCGTGCAGCGCGTTGAGCGTGCGGCAGCCGAGGCGGGCGGCGATGGCGACGGTGACCTCGACGTTGTTGCGGAACTCGGTCTCGCGGCCGGGCCAGCTCGCGAGCCCGCGGTCTCCTGCCGGCATGTCCCCCGCGTAGAAGTTGAGGCCGACCAGGCGCACCCCGGCGTCGAAGACGGCGCTCTCGAACGCCTCGATCTCGCGCGTCTCGGGTACGGCGTCCGCGAACGGCCACCAGATCTCGACCGCGTCGAACCCGGCGGCCCGCGCCGCTGCCGGGCGTTCCAGCAACGGCAGCTCGGTGAAGAGCATGGACAGGTTTGCGTCGAACATCTGGCGAGTTCCTTCCACATTGCGGAAGTTGGATTTCGTTCTACGGAGACACTAGACATCTCACTTGGCGCGGGTCAAGAATGTGGAAACTAGATTCCGCGATACAGAAACTTGGAGAGCCGTGGAGAGCTTCAACAGCGCCCCGGAGGCCGAACTGCGACCTCTGCTCACCGAGTGCCTCGCGGTACCCCGCTGGGTCGACGCGATAGTGGCGGGCAGGCCGTACGCGTCGATGGATGCACTCCTCGCGGCTTCTCACGTTGCCGCACAAGGACTTTCCGACGAGGAGGTGCTCGGCGCCATCGCCGGGCACCCGCGCATCGGCGAACGACAGAAGACAGGTGGGGTGTCGGCGAAGTGGTCGCGGTCCGAACAGTCCGGTGTGGACAGCTCCCAGGCTGATCGCCTGGCGGCTGCGAACGCCGCGTACGAGGATCGGTTCGGGCACATCTACCTGGTGTGCGCGACCGGCCTGAGCGGTGCGGAGATGCTCGACAACCTGTCCTCGCGAATGGACAACCCGCCGGACGTCGAGCTCCGCGTCGTCAACGACGAACTCGCGAAGATCGCCGCCTTGCGGCTGCAGAAGCTGATCGGGAGCTGAACAACATGGCCATAGTCCTGGGCCCCAACCAGTACGGGAAGGCGGAGAACCGCCTCGTCACGGTGTCGCGCAACGGTTCCGTGCACACGATCAAGGACCTGACGGTCAGCACGTCGCTGCGCGGCGACCTCGCCGACACGCACCTCACCGGCGACAACGCCAAGGTGCTCGCGACCGACACGCAGAAGAACACCGTCTACGCGTTCGCCAAGCAGGCCCCGGTCGGTGAGATCGAGGACTTCGCGCTGCGCCTGGGCCGCCACTTCGTGTCGTCGCAGGAGGCGATCACGGGTGCGCGGATCCTGATCGACGAGCACGGCTGGGAGCGCATCGACGGCCACGACCACTCGTTCGTGCGCGGCTCGGACGAGAAGCGCACCACGGCCGTGACGATCGAAGGCTCCCAGGCCTGGGTGGTGTCCGGCGTGCGCGACCTGGTGGTGCTGAAGTCCACCGGTTCGGAGTTCCACGGCTACCCGAAGGACCCGTACACGACGCTGAAGGAGACGAACGACCGCATCCTGGCGACGTCGGTGACCGCGCGGTGGCGCTACGTCGGCACGGACGTGGACTGGGCGAAGTCGTTCACCGAGATCCGCTCGATCATGCTGAAGACGTTCGCGGACAAGCACTCCCTGTCGTTGCAGCAGACCCTCTACGCGATGGGCGAGGCGGTGCTTCAGGCCCGCCCGGAGGTGGCCGAGGTACGGCTCTCCATGCCGAACAAGCACCACTTCCTGGTGGACCTCAGCCCGTTCGGCCTGGAGAACGACAACGAGGTCTTCTACGCCGCCGACCGCCCGTACGGCCTCATCGAGGGTTCGGTCCTGCGCGACGACGCCCCCGACGCGGGTCTCGCCTGGAGTACTTTGCCAGCCTTCTGAACACCACCGGGTTCATGAGCGCGGCAGGCGAATCCACCATGTGCACGACCCGGACGAACCGCCGGAACACGTCCTGATCGTGCACGAGCGCGACCTGCCACTTCTTCATGTACCACCCGAACGCGCGCTTGATCGGCCCAGGCGCGTGGGCGCCCTCCACCCAACCCTGATCGGCGTTGCTGGACAGCACCCACGCGCTCTGCGCCGTCTTCGCGACCTTGCGCTGGAAGTCCCGGCACCCCTTCGCACTGAAGTCCTCGTGCCGCCGGAACAACAGCGCGGCCATCGCGGCAACCGTCATCCCCTGCCCGTAAACGGGGTTGAACACGCACACCGCGTCCCCGACCGCGACGAGCCCACCGGGCCACCCCGGCGTCCGCTCGAACGCGAACCGCCGGCTGGCCGTCCGCGCGAACAGGTACGCGGGCGTGAGCGGCTCGGCCTCCGCCAGCATCCCGGCGATGGGCCCGCGCAACGAGTCCAGGAACCGCTGGAACCCCTCGGGATCCCGCGGCGGGTGATCACCACCGGCCCCCTGCGCCGTGACCATCAGCCGATCCCCCTCGATGCGCATCACGATGCCGCCACGGGAGACGTCCGGCGAGGCCAGCGACTCGGCGATCACGACGGGGAAGCCCTCCGGCGCCGTGTAGAGCCGCGTCGCGTACCCGGTCCGCGAGTCGACCTCGTCCGGCTCCGGCACCACGATCCCCGCCCCTGCCAGCCACTTCGGCAGCTTCGACGAGCGCCCGGACGCGTCCACCACGAGGTCCGCGTCGACCCGCCCGTCCGCCGTCAGCACACCGTCCACAGTGGATCCACGAAACGACAGCCCGGTGACCTGCACGTCGTCCACGATCTTCGCGGTGACCCGCCGCCGGACGTGCGTCTCCAGCAACGGCCTGCTCACCACGAGCAGCGGCAGCCCGGTCCGCGTCGAGGCCACCCACCCCAGCGGGTTGAGGATCCGCATCTCCCCGGCGTCCATCAGGTGCGCTCCGGCCTCCACGAGCTCGTCACGCAGACCGGGAAACAGCCCCTCCATGATCTCGCCGCCGCGCACGAGCAACCCGTGCACGTGCCTGCCCTGCGGCACACCCGCCCGGTACTCGGGCTCGTCGGACAGCTTGTCGCGTTCCAGGACCACCACGTCGTCGAACGACTCGGTCAGCACCCGAGCCGCCAACAAGCCGGCGATTCCCCCACCGATCACCACGGCCTTCATGGAGCCATTGAACCAGCCGGAAGCTGAGAGTCAGCGGTTTTCGGTTCCCCGCAACGACATCTGCTGGTCCCGCCACGAGTGGAACAGATCCGCCTCGCAGTACCAGTCCACCCCGGTCGGCCGCTCCCCGGTCGTCATGAACTCGATGATCAGCTGCCTGTACAGGTCGAGTGGAACGCCCACGCCAGGCGGGAAGTCGGTGTACTTCTCGTTGACGTAAGGCGCCTCGTCCGACCCCTTCGGCCAGCCCATGAACGCGTTGTCGACGTAGTACATGTAGCCCCAGCCGCCCCGCACGGCGAGCACCACGTTGTGGTCCGGATCGCCCTCGGCGGTCAGCGGCCTGCCGAAGTGGTCGAGCGATCCGTCGTTGCACTCGGGCCTGGCGAGCAGGCCGATCAACGTGTCCACATCCGCTTCGCACGCGACGACCTGGTACTTGTGCTCCGCCGCGTCGAGGTCGGGTAGCCCGGTCCAGAGACCAGCACGCATGCTCATGCGAGTCACCCTGCACCCATTGCCGGGAACATTCGACACCCATTGACAGAAACACACGAACGGGTGATGACCCGGTCAGCCCGATCGGGTTGCGAGGTCTCTCAGTGCTGACTCGTCCAGACCCGTCGCGACCTGCACTTCCACCGGATCGAGCGCACCGCAGTCCACCGCTCGGAGGAAGAAGGACGACAACGCCTGGGCGGTAGCGGGTTCGTCCAGCACGCCACCGGAGACGTGTTGCACATAGGACTTCAACCGGCCGGCGTCGGCGGCCAAACCCTCGCGGTAGAAGGCGTAAACGGCCGCATATCGTGTCACCAGTTGTACCGGGTGCAGATCCCAGCCCTGGTAGAAACCGTGCTCCAGTGATCGCCGCACCAGCCGGTAGTGGGTGTCCCAGCCGTGCTGCTTCTGATCTCCGACGGGGAGCACGTTGGTGGAGCCGTCGGACAGCCGCACCCCGGTCCCAGCAGCGGAAACCTGCATGACGTGCCGCGCGAAGTCGCACGCGCCGTGTGCCAGGTGCTGCTGCGCCGCGGACAGCCCGCAGCCCGCCGTGTAGTCGTAGGTGCCGAAGTGCAGACCGGTCACCCGGCCCCTGCCCGCCGCGATGAACCTCGGGATCGCCAGCCTGCCCTCACCGTCCACAATGGACTGGGTGGTCTCGACCTGGATCTCGAACCTCAGATCCTTCCCGAAGAGGTCGAGCACCTCGCCGAACACCTCGACCTGGTCGGCAGATGTCACCTTCGGAAAGGTGATCACGAAACCTGGCGGAACCTCTCCCAGTGCTGTCAGGAAGATGTCCAACGTGCGCAGGCCGCGCTCGCGCAACGCCTTGGTGTCGAACGACTTGATCCGCACGCCGAACGACGCCGGCGCGCTGCCCTCCTCCAGCCAGCGGGACACGAGGTGCGCCGTGCTCTCGGCGTCCATGTCCTCGACGTCGTCCTCGGGCGCGCCGTAGCCGTCCTCGAAGTCGATGCGCAGGTCCTCGATCGGCTCCCGGACGAGCTTCGCCCGGACGCGGTCGAGCACGCCGTCGGGCAGCTCGGGCAGCAGGTCCGGTTCGATCGACTGCAGCGCCTCGCGGCCCCAGTCGCTGATCGTGGTGGCGATGATGCGACCGGCGGGCACGTAGCACGTGTGCACGGGCTGACGGCCCACCGGCCAGCTGCGTTCCACAGTGGACAACCGCGCGGTCACCCGCGCGACGTCGTCGGGTGACAGCGATGTCCGGTACATCAGATGCGCTCGTACGCCGGCAGCGTCAGGAAGTCGACGAAGTCCTCGGACAACGCGACCTGCTCGAACAGCTCGACGGCCGCCGCGACGTGCGGACCCTCGAGCTCCTTTCCGACGCGCGCCAGGACTTCGCGCACGGCGTCGGCGGTGACCTGCGTGCCGTCATCGAGCACGACCTTGTTGTTGATCCACTGCCAGATCTGCGAGCGCGAGATCTCGGCGGTGGCCGCGTCCTCCATCAGGTTGTGGATCGCCGCCGCGCCGTTGCCGCCCAGCCACGACGCGATGTACCGCACGCCGACGTCCACGGCCGACTCCAGCCCGGCTCGCGTGGCCGAACCGCCTGCCGACTTGAAGTCCAGCAGCTGCTCGGCCGTGACCTCGACGTCCGGCCGCTGCTTGTCGATCTGGTTCGGCTTGTCGCCGAGCACGCCGTCGAAGATCTCGCGGCAGATCGGCACCAGGTCCGGGTGCGCCACCCACGACCCGTCGAAGCCGTCGTTCGCCTCGCGCGTCTTGTCCTCACGGACCTTGCGCAGCGCGTTCTCCGTGACCTCCGGGTCGCGCCTGTTCGGGATGAACGCCGCCATGCCACCCATGGCGAACGCCCCGCGCTTGTGGCACGTCTTCACCAGAAGCTCGGTGTACGCGCGCATGAACGGCGCCGTCATCGTCACGCTGTTGCGGTCCGGCAGCACGTAGTCCGCGCCCGCGTCCCGGAAGTACTTGATGACGCTGAACAGGTAGTCCCACCGTCCGGCGTTGAGCCCCGACGCGTGGTCGCGCAGCTCGTAGAGGATCTCCTCCATCTGGAACGCGGCGGGAATCGTCTCGATGAGCACCGTCGCGCGGATGGTGCCGTACGGAACACCGAGCAGCTTCTGCGCCGTGGTGAACACGTCGTTCCACAGCCGCGCTTCGAGGTGCGACTCCATCTTCGGCAGGTAGTAGTAGGGCTTACCCAACGAAGCGTTGTGGAAGAAGTGCAAACCGAAGTCCACGAGCGCGCCAACGGCCTTGCGACCACCGAACTCCAGGTTGCGCTCGTCGAGGTGCCACCCGCGCGGCCGCACGACGATCGTCGGGTACGGTCCGCCCTTGAGCCGGTACTCCTTGCCCTCCGGTGAGGTGTACTCGATCGTCTCGCGCGCCGCCTCGTAGAGGTTGACCTGCCCCTGCACGACGTTGTCCCAGTGCGGCGTGTTCGCGTCCTCGAGGTCCGCGAGCCACACCTTGGCGCCGGAGTTGAGCGCGTTGATCGTCATCTTGCGCTCGGTGGGCCCGGTGATCTCGACGCGCCGGTCCCGCAGCGGCTCTGGCGCCTCGGCCACCCGCCACTCGCCGTCGCGGACGTGCTGCGTCTCCGGCAGAAACCCGAGAGGCCGCCGTTCCTTGCGCAGGGCGAGCAGCTCGTCCCGGCGCGCGGCGTGCGCCTCGTGCAGCTTCGCGACGAACTCAAGAGCCTCTTCGGTGAGGACCTGCACCTGGATCCACCTCTCTCGGTTTTGCTGTGTGGACTATAGTTTTTGCATTGCGGAACTGCAATGAGAGGAGCCGCACGTGTCCACTGGTGGCGTGCAGTCCCTGCAAAGAGCCTTCGACCTGCTGGAACGCCTGGCAGACGCAGGCGGTGAGGCCTCGCTCTCGGAGCTCGCGACGACCTCGGGCCTTCCCCTGCCCACGATCCACCGGCTCATCCGCACCCTTGTCACGCTGGGCTATGTGCGCCAGAACAGCAACCGGCGCTACACCCTGGGCTCCCGCCTGATCCGCCTGGGCGAGACCGCGTCCCGCCAGTACGGCACCTGGGCACGCCCGTTCCTGGCGCAGCTCGTGGACTCGGTGGAGGAAACCGCGAACCTCGCCGTGCTGGACGGCGACGAGGTCGTGTACGTGGCGCAGGTGCCGTCGAAGCATTCGATGCGCATGTTCACGGAGGTGGGCCGCCGCCTGCTGCCGCACGGCACCGGGGTGGGCAAGGCGATGCTGTCGCAGCTGCCGCGCGCCGAGGTCCGGGCGCTGCTGGAACGCACCGGGTTGCCGGCCTACACGCCGAACACGATCACGGACGCGTCCGAGCTGCTGGACTCGCTGGACGAGATCGCCGAGCGCGGCTACGCGCTGGACGAGTCCGAGCAGGAGCTCGGGGTGCGGTGCATCGCGGTGCCGGTGATCGGCGGGCCGACGCTGGCGGCGGTGTCGGTGTCGGGGCCGGAGGGACGGCTCACCAAGGAGGCCGTGTCACGGATCCTGCCGGAGGTGCAGGCGGTGGCGAAGAGGCTCGCGGACCGGGCGAGCTGACGCAGGGGTACCCCCGAGCTGGGAACCCCTGCATCTCAAGAGATCTGCCGACCTGGCGACCTATTCCGAGTCGTTGGAGGGATGGTCGCGTGTCAGCGGTAGTCAGATCAGGCGGCTGGTGTACCCGGCCGCAACAAGTCGCTGGAAAGCATCGACCACGTTGGCGGGCATGTCCTGCTCAATGGCGAATCCTCGTCGGGCGTACTCGGTGATGCGCTGGGTGTCGCCGACCAACATGTTGATCACGCGGTCGACGTCGTCGATGCCGGCGATGTACTCGTCGAGCGGTAGCGGTTGGGACGAGCACACGACGTTGATCTCAGGCCATACCTTGCGGCAGGTCGCATAGGCTCGTCGCTGCTGGTACGGCCGGGAGATCAGCATGACCGACTCGGGTCGGACCCCCGCCTCGGCAAGGACCTGACGACTGTTGGTGAGGTTCTGGCTGGTGTTGGTGGCCTGGGTCTCGATGCTGATCACCTCGGCGGGCACGCCGAGCGCGATGGCGTGTTCGCGGTAGTGCACGGCTTCACCGCGAGGGAATCGTTCGATCGTGGTGGGCGCATTTGCGCCGGTGAACACGATGCGCGGGAACATGCCCTGGTGATAGAGCTCGGCGGTGTGAGTGGCGACACCGAGGTCGTGGCTGCCCAGTCCGATACCAACGTCGCAGCGGCGAGGTTCGTGCCCCATGTCGTGGTATCCCCACAAGGTCTCGACATCCGCGCGCAAGTCTCGGGGGGGCATGGTGGTCGCCATGTCGAGGCACCTTACGGCTGACGAGGGTCGGTGCCGTGCACACCCATCCGGTGAGCCAACTCGACGGCGCGGGTGGCAGGACGAGGCAGTCTGATCATCTCGCGGAACCGCGCTCGTGTCGTGGATCGGGCGTGGTGGAGGTCTGGCGCTCCGTGGGTTGACGGCGCTCAAGTCGCTGTTCGGCTCATCGCCGCAGGACATTCGCCCTCAGACGCTGAAGCATGGGCCGGGCAACTCGACGGGTTCCGGGCAGCGGATCCGGACGGGATCACCGCATACACCGCCTCTCTCGTACGCCTCTGGGAGCGGAAGTTCGCCGGGACAGACGCCACCGAAGGCGCGCGCCGCTGGCTTGAACACAGGCTCGACAACCGCTGACGGCTGGTAGCGGCGACGCCAGGGACACTCCTCCGCAAGAACGTGCACGCGTAGCACCACACAGCGACGCTGTTCGGCGTTCGCGAGGTGCTACCCGTTACGGCGCAGCTCACAGGCGGCCCGTCAGTAGCAGCAACCAGGCGAGTGTTCCCAGCTCACTGGTAGGTCAGCGAATCGGTAGAACCCAACGTACTCGCGGGGTCCGACAAGATCAGCCGAGCAGCGCGTCCACGAAGGCGCCCGGCTCGAACGGCGCCAGGTGGTCAGGCCCCTCACCCAGCCCGACCAGCTTCACCGGCACACCCAGCTCCCTCTGCACCTGGAACACGATCCCGCCCTTGGCGGTCCCGTCCAGCTTCGTCAGCACGATCCCGGTGATGTCGACCTGCTCGGCGAACACCCGAGCCTGGGTCAACCCGTTCTGCCCGGTGGTCGCGTCGAGCACGAGCAGCACCTCGTCCACCACGGCCTGCTTCTCGACGACTCGCTTGACCTTGCCGAGCTCGTCCATCAGCCCGACCTTGGTGTGCAGCCGCCCGGCCGTGTCGATCAGCACCGTGTCGACCCCGGAGTCCATCCCGCGCTTCACCGCGTCGAAGGCGACCGAGGCGGGATCGCCGCCCTCTGGTCCGCGCACGGTCTCCGCGCCAACCCGCTTGCCCCACGTCTCCAGCTGGTCCGCCGCGGCCGCGCGGAACGTGTCAGCGGCTCCCAGCAGCACCGTGCGGCCATCAGCCACCAGGACCCGCGCGAGCTTGCCGGTGGTGGTCGTCTTGCCCACGCCGTTGACACCGACCACGAGCAACACGGCGGGCTTGCCGGAGTGCGGCAACGCCTTCAACGACCGGTCCATGGACGGGTCCAGTGCGTCGACGAGCACCGAACGCAGCAGCGCCTGGGCCTCGGCCTCGGTGCGCACGCCGGAGCCGGCGATCTTCGTGCGCAGCGTGTCGACGATCTCGGTCGTGGTCGCGGCACCGAGGTCGGCGATCAGCAGCGTGTCCTCGACGTCCTGCCAGGAGTCCTCGTCCAGGTCGCCGGCGCCCAGCAGGCCGAGCAACGACGTGCCGAAGGCGTTGCGCGACTTCGACAGCTTGCCGCGCAGGCGTTCCAGGCGGCCCTCGGTCGGCTCGATCTCCTCGACCTCTGAGGCCTGTTCCGGCAGGTCGACCTCGACGAAGCCGCGCTTCACCGAGTCGCGCGGCACGGAGGCGTCGTCGCCGACTCCGGGCTGGCCGTCGACCTCCGTGCGGTCGGCCACCGGGTGCTCGACCGGTTCGACCACCTCGGGCTTGGCCGGGGCCAGCGAGATCCCGGACGTGGCCTCGTAGCCGGTGCGAGGACCCTCCTCCTTCTGGCTCAGGCTGATGCGACGGCGACGCGTCAGCACCACACCGGTCACCAGCGCGGCGATCAGCACGACCGCCACGACGACGAGGATCAGGACAAGGGAAGAGGTCGACACGGCCTTATGGTTTCACAGGGTGTCATGTGACCCATCAACCACATATGGCTCATTTCGGCGAAGTTTTCACCAAAGCCCTTGCGTCCGGCCACAGTGTGGAATAGACCACACGTCGTGAGGGTGATCGGACTGATTTCCGGCACGTCGATGGACGGCATCGACGTGGCCGTCGCCGACCTGTCGATCAACGGCGACGTCGTCGAGCTCGTGCCGGTGCAGTGCGCCGAGCACCCCTTCCCCAAGGACCTGCTGGAGAAACCGCGGAACCTCGCTGAAGTGTGCGCCTTCGACACGGCGCTCGGGCAGGCTTTCGGCGAAGTCGCCGCCGGGTACCTGCCGGCGGACCTGATCTCCTCGCTCGGGCAGACCGTCCACCACGAGGTGCAGGACGGCGACTGCCTCGGCACGCTGCAGCTCGGGCAGCCCGCGTGGATCGCCGAACGCACCGGTCTGCCGGTCGTCGCCGACCTGCGGGTGCGCGACGTCGCCGCGGGCGGCCAGGGAGCCCCGCTGGCGAGCACCCTCGACGCGCTCTGGCTCGCCGGTGACGCACCGGCGGTCGCGCTGAACATCGGCGGCATCGCCAACATCACCGTCGTGCGGCCGGGAACGCCGCCGATCGCCTACGACACAGGGCCAGGCAACGCGCTGATGGACGCCGTCATGGAGGTCATCTCCCACGGCCAGCGACGCCAGGACACCAACGGCGAGTTCGCCAAACGCGGCCACGTGCGCGAAGACGTCCTCAAGAAGCTGCTCGCCGACCCGTACTACTCGAAGCCCTGGCCCAAGTCGACGGGCAAGGAGCACTTCAACGCCGAGTACCTGCAGGGCTTTCCGACGGTTCCGGCCGAGGACATGCTGCGCACGCTCGTCGAGGTGACCGCCCGCACCATCGCCGACGCCTGCCGCGCCCACGACGCGAGCACCGTCGTGGCGTCCGGTGGCGGCATGCGCAACCCGGTGCTCGTCGAGGCGCTCGCGAAGGCGCTCGACCCGATTCCGCTCAAGATCAGCGACTCGCTGGGCCTGCCGCGCGACGGCAAGGAGGCCTACCTCGCCGCACTGCTCGGATTCCTGACGTGGCACGGGATCGCGGGCAACACGCCGTCCGCGACCGGTGCGTCCGGGCCGCGGCTGCTCGGGAGCATCACGCCCGGAAACGGGCCGTTGAGGCTGCCGGAGCCCGTCACCACCGCCGTGACCAAGCTGAAAGTGGGGGAACCGAAATGCGCGCTCTAGATCTCGCGATCATCGCCCTGTTCCTCGTCGGCATGCCGTTGCTCGGCACGTGGATCGGCGGCAGGCAGAAGTCGTCCACCGACTACTTCGTCAGCGAGAGCCGCATCTCGTGGTGGGTGGTCTGCCTGTCGGTCGTGTCCGCGGAGACGTCGACGCTCACCGTCCTGAGCGTGCCGGTGATCGCCTACATGGCGACACCCGCGCAGGGCGGCATGACGTACCTGACGCTCGCGCTCGGCTACGTCGTCGGCCGGATCATCGTCAGCTTCGTGCTGCTGCCGCGCTACATCGCCGGCGACCTCGTCACGGCGTACGCGTATCTGGGCCGGCGGTACGGCGACGGCATGCGCGCCACCGCGTCCGTGACGTTCCTGTTCACGCGCCTGCTCGCGGACGGCATCCGGCTCTTCGCGACGGCGATCCCGATCAAGGTCGTGCTCAAGGACTACGGCGTCGACGCGTCGTACTGGACGATCGTGGTCGCGCTCGGCATCGCGATGGTCTTCTACAGCTTCTTCGGCGGCGCCCGTGCGGTCGTGTGGGTCGACGCCATCCAGATGCTCTGGTACGTCCTCGGTGGCGTCGCGATCATCTGGGTGCTGGCGGGGCAGCTGCCGGACGGCTGGTTCGGCAGCGCCGTGGACGCCAACAAGTTCCAGCTCTTCGACTTCACCTCGTCGCCGCTGACCGGCGCCTACCCGTTCGTGGCCGCGTTCTTCGGCGGCGCGTTGCTGTCGATGGCCTCGCACGGCGCGGATCAGCTGATCGTGCAGCGGCTGATGGCGACGCGGAACGTGAAGGAAGCGCAGAAGGCGTTGATCGCCTCCGGTTTCGTGGTGTTCCTGCAGTTCGCGTTCTTCCTGTTCATCGGCGTGATGATGTGGGCGTTCTACCAGGGCGTCGACCCGGTGAAGGGCCTGGGGCTCAACAACAAGGACGAGCTCTTCGCCCATTTCATCGTCAACGACCTGCCGAGCGGGCTCTCCGGCTTCGTGATCGCAGGCATCCTCGCGGCCGCGCTGTCGTCGTCGTTGGGCGCCTTGGCCTCCAGCACGGTCACGGACGTCTACGAACGCGTGCGCAAGGCCCCGATGACCGACGAGGAACGCCTGCGCCACGGCCGGATCTGGACCCTGGTGTGGGCGGGACTGCTGATCGTCTGCGCGGGCCTGTTCGCCTCCTCGAACAAGACCACGGCGGATCCGATCGTGGTGCAGGCGCTCGGCATCGCCGGCTACACCTACGGCGCGCTGCTCGGGGCCTTCCTCCTCGGCCTCATCTTCAAGCGCGCCTCGCAGGCGGACGCGATCATCGCGTTCATGACGACGGTGCTGGTCGTCGGTTTCGTGATTCTCGGGGTCAAGTTCGTCGGCAGCACGCCGACGATCGACTTCGCAAAGGCCGACGCGACCCGCAAGTCCTTGACCGGCTGGTGGAACACGCCCCTGGGGGTGGCGGTCACCTTGCTCGTGGGTGGGTTGTTGTCACTGCGCCACTCAAGCGGTGTGCCGGTAGGCGACCAGCTCGACGTGGAGACGAAAGCCTAGGCGGGCGAACATGTTCTGCGACGACTCGTTGCCCGAGTAGATCGACGCGGCGGCCTGCGGTCGTGCACCGTGGTCCGCCGCGAGTTTCCACAACAGTTCGGTGATCAACGCCGCGCCCACGCCCTGACCGCGAACATCGGGTTCGACGGCCACGAAGTCGACGTAGTACTCCTCGGGCTGGGCTTTGCCCGCCGCGTACCCGATGACGCGTTCGCCGTCCATGGCGACGACGACGGTGCGGGTCTGGGGTTTGGATTCGACGAGTTGCTTGCCGGACAGATACGTCCGCGGGAAACACCGCTCGTGCAACACGGCCACGGCCTCGTGCACGTAGCGGTCGGTGGGCAGGACGCGCATCTCGCGCTCGCTGGGGCACTTGGCGTCCCTCAGCAGCAACGTGCGCAGCTCCCCGTTGTCGAGTATGTGGATGGCGCTCGCCTTGCCGGCCGAGAAGCCGTGGCGTTCGGCGAACGCCGCGAGCCGCCGGTGGGCGGTGTGCCCGTAGAGCTCGAGGTCGGTGATGCCGGTGAGGAGCTCGGCGGCGCGCCGGAACATCGCGTCGGCGGTCTGGTCCCAGATGCGGCTGCCCGCGGGGTGGTTGACCGGTACGTCGACGAACGGTCCGTGCAGCCACGCTCGGCCCAGCTCGGGATCGATCTCCACGCTGAGCATGCCGGTGATGTTGTCGTCGGCGTCGACGGCCACCACCGTGCAGTCGGCCCAGCTGGGCTCGAACTCGCCGAGCTCCGCGCGGAGCTCTTCGACTGTCTCACCGAGGTACCCGATGTGATGCGCGTTGTCGGCCTGGAGCCGGACCAGCAGCGCCATCGTGGCGCCGAGGTCGCCAGGTTCGGCGAAACGGATGTCGTACATGGAAGGAATGGTTGCTCCCGCGACGGTTCGACGCGAGGGAGTTTTTGGCCAGGTAAAATGGCGCGGATGTCCTCCGTCCGGGAACTGGAAGAGCTCGTGGCCGCCCACGGAGGCGACCTCGGCCGAGCGGCGCGCGAACTCAGGGCACTCGTCGACGCCCTGACCGAGCGAACCGGTGCGGACCACCCGGAGACCCTCGGCGCTCGCCTGGACCTCGCGAGGGTGCTCGGCACCGCCAAGAAGCACACCAGGGCCATCGCCGTCTGCGAGCCGCTGCTGCGCGACCAGGTCCGCGTGCTCGGCCCTGAGCACGCCGACACGGTGGAGACCAGGCAGCTGCTGGCCAACCTGCGCTACCAGGCGGGCGACCCGGCAGGGGCGGCCGAGGAGCTGGAGCAGTTGCTGGTGGCCCTGTCGCGCACGCTCATGCCCACCCACGACCGGATCACCAAGTTGAAGCGCGACATCGCGTTTCTGCACAGATCCACCTGAGGTACGCCTCACACGACCGGGAAGCCACCCAGATTCGGGCTTGCAGGGCTGGTGAGGGTGGGGGACTCTTCTACGGTGAGTGAGGAAACGATCCAACTCGATCTCAACGAAACCGGGGTGGCCGTCGACCTGCCCTTGCCGACGAACAACCGGGACGGCGTCCAGGGTGTTCCGTACCGGCCGGTCGAATTCCGTGACGATGATCTGCCCACCGCTCTGGAACGTGCCGCCGCGTGGCTGCGGCAAACCCAGGAGTGGCTGGGCGAACCCGTGGACGTCATCGCAGTCCATCTCGACTACGACGACACCAAGGGCAACCCGTACTACGACCTCAAGCTGCTGTGCAACGACGAGGACCTCGCGGGTGTGCCAAGGGTCATCCGAGACAAGGAAGGCGCCGCTACCGGTCAGTAGCCCTCTCCGGCTACCGTTCGGAGCATGTCGGATCGCGTATACCCCCCGGTGATCGCCGCAGCAAAGCTCATGTTCCGCGTGCTGGACCTGCGGATCACCGTCGAAGGAGCGCACCACGTCCCGCGAAGCGGAGGAGCGGTGCTGGCGTCCAACCACGTCAGCTACCTCGACTTCATCTTCGCGGGCTACGGCGCGCGCCCTTCGGGGCGCCTCACGCGATTCATGGCGAAGCACGAGATCTTCGCCAACAAGATCGCAGGCCCGCTCATGCGCGGCATGCACCACATCCCCGTCGACCGGAGCGCGGGCCAGGCCTCCTTCCAGCAGGCCCTGTCCGCGCTCCGCAGCGGCGAGGTCGTCGGGATCTTCCCCGAGGCCACCATCAGCCGGTCGTTCACGGTCAAGGACATCAAGTCCGGCGCGAACCGCCTGGCGCACGAGGCCGGCGTTCCGCTCATCCCGATGGCGCTGTGGGGCACCCAGCGCCTGTGGACCAAGGGCCGGCCCAAGAACCTGACGCAGCGCCACGTGCCGATCACCATCCTCATCGGCGAGCCGTTCGAGCCCTCCCCCGGCGACTCCGGCGACGCGTTGCTGCGCAAGCGCATGCAGGAGCTGCTCGACACCGCGCAGGCGAGCTACCCGACCGAGCCGGGCGCGTGGTGGGCGCCGAGGCACCTCGGTGGCAGCGCACCCACGCCGGAAGAGGCGGCGCAACTGGACGCGAGCGGGCGCTGACCTGGCGATACAAGGTTTTCACAAGGCCCGTCAGGCAGAGTGGTCCGTGCGCACCTGAAGGGGTGAGGTTGAACTGGGGGACTTCACCCCTTCGGGCGCCGGGCTGCGTCCGTCCCGGTGATGTGGGGGACCTCCCTCCCCTAAGAGGAAGGTCACCGGGCGGGACGCGGCCCGAGGCAAGAGGCCGCGGTCGGGGTTGGTCTAAGCCCCCCAGGCACCGCTCCGACCGCCCCTCTTCAGGCCTCGGCGTCCGCCGCCTCAGGCGTGGGCTCAGCAGCCCCTGAGGGCTCCTTCGACGCCGCCTCGTCGCCACGGGTGCGCAGCCGCTGCGAGATCACCTGCGAGATGCCGTCGCCGCGCATCGAGACGCCGTAGAGCGCGTCCGCGATCTCCATGGTCGGCTTCTGGTGCGTGATGATCAGCAGTTGCGACCGTTCCCGCAGCTGCTCGAACAGGCCGATCAGCCGGTGCAGGTTCGTGTCGTCCAGCGCCGCCTCGACCTCGTCCATCACGTAGAAGGGTGAGGGGCGGGCGCGGAAGATCGCCACCAGCATCGCGACCGCGGCCAGCGACTTCTCGCCACCGGACAGCAGCGACAGGCGCTTGACCTTCTTGCCGGGCGGGCGGGCCTCCAGCTCGATGCCTGTGGTCAGCATGTCGTCGGGCTCGGTCAGCACCAGGCGGCCCTCGCCGCCGGGGAACAGGACCTTGAAGACGATCTCGAACTCGCGCGCCACGTCCTCGTAGGCCGACGTGAAGACCTCGAGGATCTTGTCGTCGACCTCCTTCACGACCGTGAGCAGGTCGCGGCGGGTGTCCTTGATGTCCTCCAGCTGGGTCGAGAGGAACTTGTAGCGCTCCTCCAGCGCCGCGAACTCCTCCAGCGCCAGCGGGTTGACCTTGCCCAGCAACGACAGGTCGCGCTCGGCGCGCTTGGCGCGGCGGGCCTGGGTGTCGCGGTCGTACGGCATCGGCTGCGGCTCGGAGACCTGCTCGCCGCGTTCCTTCGCGGCCTGGTACTCGGCCATCTCCTGGGCCGACGGAGGCACGGGGCAGTCCGGGCCGTACTCGGCGACCAGGTCGTCGAGGCCGATGCCGAAGTCCTCGGCGATCTTGGTTTCCAGCTGTTCGATGCGCAGGCGCTGCTCGGCGCGCAGGACCTCGTCGCGGTGCACGGCGTCGACGAGCTTCTCCAGCTCGCCGGACATCTCGCGGACCAGGTTGCGCACCTGGGTCAGCAGCAGCTCGTGCTGCGTGCGGCGTTCCTGGGCCTGGTCGCGCTCACGGGCGGCGCGGGCCAGTGAGATCTCGATGCGTTCCAGCGCCTGCTCGCCGGCGCGCACGACGGCCTTCGCGACCTGGGCACCGCGCGCACGGTGGGCCGTCGCGCGGGCGTGGCGTTCGCGGGCCTCACGCTCGGCGCGCGCGGCCCGGCGCAGGCCGTCCGCCTTGCCCTGGAGCGCCCGTGCGCGCTCCTCGGCCGTGCGCTGCACCAGGCGGGCGTCCATCTCGGCCTGACGCGCCTGAGCCAGTTCCGCGGCCAGCGCGTCGCGCTGCTCGGTGTCCGGCTCGTCCTCGAGGGTCTGCTCCTCCTCGGCCATGAGCAGCCGCTCTTCGAGCTCGCCCAGCTTGAGCAGGGCTTCCTCGCGGGAGCGTTCGACCTTGGCGCGCTGCTCGGCGATGCGGTTGACCTCGGCCTCCGCCGACCGCACGGCCGCGACCATGCGGTTCAGCCGTTCGCCGGAGCGGGCCTGGCGGACCTTGGCCTCCTGCATGGCCTCCTTGACCGCGTCGAGCACCTTGCGGCGGGCCTGCTGCTCGGCACGGGCGCCCTCCAGGGCCGCAGAGGCGTGGTCCAGCGCGCGTTCCGCCGTCGCCAGCTGCTCCTTGGCCTCGTCGACGGCCGCCTGCACCTCGATGACGCTCTGGCCCTGACCGGACGAACCACCGATCGCCCAGTCCGTGCCGAAGATGTCGCCGTCACGGGTCACCGCGCGGACGTTCAACCGGGCCGCGGTGTCCAGATCGTCGACCACCGCAAGGCGATCCAGCGCGCGGGCCAGCGCCGGGCGCAACGCCTCTGGCGCGTGCACGACGTCGATCGCCCACCGTGCGCCGTGGGGCAGCGGACCCCAGGCAGAGGTGTCCACAGTGGACCCTGAGGAGCCGATCAGCACACCGGCGCGGCCGGCGTCCTTCTCCTTCAACAGCTTCAGCGCCTGCAGCGCGCCCTCGCCGGACGACACCGCGACGGCGTCCGCGATCGGGCCGAGCGCGGCGGCCATCGCCACCTCGTAGCCCGGCTCGACGGTCAGCAGAGCGGCCACGGATCCCAGCAGGCCCGGCACGTCGGACGCGAGCAGCGCGCCCGCGCCGTCCTTGCGGGTCAGACCGAGCGAGAGGGCGTCGACGCGGGCCCGCCACGACGCGATGTCGCGTTCCGCGGTGCGTTCGGCCTTCACCAGCTCGTCGACGCGCTGTTTGGCCTGGTCGTTGGCCAGCACGGCCTGGCGGTGGCGTTCGTCGAGGTCGTGGTCGTCCTCGTCCTCGGTGCCGGTGATCTCGCGTGCCTCGGCCAGTTCCATCGACGCGACCTCGACGCGTTCGGTGGCCTCGGCGAGCGTCACGGACAGCCGTTCGATCTCCTCGGCGGTCGCGTTCGTCTTGCTGCGCAACGCTTCCACCTGACCGGACAGGCGCGCGAGGCCCTCCCGGCGGTCGGCGATCGCGCGGACGGCCGCGATGTGCGCCTTCTCCGCCTGGGAGACCATGCGCTCCAGTTCGGATCGCGTCTCCACGGCCTCCGCCAGCGCGATGCGGGCCTCCGTCACGCCCTCCTGGAGCTCCAGCTCCATCGCGGCGGTCTCCTCGGCCTCGCGTTCGAGGTCGTCGGGGTCGCGGCCGCGCGAGGGCGCGTCCAGCTCGGCGGACAGGTGCCGCGCGCGTTCGGCGGCGAGGCGGACCGTGCCGCGGAGACGTTCCTCCAAAGCGGACAGCCGGTACCAGGTGTCCTGCGCGGCCTGCAGCTTCGGGGTGTCTGCGGCGACGCGCTCCTCCAGCTCGTTCTGCTGGTACTGCGCGGCCTGCAACGCCTTCTCGACCTCGGCGCGGCGCTCGCGGGCCTTCGCCTCGTCGTGTTCCTCCTGCGCGATGGCTTCCCGCTGCGTGACGAGGTCGTCGGCGAGGAGGCGGAGTTTCGAGTCCCGCAGCTCGGACTGCACGACCTGGGCGCGGCGAGCGATCTCGGCCTGCTTGCCCAGCGGCTTGAGCTGACGGCGCAGCTCGGCGGTGAGGTCGGTGAGGCGCGTCAGGTTCGCCTGCATCGCCTCCAGCTTGCGCAGCGCCTTTTCCTTGCGCTTGCGGTGCTTGAGGACACCGGCGGCCTCTTCGACGAACGCCCGCCGTTCCTCCGGTTTGGACTCGAGGATCGCGGCGAGCTGGCCCTGACCGACGATCACGTGCATCTCGCGGCCGATGCCGGAGTCCGAGAGCAGCTCCTGGATGTCCATCAGGCGGCACGAGTTGCCGTTGATCTCGTACTCGGTGGCGCCCTCGCGGAACATGCGGCGGGTGATCGACACCTCGGTGTACTCGATCGGCAGGACGCCGTCGGAGTTGTCGATCGTGAGCGTCACCTCGGCGCGACCGAGCGGCGCACGGCCGGACGTGCCGGCGAAGATGACGTCCTCCATCTTGCCGCCGCGCAGGTCCTTGGCACCCTGCGTGCCCATCACCCAGCGCAGCGCGTCGAGCACGTTGGACTTGCCGGACCCGTTGGGGCCGACCACACAGGTGATGCCGGGCTCGAAGCGCAGCGTGGTAGCCGAGGCGAAGGACTTGAAGCCCTTCAGCGTCAGGCTCTTGAGATGCACGCGGGGCAGAGTACCCAAACGCTTGCGAGGGATGCGTTAGGCAGGCCGTGACCTGCCTTTCTATGGACGGAGAGTAACCAGGAGCCCGCTTTCGTCGGACACTTCCAGGCGATCTATCCGGTCGACCCGGAACGACGTGGAGCCGGGAATCTCCTCGTCAGGGGCATGATCGGAACCCCACCAGCCGCCGATCTCGCGCTGGCCGCCCTTGTCGAACACCATCACCTTGCAGCGCGCACCCGGTTTGACGTGCTCGAACTTGAACCGCATCTCGGTGCCCCACGATTTGGTGATCATGGCGACGCTGGCGCCGACGCCCGTTTTCTGGTCCTGCGCGGCCCACGTCGGAGCAGGCGGAGGCGCGGCCGAGGTGGACGCCGGTGCCGAGGTCGGTGCCGAGGCCGGTCTCAACGCCAGGACTCCACCGGCCAGCGCGAGCGCGGCGAGGACGGCCGCGCACACGATCAGCACGCCGCGCTGCCGGTTCGGTTTCGGCGGGGCGGGGAGGTCGTCGAGGTGCTCGACGTCCTCCAGGCTCAGCCGGCCGAGCAGGCCCGGCAGCGGAGCCAGCCGCAGCATCTCGGCCCGGCACGCCTCGCAGCCGGGCAGGTGCCGTTCGAACGCGGACCGTTCCTTGGGGTCGAGCGATCCGAAGAGGTAGGCGCCGACGTCGACGGTGTGCTGGCAGCTCACGCCTCGGTCACCCCTCTTTCCTCCAACGCGTCGCGCAGCGCCCTCAGTGCGTAGAAGCAGCGCGACTTCACCGTGCCCGGCGGGATGCCGAGCTTCTTGGCGGCCTCCGCGACGGTGCGGCGGCGGTAGTAGAGCTCGATGACGACCGTCCGGTGCTCTGGCGTGAGCGCCCGCAGCGCCGACGCGATCTGCCACGTCTGCAGGACGTGTTCGACCTGGTCGCCGACCGGCGGCAGATCCACCGGTTCGAGTGGCACCTCGGTCGCGCGCGCGTTGCGGCGGCGGTAGCCGGAGATGACCAGGTTGCGGGCGACCGTGTAGAGCCACGGTGCCGCGTCGTCCGGGTTCAGCTCGTCGTAGTGCCGCCACGCGCGCAGCAACGTCTCCTGCACGACGTCCTCAGCCTGCTGGTAGTCGCCGTCGACCAGCCGCAGCACGTAGTGCAGCAGCGGGCCTCTCCAGCGGTCGTAGAGCTGGATGAGGACGTCTTCGGCGGAGTCCACGCTCCCTTACTACGCCACCTCTTTCGGAAAGGTTCAGCGTTCGATGAACCCGGTCAGGTCACCCCTGGCGTCGGACCACTGCTCACCCACAGATTCGACGTGTCCAGGGGTTTCACCCGAACGGAGAGCCTTCAGCAGTTGTTCACACTTCTCGCGCGGACCCTCGGCGACCACCTCGACCCGTCCGTCCGGCCGGTTCGAAGCGCTCCCGACCAGGCCCAGTTCTAGCGCCCTGGCCCGCGTCCACCAGCGAAAACCAACACCCTGAACCCGTCCACGCACCCACGCGTTTAGTCGCACGTCCACCCCCGAATGGTTGCGTAGTCACCCAAGGTGACCGAAGACGCACTCGGGGTTTATCACCCATTAGTGGTACGGTGCCGACCCGTGAGTGCCCGCAGCCTCTTACTCGGCCTGCTGATCGGTGCAACCGGCGTCGGCGGTCTGGCCGTCACCGGAACCTCTCCTCTCGGCATCAGCTTCACGACTGCCGCGCAGAAGGAGACCACCGACGCAGCGAACCAGTTCGGCACAGGCAACGCGGCAGCACCCAACAGACAGACGTCCTCGGACAACACCGGCGTCGGCAACCCCGCGACATCGTCGTCTTCTTCCGCTCCCACCACCTCTTCGACGACGGCGACCCCGACCTCCTCTTCCTCGTCAGCGGCTCCCACCACCACGACGACGCCTCCCGCGGCACCGAAGCCGCCGGCCCAGCCGCCGCAGGTGCCGGGGAACAAGACCCCCGAACAGGCCGTCCTGGAGCTCGTGAACGACGCCCGCGCCGCGAAGGGCTGCAAGGCCCTCGTGATCGACGACCGCATCACCACCGCCGCGCAGGGCCACAGCACGGACATGGCCACCCAGAACTACTTCTCGCACGTGTCGAAGGACGGCAGGACGTTCGACCAGCGGATGCGCGAAGCCGGCTACCCGAAGCCCGGCGGCGAGAACATCGCGATGGGCTACGCCACTCCGCAGGCGGTCATGGACGGCTGGATGGGCTCCAAGGGCCATCGGGAGAACATCGAGAACTGCGAGTTCACGACGATGGGCCTGGGTCTTGACACCCGCGGCAACTACTGGACCCAGAACTTCGGCTACTGACGGTTGAGCAGGGGAAACTTCGTGTACGAGAGCCCGGAACCGGACTCGCGCTCGCGCTTTCGCGGTGCACCGCAGATCATCCTCGCCGCGTCCGGCGTCGTTCTGGCGACGATCTTCGCCGCCGTCGCCTCGCTCGCGGCGGGCTCGGACAACGCCTCCGAGACGCCGTCGACCCAGCCGCCGCGCAAGGAGGCCGTGCGCGACGCCCTGAGCATCGTGCCGACGTCCGCGACCACGTCTTCGGTCGAGCTGACTTCGTCGTCCTCTTCCTCGGAGAGCCCGACGGCCACCACGACGACGCCGAAGAAGAACCCGCGCGTCACCACCATCACGCGTCCTGACGGCACCACGACCACCGTCACGACCGATGACCCGCCGCCGGCCGTCACGTCGACCACGAAGCAGGACCCGGTCCCGACGACCACGAGGCCCGATCCGGTCACGACGACCACCACGACGACGGACCCGACAACAACGACGACGAACTCCTAGAGTTACGCCAGTCACCGCCTCGTGACGCAGAGCTACACGAAGGTGTGGCGTCGCTGAGGCTTTGGTGCGTTTCCGCCGATAACTCGAACGCAAGTCCATCCGACCGGGTTTCCCACGAGGAGATGGGTGTGTTCGAGGAAGATCATCCGCAGTCACCAACCGACGCCGCACCGCCGAAGAAGCGCGTCGGCACGGCCGTGATGCTGGCTGCGGGCGGCGTGGTGGTGGCGACGCTGTTCGCCACGGTCGCCTCCATGCTCGCCGCGAGCGGTCAGGAGGCGAACCCGGAACGCACGTCCGCGGACGTCGTCCAGACCATCACCAGCGTGGCCCCCGACGGCAGCACCAGCACGGTCGTCGTCACCGTGTCCTCCGGCGCGCCCGCGTCGTCGGCCAAGCCGGACCGCAAGCAGGCGGCGCGCCCGAACGAGCAGCCAAAGCCAGGTGCTCCGCAGCAGCAACAGCCGCAGCTCACGACCAACCCCGGTGAGCCGACGCAGACGCAGAGCAATCCGCCCACGTCGTGGACGGAACCGCCGGCGTCCACCTCTTCTTCTTCGGCGTCGCCGACGACCCCGCCGCCGTCGTCCTCCAGCTCCAGCTCGGCCACGCCGGACCCGAAGCCCTGACCGGCACGGCGCGACCGGTGTGCAGAGCGCGCGGTTACAGCTCGAACCGGTAGCCCATGCCGGGCTCGGTCAGCAGGTGCCGCGGCCGTGCGGGTTCCGGCTCCAGCTTCCGCCGCAGCTGCGCGAGGTAGACCCGCAGGTAGTGGGTCTCCTTTTCGTACGCGGGCCCCCAGACGTCGCGCAGCAGCTGCTTCTGCGCGACGAGCTTTCCGGCGTTGCGCGCGAGGACCTCCAGCAGTCCCCACTCGGTCGGGGTGAGATGGACCTCGACGTCCTGTTTGAACACCCGCTTGGCCGCCAGGTCGACGGTGAACGAGGCGGTCCTCACGACCGGCTCGTCCTCGGGGCCCGCGACGGCCGAGCGGCGGACGGCGGCGCGCAGCCGGGCGAGGAGCTCGTCCATGCCGAACGGTTTCGTCACGTAGTCGTCGGCACCGGCATCGAGGGCGTCGACCTTGTCCGACGAGTCGGTGCGGGCGGAGAGCACGATGATCGGCAGGGTGGTCCAGCCGCGCAGACCGGCGATGACGTCCGCGCCGTCCATGTCCGGTAGACCCAGGTCCAAGACCACGACGTCGGGCTTGCCGTCGGCGGCGAGCTTCAGCGCCGTGACGCCATCGTGGGCCGTGAGGACCTCGTAGCCGTGGGCCGCGAGGTTGATC
The DNA here is from genome assembly GCF_014648475.1 of Lentzea flava. Classification (GTDB taxonomy): domain Bacteria; phylum Actinomycetota; class Actinomycetes; order Mycobacteriales; family Pseudonocardiaceae; genus Lentzea; species Lentzea flava. Next base: position 12,198 of record NZ_BMRE01000028.1, on the reverse strand, counting down.
CGCAGTGCGCGCACGATCTGCGGTTCGTCGTCGACCACCAGTACTTTCGTCACGAAGCCCTCTCATCGGCCGGGAGTGAGATCACCACGGTGAGGCCGCCGCCGGGCGTGTCCTCCATGGTGATCGTGCCGTCCATCGCCTCGGTGAAGCCCTTCGCCACGCTCAGACCGAGACCAACGCCACCCGGCGTGCGGTCGCCGAGGCGCTGGAACGGGGCGAACACCTCCTCCGCCGTACCGCTCGGCAGGCCGCGGCCGTGGTCCACCACGCGCAGCTCCACGTCGGAACCGTGCGCCGACGCGCGCAGCGCCACGGCGCCCGCGTAGCGCAGCGCGTTGCCGACGACGTTCGCGATCACCCGTTCGAGGAGACCGACGTCGGCCCGCACGGGTGGGAGCGACTCGGGGACGTCGACCTCGATGTCGCCGTGCAGGCCGCTCAGCGCCCGTGCCACGGCCTCGTAGTAGCCGACGGCGCGGAACTGCGGCTCGACGGCGCCGGTCGCGAGCCGGGAGGAGTCGAGCAGGTTGTCGACCAGGGCGGTCAGGCGGTCCGCGGACTCCTCGACGGCCTCCAGCAGCTCCGCCGTGTCCGACTCCGACAGCCGCAGCTCCGGGTCGCGCAACGAGCCCACGGCGGCCTTGATCGACGTCAGGGGTGTGCGGAGGTCGTGGCCGACAGCGTTCAGGAGCGCCGTGCGCAGTTCGGTCCTGGACGCCTGCCGCTGGGCTTCGAGGGCCTGGTCGGCCATGCGCTGCTGCCGCAACGCCAGGAGCGCCTGGCCCGCCGCCGCCTCCAGGACGCGACGGTCGGACGCGGGAAGCGAGCGGCCGCGCAACGCCAGGTGCACGTCCGGGGTCACGGCGATGTCGACGTCCGCGTCATCGGGCTCGTCGCACGGGCTCGCACCGACGCACGCGACGCGTCCCCACTCGCCGTCGACACGCTCCAGCAGCGCGACCGACGTCAGACCGAAGTTCTCCTTCACCTTCTCCAGCAGCCGTGCGAGCGGATACGGGTTCGTGAGCACGGTGCGCGCGTACGACGCGAGAAGCGTTGCCTCGGTGCGTGCGCGCGCTGCTTGTGCGGCGCGGCGAGCGGCGTTGTCGACGACCATCGCGGTGGTGACGCCCACGACGATCATCGCGAAGAAGGTGAGCACGTTCTGCTGCGCGTCGATCGTGAACGTGTAGAGGGGCTCGGTGAAGAAGTAGTTCAGCAACAACGCGCTGGCCAACGCCGCCGTGATCGCCGGGCCGAGTCCGCCGACGATCGCGACCACCAGCGTGACCAGCAGGTACGCGATGACGTTCGTGGAGAAGTTCAGGTGGTGGTGCAACGACGTGCCGGCCACCGTCACGACCGCTGGGCCGGCGATCGCGAGGAACCATCCCCACGCGAGCCTGGTGGGCCTGAGCGGGCTGCCCACGAACCGTGCGCGCCAGCCGCTGGTCGTCGCCTCGTGCGTGACCATGTGCACGTCGATCGCGCCGGACTCCTGAACGACCGTGGAGCCGATACCTGCGGAGAACACGCGCGCGAACCGTGAACGGCGCGAGGTGCCGAGCACGAGCTGTGTGGCGTTCACGCCGCGCGAGAACTCCAGCAACGCCGTCGGTACGTCATCGCCGACAACGGTGTGGAAGGTGGCGCCGACGTCCTCCGCGAGTTTGCGGTACTTCGTCAGGGCGTGAGGGTCGGCTCCCGCGAGCCCGTCACCTCTGAGCACGTGCACGACCAGAAGGTCGCCACCCGCGCGCGTGGCGATGCGACGCGCGCGCCTGATGAGCGTCTCGCTCTCATTGCCGCCGGTGATCGCCACGACGACGCGTTCGCGTGTCTCCCATGTGTCCGTGATCTGCTGTTCGGCCCGATAGCGCATCAACGCGACGTCGACCTGGTCCGCGACCCAGAGCAGCGCGAGTTCGCGGAGAGCGGTGAGGTTGCCGACGCGGAAGTAGTTGCCGAGCGCCGCGTCGATCTTGTGCGCCGCGTAGACGTCGCCGTGGGCGAGCCGCCGGCGCAGCGCTTCCGGCGTGAGGTCGACGAGCTGCATCTGGTCGGCCTTGCGCACGATCTCGTCGGGCACGGTTTCCTGCTGCGCTACGCCCGTTATGCGGTGCACGACGTCGTTCAGCGATTCCAGGTGCTGCACGTTGACGGTCGAGAGCACGTCAATCCCGGCTTCGAGGAGTTCCTCGACGTCCTGCCACCTTTTTGCATTACGGGATCCGGGCGCGTTCGTGTGCGCGAGTTCGTCGACGACGGCCACCTCGGGCGCGCGGGCCAGCACGGCGTCGACGTCCATCTCGGTGAGTTCGACACCGCGGTGCGTCAAGTGCCGGCGCGGCACGATTTCCAGGCCGTCGACCAGTTCAGCGGTCTTCGCCCGGCCGTGGGTCTCCACAAATCCGATGACCACATCTGTGCCGCGTTCCCGCCGCCGATGCGCCTCGCCGAGCATCGAGAACGTCTTGCCGACACCGGGAGCGGCTCCGAGGTAGATCCGGAGCTCACCACGCCTGGGTTTCGCACTCACCGGACCAGTCTGCTCCTGGCCCCCCGTGGGCTGTTCGGGGGTACGCGCTGCGCCGCCCGCTACACACGTGCTCCTTCCCACACCTTTGACCGGAGATCTGTCTCGTTGAATCATGCTTCAGCACGGCGCCCGTTCGAGTGAGCCTCCGTGCGCTTTTTACGCCGTTTACCAGGACATTTAACTGTGCCGGACGCGCGCCGTGACACCCCGCGTCACCACAACGGCCGAATGGGTTATCGGCAGTTGGCGGATAGCGCGCGGAGCGTGAATGAGGGAAAGTTCCAGGGTTCGTGTCCGAATTCGGACAATCACATGCGCGCGGAGAAACGATGCCCACCACCGTCACCAACCACGAGGCTCTTCAACTCGTGGTGGCCGTGCACCGGCTGGTGCGAAGTCTTCGACAGGCCGCTCCGGCCCGTCGTTTGCAACCCACCCAGTTATTGGTGCTGTCAGAACTGAGCGCCCACGGCCCGATGCGGATCGGCGAGATCGCGGTGCGCGCGCTGTGTTCGCAGCCGACCGCGACAACGGTCGTGACCAGCCTCGAGTCCACCGGACTCGTCCGCAGAGAGCCCGATGCCGCCGACGGCAGGGCGACGATAGTCGTGCTCACCGAAGTCGGCAGGGAGACGATCCTGTCGCTGGCTCACGGCGAGGCCGAACTATTGAGTGAAAGAATGTCCGAACTTTCGCCGGAAGACAGAGACCTCCTGCGTTCGGCCATGCCGGTATTGCGCCACCTGGCGGAACCGCAGGAAAACAAGTAGGAGCGGGACCCCCGACAGGTCCCGCTCCTCGCCTTTACTTGCTGGGTGACACAGAAGTGGGTGCCACCGAGCTGGAAGGTGCGCTTCCAGAACTCGAAGGCGGCGTACTCGGCGTTGATGACGGAGCGGACACGCTCGGTGCCACGGTGTAACAGGTGCCGTTTTCGTAGTCGATCTTCGGTCGCGGATACCTGTTAGCCGGAATCATCGGTTCCGGGCCACTTCCGTTGCAGCCGTAGTACTGGCGGGACGCGTTGATGGGATTGCCGTCCTGGTCGTACAACAGCACGTTGGTCAGCAACTTGCCGTTCTCGTCGTACGCGTAGATGTTCTCGTACGTCTCCACCATCGGCGCCGGGTACGACTGCCGCGACGTGTTGTACGCGAGGTTGTTCGCCACCACGTCGACCACCTGGAACACCAACCCGACCGCCAGCGCGGACGCCGGCAGGCTGAACCACAGCCACCGCCGGTCGACCTTGGCGCGTGGCCCCGCGAACACCGAGATCACGGCGATCGCGGCGAGGAACAGGAACCCGGGGATGTCGCGGCCGGCGAGCAACACTGCCGCGAGCCCGAGCAGGACGGCCCGCGCCAGCCACCACGCGGGCTGCAGCGACTTCAGGTAGGTGATCGCCCGCTCCGCCGGCGTGCCTTCCTCCGGCGTCAGCCACTGCTGGATCCGGCGGGTCTCCGGCAGGTCCATGATCTCGGCCTGCGCCGGGCCGCGGTCGTGCACCAGCGCGAGGCTGAGCACCAGGATCACCGCCGGCAGCAGGAGGAGGAACACCGGCTCCCGCAACGTGCTGGCCCCCACGAGCAGCGTGATCCCCGTGGCGATGGCAAGCCCCCACGCCGCCGCCCGCGGCCTGGTCACCAGGGGCTTCTTGGTCGTGACCGGCAGCCGTTCGGTCCGCGGCGGGTAGCCCGCGGCCTGCCGGAGCTCCTGCGCGTACCGCTCAGGAGGCCCGAGCCGCTGCTCGAGGGTCTCGTTCTCCCCCAGCTCGGTGGACAGCTCGGCGACGTGCGCCTCGACGTCCTCCATGATCTCGGCGACCTCGGCGGGCGGCAGGTCGTCGAGGGCCGCACGCATCCCGGCCAGGTAGTGCTCGACACCGAGTGCTTGCGTGTTCATGCTGCGACCTCCTCGAGCAGGCCGTCCAGCGTGCTCGCGAACGACCTCCACGTCTCCCTCGACTCAGCCAGGCGCGCCCGCCCGGTCTCGTTGATGCTGTAGTACTTGCGGTGCGGCCCCTCTTCGCTCGGCACCACGTACGAGGTCAGCAGCCCCGCGTTGTAGAGGCGCCGCAGCGTGCCGTAGACCGACGCGTCCCCCACGTCGTTCAACCCCCCGGCGCGCAGTCTGCGCACCACGTCGTACCCGTAGCCGTCGTCCTTGCGCAGAACCGCAAGCACGGCCAGGTCCAGCACCCCTTTGAGCAGTTGACTCGTGTCCATGACCCCTCCGACCACTCTTGCGCCGTGGACACTACTACGCATCACACAGTACTGTCGAATGCGTTAGCGCTACCGTGTCGCGGCATGGGGGGCGTCTTCATCAACTACCGGCGGCACCCGGCGCGCGACGCCTTCGCCGTGGCCCTGCACGAGCGGCTGGCCTCGCGTTTCACCAGCGGAAACGTGTTCCTCGACGTCACGTCGATCAACCCGGGCGAGCGCTACCCCAACCGGCTGCGCCGCCACCTCGACCGGGCGGACGTGGTGATCGCGATCGTCCACTCCGAGTGGGTGCAGGACCTGCGCTCGGGCACCGACTGGGTGCGCTGGGAGATCGAGCACGCGTTCGCCGAGGGCAAGACGATCATTCCGCTGCTGCTGGCCGGCGCCAGGATGCCCACCGCGCAGGAGCTGCCTCGCTCGATCCGGGAGTTCGCTCATCTCCAGGCCGTCGGCGACGACCTGGACGCGCTGCTCGACGTGATCGGTGACCCGCTGCAGAGGTCCACCGCCGTCCGCCAGACACCGCGTCGCCGGTGGACGGGCCCGCTCGCGATCACCGCGGCGGCGGTGGCGTTCGCCGCGGCGGCACTGCTCGTGCCGGACGACGTCGCGATCTACGCCTCGGGCTTCGGCACGGCGGTGCTGATCGCCGTGATGATCTCCGTTGGCGTCGTGTCACTGGCCCGCAAGCCGATCAACGAGAGCGAACGGCTGGTGCACGACTTCGACCCCACCCGGTACTACCTGTGGGTGGGCGTTCCCGGCGGCATCTTCCTGGTCGCGCTGACCGTGGCTGTGGTGTTCAGCTCGCCGGTGGCGCCCCAGCTGCGCCCGTTCCTGATCTTCGTCACCGGTTTGGCCACTCTCCAGCTGGTCTTCCTCGTGATCCGCCAGTACCGCGCCGAGCTGGACCGCGAGCGGGACTGGCCGGCCAGGCTGCCGGAGCCGGTGCGGGCCGCCCCGGTGCGCCGGGAGCTCGAACGCCTGCGCCGCAAGCTCGCCACCGGCGACGAGCAACGCATCAGATGGCACGTCCGGCACCTGGAGAACGCCGCCGACGTGCTCTCCAGGGACGCGAACCGCGGACGGTGGATCTGGCTGGTCAGCGATCAGCCGGCGGCGTTGACGCTCTACGCGGCGTGGGCGGCGGCGATCGTGGGAATGACGACGACGGTCGCGCTGGTCGTGGTCCTCGCGAGCGTCGCGGCGGTCACCGTCGAGGCGGCTTTTCGCAGGCAGCGGTGGGTGCGGCAGACCCTGGCCGACGAGGTGCACGCCCAGGCCCAGCGCATCCTGGACAAGCTCTGATCAGGTCCGCGGGCGCGGCTGGCAGCGCGGGCAGGAGAACGACGACCGGTTCATGAACGGCTCGCGGACGATCGCCGTCCCGCACCGCTTGCAGGGCTCGTTCTCCTGGCCGTAGGCGTTCAACGACCGGTCGAAGTAGCCGGACTGCCCGTTGATGTTGACGTACAGCGCGTCGAACGAGGTGCCGCCCTGGCCGAGCGCCTCCCGCATCACGTCCGTGGCGTGATCCAGCAGCTCAGCGGCCTTCGCCTTGGTCAGCTTGTCCGTCATCCGGGTGCCGTGCAGCTTGGCTCGCCACAGCGCCTCGTCGGCGTAGATGTTGCCGATGCCGGAGACCAGCGTCTGGTCCAGCAGAGCACGTTTGATCTCCGTGTGACGCAGGCGCAACGCGCGCACGGCAGCATCACGGGAGAACAGAGGGTCCATCGGGTCGCGCGCGATGTGGGCGACCGAGTCGGGAACGAGGGTGCCGTCGACCTCGACCAGCTCGGCCAGCGCGAGACCGCCGAAGGTTCTCTGGTCGACAAAGCGCAGCTCCGGCCCGCCGTCAGCGAACCGGAACCGGACGCGAAGGTGCTTCTCGTCCGGGGCCGAGGACGGCTGGACGAGCATCTGGCCGCTCATGCCCAGGTGGGCCAGCATGGCGGCTTTGTCGGCCAGTTCCACCCAGAGGTACTTGCCGCGGCGCCTGGCGGCGGCCATGGGCTGGCCTGCCAGGCGCGCGCAGAAGTCCGCGGAGCCCAGGTCGTGTCGCCGGATGGCTCGCGGATGGAGGACCTCCACCGAGGAGATGACCCGTCCGGCGACGTGAGCTTCAAGGCCGAGGCGGACTACCTCGACCTCTGGGAGTTCGGGCACGTCAGTCTTCGGACTTGCCCTCGTCGACGGGCTGCGCCTCGATCACGGCGGCCTGCGGCTTGGTGGGCTTGAGCACCCATACGCCAGCCCGGCTCGTGTCCCTGACCAGCACAAGTCCCTGGATTCCTCCGCTGCGGGAGGTGTTCAACGGGCCGCGAGCGGAGCGGCTGCGGCGGTTCGTGCGGTACCTGGTCGCATGCATTGCGTTCTCAGTCTTCCTCGGATGGGAGGGTCCCTGGCGTCACCGAGGCGCCGTTCTGTCCGTTTGCGGATGCGGCCGACTCCTGCTCGGCCTTGACCCGCTCCGACAGAACATGATAAGCCGCCTCGGCGGCTTTCTGCTCGGCTTCCTTCTTGGTGCGCCCATCACCCTTGCCGTAGGGCTGGCCACCGACGAGCACCGTGGCGGTGAACTCCTTGCGGTGGTCCGGCCCCTGGTCGTCCACGCGGTATTCCGGGACGCCGAGGCTGGCTTGGGCGGTGAGCTCCTGCAGGCTTGTCTTCCAGTCCAGTCCAGCACCCAGAAGCGGAGCTTTGGCCAAGAGTGGATCGAACAGCCGGTGAACGAACGTTCGTGCGGTATCGATACCGAACTGCAGGTACACCGCACCGATGACGGCTTCGAGGCCGTCGGCGAGGATGCTCGCCTTGTCCCTGCCGCCGGTCAGCTCTTCGCCGCGGCCGAGCAGCAGGTGTGCACCGAGCCCGCCTTCGCCCAGGTCACGCGCCACGCCCGCGAGTGCGTGCATGTTCACCACGCTGGCGCGGAGCTTCGCGAGCTGACCCTCTGGAAGGTCGGGATGGGTGCGGTAGAGGTGGTCGGTGACGACCAACCCGAGCACGGCGTCTCCCAGGAACTCGAGACGCTCGTTCGGCGGCAGACCGCCGTTCTCGTACGCGTACGACCGGTGGGTGAGTGCGAGCGCGAGCAGCTCGGCGTCCAGGTGGACGCCGAGCGCCTCGAGCAAAGTCGCGCGGTCAGCTTGCGGAGCGCGCGGCGGCTTTCCCCCCACTACGAAACCGAGGAGATCAGGCCGGCTGAGCGACCTGGCGGCCAGCGTACTGACCACAGGCCGGGCAGGCGACGTGCTGCGGCTTCGGCTGGCGGCAAGCCTTGTTGGAGCACGCCACCAGGTGCACGGCAGACGTCTTCCACTGGGAACGGCGCGCACGGGTGTTGGCGCGCGACATCTTCCGCTTCGGGACGGCCACGACTACTTCTCCTCGTTGTTGTCATCGCTGAACCGCTCTTGCAACGCGGCCCACCGAGGGTCAATCGTCTCATGCCCGTGGTCGGGCCCGAGCTCCGCCCACCTGCCGCCACACTCGGAGCAAAGCCCCTTGCAGTCCGGCTCGCAGAGCGGCACCTGCGGCAGCGCGAGGACGATGGCGTCCCGCACCACAGGCTCGAGGTCGATCAGATCGTTCTCGATCCGGCTGACCTCGTCTTCATCAGTGGTCTCGTCCGTGGTGCTGTCCGGCCACGCGTACAGCTCCGTGATCCGGACCTCGACCTCGTCGGCGAGCGGCTCGAGACACCTCGAGCACTCCCCTTCGACCTTGGCGAACGCCGTCCCCGACACGAGCACACCCTCCACGACCGACTCGGTCAGGAGGTCGAGCTCCACCTCTCCGCCATCCGGCACCGCGATGACGCCGAGCAGCCCCACACCTGCCGCGGGAACCGACCGGACGAAGGGTCGGCTCGACCCGGCGCGACGGCCGAGGTCCCTGGTGTCGATGACCCAGGGCCCTGATGCTGTGGGACGCGTGGACGCGTGACGATGCTCAGTCATGATCAGATTGGTTGCCGGCGGGGACCTACCACGTCCAGCCGGTCCAGGGTACGGGACGACGGGCTCACGCGTGAAATCGGCAGGTGATCGCACCTGTCAGACGTAGCGCGAATCACACGTTCAGTCGTGCCTGAAGCCGGCTGGTTCGTCAGGCACCGTAGTCGAACGGCGCCGCGGCCCCCGCGACGGCGGGTCCGCGCAGGTGCGAACGGCCCTTGCCGACCGACCGCAGCGTGTGCGCGAGGAGGTCCTCGAAGTCCGCGAGCTTGCCGTCCACGTACGCGTCGCACTCCGACCGCAGCCGGATGGCCTCGTTCTGCGCGGCGTCGAGCACCCGCGCGGCCTCGGCGTGCGCGGCCCGGACGACCTCCTGCTCGTTGACGAGCCTCGCCTGCTCGGCACGGCCGTCCTCGGTGGCGCGCTCGTAGTTGGCGCGACCGGCCTGGATCATCCGCTCCGCCTCGCTGTGCGCGCGGCCGACCAGGTCGTCGTACTCCTGCCGACCGGCGGCGACGGTGCGTTCCGCCTGGTCCTCGGCCTCGGCGATCATCCGCTCGGCGCGGGCGCGGGCGTCGGACAGCATGGCCTCCGCCTCGGCCTGGGCCTCCGCGAGGATCCGCTCGGCGTCGGCACGGGCCTTCGACACCCCGGCCTCTGCCTCGTGCTTGGCCTTGCCGACCAGCTCGTCCTTGTGGTCCAGCACGTCCTGCGCGTCGTCGAGCTCCGCGGGGATCGCGTCGCGCACGTCGTCGAGCAGTTCGAGCACATCACCGCGCGGCACCACGCAGCCCGAGGTCATCGGAACTCCGCGCGCTTCCTCGACGATCGTGACGAGCTCGTCGAGTGCCTCGAACACCCGGTACACGTCTCACTCCCTAACCCCTGTGACTCCCACCCACAAGTGTGCCCTGCCGATCTCCCCGAAAGAGGGAGATCGGCAGGGCGTGTCAGGATTTGCCGTGACCTTCACCATCAGGCGGGCCACCGCCACCGATGTCGACCCGATCGTGGCAATGCTCGCCGACGATCCGCTGGGCGCCACGCGCGAGAAGCCGGGCGACCCTGCCTACCTCAAGGCGTTCGAGGTGATCGACGCCGACCCGCACCAGTTCCTCGCCGTGGCCGAGGCCGACGGCGAGGTGGTGGGCACGCTGCAGCTCACGTTCACCTCCGGCCTGTCCCGCCAGGGCATGACCCGCGCGACCGTCGAGGCCGTCCGGGTGCGCTCGGACCAGCGCGGCAACGGCCTGGGCGAGCGCCTCGTGACATGGGCGATCGACGAGGCCCGCGCCCGCGGTTGCGGCCTGGTTCAACTCACCACCGACGCGTCACGCGTCGATGCGCACCGCTTCTACGAGCGACTCGGCTTCACCGCGTCGCACGTGGGGATGAAGCTTCCTCTTTAACGGTTCTCGTCGAGGCGCTGCTGGAGACGCTTCTCGATGCTCTTCGGCAGCAGCGACGACACGTCTCCCCCGTACGTCGCGACCTCCTTGACCAGCGAGGACGCCACGAACGAGTAGGCGGGCGTGGTCGGCATGAACAGCGTGTCGACCCCGGTGAGCTGGTGGTTCATCTGCGCCATCTGCAGCTCGTAGTCGTAGTCGCTGACGGCGCGCAGCCCCTTGACGATCGCCTTGATGTCGTTCTCGCGGCAGTAGTCGACCAACAGGCCGTGCCAGGAGTCCACCCGGACGTTCGGCCACGGCGCCGTGACCTCGCGCAGCATCTCGATCCGCTCTTCGACGGAGAACAGCGTGCGCTTGGTCTTGTTGATGAGCACGGCGACAACGACCTCATCGAAGAGATGCGCTGCTCTCCCGATGATGTCCAGGTGACCGTTGGTTACCGGGTCGTAGGAGCCGGGCGTCACGGCACGCGTCATGAGGCGGACGTTAGCACCCGATCGGACGCCTCCAGGCGTGTCCGTGGTTCTCGTCACCCATCGGAACGCACCTGTCCCCAGTACACCGCCGTGTCGCCATATCGCTTGGCACGCAAGGGTTCTACTTGATCAGGCCACGCTGGTTCGTTGCTTCGCGAAGCACGTTCCACGATGAGCACCGCGTCCCCCGCGAGCCGATGCGCCAGCCCGTGCAGCACTTTCTTCAACTCGTCGTCCGTCACCGCATACGGCGGATCGGCGAACACGACGTCGAACTTCTCCCCTTCGGCCGTGACGTACGCCTCGGCCGTGCGGTTCGCCACCGTCGTGTTGCCGAACCCGAGCTCCTTCGCATTGGCCTTGAGCACCTCGGCGGCCCGCCGATCCGACTCCACGAACGTCGCGTGCCCGGCCCCTCTGCTCAACGCCTCGAACCCGAGGGCCCCAGACCCCGCGTAGAGGTCCAGCACCTTCACGCCGTCGAGGTCCATCATGGACTCCAGCGAGCTGAAGAGCGCCTCCCTGACCCGCTCGGACGTGGGCCTGGTCCCCTTGGGCGGCACCTTGAGCCGACGGCCTCCCGCGGTCCCGGCAACAATTCGCGTCACCCGCTCATCGTCCCAGGTGCATCCTGTGCGCATGACCCGCCACCGCGACTCCGGCGACTGCCTCTGCACGCTGGCGGTCGTGCGCCCTTACGAACGCATCCGGTCGAACCGTCCGCCGACTCCGCACTACCGCCCCAGGTGCGCCCCACCGTTGACCGCGAGCACCTGCCCGGTGATGTGCCCCGCGTGCTCCGACGCGAGGAACGCCACCAGCGCAGCCACGTCCCGAGGCGTACCGGCCCGCCCGTTCTTGGTCTGCCCGATCAGGGTGTTCAACCTCTCCTCGGTCATCGAGTCGCCGAAGAACTCCGTGTCAACGATCAACCCGGGCGACACGACGTTGGCCGTGATCCCGCGCGGCCCCAGCTCACCGGCGAGATCCGCCGTCCACGCCTCGATCGCGGCCTTCGCGGCCCCGTAGCTGCCACCACCCCGCCGCCCCGCGATCGACCCGATGTTGATCACGCGACCGTTGTCGGCGAACCTGGGCGCGAGCGCCTCCGTGACGAGCACAGCACTGATGACGTTGGCCTCGTAGTTGGCGAGCCACCTCGACTTGGTGTCGTCGTGGCTGATGTTGCCGCCCGCGTTGTTGACCAGAACGTCCACCTTGGACGGAAGGCTGTCCAACGCCTTCGCCACCGCGTCCGGGTCGGTGGCGTCGAAGGCGACGTACTTCACCCCCGGCACCTCGGCCAGCACTTCCGCCCGACGCCCGGTGATGGTGACGTCCAGCCCTTGCTCGACAAGCTCCAGGGCGATGGCCCGGCCAATCCCAGTACCACCACCCGTGACAACAGCAGTGCGCATTACTTCCCCCGAAGTAGTCATGCCTCCAACCTACGCAACTGATCAACCGCGAAGCCGAAGGCGAGCCCAAGCGATGGCGCAGCCGAGCAGTCCTTGGCATACCCGGCTGGTGGGGTGGGTCCCGTCACGAGTCGTGCCTGATCGTTCGCCGCGCCCAGGGAGG
>NZ_BMRE01000027.1 GCF_014648475.1 Lentzea flava | reverse complement strand
CTTGTTACGAAGACGCTACGCATCCACTGTGCGGTTCTGGAAGAACAACCAGAACCGATCGAGCCCCTGCTCGGGGTTTGGGTTGAATTCCATAGTGTTTCGGTGGTTATAGCGTTGGGGAAACACCCGGTCCCATTCCGAACCCGGTAGTTAAGCCCTTCTGCGCCGATGGTACTGCACTGGTTACGGTGTGGGAGAGTAGGTCGCCGCCGAACTTAATGTGGCCCTGCGGGTCGAGTTGCCAAAAGCGACTCCCCGCAGGGCTTTTTCACGTTCCAACGCCGCGCAGACTCTCATCCTGAATTCAGGATGATTTCCTTCAATTCCGCCAGGGTCTGGATCCGATAACGTGCTCCGGAGAAGTCCTGCCCTTTGGTGAATTCATTGTGGACTACCGCACAGTCGATACCTGCTGCCACTGCCGAGCGCAGCCCTCGAGCCGAGTCCTCGACGACCAGAGTTTCCTCCCTGCTCGCCCCCATCCGATCCAGGCCGGTCAGGTACGGCTCCGGGTGCGGCTTGGCGAGCGTGTAGTCCTCGCGTGCAAGAACAAAGTCCATGAACTGACAGATCCGGCGCTTCTCGTGGATGATGTCGAAATCCGCGCGCTTCGCGGTGGTCACGATGGCCATGCGGACGAACTTCGACAGTTCGGCCAGGGTGTCGACGACGCCTTCGGTCTCGATCGACTCGGTTCTCAGATACTCCTGGTAGTAGGCGTCCCGGACCGCGCGCTGCCTGGCGATGGTCTCCTCGTCGACACCTGCTGCCTTGGCCTGGGTCCAGGTCCCCAGTCCCTGGCCCATGTCGCTGAGGTACTGGTCCTCGTCCAGGGTCACCCCGATCTCGGCAAGAGCGCGTGCTCCAGCCTGGAAGTACCAGAATTCGGTGTCCACCAGAACGCCGTCGTGATCGAACAGTATGTAGCGCTTCACCACCCTCATCCTCCTCGATCATCGGAAAATCCGATGCGCCGCGCCCGTTCGCGTCCCTAGCGTCGAGTGCATGAGGATCCTCGCGCTGCTGTGCCTAGTGATGTCCCTGACCGCCGCACCCGCCAACGCCTCCCCGATCCGCTGCTCGACGCCGGCCGTCTCCACCTTCCACACCGCCACCACCTGGTACGAGAACCTGGAGTTCGACGGCAACACGATCTGGCTCTCCAACCTCACCGGCAACGCCGTCGAGCAGTACCGCCTGGACGGCACCTTCCTGCAAAAACACGACCTCCGAGCCCCCGGCGCCATCCGCAAGGGTCGCGACGGCCTGCTTTACGTCAACTTCGGCAACGACGGCCCGGACACCCGCCCCCAACCGTCCGGCGTGGTCCGCCTGACGCCGAAACCCGAGGTCTGGATCGGCGGCGACACCCTGAGCTCCGCCAACGGCGCCGAGTTCGACTCCCGCGGCCACCTCTACGTCTCCGACCCCTTCACCGGCCTGTACGAGTTCGATCGCCGCGGCTCCCTGGTCCGCCACATCGACCTGGCCTACCCCAACGGCATCGTCACCATCGGCAACACCGTCTTCACCAACATCGTCATCGACCCGCAGTCCGCCATCGTCCGCATCACCGGCAACCGCCAGACGCGCATCGAACTCGGCGCTCCGGACAAGAACCTCGACGACCTTGCCGTCGGCCCCGACGGCAAGCTCTACGTCACGGCCTTCACCAGCGGTGAGCTCATCAAGGTCGACCCGTGGACCGGCGCGCACTGCACGCTGCTCACCGGCCTCAAGAACCCGACGGCCGCCCGCTTCCTCCCAGGCACCAAGACGATGTTCGTCACCCACGCCTCGGGCACGGTCCTGAAGGTCCGCCTCTAGAACAGCCTGTTCGCCAGCCCCGCAACCGCTTGCGCATCGCAGTCGCGGAGCAGCTCGCGCAGGTTCGCCGCCGCCTTGCGATCCGAGTGGGCGAACCCGAGCTTGGCGATCGTCGCGCCCCACCGGACGTCGTCGTCGACCGCGTCGGCCAGGTCCAGCCACCCACCGCGCAGCCGGTGCAGGTACGCGGGCCACCTGACCGCGATCTCGGCGACGGCGACCAGGTGGCCGGCCTGCTCGACGTCCATCGAGATGAGCACACGCAGGTAGAACTGCCAGACGTTCAGCAGCCGCTTCTCCTCGCGCACCGACTGCTCCGGTTGTGCCCTGAGCCGCCGCCGGAGGTGTTCGCGCACCTCGGGATGCTGCTCGATCACCACAACGACGTTCTCGACGTCGAGCTTGTTCAGCAACCCGTCGAGCTCGCCGGGTTCGAGGCGCGGGAGATCCGACTGGGTGGGCGCCGGGTCGGGATCGTCGCGGTGCACCGGCCCGAGCTGGGCCAGCAGGATCCGGTCGACGTTGTCCTCGGTGGTGCGAGGGAGTCGGACGGGGAGCTGCACCAGTTTGCGCAGGAACGTCCATCCCGGACTCGGGTCGTCCGGGTGCGTCACGATCTTGGCGTCGGCGAGTTCCTTGTAGGCGTTGTCGACGTGCGCCGCGACGACTGTGGTGTCGAGGCCCAGCACGAACCTCGTGGCCGGGAAGTCGTCGGACAGGAACACGTTGATCGCCTCGAACACCTGGGCCGTGGTGCGTGGCGTGCACCGGTCGAGGTCGTCGATCAGCAGGATGACCCGATACCTGTGAGCTTCCAGGTCTTTCAGCAACTCGCGGATGTCGTGCTGCACCAGGTAGAGGTAGCCGGACCGGGCGTTGTAGTACGGGTCGCGGATCAACGGATCCGTTGTGGTGCCGGAGAAAGCGTTGCTGGCGACCGGCCCGGCGAACAGCTCGCCCGGCAGGAACGCCGACGCCTTGCCGAACAGGTACCGCAGTCCGGTGTGCAGCACGCCGGCGACCGCGAGACCGGCGGTCGCCCACCACGCCCAACCGACGTTGAGCTTGGTCAGCCCGCCGAGCAGCGACAGCCCGAAACCTAGACCCGCGAACGACAACAGCGGCGAGAAGATCCGCTTCCACAGCTGGCGCTGGAGATGCCGGCGGTCGACCCGACGGGCGTTGCGGGCGAACCAGTAACGCTCGCGGTTGTTCTGGTGCGGCAGGATCGCCGACTCGGCGGCCTCGGTCACCGCCTTCGCGAGCCCCGCCCACACCTGCTCGCTCGACTGGTGCCGCCAGGGGTTGAACGACACCACCAGCGGCTTGATCATCGGCTTGATCTTCGTCGGCCGCTGCTTCGGCGGCGGCATCCCCGCCGGCGGCCGGTACAGCATCCAGTCCGCCTGGGACACGGTGAACCTGAGCCGCCGCCCGACCGTGGTGGGTTGGGTGTGCAACCGGTTCTTGACCAGTTCGAGCAGCGTGCTCTTGCCCGAACCCCAGGCACCTTCCACCGTGATCACGGTGGGTCCGTCGTCGTCATCCGGCCGCAGCACGTCCCTGAGGGCTTCGACCAGGGTGCCGCGGTCGAGCAGGTCCTCCTGCGCGACGCGGTCGTTGAACCCGCGGGTTGACACAGGACCGATCTGGGGAACGTGCGGCAGTGACGGGTCCCAGACGTACATCCTGCCTTCGTCCCCGCCGGACGCGATGCGTGGCCGTCCGTCTGGTCCTCGGTAGGTGAGCAGGGCGGTGATGGGACTCTGCTGCGCGGCGACGCGCACTTGCAGGCCGCTGCGCACGTCCCACAGTTTGATGTTGCCGGCCTCGCTTGCTGTCATGAGCAGTGCCCCGCAGACACCCATCGCGGTGATGTCGGTCTCGTGCGCACGCAGCAAATTGCCGGTGGACAGGGCGACATCGCCGCCGACCGCTTCTGCGGTGATGCCCCTCAGCGTCACCGGCGAGGTTCCGGTGAACCCAGGTCGGTGCGCCATGCCCCCGCGGACGCCGACGCCCTCGCCCGTGTAGGCGTGCACGATGACTGTGGTGCTGGCCCCGATGATCACAATCCACGGACCCTCCAGTGGATCCGGGGTGACTCCGAGTTGTGTGATGGGCTCGCCGAACTCGACGACGCGTTCGAGCCTCATGCGCATGGGCATCGGATCCAGCGGTTCAGCGGAGCTCACGCCTGGCAAAGTACCGAGTTTCGTTTCCGGGAGGTTTCTGTCTGGACGGACTAGTGCGCGATCGGCGTAACAGGGGTGAAGATGTGGACCATGGAACGCCGCCGAGCCCGCACCTCAGGACTGCGCCGCAGCCGCACGGTCACCACGCCGAGGCTCGGTGAGCTGTTCAACGGCTATCTCAACCCCGCGCGGCCACACGCGGGGGCGTACGACGAGATGTTCTCCACCGACAACGGCGTGCGGTCCGCCTACCGCGCGCTGTACGAGTCGGTCGCTCCGTCGCAGGTCCACGAGCTGAACGCGCGGAGCGAAGCGCTGGGCAGGGCGTTCGTCGACCAGGGCATCACGTTCAGTCTCAGCGGTCAGGAGCGGCCGTTCCCGCTCGACCTCATCCCGCGCATCATCACCGCGAGCGAGTGGTCGAAGCTCGAAAAAGGCATTGTGCAGCGGGTGCGGGCGCTGGAGATGTTCCTCGCGGACATCTACGGCGACGCGCAGATCGTCCGGGATGGAGTGTTGCCGCGGCGTCTCATCACGTCGTGCGAGCACTTCCACCGGGAGGCGGCCGGCATCAACCCGCCGAACGGGGTGCGCATCCACGTCGCGGGTGTCGACCTCGTCCGGGACGAGCAGGGCACGTTCCGGGTTCTCGAGGACAATCTTCGGTGCCCGTCCGGCGTCTCCTACGTCATGGAGAACCGGCGGACGATGGCGCGGGTGTTCCCCGATCTGTTCGCACGGCATCGCGTGCGCGCGGTGGGCGACTACGCGGTGCATCTGCTCCGTGCGCTTCGCAACGCCGCGGCGCCCAACGCGGCGGATCCGAACGTTGTGGTGCTGACGCCGGGTCTGGCGAACTCCGCCTACTTCGAGCACTCGCTGCTCGCGCGGCAGATGGGTGTGGAGCTGGTCGAGGGGCGGGATCTGTTCTGCCGCGACAACTTCGTGTACCTCCGCACCACGGAAGGGGAGCGGCAGGTCGACGTCATCTACCGGCGCATCGACGACGACTTCCTGGATCCCGTGCACTTCCGGCCGGACTCGGTGCTGGGCATCGCCGGCCTCCTCAATGCCGCGCGAGCGGGCAACGTCGTCATCGCGAACGCGGTCGGCAACGGGGTGGCGGACGACAAGCTCGTCTACACCTACATGCCGGAGATCCTGCAGTACTACCTGGGCGAGAAGGCGTTGCTGCCCAACGTCGACACGTTCCGGTGCTGGTTGCCGGACGAGCGGGCGCACGTGCTGGACCACCTCGACGAGCTCGTCGTGAAGCCCGTTGAGGGGTCGGGCGGGTACGGGATCGTGTTCGGGCCCGACGCCAGCGCCAAGGAGCTCACGTCGCTGCGGAAGCGGATCAAGAGCAACCCGCGCGGGTGGATCGCGCAGCCCGTGGTGCAGTTGAGCACGGTGCCGACGAAGGTCGGCGACAAGCTGGCGCCCAGGCACGTGGACCTGCGGCCGTTCGCGGTCAACGACGGGAACTTCATCTTCGTGTTGCCCGGCGGGCTGACGCGGGTGGCGTTGCCGGAGGGCAGCCTCGTGGTCAACTCGTCGCAGGGCGGCGGGTCGAAGGACACCTGGGTGCTGGCGGCGAAGTCGTCGACGCAGGAACGTGAGCTGGCGGAGCCGGGACTGGCCGGACCGTCCGAAATGGAGGCTGCGGCTGCCGAGCAGGGGCCGGAGCTGACCACGTCCCAGCAACAGCAACAACAGCAGCAGTAGGGAGGCGCGCGAAATGCTGGCACGCAACGCGGAGTCGCTGTACTGGATCGGCCGCTACGTCGAACGGGCGGACGACACGGCGCGCATCCTGGACGTGTCTGTGCATCAGCTGCTGGAAGACGCGACGGTGGACCCGGACGCCACGTCGCGGCAGCTGCTGACGGTTCTCGGGATCACGCCGCCGGTCGGGGCCGATCAGTTCGACGTGTGGTCGTTGACCGAACTGGTGGCGTACAACAAGGACAACCCCAGCTCGATCGTCAGCTCCGTCAACAGCGCGCGGGAGAACACCCGTGGTGCGCGCGAGGTCGTGTCGACGGAGATGTGGGAGTGCCTCAACGCGATGTGGAACGCCGTCGCGGAACGGCAGACCTACGCGCGGACGATGGGGCCGCACGCGTTCTTCAGCTTCGTGGAGGAACGGGCGGCGATGTTCGCGGGGCTGGCCGACTCCACGATGTCGCGGGACGACGGGTGGCGGTTCCTGGTGCTCGGGCGGTCCGTCGAACGGGTGGACATGATCGTGCGGCTGCTGCTGGCGCGCGTCGGGGACAAGGCCTCTTCTCCTGGCTGGGTAACGGTTTTGCGGTCGGCCGGTGCGCACGACACGTATCTGCGGACGTATCGCGGGGCGTTGGACGCGTCGCGGGTTGTGCAGTTCCTGTTGCTGGACAGGCTGTTTCCGCGGTCGGTGTTCCACGCGTTGCGGCAGGCCGAGTCGTGCTTGGAGCAGTTGGAGAACCAGCCGTCGGTGCGGGTCGGCGCGCGGGCGGAGGCGTTGCGGTTGCTCGGCAAGGCCCGCAGTGACCTGGAGTTCTTGCGGCCCCATGATTTGTTGCCCGACCTGCCGAAGCGGTTGGCTGCGTTGCAGAAGACCGTGCGGGACGTCGGCGAGGCCGTGTCGCAGCAGTACTTCCACTCGGCGCCGTGGGTCGCCTGGACGAACACCGAGGTGGGCTGACCTATGAGCTGGCGAGTGCGTGTTGTGCACACGACCGGGTATCGCTACGAGGCGCCGGTGGTGCAGTCGTACAACGAGGCGCGGTTGACACCGCGTGGCGATCGACGGCAGAACGTCGTGGTCTCGCGCGTTGAAACCAACCCGGCCACCCGCGCGTATCGGTACACCGACTACTGGGGCACGGAGGTGACGTCCTTCGACCTGCACGCGCCACACACCGAGTTGAAGGTCGTCGCGTCGTCGGTGGTGGAGACCAGCTCCGAGATCGAGCCGGTGACTTCGGGTTCGTGGGCGGACCTGCGCGAGGACAGCCTCATCGACCGGTACACGGAGTTCCTGGAGCCCACGCGCTACACGCCGCGCAACCGTGAGCTGCTGGCCAAGGCGCGCGAGTTGCGGAAGGGCAACTCGCCGTCGGACGCGGTGCTGGCCGCCTCGGAGTGGGTGTGGGAGCAGCTGAAGTACCAGCCCGGGTCGACCGGTGTGCACAGCTCGGCCGTGGACGCGTGGCAGGAACGCAAAGGCGTCTGCCAGGACTTCGCGCATCTGACGTTGGTGTTGTTGCGGGGTATGGGGATTCCGGCGCGCTATGTGTCCGGATACCTGCACACGAAGAAGGACGGTGCGCCGCGAGAGACCGTGCGTGGCGAGTCGCACGCGTGGATCGAGGCGTGGACCGGTGGGTGGTGGGGGTACGACCCGACCAACGCGATCCCCGTTGGGCCACGGCACGTGTGGGTGGCACTTGGGCGTGACTACTCGGATGTGGCGCCGTTGAAGGGGATCTACTCAGGAGGAGCGGCCACCGCGCTGGAAGTGACGGTCGAGATCACGCGCCTCGCCTGACGGTTTTCACCCGAACGAGCCTGTTCATTGGAGCCGGGGCAAGGCCTAGCGTCGGCCTATGACTGTGATCACGGCGACGGTGTGCAGCAGGGCTCTGGGTGACGAGCTGCGCCGCCTCAGGGAGACGTGCACCGACCTGGGCGGCGCCCAGATGGCAATGCGACTGGGCTGGCACCCGAGCAAGGTGACCAACATCGAGAAGGGCAAGGCGCGCGCCAGCGAGATCGACCTGGTGCAGTTCCTGACGATGTGCGGCAAGGACATCGACTTCTTCGAAAACTTCCGGCGCCAGTACAAGGACGCGTTCGACGAGTACATCGTCCAGGTGCACGACAACCTCCGCACGGTCGCGTTCGCCGAGTCCACCGCCAAGACGATCACCAGTTACACCCCGCAGACAGTGCCGGGCCTGATGCAGACGCCGGAGTACGCCGACGCGTACTACCGGCTCGGTGGATTCGTGGCCGAGGAGCGGATTCCGGCGAACGTGCAGGTCCGCATCGAGCGTCAGGCGATCCTCCGACGACACGATCGGCCGACTTGCTTGTTCTACGTCCATGAAGTAGCGCTGCTGCAGCGGATCGGTGACGACAAGATCATGGAGGATCAGTTCGCTCGGCTGATGTTCAACACGGACATCGTCCGCATCGTGCCGCTGGACGTCGTGGTTCCCTCTTCGGGATGCGTGCTGTGGGAGTACGAGAAGTCGAAAGCGGTGGCCTTCAGCGAAACCGATCTTGCGCACATGTTCGTGCAAGACCCCGGAGCGATCGCACGAACCAGGCTGCTCTTCGATCACTTGGCCGAGGTCGCGTTGGATGCGGAACAATCGCGGAGGAAGCTGGCGGAGTACGTCAGTCCACCGCGAGAGGAATTCTTTGATGGCCGAGGACCGCGTCTGGCGTAAGAGCAGCTACAGCAACGCCACCGAAGGAGGCGAGTGCGTCGAGATCTCGTTCGCTCAGGACGTGCTGGTTCGTGACTCCAAGAACGCCGACGCGGGCACGCTGACGTTCAGCGCACCCGCGTGGCGTGCGTTCGTTCAGCGCCAGCCGTGACGTTCGCGCAGGGCGTCCACGACCTGACCGAAGGCGGCGGGGGCCAGCACGGCACCCTCGCGCCGGATGTCGTCGTCCGAGTCGAGGGCGAACACCCGGTCGAGCCGCAGGTAGGACGGGCGGCCGTCGCGGTCCCACGCGCCTGAGCCCAGTTCCAGGTAGTCGTCGCGCGGCTCCTTCGACGAGAGCATCAGCGCGATCAGCTCGCCGTTCGCGCGGCCCACGACGAGCAGCGGGCGGTCCTTGCCGCGTGACGCGTCCTCCTCGAAGGGCACCCAGGCCCAGACGACCTCGCCGGGGTCGGCGTCGCCGTCCATCGAGGGCTCGTACTCGAGCTTCGCGGCGTCGGCGGCGTCGTAGATCTCCCGGACCGCACCGCGAGCCGGGCGGGGGTCCTCACCGTTCATCAGCACGGAGGCACCTTAGACGAGCAGGTCACTCCTCGTTGATCTCCGGGGCCGGGCCGGCGTCCGTCGTGCCGCCGTCCTGCGCGGGTGTGGCGAAAGCCTGTCCCGCGGAGGTGGCGGCGGGTCCGACGGACTTGACCACAGCCGTCTGGCCCTCCCGGTTGACCCTGATCACGACATCCTGCTCGGTGACGTCGAGCTCGATCACGATGCGCACGTTGATTCCCCTCACGTGGTCAGGACAGGACCGCGAACCGGCCGTCGAAGGTGACCGTGGCGCCGGTCAGGTTCTTGACCGTGATCCAGTACGTGCACTGGGTCGAGCTCGCCCGCTCGACGGCGACGTCCCAGTCCAGCTGCGGTGCGCCGGACACCGCGGACGTGGGCATGACGTACCAGACGACGTGCCACCCGACCGGCCATCCCCAGGTGAACCACCGGTGCGAGGTGTTGGGTGCGAGGCTTGCGCTGAACTGCGTTCCGGTCCACATGGCGGTTTCCCCGATCAGGTGCTGAGAACGTCGTAGCGGCCCTCGAAGCGGACCGGGTGCGGGCTGGAGTTGGTCACGGTGATCCAGTAGGTCGCCTGGGTGGCGTTGGCTCGTTCGACCGCGACCGACCACGAGAGCGTCGGGGTGCCGGGGCAGATCAGCGTCGGCATGATCGTCCACAGCACGTGCCAGTTCGCCGGCCAGCCGAAGGTGAACCACCGCTGGCTCGTGTTGCCCGCGATGGTCCCGAACCACTGCGTGCGAGGCGGCCGGGTCAGGCAGTTGAAGTACGGCGGCGGCCCGCTCGCCCCGGCCGCTCTGAGCTGCAGCTGGGCGCGGTACGTCGCGAGCACGGAGTTCGTCTGGCTGTACGTCGGGTCGAAGGTCAGCCCACCGCCGATCGACCGGTGGAACACGTCCGCGCCGGTCGGCACGAGGCTCGCGGCGGGGTCGCCCTGCACCGACGCCCACGTCGCGCGCGGCACCGGGTTCGGGAAGAGCGCCGGGTCGACCACGTACGTCTCACCGGTCGTGAGCGTGAGCGTCGGTGCCACGTGCCAGCCCCAGTACACGTTGCAGTTGGGCTTGTTGAAGCTGACCACGTGCAGGTTGCCGTAGATCCACACCTTGTCCGGCTGCACCCCGGCCGCGATCATCAACCGGCACATCTCGTGCGCCCGCCCCCAGCACCCGTCGTCGGGATAGGTGAACGGAATTCCAGGTGGAATCGGATTCGCGGAACACGCCGTTCGGTTGTTGACGAGGGTGAACATCTCGTTCGCCTTGGCGAGCGTCACCGGTGTGCCGAGAACTTCGCTGTCACCTGTTTCCACGCTTTCCGAGCGTACTTTTGGGTCGGGCCGGACATCGATGATCTCGTGCTCGTCGAGCGTTTCCGTGACGAGCACCGGCTCCTGACTCTCGTGGGCCCGGCGCAGCGCGGCGAGCAGCTCGCCGAACTCCGGGTTGTCCCGCGACAGCCGGTGCCGCGCCTGCGAGACGACCAGCTCGACGTCCACCCCGTCGTCCTGTTCTCGCAGCTCACCGACCACAACGGGCAACGGGCACAGCACCTCGGTGATCACTCCCGTGGCGGGGTCGAGCTCCACGTAGGCAGCCAGCCCGGCCGTGCGCATCTCGTCCAGCGCGGCCAGCCAACTCCCCGCGCGGGAATCATCGAGATCCAGCCGGGCAGTGCTCCCGCTCTCGAAAACCACGGCGCGATATCGCGTTTCCGCGGTCACCTCGGCCGGCAACTCGCTGACTTCTTCGACCAGAACGTTTTCGCGCGGCATCGCACGACCTCCCCTGCCCGCGATCTTTCCCTCGGTGCGGGCCGGAGAATGTTATTGCGGGAGGGCATTACGCACACAGAGCCGAAAGCCCATGTCATTCTGCTATTGGTTCGGCCATCGGAGTGACGTGCGGAGGGCCGGTGCGGCGGGGCCGGGCCCGGACCAGTGGTGCAGGGCGGGTCGGCAACTATGGGACCATAAGGGGACACCCGTCCGATTTCCTGCTGAGGACCACCTTGACCACGTTCGCCGACACGACGTTCACGTCGCCGGAGCTGATCCGGAACTTCTGCATCATCGCGCACATCGACCACGGCAAGTCGACGCTGGCCGACCGGATGCTGCAGCTCACCGGCGTGGTCGAGGAGCGGGCGATGCGCGCGCAGTACCTCGACCGCATGGACATCGAGCGGGAGCGAGGCATCACCATCAAGGCGCAGAACGTGCGCCTTCCGTGGCAGGTCGACGGGCAGGACCACGTTCTGCACATGATCGACACGCCCGGCCACGTCGACTTCACCTACGAGGTCTCGCGGGCGCTGGAGGCGTGTGAGGGCGCGATCCTGCTGGTCGACGCCGCGCAGGGCATCGAGGCGCAGACGCTCGCGAACCTGTACCTGGCGATGGAGAACGACCTCACCATCATCCCGGTGCTGAACAAGATCGACCTGCCCGCCGCTGACCCGGACAAGTACTCGAAGGAGATCGCGCACATCGTCGGCTGCGAGCCGGAGGACGTGCTGCGGGTCTCGGCGAAGACCGGCGTCGGTGTGGCCGAGCTGCTCAACGAGGTCGTCAGGCAGGTGCCGGCCCCGGTCGGCGAGGCTGACGCCCCGGCGCGCGCCATGATCTTCGACTCGGTCTACGACACCTACCGCGGCGTCGTCACCTACATCAGGGTCGTGGACGGCAAGATAACGCCGCGCGAGCGCATCAAGATGATGTCGACGGGTGCCACCCACGAGATCCTCGAGGTCGGCATCATCTCGCCCGAGCCGAAGCCGTCGCGCGGCCTCGGCGTCGGCGAGGTGGGCTACCTGATCACCGGCGTGAAGGACGTCCGCCAGTCGAAGGTCGGCGACACGGTCACGTCCGAGAAGAAGGGCGCCACCGAGCCGCTGGCGGGTTACCGCGAGCCGCGCCCGATGGTCTACTCGGGCCTCTACCCCGTCGACGGCTCCGACTACCCGGAGCTGCGCGAGGCGCTGGAGAAACTGCAGCTCAACGACGCGGCGCTGACGTTCGAGCCGGAGACCTCCGCCGCGCTGGGCTTCGGTTTCCGCTGCGGCTTCCTCGGTCTGCTGCACCTGGAGATCACCCGCGACCGCCTGGAGCGCGAGTTCGGCCTCGACCTCATCTCCACGGCCCCGAACGTCGTCTACCGCGTGATCATGGAAGACGGCACCGAGCACGTCGTGACGAACCCGTCCGACTGGCCGGAGGGCAAGCGCGCCGAGGTGTACGAGCCCGTCACCAAGTGCACGATCATCGCGCCGTCCGACTACATCGGCGCGATCATGGAGCTCTGCCAGTCCAAGCGCGGTCAGCTCGGCGGCATGGACTACCTGTCGGAGGACCGCGTCGAGCTGCGCTACACGATGCCCCTCGGCGAGATCATCTTCGACTTCTTCGACTCGCTGAAGTCGCGCACGCGCGGCTACGCGTCGCTCGACTACGAAGAGTCCGGCGAGGCCGAGGCCGACCTGGTCAAGGTCGACATCCTGCTGCAGGGCGAAGCCGTCGACGCGTTCTCCGCGATCGTGCACAAGGACCACGCGTACGGCTACGGCACGCGCATGGCGACCAAGCTGCGCGAGCTGATCCCGAGGCAGCAGTTCGAGGTGCCGATCCAGGCCGCGATCGGTTCGCGCGTGATCGCGCGCGAGACGATCCGCGCGATCCGCAAGGACGTTCTCGCCAAGTGCTACGGCGGTGACATCACCCGCAAGCGCAAGCTGCTGGAGAAGCAGAAGGAAGGCAAGAAGCGCATGAAGATGGTCGGCCGCGTCGAGGTGCCGCAGGAGGCCTTCGTCGCCGCACTGTCCACTGAGGAGCCGAAGGGCAAGAAGTAGGCGCGGTGGCACGTCTTCACGTCGGCTGCGCCATGTGGAACCACAAGGCGTGGCCCGGGCGGTTCCTGCCGCAGTCGCTTCCCGCCGGGGAGCGACTGCGGGCCTACGCGGGCTGGTGCAACGCCGTCGAGGGCAACACCACGTTCTACGCGACGCCCGCCCGGAAGACCGTCGAGACCTGGGCGCGGCAGACCGATACCGGATTCCGGTTCGTGGTCAAGCTGCCCAAGGTCGTCACGCACGAGCGTCGGCTGGCCGGTGTCGAGGTCGAGATGCGGGCGTTCCTGGACGCGATCGAACCCCTCGGCGAACGCGCGGTCCTGTGGACCCAGCTGCCCGGTTCGTTCGGCCCGGCGGAGGTCGACGCGCTGGGCCGCTTCCTGCGCAGGCTGCCGGCCGGCCTCCGGCGTGCCGTGGAGGTGCGTCACCCGGTGTTCTTCACCGACGCCGGTGCGACGTTGTTGCTGGAGAAGGCACTCGCCGGCGCGGACGCCGAGTGGGTGCCGTTCGACACCGAGGTCTTCTTCCAGAGCCCGCCGACCAGCGAGGCCGAGCAGGAGGCCTGGGACCGCAAACCGCGGTTGCCCCGGCGGACGCGGGCGCTGACCGACCAGCCGATCGTCCGCTACCTGGGCAGGGACTCGGTCGAGGACACGGTCGAGGGGTGGCGGCCGTGGACCGAGGTGGTCGCCGGCTGGCTGCGGGAGGGCCGGTCGCCGACGGTGTTCGTGCACACCCCCGACAACGACGACGCGCCCGCGCTGGCCCGCAGGTTCCACGACGAGGTGCGAACGCTCGTGCCCGGCCTCGACGCACTGCCGGAACCCGAGCCGGTTGAGCCCGCGACCCTGTTCTGAGCTCACTCGCAAGAGGCCTTCGTCGCTGCACTGTCCACTGAGGAGCCGAAGGGCAAGAAGCAGGCCTTTGCTCTTTTGCCTGGTGCAGGTCGATAACGGTCGGGTTATCGGTGGTTGCGGGGTTCGCCGTTGATCGTCGAAGTCCGGCCGGGGAGGCTCTCGGCATGACATCCAGAGTCTGGTTCGTCACCGGAGCTGACCGTCGCATCGGCCGTGCGTACACGAAGGCGGCGCTCGCCGCCGGTGACCGGGTGGTCGGCGCCGCCCGTGACGTCTCACGTCTCGACGACCTCGCCGCGGTGTACCCGGGCCGGCTGCTGGCGCTGAGCCTGGACGTGACGGACCGTCCGGCGGTGTTCGCGGCGGTCGACGAGGCGGTCGCGCGGTTCGGCCGGCTCGATGTCGTCGTGAACGACGCGGGGGCGTTGTTCACCGGGATGATGCAGCAGCTCACGGGGGCGGCGGACCGCGCGCGGCAGGACCTGAACTTCTTCGGCGCGCCCTGGGTCGGCCAGGCCGCGCTGCCACTGCTGCGGGCCCAGGGCAGCGGGCACATCGTGCAGATCTCCACCATCGGCGCGGGCACCGAGGCTCCTCAGGTCCGCGTCCGGCTCACCATCGTGCAACCGGGCGGCGGCTGGACCGACCTCTACGCCAGCAACACCACGACCAGTGCGATCGACAGCGCACCACGTGCAGCAGTTCGCGTCTCCTGAAGGGAATCCGTTGAACACCGATGTGATCATCGCGGGCGCCGGCCCGGCCGGCCTGATGCTGGCCGCCGAGCTGCGCCTGGCCGGAGTGCGGCCGCTCGTGCTGGAGCGGCAGCCGCGGCGCCGCGACACCCCGAAGGCCGGTGGTCTCGGCGGGCAGGTGCTGGAGTTGTTGCGGTACCGGGGTTTGCTGGACCGGTTCGAAGCGGCCTGCACCGAGCCCCGCCCGGCGCCGCGGTTCCCGTTCGGTGGCGTGCACCTGGACTTCACGCAGCTCGCGGATCCGCCGATGCACGCTTTGCCGCTGCCGCAACAGTTGCTGGAGAAGCTGCTCGACGAACGCGCGGACGAGCTCGGAGTCGACATCCACCGCGGCCACGAGGTCGTCGGGGTGAGCCAGGACGCCGACGCGGTGACCGCGGACGTGCAGGGGCCGGACGGGCCGTACCAGGTGACCGCACGCTACCTGGTGGGGTGCGACGGCGCGCGCAGCCGGGTCCGGGGCTGGGCTGGAATCGGGTTCCCCGGCACCACCTACCCCGAGGTCAACCGGCTGGCGCAGGTCACACTGCCGGCCGAGGTGACCGTGCTCGACAACGGTGCGCTTGAGGTGGCCGGCTCCGGTGTCGTCAACGCGGGCTTCACCCGGACCGATGGGGGTCTCTTCGGGGTCGGCGCGTCGCCTGCCTCCAAGGTTGTTTCGGTGTACACCATCGAGGACGAGACGACCGAGTACGACGACGACGTTCCGATGACCGTGGCGGAGCTGCAGGAGAGCATCCAGCGCGTGCTCGGCGTGCATCTGCCCGTGGGAGAAGCGCATCGGTTGTCGCGGTTCACCTTCCAGGCTCGGCGGGCCGAGTCGTTCCGCGCCGGGCGGGTCTTCCTGGCCGGCGACGCGGCGCACCTGTTCCCGGCCACTGGAATCGCGATCAACGCCGGCATGCTCGACGCCGTCAACCTCGCCTGGAAACTGGCCGCCGAGGTCCAGGGCTGGGCACCGGCCGGTCTGCTGGACACCTACAACGACGAACGGCAGCACGCCGTCGAACGGACGTTGCTGCACAGCCAGGCTCAGGTGGCGTTGCGGCGGGCCCACGACCCCGCCGCGCAGGCGCTCCGGGAGCTGTTCCAGGAACTGCTCAGCGACGAGCAGCCACTGCGTCGCATGGGAGAGCTGGTCGCCGGCTCGGACATCCGGTACCCCGGCTCGCACGCGTTGACCGGCGCGTTCGTCCCCGATCTCACCCTGCACACCGACCAGGGCGTCACCAGCGTCGCGGAGCTCATGCACGCGGCCCGGCCTGTGTTCCTCGACCTGGCCGGCCGCGTGGATCTGCTGGAGCTCGTCCAGGGCGTCGACGTCCACACCGCCAAGACCGATGACCGGCCCGCCGACGCCCTGCTGATCCGGCCGGACGGGCACGTCGCCTGGGCCGCGGCCGTCGACGAACCCGCGGACACCGCCGCTCCCGCGTTGCGCGAGGCGCTCACCAGGTGGTTCGGCGCATGATCGACCAGTTGTCCGCGCAGCAGGCCGAGCAGTGGCACTCCGTGCTGGCCGCGTCGCTGGCGCACGACCTGCCCGGTCAACCGCTGCCCACCCTGGAGCAGCTCACCACGCCGGGCCTGGACAGCCGCCGGTTGTTCTGGCTGGCCGACGAACCCGACGGCACGGTCTCCGGTGCCGCCTCCCTGCGGTTGTTCGACCGCCGGGGACAGGAGCACCTGGCCGAGCTGGAGTTGTACGTGCACCCCGACTGGCGCCGCCGGGGCGTGGGTTCCCGACTGCTGGCACAAGTCGTCCTCGCCGCGCAGGCGGAGAACCGGCGCAGTCTGGTCGCCGGTGTCGGTGACATCGAGCCGGGAACGTCTTTCTGCGCCGCGCGGAACTTCGAGCGGGTGTTGACGTTGCGGCATCTGCTGCTCGATCTGTCCGAAGTGGACTTGGAGGTGGCCGATCCCGCCGGCTACCGACTGCGGTCCTGGGCGGGCACGGTGCCGGACGAGTTGGCCGACGCGTTCGCCACCGCCAAGAACGCGATGAACGACATGCCCACCGGCGACATGGACTACGGCACGCAGCAGTGGGACGCCGAGCGGGTCCGCGCGATGGCCTGGGTGGTGGCCGACCGCGGCGACACCCTGCTGACCGCGGCCGCGCTGCACGGGGAGGTGGTGGCCGGGTTCACCGAGATCGTCATCCGGGCCGGAGAACAGCGGCGGGCGTTGCAGTACGACACCGTGGTCGTGCCCGCACACCGCGGCCACGGGTTGGGCAGGTGGCTGAAGACGGCGATGGTGCGGCAGTTGCGCGCCGAGCACCCCGGCATCGTCGAGATCGAGACCGACAACGCCGACGACAACACCCACATGATCGCCGTCAACGAACGAATGGGCTTCCGCGAGCACCGCCGGGCGCACACGTACCAGCTGAAGATCAGCTAGCGCCGTACCTGCGCGGGCCGAGCTCCGTCGCCACGTCGACGAAGCCGCGCCCGCGCGGGTGCAGCCCGTCCGTGTGCCACACCAGCGCCCACTCCGTGAGCGGCACGTCGTGGATCGGCACGAAGACGACGCCGGGGTGGGTGTAGTACTGCAGCACGTGCTCGTTCGCCGTCGTCACGCACTTGCGGTCGGCAACCAGGGTGAGCACCTGGTGCCACGTGGTGACCAGGGGACCCTTCGGGATGGGCCGGCCGCTCGGGGTGTGCGTGGGCAGCATGGAGCTGGTCCAGTACTCGGGCAGGTGCGAGCCGACGTGGACGACGACCCGGTCGGCCAGGTCCTCCAGCGACACCGACGGCCGATCGGCCAGCTCGTGGCCCGGCCACGTGGCGATCACCCGTCCCTCGGTCAGGAGCACCGGCCCTTCGATGAGATCCGGCTCTCGCACCGGTCGCCACAGCACCGCCAGATCCAGTTCCCCGGCCCGCAGCTGGCTGAACGGGTCGCTGAAGTGGATCTCCTGGAGCGAGACGTCACAGGCGGGATACCGGTCGCGGAACGCGTCGATGACGTTCCGCAGCTCGTGCCCGACCATGCCCATGACACCCAGCCGCACGGTCCCGGTCACGCCTCGCGCCGACTCGGTCGCCCGCGCCACGCCCCGGTGGATCGCGTCGTAGCCGGCCCGCAGGTCGTCGCGCAGCTGCTCGCCGAGCTGGGTCAGCGTCACCGCGCGGCTGGTGCGGTCGAACAACACCCCGCCGATCCGGCGCTCCTGCGCCTTGATCGCCTGGCTCACCCGTGCCTGCGAGACGTGCAGTCGCTCCGCGGCCCGGCCGAAGTGCAACTCCTCGGCCAGGGTCAGGAATATCTCGATGTCGCGCAGCTCCACACACGCCCCCATAACTGCCACCTTCGCTCACGATAACAGTGGCGTTATGGGGACTTACTTGCTGACGCGATAGGTGACGTGCGTGAACCCGTTGCCCGCGCGCGACTCCACCTGCTCCAGGCCGAGCGGCGGCACCCCGTCGAACAACCGCGTGCCCGCGCCGAGCGTGATCGGCACGATCCGAAGTCGCAGCTCGTCGATCAAGCCGGCCTTGAGGTACTGGTTGATCGTGGTGGCGCCGCCGTGGATGGAGATGTTGCCGTCGCCGGCCGCCTCGCGCGCCAGCTTGAACGCGGCTTCGATGCCGTCGGTGATGAAATGGAACGTCGTGCCGCCCTCCATCGGCTGCGGCTCGCGTGCGTGATGGGTGAGCACGAAGACCGGCGCGTGGTACGGCGGGTTGTCGCCCCACCAGCCGTTCCACGGGCGGTCCCAGTCGCCGCGGATCGGGCCGAACATGTTGCGGCCCATGATGAACGCCTTGGTCGTGGCCAGTTTGTCCATCTGCCACTGTCGTTCGTCCGCGTCTTCCATCCAGGCGTGGAGCTTGCTGCCCCAGCCGTCGCCGCCGTCGTCGCCGAACGGGCGGTCCTCGGACTGGTTGAGGCCGGCGGAGTAGCCGTCGAGGGAGATCGTCAAGTCACAGGTCACCATGACCCATGAGCGTGGCCCACGCGCCGTGCGACGTCCAGCGTTGCTGCTTTGGCAACGAAAGTTGCCAGTCCGGCACGGTCGCGCGCATCTTGGGAGCATGACGACTGCACAGGAGTTCTGGGAGTCCTTCTACTCGGAGCGGGACCAGGTGTGGTCCGGCAAGCCGAACCCGTTGCTGGTGCGGGAAGCCGAGCACCTCACGCCCGGCAGCGCGCTCGACATCGGGTGCGCGGAGGGCGGCGACGCCGTGTGGCTCGCCAAGAGAGGCTGGCGGGTGCTGGGTGTCGACGTGTCGCAGGTGGCGCTGGACCGGGCGTTGAAGCACGCCTACGACGAGGGCGTCGAGATCGCGGTGGAGCGGCACGACCTCAAGGAGACGTTCCCCGAAGGGCTGTTCGACCTGGTCAGCGCTCAGTTCCTGCACTCGCCGGTGGAGGAGGACGGGGAGCGCAACAGCATTCTGAAGCGGGCCTCGCAGGCGGTGGCGCCGGGCGGCCACCTGATCATCGGCGGGCACGCGGGGGCGCCGTCGTGGTCGGAGCACCAGCACTACTACTTCCCGACCACCAAGGACGTGCTCGACCACCTCAAGCTGACGGACAACTGGATCGTCATCACCGACGAGGTGGTCGAGCGGCCTCTGGTCGGGCCGGACGGTCAGGAGGAGGCGCGCAAGGACAACGTCCTCACCGTCAAGCGTCTCTACTAGACCACGTACCCGTGTTCGGTCTTCAGCGTGCGCTGGTAGTAGCGGCCGTCCACCGTGCCGCGCCAGCGTTCGCTGGACGACCCGTCCGCGTAGGAAAGAACCCCGTTGGTCCGGCCGAAGCCGCCCTGCGTGTCGATGGTGTCATCGCTGAACTTCGCCCCCTCACCGACCGTCCACAAACGACGTCCCATGTGGACTTTCGCGTCGATGCGGTAGTTGTTGTCGTTCACGATGTTCTGCGTGACGTCCACGTTGAGCGGGAAGTCGAACCCGTCGAGCCTTCCCTTCGACGAGTACGCGCCGGTCACCCTCTGGTCGGTCTTCTGCCTGGTTGCCTTCTCTGCGAGCGATGTCGTGTTGTCGAACGTCCAGGCGCCCTGGGAGAAGACCTGCTGCGTGCCGTGAGACGTCCTGATCACGCCACTGGTCCGCCAAGCCCGCCGCACGTGCGTCTTGATCGTCACGTCGAGATCCGTGCCGGTCGTGGACGTCCTGACCTCGGCGGCGGGTACATCCGCGAGATTCAGCGTTCCGGTCACCCGCTGAACGTGCGGATCCGTGGTGGCGAAGAGGTTTCCGCCCAACGTCCAGTCGTGCACGATTCCGCGCGGCGGGACCAGCTCGATCGTGTGCGCCTTCCCGTCGGTCAACGTTCCGATGAACGGGCTCAGATCGATCGTGTACGGCAGCGTGTCGATGGCGTCGATGGCCGAGATCGGCCGCCACAGCATCGGCGCCACCCCGCCGGTGTAGATCACCGAGTACGGGGCGACGACGCCGGCGGGCCGCCCGTCGACGCGCACCTCGACCTCGCGATACGTTCCGCCACCGCACAGTCCGGCGTCCGGGAACCGGGCGGCGAGGTCGCTCGGCACGTTCGACCACCAGAACTCCTCGCAGCCGCCACCGCGGGCGTAGATCTCGGCGGTCAGTTTCGCGGTGTTCGGCGGAACGGTGACCTGGCGAGTGAAGTTCTTGCCGTCCTTGAGGAATTGCCAGCCTGGCCGTTGAGCGTCGGCGGAGAGGGGCAGCACGACGTCGGCCTGCCGAGGTGCCGGGTACCGCCTCGTCGCCTGGTAGTAGGTGACCGTGACCTCGATGTCGAACAGCCCGGTGTAGGTGTCGTTGACGACGTTGCCGAGATCCACCACGAACGGCTGCGTCTTGGTGAGCAGCGGCGCGAAAGCCGTGATGTCCCGGTCGAAGTGCCACACGATGCCCGACGGGTCCGGCTCGGGCGTCGACGTCCGCAGCACTTCCGCCCCGCCGATCCACAACCCGGCGAGCCGGTCGAACTGACGCCCCTTGCTGCGTCCCGTCCAGTCCAGCACGACCTTCGTCCACGGCCCGGCGCAGTCCGGTGGTGGCGCGAGCGTGCCGACGAACGGTTGCCCGTACGAGTTCGCGAACGTGTGCCGCATCGCCGTGACCGTGCAGGACTTCGTCGGCGGCCGGCTCACCGCGGGGATCGCCTGGAGCGGATCCTGGTAGTCCGTGACCACCCGGTCGGCCTTCGCCACGGGCACCGGCATCAGCGCGAGCACGGCCAACGCCGTGGCGAGGATTCGACGCATGGCCGGACGTTAGCGCCGTCGTGCCGCGAGGTGCACTCGTTCACGGTTGCCGGGAAACGCAAAGGCCACCCGCGGCGACGCTGCCGGGGTGGCCCACACATGACCTCTGTCAGGCGGAACGGATCAGCCGGTCCATGGCCTGACGGTTGATGATCGAACGGAGCTCGCTCGTCTCCTCGGCCGTGTGGCGGGAGAGGATGGCGTCCAGTTCGAGGCGGTCGCTCTCGGAGGTGTAGCTGGCCAACTGCCGCTCCAGGCTCCGGCGCTTCAGCCGAGCGTCACGGCGGGTCGCCAGGCTCGAGCGCAGGGACTTCACGGACAGGTCGTGGCGGGTCATCGTGTCCTTCCAATCTTGGTTACGATTCGATAATACACCCTGTTCAAGCGACCTGTACCGATGAAGAAGGTTAGTTAACTCACGAACTCGTCGAGCAACCTCAGCGCGGTGGCGTACTTGATCTCCAGCCGCGCCTTCGTCTCGTCATCAAGACGGGCCATGCGGGAGGGGGAGAGGTTGTCGGCGATGTCCGCGCGCTTCACGGTCACCGCCAACGGGTTCGCGGCCACGCGGCGCAGGTAGTCGGCCTGCGGCTCGCCCGGCAGGTGGGAGAGCGCGACGACGGCGTCGACGACCACTGAGGGGCACCCCCGTGCCGACAGGTCCGCGGCGGTCACGGAGGTGTCCTCGATGACGTCGTGCAGGACGGCGGCCATCTGCGCGTGTTCACCCGATACCGATGCCATCACTCGGAGCGGATGTCCGATGTACGGGCGGCCCGACTTGTCGACCTGGCCGTCGTGCGCGGAGGTGGCGATGGCGATGGCGTCTGCGAGGGTGAACACGCGCATCAAGCTAAAGCAGTGAGACGTCCACCGCCTGGCCCATGGCCTGATAGCCGGCATCGGTGAGGTGCAGACGGTCCGGCCTGGCGTACTCGTCGCGCAGCCACGCCGGGCGCGCGGGATCGCGCACGGCGGCGTCGAAGTCCACGACGCCGTCGAACGCGCCTGACGTCCGGATCCAGGAGTTCACGGCGGAACGCACGGCCTCGCGCGCGTCGGTGTAGTTGCCATAGCCGCCCATCGGCGTGATGGTTCCGCCGAGCACACGGATGCCGCGGGAGTGCGCGAGAGAGATCACCCGCAGGTAGCCGTCGCGCAGTTCTTCGAACGTGGCATCGGGCTTGGCCTTGATGTCGTTGATGCCCTCCAGCACGATCAACGTCCGCACGCCGGACCGTTGCAGCACGTCCCGTGGCGTCCGTGCGATGCCGGAGACGCCGTACGTGCCATCGCGGAGAAGCTGGTTGCCGGAGATTCCGGAGTTCACCACGCCGAGGGGAGTGCGCGACGCCAGCACGTCGGTCCACCGGCGGTGCGCGCCGCTGGTCGACCCGGACCCGTCGGTGATCGAGTCGCCCAGCGCCACAACGGATCCGCGCACGGGCGAGGTCACGGACACCTCGGACAGGTAGTACCAGGACGACACCTTCTGCGTGAACGCCGAACCGTCCAGGTCCTGGGCGTGGTCGCCGGGAGCCACGTAGTTGGTGGACAACGCGCTGCGGTGATAGGTCGCCACGGCTGGTGCCGACGAGGCCCAGATCGAGACGGCGACAGAGGAATCCGCGAGCGTCCGCAACGCCACCGGGTCCGAGAGCACCTCACGGCCGCGTGGCACGACCACGGACTCGCGGCCGTGGAACGTGACTCGTCGGGCCTTGTCACCGAGCGCGGCACCGGTTCCGGCCGCGGCCACGGACACCTTGCCGACGGTGAGGTCGCCGGAGCTGAACACGTTCGAGAGCTTCACTCGCACCGTCGAGCCGCCGACGGTCAGCCGGACGACGTTGCGCACGGTGTAGGAGGTACCGCTGACCTCCGATGTCACGGGTGTTTGCATCGCGGACCCCCACGCCGCCACCCAGCCGGGAGACGCGCCAACCGGAGAAGCAAACCCCAGCAGCAACGCCAGAACAGCCAATACGCGCATGTCACTCCCTCGGGTAACACGGCGGCGGGGTCAGAGTAATACATCCGATGACCAGCGCAATGCTTGACCGAGGGCAGTGGTCTAGTCCATTTTTAGTCCAACTCACAGCATGGCCGCCGCATGATGTGTGGAGGTGGACCATGTCCAAGACCAGACGAGCAGCGATAGCGCTGCTGTCCGCGCTGTTCGCCTGCGCCGGTCTGGTGTTGGTGATCAACGGCAGCGCCAGCGCCGCGAACCTCGCGGCCAACAGCGGCTTCGAGGCCGGCAACCTGAGCGGCTGGACCTGCTCGGAGGGAACGAGCGTCACCACGGGCACGAAGCGCACGGGCAGTTACGCACTTCAGGGTGCGCCGGCCGGGCAGAGCAACGCGCGATGCCAGCAAACCGTGACGGTGCAAGCGAACACGGCCTACAAGCTGACCGCGTGGGTGCAGGGCAGCTACGTCTACCTCGGCGTCACGGGCGGTGTGGAGAAGCAGACCTGGACGCCGGGCACGAACGGCTTCCAGCAGCTCACCGTCGACTTCACCAGCGGCGCGGCCACCAGCGTGACGATCTACCTGCACGGTTGGTACGGCCAGCCCGCCTACTACGCCGACGACGTCAGCCTCGACGGTCCCGGTACGCCGCCGACGACCACGAGCACCACCACCACCACGACAACGACCACTACCACCACCACGACCAGCAACCCGCCGAACACCGGTCTGCCCAAGCACGTCCTGACGGGCTACTGGCAGAACTTCTACAACGGTGCGCGCGCACTCAGGCTGTCCGACGTCCCCACCACCTACGACATCGTCGCGGTGGCGTTCGCCGACGCGACCGGCACGCCGGGACAGGTCGCGTTCACGCTCGACTCCGGCCTGAGCAGCCAGCTCGGCGGCTACACCGACGCGCAGTTCAAGGCCGACATCAGGACCCTGCAGAGCCGCGGGCAGAAGGTGATCATCAGCGTCGGCGGTGAGCGCGGCACGATCAGCGTCGGCGACTCCACCGCGGCGACCAACTTCGCCAACAGCGTGAAGTCGCTGATCGCCAACTACGGGTTCAACGGCGTCGACATCGACCTCGAGAACGGCGTCAACTCCACCTACATGGCACAGGCGCTGCGCAGCATCCACGCCGGTGGCGGCACGGTGATCACGATGGCGCCGCAGACGATCGACATGCAGAGCACCGGCGCGGAGTACTTCAAGCTGGCGCTGGCCGTGAAGGACATCCTGACCATCGTCAACATGCAGTACTACAACTCCGGTTCGATGCTCGGCTGCGACCAGCAGGTCTACAGCCAGGGCACGGTGAACTTCCTGACCGCGCTCGCGTGCATCCAGCTGCAGAACGGCCTGCGTCCCGACCAGGTCGGCCTCGGACTGCCCGCGTCGCCGTCAGGAGCCGGTGGTGGCTACCAGTCGCCTGCGAACGTCAACAACGCGCTGAGCTGCCTCGCCCGCGGCACGAACTGCGGCACGTTCAAGCCGAGCACGACCTGGCCGTCGATCCGCGGCGCCATGACATGGTCGATCAACTGGGACGCGTCGAACAACTGGCAGTTCGCCAACACGGTCGCCCCTCATCTGGACTCCCTGCCCTAGATGATGGTCCGTCCGTCGTCACTGCCGGAGAGCCCCTGTTCCTTGCGTCAGCAAGGACACAGGGGCTTTACCGGGCATCCACCGCCAGGTCCAACTAGGTTGTGCTCATGTTCCACACGCTGGCCGTGCCCGTGATCGCCGCGCCCATGGCGGGCGGCGCCTCCACCCCCGAGCTCGTCGCCGCGGTGAGCGAGGCCGGTGGGTTCGGGTTCCTCGCGGCCGGTTACCTCACCGTCGAGCAGCTCGCGGAGAAGATCGACCAGACGAGCAAGCTCACCGGCAAGCCGTTCGGGGTCAACCTGTTCGTGCCCGGCACGCGGCCGACCGCCGACCTCTCGTCCTACGTGGACCGCGTCACGGCCTGCGCGGAGAAGATCGGGGCCGTGCCCGGCGATCCGCGCTGGGACGACGACAACTACGGCGCGAAGCTCGAACTGGTGCTGGCGTTGCGGGTTCCGGTGGTGTCGTTCACGTTCGGGCTGCCCGACGCGGACGACGTGCAGCGGCTCAAGGCGACCGGCACCACGATCGTCGTCACGGTCACCACGCCCAGCGAGGCCCGGCAGGCCCAGCAGATCGGCGCGGACGTCCTGTGCGTGCAGGGCGCGGACGCCGGGGCCCACCGCGGCACGTTCACCGACGACGGCATCTCGCCCGGCGGCGGTGAGCTGTACGGGACGCTGGCCGCGCTGACGCTCGTCCGCAACGCCGTCGACCTGCCGGTGATCGCGACCGGTGGGCTCATGAGCGGCGCGGACGTCGCCGCGGTGCTGGCGGCGGGGGCGGTCGCGGCGCAGCTCGGCACCGCGTTCCTCGGCTGCCCGGAGGCCGGAACCGCTGCGGCGCACCGGGAAGCGCTCGCCGAAGGGGCGCGCAGGACCGCACTCACGCGGGCGTTCAGCGGACGACCCGCGCGAGGGCTCGTGAACCGGTTCCTGATCGAGCACACCCCGCACGCGCCCGCCGCGTACCCGAACGTGCACCACCTCACCAAGCCGGTGCGGGCGACCGGTGAGCTGGAGGTCATGTCGCTGTGGGCGGGCACGACCTACCCGCTCGCGACGACGGAACCGGCGGCCGACATCGTGCGAAGGCTCCACACGGAGCTCACCGATGTGGTCAATTCCTTGGCGCGGCGCTTCGGGCGCAGCTAAGAAGGAGAGCGTGACCTCGCTTTCCGATGAGACGTTCCAGGCGATGATGGACTTCGAGCCGATGTTCGCCACGCTCGTGGGCGTGCCCGGCTGGGACGACCGGCTCGAAGACCTCAGCGTCGAAGGCCACCAGGCGCTGCGCGCCCGGCTGACCGACATCCTGCGCCGGGTCGGCGAGAGCGACGAGAGCCAGGTCGCGAAGGACGTGATCACCCATCAGGCCACGTCGATCATCACCAAGATCGACGCCAGGCTCGTCGAGCACACCGTGTCCCGCGGGTTGAACGCCCCGGTCGCGGGGCTGCTGAGGAGGGCGTCGCACGTCGACCTCTCGCAGCGACTGCAGCTCGTACCCCGTTTCCTCGACCAGGCGATGGAGCGGTTGCGCGACACCGACCGCAGGCCGTTGCGCCGGCACGCCGAAAGCGGGGCGGCGCACGTCGAACGCTTCCTCGCCGGGCCGGTGCAGGAGTGGGAGGGCGACGCGGACCTGCGCCCGGCGTTCGCCCGGTACCGCGAGTTCCTGCTCTCCCTTCAGGGTCGCGACGACGAGCACGCGGGCCTCTGCTGGCTGCCGGAAGGCGAGGAGAACTACCGCAAGCTGGTCCGCGACTACACGACCGCCTCGTACACCCCGGCCGAGCTGCACCAGTTGGGGCTGGACCTGATGGCCGGGCTGCGCGAGGAGTACGCCGAGATCGGCTCGCGCGTCTGGGGCACGACCGACGTGCAGGAGATCTTCCGGCGGTTGCGCACAGAACTGTTGTGGGACAACGAGAACGACATGCTCACGAGCGCGGTCGAGGCCGTCGCGCGGGCCGAGGCCGAAGCGCCCAACTGGTTCGGGCGGCTGCCGAAGGCGCGGTGCGAGGTCCGGTTCGTGCCGGAGATGGACCGCGAGAGCGCCCCGTTCGCGTACTACGAGGACGCCGCGATGGACGGCTCCCGTCCCGGCACGTACTTCGCGAACCCGTTGCGCGCCACCGAACGCAGCCGCACGGTGTCGGAGGTCACGGCGTTCCACGAGGCGATTCCCGGCCACCACTTCCAGCTCTCGATCGCAGCCGAGACCGAGCTGAGCAACGTGCGCAAGTTCGCGTTCATCGACTCCTTCATCGAGGGCTGGGGCCTCTACACCGAGCGGCTGGCCGACGAGATGGGCCTCTACTCGTCGGACGAGCAGCGCCTGGGCATGCTCGGCCTCGACGCGATGCGCGCCGGCCGGTTGGTCGTCGACACGGGCCTGCACGCGCTCGGCTGGTCGAGGCAGCAGGCGGTCGACTACCTGCGCGAGAACACCGCGATGGACAGCACCGAGATCGAGTCCGAGGTCGACAGGTACATCGAGACGCCGGGACAGGCGCTCGCGTACATGGTGGGACGCCTGGAGATCATGCGGGTGCGCGGTGAGGCCCAGGCGGCGATGGGCGACCGGTTCGACATCAAGGCGTTCCACGACCTGGTGCTGGAGAACGGCGTGGTGCCGTTGTCCACCCTGGCCGATCTTGTCACCACCTGGTCCGGGAGGCCTGATGTCAGTCGCGGATGAGATGTTCCAGGCGTTCATGGACGCCTCGCCGATGTCAGCCACGATGTTCGGCCTGCCCGGCTGGGACGATCGGGTCGAGGACCTGAGCGTGGAGGGCGAGCAGGCGCTGCGGGCGCGGATCACCGACATCCTGCGCAGGGCCGAGGCGAGTGATTCCGACCCCGTCACGCTCGCCGTCATCAGGCACCAGGGCCAGTCGATGATCACGCGCATTGACGCCAGGCTGATCGAGCACACCGTCGCGACGGGCCTGAGCGCGCCGGTGAACGGCCTGCTCATGATCGCCTCGCAGCTCGACGTGTCCCAGCGGCTCGACAAGTTCGCCCGCTACATCGGCCAGGCGGGCGAGAGAGTGCGCAACTCCGACCGCAGGCCGTTGCGCCGGCACCTCGAAGCGGGGAAGACACGCCTGGACCGGTTCCTGGCCGCCCCGGCGCAGGAGTGGGAAGGCTCGTACTCCGGCGAGATCCGCTCGGCCGTCGCCGGGTTCCGCGAGGTCCTCGCGTCCATTGAGGACGGTCGTGGTGACGACCAGCCGGGCCTGTGCTGGCTGCCCGAAGGGGAACAGAACTACGCGAACCTGGTCCGCAACTACACGACGACGTCGTACAGCCCCGCCGAACTGCACCAGCTGGGGCTCGACCTGATCGCCCGGCTGCGCGACGAGTACGCGGAGATCGGCTCCCGGTTGTGGGGCACGGGCGACGTGCAGGAGATCTTCCGGCGGTTGCGCACGGAACTGTTGTGGGACAACGAGGAAGAGATGGTCGCGAACGCCGTGGAGGCGATCGCGCGGGCCGAGGCCGAGGCGCCGAACTGGTTCGGCCGCATGCCGAAGGTCGGGTGTCAGGTGCGGGCCGTCGACGAAGCGGAGCGGGAGACGTCGCCGATCGCGTTCTACCTGCCCGCACCGCTGGACGGCAGCCGTCCCGGCACGTACTGGCTGAACCCGTTGGGGGCCACCGAACGCAGCCGCACGTTGTCCGAGGCGACGGCGTTCCACGAGGCGGTGCCCGGCCACCACTACCAGCTGAGCATCGCGGCCGAGACCGACATGCACAACATCCGCAGGTTCGCGTTCATCGAGGCGTACCTGGAGGGCTGGGGCCTCTACACCGAGCGCCTCGCCGACGAGATGGGCCTCTACTCGTCGGACGAGCAGCGCCTGGGCATGCTCGGTCTCGACGCGATGCGCGCTGGCCGGCTGGTCGTCGACACCGGCCTGCACGCGTTCGGGTGGACGCGGCAGCAGGCCGTCGACTACCTGCGGGAGAACACGGTCATGCCCGAGCCCGAGATCACCTCCGAGATCGACAGGTACATCGAGGTGCCCGGTCAGGCGCTGGCGTACATGGTGGGGCGCCTGGAGATCCAGCGGGTGCGCGCCGAGGCCGAGGAGAAGCTGGGCGACCGGTTCGACGTGCGCGCGTTCCACGACCTGGTCGTGGGGAGCGGCGCGGTGCCGCTCCCCGTGCTGAACGACCTGGTCAGCGCTTGGACTGCTGCTGCATGACGGAGTTGCGCCTCGAGTAGGCGAAGTAGATCACCATGCCGATCGCGAACCAGATCGCGAACCGCAGCCAGGTCTCCGGGGTGAGGAAGGTGATCAGCCAGACCGAGAACACCACACCGATGATCGGCACGATGGGCATGCCCGGCGTCCTGAACGTGCGCGGCAGGTCGGGTTGCTTGTAGCGCAACACGATCACGGCGACGCAGACGACGACGAACGCCAGCAGGATGCCGATGTTGGTGAGCTCGGCGGCCTCGGCGATCGGCAGGAACCCGGCGATGACCGCGGAGGCGATGCCCAGCACCCACGTGATGCGCGACGGCACGTGCTTCACCGGGTGCGTCTTCGCGAACCACTGCGGCAGCAGGCCGTCGCGGCTCATCGAGTAGCCGACCCTGGCCGCGCCCAGGAGGAACGTGAAGAGCACGGTCGTGATGCCGAGGATCGCACCGACGCTGATGATGATGCCGAGCCAGTGGAAGCCGATGTCCGCGAACGCCGTGGCGAACGCGCTTTCCGCGTCGACGTCCTTGTAGTTGACCATGCCGGTCAGCACGAGGCAGGCCAGCACGTACAGGACCATCGAGATCGCCAGCGAGTAGATGATCGCCTTGGGCATGTGCCGCTGCGAGTCCTTCGACTCCTCGGCGGCCGTGCTCATCGCGTCGTAACCGAACACCGCGAAGAAGACCGTTGCGGCGCCGGTGAAAGCACCGGACAGTCCGAAGGGGAAGAACGGGTTGTAGTTGTCGGTGTCGATGTGGAAGACCCCGACGACGATCACCAGCAGCACCACGGCGATCTTCAGGTACACCAGCGTGGTCTCGAACCGTGCCGCGTTCTTCATGCCGAGGTTCAGCACGTACGCGATCAGCAGGCAGAGGATCACCGCGAACAGGTTGACCTTGTAACTTCCCGGTTCGACGCCCTGGCCTTCGGTGCCCGGCGCGCCCAGCATCCATTGCGGCAGATGGATGTTGAGCAGCGACAGCAGTTCCGTGAAGTAGCCGGAGATGCCGATCGCGACCACCGCCACGATCGCCGTGTACTCCAGCAACAGGTCCCAGCCGATGAACCAGCCGACGATCTCGCCCAGAACCGCGTAGCCGTAGGTGTAGGCGCTGCCCGCCTTGGGGATCAGGCCGGCGAACTCCGCGTAGGAGAACGCCGCCGCGGCGCTCGCGACACCGGCCACGAGGAACGAGATCAGCACGGCGGGACCCGCCGTCTTGTTCGCCACGGCGCCCGCCAGCGAGAAGATGCCAGCGCCGATGATGCCGCCGATGCCGATCGCGGTCAGCTGCCACAGGCCCAGTGTTCTGGTGAGCCCGTCGCCGGAGTCCTCCGCGATCTGGTCGATGGGCTTGCGCCGGAAGACGCCCTGCGCCGTACTCATGCTTCAGCTCCCTTGATGAAGGTGGGTCCGGGCGAACCTACGTGCGTCAACTGTCACGCGGTTTGTTCGAACCCACCAATCAAGTGAGCGATTTTTGGAATCTTTTCCTGTTTACGGGCGGGTGAAGACGATCTTCCCGGCGGTCTCGCCCTCCAGCATCGAGCGAAGGCCCTGCTCGGCGTCCTCGAACTTGAGCTCAGCGCCGATCTGCGGCTTGAGCCCGTTGAGCGCGCAGAACCGCATCAGGTCGCCCAGCTCCTCGCGCGTGCCCATGGTCGAGCCGACCACGCGCAGCTGCAGGAAGAACAGCCGCTGCAGCTCGGCCGCCGTCGCGTCACCGGACGTCGCACCGGAGATCACGACGATGCCGCCGGGCTTGAGCGCCTTCATCGAGTGCGACCAGGTGGCCTTGCCGACGGTCTCGAACACCGCGTCCACCCGTTCGGGCAGGCGCGCACCGGACTCGAACGTCTCGTGGGCGCCCAGCGCCGTGGCCAGTGCGCGCTTCTCCTCGGTGCGGCCGGTGACCCAGACGCGGAAACCGGCGGCACGGCCCAGCTGGATCAGCGCGGTCGACACGCCACCCGACGCGCCCTGCACGAGCATCGTCTGGCCGGGGCGCAGGCCGGACTTCACGAACAGCATCCGGTACGCCGTGAGCCACGCCGTGCCCATGCAGGCGGCCTCGGCGAACGTCAGGTCGGCAGGCTTGGGCAGCGCGTTGCGGGCGGGCACGACCACGTAGTCGGCGAACGTGCCCTGGTGCTTCTCGGTGAGCAGCGTGCGCTTCGGGTCGAGCGTCTCCTCACCCGACCAGTCCGGGTCGCCGATGACCGAGTGCAGCACCACCTCGGTGCCGTCGTCGAGGGTGCCGGCGCCGTCGCAGCCCAGGATCATCGGGAACTGCTCCGGCTTGATGCCGACGCCGCGCAACGTCCACAGGTCGTGCATGTTGAGGCTGGCCGCCTTGACCGCGACGCGCACCCACCCGTTCGGGACCTCGGGCTCGGGGCGCTCGCCGACGCGAAGCGAGGCCAGCGGGTTCTCGGGACTGGGTTCTGCTGCGTAAACGGCGAACATGGTTCGCAACATACCGACCGGTTGCCTGGTCAAATGCCGTGACACCCGTCACGAGACTAGAGTCGGGCGGGTGGACTGGCTGGTGCAGTGGTGGGACGGGGTCGAGCTGTGGGTCGTGCAGCTGCCCGTCGCCGTGCAGTTCCCCGTCGTGATGATCGTGGTGTTGCCGCTCTGCCTGGGCGTGGCGCGGCTGATCGACCGCGTCGCTGACTGGGGTGCGAAGAACCCGGCTTCCGGCGCCGACGCGACCCCCGAGCCCGAACCCGAGCCCGAGAAGGTCGCCGCGTGAGTCCTGGTCGTCGCCTGACCGTCGCACTGGTCGGGCTCTTCGCTCTGGTCGTGATCGGGTGGTTCGTCAAGGGCAACACGTCTGCACCGCCTCCCGAGACCACGAAGCCGGTGGTCACGAGTGCCGCCGATGCGGCGACCGTGCCCGGCGCCGACTCGGGCCTGGAGATCACGGCCCTGTCGAAGCTGCCCGCCGAGGCCGGTGCGACGTGGAAGCTGATCGAGTCGAACGGCCCGTTCCCGTACCCGCGCAACGACGGCGTGACGTTCGAGAACCGGGAGAAGCGGCTGCCGCAGCGGAAGTCCGGGTACTACAAGGAGTACACGGTGCCGACGCCGGGCAGTCCCGACCGCGGCGCGCGCCGGCTCGTGACCGGTTCGGAAAAAGAAGTCTTCTACACCGGCGACCACTATTCGACGTTCGTCGTCGTGGACGTGAAGAAATGAAACGGCACATTCTCGTTTCGGAAAAGTCGGCGGCGATCTCGGCGATTGCCGAGGCGCTCGACTTTCCGGACTGGTTCGGGCAGAACCTCGACGCGTTGTACGACAGCCTGACCGATCTCTCGTGGTTGCCCGAGGGCGAATACGTGCTGGTCGTGCCCGCGAACCTGGACTCGGCCGTGGCGGACGTGCTACGTGACGCTGCGAAACGGACCGCTGAATCAGGTGACCGGAAACTGCGCGTCATTCGCACGGAACGGTGACTTGGGCTGCGCTTCTGCCGTCCGGAGTGGACAGTGCAGCTCCATGGGAACGCAATTCCGTCGCCTGAGCTGTGTGCTCGGTGTCGTGCTGGTTGTCGGTGTGTTCTGCCCCGCCGTGTCGTTCGCCGGTGACCCCGACTGCTCGCAGGAGGAACCCTTCACGCCGTTCGACACGATCGACGGCGACAACCCGGTGACGATGCAGAACGGCCGCGTGATCGAGCTGCGCGCGTCGAACAAGTCCAAGTGCGCGTGGGGCCGCATCTCCTACGGCACGCCCGGCGAGGAGATCTGGACCGACCGCAAGGACCCCTCGGCCAACGAGCACGAGGGGTTCCTCGGGTACACGCGGATCGACTCGGGCACCGCGAAGTACACCGAGCCGTTCAAGAACGACGGCAAGGTGATGCGCGCCTGCGGCT
Organism: Lentzea flava; assembly: GCF_014648475.1. GTDB lineage: Bacteria > Actinomycetota > Actinomycetes > Mycobacteriales > Pseudonocardiaceae > Lentzea > Lentzea flava. The sequence continues at coordinate 76,219 of NZ_BMRE01000027.1, read as the reverse complement.
CCTCGCAGGGCGTGATCGAGTGCACGGGCTGGTTCTAGCCCTCGGCAGGCACCCAGGAGGGCTTGCGCTTCTCCTTGAACGCGGCGATGCCCTCCTGGCCCTCCGGCCCGCCGAAGTGCTGCGCCGACAGCTTGAGCATGTCCGCGAAGACCTCGCCGAGGTTCGTGGACCGCTCCTGCTGCAGCATCTCCTTGGTGGCGGCGAGGGCGTTGGGCGCGCCGAGGGCGAGCATGTCGGTGTAGCGGCGGACCTCGGCGTCGACGCCGTCGACGGGCACCGCGGAGTTGAGCAGGCCGATCTCCTTGGCGCGGTTGGCGTCGAAGGTCTCGCCGGTGAGGAAAAGCTCGTGGGCCTGGCGGGGGAGCAGGCGGGGCAGCACGGTGACCGAGATGACCGCGGGCACGACCCCGATCCTGACCTCGCTGAACGCGAACGTCGCCTCGTGCGCGGCGATCGCGATGTCGCAGGCCGCGACGATGCCGACGCCACCCGCGCGGGCCGGCCCCTTGAGCGCGGCCACGACCGGCTTGGGGCTGGTCCAGATCTGCTCGAGGATCGCGGGGAACTCGTTGACGCCCTGGTCTCCCGCGCTCGCGCCGGCGGCCTCCTTGAGGTCCATGCCGGAACAGAACACGGAACCCGTGTGGGTCAGCACGACCACGCGCACCTGGTCGTCCTGCTTCGCCGCGGTCAGGTGCTCCTTGAGCTCCCTGCGCAGCTGCGCGGACAGGGCGTTGCGGTTGTGGGGGGAGTCCAGCGTGATCGTCGCGATGCCACGCTGCACCTCGTAATGGACGAGCTCGTCTGCCATGGCGCTGACCTTAGCCGGGGCAGACGAGCTCTACTTCGTGATGCCCGGCAGGGGGTGGGGCACCACAGTGGTCAGCCGATGGTCGTGGTCGTCAGCACGGGGTTGGGGTCCGGGTAGCCCTTCGCGGCGGCGTTGACCGGGAACCCGATCACGGTGACGACGGCGGTGAAGGTGAGGCCGGGCGCGTCGTAGCTGGTGCCGCCCAGCTTCGTGGTGATCGTGCCGGTGCCGCCCGCCTGCAGGTTGATCGTGACGGTCGGCAGCTCGAAGTCGGCGCCGCCCTTGATCGGCCCCGGCACGCTGAGCACGACGTCGTTGCCCTGCAAGGCGATCGTCGGCGTGCCACCGAGCCCGGAACCGCCGGACAGCGACGCGGACTGGAACTTCGAGTTGGCGGGCACCGGCAGCTTGAGCGCGAGCCCCTTGATCTCCCGCACCTGCCGGCCACCGGCCTCAGCCGGGACCTTGTTGGGCGCCGGGTCGATGGTGACCTTGACGGCCCCGTTGGGCGCGACGGTCGCGGGAGCACTCGCGTCGACGCCCTGGTCGAGCGTGAAGTCCGACGACTGCCCGGCCGCACTGGCCCTGAGCTTGTAGGTGACGGTTTGCGGTGCTGCCTCCGCGTTGGTCGCGAACATCAGCACGAGTAGCAGGGATGCGATTCCGGCTAGCTTCATGGCCTCTCCCCGTTGAGTGGACGAGGGACATTTCCAGCACGCGGCGTAATCACCTGACTACTCATGAGTAGGTTTCACGTCAACGGTTCACACTTCACATCGCCCGAACGGCCGCGCACATTCGATCTTGTGGCGGCGGCCGGAAGTGGCGTTTCGCGTTCAGCGCCGCCGTGCGGTGGCGTGGCCGAGCGCCCCGATTCCAGTGAGGACCAGGCCGACGAAGAACAGGCCGAAGCCCAGTCGGAGGTCGGGTCCGCCTGGTGTGGCGGGCTCCGCTCGCATCGACGGGAAGCCGGTCGGCGCTGGGACGTCCGGTGTCGTGTCGCCCAGCACGCCGAAGAAGAAGACGGCCATGCCGGCCATCGCGAGGAGGGCGCCCAGCCACGTGAAGGCGACGACCCACGCGGGTGCTCCGGACAGGTCGTAGTGGCCTGAGTGGCGACGCGAGCGCGGGAAGTCGTCGCTGTGGAAGTCTTCGATGTCGTCGGCGGAGCCGTCGAAGAATCCGTCGCGTGCGCTGTGGTTGTAGCTGGTCGGATCGTCGGTCACGTCGCCCCCCCGGTGCCGTTTGCGCAGTGGTATCACGCGGTTGGGCTGCGGTCGGGGCGATTGTGGAAATCAGGTGGGCAGGAGCGGTTGGGCTCAAATGTGCTATGCTTCGTGCATAGCCTCTGCCACTAGGTGGAGGAAGTGAGCCCAGGTGCGCTTCCGGACGGTTGCTGCCTGGGCTTCGCGCTGTTCAGGGCTCGATGCGGGTCACCACGGGGCTGATCCGCCGTACCCAGTCCCCGCCTGCGCCCAAGCACCAGGCGACTGCGTCGCTCACCCAGAGCGCCGGCTCTGCTGACGACTGGATGTGCTCGTAGACGATGCCCGCGTCCCGGGCTTTCGTGCGGGCGAGCACCACGCGATCACGTCCATTGCTCGCATGATCGCGAGAGTCGAGGACGAGCCTGCTCACACCCCGGTCGATTGCCTCCGTCACCAGCCTTTCGAGCAGGACGCCACGTGCGGCGTCGCCCTTTTCGCTGCCTGACAACACCACTACTTCAAAAGACCGCTCGACGATGCGCGACACGATGAACTTGCGGCGGCTGTCCTTCTCGGATTTGAAGTGCACGCGCCGCTCACCTGGCAGGAGAAGACTCCGCATCAGCGACCGGGTCGAGTGCAGTGCGGCGGGAGCGACGAGCGTCGCGGCCAGCAGGTGCCCTCCGCGTTCGGTCTCGTCGACGAACATATGCATCCAAACAGGATCGCAGGTACCACCGACAATTCCCGTTCGGGTGATCAAGCCATCCCGGCTAGGCAGCCACCGACTGGCGTGCGAGGGCCTCGTCGTACCGGTCCAACACCAACTGCGCCACCTCGACGTCCTCCCCCAACGGCCGCGCCACCACGGCATCACCCGCCAGCGAGGCGACCTTGTCCGGCAACAGCCCCGGCGCGAGGAACCACGACGCGACGGCGATCCGCGTGGCACCCTTCGCACGCAACCGCTCGATCGCCGAAGGCACGGTCGGCGAGGCGATCGACGCGAACGCCGCCTCCACCCCGGCCCACCCGGACTCCCGAGCCCACCGCCGGGCAACGCTTGCCACGGCTTCGTTCGCGGGCCCGTGTGACGACCCGGCACCTGCCAGCACCACGCCCAACGACCGGTCGCCGAACGAAACCCCGGCCTCGGACAGCCGTCGCAGCGCGGCCGACTCCAGTCGTGGGTCCGGGCCCAGCACGTCGGAGACGACCGCGGGAACACGGGACTCGGCGACCGCGGCCGGGACGTCGACGCGTGCGTGATAAGCCTTGCCCAGCAACAAAGGTACGACGATCGCAGGTCCGCGCAGCACGTCGCTCAGCCGGGGCGCGCACAGGTCCAGGAAGCAGCCGCGCACGTCGAGGTCCGGCCGCAACGACCGCACGACGTCCAGCAACGCGTGGATCGACGCGGCCGATCGGGGATCTCGACTGCCATGGGCGACAGCGACAAGCGGAATCCCGAAGGAAGTCACAGCGCTCCCGTCAGTCCACGGGCCCGCAGCACGGCGCGCTCCAACGGGCGGAACAGCAGCAGCTCGATTCCGATGCCCACCAACAGGATCAGGAAGATCGCCGCGATCACCATGTTGATGTCGTTCAACGACGACCCGTTGTGCAGGTACTGCCCGAGCCCGGTGCCGAGCTGGGGCGACGTCGCGATGATCTCCGCGGCCATCAGCGACCGCCACGAGAACGCCCAGCCCTGCTTGAGACCCGCCAAATAGCCGGGCAGGGCCGCGGGCAGCAGGATGTGGCGTGCCGAAGCCAGCCGGCCGGCGCCCAGAGCGCGCCCGACCCGTGGCAGCAGGGGCGGAATCTGGTCGATGCCGGCGACCAGGCCGTTGGCGATCGACGGCACCGAGCCCATCAGCACCACGAAGTAGATCGTCGAGGGCGTCACGCCGAACCACAGGATTGCGGCCGGAACCCAGGCCACCGAAGGAAGTGACTGCAGACCGGTCAGCAACGACCCGATCGCCGCGCGCACCACCCGGACCTTGGCGACCAGCAAGCCCAGCGGCGTCGCGATCAGCACCGCCGCGATGAACCCGAACACCGCGCGGTGCAACGAGGTCCACAGGACGCTGAACGCCTCACCGGTGCCGATGCTGCGGATCAGCTCGTTCCACACGTTGACCGGTGCGGGCAGCTGGAACTCCGGCAGCAGGGCCGAGGCCCACAACGCCTGCCACACGCCGAGGAGCAGGGCGAAGGCGATGATCGGTGGCACGCCCGTCTTCACGAACCGGCGCCACAACGGCGGCTTCTGCGCCTCGACGGGTGCGTCCAGCGCGTCGAGGCCCGCGCCGACCTTGTCGAGCGTGTCAGACGGCGTGGCCACTGATGACCTCTCGGAGGTGGGTGTTGATCTCGTCCAGAACGGAGTCCGACGAGCCCGTGACGTCCCACTCGCGCACGACGCGGCCGGGGCGCGAGGACAGCAGCACGACGCGCTGACCGAGGCGCACGGCCTCACGGACGTCGTGCGTGACGAAGATGATCGCGGTGTTCGTGGTCTCCCACACGCGCAGCAGTTCGCTCTGCAGCACGTCGCGCGTGATGGCGTCCAACGCCGCGAACGGCTCGTCCATCAGCAGCAGGGCGGGAGCGCCGTCCGCGGTCACGGTGGTGGACGCCAGCGCGCGGGCCAGAGCCACGCGCTGGCGCATGCCACCGGAGAGCTCGTGCGGGCGCTTGTCCGCGACGTCGCCGAGCCGCACCAGCTCCAGCAGTTCCAGCGCGCGACGCTTGCGCGCCAGGCGGCCGACGCCCGCGAAGCGCAGCGCCAGTTCGACGTTGCGGGCGGCGGTGAGCCACGGCATGAGCGCGGGCTCCTGGAACATCACGGCCGGGCGCGACGTGTTGAGCTGCAGCTCACCCGACGTCGCGCCGTCCAGGCCGGCGACGATGTTCAGCAGCGTGCTCTTGCCGCAGCCCGACGCGCCGAGAAGACACACGAACTCGCCGGGCTTGACCTTCAGGTCGACCCCGTCGAGGGCCACCACGGCCGAGTTGCCGTGGCCGAACACCTTGCGGACGCCGGCCAGTTCGACGGCAGTATCCACAGTAGACAGAACAGTGGTCTCGAGCGTGGCGGTCATGTCCGTGTGTCCCCTCGGAGAGTTACTTCTTGTCCAGACCGGCTGCTTGCACCTGCGGCTTGCCCTGTGCCTGAAGAACCTTGTTGAGCAACGTGAAGTCGGCGTACCCGGCGACGTTCGCGGCCTCCTTGGCCACGCCCGCGGTCACGGCGTCCTTGGCGAGCTGCGGGAAGGTCTTGGCCTGCGCGTCGGAGGTCAGCTCGATGTTGTCCCACGCGGCGTCGAGGATCTTCTGGCCGAGCTTCTTCGACGTCAGCTTCTCCAGCGCGGCGTTGACCGTCGTCTTCGCCTCGTCCTTGTTGGCCTTGGCCCAGTCGATCGCCGCCACGTGGCCCTTCAGCACGGCCTCGACCGTCTCCGGGTGCTCCTGCAGGAACTTCGTCCGCACGATGACCACGGTGGTCGGGAACTGCCCGCCTTCCCACAGGGTCTTCTCGTCCAGCAGCACCTTCGCGCCGGCCTCGGCGACCAGGCGTGCCGACCACGGCTGCGGCAGCCACGCCGCCTGGATGTCGCCCTTCTTGAACAGGTCGAGCGTGGCGGCGTTCTCGGAGTTCTGCACCGTGACCTGGCCGGTGAGGTTCTTCTCCGCCAGGTACTTCTTCAGCGACACGTCCTGCGTGTTCGCGAGCTGCGGCGTGGCGACGGTCTTGCCCTTGAGGTCCTCAACCGAGTTGATCTCGGGCTTCGCCACCAGCTGCGCACCACCGGACGTGGCACCGGAGATGAGCTTGACGGCCTCACCCTTGGACTTCGCGTAGGCGTTGATCGCCGGGCCGGACCCGATGTAGGCGATGTCGAGTGACTCGCCCAGCAGCGCGTTCACCTCGTCCGGACCGGCGTTGAACGTCTGCGTCGTGAGCTTGGTGTTGCCGAGCTCCTTGGCGAACAAGCCCTTCTCGACGCCGATCAGCGCGGCGGCGTGGGTCACGTTCGGGAAGTACCCGAGGCGGACCTCGGTCGCGGCGCCCTTCGACTGGGCGGCGGGAGCGTCCTCGGTGCTGCGGCGGCTGCACCCGGACAGTGCGGTCAGTGCGATGAGTGCGATGGCAACGGCGGGCTTGAGGTTCACGGCTGGTTGGCCTTTCAGGGACCGGGGGAGACGAGGGCGTGGTTGTCCGGGGTAGTGGCACTACCCCCGGTACAGCTCTCCACGCCGTTCTCGAGCAACGGCAGCGGAGCCCCGACCAGCCCGGCGGCGAGCGTCGAGCCGTCGCTCGCATCGATCACCAGGAACGACCCGGTGCGCCGGCTGAAGCTGTAGTCGTCCAGCGGTACTTCCTCCGCGAGGCGCAGGGCCACGCGGCCGATCTCGTTGAGCTCCAACGAAGCCGGGCTGTCCACACTGGACAGCGTCTGCTCGTCGAAGCGGTCGCGCAGCTCGGTGACCATCGCCTGCACGGTGCGCGTGCCGTGCTTGACGAGGACTCGGGCGCCTGCCCGCAGCGGCTTCTCCGCGAGCCAGCAGAGCGTGGCGTCCAGCTCGTCGGTGACCTTGGGCTCGTTGCCAGCCACCGAGATCAGGTCGCCGCGCGAGATGTCGATGTCGTCGGCCAGCAGCAGCGTGACGGACTGGCCCGCCGCCGCCTCGGCCAGTTCGCCGTCCGCGGTGTCGATCTTCGTGACGGTCGAGCGGCGGCCAGACGGCAGCACGACGATCTCGTCACCCGGCTTGACCGTGCCCGCCGCGACCAGCCCGGCGTACCCCCGGTAGTCGAGGTGCTCGGCCGTGCGCGGCCGGATCACGTACTGCACCGGGAAGCGGAACGGGGCGTCGTGCGGGTCGGGCTCGACCGGCACGGTCTCCAGGTGCTCCAGCAGCGTCGGCCCGGAGTACCACGGCGTGTTCGCGGACTTCTCCACGACGTTGTCGCCGGCGAGCGCCGACACGGGGATCTCGATCACGGCGTCCTCGGTGTAGCCGAGGGCCGTCGCGTGAGCCGTGAACTCCTTGGCGATGCGGGAGAACGTCACCTCGTCGTAGTCCACGAGGTCGATCTTGTTGACCGCCAGCACGAGCCGCGGCACACCGAGCAGCGCGAGAACCGCGGCGTGGCGGCGGGTCTGCTCGATGACGCCCTTGCGCGCGTCGACGAGCAGCACCGCGAGCTGGGCGGTGGACGCGCCGGTCACGGTGTTGCGGGTGTACTGCACGTGGCCGGGGGTGTCCGCCAGCACGAACGATCGCTTGGGCGTCGCGAAGTACCGGTACGCCACGTCGATCGTGATGCCCTGCTCGCGCTCCGACCTCAGACCGTCGACCAGTAGCGACAGGTCCGGCGTCGCGAGACCGCGGTCGGCGCTCGCGCGGTGCACGGCGTCGAGCGTGTCCGCCAGCACGGACTTGGTGTCGTAGAGCAGCCTGCCGACCAGCGTGGACTTGCCGTCGTCCACGCTGCCTGCGGTGGCCAGCCTCAACAGGTCGCTCATTTAGAAGTAACCCTCCCGCTTGCGGTCTTCCATGGCGGCCTCGGACAGCCGGTCGTCGGCACGCGTGGCGCCGCGCTCGGTCAGCCGTGACGCGGCGACCTCGGCGATCACCGCGTGGATGTCGGCGGCGTCGGACTCGACGGCACCGGTGCAGGAGCCGTCGCCGACCGTGCGGTAGCGAACCGTCTTGCGCACCAGCGTTTCGCCCTCACGCGCGGTGCCCCACGGCCCCTCGGCGAGCCACATGCCGTCGCGCAGGAACACCTCGCGCTCGTGCGCGTAGTAGATGCTCGGCAGCTCGACGCCCTCGCGCTCGATGTAGTTCCACACGTCGAGCTCGGTCCAGTTGGACAACGGGAACACGCGGACGTGCTCACCGGGGCGGTGCCGGCCGTTGTAGAGGTTCCACAGCTCCGGGCGCTGGCGCTTCGGGTCCCACTGGCCGAATGCCGTGCGCAGGCTGAAGATCCGCTCCTTGGCACGGGCGCGTTCCTCGTCCCGCCGGCCGCCGCCGAACACCGCGTCGAACTTGTGCGCGGTGATCGTGTCGAGCAACGGCACGGTCTGCAACGGGTTGCGCGTGCCGTCCGGGCGTTCCTGCAGGCGGCCGTCGTCGATCCAGTCCTGGACCTTCGCGACCTCCAGGCGCAGACCGTGTTGTGCCACAACGCGATCGCGGAACTCGATGACCTCGTCGAAGTTGTGCCCGGTGTCGACGTGCAGCAGCGGGAACGGCACCGGCGCCGGGTAGAACGCCTTGATCGCGAGGTGCAGCAGCAGCGTCGAGTCCTTGCCGCCGGAGAAGAGGATCACCGGCCGGTCGAACTCGCCCGCGACCTCGCGGAAGATGTGGATCGCCTCGGATTCGAGGCGTCCCAACGTGTCGAGCGTCGCTGTGGTCATCCGTGCAACCCGCATTCAGTCTTGGAGAAACCGGCCCAGCGGCCACTGCGCGCGTCCTGGCCCGGCAGCGGCTTCGCGGTGCACGGCGCGCAGCCGATCGAGGGATATCCCTCCTGCACCAGCAAGTTCTCGAGGATCCCCTTCTCGCGGATGTAGGCGTTGAACTCGTCATCGCTCCACGGCGCGATCGGGTTGATCTTCACCAGGCCGTTGCGCTCGTCCCACTGCACGATCGGCGTGTTCGCGCGGGTGGGCGCGTCCACGCGGCGCACGCCGGTGACCCACGCGTCGTACTTCGCGAGCTCGCGGCGCAGCGGGACGACCTTGCGCAGGTTGCAGCACTTGGCCGGATCCGTCTGGTACAGCAGGCCGAACTCGGCCTCCTGGTCAGCCACCGACTGCTCGGCCGCGGCGTTGACGATCCGCACCTCCGGGTAGACGACCCCGACGGCGTCACGCACGCCGATGGTCTCCGGGAAGTGGTAGCCGGTCTCCAGGAACAGCACGTCGAAGTTCGGCTTCACCTGGGCGGCGAGATCGATCAGCACGGCGTCCTGCATGTTCGACGCGACGATGTAGTTGTCGCCGAACGTCCGCGCGGTCCACTCCAGCGCCTCGATCGCCGTCGCGTCCTTGAGCTCCTGCTCCGCCGCCTCGGCGACGATCTTGAGGTCTTCCTTCAGATCGCTCACTTCTTCACCTCCTGCGGCAGGTTGAGCCCGACGAACTGGACCTTGAAGACGCGGCGGCACCCGGTGCACAGCCACGCGTAGCTGGGTTCCTCCTGCGGCCGGAGGTCCTCGTCGCCGCAGTAGGGGCAGTAGAAGGGCGTCGCCCGTTCGCTCACTTCAGAGCACCCTCTTCCGCGCGGGCGACCCATTGCGCGAAACGCTCGTCCTCTTCGCGCTGGGCAACGAAGTTCCGCACGACCCGCTCGACGTACTCGGGCAGTTCGGCGGCGGTCACCTTGTGGCCGCGCAGCTTGCGGCCGAAGCCCGCGTCGAGGCCGAGGCCGCCGCCGAGGTGCACCTGGAAGCCCTCGACCTGGTTGCCCTCGTCGTCCGTGACGATCTGGCCCTTGAGGCCGATGTCCGCGGTCTGGATGCGGGCGCAGGAGTTGGGGCAGCCGTTGATGTGCACGGTGATCGGCGCGGTGACGCCGTCGACGATGTCCGCGAGGTTGGCCTCGAGCTTGGCGACGAGGTCGTTGGCGCGCGCCTTGGTCTCGACGATCGCGAGCTTGCAGAACTCGATGCCGGTGCAGGCCATGACGCCGCGCCGCCACGGCGACGGCTCGGACTGCAGGCCCAGCTTGGCGAGATCCGCCTGCAGGGTCTTGACCTCGCCCTCCGGCACGTCCAGCACGACGATCTTCTGCTGGGGCGTGAGGCGGACGCGGCTGCTGCCCGCCCGCTCGACGATCTTCGCGACCTCGACCAGCGTGCTGCCGGAGACGCGGCCGGCGATCGGCGCGGCGCCGACGTAGAACAGGCCGTCCTTCTGCCGGTGCACGCCGATGTGATCACGTTGCTGGTTCAGGACTTCCGGCGCCGGGCCGTCGAGCATCTTGCGCTTGAGGTACTCGTCCTCCATGACCTGGCGGAACTTCTCCGGGCCCCAGTCGGCGACGAGGAACTTGATGCGCGCGCGGTGCCGCAGCCTGCGGTAGCCGTAGTCGCGGAAGACGCTGATGACGGCTTCCCACACGTCCGGCACCTCGTCGAGCGGCACCCAGACGCCGAGTCGCTTGCCCAGCATGGGGTTCGTGGACAGGCCGCCGCCGACCCAGAGGTCGAAGCCGGGCCCGTGCTCGGGGTGGTTGACGCCGACGAACGCGACGTCGTGGATCTCGTGCGCGACGTCCTGCAGACCGGAGATCGCGGTCTTGAACTTGCGCGGCAGGTTGGAGAACCGCGGGTCGCCGATGTAGCGCTCGAGGATGACGTCGATCGCGGGCTGCCCGTTGATGATCTCGTCCTCGGCGATGCCGGCGACCGGTGAGCCGAGGATGACGCGCGGGCTGTCGCCGCACGCCTCCATCGTGGTGAGCCCGACCGCTTCGAGCTTCTGCCAGATGGTGGGAACGTCCTCGATCCGGATCCAGTGGTACTGGATGTTCTGCCGGTCGGTGATGTCCGCGGTGTCACGCGCGTACGTCTGCGAGATCTCGCCGAGAACGGTCAGCTGCTGCGTGGTGAGCGCACCGCCGTCGCTGCGCACGCGCATCATGAAGTACTCGTCGTCCAGCTCTTCCGGCTCGAGCGTGGCCGTGCGGCCACCGTCGATCCCCGGCTTGCGCTGGGTGTAGAGGCCGTACCACCGGAATCGTCCACGCAGGTCAGCGGGGTCGATGGAGTCGAAGCCCCGGTGGGCGTAGATGTTCTCGATGCGGGCGCGGACGTTGAGCGGGTTGTCGTCCTTCTTGCTCCGCTCGTTCGGGTTCAGCGGCTCTCGGTAGCCGAGCGCCCACTGCCCCTCGCCGCGACGCTGCTTGGCGCGCGGTGACGTCTGCGGCGGGACCATCGCCATCCTCCGGGGTTTCGAGGCGCCGAGTGCGCGTGCGAGCCCAGAGGTGCTGTGGTGGGGGTCTCGTCAGCGCACCAAGCGCCGACGGGAACAAATCAGCGCGTGGTTATGCCGTGCAACGGCACATCGCGCTGGAGACACGACGGAAGTCGACGTGGCGCCGGGCCACGAGGCGAACTCCAGTCGAAGGCATGTGACCAGTGTGCCTGGCGTCCAGAGCATGGTCCACCGCCAACCGAATGCTGGGATTCCGCAGCGGAAGTTGACATCGATAGCCGGTTTCGCTCAGTGACGTTTCTGTCACCGACAGATACTTGTCCTGGTCGGACACCGCCATCCGGGTCCGGTGGTGGACACTAGCTGTCATGCCCTCCGCTTTGCCCGAAGGCGAGCCCGCGCCCGCCGACGGTTCGCTTCCAGCCTCCGCTCTCGCCGGCCTCGGTTCCCGTCCGTTCGGCATCTACGTGCACGTGCCGTTCTGCGCGACCCGCTGCGGGTACTGCGACTTCAACACCTACACGCCGGGTGAGCTCGGCTCGTCCGCCTCACCCGAGTCATGGCTGGAGGGCCTGCGCCGCGAGCTGGATCTCGCCGCGTCCGTGCTGGGTTCCGCACCGGCCGCCTCGACCGTCTTCGTCGGCGGCGGCACGCCCTCGCTGCTCGGTGCCTCGGGCCTGACTGATGTATTGGATGCAGTACATCAGTCGTTCGGCCTAGCCCCGGACGCCGAGGTGACGACGGAGTCCAATCCCGAGTCGACGTCGCCGTCGTTCTTCGTCGGCATCCGGAATGCGGGATACACGCGGGTGTCGCTCGGCATGCAGTCGGCAGCCCGGCACGTCCTGCAGATCCTGGACCGCAAGCACACCCCCGGCCGTCCGGTCGACGCCGCCCGCGAGGCCCGTGCCGCGGGCTTCGACCACGTCAACCTCGACCTGATATATGGCACACCGGGGGAGCAGCCCGCCGATCTGAAGGCGTCGCTCGACGCCGTTCTCGACGCGGGCGTCGACCACGTCTCGGCGTACGCGCTGATCGTGGAGGACGGCACCGGCCTGGCCCGGCGCATCCGCCGCGGCGATCTCCCGATGCCGGACGACGACGTCCTCGCGTCGTCCTACGAGATGGTCGACTCGGTGCTGAGCGGCGCGGGCCTGCACTGGTACGAGGTCTCCAACTGGGCCACGTCCGAGGCAGCGCAGTGCCGGCACAACGTCCTGTACTGGAAGGGCGCCGACTGGTGGGGCTTCGGGCCGGGCGCGCACAGCCACGTCGGCGGCGTCCGGTTCTGGAACGTGAAGCACCCGGCGCGCTACTCGTCGCTGCTCGCCGAGGGCAAGTCGCCCGCCGCCGGGCGTGAGGTGCTGTCGGACGAGGACCGCCGCGTCGAGCGCGTGCTGCTGGAGCTGCGCCTGGCCGAGGGCCTGCCGACTGATGTATTGGATACCGCGGGGCGTGAAGAGGCTCGTTCGGCGATCGCGGACGGCCTGCTCGAACCGCTGGACGACCGCTGCGTGCTGACCGACCGCGGCCGCCTGCTCGCCGACGCCGTGGTCAGGCGCCTGCTGCCCTAACGGGCCCGGATGTCGTGCTGGCTGCGCACCTCGGTGACGCGCTGCCCCTTCTTGTCGTACGTGACGGTCGCCCACCACAACCCGTCCGCACGCCTGGCCGGCTCCCAGACCAGCGTGCCGCGCCACCACTCGTCGTCGCTCATGACCAGGCACGGCTTCTCGTCCGCGCGGTGCTCCCTGCCGTGCCGCTCCAGCCACGCGGGTGCGCAGCAGTGGTCGCACGGCTGGAGCTGACCAGGGCTGACGTCGGCCCACCGGACCTCGACCACCTCGTGCGTGGCCTTGCCGATGAGCCTGAGCCGGCCCTGGTCCTTGTGCAGCCATTCGCAGCTCGGGTCGCTGTGGTAGGTCCGGCCGCCCTTCGTCCGCCAGCCCTGCTCGCTCTCCACGTCCCCACCTCTGCTTCGGATGGTTTGGACCCTAGCGAGCACCACCGACAAAAACAGGGCCGTCCGGGTTCACCGCAAGTCAGGGTCGTGGGACCTTGATGTTGGAATACCGGTCCCACCCTTCGGAGATGCGCTTGAGGTACAGGTCGGCCTGGGCGGCGTCGATCACCCAGTTCCACTCCCCGGTCGGTGGTGCCGGATACGCCCGCACCTTCGCGGCGACCGCCTGCGCCTCGTCCAGACCGTCCCAAATGGACCGTGCCAGCTCGGGTGACGGCTGCTGCACGTAGATCCGGTAGCCGAAGTACGCCTTCGCGACCGACCTGTGCAGCTTCGTGGTCAGCACTGTCCGTTCGAAGTACGCCTTGAGCTGGGCGTAGTCGTTGGGGCGCAGCAGTCTCCTGACGTGCTCGATGTCGCGAAGCGAGGCTTCGGCGAGCCCGACGCCGTAGTTCTTCTCGATGGTGAGGTAGTCGAGGTACTCCTGCGTCATCAGGTTGCCGGGCGTGACCCAGCCGCGGTCGAGCACGTGGCCGGCCTCGCGGCGCAGGACGCCGTCGGTCTTGCAGTGCGGCGGCGAGAGGTGGTTCGCCACGTCGATCCAGTAGTGGAACTCCCTGTTCACGCCGTGGCGCACGAACGTCTCGGGCGGGTCGATCCACTTGCCGGAGACGCTGCGGTGATAGCTGGAGCAGTACGGGTCGTAGTCCAGGCGTGAGTGGTTCGCGGTGTTGCTGCCCAGGGTGTAGAGCGTCGAGGTGATGATCTCCGGCGAGCGGGACAACGCCCGTGCCACGAGCGGTGCGGCGAGCAGGCCGTACTTGCGGGCGGCGAACTCCAGGTGGATCTGCGCGTTCGAGGCGCCTTCGGAAGCCCGTTTCAGGGCGTAGAGGTTGATCTCGGTCGGCGTGCCCACGATGCGCGACTCGCCGTAGCGGTCGGTGCGGGCGACGTAGCCGATCACGTTGGGGAGCTTGCGGTAGTGCCTCAGCCGGTCGGCGTGCTCGGCCACGAACGCGTTGGCGATCTTGCCCTGGCCGTTGTACTCGCCGGTGGTGTCGTACTCGATCAGCACGGGTCGGTTGATCTTCGGGACGGTGACGTCGATCGGGTGCGTGAGGAAGAAGTCGTGCGGCTGGGCCTTGGCCATCACGCGCACGCGCTTGTTCTGGACGCGGTCGATCGCGCCGATCGTGCGGTCCATCTCGGCGGGGTAGTAGCCGAAGGTGCGCAGGTAGAGGAGCATGCCGCGCTCGTCGATCACGGACGCGACCTGGTCGACGAGGTGGGCGAGCTTCTCCTCGGCGGTCTTCAGGCGCACCGAGTGCTGGTTCTCGACGCGGGCGCCGGTCTCGATGAACGTCAGGATGATCGAGTTCACCCTCGGCACCAGGTCGAGCATCGAGCGGTAATCGTTGCGGAACCAGTCCCAGAACGCCGGGTTGTCGAGGTCGATCGTGCCGCCGGGGCCGGTGCGGAACTCGGCGGGGTAGTAGGCGAGGTGGTAGAGGGCGTGATCCCAGGCGGCGACCTCCTTGACGCCCGACGAGTGGGCGAGGTCGGTCAGCCGGTTCACCTGCGCCTGTCTGCGCGGCTCGCGGACCTCCCGCAGGTCGTGCACGACCTCGTGGGACAGCTGCAGGTGGTTGACCTGGTATTTCCTGGCGGCGCCGATCACCTCGTCCGCGCCGGAGTCGCTGTCGGAGAGGATCGTCCAGCCCCGGATCGAGTTGCGGATCGGGTCGTGCGCCGCCGCGACGCCGGGCGGTGCGAGCAGGATCACTCCCAGGAGCAGACACCAGAGCTTGCGCATGCGCACCCCTCAGTGGACCGGGGCGACGGCACCTCCACCCAACGGTTCGGCCGAGGAGTCGGTCAAGGGAACCGGCGGGTTCTGCGGTTGTTACATCCCGCTGGGGTTGAGCTGGCACCGCGCAGGAAACCAGCTGGGTAAACTCGGAGCACGGGACACGGAGGTGAAACAGCGGTGAACGCCGATGAGCGTCGGTTCGAGGTGCTGCGCGCCATTGTCGCCGACTACGTGTCCAACCAGGAGCCCGTCGGGTCGAAGGCCCTGGTGGAGCGACACAACCTGGGTGTGTCGAGCGCGACCGTGCGCAACGACATGGCGGCGTTGGAGGACGAGGGCTACATCGCCCAGCCGCACACCAGTGCCGGACGGGTGCCGACGGACAAGGGCTACCGGCTCTTCGTCGACAGGCTGAGCGAGATCAAGCCGCTCTCGCAGGCCGAGAAGCGGGCCATCCGCAGCTTCCTCGACGGGGCGCTCGACCTCGACGACGTGATGCGCCGCAGCGTCCGGTTGCTCGCGCAGCTCACCAGGCAGGTCGCGGTGATCCAGGTGCCGACCCTGTCCCGCGCCGCCGTGCGGCACCTCGAGGTGCTGCCGATCACGCCGTCGCGGCTGATGCTCGTGCTGATCACCGACACCGGCCGCGTCGACCAGCGCATCGTCGAGCTCGGTGACGTGATCAGCGAGGAGGACGTGGCCCAGTTGCGCACGCAGCTCAACCAGGCCATGGCCGGTCAGCGGCTGTCCGACGCGAGCGCCAAGGTCGCCGAACTGCCCGAGGAGGTGCGGCAGGACCTGCGCGATCCGATGCTGCGGGTCGCGACGGTGCTGATCGAGACGCTCGTCGAGCACCCGGAGGAACGGCTCGTGCTCGGCGGCACCGCGAACCTCACCCGCAACGTCGCCGACTTCCCCGGCTCGCTGCGCCAGGTGCTGGAGGCGCTCGAGGAACAGGTGATCGTGCTCAAGCTGCTCGCCGCCTCCCGCGACCCCGGCCGCGTGCTGGTGCGCATCGGCGAGGAGAACGAGGCCGCTGAGATGCGCAGCACTTCCGTGGTGTCCATCGGTTACGGCAGCCGCGACAATCCGCTGGGAGGCCTCGGCGTCGTCGGGCCCACGCGCATGGACTACCCCGGAACCATGGCGGCCGTGCGTGCGGTCGCCAACTACGTCGGTGAGATCCTCACTGGTCGTTGAACAAGGAACGTCCCCCGAGAACTTTGCTCTGAAAGATGAAGACGAAAGCGAACAAGGTGGCCAGGGATTACTACGGCATCCTCGGTGTCGCGCAGAACGCGACACAGGATGAGATCAAGCGCGCCTATCGCAAGCTCGCAAGGCAGCTGCACCCGGACGTCAATCCCAACGAGGAGGCCCGCTTCAAGGAGGTCACGGCCGCCTACGAGGTGTTGTCGAACCCCGAGAAGCGTCGCATCGTCGACCTGGGCGGCGACCCGCTCGACTCGGGCGGCGGCGCACGCGCGGGCGGCGACCCGTTCGCGGGCTTCGGTCTCGGCGACATCATGGACGCGTTCTTCGGCGCGACGTCCGGCGGTGGCCGCGGTCCGCGCAGCCGCGTGCAGCCCGGTTCCGACGCGCTGATCCGGCTCGACATGACGCTGGAGGAGTGCGCCGCGGGCACCACCCGTGAGCTGACCGTCGACACCGCGATCCTCTGCGACCGCTGCCACGGCGCCGGCACGTCCGGCGACTCCAAGCCGATCCGCTGCGACACGTGCAACGGCCGCGGCGAGGTCCAGTCGGTGCAGCGCTCGTTCCTCGGCCAGGTCGTGACGTCCCGCCCGTGCCCGGTCTGCCGCGGCTACGGCGAGGTCATCCCCGACCCGTGCCAGCAGTGCAGCGGCGACGGCCGCGTCCGTTCGCGCCGCACGATCTCCGTGAACATCCCCGCCGGTGTCGCCGAGGGCATGCGCGTGCGCCTCGCTGGCCAGGGCGAGGTCGGCCCCGGCGGTGGCCCGGCAGGCGACCTCTACGTCGAGGTCGAGGAACACCCGCACGAGATCTTCGAACGCGACGGCGCCGACCTGCATTGCGTGGTGCAGATCCCGATGACGACAGCCGCACTGGGCGCCACCCTGCCGTTGAAGACGCTCGACGGCGAGGAAGAACTGCAGATCGAGCCCGGCACGCAGCCGAACACTCAGCTGGTCCTTCCCGGCCGCGGCATGCCGAAGCTGCGTTCCACCGGCCGCATCGACGGCCGCGGCGACCTGCACGTGCACCTCGAGGTCGTCGTGCCCACGAAGCTCGACGCCGCCCAGGCCGCCCTGCTGCGCGACCTGGCCGAGCTGCGCGGCGAGACCGAGCCTTCCTTGTCCCACAACGGCAAGGGCGGCGGCGGGCTGTTCTCCCGCCTGCGTGCCTCGCGCGGCAACCGGTGACCCTGCCGGTCTTCCTCGTTCCGGCGCTGCCGCCGGGCGAGGAGTTCGTGCTGGACGGCCCGGAAGGCCGCCACGCCGCCACGGTGAAGCGCCTGCGCGTGGGCGAGGAACTAGTGCTGTCCGACGGTTCCGGCACCCTCGTGCGCTGTGCGGTGGTGTCGGTGGAACGGGACGCGTTGTCGCTGAAGGTGCTCGACCGCGCGGTGGAGCCCGAGCCGTCACTCCGCGTCGTGCTCGCCCAGGCGCTGGTGAAGGGCGACCGCGGCGAGCTCGCGGTCGAACTGGCCACCGAGGCCGGTGTGGACGGTGTGGTGCCGTGGCGCGCCGCCCGGTGCGTGGCCAAGTGGGAGGACGGCCCGCGCGGCGCGAAGGCGTTGGGGCGCTGGCGTTCCACGGTCCGCGAGGCCGCGAAGCAAGCCCGCCGCTCGCGGGTGCCCTTCGTCGACGAACCCGTGAGCACCGCGCAACTTTCGCAGCGCGTGTCGTCCTCGGCGCTCACGCTCGTGTTGCACGAGAGCGCGACCGACCGACTGTCCGATGTCGACCTTCCCGAATCCGGAGACGTCCTGCTCGTCGTCGGTCCCGAAGGCGGGATCACGCCTGACGAATTGGAAGCGCTGCGATCTTCGGGTGCCCGGATCGTCCGATTGGGCCCAACTGTTCTGCGTGCATCTACCGCTGCGGCGGTTGCTCTCGGTGCGCTTGGGGTACTCACGTCCCGGTGGTGACCCAGTTCACTCCGAAGGTGAACATCGGATGGATTGGCTTGACGGAAGCTGTAGCGAACCGCAGGCCGTTGGGGTTACTCTAGTTGCAGAGGGGCTCAATTGGTCTAGCCGTAAACGGAGTAGACGATTAGGCCTTTCCAACCAAAGACTCGCCGGACACCTCCCCCCTCGGTCCGGCGTCGGCGCCTCGCGGCGAAGCGACCCCCAGGCTTCGGACCGCGAGGCGCCCCTTTATCTCTCGCCTCGCGTGCTCGGTGCCTGCGGCACCTTCGCCGCTCGTCGATAAAGCGTGTCTTCTGGGGGCCGAGCCCCCAGACCCCAGCCGGGGGCTTCGCCCCCGGACCCCCGGCCGGCTCGGCGCTTCGCGCCATCGCGGCCCATCTCATCGCATCGCGGCCCATTTCGCTTCGTGCGGGCTCGGCTTCTTTCTGTGTTGTCAGGTCGTTTTTCGTTGTGTCACGTAGGTTCTGCGTGTGCAGCGGATTGCTTACGGTGAGCACCCCAGTCAGTTCGGTGAGCTTTACCTTCCGGATGGTGTTGCTGAGGGTGCTGTTGTCGTCATCCACGGTGGTTTTTGGCACCAGCGGTACGGGTTGGAGCTCGGGCGGCCACTTGCTGATGTGCTTGTTGGGGACGGGTTTGCCGTTTGGAACATCGAATATCGGCGTGTTGGGGGCGATGGAGGATGGCCGCAGACCGGGGAGGACGTGCTGGCTGCCCTGGAGGCTGTCGACATCGGGCCCGTGGTGACGCTCGGACACAGCGCCGGAGGGCATCTCGCTGTGTGGGCGGCCAAGCACAGTGAGCGAGTGGTCGGAGCTGTGGCGCAGGCGGCGGTTCTCGACTTCACCAAGCACATCACGTCGCGGGCGCTGGAGTTGTGTTCCGAGGAGCAGTTCGCCCAGGCCTCGCCGGCGGCGTTGGTGCCCATCGGCAAGCCGGTGATCTGTGTGCACGGTGATCTCGACGAGGACGTCCCGGTCGAGCAGAGCGTCGAGTTCTGCGCGTTGGAGCCGCAGGCGGAGCTCGACGTGGTCGAGGGGGCCGGGCACATGGACATGATCACGCCGGGCACCGAGTCGTGGGAGAGGTGTCGCGGGGCCGTCGTCCGGCTTGCGCGCGGCTGCTAGAAAGAGCCGGTGCCGAAGGTTGTCGACCACGAGGAACGTCGCCGCGAGCTGGCCGAGGCCGTGTGGCGCATCGTGCAACGGGACGGGATCGACCACGCGTCGGTGCGGGCCGTGGCTGCGGAGTCCGGGTGGTCCAGCGGGTCGTTGCGGCACTACTTCCCCACGCAGGACTCGTTGCTGGGCTTCGCGATGGAGCTCGCGTACCGGCGGTTCCTGGCGCGGCTGGAGAGGATCGACGGCTCGCTCGGCAACCGGGAGCGGCTGAGGGCCTTCGCGCACGAGATGCTCGCGCTGGACGAGGAACGGCGGGTCGAGGCCGCCGTGCTGATGTCGTTCCTGCCGCGGGCGTTGGTGGAGCCGTCGTTGCACGAGCTGGAGCGTTACGGCACGCGACAGGTCTACGGCGAGCTCGCTCGGATCCTCAAGGCTGCCGAGGAGGCGGGGGAGCTGCGGGACGGTGTCGTGCCGATGAAGGCGGCGCGGCGGACTCTCGTGCTGATCGACGGGCTCAACATCCACCACCAGCTCGGGCCGGAGGAGCTGACGGTGGACGACATGATCGAGGCCGTCGACGAGCACCTGGACCGGTTGTTCGCCTAGCGTCTTGAGGCATGTCCTGTTTGTTCTGCCGGATCGTCGACGGTGAGGTTCCCGCGACGGTCGTGCACGAGACCAAGACGACGCTGGCGTTCCGCGACATCCACCCCAAGGCTCCGGTGCACGTGCTGGTCATCCCGCGCGAGCACGTGCCGAACGCCGTCGACCTGAGCGGTGAGCAGCTCGGCGACCTCTTCGCCGCCGCGAAGGAGATCGCCGAGGCGGAAGGCGTCTCGGAGACCGGATACCGGCTGCTGTTCAACACCGGGCCCGACAGCGGGCAGGAGGTCTTCCACGCCCACCTGCACGTGCTCGGCGGAAGAAAGCTCTAGCCGAGAGCCTGCAGGTCGACGCACCCGGCCGTTGCCGGTGGCGGAGTCGGCGATGACCGGGCCGATCAGCATCAGGTCGTCGCTGGCGCGCCAGGGGCCCGCGATGCCGTGCGCGGACCTGCTACGAGGTCGTCGGGGTCAGCGGCTGTGCCAAT
This sequence comes from Lentzea flava, assembly GCF_014648475.1. Lineage (GTDB taxonomy): Bacteria > Actinomycetota > Actinomycetes > Mycobacteriales > Pseudonocardiaceae > Lentzea > Lentzea flava. The sequence continues at coordinate 56,111 of NZ_BMRE01000027.1, read as the reverse complement.
ATCCAGTCGGCGCCCGTGGCCCTGGCGTGCGCAGGTGTCAGCCGGCGCAGTTCCACGGTCCCCCAGAGATCATCCGAGCGCGTGTGAGGCGGGCGCGAAGTAACGGGACCGGTCTCCCGGCACGTCGTCGGCGCCGCGCACCATCAGCGTGCAGCCGCCGCCGAGCTTCTCGAAACCCTGCTCCAGCAGGAACGCGCCAACGTCGGCGTTGTCCGTGTCCACGCGGACTCGACCGGCGTCGACGGCCACGTCCCTGATCATCTCGCACGCCGCCGAGGCGGATGGCGCGATCAGCGGGCCGATCGTCAGGCCTGTGGGATTCGGGCGGGTGGCGATGGCGCCGGACTCCGACATCCGCACCGTGTACGGGGTGGCCGGGTCGAGCATCCGCTCCCAGAGCAACGGCCGGGTGTACCCGCTCACCTCGCGGTCGAGCGCCACCAGGTCGTCGGCGTCGGCAGGAGTGGCCGCGCGCGTCACGCCGGGCGCAGTGCCGGGTAGCACGCCCTGGTACTCGGTGGTGGCCCCGACAGGGTGAAAGCCGAGCCGGACGTAGAGCGGCTCACCCATCGACGTCGCGTACAGCACCGACGGCCCGATATCCAATATATTGGACATCAGTTGCGTGCCGATGCCCCTGCGACCTGCCCACGACGCGACCAGGACGCCGCTGATCGCCTGCATTTCGGGATACGGCGTCGTCAGCGTCGTGCCGAGCAACCCCGTCGAGTCGAAGGCGCCCCACCCCGGTCCCAGCTCGAGCATCAACTCCCACTGCGCGGGCGTCCACGCCCAACCCCGGTCCGTGATGAGCTTCATGCACTCGGGTATGTCCTCAACGCCAAGCCTGCGGATCTCCACAGCCGGTGAGCACACACGGTGAGCAATCCGGTAGCCACTCATTTTCGGCCGGACTAGCATCGACGCCACCAGATCCGAGCGACAGGAAGCAGGCCGGGGCCACGTGGCCGAAGAAACACAGCAGAGCGTCAAGGAAGGTCAGTCCCGGTTCGCCGTGCCCGACGGCGCGGTGCTCAGCCTGCTGGGGTCGCGAGACGAAAACCTCCGGCTCGTGGAGGAACTGCTCGACGCCGACGTGCACGTGCGCGGGAACGAGATCACGCTGTCCGGCGACCCCGCGGACGTGGCCTTCGCGGAACGGGTCTTCAGCGAGCTCGTCACCCTCGCCAGCCGCGGCCAGGCCATCGACCAGAACACCGTGCGCCGCACCGTCGCGATGCTGAGCGCCAACGCAGACTCCTCGCCCGCCGAGGTCCTCAGCCTCGACATCATCAGCCGCCGCGGTCGCACGATCAGGCCGAAGACGCTGAACCAGAAGCACTACGTCGACGCGATCGACAAGAACACGGTCGTGTTCGGCATCGGCCCCGCCGGCACCGGCAAGACCTACCTGGCCATGGCCAAGGCCGTGCAGGCGCTGCAGTCCAAGCAGGTCAACCGCATCATCCTCACCCGCCCGGCCGTCGAGGCGGGCGAGCGGCTCGGCTACCTGCCCGGCACGCTCTACGAGAAGATCGACCCGTACCTGCGCCCGCTGTACGACGCGCTGCACGACATGGTCGACCCGGAGTCGATCCCGCGCCTCACGCAGGCGGGCACGATCGAGGTCGCACCGCTGGCCTACATGCGTGGCCGGGCTCAGCCGATCTTCACCCCGGTGTTGACCCCGGACGGTTACCGGCCGATCGGATCGCTGCAGGTCGGTGACCTCGTCATCGGCTCCAACGGCGAGCCGACGCCGGTGCTGGGCGTGTACCCGCAGGGTGAGAAGGACATCTACCGCGTCACCGCGCAGGACGGTTCTTCGACCCTCGCGTGCGGGGAGCACCTGTGGACTGTGCGCACCGCGTCCGACCGGCGCCGCAACAAGCCGTGGCGAGTGCTCGAGACCAAGGAGATGATCGGCAAGCTGAGGGCCGCGCACGCCCGGCGCTACGAGCTCCCGCTGCTCAGCGCCCCGGTGTGCCTGCCGGAACGTGACGTGCCGATGAACCCGTACGCGCTGGGTCTGCTCCTCGGCGACGGGTGCATCACCGGCTCGACGACTCCGTCGTTCTCGACCGCGGACCCGGCGCTCGCTTTCGCGCTCCAAGTGGCGCTCGAGCCGATCGCGGTGATGAAGAAGAACCAGATCGACTACACGCTGAACCGCGTCAAGGCGTCTGGCGACGTGGTCACGCTGGAGAACCCGGTGACCGCCGTCATGCGCAAGCTGGGGCTGAGCGGCACGCGGTCGCACACGAAGTTCGTGCCCGAGCTCTATCTCCACAACAGCGCGGACGTGCGTCTGGCCGTGCTCCAGGGCCTGCTCGACTCGGACGGCGGACCGGTCACCCAGGCCGGGAGGACCTGCCGCGTCCAGTACACGACGACATCGGAACGGTTGCGGGACGACGTGGTCGCTCTCGTTCGCTCGCTCGGCGGTGTGGCCTACTGGCGCTGCCGTCCGGCCGAGGGACGCAAGCCGGGCATGGCGAAGGGGCGTGAGGTCTGCTACCGCCACGACGCGTACGTCCTCGACATCAGGCTGCCCGAGGGCGTCGAGCCGTTCCGGCTCGCGCGCAAGCGGGAGAAGTACCACGCCGCTGGTGGTGGCGGACGTCCGATGCGGTTCATCGACAGCATCGAGCCTGCAGGCCGGACGGAGACCGTGTGCATTCAGGTGGCGGCTCAGGACTCGCTGTACGTCACCGAGGACTACCTGCTGACGCACAACACGCTCAATGATGCGTTCATCATCCTCGACGAGGCGCAGAACACGACGCCCGAGCAGATGAAGATGTTCCTCACGCGGCTCGGGTTCGGCTCGAAGATCGTCGTGACGGGTGACATCACCCAGGTCGACCTCCCCGGTGGCCAGCGCAGCGGTCTGAAGGTCGTCAAGGACATCCTCGAGGATGTCGACGACGTGCACTTCTCGGTCCTGACCAGCCAGGACGTGGTGCGTCACCGGCTGGTCGGCGACATCGTCGACGCGTACGAGAAGTGGCAGGTCGAGCAGGACACCATCGACCAGAACGGGCGACACCACGGACCCGGTGCACGCCGGGGGAACCAGCGCCGGGGACGATAGGCGCCGTGAGCATCGAGATCGCCAACGAGTCGGGCGTCGCGGTGGACGAGGGTTCCATCGTCTCCGCCGCCCGCTTCGCGCTGGACCGCATGGGCGTGAGCCCGCTGGCCGAGCTGTCCGTCCTGCTCGTCGAGCTGGACGTGATGGCCGACCTGCACGAGCGCTGGATGGACCTGCCCGGGCCGACGGACGTCATGGCCTTCCCCATGGACGAGCTGGACTCCGCGCGCCGGCCCGACGCCGCCGGGCTCGGCCCCGCGCTGCTCGGGGACATCGTGCTGTGCCCGGCGTTCGCCAAGGACCAGGCCAAGAAGGCGGGCCACGGCCTGCTGGACGAGCTGCACCTGCTGACCGTGCACGGCGTGCTGCACCTGCTCGGCTACGACCACGCCGAGCCCGCCGAGGAACGCGAGATGTTCACGCTGCAGAACCGCATCCTCGCGGACTTCCGCACCGCGCGGGACGAGGCCGAGCGTGCGGCGCACCAGCGCAGCGCGGACGACAAGGTGCTCGGCGCGGTCGGCCTGGACGAGCAGAAGCCGCTCCAGCATCCCGAAGAAGACTGACGGGCATGAGCGAGAACCCAGCCGGCGTCATAGTGCTGGCCGTCTTGCTCGTGCTCGCCGCAGGTGTCTTCGCGTGTGTGGACGCCGCCCTAGGCACCGTGTCACGCGCACGGGTGGAGGCGTTGCAACGGCAGGGCCGCTGGGGCACGGGGCAGTTGCTGCAGGTCCTCAACGACCGGCCGCGGCACGTGAACCTCTTGCTGCTGCTGCGCCTGTTCTGCGAGATGCTGGCCGCGGTGCTGGTCACGACGGTGTTCCTGAAGTACGTGAACCAGGGCTGGACTGCGGTCCTGTACTCGTGCCTGAGCATGCTCGTCGTGTCGTACGTGCTCGTCGGCGTCGGACCGCGCACCATCGGCCGTCAGCACCCGTACGGCGTGAGCCTGCTCGCCGCGGGCACGGTCCGTCAGCTCGGCCGCGTGCTCGGGCCGTTGAGCAAGCTGCTGATCCTCATCGGTAACGCGATCACACCCGGCAAGGGCTTCCGCGAGGGGCCGTTCTCGTCCGAGGTGGAGCTGCGCGAGCTGGTCGACATGGCGCAGGAGCGCGGCGTCGTCGACGAGGGCGAGCGCGAGATGATCCACTCGGTGTTCGAGCTCGGCGACACCATCGCGCGCGAGGTCATGGTGCCGCGCACCGAGATCGTGTGGATCGAGCAGTCCAAGTCGCTGCGGCAGGCGCTCGCGCTGTCGTTGCGGTCCGGCTACACCCGCATCCCGGTGATCGGCGAGAGCGTCGACGACGTGCTCGGCGTGGTGAACATCAAGGACCTGATGCGGGCCACGCTCGCCGAGGACGAGCATCCGAAGACCGTCGCCGAGCTGATGCGCCCGATGAGCTTCATCCCGGACTCGAAGCCGATCGCGGACCTGCTGCGCGAGATGCAGGTGTCCCGCCGGCACATGGCCATCGTGGTCGACGAGTACGGCGGCACCGCGGGCCTGCTGACCATCGAGGACATCCTCGAGGAGATCGTCGGTGAGATCACCGACGAGTCGGACACCGACGACCGGCCGCCGGTCGAGCACCTCGAGGACGGCGCGGTGCGGGTGAGCGCGCGCCTGCCGGTCGACGACCTGGACGCGTTGTTCGGCACCGAGCTGGACGACCACGAGGTCGAGACAGTCGGCGGGCTGCTCGCGCAACGGCTCGGCCGCGTGCCCCTGCCCGGCACCGAGGCCGAGATCGCGGGCCTGCGGATGCGGGCGGAGGGCGGCAAGGACGAACGCGGCCGCATCCGCGTCACCACTGTGCTCGTGCGCCCTGTGCAGCAGAAGGAGACAGAAGAAGATGCCAGAAGCGAACACTGAGCTCGACGCCGAGAACGCCAAGCTCGTCACGCTCGCGCGCTCGGTCCGTGCCCGCAACGGCGCCGCGGAGGGCGCGGCGGTGCGCGACCTCGACGGCCGCACGTACAACGCGTCCACCGTGGCGCTGCCGTCGCTGAAGCTCACCGCGCTGCAGGCCGCCGTGTCCGCCGCCGTGTCGAGCGGTGCGGAGGGCCTGGAGGCGGCGGTCGTCGTCACCGAGGCGTCCGCAGTGGACGCGGAGTCGCTGGCCGCCGTGCGCGACCTCACGTCGTCCGGTCCGGTGTTCCTCGCGGACGCCTCCGGCGAGGTTCTCGAGCAGCTTTAGGCGGGCGCTCCCATCAACCCGAGCTGCATCATCATGCCCGCGGCGTCGGGGTGGGTGTGGAACTCGGTGATCTTGCCGTTCTCGCACTTCATGAAGTAGGTCCCCCGGCTGGTGACCGACTTGCCGGTCGGGGGGATCTCCATGCCGCCCATCGCGAGCGTGCCGGTGTTGGTGCCGGTGAACTCGAGTTCGCAGGCGATCTGGTCGTCGGTGCAGACCGTGTTGGTCGTGCGGATGTGCATGTCCGGGAACGCGGTGAACCAGGCCTGCGTGTAGGCGCGGGCCGCGTCGCGTGTGCGCATCGGTTCCGGGGTCGTGTCGTCGATCCAGACGAAGTCGTCGGCCAGCAGCTTCACGAAGCCGTCGGTGTCGTGGCGGTCCCACGCGCCGATGCCTTCGTCGTTCAGGCGCTCGAGGTCTTCTCTCGACATGTCGCATCTCCTTGTGCTCGACCTACGAGTGGAGTGCGGGGGACGCGGCCGCAAGCCTGCGCGCCGTTCACCCGTGCGGACCAGTGCCGGAAGACCCCGCGAAGGACCCGTTCGCGCGACCTGACTGCAAATGGACTGAATTCCGTGCGGCACAAAATACGGAATTCGTGGAAGTGATCTGAATGCACGATTGACCGTGCGTGCAATTCAGCCCTAGGTTCGGCCGCGGGGAGAAAATTCGCGACCAACCCGAGGATGGTCATGAAAAAGCTCAGATCTGTTCTCGTTGTGCTGTCGTTGCTGCTCGCCGGTGCGGTGGCGGCGGCACCGGCCCAGGCGGAAGTCCGGGCCGCGGCCACCACCGACAAGCTCACCGGCATGATCGTCGGCCACGAGCGTGGTGTCACCACGCAGGCCTGGTCCGGCTGGGAGTCGCTGGGTGGCTACCTGATCTCGGCACCCGCGGTCTCGTCGTGGGCGGCCGGCAGGCTCGACGTGTTCGCCGTCGGCCAGGACCACGCGCTGTGGCACAAGTGGTACGACGGCGGCTGGTCCGGCTGGGAGTCGCTCGGCGGCTATTTGACGTCCGCTCCGGCCGCTGTTTCGTGGAGCAACGGAAGAATTGACGTGTTCGGCCGCGGAAGTGACAACGCGCTCTGGCACAAGTGGTATCAGTCTGGCTGGTCCGGATGGGAATCCCTGGGCGGCTATTTGACGTCGGCGCCGGGTGCTTCTTCGTGGAGTGCCGGACGACTCGACGTGTTCGGGCGCGGAAGTGACAACGCGCTCTGGCACAAGTGGTTCGACGGCGGCTGGTCCGGCTGGGAGTCGCTGGGCGGTGTCCTGACGACCTACCCCGCGGCCGTCTCGTGGGGACCGGGCCGCATCGACGTGTTCGCCGGCGGCACCGACTACGCGCTGTACCACAAGTGGTACCAGAACGGCTGGTCCGGCTGGGAGTCCCTCGGCGGCACGCTCACCTCGGGACCGGGCGCCTCCTCCTGGGCCTCCGGCCGGCTCGACGTCTTCGTCCGCGGCACGGACAACGCGATGTGGCACAAGTGGTACGACGGCGGCTGGTCCGGCTGGGAGTCGCTCGGCGGTGGGCTGATCTCCGGCCCGGCGGCGGTTTCCTGGTCGTACAACCGCATCGACACGTTCGTCATCGGCACCGACAACGCGCTCTACCACAAGTGGTGGGCGTGATCGGATAGCAGATCGAGGGACCGGCGACAACCCCGTTGCCGGTCCCAGGGACAATGGACTGATGGATGGTTACCGCTCCGGGTTCGCGTGTTTCGTCGGACGCCCGAACGCAGGGAAGTCGACGCTGACGAACGCGCTGGTGGGCACGAAGGTCGCCATCACGTCGAACAAGCCGCAGACCACCCGCCACACGATCCGCGGCATCGTGCACCGCCCCGACGGCCAGCTCGTGCTGGTGGACACGCCCGGCCTGCACCGGCCGCGCACGCTGCTCGGCCAGCGGCTCAACGACCTGGTGCGCGAGACGTGGTCGGAGGTCGACGTCGTCGGCTTCTGCGTGCCCGCGGACCAGAAGGTCGGCCCCGGCGACAAGTTCATCGCCGCCGAGCTCGAGAAGGTCGCCAAGCGCACGCCCGTGGTCGGCATCGTCACCAAGACCGACCTGGTGTCGCAGCAGCAGGTGATGGAGCAGCTGCTCGCGCTGCAGAAGGTGATGGAGTTCGCCGAGATCATCCCGGTGTCCGCGGTCGACGGCTTCCAGGTCGACAAGCTGGGCGACCTGCTGCTGCAGAAGCTGCCGGAGGGCCCGCCGCTGTACCCGGACGGCGACCTGACCGACGAGCCCGAGCAGACCCTGGTCGCCGAGCTGATCCGCGAGGCCGCGCTGGAGGGAGTGCGCGACGAGCTGCCGCACTCGATCGCCGTCGTGGTCGAGGAGATGCTGCCGCGCGAGGGCCGCGACGACCTGATCGACATCCACGCGTTCGTGTTCGTGGAACGGCCGTCGCAGAAGGCGATCATCCTGGGGCACCGGGGCGAGCGGCTCAAGCAGGTCGGCATGACCGCGCGCAAGCAGATCGAGGCACTCCTGGGCACCCGTGTGTACCTGGACCTGCACATCAAGATCGCCAAGGACTGGCAGCGCGATCCGAAACAGTTGCGCCGCCTGGGATTCTGATGGCCAACTTGTACCGCGACACCGGCATCGTGCTTCGTGTGCAGAAGCTCGGTGAAGCGGACCGGATCATCACCTTCCTGACCCAGCGGCACGGCAAGCTCCGTGCCGTGGCGAAGGGCGTGCGCCGCACGTCGTCGAAGTTCGGCGCGCGGCTGGAGCCGTTCTGCCACGTCGACGTGCAGTTCCACCCCGGCCGATCGCTCGACATCATCACCCAGGTGCAGACGCTGGACGCGTTCGGCGTGGGCATCGTCAACGACTACCAGCGCTACACGGCCGCGTGCGCGATCCTCGAAACCGCTGACCGCCTCACCGCCGAAGAGGGCGAACCGGTCGTGCGGCTCTATTTGCTCGTCACGGGCGCACTGCGCGCGTTGGCCGCCGCCGAACGTGATCCGTCGTTGTTGCTGGACGCGTTCCTCATGCGTGCCATGGCATTCGCCGGTTGGGCGCCCGCGGTCAACGAGTGCGCGAAGTGCGGCACTCCCGGTCCGCACCGGGCGTTCAGCGTCCAGGCCGGTGGCACGTGCTGCCCGAACTGCCGCCCGCCCGGCTCGGCCTCGCCGTCCGCGGACACGCTGACGTTGCTCTCGGCGCTGCTGCACGGCCAGTGGGGCGTGGTCGACGAGATCCCGCACGTCGCCCGCAGGGACGCGAGTGGCCTGGTCGCGGCACACCTGCAGTGGCACCTCGAACGTCAGCTGCGATCGTTGCCTCTGGTCGAGCGCAAGGCCAAGCCGGACGACGGCTAATCTGGCGGCCACCCGAACATCAGGAAGGATGCCGAGCCTCATGCTGCGTCGCCGCCGCTCCGAACGCGAGAAGCGCGTCCCGCGCCCGCCGGAGCCGCACCCGTCCGGCGCGACGCCCCCGGCGATCCCCGCCGAGTTCGTGCCGAAGCACATCGCGATCGTGATGGACGGCAACGGCCGCTGGGCCAACCAGCGCGGACTGTCGCGGGTCGAGGGCCACAAGCGTGGTGAGCAGGTCGTCGTCGAGGTCGCCAAGGGCGCGATCGAGATGGGCGTGAAGTGGCTGTCGCTGTACGCCTTCTCCACCGAGAACTGGCGCCGCAGCCCGGAAGAGGTCCGGTTCCTCATGGGCTTCTCCCGCGACGTCATCCACCACCGCACCGACGAGCTCGACGAGCTGGGCGTGCGCGTGCGCTGGGCCGGTCGGCGGCCCCGGTTGTGGCGCAGCGTCATCAAGGAGCTGGAGATCGCGGAGGAGCGCACCCGCGACAACGACCAGCTCAACCTCGCGATGTGCATCAACTACGGCGGTCGCGCGGAGATCGGTGACGCCGCCCGCGAGATCGCCCGTCTCGCCGCCGCTGGGCAGATCAACCCGGACAAGGTCGACGAGAAGACCATCGCGCGCTACCTCTACCAGCCCGAGATGCCGGACGTGGACCTGTTCATCCGGCCGTCGGGCGAGCAGCGCACGTCGAACTTCATGCTGTGGCAGTCCGCGTACGCCGAGCTGGTGTTCCAGGACATCCTCTGGCCCGACTTCGACCGCCGCGACCTGTGGCGCGCCGTCGAGAAGTTCGCCGAGCGCGACCGCCGCTTCGGTGGTGCGATCGACAAGCCCGAATCGGAGGTGTCGTGAACGCGAGCGGTGAGGCGCTGGAGGCCGCGCGCAAGGCGCTGGAGATGTTCCACGACGTCTCGGTGGACGACGACGGCGCGTTGAGCTTCCGCCACGGCGACGTGCCCTGCGCCGTGCAGGGCATGGAACTCGCCGAGGGGCTGACCGTGCTCTCGTTGACGGTCGTCGTCGCGTGGGACCTGGTCGGCGACGTGGCCACGTGGGTCGCCGAACGCGCTGGTCAGGGCTTGTTCGGCACGCTCGGTGTCATCGCGTCCGAGCGCGGCACGGACGTGATGCTGCGCTACGCGTTCCCGGCGGACGGCCTCAAGCCCGAACCGCTGAGCACGCTGCTCATGCTGGTCGTGTCGACCGCGTCGCAGGTGCGCGGCGAGCTCCTCTCCCGCTTTTCCTAGAAAGGACCCTTCCATGGGTGGCGTGATCATTTACGAGCCGGAAGAGGACTCGGACGTCAACGAGTTCCCGTGGACCGTCACGTTCGAACCGTCGGGCGGCGACGAGTGGGACTCCTTCATCTGCGGCCCGTACGAGCGCGACCACGCCGTCGCGCTGGCCGAGGCGGTGGCGCTGGACGACGCCGAGGGCGGCGTGCTGGCCATCGTGAAGCCGATGCTGCCCGCCCTGAGCGCCGAGGACGTCTCCGCCACGATCGAGGAGCTCCGCGAGGCCGCCCTCGAAGAGGAAGACGACGAGGACGTGGTCAACGGCACGCCCGTCGACTTCGACGACGACGAGGACCTCGAGGAAGAAGAGGCCGAGTTCGCCGAGCCGCCGTCGCCGGAGGAGATCCGCGAGGGCATGGCCCGCACCTACCGCCGTCTGCTCGACCTGGACGCGGACGCGGAATGACGATCACCGGCGAGATCCGGTCGTCGAAGCGGCGCTCAGGCCCGCCTCGGCTGAAGATCACGTCGCTGGAGGTGCTGTGCGGGATCCTCGTTCTCGCACTGCTCTTCCAGTCCCGGCTCGTCGACCTGCTCGACGTGCCGAAGCTGCGCACGGCCTCGACCGTGTTCGTGGCGATCTGCGTGCAGGCCATGCCGTTCCTGGTCCTGGGCGTGCTGATCTCCGGTGCGATCGCGGCGTTCGTGCCGGCGTCGGTGCTGCGCAAGCTGCTGCCGTCGAAGACCGCGCTGGCCGTGCCGGTGGCCGGTGTCGCGGGCGTGGCGCTGCCGGGCTGCGAGTGCGCTTCGGTGCCGGTCGCGCGACGGTTGATGCAGCAGGGCGTGGCGCCCGCGGTGGCGCTCACGTTCCTGTTGGCGGCGCCCGCGGTGAACCCGATCGTGCTGGTGGCGACGGCGGTGGCGTTCAACGACACCCCGATGATGGTCGTCGCGCGGTTCGTCGGCTCGTTGCTGACCGCGATGGTCATGGGCTGGCTGTGGGTGCGCTTCGGCAAGGCGGAGTGGATCGCTGAGCGTGCTCTGGCCCGTCTGCACGATCACCCCGGCACCAACAAGTGGGCGGTCTTCGCCGAGAGCGCGCGCCACGACCTCGTGGACGCCGGTGGGTTCCTGGTGCTGGGCGGGCTCTTCGCCGCCGCGTTCAAGACGTTCGTGCCGGTCGCGTGGATGCAGACGCTCGGCGGGCAGCTGGTCCTGGGCGTGCTGGTGATGGCGTTCCTGGCCGTGATCCTGGCGTTGTGCTCGGAGGCCGACGCCTTCGTGGCCGTGGCCTTCTCGGCGTTGCCGCTGTTGCCGCGCCTGGTCTTCCTGGTCGTCGGCCCCGCCGTCGACGTGAAGCTGATCGCGTTGCAGGCGGGTGCGTTCGGCAAGTCCTTCGCCTTCCGGTTCGCACCGGCTACCTTCGTAGTGGCGATCTTGTGCGCCGTGGCGACAGGGGTGGTGCTGTTGTGAGGCGGGAAACCCAGAACATCCTGCTGGTGCTGCTCGGCGGCGCGCTGCTGAAGATCAGCTTCTCCGGCCTGTACCTGCGCTACGTGCAGAAGGGCCTGCTGCCGCTGCTCATCGCGGCCGGAGTGATCATGATCGGCCTGGCGCTGTTCGCGATCATCCGCGACATCCGCCGCGGCAAGGCCGTCGAGGACGACGGCCACTCGCACTCGTCGCGCTCGACCTGGCTGATGCTGCTGCCGGTGCTCGCGGTGTTCCTGATCTCGCCGCCCGCGCTGGGCGGTGACGTCGTGAGCTCCGCGGCGGACACGAACCAGACGCAGCGGTCCCGCAACCTGCTGGGCGACCTGCCCTCCGGCGACGTCATCCCGTTGTCCATGACGGAGTTCGTCACGCGCACGGCGTGGGACGAGTCCGGGACGCTGGACAACCGCCGCGTGAAGCTGACCGGGTTCCTCACGCGCGCGGACGGCGACACGTTCGTCGCGCGGCTCGCGATCTCGTGCTGCGCCGCGGACGCCCGGCCGTTGAAGGTGAAGCTGGTCGGCGACGTGCCGTCGCTGCCGAACGACCAGTGGGTCGAGGTGACCGGTCAGGTGGTGCCCAAGTCGGCGTCCGAGAAGAACTCCTGGGTGCCGAGCTTCACGGTCGAGTCGTCCACGCCGGTGGCGGAACCGGTCGAGCCCTACGAGTCGTAGGCTCCCGCGGCGGCGGAGCGGGTCAGCGGGTGGTTCTCGCCGAGCACGCGCCTGGCCCGTGACAGGACGTCCGCGCACAGGTCACGAGCTTCGGCGAGCGCGCCGAGTTTGCGCAGGGCCGAAGCCAGCCTGACGGTGGGCCTCAGCGTGCCGATGTCGTCCGGGCCGAGCGCCGACTCGGCCCGCCGCACCGTGTCCGCGAAGACCGCGCGCGCCGCCTCGTAGTCCTCGTCCAGGAGGTGCAGGTTGCCCACGGCTTCCGCGGCCATCAACGTGTCGCGGTGATCTTCGCCGAGCACCTGGCGGCTGCGCCGCAGCGTGTCCGCGCGGAGCCGGCGAACGCGGTCGTCGACGCCGCGCAGGGACAGGATCATGGCGAGGTTTCCCGCCGAGACCAGCGTGTCCGGGTCGTTCTCGCCCAGCGCCCGCTCGCGTCGCTCGTAGGTGTTGAGGAACAGGTGCTCCGCCTGCTCGTACCGGCCGAGCTTGAACAGGTATCCGGCGAAGCGGTTGGCGACCGCGAGGGTGTCCCGGTGGTTCCCGCCCAGCGCGCCGGCCCAGACGCGGTGCACGCGGCGTGCGATGGTGGCGCCGAGCTCCGACTGCTCTGACATGTTGAGGTAGTCCAGAACGCGCAGCACCAGCTCCCGGAACGGCTTCGGCTCGTGGCTGCCAGCGGGTGCCTGGCCGACGAACGCGTGCAGCCGCGGGGCGAGTGCCTCGTAGGCGGGCCAGTTCGCCGCGTCCTTGGGATCGTTCGCCGGCGCGTCGGCCAGCAGGTCCTGCACGGTTTCGGTCGTCGGCTCGTCCGCGACGGGTTCGTCCGGGACGACCTCCCCGTTCGCCGGCCGGACGTTGGTGACCTCGAGACCGGCCGGGACCTCGCGCACCTCGTAGGCGACCCGCTGGCCAGGACTGACGGAGATGCCCGGTGCGAGCGCCGACCGCCGCAGGTCCAGCTGCGCGCCGCCGCCGTCGGGATCGATCAGCCCGTGTCCGGTGTCGTCGCGGTAGATCGACACGGTGCCCTGCCGCGACAGCGCCGCCAATCGCTCGGCGGGGCAGCCGGGCAGGTGGAACAGGCCGCAGCCCCAATTGAGGTCCGACTCGTGCCTGCCCTCCCACAGGACGTCCGGCGGATACATCTCGAAGGGCTTCCCGTGATCGTCGATCACGGTGGTGCCGCGTTTCCCCGCGACGAGCCAGTCGAGCTCGAGTCGCCAGCTGATCTCGTCCCTGGTGGCCTGCGGCACGAAGCGGAACTGCTCCACGTCGGTGGCGCTGACGCTGAACGGGAAGTTCTGCTCGAGCGCCGTCAGCCGGGGCCGGGTGCTGTCGAAGTCGGCGGTGAAGGGGCGAGGGGTGATGATCCCGCCCATGCGCACCTCGACGCAGGCGCGGCGGGGAGGCCGCCGGGACACCACGACGGGTCGCATGCCGAGGAGGACGACCGCCCGTGTGGTTCGTGCTTCCACCGTGATGACGTGGACGTCTCCGCTGCGTGCCATCGCCCGTGGAGGGTCGTCGTCCACGTACAGCGTGGAAAGTGACGGCTCGACGTCCACCGTGACGATGATCGGACTCGCCAGCGCCTCGGCGGAATCGCCCGCCGAGCCCACGTGGAGCGAGCCGATCGACCCCGCTTGGACGACTGTGCCGTAGTCGCCGTTGCCGACGGAGTTCTGGACGCTGAAGCCGTCGTCCTCGTCTTCCTCGCTGATGGCCGCCCCCTACTTGAGTTTGGCTGTGCACTCCGCGCAGGTGCCGAAGATCTCGACGGTGTGGCTGACCTCGGAGAAGCCGTTCTCCGCCGCCACCCGGTCGGCCCACTTCTCGACGGCGGGGCCCTCCACCTCCACCGTGCGGCCGCAGTGGCGGCACACAAGGTGATGGTGGTGGTGGGCGGAGCAACGGCGGTAGATGGCCTCGCCGGAGTCGGTGCGCAGGACGTCGACCTGGCCCGCGTCCGCCAGGGACTGCAGGGTGCGGTAGACGGTGGTCAGGCCGATGCCCTCGCCTCGGCGGCGCAGTTCCTCGTGCAGTTCCTGGGCGCTGCGGAAGTCGTCGAGCTGGTCGAGCAGGTTCGAGACCGCCGTGCGCTGCTTGGTGGACCTGAGTCCGGTCACAACTTCTCCTCGACGTGCGTCACTGCGTCCACCACGATGTGCGCCAGGTGTTCGTCCACGAGCCGGTAGACGACCTCGCGGCCGTGCCGTTCACCGTGCACCACGCCCGCCGACTTGAGCACCCGCAGGTGCTGGCTGATCAGCGGCTGCGCGACACCCAGCGCCTCGACCAGTTCGTGCACGCAGCGGTCGTGCTCGCGCAGTTGCAGCACGATGGCGATGCGGACCGGGGCGGCGAGGGCGCGCAGCAGGTCGCCCGCCTCGGCCAGGGTGTGCGCGGCTCTGGGCGGCGCGGGTGCCGGGGCCTCGCGTTCGGGGGAGTGCTCGCCGTGCAGCTGGACGGTCATGGCGGCACACCTCACCTGGTAGGGATTTTCACAACCAATTCTACGGTGATGACGAGCAGTACCAGCAGGACCACCACGCGCAACGTGCGCTGAGCTGGGGAAAGGACCCTCCAGGTGGCCGCGAGCAGCACTCCCGCCCCGATGATCAGCACGCCCAACAGCGCCGCGCCCACCGTGCCGCCCACCGTGACGCCGGCGATGAACAGGCCGAGCACGAGCAGGAACGCCACCACCGGGCGGACGCGCGCCAGTGGACCGTCGCCGGGCAGCAGAGGGCGCTTCGAGGTCACCGTGTCATCCTTGCACCGTGCTGCTCGTGTGCCGTTTCCGCGTATCCGACCCTGAGGCGTTTACCTCGCGGGTGGAGCACGCGCTGAAGCTCCTGACCGCTCAGCCGGGGTGCGTGAAAGGCACGCTGGCGCGGTCCACCGACGCCGACGAACGGTGGGTGCTGACGGTCGAGTTCGAGTCCGTGGTGGCCTATCGGCGCGCGATGTCGCCGTTCCCCGTGCGCGAACACGTGATCCCGCTGCTGTCCGAGGCGCTGACCGACGAGCCCGCGATGTACGAGCCGACGCTGACCAGCGCCGATGGCCAGGTCGAGACGCACACGAGCCTGCTCGCCGAGGACGCGTTCACCGTGCGGCTCGGCGAGGCGGCGGGTCCAGCTAAGCCTCGTTAGCGATGGCTTCCATCTCCTTGACCCACTCCTCGTGCGAGTCGTGGGGGAGGAGTTCCAACGCCTTGCGCGCGGCCTCGGCGGCCTCTTCGTTGCGCCCCAACGCGTGCAGAGTCTTGGCCTTGCCGCTTTCCGCGTACGCCTCCGGGGTCTTCTCGAAGGCCTCCAGCGCCTCGTCGAAACGCTCGTTCTCGTAGTAGTACCAACCGAGGTTGTTGTGCAGCGGGCCGAGCCACCGCGACAGTTCCGGGTTCGCCTCGACCAGTTCGAGCCCCTGCTTGGTCCACTTCTCGGGGTCGTCGACCAGTGACGCCATGTGCGCGGCGTCGACCGCGAGCGACAGGTCGCCGCGCGTCTTGGCCAGGATGAACGCCGCCACGAACAACGGTTGCGCCGCCTCCGGATCGCCACCGGAGCGGTGCAGCCTGCCGCGTTCGAGCAGCACGCGCACCCGGCCCGTCGAGTCGGGGGCGACGAGGGTCTCCGCCTCGTCGACGAGGGCATGACCTGCGGCGAAGTTGTCGCGCAGGCCCTCGACGCGGGCGAGCTGGGTCAGCACCTCCGCGCGCTCGTCGTCGCTCTGCACGTTGCCCAGGAACGCCCGGAACCTCGCCTCGGTGCCGTCCAGGTCGGCGAAGTCCCACAGCTCTCGCAGCCGGTCTTCCATTCGTGCAGCGTAAGGCTCCGGTCGCCCGTTCGGGGCGCAACGTGACGGGCTAGGCTGTGGCCCCCGAATCTGATTCCCCCGATGGAGTTCCCGTTGGCCGCCGATCGCATCGAGACCGTTGTCAGCCTCTGCAAGCGCAGGGGGTTCGTCTACCCGTGCGGGGAGATCTACGGCGGTACCCGCTCGGCGTGGGACTACGGACCTCTGGGGGTCGAGCTCAAGGACAACATCAAGCGCCAGTGGTGGAACTTCATGGTCCGCGGCCGCGAGGACGTCGTGGGCCTCGACTCGTCGGTGATCTTGCCGCGTGACGTGTGGGTCGCCTCCGGCCACGTCGAGGCGTTCGTCGACCCGCTGATCGAGTGCGAGTCGTGCCACAAGCGGTTCCGCGCGGACACGCTGTCCGAGGAGTACGCCGAGCGCACCGGCAAGGAGGTCGCCGAGGGCGACGTGTCGGACGTGCCGTGCCCCAACTGCGGCGTGCGCGGCAAGTACACCGCGCCGAAGATGTTCAACGGCCTGCTGAAGACGCACCTGGGTCCGGTCGAGACCGAGGAGGGCCTGCACTACCTGCGCCCCGAGACCGCGCAGGGCATTTTCACGAACTTCCTGAACGTGCAGACGACCTCCCGCAAGAAGCCGCCGTTCGGCATCGGCCAGATCGGCAAGTCGTTCCGCAACGAGATCACGCCGGGCAACTTCATCTTCCGCACCCGCGAGTTCGAGCAGATGGAGATGGAGTTCTTCGTCGAGCCGGGCACGGACGAAGAGTGGCACCAGTACTGGATCGACGAGCGCACCCGCTGGTACACGGACCTGGGCATCGCGAAGGAGAACCTGCGGCACTACGAGCACCCGCAGGAGAAGCTCTCGCACTACTCGAAGCGCACCGTCGACATCGAGTACCGCTTCCAGTTCGGCGGCCAGGAGTGGGGTGAGCTCGAGGGCATCGCGAACCGCACCGACTTCGACCTCACCACGCACTCGAACGCCTCCGGCGTCGACCTGTCGTACTTCGACCAGGCCACGAACTCGCGCTACAAGCCGTTCGTCATCGAGCCGGCAGCCGGTGTCGGCCGCCCGATGATGGCGTTCCTGCTCGAGGCGTACGTCGAGGACGAGGCCCCGAACGCCAAGGGCGGCGTGGACAAGCGCGTCGTGCTGAAGCTCGACAGGCGGTTGGCGCCGGTGAAGGTCGCCGTGCTGCCGCTGTCGCGCAACGCGGAGCTGTCGCCCAAGGCCCGCGACCTGGCGACCGCCCTGCGCCGCCACTGGAACGTCGACTTCGACGACGCCGGTGCCATCGGCCGCCGCTACCGCCGCCAGGACGAGATCGGCACGCCGTTCTGCGTGACGGTCGACTTCGACACCCTGACCGACCACGCCGTGACGGTGCGGGAGCGCGACACGATGTCGCAGGAGCGGGTGGCGATGGACCAGCTCGAGTCGTACCTGGCCGCTCGCCTGATCGGCTGCTAGACGCGGTTCTTCCGGCCCGGTCTCCGCCACCGGGCCTTTTTCGCGGAAAAGGCAACAGCTCGCCGCGCTGACGCGTGACGTCTTCGTGCGCGCATGGAGATCGGGCAGGAGCCCGCAGGAGATCAGGCAGCTCGGCGTCGTGCTCGTCGCCGCGGCACCGGGGCTGGCGCTCGCGGTGTTCGTCGCGGGGATGACGTTGCCGCTGTACCCCGGCGTCGGCGCGGTCCTCGCGGCGGTGGGCTGCCTGGCGGTTCTGGGCGTCCTGGGCGTGGGACTGACCATGACGAAGGTGACCGAGGTGGTCACCCACATCAAGCCGCTGCGCGTCTGGGCGATCGTCTGCGGGTCCGGGACCTACACCTCGCTGTCGACGCTCTACACGGACTACCCCGAGGTGAACGGTCTGTTGACCAGCGTGAGTTCGGTCGTCTTCACGGTGGTCGTCGTGGCGTCGACATCGCTGGTCCTGTACGCCGCCCTGGAGGTGGAAGCGAGCGTCAAGGCGTGGGGCACCGTTCCTCCTGAACTGCCGACCTGATCTCGATCACCCGCTCCCGGCGGTGGCAACGACCAGGCCAGGTCCGGCGTGTAGGACGCATGACGGGGGAGAAGCTGAGGGGGCGTGGCCTCGCGGTGGCCGCGGCGGGAGTCTTGCTGGTCGCGTGGGTGATCGTGTTCGCGGCGACCACCGAGGTGGGCAATCCGCCCGTGCTCGTGGCGGCTGCGGTGCCTGCCGGGATGGTTAGCCTGTGCGCGGTGGCGGCGGGGTTGGTGGCCTCGCGGGTCACCGAACACACGGCGCCTCGGGTGCGGCACGTCTTCGTAGTGCTGTCGGGGGCCGCGCTCGCGTTGCTGTACCCGAGTTACTGGCTTTCGTTCAACATCGAGCCGGTGGGCATGCCGGGAGAGTTGTTGCTGGGCGCGGCGCTGGTGTTGCTCGTTCCGCTCTTCGGCGCGTTGGGGCTCGTCGTGGTGATCGGCAA
This sequence comes from Lentzea flava, assembly GCF_014648475.1. Lineage (GTDB taxonomy): Bacteria > Actinomycetota > Actinomycetes > Mycobacteriales > Pseudonocardiaceae > Lentzea > Lentzea flava. The sequence continues at coordinate 37,778 of NZ_BMRE01000027.1, read as the reverse complement.
GGGCGTGCACCGGATGGTGATCGAGAAGGACGGGCCGCTGGTGCCGGGCTCCGGCGAAGGCGCGCCGGCTCGCCGGATCCAGGAGCTCGGCACCGTGCTCGTCGTGGTGGGCGCTTTGCTGGCGGTGGCTGTGGTGGCGGTGTCCTCGATGTCGGGGAAGCACCTGCCGTTCTACCTGTTCTCCGGGCTCGCGGTGACGTTCGCGGTGGTGCTGCTCGGGATGTCGCTGACGCGGGTGACCGATGTACACATGGCAAGGCGGAAGAACCTCGGCCCGTACGTCGGGGTCATCAGCGGGCTCACCTTGCCGGTGGCCACGTTCGGTTTCGAGACGGTGACCTCGGTGTTGTTCGGTGTGGTGCTGTTCGGCGCGGTGGTGCTGGTCGTGGTGGCGCTGCTGGTGATGGGCGACTACACGGGTGAATCGCACACGACGTGGCGGGAACGGAGGCGGTGGCGGGTTAGCCGGTGACGCCGAGCTTCGCCAGGAGGGCCTTGGACACGGCGTTGATCGACTGCCTGGCGGTGGTCCAGTTGCCCGTCGGGCTCGTGGTGAGGACGGCGACGGCGTAGCGGTTGTCGAGGACGCCCGCGCTGTGCAGGTAGACGTCGCTGGGCAGGTAGTACATCCAGCCCTGCTTGGCGTAGACGCCGGTGACGCCGAGTAGGCCGAACGCCTGGTCGAAGCCGTCCGCGGCGGTCGGTGGGGCCGAGGACAGCGCGGCGACGATCGTGTCGCGGACCGGTGAGCCGAGGATGTAGCGGTAGAGCCGCACCATGTCGTTCGCGGTGATGACGACCTCTCCCCACTGCGACGGGTCGTCCGGAGCGTGCGTGCCGGTCAGGCCTGCTTCGGCGGCGACGCGGCCGATGGCGTCCATGCCGTCGAACCTCGTCCACAGCACGTCCATGGCCTCGTCGTCGCTGACGCTCAGCGCGCGGTGGATCAGGTCCTGGTCGTCGGCCGACAACGGTTGTTGCACCGCGTCGACGGCGAGGATCAGCTTCGACAGCGACGCCGAGTAGAACGGCTGGTCGCCCTGCTGCGAGATCACCTGACCGGAGTCGAGGTCCATGACGGCGACGCCGACGTCGGACTGGCCGCCCGCCGCAGCGATATCCGATATATCAGCCGCCGATATATCGGATATCGCAGACCGTGCCCCGGTATCCGATATATCAGGGCTGGTATGCGATATATCGGGCGCGGTATCCGATGTATCGGGTGCCGTATCCAATACATCGGGTCCGCGCGATATATCAGCTGAGGGCTTCGCGTGCGCGTGGCACGGCGAGGCGTCCGGGACCACGAAAACGGCCGCCGTGACGAGGATGATCAGGGCCCAGCGCACACCTCCAAGTTCCGCGTCACAGGAGCCTGGTGTCGACCTTTTCCTCCTGAGCGGTTGCTGAAGACTCTTCCCTGACCACCACGTACGCGCCGGCGCCCTGCCGTTCCGACACCGCCTCGACGAGCTCGGTGCCGCGGTAGAGCAGGCCGACGCCGTCGTCGGTGCAGTAGGTCGTCGGCAGCACTCCGGCAGCGACGGCCTTGTGGATCGTCGGGCGGCGCTGCTCCTCGGAGTCGTAGTGGACGCCGTTGCCGTAGGGCAGGAAGCCGAGGCCGTTCGTGACGATCCGGAGGTCACGTCCGAACGAGTCGGTCGCGCCTCCCATGTGCCAGCAGATCGAGCCCGCCGACACGCCGCTGAGCACCACGCCCGCTTCCCACGCCTTGCGGAAGACCTCGCCGAGGCCGTGCACCTGCCACACCGCGAGCAGGTTCGCGACCGAGCCACCGCCGACCCACACGACGTCGTGCGAGAGCACGTAGCTCTCCAGGTCGTCCGTCGGCGGCATGGTGAAGAGGTTCAGCATCGAGACCTCGACGCCCGCGACGCTGCCGGCCTCCGCCATGTAGGCGTTCATGTGCCGCTGGTCGCCTCCCGCGGTGCCGACGTAGCAGAGCCGCGGCCTGCGGCCCTCCACGCCGGAGAGGTCCAGGGCGAAGTGGATCAGCTTGCCGAATTCGAGGAAGGTCCTGCGCCCCTGGCGCAAACCTCCGGAGGTGGCGAGGATCGTGGGCTGCTCAGCAGGCATGATGATGATCCTCGCAGGGGCGTCAACGCGGGGGTGCCAAAGCAGGACCGGCCCGGTCTGGAACCATGCAAAGGGTGCGGACCCCACCCCTCAAACCTCTGGCCAGGATTCGTCGCATCGTGCTGCGCCTGCTCTTCGGCGCGTTGATCATCGGTGCGCTCGTGGTGGGCGGTACGGCGTTCCGGGTGTGGCAGGTCGCGCGGGTCGACGACTGGACCAAGGCCGACATGGCGATCGTCCTCGGCGCCGCGCAGTACAACGGTGTCCCGTCCGACGTGCTCGAAGCCCGGCTCGAGCACGCGCTCGGCCTGTACAAGGAGGGCGTCGTCGGCTACATCGCCACGACCGGTGGCCGCCAGCCCGGCGACAACTTCACCGAGGGCCAGGTCGGCAAGCTGTGGCTGGTCAAGCGCGGCGTTCCGGAGGACCGAGTGCTGCAGGTCGGCGAGGGCGCGGACACCCTGGGCTCGCTGCGCGCCGTCGCCTCGGTCGCCGGGGAACGCGGCCTGAAGACCGCCGTCATCGTCAGCGACCCGTGGCACTCCCTGCGCGCCCGCACGATGGCGGAGGACGCCGGGCTGAAGGCCTGGACGTCACCGACGCGCGTGGGGCCGAACGTGCAGACGCGCGAGACGCAGTGGTTCTACATCAAGCGCGAAACCGGAGCGCTCCTGTACTACCGCTTGATGAAGGCCCACGCCGGAGTGTTCGACGAGCTCAAGCTCCCTAAAATCGGGTGATGGGTTACACCGGCCACGACGCGGAGCGTTTGCTCATCGAGGAACCGAAGAGCGCCGTGCTGCCGGGCGCCCGCACCGACACGCGCACACCGTTCTCCCGCGACCGAGCCCGCGTGCTGCACTCCGCGGCGTTGCGCCGGCTTGCGGGGAAGACGCAGGTCGTCGGCCCCGGTGAGGGGTCGGAGGTCACCGGTGTCCCGCGCACCCGGCTCACCCACTCGCTGGAGGTCGCGCAGATCGGCCGCGGCATCGGCGAGGAACTGGGCTGCGACCCGGACATCGTCGACACCGCCGGTCTCGCGCACGACATCGGTCATCCGCCGTTCGGGCACAACGGCGAGAGGGCGCTCAACGAGCTCGCCGGGCCGTGCGGTGGCTTCGAAGGCAACGCGCAGACGTTCCGAATCCTCGCCCGCCTGGAACCGAAGTCCGCTCACGGGCTCAACCTCACGCGTGCGGTGCTCGACGCGTCGACGAAGTACCCGTGGCCGCGTACGCCCGGCACGGTGAAGTTCGGCGTGTACGACGACGACCTGGAAGTGTTCGAGTGGATGCGTGAGGGCGCACCGGACCGTGAGCGGTGCATCGAGGCGCAGGTGATGGACTGGTCGGACGACGTGGCGTACTCGGTGCACGACGTCGAGGACGGCGTCCTGGCCCACCGCATCAGCCTCGGTGCCCTCGCCCGTCCCGACGAACGTGCGGCCATCGCCTCGCTCGCGGCCAAGACCTTCTCCGACGAGTCCGTCGCCACGCTCGAAGCCACGGCGGAGGAACTGCTGAAGCTGCCCGTGATCGGCTACTGGACCGAGCACGAGTACGACGGCTCGCTCGGCGCCCAGGTCGCGTTGAAGAACCTCACCAGCGAACTGGTCGGCCGGTTCGCCTCGGCGGCAGTCACCGCGACCCGCGAGGTCCACGGCGAAGGCGCCCTCACGAGGTACAACGCCTCGCTGGAGATCCCGCGCCAGGTCGCTGCGGAAGTGGCGCTGCTCAAGGCGATAGCCGTCCGGTACGTGATGAGCGATCCGACCCGTCTCGCCATGCAGGCCGCGCAACGCGAGCTGCTCGCCGACCTCGTCACCCGGCTGATGGAGCGTCCGACGTTGCTCGATCCGGCGTTCCGCCCGCTGTTCGCGGCCGCTTCCTCCTACGCCGCACGGCTTCGCGTCGTCGTCGACCAGGTCGCGCTGCTCACCGACGCGCAGGCCGTGGCCAGGCACCGCGCATCGGCGTAGGTTCGGGAGCGTGACCGACCAGGCCCAGTTCGCTCTGACCGTGCACCGCGTCGCCGTGCCGGATCCGTCGTCCAACGCCTGCTGGTCGCCGTTCTCGGTGGCGAGCGCGCTCGCTCTAGCGCAGGAGGCCGCCCGTGGCGAGACCCGTGCCGAGCTCGACCGGCTGCTGGCGGGCTTCGACCCGTCGGACGCCCTCGACGTGCCCGAACTGGCCGTCGCGAACACGCTGTGGGCCGACGACGACCTGACCCTGAACCCGGACTTCTCGCTCGCGAAGTCGGTGCGGCGCACGGCGTTCTCCGACCCCACGACGGTCCGCAAGCTCGTCAACACCGACGTCGCCGAGACGACCCGCGGCCTGATCCCCGAGCTGCTGACGAGCCCGCCGCCCCCGGACGCCGCGGCGATCATCGTCAACGCCCTGTACCTCAAGGTGGGCTGGCTGAACCCGTTCGCCGCCTGGGAGACCGCGCCCAGGCCGTTCCACGCGCCCGGCGGTGACGTGGACGTGCCGACGATGAAGGTGACCGAGAAGTTCCGCTACGCCCGCCACGACGGCTGGCAGACGGTCGTGCTGCCCGCGGCCTCCGGCGTGGAGGCCGTGATCCTGCTGCCGGACACGTCACTGGACCAGCCGCTCGACCCGTCGGTGTTCGAGGCGACCGGCCGGACCAACCTCGAGCTCTCCCTGCCCAAAGTGGACATCCGGGAGAAGTTCCAGCTGAAGAGCGTGCTGGAACGGCTGGGAGCGCGGCGCATGTTCGCGCGCGACGCCGACTTCAGCGGGCTCTCGCCCGACGAGCGGCTGTTCGTCGACGACGTGCTCCACGAGGCCGTGCTGCGGCTGGACGAGGAAGGCCTGGAGGGCGCGGCCGCCACCGCCGTCACGTTCCGCACCGTGTCGATCGAGATCCCGACCGAGCCGATCGTGGTGAACGTCGACAGGCCGTTCCTGCTCGCCGTCCGGCACGCCCGCTCGAAGGCGGTCTACTTCCTCGCTCAGGTCGCCCGTCCGTGAGCGATTTCCGGGACTGTTCGCCCTGATGGGCGAGCGTTTCGCGCGGCGCGATCATGATCATGCCTTTACCGTTCCAGTCATGACCCAGCACGGTGCCGGCGAGCAGCTCGTCGTGCTCGCCGCGGCCGGCGCCACGCAGATCACGTGCTTCAGCGGCGTCACCGTTCCCGTCCTGCTCAGGACGGAGTGCTACGCGAAGGCGCTGGCAGGCGCGCTGGGCCTCACCCCGGCACCGGAGCTGCAACCTGACGGCGTGCTGCCGCGGTGCGTGTTCTTCATCCACGAGTACGCGCTGCGCACCGTGGTGGGGAACGACCGGCTGATGGAGGACCAGGTCCTGCACCTGCTGTTCCACGCGCCGTCGATCAGGATCGTGCCGGCCAGCTCCGGCGCCGCGGGGGCGGTCGGGCTGGACTACGCGCTGATCCAGTACGAGCACGAGCCGCCGCTCGTCTACCTCGCGAACTGGGTGCTCGCCAGCGACGCGGCCACCGTCGAACGGGCCGTGCTGATCTTCCGGCGGATGCACGCCATCGCGCTCGACAACGAGCGGTCGCGCGACCTGCTGATGGACTACGTGGCCGTGTACGACCGTTAGTTGGGGGTGTTGCGGCGCAGGAAGAGCCGCATGCCGTCCTCGCCGGGCAGCGCGCACAGCAGCAGGCGGACGTTCTGGTGACGCACCGGCACCGCACACGAGTCGCCCGCCAGCAGTGTTCCCGCCAGCAGGCCGGCCGACTCGTGATCGATGTCCAGCACGAAGTCGTTGCTCATGCCAGGACCCTATGAGGTGCCAGGCTCGCAACCCAGTCACCCAAAGGTGTCACGTTCGCTGTCACGTTCGCTGTCACGTTCTTCAGGGCTGCCTCGTCCACAGGGCATGACGAGGATCAAGGGAGTCACCAAGAAGAACGCGGGCCTGCTCACCAAGGCCCTGTACTGGTTCGCGCGGCGCGAGTTCGGGGCCGTGCCCGAACCGGTCACGGTCATGGCGCACCATCCGAAGCTGCTGATCGCGAGCGGCCGGCACGAACTGGCGATCAAGAAGGCGGTCCACGGGCCGTTGTTCGAGCTCTGCGTCTACCGCACGGCCGTGAAGCTCGGCTGCTCGTGGTGCGTCGACTTCGGCGCGATGCTGATGAAGCACGGTGGCCTGGACATCGAACGGTTGAAGCACATCGACTCGTACGCCACCTCACCGCTCTTCACCGACATCGAACGCAAGGCGCTGGCGTACGCCGACGCGATGACCGACACACCCGTCAGCGTCACCGACGAGCAGGTCGCCGAGCTGGAGAAGCTGCTGGGACGCAAGGAACTCGTCGCGCTGACGTACCAGATCGCGCTGGAGAACCAGCGGGCGCGGTTCAACAGCGCGTTCGGCATCAAGGACCAGGGATTCACCAGCGGCGACGCGTGCCGCGTCCCGGCACACTAGAGGTGTGGAGAAGATCACCCTGACGGGTGCCCAGGAGACCATGCTCGCCACGCTGTACGGCCGGGCGCTGGACAGCGGGCGAGCCACCTCGGTGCTGCACGACGACGAGGCGAAGCGCGCGGTCGACCGCATCGACTACGACTTCACCAAGACCGGCATGAACACGACGAGCGCGGTTGGTGTGGCGATCCGCGCCAAGGTGCTCGACGACTGGACTCGTGAGTTCATCCAGCGCAACCCGACGTGCACGGTGCTGCATCTCGCGTGTGGCCTGGACACGCGCGCGCATCGCATCGAACGGCCGGACACCGTGCGCTGGATCGACGTCGACATGCCGGACGTGGTCGCGTTGCGGCACAAGCTGTTGCCGGAGCCGTCCGGCGACTACCGGCTAGTGGCGTCGTCGGTCACGGAGGACGCGTGGCTGGCCGACGTGCCCGCGGATCGTCCGGCGGTGGCGGTGTTCGAGGGCCTCTCGATGTACCTCACGCGCGAGGAGGGCCACGCGTTGATCCGCAGGATCACCAGCAGGTTCGCCAGTGGTGAGCTGCTGTTCGACGTCTACGGCTCGTGGGGGATCAAGCTGCAGAAGCTCGTTCCCGCCGTGCGCAACGCCGGTGCGACGCTGCACTGGGGTGTCGACGACCCGCGCGAGGTCGAGGCGCTGCACCCCGGACTGACCACTGTGGACGCCTGGCGCAGCGTGGACCTGCCGCACCTGGACGCGTTGCCCAGGTCCGGCAGGATCCAGATGAAGGTCGTCAGCGCGATCCCGAAGCTCAGGGACGTCGGGAAGCTGCTGCGGTTGCGGTGGTGACCGGCTCTCGGCCTGCGCGGTCCAGATCAAAAGTCCACGTGGCCGAGCTTGTCGGGGTTGGCGATGTCGTAGACCGCGAGGATCTTCCCGTCGTGCACGGTGAACGTCGTCACGCGCGGGGTCATCCCGCCTTGCGCCGGGATGACGACGCCGAGGTCGCCGTTGACCTGCACGGGTCGCACCTGCGGGAACTCGTCCTCGAAGCCGTACTTGCGGAGGAGTCCGAAGAAGAAGCGGGCGATCTTCTCCGCGCCGGTGATCGTGTTGACCGCCGTGCGGACCTTGCCGCCGCCGTCGCCGACCATGATCGCGTCCGGGTGCAGCAGGCCGAGCACCGCGCCGATGTCGCCGCCCGCCATGGCCTGGAGGAACTTCTCCAGCACCTCCTGCTGCTCGGCGAGCGCCGCGCGGGGCGGTGGTTCGGCGCCCGCGACGGCCTTGCGGGCGCGGGAGGCGTGCTGGCGCGCTGAGGCCTCCGAGACGCCGAGCGTGTCCGCGATCTCGTTGAACGGCAACGAGAACGCGTCGTGCAGCACGAACGCGACGCGTTGCTCGGGCGTGAGCCGGTCCAGCAGGACCAGGGCCGCCATGCGCACGCCGTCGGACCGCACCACCGACGCCAGCGGGTCGTCGGCCTCGTCGGTGGTCAGCAGCGGTTCCGGCAGCCACGAGCCCACGTAGGTCTCCCTGCGCACGGCGGCGGACCGCAGCCGGTCCAGGCAGATGCGGCTCACCACGGTCGTGAGCCAGCCGCGGACGTCCCTGACGCCCTCGGCCGTCGAGAACCGCAGCCAGGCCTCCTGCACGGCGTCCTCGGCGTCGGCGACGCTGCCGGTCAGCCGGTACGCCACGCCGATGAGGTGGGCTCGGTGGAGTGCGAAGTCGTCGGCCGCGGTCACGATTGGCAGTTTGCCAGGGGATTAGACTCGGGGACGTGGCAGGACGCATCAGGGAGAGCGACATCGCATTGGTGCGTGAGCGCAGCCGCATCGATGAGGTCGTCGGCGACCACGTTTCGCTGAAGAGAGCCGGCGGAGGCGCACTCAAGGGGTTGTGCCCCTTCCACGACGAGAAGACGCCCTCGTTCAACGTGCGCCCGTCACACGGCACGTTCCACTGCTTCGGCTGTGGCGAGGGCGGCGACGTGATCGCCTTCGTGATGAAGGTCGAGCACCTGTCGTTCGTGGAGGCCGTCGAGCGGCTCGCGGACCGGGCGGGCATCCAGCTCACCTACGAGGGCGGCGGCGTCACGATCCAGCGCGATCGGGGCACGCGCAGCAGGCTCATCGAGGCGCACAAGCAGGCCGCCGAGTACTACGCCGAGCAGCTCGCCTCACCGGAGGCGCAGGCGGCGCGCGAGTTCCTGGCCCAGCGCGGGTTCGACGAGGCCGCGGCACGCCAGTTCGGCTGCGGTTTCGCGCCCGGTGGCTGGGACAAGCTCACCAAGCACCTGCTGGGTCGCGGCTTCGAACTGCAGGAGCTGATCAAGGCGCAGCTCACCAAGGAGGGCCGTCAGGGGCCGATCGACAGGTTCCACCGGCGGTTGCTGTGGCCGATCAAGGACATCGGCGGCGAGGTCGTCGGGTTCGGTGCGCGGCGGATCTTCGACGACGACCCGATCCAGGCGAAGTACCTCAACACCAGCGAGTCGATGATCTACAAGAAGTCGCAGGTGCTGTTCGGGCTCGACCAGGCCAAGCGGGAGATCGCGAAGCGCAAGCAGGCCGTCATCGTCGAGGGCTACACCGACGTGATGGCGATGCACCTGGCCGGTGTGCCGACGGCGGTCGCGTCGTGCGGCACGGCGTTCGGCACCGAGCACATGAACGTGCTGCGCAGGCTGCTGATCGACGACGACGTGAACGGCGAGGTCATCTTCACCTTCGACGGCGACGAGGCGGGGCAGAAGGCCGCGCTGAAGGCGTTCGAGGGGGAGCAGCAGTTCTCCGCGCAGACCTACATCGCGGTGGCACCGGACGGCATGGACCCGTGCGAGCTGCGCCAGGCCAAGGGCGACGTCGCGGTGCGCGACCTGGTGGCGCGGCGCACGCCGTTGATCGAGTTCGCGATCAAGGCGCAGCTCAAGGCGTACGACCTCGACTCCGTGGACGGGCGCGTCGAGGCGTTGAAGAAGATGGTGCCGTTCGTCGCGCAGATCAAGGACCGCGCCAAGCGGGACGGGTACGCCACGCGGCTCGCCTGGTGGGTGGGCTGGGACGACGAGGCCATGGTCGTGCGGCGGGTGCGGCAGGTCGCCGGCGGCAAGACGCCGGTCGTGGCCGCTCAGCGCGTCGACCCGAACCAGATGGCTCTGGGGGTGGAGGTCGACGGACCGCCGCGGCCCAACCCGCGCGACCCGCGGCTGATCCCTGAGCGCGAGGTGCTCAAGGTCGCGCTGCGGCTGCCGGAGTACGCCGGTCCGCTCTACGACTCGCTGCCGGACGAGGCGTTCACCGAGCCCGCCTACGTGGCGCTGCACCGGGCGATCCGCGAGGCCGGTGGTGCCTCCTCCGGGCTCGCGGGCACGGCGTACCTGGACGCGATCTCGCAGGCGTGCTCGCACGCGTCGGTGCGGTCGGTGCTGACCGAGCTCGCGGTGGAACCGTTGGCCGTCAAGCAGAACGACGAGTTCCGCTACGTGTCGATGGTGATCGCGCGGCTGCAGGAGGTGCAGGTCGGCAGGCAGGTCGAGGACGTGAAGTCGCGGCTGCGGCGGCTGTCCCCGATCAAGGACGCCGACGAGTACCGGGCGCTGTGGGGCGACCTGGTGGCGCTGGAGGAGTACCGCAAGGCGCTCCTGCAGCAGAGCGCTGGAGTGCTGTAGTGGGGCTGTTCCGCCGGTTGTTCGGCTCCGGTGCGCCGGACGGGTTCACCGGGTCGTTGGAGCCGGACGAGACCGTGATCGCTTCGACGCCGGTGCAGGACGGGCATCTCGTCGTGACGTCGCTCGGGCTGTGGGTGCCGGGGCCGCGGCGGATCGGCTGGCACCTGATCAGCAAGGTGAAGTGGGAGGGCGCGCTGCGGGTCGTCGAGGCGCAGGAGGCCGGGCTGGAAGGTCCGGTCGTGCTGCTCGAAGACCTTCCGGCGCAACGGTTCGCGGTGCAGGACCCCGGCCGGGTGCTGCGGGCGATCAGTCAGCGCGTCGAGGGCTCGATCCGGCACCGGGAGCGCGTCGAGTCGCCCGGCGTGTGGATCCTGCAGCGCAAGATCCCCGGCCGGGACGGCGTCGTGTGGCAGGCGCGCGGGGACGCCGGGGTGGATCTGGCCGACGTGCGCGTCGCGGTGGCGGCGTTCGCCGCCAGGCTTGCGGGCTAGCAGTACGCGTGTACTGTTAGCCGTATGTGGGATCCGGCGCAGTACTTGGCCTTCGCCGATCACCGGGCGCGGCCGTTCTACGAACTCGTGGCGCGCGTGGGGGCTTCCGAGCCTCGTCGCGTGGTGGATGCGGGCTGTGGGCCCGGAAATCTGACCGCGTCGTTGTCCTCGCGGTGGCCGTCCGCCGCCATCGAGGCGTTCGACTCGTCGTCCGAGATGGTCGAGGCCGCTCGCGCCGCGGGTGTGGACGCTCGCGTGGACGACGTGACGACCTGGGAACCGTTGCCGGACACCGATGTCGTGGTGTCCAACGCGGTCCTGCAGTGGGTTCCGTCGCATCCCTCGATCGTGTCGAAGTGGGCTGGGGCGCTGCCCGCCGGCGCGTGGCTCGCCTTCCAGGTGCCCGGCAACTACGCCGACGCGTCCCACCGGCTGATCCGCGAGGTCGCCGGACCGTCGCTGGCGCACGTCTTCCGCTCGGAGAAACCCGTTCTGGAGCCCGTGGAGTACGCCGAACTGCTGGCCGGCTGCTCCTCTGTGGACGCCTGGGAAACCACGTACGTGCAGCGGCTGTCCGGCCCCGATCCCGTGCTCGAATGGGTGACCGGCACGGCGTTGCGGCCGGTGCGCGCGGCACTGTCCTCATCGGACTGGGAGGCCTACGTCGCGGAACTGGCGCCGCGGCTGCGCGAGGCGTACCCGGAGCGAGCCGACGGCACGACGTGGTTCCCGTTCAGGCGGATCTTCGTGGTGGCGCAGGTGTGAAGATCGTCACGCCCGAGGCGTCCCCGAGGGGGTCACGGGCCGTCCGTTGGCCTCGTCGTGGTGCCGCCACGGGGCCTTCTCGGCGGCCTTCTCCGCAGCGTCCGCGGCGAGGTCTTTTGCCTGGTGGGCGGCCTCGAACGCCTTGTCCTTGGCCTGGCTCGCCGTCCGGCGCACCGTGGGGTTCTCAATGAAGCGGTGCCACAGGCGCACGATCTGGTCGTAGCGCTCCCGTCCGGCCTTCGCGCCGAGCACGTAGCCGATCGCCGCACCGACCAAGATGCCCTTCATGCGGGTCTCCTCTCACATCGTGCCTGGTCAGGGCCCATTTTGCCGCAAAGTGGGGGGTGGTTGCAGAACCCGTTTTGAGGCTCATGTAGAGTTACCCACTGTCAGGAGGAACCAAGCCTGACAGGCAAGACCACAACAGAACATTCCCCCATAGCTCAATTGGCAGAGCATGCGACTGTTAATCGCAGGGTTACTGGTTCGAGTCCAGTTGGGGGAGCTTCCAAGACCCTAGTCATCCGACTGGGGTCTTTTGGTTTCGGGGGGTCGTGCGTGACTTTGGGTGCATGCCGCGCTTCGCGAACCTCCACCGCATCTCGTCGCTCGACCCGGTAGCCGACCACGAGGAGATCATGAGGATCTCCGCGGGCCTGGAGTTCCCGTGGGACTACCAGAAGTCGTTGGAGCTGGCGCTGTTCCGCACGTACTGCGTGCCGACGATCTCGGGCCTGCTGGAGCGCACCGGCGAGTTCGAACGCCGCCCGCAGAAGCGCTACGACGACACGGCAGTGCTCATGGCGGAGCTCGTCGAACACGGCTACGACTCCCCGCGCGGACGTGAGGCGCTGCGCGTCGTCAACCGCCAGCACGGCCGCTATGACATCTCCAACGACGACATGCTGTACGTGCTGTCGACGTTCATCTACGACCCGATCGACTGGCTCGCGCAGTACGGCTGGAGGCCGCTGACGCGCAACGAGCAGCTGGCGGCGTTCCACTTCTACCGCGCGGTCGGCGCCCGCATGGGAATCCGCGACATCCCGTCGGACTTCGACGAGTTCCGGGCCTTCAAAGCGGCCTACGAACAGCAGCACTTCGTGTTCGCGCCGTCGAACCGCCGCATCGGCCAGTACACGCTCGACCTGTTCTGCTCGTGGTACCCGCCGGTGCTGAAGCCGGTGGTCTCCCGGGCGGTGGTGGCGATGCTGGATCCGTTGATGGTGCGCGCGTTCGGCTTCGACGCCCCGCTGGGCTGGGTCGGCGTTCTGGGGCGCCTGGCGTTGCGCCTGCGGGCTCGCGTGGTGCGCTGGATGCCCGTGCGACGAGCCCTGAAGCTCACCAGCACGCCCAACCGCACGTACCCCGGCTATCCCGCCGGCTACCGGCCGTCGGACCTCGGCGCGATCTCCAGCACCGCGCGCTGACCGTTGAGCGTGAACCCCATGGCCCTGAGGAACTCGTTGCCGGGCTTGAAGTCCGCGAGGCTCACGTGCACGTGCGTGATCTCGGGGTAGCGCTCGGTGAGCGCCTTGGCCATCTCCCGGCCGATGCCCCACCGCCGCAGATCCTTCGGCACGAGGAAGAAACCAACGCTGGCGTGCCCCGGCGCCGGGTGGTCCAGCACGAGGTCGACGAACCCGATCATGCCCTGAGCCTCGGCGACCAGCAGCTGCTTCTGCTCGAACCGCGCCCCCTCCGGCAACGCGTAGAAGAGACTCTGCACGTCGCCGGGCCCGGACGGGTGACCAGTGGCAGCCTGGAACCAGTCGTCGCAGTCGGCGAACAGCCGCAGCACCTCGGGCTCGTCCGCCGGGGTGAAGTCGCGGAGGGTCAAACGCACGCGTGCAGCCTATGTGTCGCTCGCCACGGGGGCGCGCAAGGCCCGTTCGGCGTGATCGGTATCCTCCACCACGCAGCGTTAGCGGGTGGTGTTCGCCGCTGCGAGGGGGCAGTAGCTCAACCGGTCAGAGCAGCAGACTCATAATCTGTCAGGTTGTCGGTTCGAATCCGACCTGCCCCACCAGTCCGGCCAGCACGGACAGTCGTTTTCAAGATCCGCTAGTGATCAACTGTCCATGGTGATGCCCATTGCCACCGGGTGTGCGCCGCAGCAGGAGAACGACGAACCCGAGAATTCCGCGATAGCCGCCCAGCCAGCTGGTGCGGTGGGCCGCTGACATCTGAAGAGCCAGTTCGCTGTCGGGGTGTTCGGGATTGTCGAGGGCCCACTGGGCGAGGGTGCCGGTCCAGCACCATTCGTACTCGTCCCACTCCGCGATCGTGCTGATGTATCCGTAGACCGGTGTCCATCCGTCGGCGACGACTTGGGCCACGGTGGTCGGGAGATCCGCGTACTTCTGCGGACCGTCCTCCAGTTCCGCTCGGACGGCAGCGTCGGGCTCGCGCTCCCAGAAGCAGTCGCCGAGCAGGAGCATCCCGTCTTCGGCGAGATGCTCTCGAGCGGCGTTCAACGTGGGGAGCAGCCCGCCGAACGCGTAGGCGGCTCCCACGCTGAGCACCAAGTCCGCTTTCCTGGTCGACCGGTACTCGGCGACGTCCTGGCGGTGCAGTTCGAGCCGATCCTCCAGACCGAGCTGGGCGGCCTCGCTGAGGACGCGGTCGAAGCCTTCACCCGAGACGTCGACTCCGACAGCCGTTACGCCGCCGTGCGCCTGTAGTGCGCGTAGCAACCAGGTGCCATCGCCGCAGCCCAGATCGAGCAGGTGATCGTCCTGCCCGCGGATGGCCCGGCGGAGAAGGTGCTCCACTGTGCTGTCGCTCAGTGGAGCCGAAATCGGATGGTCTGCGTGCGCGAGAGCGCTGAGTTCGCGTCGGTCCACCAGCGCTGTCTAGCAGAATCAAGATCTTGTGTCGCACGTGTTCGGTGGTGCCGACACCGGCATGAGGCGAGGGCACCCATGATCACTGGGTGCGCAGGCCTTCCACGTAGATGGACAGGAAGCGCTGCCACCCGTCCGGCGAATCCCTGATGACCTGGGCCATCGCCCTGGTCAGCGTGGCCAGGTCCGCGATCGTGTAGTCGGGGCGGAGCACCCCGGCCTCGACCGCGCGCGTGATCAGAACCTCGGCGTGGCCCGCTCCCCGGTGGCAGGCCGAGACGACCTCGGGGGCGTTGGGCAGGTCGCGGGCGAGGACGTCGTTGAGGCCGCGGTCCTCGGCCTGCAGGGCGTAGAGGTCGTCGAGGTAGCCGGCGAACGCGTGCCAGGGGTCCGGATCGGCCAGGGCCTTGGCGCCGATGTCGTCGAGGGCGGCGAGGCGTTCGGGGAAGATCGCCGCCACGAAGTCGTCGCGGGTCGGGAAGTGCTTGTAGAGCGTGCCGATGCTGACCTCGGCGCGGCGGGCGATGTGTTCCAGGGGGACGTCGAGGCCGCGTTCGGCGAACAGGTGCGCTGCCGCCGTCAGCAGCTTTTCGCGGTTGCGTGCCGCGTCCGCACGCAGGGGCCTCGACGCGGTGACCATGTGCGGATCCTACTCAGCGGCTAAGTCGAGGGTGCCCTCGAATTTTGTGGTAGCGTCGGCGACTGGAAGTCGAGGGTTGCCTCGAATTAGCGTCGGAAGGACGGAACCTCATGTCTCCCACCGCGGTTGTGGTTGGTGTTGGTCCTGGGCTCGGCATGTCGATCGCGCACCGGTTCGGGCGCGAGGGGTACGAGGTCGTGCTGATCTCGCGCAGCGAGGGGCGGCATGCCGGCTATGTCGCCGAGCTCGCCGAGGCGGGGGTGAAGGCGCGGGCGTTCGCGGTCGACGTGCGGGACCGGGAGGTGCTGCTGTCCACTTTGGACAAGATCGGACCGGTCGACGTCGTGTACTACGGGCCCGGTGCCACGGATCTGAGCGAGGTGCCCGTGGAGATCACGTCGATCACCTCCGCCGATGCGCAGGAGGCCATGCGGTGGCTCTACCCGGCCGTCGACGTCGTCGGGCACGTGCTGCCCGGTGTGGTCGAGCGCGGCGGAGGCCTGCTGTTCGCCGGTGGGCTCAGTGCGGTGCAGCCGATGCCGGTGCTCGGTGCGCTCGCCCTCACGTCGGCCGCGTTGCGCAACTACGCGTTGACGCTCAACGCTGCGCTGGCCGACAAGGGGGTGTACGCGGGCACGCTCACCATCGGCGGTGTCGTCGAGCGCGGCGACATCCACAAGATGGTGGAGAGCAAGCCCGAGCGGTTCGGCGAGCTGGCCGGGCACACGCTCGACCCGGACGACATCGCGGAGACCGCGTGGCAGATGTTCGTGAAGCGGGATCGGGTGGAGGAGGTGTTCTCGGTGCTCTAGAGGTACGAGCCGGGGGTGTGGCCGAGCGAGCGGCGGAACACGTCGATGAACGCGCTCGCGGTGGCGAACCCGCAGCGCTGGGCGACGGTCGTGACCGGGTGGCCTTCGGCCAGCAGGCGCAGTGCGTGGTAAAGGCGCAGTTGCGTGCGCCACTGGGGGAACGTCATGCCCATGTCCTCGCGGAACAGCCGGGTGAGGGTCCGGCTGCTCGCGCCCGCGACACGGCCCAGTGCTTCGAGACCGCGTGCATCCGAGGGGTCGGTCTCGAGCAACGCGCAGACCGTCGCGAGACGTGGATCGTGTGCGGACGGGACGCGCACCGGGCGTTCGGACGCGGTGGCGAGCTGGTCGAGCAGCACGGCACGCATCCGTTTGCCCGCAGGGGTTTCCCGCTCGCCCAGCCCGGTGTAGGCGATCAGCAGTTCTCTCAGCAGCGGCGAGACGGCGAGCGCGGTCGGCTCGTGGAGTTTCAGCGGGTTCTGCGTGAGGCCGAGGAAGTGCAGCCGCGTGACGCCGTACGCGCGGTGTGAATGGACTGTGCCGGCAGGGATCCACAGCGCGCGGTGGGCCGGCGCGATCCAGCGCGACGACTCGGTGTGCACGGCCACGACGCCGCGGCTGGCGTAGACGATCTGGTTCTCGTCGTGCCAGTGCGCGGTGACGCTGTCGGCGGCGGCGAGCTCACGGCTCGTCGTCGGCGCCGTCGGCTGGTGGCGGGAATTCGACATACATCGGCAGAATATCGGAATCGCGAACGCTTGGGCCGGCTCCAAGATCGGTCCGTGAATCACTCGAAATGGCGAATGACGGTCCTGGTCGGCAGCCACGCGGTGAACGATCTCTACCAGGGAGCCGTGCCCGCCGTCGTCCCGTTCCTCGTCGCCGAACGGTCCTACGGCTACGTCGCGGCGGCCGGCATCACGCTCGCCGCGACGGTGCTGTCGTCGGTCGTGCAACCGTTGTTCGGCTTCCTGACCGACCGGCGCGCCATGCCGTGGCTGGTCCCGGCGGGCATGACCGTCGCCGGTGCCGGCATCGGGTTGTGCGGTCTGGGCGACTCGTATCTCTTCACCTGGCTCGCGATCGCGTTGTCCGGCCTCGGCGTCGCCGCCTACCACCCGGAGGCCGCCAGGCTCGCCCGCCGCGCGTCCCGTGACAGCCACGTCGGGATGAGCTGGTTCGCGCTCGGCGGCAACGCGGGCTTCGCGCTCGGGCCGGTGCTCGTGACGCCGGTGCTGGCGTTCGGCGGGCTCGCAGCGACTCCGTTGCTGATGATTCCCGCCCTGATCGGCGGAGCGCTGACGTTGGCCCTGCGCGGCGTCCAGGGCGAAGAGACTCACGTCGCGGTGCACGGCGGACGGGACGACTGGGGCCAGTTCGGCCGGCTGACTGTGGTGATCATCGCGCGCTCGATGGCGACGTTCGGGCTCAGCACGTTCCTCGCCATCTGGGTGGCGCACCGGGTCGGCGGTCTGATCGCCGGGTCGCTCGCACTGGTCGTGTTGTTCGGCGCTGGCGCGGCCGGCACGTTGCTCGGTGGCGTACTCGCCGGGCGGTGGGGCCGTATTCGCACCGTGCGCGTGTCCTACGCCGTTGCGGTGCCCGCGGTTGCCGGTATCGCATTGGTGCCGGGACCAGCGGTGTACTTGATGGTGGCGATCGCCGCTGTGGCTCTCTACGCGCCGTTCTCGTTGCACACCACGCTCGGCCAGGACTACCTGCCCACCCGGCTCGGCACCGCGAGCGGCGTCACGCTGGGACTCGCGGTCAGCGTCGGTGGGGTGGCCGCGCCCGCGGTCGGTGCGATCGCGGCGGCGACGAACCTCCAGCAGGCGTTGCTGTTGCTCGCGGTGCTGCCGGGCGTCGCCTGGGCGGCGGCACGCGGTCTGCGCACACCCGCTCGCTCAATGCGAGCTTGAGTCCCGGTGACTACGGTTGAACACGTGCGAGTGGCGACGTGGAACGTGAACTCGGTCAAGCAGCGCGTGCCGAGGCTCCTGCCCTGGCTCGACCAGCGCAAACCGGATGTCGTGTGCCTGCAGGAGACCAAGCTGGCCGACGAGGCCTTCACCGCCCTTCTCGCGGAGCCCCTGCGCGAGCGCGGCTACGAGGTGGCGCTGTTCGGCGAATCGCAGTGGAACGGCGTGGCGTTGCTGTCCCGCGTCGGCCTGGACGACGTCGCGGTCGGGCTGGCCGGGGCGCCGGGTTTCCCGCACGTCGAGGCCCGTGCCGTCGCCGCCACGTGTGGCGGGGTGCGCGTGCACTCGCTGTACGTGCCGAACGGACGTGAGCCCGAGTCCGACCACTACAAGTACAAGCTGGAGTGGCTCTCCGCGCTGCGGGACGTCCTGGAGACCGGACCAGAGGACGCCGTGGTGTGCGGTGACATCAACATCGCGCCCACCGACGCGGACGTCTTCGATCCTGAGGCCTACATCGGGCAGACGCACGTGACGGAGCCCGAACGTGCCGCGCTGCAGGCGATCCAGGCGCTCGGGTTCCACGACGTGGTGCGGGACCGGTGGCCCAACGAGCGGATCTTCAGCTACTGGGACTACCGGGCCGGCATGTTCCACCGCGACCTGGGCATGCGGATCGACCTGATCCTGGCCTCCACGTCCGTCGCGTCGCGGGTCAAGGCGGCCTGGGTCGACCGGCACGCGCGGAAGGGGACCGGGCCGAGCGATCACGCGCCGGTGATCGTGGACCTGGACGAGGCGCCGGACGGGGACATCGGGCCCGTGGTGCCGCCGCCGTCTTCGCCTGGGGGGAAGAAGAAGGTCAAGCTGCCCCAGGCGAAGTAGAGCGCATCTGCTCCCAGTGCTTGCGCAGCCACTCGCGCTGCGCCGAGGTCAGCTTGGGGCGCAACGGTTTGTCGTGCAGGCTCGTGTACTCCTCGTAGGGTGCGAGGGCCGGGTGCACGTCGATGTGGAACGTGTCCGGATGGACCGCGAGGAAGCCCAGGTCGAAGAGCCGGTGGACGTCGCGGCGCATCAGCAGGCCGCCGTCGTTGTGGTGCTCGCCGGTGGCGGCGTAGCTGTAGAGGTGCGCCGCCTCCAACGCGTCGACGGGCATGCGGCCCGTGAAGGCGCATTCGTCGCCGTACTTCGCCAACAACGCGCTGCGGAACGGCCCCTGGCCGCGTCGCACCCGGACGTACGCCTCGCGGTGGCCGCTCACGTACGTCACCGCCGCTTCGAGCGGCGCCAACGTGGTGGGGGTCGGCGCGTCGCCGACGGCCGCGCGGAACCTGTCGTAGTCGAGCGGTCGCAGGCTCAGCTGTGACTTGGGCTTGACGCACAACGCGCGCAGCTGCGCGCCGTCCAGTCGCCCGGCGAGATCGACCCAGCCCGCGCTGTGCTGGGTGCGGTAGGTCGTCACCGTCTTCGTCCGCGTGCTGGGCACGTCGAACTCGTGGCCGCAGTTGTAGCACTTGAGTCGGGGCAGAACCGTGGTGCGGGACTCGATCCGCGCCTTACCGCACCACGGACAGCTGTGGACGTCCTTGGGTGCGGTGCCCTCGTCGATCTCCTCGATCACCGATGCGCCGAGCAGGTACTTCTTGTCCCACAGGACGATGACGTCGCCCTTCTTCGGCCCCTGGTGGTTCGGGACCGTGCTGTCCCAGCTGTAGTGCGATGACGGGTCATCGTCGTACCCGTCGTTGCTGGCGCGCGCTCGGTCGTCACCTGCCGCCAACATCAGCCATGCGGTCGTGTCCCCCATGATGGACAGATCGCATTGTCACCCGATCGTGTTAACGCGCGGGCGACAGCGTCACGGTGAAGGCCGCCCCGCCCTCCGGCGCCGGCCCCGCCGAGATCGTGCCTCCCATCCGCGTCACCAGCCCGTGCACCAGCGCCAGCCCCACCCCGGTGCCGACCGGCCGCGACTCCTGGTACCGCGCGTGCAGCACGCCTCGGTCGAACGCCACCGCGTAGTCCTCCGGCGCCAGGCCGGGGCCGCCGTCGCGCACCTGCAGCACCGACGACAGCGCGAGCACCACGGGGCGGCCGGCGGGGGTCACGCGCAGGGCGTTCTCCAGCAGGCCGTCGATGACCTGGCGCAGGCGGCGGGCGTCGGCGTGCACGACCGGGGTGGCTGACACCTCCAGTGCGAAGGTCACGCCGCGGGCGTGGCAGCGGGCGTGCCAGACCTCGGCGGCTGAGCGCACCACCGGTTCGAGGGCTACGGGGGCCATGTCCAGGCGGAAGTCGTCGGCGCCCAGGCGGGCCAGGTCGAGGAGGTCGGTCACCAGGCGGTCGAGGCGGCGGGCCTCGTCGAGGATCACCGTGCCGACCGGGGCGACCTGGGGGCCGGAGACCACGCCGTCTGCCAGGGATTCCGCGAAGCCCGTCACTGCGGTCAGCGGGGTGCGGAGTTCGTGGGAGACGGAGAGCAGGAAGTCGCGTTGGCGGGATTCGCTGCGCTGCAAGGCATCGGCCAGTTCGTTCACGGACGTGGCGACCTCGGCCAGTTCGTGGGGGCCGGCCACCGGGACGCGGAGGTCTCGGCGGCCCGCGCTCATCGAGTGGGCCACGGAGGCCACGCGGCGGAGCGGGCGGGCCAGGAACGTGCCCAGGGCCAGGCCGGCCAGGCAGGCCACGACGAGGCCCACGGCCAGGGCGAAGATGATGTTGCGGACCAGTTTGCGGTAGGTGGTGCCGGTTTCGGTTTCCTGCACCAGGGCGAAGCCGCCGGCTCCTGACGGGCGGGCTTCCACGTTCAGGCGGCCGCTCACGCCGGTGACGGGTGAGCCGTTCAGCACGCGCTCGGCGTGGGCCTCGCGGGCCGCGCGCACCGCGGCACGGTCGGGGCCCGACAGTTCGCCGGTGGGGGAGATGCGGACGATCGCGATGCCTTGGCCCTCGAGGACCTGCTCCACGCGGTTGTTCGAGATCTGGCCCGACACCACGTCGGCCTGGTTGCGCAGGATCTCGCGGCTCACCTGTTGCGAGGTCGAGAGCACCAGGCGGCTCGACACGACGCCGGCGACCAGGACGGCGACGAACGCCACTCCCAGGCACAGCAACGCTATCCGGACGGCCAGGTTCATGACGCGTCCGCCGAGTAGCCGACGCCGCGCACTGTCCTGATCGGACTCGCGGCGCCGAACTTGGCCCGCAGCTGGGCGATGTGGACGTCGACGGTGCGGGTGCCCGCCACGGAGGCGTAGCCCCACACGGCGCTGAGGAGCTGTTCGCGCGTGAACACCTGGCGGGGGTGCTTCATCAGGTAGGCGAGCAGGCCGAACTCCGTTGAGGTCAACGACACTTCGGACGAACCGGCGAACGCGCGCCGTTCGCCGACGTCGATCCGCACCGAACCCACCTGCAGCACTTCCGAGACGACGCCGGAGGAGCGCCGCAGGACCGTGCGGACGCGCAGAGCCAGTTCGCGCGGGCTGAAGGGTTTGGTGATGTAGTCGTCGGCGCCCAGTTCCAGACCCAGCAGGCGGTCCACCTCGTCGTCGCGGGCCGTCACGAACAGCACCGGGGTCCAGTCGCCCGCGGCCCGCAGCGCGCGGCAGACCTCGATGCCGTTCATGCCCGGCAGGCCCACGTCCAGGACGACCGCGACGGGGGACAACGAACGGACCGCGGCCAGTGCCGCGTCCCCCGAGGACTCGACGCGCACGCCGAAGCCGTCGCGCCGCAGGTACAGCGCGACGAGTTCGGCGATCGCCGGTTCGTCCTCCACGACGAGCACCAGGCCACGTTCCACGCGTTCACCCCGGCTGGTTGATGTCCGACTCGATGCTGTTCAGCGTTGATTCCACATCATCGAGGTCCGACACCGGCGCCTCGCCCCGGCACGCCGTCAGCGACACGACCAGCAGCGCCAGAGCAATCCACCTCACTTCGACCCGCAGTGCTCGGACTTGAACTTGGCCACCCGCTCCGCCGCCTTGGACAGCTTCACCAGCTGCGCGTCGCGCAGCTTGAGGCGGGCGTCCAGCACGTCGGCACGCGCCGTGTTGCCGGCGGAACGGGCGTCAGCCGCCTTCTGCTCGATCCACTTCTTCGAGCCCAGCGTCTCCGGGCTGCCGTTGATCCGGTCGGTCAGCGCCTTCACCCGCTGCTCGACCCGCGGCACCCGCTGCGAGCAGATCTTCTGCACCTTCTCGGGGCTGCTCGTGATCGGTTCCTGCGCGGACGCGGTTCCCGCGCCCAGCAGCAGCATCCCCGCCACGAGCCCACCGATTCGCGAAATGTTCATGGCACAGAACGATGACCGAGCACCATCAGGACCGAGTCCGCCGAATGTTCGGGTTCTGCAAAGACTCAGCGCAACGAGACCCCGCGCGCGGCCGCGGCCTGCATCATCGGCCGCATCCGGTCCCAGACCCGTTCGGACCGCAGCCCTTCCGCGGAGCTGATCGCCTGCATCGCCACGGCCTGGCCCTGGTCGTCGTCGCCGTCCAGGAAGTGGCACGAGGCCAGCGCGATCAGGCAGAACGTCCAGCTCCGCGCCATCGCAGGGCCGAACCCCTCGATCGCCGACGTCAACGCCGGAATCGCGTGGCGGGTGTCGCCGAGCTCGGCGTAGACGGTGCCGATCATCGCCGTCAGGTCGGTCTCGTCGTGGAACCGCGCCCAGTCCGGCACGTGCGACAGGTCTGCGCGGGCGAACGCGTCCTGCGCCTTGCCCAACGCCCGCAACGCTTCCTCTGAACGGGCCTGACGCGCGTAAGCCCATGCCTCGTTCGAATGCATGATGCTCGACGCCAGCGGCGAGAACGCACCCCTCTGGAAGTACGCCAGCGCATCGCCCGGTGCGCCGTGATGCAGGTGTACGCGCCCGCGTCGGTAAACGATGTTGGTGGTCAGCTCCTCGTCGTGGCGCGCGAATTCGAGAGCGCGGTCGAAGTGGTGGTACGCCGCCCCGACCTGGCCGCTGTCGAACGACGTCCACCCAGCCAGGTTGTGCAAATCGGCGACGGCGGACAACAGCCGGGAGCGCACGACCTCCGAGGCCGATGCCGCCAGCAGCTGCTGCGCCCAGTAGATCCGCACGACGACGGCGTCCCGGCACGCCCCGCCGCCGTACTGGTAGTCCACCGACCTCAGCGAATGCGTCTGCGACTCCAGCTGTTCCACATCGCTCATCCCGATGCGGGCGGAGTGCGGGGGAGGGAAGTACGCAGGATCAGCCATCTGGAATACCTCTGCGCCGCGTCGTCTGAACCCGAGCGTAAGGGGCGCACGACAGCGTGAGAAGAGGGTTCCGTGCCGATTGGAATTTGACCGAACGCGCGATTAAACAGGTATTAATGCGGGTATACCTGGCGCCGCCGAAGGAGCATGGTTCTACCTATGAGGCGACGCGCGCATCTGCGGCTGGTGACCTCCTCCGAGGCCGAGGACACGACGTTGGCGGCTGTTCTCGGCGCCGAGGACCTGGCCGAGGAGCTCGGCCTCGACCCCCACACCCGAGTGACCTGCGGGCTGCATCGTTGCTGGCTGCACCAGTGCGTGGCCTCGCCGGACCACGTCATCCCCGTCACCGGCCATCGGTGGTGCCGCCCGTGCGGCAGCCCTCTCGACGTCTTCGTCGACGAGACGACCGCACGCCTCTTCTGTCCCAGGTGCGGCACGTGCACTCCGGACACGGCGGCGAATCGTCAGGTCGTCAGGGCGTGCCGTACCAGCATCGCGGCGGCCCACGCCCAGTAGAACGACCCGGAAGTCTTAAGCCTGGTGGGTGAAGACGGGTGCGTCCGTGAGATAGCTCGGGGGCCGGTGGCTGTCCTCCGGCACGTCGAGCAACGCCCAGATGATGTGCCGCCCACCGCCGGCCGGCGTCTCTCCCATGCTGAAGTTGCAAACGGCGATGGAAGCAACATTGCGTCGCATGGTGTGCCACTGCCTGAGGTCGAGGCGCGTGGTCGTGCGCACGGCGACGGACATCTTGTCGTTGCGCATGCGCAGCAGCAGCGCCAACGGGTTCTCGTCCTCCACGTGCGAAACGAGCTCAACGGCCACCTGGGGTGCGACGTCGAGCAACGACTGGATGCCCCACCGTTCGCACGCACGCTCGGTGATCCGTTCGGCCACGTGCGGCAGGCAGCGGCACGTCGGCAGCGCCGCGTCCACTCTGTCCTCGTAGCGCAGCCGGACCACGGCGGCCAGCGCTGCCGCGGTCGTGGAGTACATCGGGATGTGCCGGGGCAGGCCGCGCGACTCCAGCGCCGACCGCAGCCGGTGATCGTTGACGACGAGGCTCAGCGAGATGCCCGGCCAGCGCGCCGCGGACAACCACACGACGTCGAACACCACGAGCAGCGCGGGCGACTCGGCGACGAGGTCGTCGAGCTCCACCACCACGCCGACGAGCTCCTTGGTGGCGCAGTCGAGCAGCACGTCCTGCACCCGCATGTACGTGGACCAGTCGAGTCCGCCGCTGAACCGGACGACGAGCACGCCGTTCTGCTCGCGGACGTCGACCTCGAGGCTGTCACCGCCCATGATCGTTCCTCCCGCAGGTGCGTCCCCGACCGCCAAGCGTGGCAACGTGACCATGGGAGCCATAGGGGGTAACTACCCGTGTTTCGCGGTTGGTACCTCCGGGGGACCGCGTTGCAGTTGGAGATCGCGCAGACCTAGGGTGCCGCTGTGGGCGGTTCGCTTTCCCCAGGTCGCAAAGGCAATTTGCCTGCCGACACAACTAGTTTCGTCGGCCGCAGGCACGACGTCACCGAGGTGAGGAGGCTCCTGTCGGAGTCTCGTCTCGTCACCCTCACGGGTGTCGGTGGTGTCGGCAAGACGCGGCTGGCGCTGCGGGCCGCCGCCGAGACGCAGAGGGCCTTCCGCGACGGTGTGTGGTTCGTCGAACTGTCCGGCGTCACCGACCCCGAACTGGTCGTGCACACGGTCCTGGAACAGCTGGGCGTGCACGACGACACCGTTCGCCAGCACCGCACAGTCCTCGTGGAACACCTGCGCGACCGGCAGGCGCTGATGGTGCTCGACAACTGCGAGCACGTCATCGAGGCCACCGCCGCTCTGGTGGACGCGTTGCTGCGCGGCGTTCCCGGGCTGCGGGTCCTGGTCACGAGCCGCGAGCGTCTCGGCGTCGACGGCGAACACCTCTGGCAGGTCGCACCACTTCCGCAGGACCCGGCGCTCGTCCTGTTCGCCGAACGCGCCTCGGCCGTCGAGCCGGGCTTCACCGTCAACGCGGGCAACCACGACGAGGTCACCCAGATCTGCGCGCTGCTGGGCGGTATCCCGCTGGCCATCGAACTGGCCGCCGTGCGCCTGCGCGTGCTCACGCTGGACCACCTGCTGTCCAGATTGGACGACACGTTCAAGGTGCTGCGCGACGGCAAACGCGGCGGCGACCCGCGCCACCAGACGCTGCAGGCGGCGGTGGACTGGAGCTTTCACCTGTGCACCCGGTCGGAGCAGATCCTGTGGGCACGGGCGTCGGTCTTCTCCGGAACGTTCGACCTGGAGGCCGCGGAACGGGTCTGCTCCGGTGACGGCGTCGCGCAGGAGCAGGTCATGCACTCGCTGGCGGGCCTCGTCGACAAGTCGGTCGTGATCGCCGAGCAGCACCCGTCCGGCACCCGCTTCCGGTTGCTGGAGCCGTTGCGCCAGTACGGCTTGGAGAAACTGCGCGGTGCCGGCCGCGAGCGGGTGCTGCGGGAACGGCACCGCGACCACTTCATCGAGTGGGCGCAGCGCAGGGAGGCGGAGTGGTTCGGCCCGGCCCAGCCGCAGATCTTCGCGCTCACCCGGCTGGAGCACGCGAATCTCCGTTCGGCCCTGGACTTCTGCTTCGAGCAGGACGGCGACCGCGCGGTGCACCTCGCGGCGACGCTGTGGTTCTACTGGGCGGGCTGCGGCATGCTCGGCGAGGGCCGTCACTGGCTGGACCGGGCGCTGGCCGACGCGAAGCCGGGTCCGGAGCGCGCGAAGGCGTTGTGGGTCAACGGGTACGTGGCCACCCTGCAGGGCGATCTCACCGCGTCCGCGCGGATGCTGGAGGAGTGTCGCCAGTACGCCCTGTCCGTGGGCGACGAGACAGCGCTGGCCTACTCGACGCACCGGCTGGCGTGCGCCCACCTCGTCGGTGACGACCTCGACCTGGCCGAGGGGCTGTTCGAGGAGGCCATCGACCTGTACCGCAGCCAGGGCACCGTCAACAGCCACACCGTGCTCGCGGGCATCGAGCTGGCGATCTCCGCGACGTTCCGGCACGACTTCGCCGCCGCGGAACGGCTGTGCGTCGAGGCGAAGTCCGTCGGGGAGCAGCACGGCGAGCTGTGGGCGCAGGCGTACGCGATCTACGTGCTGGCGTTGTGCGCGTGGGTCAGCGGCGACTTCGAGCGCGCCGACCAGCTCGGCCGCGAGTGCCTGCGGATCAAGCGGACGTTCCACGACCTGCTCGGCATCGTGCTCGCGATCGAGGTGCTCGCCTGGATCGCGGCCTCGCGGGGCAACGCGGTGCGCGCGGCGACGTTGCTGGGCGCCACCAGCGAGATCTGGCAGTCGGTCGGTTATCCCATGTTCGGATCCCGGTACTTCGGCGCACCGCACGGCGAGTGCGAGGCCGCGACCATCTCCGCGCTGGGTGAGCAGGAGTTCCGCGCCGTGTTCCGCAAGGGCATGGACCTCGAACTGGAGGACGCCGTCTCCTTCGCGATCGGCGACGAGCTGGTCGAGGAAGCCCCGGTGATCGCCCCGCCCACGCCGTTGACCAAGCGTGAGCAGCAGGTGGCCGACCTGATCGCCGGTGGCATGTCGAACAAGGAGATCGCGGCCAGGCTGGTGATCGCACGCAGGACCGCGGAGGGGCACGTGGAACGGATCCTGCAGAAGCTCGGCTTCACCTCACGCGCCCAGATCGCGACCTGGGTGACGGAGCGACGCAACTAAGGCCTGTATCGAAATCCCGTTCGAGACAGGCCCTAGGCGATGCACGGGATGCCGTCGTCGGGTGGTGGTGGAGGCGGTGCGGTGGCCAGTTCGGTGACCTTCGCCCGCACCTTCGCCTGGTCGACCGCGTTCACGTCCTGACCGCCGACGTGCGCGCCGCCCTCGACCGGCAGCGTGTCGAACCGCACCTCGCTCGGCAGGCGGCGGGCGAACTCGGTCAGGTCGAACCGGGCGTCCAGCACGACGTCCTGCTTCGCCATGTCGATCATCGCCTGCACCGCGGCCACGTCCGCGTCCTGCACCCGGCGCGCGACGGCCGAGAGGAACGCCTGCTGACGCCGGGTGCGGTCGAGGTCGCCGCCGGGAAGGCCGTGCCGCTGGCGCACGAACGACAGCGCCTGGCCGGCGTCGAGGTGCTGGCGACCGGCAGGGAAGTCCGCGCCGGACAACGGGTCCTTCGTCGCGTTCTTCAGGCACACGTCGACGCCGCCGAGGCCCTCGGCGATGTGGAAGAACCCGATCAGCGAGATCTCCACGAGGTGGTCGATCGGCTGGTTCAGGAACGCCGACACGGTCTGCACCTGAGCCCGGCGCCCCGCCTCGCGGCCCGCGCGTTCCAGCGTCCGCTTCTCGTGCGTGCCGGCCGCTCGCAGCCGGTCCTCTTCCGCGATCTTGGCGCGCCCGTAGGCCTCCTTGATCTTGCCCTCGCCGCCGGACGACAGCGGCACGAGGTTGTCGCGCGGCACCGACATCGCGACGGCGGGGCCGGAAGCGGGGAGGTGCAACAGGATCAGCGTGTTCGCGTTGTAGCCGCCGCGGTCGCTCTCGCCCGCCTGCAGGCGCCGCAGCACGTCGTCCGGCAGCGGTTCGCCGTGCAGGTCCAGCCGGGTGGTGAGGCCCATGATCAGGATGTTGCGGCCGGAGGACGACCGGGGAGCGTCGTCGGGGATCGCGTAGGACCGCTCGACGCCCGTCGAGATCGAGGACACAGTGGACCAGGCGAGGCCGGAAGCCACGAGGACGGCCGCGCACACGAGCACCCAAGCGGTGCGCATCAGGACCAGAAAAACCGTGCGGTGATTGCGGCCACGTGATTGCATGAACGAGACACCCCCACGGCTATTCTAGGTGGTCATGGGGGTGGAGCTGCCGAGTCTGGCGGCGCTCGCGGTGCTGGCGGTGTTCACGCAGGCGGGGGTCTGGGTGGACGGGGACAACCTCGGCTGGCCCTTCGGCGTCTGGTTGGTGGCGGGTGCGGTGCTGGCTTCGGCGCTCGTGCGTCGCGTGGGGTTGTGGACGGTGGCACCGGCGCCACCGGTCGTGTTCGTGATCGTCGCGGTGGGCAACGCGGCCTGGCAGCGGCAGACGCAGAGGCAGTCGTTCTGGGGGAACAGCAAGGAGTTCGCCGCGGACGCGGTCCCGTGGTTCGTGGGCGGGTTCCCGTGGCTCGCGGCGTCGGTCGGCGCGGCCCTGGTGGTCGTGGTCGTCCGGTTCGTGCTTGGGGGGATGGGGAAATGCAGGTCTTCGTCGACGCCAACGGCGGTAGACGGGTCATAGCGCGGCTGGTCAGCCTGACTGTCGCGAGTGGACTGATCGTGTTCGCCGCTGTGGTCGGTGGCACGTTGCTGGAAGTGTGGTGAGACGCGCTCCCCGGCTGCACTGGATCTCGATCCTGCTCGGGTTGCTCGTGCTGATGAGCGTGGTGTCGTTCCACGCCTACACCGCGATCAGGCCGGAGCCGGTGCAGCACACCCGCGAACACCGGCAGCTGCCGGACCGCACACTCGCGCTGGCGTTCCACGGCGGTCCGGATCCGAAGTGGACACCGCGCCTGCTGACCGCGCTGAGGGAGTCCGGCGTCAAGGCGACCTTCTTCGTCGTCGGCACGCAGGTCACCCGCAACCCGGAGTTGACCCGCCGCATCGCCGACGAGGGCCACCAGATCGCCATCGACGGCTTCCGCGCCGAGGGCGACCACGTCAACCCGCTGAACCTCGCCTTCGCGCAGGCGGCGCTGGCCGACGTGCTGGGCGCGCACACGCGGCTCGTCGGCGCGCCGGTCGAGGTCGACAGCGGTGATCGCGACCACCAGGACATCGGCACGCTGGTGAGGATGTCGTTGCGGCAGGGCGGAGGCGTCGTGCGCCTGCACGACGACGGCAGCATCGGCGCCGACATCGCCCGTGAGCTGGCCAGGGCACCCGGCTACCGGTTCGTCACGGTCTCCGAGGACCGCCTGGTCGACGCCACCGCGGCCGAACGCTTCACCGGCGCCGTCACCGCGTGGTCGCAGCGCAACGGCGGCGTCGTGCTGATGCTGCTGGGCACGGCCATCGCGATCGCCGCATTGCTCGGGATCCTGCGCACGCTCCTGCAGCTCGGCCTCGCGCACACCGACCGCAGGCTGCGGCGGGAGAACGCGCAGGCGCCGCCGCCGTGGATCGCGCCGGCGGTGTCGGTGATCATCCCCGCGTACAACGAGGCGGTGACCATCGCGGCCACGGTGAAATCCGTCGCCGCGAACAACCACTGCGCCGACGTCGAGGTGATCGTGGTCGACGACGGCTCGACCGACGGCACCGGTGATCGCGCCGAGGAGCTGGACCTGCCCGGCGTCACGGTGATCCGCCAGGCCAACCAGGGCAAGCCCGCCGCGCTCAACACCGGCATCCGCGCGGCGAGGCACGACGTGCTGGTGCTGCTCGACGGCGACACGATCTTCGAGCCGGGCACGATCGGCGAGCTCGTGCAGCCGTTCGCGGACCCGCGGATCGGCGCGGTGTCCGGCAACGCCAAGGTCGGCAACCGACGCGGCCTGCTGGGGCGCTGGCAGCACCTCGAGTACTGCGCGGGGTCCAATCTGGACAGGCAGATCCTGCACGCGCTGCGCTGCATCCCGACGGTGCCGGGCGCGGTCGGAGCGTTCCGCAAGGCCGCGCTGACCGACGTCGGCGGCGTCAGCGACGACACGCTGGCCGAGGACACCGACCTCACGATGGCGGTCACACGTGCGGGATGGCGGGTCGCGTACCGGCAGCAGGCGAGGGCGTGGACCGAGGCGCCGAGCACCGTTCGTGGTCTGTTCCGGCAGCGTTACCGCTGGTCGTACGGAACATTCCAATCGATGTGGAAACATCGCGGTGCGCTGCTGGAGAACGGGCCGATGGGCCGGTTCGGGCTCATCTACCTGTTGGCGTTCCACCTGCTGCTGCCGTTGCTCGCACCGGTGATGGACCTGTATGTCATATATGGGTTTCTGGTGGCGGACGCGCCCCTCGCGCCGATCGTGTGGACGGTGTTCCTGCTGGTCCAGACGGCGAGCGCGGGCTATG
Source organism: Lentzea flava (assembly GCF_014648475.1). Taxonomy (GTDB): domain Bacteria; phylum Actinomycetota; class Actinomycetes; order Mycobacteriales; family Pseudonocardiaceae; genus Lentzea; species Lentzea flava. The sequence continues at coordinate 7,834 of NZ_BMRE01000027.1, read as the reverse complement.
CGCTGAGGCTCGACGGCGAGTCGCTCAAGCCGTTGTGGGCCTATCCGTTGCAGCAGTTCGTGTACCGGCAGCTGATGTACGCGGTGGTGATCCAGTCGTTGATCACCGCGCTGCACGGCACCCAGCTGCGGTGGATGTCGGTGCGCAGGACGGGTCTTCTCACCGAGGCTCCCGGCGGTACGGTGCACGTCACCTAGCCGCCGATCGGACAGGAGCACGGGTGGGTCGCACGCCTTTGGACGCGCCGGAGCGTCTGCGGGAGGTCTTCGCCGCCGTGCTCGACGTGCTGGCCGAGGTCGGCTACGCGCGGTTCAACATGGACCTGGTCGCCAGCAGGGCACGCGCGAGCAAGGCGAGCCTCTACCAGCGCTGGCCGTCGAAGGCGCGGTTGATCACGGAGGCGCTGAAGGCGAACCTGCCGGAGCTGCCCCAGCCGGACGAGGGCACGTTCGCCGAGGACGTCCGGCAGATCATGCGGTCGTGGAGCGAGCCCATGCCGTTCGACACGGCGGGGATCTTTCTCGGGCTGCTCGAAGGAAGCCGTCAGGACGCCGATCTCGCGTACCTGCGCGAGGAGCACATCGACCGCGCGTACACCGAACACCTCCGGGTCGCCGTCGACCGGGCGAAGGCGCGCGGGGAGCTGCCGGAAAGCCTCGACGCCGACATCCTCATCACGGCGCTGATCTCGACTTTCGTGCTGCGATCCGACGAACAGGGCGTGACGGACAGCATCGTCGACGGCCTGTTGCGGCCGCTGATCGGTTGACCTGGGCCAAACGACTCGTCAAGGCGTAGTCACTGCGCTACGTTCGGTCATGGTTTCAAAAGAACAGTTCTGTTCTGTTGAGGGGAACTCCCGTGACTGAAGCTGCCGTTTGCCCAGTCCCACACGAGAACCGCGTGCATCCGCTGGGTGCGCCCGCAGGCTTCGAGGAGGCCGTCAGCAACGGCCCGGTGAAGATGATCTGGCCCAACGGGGTGCAGGCCTGGGTCATCAGCAGCTATGCCGGGGTCCGCCAGGTGCTCTCGGACCGGCGGTTCAGCGCGATGAGGGAGGGCGGGCCCGAGATGCGCACCGAGGGCGAGCCCATCCTCGGCCTGAAGCAGCCCGGCAACATGAACTCGATGGACGGCGAGGAGCACCTGCGGCTGCGTCGTCCGCTGTCGCGGGGGTTCATGGTCAAGAAGATGAACGAGATGCGCCCGCGCATCCAGCAGATCGTCGACGAGCACCTCGACGCCATGGAACGTCACGGCGCTCCCGCGGACCTCGTCTCGGCGCTGTGCCTGCCGGTGCCGTCGCTGGTGATCGCCGAGCTGCTGGGCGTCTCGCCGGAGCACCAGGAGCTGTTCCAGTCCACCGCCAGGGAGATGTTCGGCAAGAACGGCTCCAAGGAGGTGTACGACGCGAAGGCCGCGGAGCTGGGCGAGGTGCTCGCCAAGGTCGCGGACGAGAAGAGGGCGTCGGGCACGACCGACGACCTGATCGGCCTCATGGTCAACGAGACCGACTTCGACTCCGAAGAACTGATGAGGCTCGCCATCAGTCTGCTCGCCGCGGGCCACGAGACGACGTCGAACTTCTTCGGCCTGTTCGCGCTCACCCTGTTCGAACGGCCCGACCAGCGGGAGATCCTGCAACGCGACCCGGACCGCGCCGACGTGATGGTCGAGGAGCTGCTGCGCTACACGATCGGCCGCCTCGGTGGGGCGGGGCTCGCGCGCAGGGCCGTCGAGGACGTCGAGGTCGACGGTGTGACGATCAAAGCGGGCGAGTGGGTGGCCGTCACCTTCCTGGCCAACCTGGAGGAGACGTTGTGCCCCAACGCGGGTGAGCTCGACCTGGAGCGCAAGGCGGTGTCGCACCTCGGGTTCGGCTTCGGCCCCCACCAGTGCCTCGGCGCCAACCTCGCGCGTGCGGAGCTGCAGATCCTGTTGCGCTCGCTGTTCACCCGATTCCCGAACCTGCGCCCGGCGATCCCCGTCACGGAGATGGCGTTCCGCGAGGACTCGATCACCTATGGCGCGGCGTCCATCCCGGTGGTGTGGTGAACCATGCCGACGGTCCGCATAGACCAGACGAAGTGCATCGGATCGGGCCAGTGCGTGCTCGCCGCACCGGACGTGTTCGATCAGTCGGATGACGACGGGCTCGGCGTCGTGCTGATGCCCGAACCGCCCGCGGACCTGCTGCCCGGCGTCCGTGACGCCGTGGACAGGTGCCCGGCTCAGGTGGTGAGCCTGGAAGAGTGACTTGATCGGCCGTTCCGGTGAGGTGTCATCACCGGAAATTGATTCAGTTCTTTTTCGGTGACACCTCGTTGGCCCCTTTCCGATCACGCTGTCCGTCCAGAATCGTAGGCGCGACCACCACGGCGTTGTGGTGGTCGCGCCCGCGTGCCCGGGGAGAGCCGAAAGACCCTTCCCGACCTGGCCGAACAGCGGGATGGTGACGACGGCGCGGTGAGTACCGGCGGTGTGTAACGGGTATCTGCACGGAGGGTGTCCGGCGCACGTCAGGAGGGCCAGCTATGTTCAACGGCGATGCATTTCCCGCTCGCGTGGACAAGACCGACGTGCGGCATGTGGAAACGCTGACAAGTGCACTTCGCGCACTGGATTACGAATACGGCGGCGGTGCCTGCCGAGACGCCTGTGTCGCGTTGTTGAACTGGGCGAACCCGCTGCTCGACGCCGGCTCCTCCGGGCGGGTGCTGCAACGGCTCCAGGTGGCCATCGCGGACCTGCACAACCTGGCCGGATGGGCGTCGTTCGACATGGGCCTTCTGGAGTCAGCGCATCTGCACTTCGGCCGTGCGATGGACCTCGCGCGTGCGTCGGGCAACAGCGCGTTGGAGGCCAACATCCACTACCGCATGGGCCGCGTGCATCTGCACTACGAACTCGCCGAGGACGCGTTGGCGTCGTTCCAGCGCGGTTTGCCCATCGCACAGGCCAGTGGTTCGACTTTGGCCGTGTCGATCCTGCACGCCAACGAGGCATGGGCGTTCGCGAAGATGGGCGCGGAGAGGCAGGCGTTGCGCCAGTTCGCGCGTGCGGAGGAGGAGTTCCACCGTGCGGCGGGTGAGGAAGCACCGCCGTGGGCCCGCTTCTTCGACCTGGCCGATCTCGTGTCGATCGGCGGCATGGTCCACACCGAACTCGCCCGCACCTGCGACGTGAAGTACGCGCGGTCCGCGATCCCGCTGCTGACCAGGGCGATCTCGTCCGGGGGAGAGGACGCGTCACGCAGCCAGTCGTTCCGGCTCGCGGCACTGGCCATGAACTACCTGGTGCAGAACGAGCCCGAGCAGGCGCGGGACATCGGGGAACAGGCGATCGCGGTGTCCGGCCCGATCCGCTCGGCCCGCACGCGGGACCGGATGCGGCCGCTGAAGCAGGAGGCGGAGCGGTTGCGCGGCAACGAGGCGGCGGACGAGCTGTCGTCGCGCCTGGGAGCCTTCATGACGTCGTCGCAGGGAGCGGCCTGATCTGGAAGGCGCCACCGGGACCCGAGGAGAGGTTTGGGCTTCGAGTCCCGGCGGCACCATGAGGCCGAACGACGCCCAGCTGGGGGGCCTTGGCGCCGTCCGGGTCTGTGGGGTCAGCAGCGAATGTCGGTGCTGACCTGGTGGGTACTGCCGCCGACGATCAGCTCGCCGTGCGCGGACGTGCATTCGTTCACCGTGTCGCCGGCTCCGGACCACAGCTCCTGCTGGCGGGACGCGCCGGTCTTGCCGCCCGCGAACCCGTACGGCTCGTGGTGGTCGGGCCCGCCCCACTTCTCGATCACGATCTTCGGCGTGAACCTGAGGCCGCTGCTCATCGCGGAGTCCCACACGTAGATGTAGGCGTAGTTGCGATTGCAGCCGACGAACTGCTTCACCGACGCCCAGGTGGTGTTCCTGTCCTTCTTGATGTAGGCGGTCTTGCCGATCTGGGTCACCGGCCCGCACGTGGGGTGGGTCTCGGCGTGGGCCTGACCGGACGTGACGACACCGAGGAGCAACGCGGCGGCGGCGATGAAGGTTGTCCGCTTCATGGGCGAGAAGCATCACGTCACCCGCTGACATTTCGCTGACACCTCGGGTTACCGGCTGGTTAGGATCGGCTCATGCAACGGCGGTGGGGGTTCAAGGTTCTCGGATCGTTGCAGGTCATCGACTCCGGCCGGGTCGTGGAGCTCCGCTCGGCCAAACAGCGTGTCCTGCTTGCCGCGTTGCTCATGAAGGCCAACGCGCCGGTCTCGTCGTACGAGCTGATGGAGCACCTCTGGGGTGAGGAGCCGTCCGGCTCGGCGCGCGCGACTCTGCAGACGTACGTCATGCGGCTGAGACAGTCGCTGGACGACCTGGCGGACCGCAAACTCGTCCGCACGTGGCCGACGGGCTACTCGATCCACGTCGAGGACGACCAGCTCGACCTGCTCACGTTCCAGCGCCTGCGGGCCGAGGCCAAGCGCGCGCCCGACCTGGAGACCGAGGCCCGCCTGCTCGGCGAGGCCGCGGCGTTGTGGCGCGGGCCCGCGCTCGACCAGGTGTCGTCGCTGCGGATGGAACAGACCGACGTGCAGCGCCTCAACGAGCAGCGCTGGGAGGTGCTCGAGCGCCGCAACGACGCCGAGCTGCAACTGGGGCGGCACGACCAGATCGTCGACGAACTGCGCTCGCTGGTCGCCGAGCACCCGTTGCGCGAGCGGTTCTGGTACCAGCTGATGCTGGCCCTGCACCGCAGCGGACAGCAGGCGCAGGCGCTCGACGTGTTCCGCAGGGCGAGCGAGGTGCTCGCCGACGAGCTGGGCATCGACCCGAACGCCGAACTCCGCGCTCTGCACATGGAGGTGCTGGCCGGGTCGTCCGCGCCGGTGACCGTTCAGGCCGGTCCGTCGTGGCTGCCGCCGGCGGTGGGCGACTTCTCCGGCAGGGCCGACGAGGTCGCGCGGCTCACGGCCGGGCTGCGTGCCGGCGGGACGTGGACGATCACCGGACCCGGTGGCGTGGGCAAGACCTCCTTGGCCGTGCACTGCGCGCATCTCGTGCGGGACGCGTTCCCGGACGGCCAGCTGTACCTGAACCTGCGCGGCGGTGAGCACAAGCCCGTCGAGCCCGCCGCGGCCCTGGACCGGCTGCTGCGCGGCCTCGGCGTCTCCGGCGGGGCGATTCCGTCCTCTGTGGACGACCGGGTGGACCTCTACCGCGACCTGCTGTCGGACCGGCGGATCCTGGTCGTGCTGGACAACGCGATCAGCGAGGCCCAGGTCCGGCCGCTGCTGCCGGGGACCACCTCGGGTGCCGCGCTGGTGACGTCACGGGCGGCGCTGGCGGGACTGGAAGCCGCCCACGTCGTGCCGCTGGACGTGCTGCCCGCGTACGACGCGCTGGCGTTGCTGCGAGCGGCGGTCGGTGAGGCCAGGTGCGCTGCGGAACCCGGTGCGGCGCAGGAGATCGTGACCTACTGCGGGCAGCTGCCGCTGGCGCTGCGGGTCGCGGCGGCCCGGCTGGTGGCGCGACCGCACTGGCAGCTCGCGAAGCTCGCCGGCCGGTTGTCCGACGAGCGCCGCCGGTTCGACGAGCTGTCGTTGGGAGACCTGGACGTCCGCGCTTCGCTGGCCCTGTCCTACGACGGGCTCGACGAGTCGCACCGCAGGGCGTTCCGGCTGCTGTCGCTGGTCGACACGCCGGACTTCCCGGCCTGGGTGGCGTCACCGTTGCTGGGACTCGACCTCGACGACGCCGAGGACCACGTCGAGGCGCTGGTCGACGCCCGCCTGGTCGACTACGCGGGCCGCGACGCGCTGGGCCAGGTGCGGTACCGGCTGCACGACCTGCTGCGCGCCTTCGGCCGCGAGGCGGCCTCCGAGGATCCGGCCGGTGCCCTGAAGCCGTTGTTCGAACAGTGGCTGGAACTGGCGACGCGAGCCGACGTCGAGCTCCCGCACCAGGCGATCCGGCTGGAACCCCTTGCGCTGGAACGGTTCGACCTCGGCGACGCGGCCGACTGGTTCGACGCGGAGTGGCAGAACATCCACGCCGTGATCACCCAGGCGGCGGCCCTCGGCCTGGGCGCGCTGGCGGCCGAGCTGGCGATCCGGTCGACGGCGTTCTGCGACCTGCGGGCCCGGTTCGACGACTGGGAGCAGATCAACGACCTCGGCCTGTCGTGCGCCCCGCCCGATCGCCGGCCGGTTCTGTTCCAGCAGCGCGGAATCCTGTGCGCGCGCCTGAACCGTTATCCCGAAGCCTCCGCCAACTTCGCCGCCGCGCAGGAAGGTTTCGCCGCGGCCGGTGACGTGTGGGGCGAGGCCTACGCCTGGTACGGCATCGGGTGGATGCACGAGTGGGGTGGCCGGTCGCTGGAGGCCCGTGCCGCGCATCGTGAAGCCATGGCGCGGTTCGTCGCGTCCGGAAACCCGCACGGCGAGATCGAAGTGCTGTGTTCGCTGGGAGCCATCGAACGGCGTGCCGGCGGGCTGGCCGCGGCGCAGGAGTACCTGGAGCGGGCTCGGCGGGTTGCCGGGCAGCTGGGCGACGAGCAGAGCGAGCTGATGGCAACCCTGGAGCTGGGGCGGCTGCACCAGTTCACCGGAGAGTTGCAGATGTCGGCTGCGTTTCTGCGGTCTTCACTCGCTGCCGCGCAGAAGCTCGGGGACCCGGACTTCGCCGCGAACATCCGGTTGTTCCTGGCGGACACGTTGATCCGGTCCGGGCAGATCGGGCTGGCCGAGGAGCAGTTGCGGCAGGCCTGGGAGTTCTTCGAGGAGCACGACGACCGCCAGGGGCGGATCTGGGTGTGGCGGTTGCGGTCCGGGTTGGCTGCCACGCCCGAGGAAGCGGTGCGGTTGGCGTCTCTTGCGCTGGATCAGGCTCGGGAGATGGATTCTCCGCCGGAGTACGGGCGGTCGTTGCGGGTGCTCGGGGATGCTCTGGAGCGGGCCGGGAGGGGTGAGGAGGCTCGGGAGCACTGGCGGCTGGCTGAGGAGACGTTGAGTGCTGCCGGGTTCCAGGCGGAGGTTGACGAGCTTCGGCTGGCCACGTCGTAGGGTTCGCGGGTTCGGTTGCGTTCCAGCGTGGTTGCGTGGGCGATTTACCGAGCCGGGTCATTTCATCGCCGCTTCGCGACGATTGCGATTGGGGCTTGACTTCGGGGCCCTTGCGAGGCGCAGATCGGCCTTAAAAAGCCGGGCAGGTAAAGCGCCCGGCCGATCCGAACACGGTAGCACCTCGCACCCAAAGTCAAGCCCCAATCGCGAGCGTGCGTGGTTGCGTTTTGGCGGTCGGGTTCCGGGAATTACCGCTTGAACAGCGTGGCATTGCCCTGCACGGCTCGGCTTCGCCTTCGCGCCATAGCAGGATCGGTAATTGTCTTCGGCTTTGCCGATGCCCGCCTCGTTTGGCTCGGTTCCTGCGCCTGTGCCGACGCTTTCGCTGTCATCGCCTTGTGGCTGTCGCGGCCGTGTCCCTGTGCCTGGCCGGTTTGGGGGCATGGCTGTGCCACGGCCGTGGTGGAGCTGCACGGCCGTGGCGGTTGGTGTGGTGGAGGGACCGCTCGCGTTCCCTGGTCGGAGTCAGGCGGCGGTGTGGAGCTGGTTGCGTCTGGGTTTTCGCAGCGGGTCCAGCCAGGTTGGCGCGTAGAAGACCGGTAGGCCGTGCTCGATCTTCACTTCCCAGCCGCTGCGGTGGATCAGCGTGTGGTGGTGGCGGCACAGCAACACGCCGTTGTCGATGCGGGTGTCGCCGCCGTCGGCCCAGTGGTGGATGTGGTGGGCATCGCAGTGCTTGGGCGGACGACTGCAGCCGGGAAACGCACAGCCGTGGTCACGCGCGACCAGCGC
>NZ_BMRE01000026.1 GCF_014648475.1 Lentzea flava | reverse complement strand
CCAACCGCTCCCCGAGAGTCGGAACTGGATTCCCAGTCCAACTTCCGGGGAGCGGTTCACACCTCACGTGGATGAAGGAGCCCTTCATCGCGCAAGCAGCGGAGCGGGGACGGCTGGTTCGCTTTGTGGACACCGTGTTGTCATGTCCAAGATATGTGAAATTGCTTCGTGTTGTCTTATCGTCGCCGCGTCGTGCTCGAACTCGAGGCAGGAGCCGTGCGTGCAATTGGTCAGGTTGGGCGCTGAAACGCTGAACGCTGCCGGCGGCAGCGAGGCCGACTCGCTCGGCGTCGTCTTCACCGGGGTCGCGTGATGGCGGGCCAGACCGATCGACGCGGGTTCCTGATCGGCACCGGGCTGGTGGCCGGCGCCGCACTCGGCAGCACTCCCGCGCGTGCCCACACCGAGCGCGACGGCTACACGTGGCTCGCCGGCGACCACCACATCCACAGCCAGTACAGCAACGACGCCATGTACCCGGTGGCCACCCAGGTCGAGCGCGCGGCGCGGCACGGCCTGAGCTGGCTGACGATCACCGACCACGGCAACGTCCCGTTCGCCAAGCACAGCGTCACGCCGCTCGTGGCGGACATCGCGGCGGCCCGCCAGAAGTACGCCGACATGCTGGTCTTCACCGGGCTGGAGTGGAACATCCCGGCCGGCGAGCACACCACGCTGATGCTCGCGCCGGGCCGCAACGAGGCGAGTCTGCTGCAGGAGTTCGTCACCCGGTTCGACGCACGCGTGAACGGCACCCGCGACGGCACCCCGGCCAACGAGGCGATTGCCGTGGAAGCGCTCGAGTTCCTGCGGCACGCGGTGGCCACCGGCAAGATCGCCGACGCGCTGGTGCTGCCCAACCACCCGTCGCGGCTGGGCATCAACTCGCCGGGGGAGACCCGCACCTGGCGCGACACGGCGCCCGGCATCGTGATCGGCATGGAGGGCGCGCCAGGCCACCAGGCGGCCGGCCTGCCGGCACCGGGCATGGCGCGGGGCCGCGGCCTGTACGACTCGGCACCCGGCAAGTTCTCGTACCCCGGCTACCCGGCCGAGAGCTACCGCACGTGGGGCGGTTTCGACTGGACGACCGCCACGGTCGGCGGCTTCTGGGACAGCCTGCTCGCCGAGGGCAAGCCGTGGTGGATCACCACCACCTCGGACGGCCACCAGGGCTGCGGGGACTGGATGAAGAACCCGGTGGACCGCCTCGACCAGCAGGGTTACGACGACATCCCGTACGACAGCGAGGGCCGCACGTTCAACACCACCGGCCGGTTCCCCGACCCGGTCAACGCCGGTCGCCCGATCGTCGCGTACAGCTCGTTCCCGCCCGGCGCCTACAACAAGACCTGGGTCGGCGTCACCGGCCGCGGGCACCGCGAGGTGATGCGGGCGATGCGGGCCGGTCGCATGTGGGTCTGCCTGGGCGATCTCGTGGCGGGCCTGGACGTGCGGCTGCGCCCGCGCGGATCACGCGGGCGGGGGACGGCTATGGGCGGCACGCTGCGGGTGCGCCGCGGCGAGGTGGTCGAGGTGGTGGTCCGGATCGACCTGGCCGACCGCCCGAACTTCGCGGGTTTCGTGCCGCGGCTGGCACGGGTCGACCTGATCGTCGGCGCGGTCACCGGCCCGGCCACCGACCGGTCGGTGCTGCGCGCCCCGCAGACGAAGGTCGCCCGGTCGTGGGACGTCCGAGACCGGGCCGGCACCGTCGAACTGGTCCACCGGATCACCGTCGACGGGCCGTTCTACGTGCGGGTCAGGGGCACCGACGGCAAGCGCACCGCACCCGGCTACCACGGCGCGGCCGTGGATCCGGCGGGCCCGGCGATCGACGTCGTCGGCCAGGCGGACCCGTGGGAAGACCTGTGGTGCTACTCGAACCCGGTGTTCGCCGCCGTACAACGCTGAACGGGAGACGGGTACCGCGCCAGGGGGAGTGGCGTGGCGCGGTACCCGCCCGTGCCACGGGCCGGATCAGGGTTTCCGTCCCGCGGCGTGGTCAGAGGGGCTCTCGAACGGTCAGCCGCGCGCCGTGCCGACCGGCAGCCGCAGCTGCAGCTGGAAGCCGCCGTCGGACGTGGGTCCGGTGTGGAGCTTGCCGCCCAGCAGCGCGGCCCGTTCGTGCAGCCCCACGAGTCCGTGCCGGGCACTGGGCAGGGCCAGGTCGGGGCGCGTGGGCGGGGTGTTGGTGACGGTGACGGTCAGGTCGGTGTCGTCGTGGCTGATGTCGATCGTGGCGCTGGCGCCGGGGGCGTGCTTGCGCACGTTCGTCAGCGCTTCCTGGATGGTGCGGTAGATCGCGCGCTGCGCCGGCGGCTCCAGGTCCTGCGGGGCGGCGCCGACGAGCCGCGCGTCGATCGCGCTGTTCGCGATGAGCCGTTCCAGATCGGTCAGCGTGGGCTGCGGGGTCAGTTCGGTCGCCGGGGTGCCGGAAGCGCGCAGCAGGTTCACCATGTGCCGCAGCTCGTCGAGCGTGTTCACCGACAGCTGCCGCACGTTCTCGGCGGCCTGCTTCACGACGGGATCCGCGGTGCTCACACCGAGCGCCCCCGCCTGCACCGCGATCAGGCTCACCTGGTGGGAGACGACGTCGTGCATCTCGCGGGCCAGCTGGTTGCGTTCCCTCGCGAGGATCGCCTCGGCGTCGAGCCGCCGCTCGTGTTCCCGCGCCTGCTTGACCTCGTCGAGCCGCAGGGCGAGCTCGCGCTGGGTGTGCAGGAACTGGCCGAGCAGGATCGGCGCCCCGGCGGTCAACGTGAAGTAGATGGTGCCGAGCAGCATGTCCGTGTGCCAGAACTCCGGCGCGAGGTCGAACAGCGGCAAGGCGACGATGCCCGACGCGACCAGCCAGCACCCGGCGAGCAGCCACCGGTTGCGGTACCGGGACGACACCGAGTGGAGCGTGACGATCACCGCGACGACCGCGCCGGGGAACACGACGGCGGGCAGCGTCGCCACGAAGGACGGCACGGGCCAGCGGTCGCGCGTCGTGAGGGCGAGCACGGCGACCATGCTCACGACGAGACCGGTGATCGACTCCTCACCGATCGCGGTCAGCACGCCCTCGACCGCGGCGGCCGCGATCGCCACGGCGTCGACCAGCCAGGAGGGAACTCTTCGTGTCATGGCCGGCCGTCCAGCAGGCCGGCCCGCTGGGCCACCAGCGCCGCCTGCACCCTGCTGCCCACGCGCAGCTTGGTGAGGATCGCGCTGACGTGGTCCTTCACCGTGCCGACGCTGACGTGGATCCGCGCCCCGATGTCGGTGTTGGACAACCCTTCCGCGATCAGCACGAGCACCGCGCGTTCGCGTTCGGTGAGCAGGTCGACCTGCTCCGCCGCCGCCGAGCCCGCCCCGGACCCGAGGTAGCCGTCGACGACGGTCCTGGTGACCTTGGGGGAGAGCACCACACCGCCGCTGACGAGCGTGCGGACCATCTGGGCCAGCTGTTCGGGCCTGGTGTCCTTGAGGATGAACCCGGCCGCGCCGGACCGCAGCGCCATCGCGATGTACTCGTCGGAGTCGAACGTCGTGAGCATGGCGACGACGGGCGGGGACTTCAGGCCCTGGAGCTGCCGCAGAACGGTGAGGCCGTCCACGTCCGGCATCCGGATGTCGAGCAGCACGACGTCGGGTTTGTGCAGGCTCACCTCGCGCACCGCCTGCGCGCCGGACGGTGTCGCGACCACCTCGATGTCCCCGGCCGCCTGGAGGATGAGGCGGAACCCCGTCCGCACCAGCTCCTCGTCGTCCACGACGACCACCCGAATCATGTCACTCTCCTTTGTGGATCCCGGCCCAGTCTCGCCAACGCCGGCGTGCGGGGGCCATCCGAAACCTGGCAGGCGTCGTCCCCCGACTGGCAGGTTTTCGCCAGCCGGGTGGCGGGGTCGAGGGCAGACCATGCGCTTCCACGACACCAACTCGTCCACAATGGACGGACCTTGGGAGTGCCAGGGTGACACGGTTCAAACCGGAGGCGGCTGCGGCCATCGCCACCGCACTGACTGCTCAGGCCCGGTGAGCGGTGGCCGGACCACCGGTTGGTCTCCGCGGCACTCGGCAACGTGATCTCCGGGCTGAACCTGGCGTGGTGATGTTTCGAAACATTTCGCGCGTGCTGCGGGAAGTGCTGCGTTACAGCCATTTGTGACATCTGGGAGCGTTCCCGGAATTCCACTCGAAGGGAGCAGTAAGAGGGTCCGCCGGACGATCTGTCGTTGCGGTGTTTCGGGTAGACAGTCCGGCTGAGTGGAGTAGAACGCGCTACATCAGGGGTCAGTCGCCTTAAGTGACTCGCGTTACAGTGCCGTGAACTCTGGGAGCGCTCCCAGGAGTCGAGAGGCGGCGGCATGACTCGGCGAACAACGGCATTGATGGTGGCGGCGGTGATGGTGACCGGCGGGGTACCCGCCATGGCGGCACCCGCCGCCGTTGCCTGCACTGTCACGTATCAGATCACCAACGAGTGGAGCACCGGTTTCGGTGCCACGGCGACGATCCGCAACGACGGTGACGCGCTGAACGGCTGGAATCTCACGTGGACGTTCCCGGACGGGCAGCGGGTCACGCAGGGCTGGAACGGGACGTTCAGCCAGACCGGCGCTGTGGTCAGCGTGACCAATCCGGACTGGGCCAGGACGATTCCGTCCGGTGGTTCGGCGCAGGTCGGGTTCAACGGCAGCAAGGGTGCGCAGAACCGGCCGCCGACCGATTTCGCGGTCAACGGCGTGGCGTGCACCGGTCCGAACCAGTCTCCGTCGGTGGCGCTGACGGCGCCGACGGCGGGGAGCACGTACACCTTGCCCGCGACTGTTCCGTTGGCGGCGACGGCGCAGGACAGCGACGGCACGGTGGCGAAGGTCGACTTCTTCGCGGGTGACCAGTTGATCGCGACCGACACCAGCGCGCCGTTCACCGGCAGCTGGACGCCGACGGCGGGTGATCACCCGATCACCGCGAGGGCGACCGACAACCGCGGTGCCGCAACCACTTCGGCGCCGGTGATGGTGAAGGTGCTGGCCGGGCCCGCGGTGCTGGCGTCGCCGAGTGCGGTGTCGGTGCGGCAGGGGCAGAAGGCCACCTTCGACGTCTCGCTGGCCACGGCCCCGAGCCAGCCGGTCACCGTGACGATCGCCCGCACCGGCAGCGCGGACCTGACGGTGTCGCCGGAAACGCTCACGTTCACCGGTACGGCCAAGCAGACCGTGACGGTGTCGTCCGCGGCCAACGGTGGTGAGCTCGCGACGGCGACCTTCACGGCGTCGGCACCGGGCCACAGCCCGGCGAGCGTCACGGTCAAGGAGATCGACCCGTCCACTTCGGACTTCAGCAAGGCGTTCCTGGACCAGTACAACAAGATCAAGGATCCGGCGAGCGGGTATTTCCGCAGGTTCGGTGATCTGCTGGTGCCGTACCACTCGGTGGAGACGTTGATGGTGGAGGCTCCGGATCACGGTCATCAGACGACGTCGGAGGCGTTCAGCTACTACCTGTGGCTGGAGGCGAGCTATGGCCGGGTGACGGGTGATTGGGCGCCGTTCAAGTCGGCGTGGGCGTCGATGGAGAAGTTCATCATCCCGGCGAAGGCCGATCAGCCCACCAACGACAAGTACAACGCGTCGAAGCCCGCGACCTACGCGCCGGAGCATCCGCGGATGGATCGCTATCCGGCGGTGCTGGACAGCAGCGTTGCGGTGGGCTCCGACCCGATCGCGGCGGAGCTGAAGTCCGCGTACGGCAGCGATGACGTCTACGGCATGCACTGGTTGCTGGATGTGGACAACACCTACGGTTTCGGCCGCTGCGGCGACGGCACCACCGCACCGTCGTACATCAACACCTATCAGCGTGGTTCGTCGGAGTCGGTGTGGGAGACGATCCCGCAGCCGTCGTGTGACACGTTCAAGCACGGTGGCCCGAACGGGTTCCTGGACCTGTTCACCAAGGACTCCTCGTACGCCAAGCAATGGAAGTACACCAACGCACCCGACGCGGACGCTCGTGCGGTGCAGGTGGCGTTGCTGGCTCAGCAGTGGGCGACCGCGCAGGGCAAGGGGTCGCAGATCGCGTCCGAGGTCGGCAAGGCCGCGAAGATGGGTGACTATCTGCGGTACGCCATGTTCGACAAGTACTTCAAGCGCATCGGCAACTGCGTCGGCGCGAGCTCCTGCCCCGCAGGTTCCGGCAAGAGCAGCGACCACTACCTGATGTCGTGGTACTACGCGTGGGGTGGTGCGACCGACACCAGTGCCGGGTGGGCGTGGCGGATCGGTGACAGTGCTTCGCATCAGGGTTACCAGAACCCGCTGGCGGCGTACGCGTTGTCGAACGTGCCGGCGCTCAAGCCGTTGTCGGCTACCGGGCAGCAGGACTGGGCCAAGAGCCTGGACCGGCAGATGGAGCTGTTGCAGTGGTTGCAGTCGGCCGACGGTGGTCTCGCGGGTGGTGTGACGAACTCGTGGGAGGGCCAGTACGGCACGCCTCCGGCGGGCACGCCGACGTTCTACGGCATGTTCTACGACCCGCACCCGGTGTGGCGTGACCCGCCGTCGAACCGCTGGTTCGGCTTCCAGGTGTGGGGCCTCGAACGCACCGCGGCCCTGTACCGGATGACCGGCGACGCCCGTGCCAAGAAGATCCTGGACAAGTGGGTGCCGTGGGCGCTCGCGAACACCACGACCGGCACCAACTTCGAGATCCCCGCTGACCTGGAGTGGACGGGTGCGCCGGACACGTGGAACCCCACCAGCCCTGGTGCGAACGCGAACCTGCGGGTGCGCGTGGTCAACAAGAACCAGGATGTCGGTGTGGCGGCGTCGTACGCCAAGGTGCTGCTGAACTACGCGGCCAAGTCGGGGCACGCCCAGGCGAAGGCGACGGGTGAAGCGCTGCTGACGTCGTTGCTGTCGCATCAGGACAGCCTCGGTATCGCGACGCCGGAGACGCGCACGGACTACAACCGGTTCGACGACGTGTACAACGCGTCGACGGGCGAGGGTCCGTACGTGCCGCCGGGGTGGACCGGGAAGATGCCCAACGGCGACCAGATCGCCCAGGGCGCGACGTTCCTGTCCATGCGTTCCGGCTTCCGCAACGACCCACAGTGGCCCAAGGTGCAGTCCTATCTGGACGGTGGACCGGCACCGACGTTCACCTACCACCGGTTCTGGGCCCAGGCGGAGATCGCCACCGCCTTCGCCCTGCACGCCGAGATCTTCGGGTGAGGAGCACAGAGATGAGAAAACGCATCGCACTCCTGGCGGTCGCAGCGGCGGTCGGCGCGGTTCTGGTGCACACCGGTGGCACGGCGCTCGCGCACGGCTCCATGGTGTGGCCCGCCAGCCGCACCTACGCCTGCTACGAGGACGGCAGGGCCGGCAGCGGTGGTGGTGACCTGAAGCCCACCAACCCGGCGTGCGTCGAAGCGGTCGCGCTCGGCGGCAAGCAACCGCTGTGGGACTGGTACGGCAACCTGATCAGCAACGCGGCCGGACGGCACCGGGAGATCATCTCCGACGGGCACCTCTGCGGCCCGACCACGAAGTACGACGCCTACAACCTCGCTCGTGCCGACTGGCCGGTGACCCAGGTGACGGCGAACGCCACGGTCACGTTGCGGTACAACGCGTGGGCGCCGCACCCCGGCACCTGGGAGCAGTACGTCACCAAGGACGGCTTCGACGTGACGAAGCCGCTGAAGTGGTCGGACCTGGAGCCCGTGCCGTTCGACAAGGTCACCAACCCGCCGCAGGCGAACGGTGAGTACAGCTGGCAGGCGAAGCTGCCCAACAAGTCGGGCAGGCACATCATCTACTCGCTCTGGCAGCGCTCCGACAGCCCGGAGGCGTTCTACAGCTGCTCCGACGTCGTGTTCGGCGGCGGTGTGCCCGACACTCAGCCACCGACCGCGCCCGGCACACCGGTCGCGTCGTCGGTCACCGGCAGCTCGGTGCGGCTGGACTGGCCGGCCTCGTCGGACAACTTCGGGGTGTCGGAGTACCGCGTGTACAGCGGCAGCCAGGTGGTGGCCACCTCGGCCACGAACTCGGTGACGGTCAGGGGTCTGACGGCGAACACCGCCTACTCCTTCACCGTGGTGGCGCTGGACTCCGCGGGCAACGCGTCACCGGCGTCGGCGGGCGTCACGGTCCGCACCGGCAGCGGTTCCGGCGCCTGCACGGTGACCTACTCCAAGCCGAGCACCTGGAACGGCGGCTTCACGGCGAACGTGAAGATCGCCAACGGCAGCGCGGAGGCCGTGCGGGCGTGGCAGCTCGTGTGGGACTTCCCGTCCGGGCACCAGTTGTCGTCGTCGTGGTCGTCGACGATCACCGTCGCCAACGGGAAGGCCACGGCGAAGGGGGCGTCCTGGAACGCCGACATCGCCGCGGGCGGCACCACCGAGTTCGGCTTCAACGTGTCGACGACCGGCTCCGCACCGGATCCGGTGAACTTCACGCTCAACGGCGTCTCCTGCGCCGTTCCGTGATGAGGGTCCTCCTCGCCCTCTTCGTGGCCGGTTCGGTCGCGGTCGCCATCGTGGTCGTCCGCGCCGAACCGGCCCCGGACCCGGCTCGCGGTGTCGACGGCATCGCCGCCTGGCTGAACCAGGTCAGCGGTGACTGCACCGACGTGCGCAAGGGCGGCGACTTCACCGCGTTCGCCGGGCCGGTGCGGGCGAAGGTCTACGAGCCGTACATCGCGGAGTGGGGCACCTGCACCAAACCGCCCTACGAACAGCTGGGGCTGCTGGTGCTCCGGCCCGGCCTGGACGAGGCCTGGCGCAGGGCGCTGGCGAGCGGCGAGGTCAGGGGCGACCCGGACCTCGTGTTCGGCGACGGTTTCGCGATCACCGGCTCGACCGGCATGGAGCACCTCGGCCTGAAACGACTCGAGTGCACGCCCGCCGCGTGCTCGCTGACAGAGATCAAACACCATTGAAGGACAGGAGATCCGTGGCAATGAGGCTCAACGGACAAAGGCGGTGGGCCGCGGCGGGAGTCGTGGTCGCCACCTCCGTCGCGACGTTCGGGGTGGTGCTCAGCGCACCCGCCGGCGCCGCACCCGGCTGCCGGGTGGACTACACGGCGAACAACTGGGGCGGCGGTGGTTTCGGCGGCAAGGTGAAGATCACCAACCTGGGTGACGCCCTGTCGTCGTGGACGCTGAAGTTCACGTTCCCCGGCTCCCAGAAGGTGACTCAGGGCTGGAGTGCCACCTGGTCGCAGTCCGGCGCCGACGTGACCGCGACGAGCATGTCGTGGAACGGCAATCTGGGCACCGGTGCGTCGACGGAGATCGGTTTCAACGGCAGCTACACCGGTACCAACACCGACCCGGCGTCGTTCTCGCTCAACGGTGTGGTGTGCACGGGCCAGCAACAGCCGACGACCACCACGACGACCACGACGTCCGACAACCCGAACCCGGGCAATCGTGTCGACAACCCGTATGTGGGCGCGAAGATGTACGTGAATCCGGACTGGTCGGCGAAGGCGGCGGCTGAGCCGGGTGGTAGCAGGGTGGCGAATCAGCCGACGGGGGTGTGGATCGACCGGATCGCGGCGATCACGGGCACGGTGGATTCCCGTGGTATCGAGGGGCATCTGGACGAGGCGGTGCGGCAGGCGGCGGGTGCGCCGCTGGTGATCCAGTTCGTGATCTACAACCTGCCTGGTCGTGACTGTTCGGCGCTGGCGTCCAACGGTGAGCTCAAGCCGGATGAGATCGGCCGGTACAAGACGGAGTACATCGATCCGATCGCGGCTATTTTCGCCAAGCCGGCGTACAAGGATCTGCGGATCGTGACGACGGTGGAGATCGACTCGTTGCCGAACCTGGTGACGAACGTGACGCCGCGGCCGACGGCGGTGCCGGCGTGTGATGTGATGAAGGCCAACGGCAACTACGTCACCGGTGTCGGGTACGCGCTGGCGAAGCTGGGCGCGGTGCCGAACGTGTACAACTACCTCGACATCGGTCACCACGGCTGGATCGGCTGGGACGACAACTTCGGCCCGACCGCGGAGCTGTTGTTCCAGGCGGCGAACGCCTCGGGGAGCACGAAGGCGAACGTGCACGGGTTCATCGCCAACACCGCGAACTACGGTGCGTTGAAGGAGCCGTACTTCACGATCGAGGATTCGGTGAACGGCACGTCGGTGCGGCAGTCGAAGTGGGTGGACTGGAACCGGTATGTCGATGAGCAGTCGTATGCGCAGGCGTTCCGGCAGCGTGCGGTGCAGGCGGGGTTCGATCCGGGGGTGGGCATGCTGATCGACACCAGCCGCAACGGCTGGGGCGGTGCCGCGCGCCCGGCGGGTCCTGGTCCGAAGACGAGCGTGGACGCCTACGTCAACGGTGGCAGGCTGGATCGGCGTATTCACACCGGTAACTGGTGCAACCAGGCCGGTGCCGGGCTGGGTGAGCGGCCGAAGGCGGCGCCGGCGGCGGGGATCGACGCGTATGTGTGGATGAAGCCGCCGGGCGAGTCCGACGGCGCGAGCAAGGAGATCCCGAACAACGAGGGCAAGGGCGCGGACAAGATGTGCGACCCGGCCTACACCGGCAACATCCGCAACGGCAACAACATGTCGGGCGCGCTGCCGGACGCCCCGCTGTCGGGCAAGTGGTTCTCCGCGCAGTTCCAGGAACTCATGCGCAACGCCTACCCCGCGCTGTGACGACGAGACTGCCCTGAATCGGCTCCCGCGCGAATTCCGCTCGCGCGGGAGCCGCCCGCCGCCGTCGCGGCCCGCATCCGCGACGGCGGCGCTCGGCGTTCCTGTGGACAAGGAGACCCCGTGGTCACCATCGCGGACGTGGCGCAGCACGCGGGAGTCGCCCCGAGCACCGTTTCCTACGTGCTCACGGGCAAGCGGCCGATCTCGGCCGGCACGAAGTCCAAGGTCCGGGCGAGCATCAGCTCACTGGGCTACGAGCCTCCCGTCGCCGCCAGGACGGCCGACGGAACCAGGGCCAACGTGATCGGCGTCGTGCTGCCGCTGCGCACGGGCACGTACCTGCCGCCGGTGACGCGGTTCGTCACCGGTGCCGCCACGACCGCGCGCAGGTACGGCGTGGATCTGCTGCTGATGACCGCGGAGGACGGGATGCCCGCACTGCGGCGTGTGGCGAGCAGCGCCCACGTCGACGGGTTTCTGGTGATGGACGCGGACATGGACGACGGCCGGTTGCGGCAGCTGCCCGCCCCGTCCGTCCTCATCGGACGCCCGTCGGCGACGACGGGCCTCACCTGCGTGGATCTCGACTTCGAGGCCGCGGGTGCGCAGTGCGTCGACCACCTGGCTGACCTCGGCCACCGCTCGATCGGCTTCCTGGGCGCGCCGAGCTCCGTGTACCGCCGCAGCACCGGATTCGCTCACCGGGCGATGGCGGGGTTCAACGCGGCGGCGATGCGCCGGGGTGTCGCGGCGACGGCGGTGTCCGTCGAGGACGACCGCGGCGCGGTGCTCAGGGCGATCGAGACGCTGGTGCGTGCCACCCCGTCGACGACCGCGCTGGTCGTGCACAACGAGGCGGCGCTCGGCGGCATCACCGCGTGCCTGCGTGCGGTGGGACGCGAGGTGCCCGAAGACATCGCCGTGGTCGCCATCTGCGCCGACGAGGTGGCCGAACGGATGTCGCCGCCGCTCACGTCGGTGCGGCTGCCCGCGGAGGAGCTCGGCAGGCACGCGGTGGAGCTGCTCGTGGCGGAGCTGGACGGCAGGCGGCCACCACCGCTGGTGTTGTTGCCGCCCTCGTTGTCCCGGCGCGCAAGCACACCGGACCGCCAAGGGTCCACCCCAGGTGGATGAACGGAACCTTCGTCCACCCAGGGTGGACGAAGGTTCCGTTCATCCACAACGCGGCTAGGCCTTGGCCCAGCGCTGGTTGGTGCCGCCCTGGCAGGTCGCCACGGTGACGACCGAGTTGTTGCCGGTGCCACCGGCGGTGAGGCACAGTCCTGTTTGGACGCTGGTGATGGTGCCGTTGGTGAGGTTCCAGCTCTGGTTGGCGCCGCCGTGGCAGTCCCAGATCTGCACCCTGGTGCCGGAACCCGCGTTGTTCGGCGCGTCCAGGCACTTGCCGGACACTCGCAGGGTCTGGCCGTTCTGGGTGAACTGCTGGTTGGCGTTGGTGTGGCAGTCCCAGATGATCAGCTGGGTGCCGTTGGCCGTACCCGCGCCGGTCACGTCGAGGCAGCGGCCGGACGCCTCGCCGCGCAGCCGGAACGTGGTCGGGTCGGGCGGCGGCGTGGTGGTCGTCGTCGGGCCGGGGCCACCGTCGCCGAACTGGGTGATGAACTTCCACGCCTCACCGGAGGTCCAGGTGCGCCAGCCGTCGCCGCCGGAGTCGATCGGACCAGGGGTGTGGCCGCCGTCGAACGCCGCCCAGACCACGGGATAGCCCGCGCGGCAGCCGCTGTAGTTGGTGATGATGTGGGTTCGGCTGCCCGCGGGTGGTTCCGGTGCGTTCTGGGCCGTGCAGCCGTTGTTGCGGACGAACCGATCGCGAAGGCCGCGGCCCAGGCCGATGCCGAGCACGTTGTCGCTGACGCCGTGGATGCCCATGTAGGCGATGGGGTCGTTGCCGCCGCTGCAGCCGCTGAGCTCCGCACCCGAGTAGACCACGACCGCGCGGAAGACCTTGGCGCGGGCGCAGGCGATCGCGTAGGACATGCCGCCGCCGTAGCTGAAGCCACCGGCGTAGCGCTGGCCCGTGTCGATGCAGAGACTGTTGTCGAGCAACCGGACCAGGTCGTCGATGAAGGTAAGGTCCTGGCCGCCGGGGTTGGCCCAGCCGTTGCCGTTGCCCTGCGGGGCGACGAAGATCGTGCCGTTGTTCGCCTGGTCGGACAGCCGCCGCAGGCCGTAGTAGGACCAGTTGTAGCCGTCGGTGCCGCCGGAGTCGACGTCGTTCGCGGTGCCGCCGCGCCAGTGCAGGCCGACGAACAGCCGGTACTGCCGGTTGCTGTCGTAACTCGGTGGCAGCCGCAGGATGTAGCTGCGGTTCTGGCCTCCGCTGTTGATGGTGTGCTGCCCGCTGTTCAGGGCAGGTGCCTTGCCGCATCCCGCGGTGCCCGCGGCGATGGTGACCTTGCCGTCCGGCGTCGTGCCACCGAGCGCGATGCCCGCCGCGCCCAGGAAGACCACAGCGCTGGCGGCGGCCATGGCGATCACGAACCTATGCCGGGACATGGCAGGGCCCCTTGTGCTGCTGGAACATCATTGTCCCTTCCGTTTCTCACTGGTGGGAAATCGGCGGGTGACGGCGGCCCCGCGCCCGGTGCCGCCGTCACCCCGCCTTGGTGGCAGTGCCGTGACCGCCAGCCTTTGCCCCGTCTTTCGACGGGCAGACGGGTGCATCGCGGCGCCGGCCCCCGCCCTTCATATCGGGCATATGGGGGGCGGGGGCCGGTGTCGCGAGGTGCCCTGCTGAGCGCCGGAAGACGCGGTGAAGGTTGGCGGTCACGGCACTACGCCTTGGCCCAGCGCTGGTTCGTGCCGCCCTGGCAGGTCGCCACGGTCACCGCGGCTCCGTTGTTCGTGCCGCCCGCGGTGAGGCACAGTCCTGTTTGGACGCTGGTGATGGTGCCGTTGGTGCCGAGGCTCCAGTTCTGGTTGGCGCCGCCGTGGCAGTCCCAGATCTGCACCCTGGTGCCGGAACCCGCGTTGTTCGGCACGTCCAGGCACTTGCCGGTGACCTGCAGGGCCTGACCGTTCTGGGTGAACTGCTGGTTGGCGTTGGTGTGGCAGTCCCAGACGATCATCTGCGTGCCGTTGGCCGTGCCCGCGCCGTTGACGTCGAGGCACCGGCTGGACGCCTCGCCGCGCAACCGGAAGGGGGTCGGGCCGGGGTTCGGGGGAGTCGTGTCACCGGTGAAGAACTTCCACACCTCGTTCTTCACCCAGCTGCGGGCGCCGCTCTCACAGCCCGCGCAGCCGTCCACGGGGCCCTGCTGGTGTCCGCCGTCGAAGGGTGCCCAGACCACCGGGTAGCCGGTCTTGCAGCCGGAGTAGGTGGTGGTGATGTGCGTGGCGCTGCCGGCTCGCGGCTCTGGCGCGTTCTGCGGGGTGCAGCCGTTGTTGCGGACCCACCGGTCGCGCTGGCCGCGGCCCGAGCCGATGTTGTCGTTGATGCCGTGGATGCCCATGTAGGCCACCGGGGCGGTGCCGCCCGCACAGCCGCTGATCTCGCCGGGTGAAGCGATGGCGGCGATGGCGCGGAAGACGGTCGGACGGGAGCACGCCAGCGAGATGCTCATCGCGCCGCCGTAGCTGAAGCCGAGGGAGAACCGCTGCGTGGTGTCGACGCACAGGTCGTTCTCGATCCGGCGGATCATGTCGTCGACGAAGGTGACGTCCTGACCACCGGAGTTGGCCCAGCCGTTGTCGATGCCCTGCGGCGCGACGAAGATGGTCGAGTTGTTCGCGAGCCGCCGCAGTCCGTAGTGGGCGTAGACGTCGCCGTCGCTGCCGCCGCCCGCCACCTGGTCGGCGGTGCCGCCCCACCAGTGGAAGCCGAAGACCAGCCGGTACTGCCGGTTGTTGTCGTAGTTGTCCGGGATGCTCAGGATGAACGAGCGGTTCCTGCCGCTGCTGGAGATGGTCTGGTTGCCGTTGCGCAGCGTGGGGGCCTTGCCGCAGCCCGGAGTCGCGGTGGCGCTGACCTCACCGGCTGACGTGGCGGGTGCCTGTGCGTTGGCGACGCTCGCGCCGGAGAGGATCAAAGCGGCGGCAGCGACCAGCCACCCCGCCTTGCGGAGAGTGTTTCGGTGTCCCATGGATGTTCGCGCTCTCTGTGGTGGTGAGGGGTTCCTCCGGGCGGCGGTCCGGCGATGGTGGGATCAGGAGGAGATAGAGCAGGTCTTTCCGTTGAGGGCGAACGAGTCCGGTGCGGACGTGTTGCCGGTGTGGTTGGCCTGGAAGCCGATGGTGATCGACGCGTTCGGCGCGATGTCGCCGTTGTAGTTGACGTTCCTGGCGGTCACCTGGCCGGAGGCCGGCGAGTAGGTGGCGCTCCAGCCGGAGGTGATGGTCTGCCCGCCGGGCAGCGTGAAGGTGAGCGACCACCCGCTGATCGGCGCCGAGCCGGTGTTCGTGATGGTGATGTTCGAGGTCAGCCCGGTGTTCCACGCGTTGATCGCGTCCTTGACCTGGCAGTCTCCGCCGGGCGGGTTGGACGTGGTGGTGGTGGTCGTAGTGGTGGTCGTGGGGCCACCGCCACCCGCGAACTGGGTGATGAACTTCCACGCCTCGCCGGACGTCCAGGTGCGCCAGCCGTCACCACCGGAGTCGATGGGGCCTGGCGTGTGGCCACCGTCGAACGCGGCCCACACCACCGGGAAGCCAGGTCGGCAGCCGCTGTAGTTGGTGACGATGTGCGTGCGGCTGCCTGGGGCGGGCTCCGGGGCGTTCTGCGGCGTGCACCCGTTGTTGCGCACGAACCTGTCGCGCATGCTGCGGCCCTGCGAGATGTTGAGCACGTTGTCGCTGATGCCGTGGATGCCCATGTAGGCGATGGGATCGTTGCCGCCGGTGCAGCCGCTGAGCACGCCGCCGGAGTAGACGACGACCGCGCGGAAGACGTTGGCACGGGCGCAGGCGATCGCGTACGACATGCCGCCGCCGTAGCTGAAGCCACCGGCGAAGCGCCGCGTCGTGTCGACGCACAGCCCGTTGTCGATCAGCTTGACCAGGTCGTCGATGAACGTGAGGTCCTGGTTGTTCGGGTTGGCCCAGCCGTTGTTGTTGCCCTGGGGCGCGACGAAGATCGTGCCGTTGTTCTCCGCGTCGGCGAGCTTGCGCAGCCCGTAGTACGACCAGTTGTAGCCGTCCGAGCCGCCGGAGTCGACGTCGTTGGCCGTCCCGCCCAGCCAGTGCAGCCCGACGAACAGGCGGTACTGCCTGTTGTTGTCGTAGTTGGACGGCACCCGCAGGATGTACGAGCGGTTCTGGCCGCCCGTGTTGATCGTGTGCTGACCGCTCGTCAGCGTCGGCGCCTTGCCGCATCCCGCGGTTCCCGCGGTGATTCCGGCGTGGTCGCCGGGAGTCGTGCCGCCGAGCGCGATGCCCGCGGCACCGAGGAAGACCACGGCGCTGGCGGCGGCCATGGCCATGACGGTCCTATGCCGGAACATGGCACGGTCCCTTGCGCTTGTGGAACATCGTTGTCCCCTTCGGTTCTCGTCACACTGCTTGGACCTGGAATCGCTGGTTGTCCGCGCCGGTCGGGTTCCACTGGGAGACGCGGGCACCGTCGGCGGTCGACACGCTCCAGACGTCCATCGCGAGGTTGCTCTGCCGGTTGATCAGGCTGATCACCCCGCCGCCCTGGTCGACCACCCGCCACTGCTGGCTGGTCGCGTTCGTGTCGGCCTGCTGCCTGATGTCGGCGCCGGTGCTCGAGCTCGACACCTGGAGCACCAGACCGCTGTGCCGGGCCCTGACCCGGTAGTAGCCGCCACCGGAGTCCACGAAGTCGAACTGCTGGTTGAGCCCGCCGGTCTGGGACCACTGCTGCAGCAGCGCGCCCGCCGCGGTGGAGGCACCCGCGATCTCGATCGCCTTCCCGCTGTGGCGGGCGACGAGCCGGTAGTTCACGCCGGGCCGCACCACCGGACCGGACCCCGTGCCCTGCCCGGTCGCGCGGTAGCTGTGTCCGGTTTGGACGGAGAACTCGACCACGTCCGCTTCCGGTTTCACCGGCTGGATCGCGGTGCCGGTCGTCGTGTCGCGCAGCTCGAAGGTGCCGGCGAAGATCCGGTTGCGGACGCGGACGGTGCCGTCGCGGTCCGGCGTGATGGACAGGGTGATGGCACCGTCGGCATCCCACGTCGCGCCGACCGTGTAGCCGCCGCGTCCGCGCAGGCCGCTGAAGCTGCCCGCCGGCCACGCCGGTGGCAGGGCGGGCAGCACGTGCAGCTCGCCGTTGTGGCTGTGCAGCAGCATTTCCGCGATACCCGAGGTCGCGCCGAAGTTGCCGTCGATCTGGAACGGCGGGTGCAGGTCGAACATGTTGGGCGCGAGCCGGTCCGTGGTGACCAGCGACCGGATCAGGTCGTGCGCCCTGGCACCCTCTTCCAGCCGCGCCCAGTAGTTGATCTTCCAGGCGAGCGACCACCCGGTGCCCGCGTCACCGCGCAGCTCCAGCGTCCTGCGGGCCGCGGTGTGCAGCTGCGGAGTCCCGCGCTTGGTGATCTGGTTGCTCGGGTGCAGGCCGTAGAGGTGCGAGACGTGCCGGTGGTTGGGCTCGGTCTCGACCCAGTCGTACAGCCACTCCATCACGTTGCCGCGCGAGCCGACCTTCATGGGGGCCAGCCGCTGTCTCGCCGCGCGCACCTGCGTGCGGAAGTCCGCGTCGACACCCAGCACCTCGGACGCGCTCGCGCACCCGTCGAACAGGTCCCGCAGGATCTGCATGTCCATCGTCGGGCCCGCGCAGACGCTGGCGTTCGAGTGGTGGTTGAGCTCCGGCGAGTTGGACGGGTTGGTGACGAGGTACCCGAGACTCGGCTCGGTGACGAGCGTGTCGAGGAAGAACTGCGCGCAGCCCTTGAGCGCCGGGTAGTACGTGCGCAGGAAGTCGACGTCGCCGGTGAACCGGTAGTGGTCCCAGATCATGGTGGAGAGCCACGCCCCGCCCGTCTGCCACATGCCCGCCGCCGCGAAGTCGACGACCGAGGAACCGCGCCAGGCGTCGGTGTTGTGGTGGGTGACCCAGCCGCGGGCGTTGTACTGCACCTGGGCGGTGCGCGCGCCGGTGACGGTCAGGTCGTTGATCATGCGGAACACCGGCTGGAAGCACTCGCCGATGTTGGTGGTGTCCGCGTGCCAGTAGTTCATCGGCAGGTTGGCGTTCAGCGTGTACTTCGAGTCCCACGACGGGGCCATCTGGTCGTTCCAGATGCCCTGCAGGTTCGCCGGTTGCGTGCCGGGCCGCGACGACGAGATCAGCAGGTATCTGCCGTACTGGAACAGCAGCGCGGAGAACTGCGGGTCCGGCGTGCTCGCGTGCCGGGTGATGCGGACGTCGGTCGGCTGGTCGGCCGCCGCGGTGCGCCCGAGGTCGAGCTTCACGCGGCCGAACAGCGCCTGGTAGTCGGCGACGTGGCGGGCCCGCAGCGTGTCGAAGGAGAGGCCCTGCGCGGCGTTCAGGCGGCTGCGCGCGATGCCCTGGTAGTCGCCGTTGACCGTGCGGAAGTCGACGTAACTGGTGCCGATGGAGATCAGCACGGTCACCGCGCTCGCGTTGCTCACCCGCAACGTCCCGCCCGAGCTGGTGACCGTGCCGCCCTCGGCCACTGCCCTGGCCAGGGCGAGGAACCGGACGGTGCCCGCGATACCGCGCTGGGTACCGGAGATCCCGTCCAGCGCGATCGTCGTCGCGTCCGGGCTGGACGCCGTGGTGCGCTGGGGTGAGGTGAACGAGGCGGAGAACGTGATCGAGCCCGGTGTCTCCGCAGTCAGCCGCACGACGATCACCTGGTCCGGCGCGCTGGCGAACACCTCGCGCTTGTGCCGCACGTTGTTCGCCGTGTACGTCACGACCGTCGTCGCCGTCGTGAGATCGAGCGAGCGCTGGTACCCGGACGCGGTCGCGGACGGCAGCGCCAGCCGGAGGTCGCCGACGGGCTGGTACGCGAGCTGCCCTGCGGGGTTGCCGAGCATCGTCTGGTCGATCAGCGACTGCGCCTGCGTCCACTGGTTCGAGAACACCAGCTGCCGGATCTGGGCGAGCGCTCCGGCACCCCGCGGGTTGCTGTAGTCGTGCGGGCCGCCCGCCCAGACCGTGTCCTCGTTGAGCTGCAGGCGTTCGGTGTCGGTGTTGCCGAACACCATCGCGCCGAGCCTGCCGTTGCCGATCGGCAGGGCGCGCAGCCAGTCGGATCCGGCCGGGCGGTCGTACCACAGCGAGAGGTCGCCGGCCGCCCGTACCTGCGGGGGTGCCGCGGCGACCGTCGCTGTCCACCCTGCCTGCGTCAGCACAGCTCCCGCGCCGAGCTTCATGAGCTGCCGCCGGTTCAGGTGGGACATGCTGTTCCTCCAATGGTTGTGACGGTCAGGCCACGTCGCACCGCTCGCCGTTGAGCGTGAAACCGGTGGCGGCCGCGCTGTCACCGGTGTGCGTTGCCTGGAAACCGATCGACACCGAACCGTTCGGCGGGATCTGGGCGTTGTAGTCGGCGTTGCGCGCGGTCACCTCGCCGGTGGCGGGGGAGTAGCTCGCGCTCCAGCCGCCGGTGATGGTCTGCCCGCCGGGCAGCGTGAACCGCAGCTGCCAGCCGTTCACGGCGGCGGTGGACGTGTTGGTGATGGTGATCGTCTCGGTCAGGCCGGTGTTCCAGGCGCTGACCGAAGCCGCGACCTTGCATCCGTTGGTGGGAACCGGAGTGGTGGTCGTCGTTGTCGTTGTCGTTGTCGTCGTGGTCGTGGTCGTGGTGGTGGTGGTGGGCGGCTTGTCCAGGCCGAGGAAGGCGATGGAGTAGGCGAGCATCCCCGCCATCGGCAGGCTGTGCCCGGTGCCCTGGATGCTGATGCCCTCGATCGTCGCCGTCGTACCCGTTGTGCCGTACCGGGTGCGCGTCCAGCTCGGCTGCGGCTGGTCGGTGGACAGCGGCGTCCTGCTCACCCCGTGGAGGTTGGTCCACTGGTCGAGCTCCTCGCCGAAGTTCGGGTACGCCAGCGTGGTGTCGGTCGTGCCGTGCCACAGCTGCATCCGCGGGTACCGGCCTGTGTAGCCCGGATACATGGCCCTGGCCTGGTCACCCCACTGCTGCGGGGTCTTCTGCAGGTTGCCGCTCGAGCACTGGCTGTTCCACAGCGAGCCGTTCGTCGTCGCGAAGCAGCCCGCGGGAACTCCGGAGAACGCCGAGCCCGCGCTGAAGACGTCCGGGTACTGCGCGGCCAGCACGTTGGTCATCATCGCGCCGGACGAGAAGCCGGCGACGACGATGCGTTCGGGGTCCACGTTGTAGCGCTGCCGCGCGTACGACACCATCGACATGATCCCGGTGGAGTCGCTGCCTCCGTTGCGCCGCAGGGCGTTCGGCGTGGACACGTCGAAGCAGTGGCCGTCCCTCGTGGCCTCCGGGTAGACGATCAGGTACCCGAACCGGTCGGCGGCGGTGACGTAGTCACGTCCGTTGCCGTTGTGGACGGCACTCGCGGATCCGCTGCAGTAGTGCACCATCACGAGCATCGCCGGGCGTGCCGCGAGCCGGTCGGGAGCGTAGACGTACATGTTCAGGTTGGTGGGATTGGTGCCGAAGTTCGTGACGCGCACCAGCGACGCGGCGAGAGCCTGTTGCGGTACCAGCGAAAGCGCGACGGCGGCGACCAGCAGCAGCACCGCGGCGACGAGCGCGACAATGCCGAGGCTGTCCCGATGGCGGTGGACGGTCATGACGCGGCCCCCGTGAACTGCCACCAGTTGAAGTTGAGCAGGTAGTTGCTGCCACCGGCGAATCGCAGGTAGAGGTCACGCGTGCCGGTCAGCCCGCTGACCGGGCACGAGACCGTGGTCCAGGACTGCCAGCCGCCGGTGTTGGGCACGGTGCAGCGACCGGCGAGCGGGCCGTTCGGACCCTCCGAGCGCACCTCGACCGAGCTGCCCGCGACGGTGGACGCCACACGTGCGGTGAAGGTCGTTGCGCCGGAACCGAAAGCGACGTTCTTCAGCTTGATGTAGTCGCCGTTGTTGATGTAGCCGACGTTCATCCCGCCTTCGCTGGAGGGCTCGGTCTCGATGCCGCTGCCCCACGCGATCGTCTCGGCTTCCTGGCGCACGTAGGGGTTGAGCGTGTCGGCGGCAGGTGGGCCCGCCGTGGTCATGTTGATCTGCGGAATCGTGCCGTCGGCGTGGTAGCTGAACTTCTCGACCGCGACGGACCGGGTGAAGCCGCCACCGCCGGGCAGCGCGCCGTTGTGGTAGAAGAAGTACGAGCTGCCCTTGAAGTCGATGATGCCGGCGTGGTTGGTGAAGCTGCTGCCCTGCGTGGGCATCACGGTGCCGCGGTAGGTCCACGGGCCGGTGGGGCCGGGAGCCGTGGAGTAGGCGATGAACTCCGAGCAGCACTTGGCGGCGAAGACGTTGTAGTACAGGCCGTTGCGCTTGTAGACCCAGGGCCCTTCCTCGTACAGCGTGGGCCGGTTGGGGTCGCCGGTGCGGGTGCCGAACCCCGCGGTGGTGAGCGGAATCCGGTTGATGCCGCCGGAGTAGGAGATCATGTCGGTGTTGAGGCGGACGTACGAGAGGTTCGGGTTGCCCCAGTACAGGTAGGCCTGACCGGTGTCGTCGATCAT
Organism: Lentzea flava; assembly: GCF_014648475.1. Lineage (GTDB taxonomy): Bacteria > Actinomycetota > Actinomycetes > Mycobacteriales > Pseudonocardiaceae > Lentzea > Lentzea flava. The sequence continues at coordinate 95,605 of NZ_BMRE01000026.1, read as the reverse complement.
GACCGTGGGGTCGATCTCACCGTTCTCCACCAGGGGTCGGCCGAGGGCGTCGCGGAACGGGCCGGTCGGGCTGTCGGCGACGCCGACACCGATGGCCGGGCGTCCGGTGGCCTTCGTGACGACGGGGACGTACCAGTAGAACTTGCCGTTGCGCTCGATCGCCTGCCCTGCCCACGCGTCCTGCTTGGCCCAGCTGAAGGTGGCGAGGCTCATCGGCGAGCCGTGGTCGGTCCAGTTGACCATGTCGGCGGACGACCAGACCCGCCACTCCTTCATGGTGAACCAGGTGGAGTTGTCCTCGTCGTGTCCTGTGTAGAGGTAGACCCGTCCGTTGTGGACCAGCGGCGCCGGGTCCGCGGTGTAGATGTGTTGCACGATCGGGTTGTCCGCCCTCGCCGGGGCGATCACCGTCAGGACGAGGCCCGCCACCGCGGCGATGGTCGTCCAGAGCCTTCGTTTCGTGGGCATCATCGTCTCCTGCGAGGGCAGGGAGGCTCCGCGGACCGGGGTTCGGCCCGGTCCGCGGGTCCCTGGAGGGTGGTGTGCTGCGGAAGGTCAGCTCGCGGCGCAGGTCGGGTTGAGCCCCGATCCGCTGCCGGTGCCCTGGAAGCCGAACTCGGTGGACCCTCCAGCGGGCACGGAGGCGTTGTAGTCCACATTGGTCCAGTTGACGGTTCCGCTGTTGCCGCTGCGGTTGGCGCTCCACGAGTTCGTGACCGTGCCGTTCGACAGAGTCGTCGTGACCCGCCAGCCGTTCAGGGCTGAGGATCCGGCGGTGACCTTGACCGTGGCGACGAAGCCCTCTGCCCACTGGTTCAACGACACCGTGGCGGTGCAGTCACCGGGACCGGGGTTGTTGGACGTCGTGGTCGTGGTGGTCGTGGTCGTCGTCGTTGTCGTCGTGGGACCGGGGCCGGCCGCGTTCAGGGCGTTCAGCACCGACGTGTAGGCGGCCTTCTTGTTTCCGCTGCTGTCGAACAGCAGCGGAGTGCCGGAAGCACGCCACGAGTCGCTGTCGCGGATGCCCCACACGGTGATGCCGGCGCACCGGGTCACGGCGAGGCAGGCACGCGTCACGCGCTCGTAGTTGGCTGCCTGGGCGGAGCCGGAACCCTCGATGTCCAGCTCGGTGATCTGCACGTCGACGCCGAGGTTGGCGAAGTTCTGCAGGGTCGTCTGGTAGTTCGACGGCACCGGGCTCTGCGGGTTGAAGTGCGACTGGAAGCCGACGCAGTCGATCGGGACGCCGCGGGCCTTGAAGTCCTGCACCATCCGGTACACGGCCTGGGTCTTGGCGTGCGACCAGTCGTCGGTGTTGTAGTCGTTGTAGCAGAGCTTCGCGCCGGGATCGGCGGCGCGGGCGGCGCGGAACGCGGCCTCGATCCAGTCGTTGCCGGTGCGCTGGAGGTTCGAGTCGCGCCGTGCGCCGCTGCTGCCGTCGGCGAAGGCCTCGTTCACCACGTCCCAGGCGTAGATCTTGCCGCGGTAGTACGTCGCGACCTGTGTGATGTGGTTGAGCATCGCGTTGCGCAACGCGCTGCCGGACATGCTCTGCATCCAGCCGGGCTGCTGCGAGTGCCACGCCAGCGTGTGGCCACGCACCCGCTTGCCCTGGCTGCGCGCGTGGTTCACGATCCGGTCCGCGTTGCCGTAGGTGAACCGGCCCTGGCTCGGCTCGGTCGCGTCGATCTTCATCTCGTTCTCGGCCGTGACCATGTCGAACTCGCGGTTCAGGATCCCGATGTAGGTCGAGTCACCCATCCGGCCCGCGGCCACCGCCGTGCCGAAGTAGCGGCCGCTCTGCTGCGCCGCCGCTCCGAGAGTGGTCGCGGCGTTCGCGCTGCCGGCCATGATCAGGGTTGCGCCGAGTGCCGCCGCCGCGACAGTCGACACGATCGGGACAAGTGACACTGACCTCGATGTCAGTTTCATCTTCCAACTTTCGAAAACTCGCCCGGAATGCGGGCGTGATGGGCAGGGAGGACGATCCCCGCGCACGGGGTGAGATCCGGTGCGGCGGTGCCGGGAGTCTCGGTGTGCGCGGAATCGCGAAGGTGCTGAGCGCCGTCACCCGCGGCGCGGTGGCGTGCTGGCCTCGTGGCCGGAACGTCTTCGGTACCAACCAGAACTGTTCACTGCCGTCTCCCTTCACTCACGTGCGGGTGAGCGTTGTAGAGGGGCCGCGTGGGGCACGCCGTGCAGGAGTGTGGCAGCTCCGTGTTCGCGCTCACAAGAAGGCGTTGCCATTTTTGCGGGCAGATTGAGCCGAATGGAGTACGAAAAGAAGGGAGCGCTCCCAATCTGCACGAAAAATGGCCTGGACCACCTGTCCTGGAGCCCAACTCGGATGGATATTGCTAAAGTTAGCGCTAACATTTTTAGCATTTGACGGCCTGTGGAGCCCTGGCTACGTTGACCCCGAGTCGAACCCGCTCTCACAGGCGGATGCTTGCCGCCATTCATGAGAGCGCTCTCACACCCCTTACCGCACCAGCAACGACGCTGCGAGGACATGAATGAGCGCAAGCGATCCCTCGTCCCGGCCGCACCACTCACCGGGCGTTTCGACGAGCGGCAGCACGACACGGTGGAAGCCCGCGCTGGGCGCCTGCGCGGCCGTGGGCGTGCTCGTCGCCGGCACCGTCGCCCTGACCCTCAGCGGAGGAACCTCGGTCAGTGCCGCCGAGTCGGCGTTCTACGTCGACCCGGCGAGCTCGAGCGCCAGATGGGTGGCCGCCAACCCCGGTGACTCGCGGGCTCCGGTCATCCGCGACCGCATCGCCTCGGTGCCGCAGGCGCGGTGGTACACGACCACCAACACCTCGTCGGTCCGCTCGGAGGTCAGTTCGTTCGTCGGCGCGGCCGCCTCGGCCGGGAAGATCCCGATCCTGGTGGTCTACAACATCCCCAACCGCGACTGCGGTGGCGCGAGCGGTGGCGGGGCGCCGTCCCACGCGGCGTACCGGGCGTGGGTGGACGAGGTGGCGGCCGGACTCGCCGGGCGTGCCGCGACGATCGTGCTCGAACCGGACGTCCTGCCGATCATGAGCAACTGCCAGACCGCGGACCAGCAGAACCAGACCAAGGCGTCCATGGCCTACGCGGGCAAGAAGCTGAAGTCCGGTTCCTCGCGGGCCAAGGTGTACTTCGACATCGGGAACTCCGCGTGGCTGAACCCGTCGGAGGCCGCGAACAGGTTGCGCGGCGCGGACGTGTCGAACAGCGCCGACGGCATTTCGACGAACGTGTCGAACTACCGCTGGACCTCCGACGAGGTGAACTACGCCAAGAACGTGCTCAACGCCGTTGGGGACAGCCGCCTCAAGGCCGTGGTGGACACCAGCCGCAACGGCAACGGCCCGCAGGGCACCGAGTGGTGCGACCCGCCAGGACGCGCGATCGGCACCCCGAGCACGGTGAACACCGGTGACTCGAGGATCGACGCGTTCCTGTGGGTCAAGCTGCCCGGCGAGGCCGACGGCTGCATCGCGCCGGCCGGTCAGTTCGTCCCGCAACGGGCCTACGAACTGGCGATGGCGGCAGGGCCGACCACCACGACCACCACCACGACCACGACCTCGGGCGGCAACCCCGGAAGTGGCTGCCGGGCGACTCATCGCGTGACCAGCCAGTGGCAGGGCGGCTACAGCGCGGAGATCGTGATCGAGAACCGCGGGGCGGCGGTCAACGGCTGGACCTTCAAGTTCTCGGCCCCGGGCGTCACCGTCACGCAGGGCTGGAACGGGACGTGGACCGACACCGGTGACGTGGTCAGCGTCGTCAACGCGTCCTACAACGGTTCGATCCCGACCGGTGGCCAGGTAAGCATCGGGTACAACGCGAACTACAGCGGGTCGGCGCCGCCGTTCTCGTCGGCGTCGCTCAACGGCACCGCCTGCTCCTGACGGCTTTCGCGACGAGAAAACGGTTCCCCGTCCCGGCCGGGACGGGGAACCGTCGTGTGTGGACGGTCAGCCGCGCAGGCTCCACTGCTGGTTCGTCCCGCCGTGGCACGTCCAGAGCTGGACCAGCGTGCCGTTCGCGGTCCCGTTGCCGCTGGCGTCGAGACACAGCCCGGACTGCGCTCCGGTGATGCTGCCGTCGGCGCCCACGTTCCACTGCTGGTTCAGGCCGCCGTGGCAGTCCCAGAGGATCGCCGCCGTGCCGTTGCTGGTGCCCTGCCCGGAGGCGTCGAGGCACTTGCCGCCGACCGTGAGCTGCTTGGCAGCGGTGTGGTTCCAGCGCTGGTTCGCCGAACCGGTGCAGTCCCAGAGCCTCGCCTGGGTGTTGTTGTTCGTGTTGGCCACGTCGAGGCAGCGGCCGGACTGGGTGCCGACGACGGTGACGTTCTCCCTGCCACCGCCACTGCTGCCGCCCGGTCCGGCGTTCGCCATCACGGCCTGGGCTCCTGCCGGCCAGTTGCCGTTGGAGACCACGACGTTGCCGCTGACGACGTTGCCCCGGTCTCCGTTGGTGATGTTGGTGCTGCCGTTGGTCGACCAGTTGTTGGTGACCGTCCAGTTGCCCATGTTCTCGCCACCGCCGTAGTTCGCGGTGGCCCACGTGCCGGTGGCGGAGAAGACGTTGCCGGTCGCGCGGTAGTACTTGGAGCCCTCGTCGAAGTAGAGGCCGAACCACCCGTTGGTGCGCAGGCAGTAGTTGCCGCTGATCTCCGCGTTCGGGTTCCAGCCCAGCGTGTAGATGCAGCCGCCGTCGGTCATCTGCTGCATCACGTCGTGGACGTAGTTGTTGAGGAGCTTGTTGCTCGACGCCGTGGTGGGCGTCGAGTACCGGGGCTGGTAGTTGTACAGGCCGCGGCCGGCGTAGTGGTTGCTGCCGCCCGCGTCGTTGGAGCCCCAGCCGTAACCGAGGGACATCCCCGAGTACGGCATGTTGTAGACCTCGTTGTGCGCCACCGTGGCGGTGCTGACGTAGGTGCTGAGCACCGACACGTTGCCCCGGTACTCGATGCCGAGGTCGTGGATGCGGTTGTAGCTGATCGTGATGTTCCGGTTGACCATCCGCTGGTCGCTCGGGTGGTGGGCGTCGGCGCGCACACCGCCGGCCACGATGCCGCCCGCCGAGTTCTGGGCGATCTCCGACTTGGTGATCGTGATGTCGGACGCGCCCAGGCCGACGCCGCTGGCGTGCGCGTTGGCGTCGTTGCCGATGCCGATCGCCATCTGCCCGAGGTTGACGAAGCGGGAGTCGGTGAAGGTGATGCCGGACGCCGCGGAGATCTGCACGGCGGCGGGCATCTGGAACCAGTGCGGCCTGACCGCCTCGAACAACGGGCAGCCGCTCCTGCACGAGTTCAGCCGGTCGGCCGGCCAGTTCCAGTTGCCGGCGATGTAGGCGCCGGTCTGCTGGTCGGCGAAGCCCTGGTTGCTGCTCGGGCCGAGCCACGACGTGCCGGTGAAGGTGATGCCGCTGAACGTCATGTTGCGCGCGGGCGCGTCGTAGGTGCCGCCGACGCCGACGAGCGACTGCAACGTCGGCAGTTCGACGCTGACGTTGCTCATGTTCTGCCCGGCACGCGGGATGTAGTAGAGCACGCCGGTGCCGGGGTTGAGGTACCACTCGCCTGGCGCGTCGAGGAACTCGTACGCGTTCGCCAGGTAGAGCGGCCCCGCGCGGAACGGGTTGTTGAGTGCGTCGTAGCCGAACGTGTTGTTGTTCCACGCGGGTTGCTGCATCGTGATGAAGTTCCCGCTGATGCTCTGCACCGGCGAGTACCTGTCGGTGAACGAGTTGACGCTCTCCACCTCGACGCGGTTCTGGTTCGCGAGGTTGTTCAGGTAGCTCAGCGCGCTGTTCGAGAACCGCAGGCCCGACTCGGTGAAGGTGAAGTCGGACCGGTTCACCTGCGTTCGCGCGCGGGTGGCGATCACGCCGTCGACGTAGAGCTGGCGGCTGTCGAGGCCGGTGCCGACGCCGGCGCGCCATATGTTCTTGCCGGAGTCGGCGACCGTCCACCCGGTGACGGCCTTGGCGCCGCTGATGACCGGGCGAGCGCCCGCCGCGGCCTGCCACAGCACGCGATAGCCGTTCTTGCCGGAGTCCTCCGCGGTGAACCGCAGCGGCTGCGAGAGCCGGTACACCCCGCCGGCGAGCTCGACGACGATGTCTCCGGACATCGATCCGGTGCGGGACCGCACAGCGGCCTGTGCGCCCGCCAGCGAACACGGTTCGGTGGCGGTGCAGGAGGTGCCGGTGCCGGTGGGGGAGGCGTACAGGGTCGTGGTGGCGGCGGACGCCGGGGGAGCCGTGGCGATCGCGGCGGTGACCACCACCGTGGCGGCGGCGAGTGCGATTCGCCGTCGCACAGCAGGGAACGAGGACGTGGACAAGGGACCTCCTGAGGGGTGCTGAAATCGGCTTCCCGTGGCGGCGGAGGGGGCAGCTCGTGTCCTTTGTGGACTCACAGCGGAGGGGTGGCGGGGATCAACCGACGGCGATCGCGCTCGCACCCGGCAGTGCGGACCACTGCGAAACTAACTCGTATGACGTGTGACGTCAATGTTACCTATAGTGTGAGCCCGGACCAGCAGGCCGCGGCGCAACGGAGTCGAAGATGACAGCGACAGGTCGGCAGCAGGAACCGAGCCCGGGGTGGACGCGGAGGCCGGCGAGCCTCGCGTCGGCGGTGACCGCCGAGCTGGTGCAGCGCATCGTCCGCGGCACCTATCCCGCCGGCGACACGCTGCCCCCGGAGCCGGTGCTCTGCCAGACCTTCTCGGTGAGCAGGACGGTGATCCGCGAGGCGGTGAAAGTCCTGCAGGAGAAGGGTTTGGTCCAGGTGCGCCAGGGCTCCGGCACGATGGTCAACCCGCAGGTGCGGTGGAACATGCTCGACGAGCTGGTGCTCGCCGCCACGATCGCCGAGGACGAGAGCCTCTCGATCCTCGACGACCTGGTCGTGACGCGGCGGCTGCTGGAGTCCGACATGGCGCAGGTGGCGGCGCGCACCGCCGACCGGGACACGGTCGACCGGTTGCGCGCGCTCGTGGACCGGATGGACGAGCTGGTCGGCGACGTCCCCGCCTACGAGGAGCACGACCGGCTCTTCCACGACACGATCATGCAGGCGTCGGGCAACCGCATCGCCCGCGGTGTCGTGCGTTCGCTGGAGGCGCAGGCCATCACCACGGCCGGTTACCTCGGCAAGAGCAGCCGCGATCTGTGCAAGGCCTCCAACGCGGGCCATCGGCGCATCCTCGAACGCATCGCCGCGAAGGACGCGGCTGGCGCGGCGGACGCCATGTTCACCCACATCACCGACGCCTGGCTCGTGCGCCGTGGTGAGGCCGGTGATCCTGGTCGTCTGAAGCGGTGAGCGCGCGCCGGACGGTCCTTCCGCCCAGGAACGTCCGGCCTCGCAGGCATCTCGTGGAAGTCCGGCCGGACCAAGCGGCCGGAACCGCACGGCAACAGGAGGCGGATCGGCGGTGGGACGGACGCGAGTGACACTGGCCGACGTCGCGGCGGCGAGCGGAGTCTCGGTCACGACGGCGTCGCTGGTCCTGACGGGACGGGCACGGGAGCTCCGAATCTCGGCGGACGCCGAGCGGCGGGTCCGGTCGACCGCGCAGGAGCTGGGTTATCGGCGCAACACCCTGACGGCGGGCCCGCGCGCCGGACGGTCGCAGACGATCGGGTTCGTGTCCGACACGGTGGCGTCATCGGGCTGGGCGGGCGACATGGTGAAAGGTGCCGTGGACGCCGCGTACCGGCACGGGTTCATGCTGTTCGTCGGGGAGTCCGGCGGAGACCCGGTGGTCGAACGGACGCTGGTCGACGCGATGGGCGACCGGCGCGCGGACGGCGTGGTGCTCGCGTCCATGCACACCAGGACGGTCGCCGTGCCGGACGGCCTGTACGACGGCCCTGCCGTGCTGCTCAACGCCACGCCCGCCTCCCGCACGGCCGCGCCCTCGGTGCTGCCCGACGAGGTGCAGGCCGGCCGCTCGGCCGCGCGCGTCCTGGTCGAGGCCGGCCACGACCGCGGCATCCACCTGATCGGCGCGGGACCCGGGAGGTGCGACACCCCGCCGCACAGCACCGCGGCCGAGGAACGGCTCGCCGGCCTGCGCGAGGTCTTCTCCGCGGCGGGAGCCGAGGTGGCCAGCGCACGGTGGTGTCCGAAGTGGACGCCGGAGCACGGCTTCGCCGCCACGGCCGAGCTGCTGCGCACCCAGCGACCGAAGGCGTTGGTGTGCCTGAACGACCGGCTGGCGTTCGGGGCGTACCAGGCGCTCGCCGAGGCGGGCCTCTCGGTGCCGGAAGACGTGTCGGTGATCGGTTTCGAGGACCACCCCATCGCCTCGTGCATGCGGCCGCGGCTGACGACCGTCGCCCTGCCGCACTACGAGCTGGGGGCGTGGGCGGTCAAGGTGCTGGTGGAGATGGTGTTGCGGCGTGGTCGTGGTGCGCGGGGCCCGGTGGTGCACCGGGTGCCGATGCCGGTGCGTGAAGGTGGTTCGGTGGCGGCGCCGCGCGGGTGAACTCGATGTTCACGCTAACAGCGCAAGCTCTGCGGGCTGTGGCAACGTGTCGTGCCCAAAAGACCCTCGCCCATCTGTCGAATGAAAATTCGACATCGTCGATCGCCAACCCGCTAAAGTTAGCGCTCACATTTTAGCTTTGACCGTGTGTGACGGCGTCATTACATTGCTGGACGTCGACCCTGTCGCTGACCTCCCGTCAACGAAGACGCAGGGAGGACCTGGCCCTGCAACCCCAGGTCTCCCGGGAAGGCTCACCATGTCGAGCCCGCTGAAGGCCGTGTGCGCGGCGCTGATCGCCGTGCTCCTGACGGCGCCGTCCGCAGGAGCCGATGAGTCCACTGTGGACGTCAATGCTGATCCCGTGCGGGTGATGCCGCTGGGCGACTCGATCACCCAGGGCGGCTCGATCGGTGGCTATCGCCTCGACCTCGGGACGAAGCTGCGGGCCGCCGGGCGCAACGTGGACTTCGTCGGCTCGTTGTCGGACGGCCCGTCCTCCATGCCCGACCGCAACCACGAGGGCCACCCCGGCTGGACCATCGCGCAGATCGACGCGAACGTCGTGAACTGGCTGCGCACCTACACTCCGCGCACGATCCTGCTGCACATCGGCACCAACGACATGTACGGCAGCGATCCGGCGGGCGCGCCCAGGCGGCTCTCCGCGCTGGTGGACAAGATCACCAGCCAGGCGCCGTCCGCCGAGGTGTTCGTCTCGACCATCATCCCGATCCGGTTCGCCGACGCCACCGTGCGCAACTACAACTCCGCGATCGTGCCGCTCCTGCGGGCCAAGGCCGCAGCGGGCAAGCGGGTGCACGTCGTGGACATGTACCCGGCGGTGCCGATCTCCGACCTTCCCGACGGCATTCACCCGAACGCCGCCGGCTACAGCAAGATGGCCGCGGTCTGGTACGCCGCGTTGTCGTCGGTGCCCGGCAGCATCGGCGACCCGCAGCAGCCAGGCGACACCTGCACGGCGACACCGCGGGTGGCGAGCACGTGGAACGGCGGCTTCCAGGCGGAGGTCACCGTCGCCAACCCCACCGCGGCGGCGATCTCCGGCTGGACCGTCCGGTTCACCCTCCCCGGTGGCCACACCGTCACACAGATCTGGGGCGGCGTCGCCAGCGGTTCGGTCACGGTCACCAACGCCGACTACAACGGCACGATCGCCCCCAACGGCTCCGCCACCTTCGGCTTCATCGCCTCCGGCCCCGGTGCGGCGTCCATCGGCGCCGCCACGTGCTCCAGCTCGTGACCGATCCCTCCGACGACGAAGGGTGATCATGTTCTTCGCACGACTGTTCAACTCCCGGAGAGCCCGGCTCACGGCCGTGGCCGCCGTGCCGCTCGTCGCGGTGTCCGCCATGACCGCGGCGACGCTGCCTCCCGCCGCGGCGGCACCGGGGTGTTCGGTGACGTACTCCGCACCGTCGCAATGGGACGGTGGGTTCACCGCCAGTGTCAGCATCACCAACCTCGGTGACGCGATCAACGGCTGGACGCTGACCTGGAGCTTCGGTGCCGGTCAGCAGGTGAAGCAGGCGTGGAACGCCGAGGCGACGCAGTCCGGCGCCGATGTGACCGTGCGGAACGTCTCCTACAACGCGACCATTCCCACCGGCGGCAAGGTCGAGTTCGGGTTCAACGGCTCCAGCACGGGAACGGACAACCCGAACCCCACGGCGTTCACGCTGAACGGCACCCTGTGCACCGGCGACGTCGGCCCCACCACGACGACCACCACGACCACGACGACCACGGGCAACCCTCCCGCCGGCAACCTGCCGTCGAGCTTCCGGTGGTCCTCCAGCGGCGTGCTGATCAGCCCGAAGCCGGACTCCGCGCACCCCAACGTGTACTCGGTCAAGGACCCGAGCGTCGTGTACTACAACGGCAAGTACCACGTGTTCGCGTCGGTGTACACGACCGGCTACAACATCATGTACACGAGCTTCACCGACTGGTCGCAGGCCGCGTCGGCGCCGCACTACTACCTTGACCGCACGGCGGTCGGCAGCGGTTACAAGGCCGCGCCGCACGTGTTCTACTTCGCGCCACAACGCCTGTGGTACCTCGTGTACCAAACGGGATCGAACGCGTCGTACTCGACGACGACGGACATCTCGAACCCGTCGTCCTGGTCGGCGCCGAAGAACTTCTACGCCAACGGAATGCCGCAGATCATCCGCGACAACATCGGCAACGGATACTGGGTCGACTTCTGGCTGGTGTGCGACAACGCCAAGTGCTACCTGTTCTCGTCCGACGACAACGGTCACCTCTACCGGTCCGAGACGACCATGGGTCAGTTCCCCAACGGGTTCACCAACACCGTGATCGCGATGCAGGACTCGAACCGCAACCGGTTGTTCGAGGCCTCCAACGTCTACAAGGTCGCGGGGAAGAACCAGTGGCTGCTGGTGCACGAGGCGATCGGGTCGGACGGCAGGCGCTGGTTCCGCACCTGGACCGCTCCGGCGATCACCGGACCGTGGACCCCGCTGGCTGCCGAGGAGTCGAACCCGTTCGCCCGCTCGAACAACGTGACGTTCCCGAGTGGATCGTGGACGCGCGACTTCAGCCACGGCGAGATGATCCGCTCCGGCGTCGACCAGACGATGGAGATCAACCCCTGCGGGCTCCGCTTCCTCTACCAAGGCATGAACCCCAACTCCGGTGGTGACTACAACAAGTTGCCCTGGCGGCTGGGCCTGCTGACCCAGACGAACTCGACCTGCTGACCGACCCCCACAGGACAGGCGCCGCCGGGAACCCGGATCCCCGGCGGCGTCACCCTGCCAGAAAGGAACCGGCGATGTTCTCCCGGCCAAGAAAACTTCCGCACCTCGCCGCCGCCGCGCTGGCAGTGATCGCGACCGTCACCGCGGGCCCCACCTCGGCGACCGCCGCTCCCGGCAGTCCCGCGCTGACCCCGCCGATGGGCTGGAACAGCTGGAACAGCTTCGGGTGCGGCATCACCGAGGCCCAGGTGCGCCAGGCCGCCGACGCGATGGTGTCCTCCGGCATGCGGGACGCGGGCTACCAGTACGTCGTCGTCGACGACTGCTGGTTCGACCCGCAGCGCGACTCCGCCGGCAACCTGCGCTCGCACCCGACGAAGTTCCCGAGCGGCATGAAGGCGCTGGGCGACTACATCCACGCGCGCGGCCTGAAGTTCGGCATCTACCAGGTGCCGAACGAGAAGACGTGCGCGCAGGGCACCGGCGCCTTCCCCGGCGCGACCGGCAGCAAGGGCCACGAGGTGCAGGACGCGCGCACGTTCGCGTCGTGGGGCGTCGACTACCTGAAGTACGACTGGTGTTCCGGTGCGGGCACCAGGGACGAGCAGGTCGCCCGGTTCACGATCATGCGCGACGCCCTGCGCGCCACCGGCCGCCCGATCGTCTACAGCATCAACCCCAACAGCTTCCACCCCATCACCGGCGACAAGTACAACTGGGGCGAGGTCGCCGACCTGTGGCGCACGACAGAGGATCTGCTGGACATCTGGCAGAACAACAACGTCAACAGCTATCCGATGGGCGTGGGCAACGTCGTCGACGTCACCGCCCCGCTCGCCGTCCAGTCCGGCCCCGGCCACTGGAACGACCCGGACATGCTCGTCGTCGGACGACCGGGACTCTCCCTCACCGAGGCCCGTTCGCACTTCGCGCTGTGGTCGTTGATGGCCGCGCCGCTCATGGCGGGCAACGACATCCGCACGATGTCGGCCGACATCAGCGCGGTCCTGCGCAACCCGCGCCTGATCGCGGTGAACCAGGACAGCCTCGGCGCCGGCGGACGTCGCGTGCGCGATGACGGCGCCACCGAGGTGTTCGCCAAGCCGCTCGCGGACGGCTCGGTCGCCGTCGGCCTGTTCAACCGGGGCAGCGGCACCACCACAGTCTCCACCACGGCGGCCCAGATCGGTTTGTCCGGCACGAGCTTCACGCTGACCGACCTGTGGACCGGTGGCACCTCCACCACCTCGGGCGCGATCTCCGCTTCCGTTCCCGCCCACGGCGTCGCCGCCTACCGGGTGAGTGGCGGCAGCCCGATCGCGGCCACCACCGCACGGCTGCGCGGCGCGGCGTCCAACCGGTGCCTCGACCTCGAGAACTCCTCCACCGCCTCCGGTGCCAACACGGTGATCTGGGACTGCCACACCGCGGCGAGCCAGCAGTGGACCACGTGGCCGAACGGCGAGATCCGCGTCTTCGGCGACAAGTGCCTCGACGCCTACAACCAGGGCACCGCCAACGGCACGCGGGTCATCAGCTGGCAGTGCAACGGCCAGGCGAACCAGCGCTGGACCGTCGGCTCCGACGGGTCGATCCGCAACGCCAACGCCGGACTGTGCCTGGACGTGGAACGGTCGGGCACCGCCAACGGCTCGCGGATCGTGCTGTGGACCTGCAACGGCCAGAGCAACCAGAAGTGGGCGCGGTCATGAGGCGCGCACCGATCGCGGCGGCGCTGTCCGCCCTCACCCTCGTCGCGGGAGGACTCGCGGCGAGCACGGGTGCCCAGGCCGCTCCCGGCTGTTCGGTCACCTACACCAAGACCTCGGAGTGGCAGGGCGGTTTCGGCGCGTCCGTGTCCATCACGAACACCGGTGACGCGATCACCGGCTGGACGCTCGAGTGGACGTACGCCTCCGGCCAGCAGGTCGGCCAGCACTGGAACGCCGTGATCACCCAGAGCGGCAACGAGGTCAGTGCCCGCAACGCCGCCTACAACGGCTCGGTGCCCTCCGGTGGCAAGGTCGAGTTCGGGTTCAACGCCACGTACACCTCGGCGAACCCCGACCCGGTGTCGTTCCGCCTCAACGGCACGACGTGCAACGACACCGGCACCCCCACTACCACCACCACGACGACGACCACGACCAGCACCCCGAAGCCCGCGTCGTTCACGAACCCGGTGATGTGGCAGGACTTCGCGGACGGCGACATCATCCGCGTGGACGACACGTACTACTACTCGGCGTCGACCATGCACTACTCGCCCGGCGCACCGGTCCTGCGCTCCTACGACCTGGTGAACTGGGAGTACGCCGGGCATTCCGTGCCACGGCTGGACTTCGGCGCCAAGTACGACCTCAACGGCGGCAGGGGATACGTCCGGGGTATCTGGGCGTCGTTCCTGAACTACCGCAAGAGCAACAAGACGTACTACTGGGGCGGCTGCGTCGACTTCGCCCAGACCCACATCTACAGCGCCACGGCGGTGGACGGGCAGTGGTCCAAGCTGTCGACCATCAACAAGTGCTATTACGACGCGGGAATGCTGGTCGACGACAACGACACGATGTACGTCGCCTACGGCAACACCCAGATCAGCGTCGCGCAGCTCTCGCCGGACGGGAAGTCCGAGGTGCGCTCGCAGCAGGTGTTCCAGACCCCGTCGAACATCGGCACCCTGGAGGGCGCGCGTTTCTACAAGCGCAACGGCAGCTACTACATCTGGCTGACCAGGCCCGCGAACGGCCAGTACGTGCTCAAGTCGTCCAGCCCGTTCGGCCCCTACACCGTGCAGCAGGTGCTGCTGAACATGCCGTCACCGGTCCAGGGCGCGGGAGTGCCGCACCAGGGCGGTCTCGTGCAGACGCAGAACGGCGACTGGTACTATATGGCGTTCATCGACGCCTATCCCGGCGGCCGCATGCCGGTGCTCGCGCCGATCACCTGGACCTCCGACGGCTGGCCGCGCATCACCACCGTCAACGGCGGCTGGGGCGCGAGCTACCCGATGCCGAACCTGCCGCCGCCACCACGTCAGGTCAAACCGATGACCGGCGTGGACACCTTCGAGGGCACGAAACTCGGGCCGCAGTGGGAGTGGAACCACAACCCGGACACCACGAAGTACAGCGTCAACAACGGTTTGCGGCTGTCCACGGCGACCGTCACCAACGACCTGTACAACGCCCGCAACACGCTCACCCACCGCATCCAGGGCCCGAGCTCCACGGCCACCGTCGCGCTCGACGTGACGTCGATGCGCGACGGCGACCGCAGCGGCCTCGCGATGCTGCGGGACTCCTCGGCGTGGATCGGGATCAAGCGTGACAACGGCCGCAACCGCGTCGTGATGGTCAACGGCCTGACCATGGACGGCAACTGGAACACCACCGGCACCGGCACGGAGGTCGCGAGCGCGAACTTCACCGGCAGCCGGATCTGGTTGCGCGCCAACGCCGACATCCGTCCCGGCAGCGGGCGGCAGGCCCGGTTCTCCTACAGCACGGACGGGGTGACCTTCACGCCGCTCGGCACCGGGTTCACGCTCAAGAACGAATGGCAGTTCTTCATGGGCTACCGGTTCGGCATCTTCAACCACGCCACGCAGGCGCTCGGTGGCGCGGTCACGGTGTCGAGGTTCGAGCTCTCGACTCCCTAGGCGAGCTTCTCGAAGAAGAACTCGTGCTTGAGGAAAGACGTGCCGTACTCGGCTCCCACCTGGGGCGGGAGCAGCTGCGAGGCCTGGATGAGGCGCCAGCCGTCTCGCAGCGCGGCGACCCCGTCCGGGTAGGGAGGCTCGTCGGAGTCGCCGGTGGTGGGCTGGGAGTTTCCCGTGCCGTCGTAGCGGGACCAGCCCACCACGTGGGAGTCGAGGGCGGACGTGGAGAGGTAGAGGACCAGGACCTGCTGGCGGAGAGTCACGCGTGGCTCCTGTCTGCGGGACGGTTGGTGACGCGCGTGACCCAGTGCTCGACGTCGAACGACGGGTCGCCCGTCAGGGCCCGCCAGAGCAGCACGCGGTTGTAGATCTCCAGCCGGGCGGTGGCCTGCTCGTACCACGGGAAGTACCGGCTCAGCTCGGCGGCGACCGCGGGGTCGGCCATGTCGGCGGTGTCCCACAGGCGCACCTGCGGGGTCGTCGGGTTGAAGCGGATCTTGAACATGTACCGGGGCAGGTCGCTGTCGTTGCGGCGTCCGCCGTGCCAGATACCGTGGTGCAGCAGCAGAACCGTGCCCGCCGGGCAGACCAGCCTGGTCTGGCCGCGCAGGTTCTGGTAGCGGCCGGTGTCGCTCTCGTTGGTGCGGCGCAGGTGGCTGCCCGGCACGACGAGCGTGCCGCCCATGTCCGGACTCACCCGCTGCGGGTAGTACATCAGCTGGACGTCGAACGCGTCCGGCCGCACGTCGATGATCGCGTCCCCGTGCAACGGCTGGGCGTGGCCCTCGTGGGGTTCGCGCACGTGCACCGCGTGATGATCCACGTGAGGGTCGGGGCCGACGAGGGCCCGCAGGGCGCCGGCGACGGCGGGCAGCTCGACCAGGCGCCGGGGGAAGGAGCCTTCCGGGTAGGCGTTGGCGACCGGCGTGCCGTACGGCACGTCCGGCAGTCCTTTCGGGAGCAGGTCCAGCGCCTCCTGGTTCATCTCGTCCGGTACGACGGCGTCCATCCGCAGGTAGCCGTGCGAGACGAAACGCGCCAGCTGCACGGATGTGATGGTGGTTCGCATGGGACGAACGTAAGCGCGTGGTCCGTGCTTGGCGTGGGTTGAAATCACCCACTGCTGGTAGTTTTTCACCGTGCTGGAGGTCGTGCTTCCCTTGAGCGAGCCGCCTTTCGTGGCGGACATGGGCGTCGGGGTGCACGGGGTCACGACGCTCGAGGATGTCTTCCTGCTGCCCGACCTCTGGCAGTTGCACCTCTACGGCTACGAAGGCGCGGTCGAGGTGGGTGGCGTGGTCCACCGCATCGCTCCCGGCCGCGCGAGCCTGATCCCGCCAGGAGCCGAGGTGCGCTACCGGTACCGCGGCAGGTCCGAGCACCTCTACGCCCACCTGCGCCTCGACGGCACCGCGGAACGTCAGGTGGCACAGGTGATGCAGGACGTCGGGCCGAGCAGGCCGCTGATCACCGGGCTGATGCGAGGCGCTCTCGCCGCCGCACCCGCGCGGGCCGCGGCTCACCTGTGGACCGTGCTGTGGCAGCTGACGGACGCGGGTCCGGCGGGGCGGGACGTGGCCGATCCGGTCGCGGTGGCCGCCGCGCACATCGAGGCGAACCTGGCGACGTCGTTGTCGGTCGCGGAGGTGGCGAAGGTGGCCGGGGTGTCGCACAACCACCTGACGCGGTTGTTCCGCGCCCGCACCGGGTCCACGGTGGTGGCCTACATCCGGCGGCGCCGGGTGGAACGGGCCCGGCACCTGCTCACGGCTTCGACGCTGTCGGTCAGCGCCGTGGCGGCGGCGGTCGGCATCCCGGACCTGCAGGCGTTCAACAAGGTGTGCCGCCGCGAGCTGGGGCAGTCACCCCGTGCGGTGCGGTCGTTCACGCAACGGTGACGCCGTTCTCCCGCAGCGCCCGGCGGAACGCGCGCAGACCGTGGTGCATCCGGGACTTCACGGTGTCCTGCGGGACGTTCAGCGTCTCCGCTAGCTCGGCGACGGTCTCGCCGCGGTAGTACGCCCGCGTGATCACCTCGCGGTGTTCGCGCGTGAGTTGTGCGAGCGCGTCCGCGATGAGCCGGGCGGAGGCACTGCCGTGGTCGCGCTCCACAGTGGTCTCCTCCCGGGATCCGGACGCCGCTGCCGCACAGGCCGGGGCGCGTCGGCCGTGTGCGGCAGCGGTTCAGGCTGGATCAGGAATGAGCCCGATCAGCCGGTCTTGCAGGTCTTGCCGTTCACGGTGAACGCGGCAGGATCGGATCCGCTGCCGGAGGCGTTGAATCCGATGTAGACGGACTTGCCCGGTTCGACCTGGCCGTTCCACGGCATGTTGGTCGCGGTGACGTCGCGGCCGGTCTGGCTCCAGTTCGCCGACCACCCGGTGGTGACCTTCTGCGTGCCGGGGAAGGAGAACGCGAGCTTCCACCCGTTCCACGCCGTGGTGCCGGTGTTGGTGAGCGACACGTGCGCGGACAGGCCGGTCTGCCACTTGTTGGCGTCGTAGCGGACCTCGCAGTCCGGCTTCGTCACCGGCGTGCCGGACTTCTCCGCCGCCCAGCCAGACACCCAGGCGAGTGCCGAGTTCCAGTTGACCGCCACCTCGTTCACCGAGTAGGCGCCGATGTCGTCGACCCAGCACTTCTGCTGCGGGCAGCCGACGAGCACCCGCTGGGCCACGGGGTCCTGCAACGCGCTGTTCGGGCCGCCGGACAACGATCCGGGCGGCGCGATCGGCAGCGTGGCGTCGTTCTGGTGCGCCCAGAACCGGTGGTGGACGTTGCGCACGGCCTGGTCGCCGTAGCCCGCGACGTACGAGGTGCTGAGCGGGTTGCGGCCGAGCAGGTAGTGCAGCGCCTCGAACACGCCGTCGCGGTACTTGGCGGCACCGGTGAAGTCGTGTGCCAGCGCGAGCACCTGGGCGTTGTTCAGGACGGCGGAGTTCGAGCCCCAGACGTAGCCGTCGGTGCTGTTGTCGTACGGCGCCGCGTACCCCATTGCAGCCATGGCGGTCAGGTGCTGGTCCGCCACGGAGGCGAACGCGGACTTGATCGCCGCGATGTCCGCCGCCGGCAGGCCGTTCGGGGCCAGGGCGAGCGTGATGTCACCCAGCGGAGCCGTTCCACCCCAGAAGAAGCCGGCCCTGCTCAGGCTGGCCGCCTTGTAGTGCGGGGACGCGGTCACGTCGGTGCGGTACGCGGCCTCGCCGGTGGTCGCGTACAGCTCCGCGGCGGCCCAGTAGAACTCGTCGCTCACGGTCTTGTCGTCGTACGCGCCGCCGCCGACGTTGTCGTTGGGGTCGGCGAGCTTCGCGGGGTTGGCCTTGGCCGCCGTGTACGCCTTGCGCGCCGCCGCGAGCAGTTTCGCGGAGTACGTCGCGTCGATGCCGCGCCAGAGCCGGGACGCCTGCGCGGCCACCGCGGCCAGGTTCAGCGTCGCGGCGGTGCTGGTCGCCGACAGCCTGCGCACCTGGTCGTCCAGCTCCGGCCGGGTCGGCAGTGCCGTCCACGCCGCGTCGTGGATCTTGTGGTGCGCCATGCCGTCCGGTGCCTGCATCTTCAGCAGGAAGTCGACCTCCCAGCGTGCCTCGTCGAGCAGGTCCGGCACGCCGTTGGACTTCTCCGGGATGGCCATCGAGCCGTCGCGGAACGCCGACGCGTCACCGATCCTCGAGGCCCGCTCGTAGGAGTTGAGCAGCTGCCACGCCGCGATGCCGCCGTTGACCACGTACTTGCCGTGGTCGCCCGCGTCGTACCAGCCGCCGCGCACGTCGAGCGTGTAGCCGCAGGCCAGATCGGTGCGGCACGGCACGTTGTTGTCGCCCTGGTTCGGCGCGACGTTGACGTGGCCGGCCGGGCGTGCGTACTCCGCGCCCACGAACTGCGCGTCGATCGGGGTGCCGCTGCGCTGGTGGTAGAAGAACGCGAGCGAGTCGTAGCGCAGCTTCTTGATCGCGTCGGAGGAGATGTCGAACGGGAAGCTGCTGTCGGCACCGACGGACAACGTGTACCCGGTGCCCTGCGTGTCGAACGACGAGAAGTCGATCAGGTGCACCGAGTCGCCGGACGTCGCGTCCGCACCCTTCGGCGTGGTCTGACCCGTGGCCACGGTCGCACCGGCCGAGTTCTTCAGCGTCCACGTCTGCGGGGTGGTGGCGGTGGAGACGAGCGTGGCCCGCTTGGGCAGGCCGGGCACGTAGCCGACCAGGTCGACCTGAACCTTCCTGGTGGGGTTGGGGGTGATGCCGCCGGGCGGCTTCACGCCGCCGATCAGCGAGACGTTGTCGACGCAGATCGTGTTGGCGAACGACTGGCCGCCCAGCTGGAAGGCGAGCTGGCCGTTGCCCGCGTCCGGGAAGTCCAGAGTGGACGTGAAGGTGAAGGTGAAGCGCTGCTTCGCGGGCGTGAGCGCGAACTCCTGCCGGGCGATTCCCCGGTACGGGCTCACGCTTTCGCCGGCCGCGGCGGCGACGGTCTGCGCGGTGGTGGCGTGCGCGTCGAACGACAGGGTGTACGACTGCCCGCTCTCGAACGGCACGCCGTTCTGCCCGACGAGAGCGTCCCAGGGGTTGGTCGTGCCGCCGGTGACCGAGGCGCACAGCTCGCCACCGGTGACCCGGTTGGTCACGCCGGCGCTGCTCCACCAGGGATCGGCGGAGCCGTTCTCGAAGGTGCCGTTGAGCACGCGCTCGTAGTCCACGGCCAAGGCCGTGCCCACGGCGGGGAACGTGCTCGCGGCCAGTGCTGTCACCAGGGCGGCAGCGAGCAGGCGTGGGGGTTGCGTTCTCATGGTCGTGAGGTTCTCCGTCCTCGTCGACGGGATTTCTGGGAGCGCTCCCACATGACCGTAGGGTGAGCTGAACGGCGCCGACAAGCGCCGTTCAGCCGCTACCAGGACGGGGCACTCGGCTCAGCTCGCTGGTCCGAGCGCGGTAAAGCCCACTACGTCACCTGAACGACCGGGTGAACTCGCGTGGCGCGCAAGTTCGGGATGAAGGGCCCCTTCATCGACCCCTCGTGGATGAAGGAGCCCTTCATCGAGATCAACAAATCGGGGTTCGGGGTGGGGTCAGAGCCAGACGATTTGCCACTGCTGGTTCGTGGCACCGTTGGCAGGCCACTGGATCACCTTGGCGCCGTCGGTCTGGGAGCCGCCGTCGACGTCCGCGTACCACCCGGTGCGCACGTTGACGAGCTGCACGTACCCGCCGCCCGCGTCGACGACCTTCCACCACTGGTGGTCGCCGCCGGTGTCCGTCCACTGTTCGAGCTGGGCGCCCTGGGCGGAGCCGCCAGGGCTCGTGAGAACGCGGCCGCTGTGCCGGGCGACGAGCCGGGCCGAGCCGTCCGCGTTGGACGCGAGCTGCCACTGCTGGTTGGTGCTGCCCGACCACGTCCACTGGATCACCTTGGCGCCGTCACCGCTGCCCGCGCCGGTGACGTCGAGAACCTTGCCGCTGCGGCGGTTCACCAACCGGAACCAGCCGCTCTGCAAGGACACCGCGACATCGGTGCGCTGTCCGGCGACGAGAGTGAGTTGCCTGGCGTGTGAGCCGAGTGGTGACGGGGCGATCGGCGCTGTGGTGGACACGGACGTCATGCCGCGCCGGCTGATGAGGGTGACGGTCTGGTCGACGGCGGAGGTGATCGACACGGTGGCCGTGCGCGCGGACAGGTCCCAGCTGAGGCTGTGCACGCGGATGCGGCCGCGGGCGCGCATGCCGGTGATCGTGCCCTTGGTGAGCTGTCCCGGCAGAGCGGGCAGGAGTTCCAGCACGCCGGGCCGGGAGTAGAGCAGGGCCTCGCCGAGCACGCCGGGGATCGCGTTGGCGGCGTCGGCGTTGTAGATGTCCAGGTTGGGGTTGTGCGACGTCATCAGCGACTTGAAGACCATGTTGTTGCCGATGATCTTGCGCAGGTTGTCGTAGACCTTGCCGCCGTCCTTGAGCCGGGCGCCCGCCAGTGCGCGGTGCAGGCTGCCGTGGGCGGAGATGTTCTGGTCGCCGCGGACCTCCAGTGCCCGCAGCCCGGTGCGGACGAGGTCTGGGGTCTCCTCCGGGTTGATCTCGTGCAACGGCCACGCGCCGTAGAGTTGCTGGACGTGCCGGTGGTTGTACTGGTCGCTCAGGCTCGGCCACGACCACTCGGCGAGCGCGCCGTCGCTGTTGGTCCGGTAGGCGGGCATCTTGGCCAGCAACGCTTTCCAGCGCTGGACGCCGGCCTGGTCGACGCCCAGGGTGGTGGCGGCGAAGATCGCCGCCTGCAGCGCGTGCTTGCCCGCCATGATCTCGCCGGTGGCGTTGACGCTCAGGCCGACGCCGGTGTTGCCGGGCGCGTTCTCCACCGAGTAGCAGGGCACGAAGACGACCTTGCCGCTCGCGTCCGTGCGGGTCAGGAAGTCCTCGTAGAACAGGGCCAGCTCCATGAGCGCGGGCCCGAGCTTGTCGCGCAGGAACGCCTGGTCGCCGGTGACCTCGTAGTACTCGAGCAGCGGGTAGAGCAGCCAGTCGGCGCCGCCGGTCCAGCACTGGCCGGGGAAACCGCTGTCGAAGTGCAGCATGTGGCCGTACTCGCCGTCGGTGCGGGTCGGCGCGAGGAAACCGCGTGCCCCGTAGAGGTTTCGCGCGTTGGTGCGCCAGTGGTTCAGCTGGCCGAGGATCAGGGTGAAGTAGCCCTGCATCGCCTCGGTGGTGTCGAGGATGTTGCCGCCCGCCACCTGGAGGTTGACGTTGGCGTCGGTGGTGAAGTCGTCGGCCCAGGCACCGGACCAGGTGCCCGTCCAGATGCCGGTCAGGCGCGGTGGGAGGACACCGCTGGAGCTGATGAAGAGGTAGCGGCCGGAGTCGTAGAGACGTTCCAGCAACGCCAGGTCGATGACGCTCTTGTTGTTGTTCTGCCGTGCGATCAGCTCGCTGGTGGACAGCCTGCGGTCGGCGTCGGACACGTTCAGGTCCAGCCGCGAGCGGTCGTACATCTCGGTGTGGATCGCGGTGTGCCTGGCGAGCAGCGCCGCGTAGTCCGCGCTGATCGACGCCAACGCCGCGTGCAGCGGTTTGGCGTCCCAGGCCGCCGACTCGTAGCGGTCGAGTTTGGTGAGCAGCACCAGTCTGCTCGCTCCGGTCACGACGATCGTGGCGCCGTTCGCGGTGACCGTGCCGCCGGTGGGCACGACCCTGGTGACGCCCTCGTAGCCGAACGCGCCCTGCCCGGCCGGATAGGTGCCGCGCAGGTTCAGGTAGCCCGACCCGTTCGAGACCGTGGCCAGCGTGGCGTAGCCGACGCTCGACGGTGCTCCGTCCAGCGCGGTGCTCACGCTCAGCGTGACGTCGACCGTGCGGCCGGTCGCGGGCAGCAGTTCGTGGACGATCACCCTGTCGGCACGGGAGACGAACGCCCGTCTGGTCCAGGTGCCGTTGGTGTCCGTCCAGCTGGAGCTGACCTCGCCGGTGCGGAAGTCGGTGACCCTGCTGTAGTTTGCGAAGCTGGTGGTCGCCGTCGTGATCCGCAGCTCGTACGCCGGGTGGTAGGTCTGGGTCCAGCGCAGCGACCAGCCAGCGGCGAAGTCCCGGTTCGCACCGGCGTAGTCACCGGCGAGCGCCTTGTCCCGCACGGCGTTCAGGCGTCCGGCGAGCACCGGTGGCGTGACCGCACGCGTGCCGTTCGGCAGCACGAGCCGGTGGTAGTTGAAGATCACCTTCTCGCTCGCGGGCGCGCCGTGGAGCACCGCGCCGTACTCGCCGTTGCCGGTGAGGAAACCGTCCATCCAGGACGATGCCGGGCTGGTGTCGTGAATGCCGCGATCGGGCGGTGCCGCCTTCGCCGTGGTACCGGACAACGCCGCTCCTGCCGTGAGCGCGGTGGCGGCGAGGAAACGCCTGCGGTTGAGGTGCGTCACGAGAACTCCTACTCCTGGGCCTTGCCTCCGGTGACCCGGGACAACGCCAGCGCGATGAGGATGATCGTGCCGTTGAGCGCGCCGATCCACTGGGCGGGAACACCCGCGAGCGTCAGCACGTTCTGGATCAGGAACAGCAGCAGGATGCCGGTGAAGGCACCGAACATCGTTCCCTTGCCGCCGTTGAGACTGATGCCACCGATCACGGCGGCGGCGAACACGGTGAAGATGTAACCGTTGCCCTGCGCCGAGGCGACCGAGGCGAGGCGCCCGGAGAGCAGCAAACCGCTGAGCGCCGCGAGCAGGCTCGCCGTCACGATCACGATCCACAGCACCCGATCCGTGCGGATGCCCGCGGCCTTCGCCGCGTCGACGTTGCCGCCGATCGCGTAGAGGGACCGGCCGAAACTCGTGAACCCGAGCACCACGATGCCCGCGGCGAACAGGATCAGGCACAGCCAGACCGACGCCGGCATGCCGAGCCACTGCGTCGTGCCGAGGTAGAGCATGGACGCGGGCAGCCGGAAGAACGTCTGGCCGCCCGAGATGCCGGTGAGGATGCCGCGCAGCACGATCAGCATGCCGAGCGTGACGATGAAACCGTTGAGCCCGAACCGGATGATGAACAACGCGTTGATCACGCCGATCACCACGCCGACCGCCAGCGTGATCGGCACCGACCAGCCGCCCGGCAGCAGCCCGAGCCCGTGCCCGGCGCCGACGGGGACGGTGAGCCAGGCGGCGACACCGGGTGCGAGGCCGACCGTGGACTCCAGTGACAGGTCCATCTTCTTGACGATCAGCACCAGGGTCTGCGCCAGGACCAGGATCGCGATCTCGGACATGGTCTGCAGGACGTTCACGAGGTTGTCGCCGCGCAGGAAGACCGGGCTGACCAGCTGGCCGACGATCGCGATCACGATGATCGCGGGGATCAGGGCGAGGTCGCGCAGCCGGGCGATGGCGATCTTCCGGCTGGTGGGGGCGGGGGCGGCAGTGGTGACTGCGGTTTGGGTGTCAGTCATCGAGCTCGACTCCTTCCATCGCGGCCACCAGCCGGTGGTCGTGCCACCCGCGCGGCATCTCGGCGACCACGCGTCCCCCGAACACCACGAGAACCCGATCGCACAGCCGCAGGTCGTCGAGCTCGTCGGAGGCGATGACCACACCGGCACCGGACTCGGCGACCTCTTCCACCTTGCCGAGGAGGAACTCCTTGGACCGCACGTCGACACCGGCGGTCGGGTTGATCAGCACCAGCAGCTTCGGGTTGTTCGCCAGTGCGCGGGCCATCACGACCTTCTGCTGGTTGCCGCCGGAGAGGCCGGACACCGGCAGTTCCGGTCCCGGTGTCTTGATCGCGAGCTTGCCGATCATGTCGCGGGCGAAGCCGTCCCGGCGGCGCCCGTCGATGAAACCCGCTCTGCCCAGGCGATCCGGGATGGTCAGGGTTCCGTTGTCCGCGATGGACATCTGCGCGACGTAACCCTGGTGGTGGCGGTCCTGCGGGACGAAGCCGACGCCCGCCCTCAGCGCCGCGGGCACGCTGCCGGGACGCGGGCGGGTGCCCGCGATCTCCAGTGAGCCGGTGGCAGGGGCGCGCAGGCCCGCGATCGTCTCGGCGATCTCGATCCGGCCGCTGCTCGCCGCGCCCGCCAGTCCGACGATCTCACCCGCGCGGACCTGGAACGACACGTCCTCGTACGCGCCGGGCAGCGCCGCGTCCGTCATCTCCAGCACCGGGGCGGCGTGCTCGGCTGGAGTGCGGCGGCCCGTGCCGGTTTCCGTCGCCGCCTCACCGGTCATCGCCGCCACCAGGTCGGCGCGGGGGAGCGAGTCGACGGCGGCGGTCAGCACGTGCCGGGCGTCGCGGAACACGGTCACGACGTCGCAGATCTCGTAGACCTCCTGCAGGTGGTGGCTGATGAACAGGAACGTGACGCCCTGTCGCTGGAGCTCGGTGATGCGGCTGAAGAGCCTCGCGATGGCGGCGGCGTCGAGCTGGGCGGTCGGCTCGTCGAGGATGATGAAGCGGGCGCCGAACGAGAGCGCTCTCGCGATCTCCACGAACTGGCGCTGCTCGACGTCCAGCTCGCCGGCGGGCAGCCGCACGTCCACGTCGACCGACCAGGTGTCGAGCAGCTCGCGTGCCTTGGTCCGCACCGTCCTCCAGCTGATCAGGCCGCTGCGACCGTGGTCGTGCCGGTTGAGGAACAGGTTCTCGGCGACCGTCAGCTCCGGCAGGATGGTGGACTTCTGGTAGACGCACGCGACCCGTTGCCGCCACGCGTCGCGGTCGGTGAGCCGGGGAGCGGGCTCACCACCGAACGTGATGGTGCCCTCGTCCGGTGCCTGCAGTCCCGTGAGGACGGACACCAGGGTCGACTTGCCTGCCCCGTTGCGTCCCACCAGCGCGTGGGTCTGTCCCTGCTCGATGGTGATGGCGGCGTCGTGCAGGGCCACGGTCGACCCGTACCGCTTCGTCACTCCCGTCGCCTCGACGACGGGCGGCGCTGCGACCATGTCGCCTCCTGCTCACTGGAGTTTGTTGCCCCACAGGGACTTGTCGTCGTGCTTGAGGCTGGGCACACCGTCGTACGTGCCGCCGTCGGAGGTCACCAGGGGAGCGGAGAGCTGGTCCTCCAGCAGCCCGTCGCGGACCTGGACGATCGTGCTGTCGTGGTCGGTCTTGCCTGGCTTGAACGACTCGCCGTTGATCGCGGCCTTCAGGTACTGCAGGGCGTACTTGGCGTAGAGGTCGGCCGGCTGCGAGACGGTGGCGTCGACGTGACCCTCCGCGATGTTCTTGAGCTCCTCGGGAATGCCGTCGTTGGAGACGATGAAGACGTGCTTGGGGTCCGACGGCGCGACGAGCAGGTCCTTCTGCTTGAGCACCTGCAGGGTGCCGGAGAGGGCGAAGCTCGACTGCATGTAGACGCCCTTGATGTCGGGGTTGGCGGTGAGGTCGGTCTGCAGCTTCTGCGCCGCCACCGCGCCGTCCCAGTTCGTGGCCTCGCCGAGCACGGTGATGCCGGGGTAGTTGGCCTTCATGCAGTCGTTGAACGCCTCGGTCCGGTCCCTGCCGTTGATCGACGCGAGATCGCCCTGCAGCATCACGACCTTGCCCTTGCCGGCGAGCTTCGCGCCGAGGAACCGGCACGCCTTCTCGCCGTAGGCCCGGTTGTCCGCGCGGACGACCATGAACACGTCACCGCTGTCGGGCCGGGTGTCGACCGTGACGACCGGGATCTTCTTGGCCGCCAGCTGTTCCAGCGCGGGTGCGATGGCCGCGGTGTCCTGAGGCGCCATCGCGACGCCCTTGACGCCCTGGCTGATGAACGTCTGGACGTTGGCGGTGAGCTTGGCGACGTCGTTCTGCGAGTTGGTGGTCTTGAGCTCCAGCCCGAGCTCCTTGGCGGACTCCGGGGTGTACTTGATGTAGGAGTTCCAGAAGTCGGTGTCGGACCGCGGGTAGTCGACGCCGACCACCGGCCCGCCGCCCCCGCCGGAACCCGAAGTGCCGCAAGCGCTGAGGACGACGGCGAGAACGATGCCCAGACAGGTGCGAGAACTGGTGTTCACAGCGGATCTCCTAACGGGTGGCGGGATCGGGTGTGAGGTTCCAGACGGGCCCGTCGGGGAAGCGGTGGGCGGCGACGGACATGGGGTGCAGCTCGGCGCTGATGCCGGGAGCCGTCGGTGCGAGGTAATGTCCGTCGTGGACGTGCACCGGGTCGGTGAAGTGCTCGTGCAGGTGGTCGACGTACTCGATGAAGCGGTTCTCGGTGGTGCCGCTGACGGCCACGTAGTCGAACATCGCCAGGTGCTGGACCATCTCGCACAGCCCGACCCCGCCCGCGTGCGGGCAGACCGGGACGCCGAACTTGGCCGCCAGCAACAGGATGGCGACGTTCTCGGTGACGCCCGCGGTGCGGCACGCGTCGAGCTGCAGGACGTCGATCGCCTCCAGCTGCAGCAGTTGCTTGAACATCACCTGGTTGTGGGTGTGTTCGCCGGTGGCGACCTTCACCGGCGCCACGGCCCTGCGGATCGCGGCGTGGCCGAGCACGTCGTCGGGTGAGGTCGGCTCCTCGATCCAGTACGGGTCGTACGGTGCGAGCTTCGCCATCCAGTCGATGGCCTGCCGCACACCCCACGCCTGGTTGGCGTCGACGGCGATCCTGATCCCCGGCCCGACCGCCTCGCGGGCCAGCCGCAGGCGGCGCATGTCGTCGAGGGCGTCGGCACCGACCTTCAGCTTGATCAGGCTGAACCCGTCGGCGACGGCCTGCCGCGACAGCCGCACGAGCTTCTCGTCGTCGTAACCGAGCCAGCCGGGAGTTGTCGTGTACGCGGGATAACCGTGGTGCAGCAGGTGGGTGGTACGTGCGGCGCGACCGGGTTCGGCGCGGCGGAGGATGGCGAGCGCCTCCTCACGGGTGAGGGCGTCGTTCAGGTAGCGGAAGTCGACGAGGTCGACCAGCTGCTCCGGCGTCATCTCGGACAGCAGCTGCCAGACCGGTTTTCCTTCCCTGCGCCCGTAGAGGTCCCACATCGCGTTGACGATCGCGGCCGCCGCCATGTGCACGGCACCCTTCTCGGGGCCGAGCCACCGCAGCTGGCTGTCGCCGGTGAGCCGGCGCGAGAAGGCGCCGAGGTCGTCCAGGACCTCGTGCACGGCCAGCCCGGTCGCCAGTGGAGCCAGCGCGCGCACGGCGGCGACCTGGACGTCGTTGCCGCGCCCCACGGTGAACGCGAGCCCGTGGCCTCGCGCGCCTTCGCTCGTGCGGATGGTCACGTACGCGGCCGAGTAGTCGGGCTCGGGGTTCAGCGCGTCGGAGCCGTCCAGCTCGCGGGAGGTCGGAAACCGCACGTCCACCGCCTCGACCGCGGTGATCAGCTCGGTCCGTGGCATCGCAGACCCCCTCGTCGCGTGTCAGCCGTGTGTCCGCGGTGCAACGATCAGTAACCGGACATGGGATGGATTTATAGGCCACGAACGGGTGGGTGTCCAGAGTCGACGTGCGCCGCAGGACCGAAAAATCCAGCTAGGAAGGGAAAAGTGCGTCACGTGACGAAGTGGGGCGACATCCCATGTCTTGGGTAGAGGTGGGATGTGTTGCTACCCTCCTGCGGTGTCACTGACCGACAAGGCGATCGACCGCATCAGGGACCTGATCGGGTCGGGTGAGCTGCCGCCGGGGTCCAAGCTCCCGCCGGAGCAGCAGCTGGCGGCCGAACTGGGCCTGTCCCGCAACCTCATGCGCGAGGCGGTCAAGGCGCTCGTGGTGGCCCGCGTCCTGGAGATCCGGCGCGGCGACGGCACGTACGTGACGAGCCTCGAACCGGAGGTGCTGCTCGGCGGCATCTCCTCCGCGGTGGAACTGCTGCGCGGCGACACGTTGCTCGAGCTCACGGAGGTGCGCAGGCTGTTCGAGCCGATCGCGACCGGGCTCGCCGCCACCCGCATCTCGGCCCGCGAGCTGCTGGAGGTCGAACGGCACCTCGACGCGATGCGCGCGGCCCGCGACGACGTCGAGCTGCTCAACGCCCACGACGCCGCGTTCCACCGCGCGGTCGTCGCGGCCACCGGCAACGCCACGCTCACCACCCTGCTGGAGGGCATCTCCAGCCGCACTGTCCGGGGCAGGGTGTGGCGCGGGCTGGTCGACGACAACGCGGCGAGCCGCACGCTCGCCGAGCACGAGGCGATCTACCAGGCGCTGGTGGACAAGGACGCCGCGCTGGCGCAGGCCGCGGCCCTCGTGCACGTCAACACCACGGAACGGTGGCTGCGCGAGCACGTGGGGCGCGACGAAATCCGCTGACAGCACTGGGGGCACCATGCCAGTCCTTCTCGACGAGACCGGCGGCCTGGAGCTGCGCACGCCGCAGGAGGTTCTGCGCGTCGAACCCTGGGGCCCGCACGCCGTGCGCGTCCGCAGCGCCGTGACGGCGATCGGGAGCGGTCTGCCCGGCGCCCTCGCTTCGACACCACCACCATCACCCGGCGTCGAACAGACCGTCCTGGACGACGGCTCGGCCCGTCTGGTCAACGACAGGCTCACCGTCGAACTGGCTTCCACCGGCACGCTTCGGTTCGTGCACACCGCGACCGGCCGCGAACTCCTCGCCGAGAAACGGCCGCACCTGGGCCACAGCGGACCGCGGATCTTCACACCGCGGGGTGACGGCGGCTACCACGTCCAGCAGCACTTCGCCGCGTACGAGGACGAGCGGATCTTCGGCCTCGGCCAGAACCCGAACGGCCGGTTCGACCAGAAGGGCGTGGTGGTCGACCTGGTCCAGGCGAACGTCGTCGCCGCCATCCCGTTCCTGCACTCGTCGCGCGGCTACGGCCTGCTGTGGCACAACCCCGCGCTCGGCCGGGTGGAACTGGGCGCGGACGCCACGCGCTGGGTCGCCGAGTCCACCGGCCAGATCGACTACTGGATCACCGCGGGCGACACCCCCGCCGAGATCATGGCGAGTTACGCGGACGCCACCGGCCATCCGCCGTTGCTGCCGGAGTGGGCGAGCGGCTTCTGGCAGTCGAAGCTGCGCTACCGCGACCAGGAGGAGCTCCTCGCCGTGGCCCGCGAGTACGCCCGGCGCGACCTGCCGCTGTCCGTCATCGTCTGCGACTTCTTCCACTGGCCGCACATGGGTGACTGGCGCTTCGAACCCACCGAGTGGCCCGACCCGGCGGCGATGGTGAAGGAGCTGTCGGAACTCGGCGTCAAGCTCGCGGTGTCGGTGTGGCCCACGGTGGAACCGGGCAGCGACAACCACGAAGCGTTGCGCACGAACGGGTTGCTGGTCCGCGACATCCACGGTGGTCTGCTCACGAGCCACTGGCCGTCCCGCGAACCAGGACCCGCCTACCAACCGATGGCCTGGTACGACGCCACCCACCCGGAGGCCAGGAAGTTGTTGTGGCAGCAGCTGAGCGAGCACTACCACGCCAACGGGATCACGCTGTTCTGGCTCGACGCCTGCGAACCGGACGTGTCACCGCATCTCGCCGCTCGCGCGGTCTACGCCGCCGGTCCGGGCGCCCAGGTCGCCAACCTCTATCCGCTGCTGCACGCCCAGGGAGTGGCCGACGGCCTGCGGTCGACCGGCGAGGACCGTCCGCTCAGCCTGATCCGCAGCGCGTGGGCGGGCAGCCAGCGGCACGGCGCCGCGCTGTGGTCCGGCGACATCCCCACCACGTTCGAGTCGCTCACGACCCAGCTCCGGGCGGGCCTGAACGTCGCGCTGAGCGGCATCCCGTGGTGGAACACGGACATCGGCGGTTTCCACGGCGGCGACCCGGACGACCCGGCCTACCGCGAGGTCCTCGTTCGCTGGTTCCAGTACGGCACGTTCAGCCCGATCATGCGGCTGCACGGCGACCGGGCACCGAACCAGGCCTTCAGCACCTCGATGTCCGGCGGGCCGAACGAGGTGTGGTCCTACGGCGACGAGGCCTACGAGATCCTCGCAGCACACCTGCGCCTGCGCGAACGCCTGCGCCCGTACCTCGCCGAACTGTCCGAGGCCGCCCACCGCACCGGTGCTCCGCCGATGCGTCCGTTGTTCTTCGACTTCCCCGGTGACGGGCACGCGTGGACGGTCGACGACGAGTTCCTGCTCGGCCCCGACGTCCTGGTCGCACCGGTCACCGAGGCGGGGAGGCGGGCCCGGCCGGTGTACCTGCCGGCGGGAACCCGGTGGCAGGACACGGCGATCGGCACCGTCCACGATGGAGGGACGACCGTCGACGCCGCGGCGCCGCTCGACCACATCCCCGTCTTCGTCCGCGAAGGCGCCGCGGTGGGAGCAGCATTCGGACTCTGATTCAGTCCATGTGCCAGACCTCCTGCATCGGCGCCCACCACTGCCCGGACCCGGCCGGCATCAGCGACTCCTGGCACGGATCGGTGAACGTCCACCACCGCCGCGTCTCCGGGTCGGCGGCGATGCGCGCCTGGTCGGCTTCGTGGTCGTCACCGATGTACTCGTAGTAGCCGAACAACAAATCCCCGTGCAGGAAGATCGTGAAGTTCCGCATGTTCGCGTCGCGCATGGTCTGCTCGACGGCAGGCCAGACGGCGGAGTGTAGCCGCAGGTACTCCTCGCGTCGTTCCGGGCGAAGGCGGATCACCATGCCGTAGCGCTGTGGGCGGTCCATCGTTCTCCTTCAGGGCTGAGCGTTGAGCACGGCGGTTCCGTCGATCCTGGCCGGAAGCAGGCGATGGCCCGCGCGTTCCGGCCTGATGTGCGCGCCACCGGAGGCCGGGTGGGGGATGAGGTGACCGGCGGCGGCGATCGCCTCCTCGTCGAGGCGCACGCCCAGGCCGGGACTGTCGCCGAGGACGTAGGACCCGTCCTCGACGTGCAGATCGGCGGAGACGCCCACCGGTGGCTGGAGGTCCTGCAGTTCGCTCACCAGGTGGTTGGGGATCGACGTGGCGGCGTGCAGCAGGCCGACCGGCGTGGTGCCGATGGGGCTGATGGGAAGGTCGTGCGCGTGCGCGAGGGTGGCGACGCGCAGGAAGTGCGTGATGCCCCAGACCGCGGCCGTCTGCACGATGTCGACCGCTCCGGCCGCGATGAGCGACCGGTGTTGTTCGAGGCCGGTGAGGTTCTCGCCGGTGGCGACCGACGCACGCACGCCGCGGCTGACCACTGCGTGCCCTTCCGCGTCCCAGCGCCGCACCGGTTCCTCGATCCAGGTCAGGTCGAGGGTTCGTTCGATCTCACCGACGTGGCGCACCGCCTGTTTGCGCGTCAGTGCCTCGTTGACGTCGAGCATCAGGCTCGGCCGTGCGCCGTGACCGGCGTCGACGAACAGGTCGCGCAGCAGGGTGAGGCGGTGGCGGTCGCGGTCGACGTCGAGACCGCCCTTGAGCTTCGCCGCGCGCACGCCGAGCTCGGCGTAGGTCCGGTACACGGCAAGGAGTTCTTCGTCGTTCAGCGCGATGCACAGAGCCGAGGCGTAGGCGGGGACGCGGCGGTCGCGTCCGCCGAGCAGCCGCCACAGCGGTTCGCCCGCCGCCTGGGCCTTGATGTCCCACAACGCGGTGTCGAGGGCGCCGATGGTGCCGAACACCGCTCCGGCGTGGCCGGCCTTGAACGTCCGGCGCAACATCCGGTCGTAGAGCGCGGTGACCGAGCGCGGATCCTCGCCCTCGATGGCCGCGAAGACGTTCTCGATCTCCACGTGGGGGCCGAGCCCGACACCGGTGATGCCCTCGTCGGTCTCGACGACGACGAGCGGGACCCTGACGAGGCCGTCGGCGTACACCCCGTTGGCGTCACCGACCGGCCGGCCCCAGTCCTGGACCGTGGTGAGAGTCCGGTATGCCGTGATGCGCATGTCAGCCCTTCGTGGACCCGGCGGTGACCCCGTCGGCGATCTGGCGTTGCAGGAACAGGTAGACGACGAGGACCGGTACGGCGGCGATCAGCACACCCGAGGCGAACGTCGGGATGTCGTCGGAGTACTGACCGCGCAACGACGTGACGCCGACCATGAGCGTGCGGTGCTCGGCGGACGGCATCATCAGCAACGAGATGAGGACGTCGTTCCAGCAGAACAACGCGTTGAGCACGCCGACGGACAACAACGCGGGTGCGCCGATCGGCAGCATGATCCGCCAGTACACGCCGTACACGGTGTTCCCGTCGATGCGCGCGGCGTCGACGATGTCCGCCGGCACGGTCGAGTAGTAGCTCGTCAGCAGGAAGATCGTGAACGGCAGGAACTGCGCCACGTACGCGAGCACCAGCCCGGGATAGGTGTCGACGAGGCCGGTGTCCGCCATGATCCGCGCCAGCGGAACCATGATCACCTGGAACGGGATGAACAACGCGGCGAGCACGCCCAGGAAGAGCGTGGACGAACCGCGGAAGCGCAGCCTGGCGAGCGCGAAACCCGCCATCGACCCGATCAGCAGCAGCAGCAGCGCGACCGAGCACGCCACGACGATCACCGAGTTCAGGAAGTAGCGGGACATCCCGACACTCGTCCACGCCTTGACGATGTTGTCCCAGCTCAGCGAATCGGCCAGGGAGAACCTGTCGAGGACGTACTCGCGGCGGGTCTTCATGGCGACGTTGGTGGTGAACACGACGGGGTAGATCGTGGCCAGCGCGAGCACGGCCATCGGGATCGCGACGACCCATCCGGTCAACCGGGTGCGGGGCATTAATCCTCCTTTCCCGCGCGGCGCAGGATGCTGATCTGGGCCAGTCCCACCACGAGCATGATCAGGAACAGCGCGGTGGACGCCGCGGACGCGAGCGCGGGCTGGTTCATCTGTCCCTGCTGGATCCAGACGTAGTACTCGGGCAGGTACGTCGACCCCTCCGGCCCGCCGCTGGTCATCACGTACACCAGGCCGAACATCGACGTCAGCATGCCGATCATCGTGGTGACGAAGACGAACTGGATGGTGCGCGACAGGCTCGGGACGATGACGTGCCAGATGGTCTGAGGCAGCGACGCACCGTCCACTTTGGCCGCGTCCAGCAGCGAGGAGTCCAGCGTCGCGAACCCGGCGAGGAAGACGACCAGTGCCATGCCGAACGTCGCCCAGACGTGCACGCCGACGACCGCGAAGATCGCGACGTCCGGATCGCCGAGCCAGTCCACCGGCGGAATGCCCAGACCGCCGAGCAGCGCGTTGAACGGACCGTCGAAGGCCAGCAGCAGGTTGAAGATCGCGCCGACGATCACGGGGGAGAGCACGGCGGGGAAGAAGTAGACGCCGCGGTAGAGGCGGTGTCCCGGCACCTTCAGGAAGATGAACGTGGCGAGCAGGCCGGGAATCGCCACCGCCACCGGCAGCAACAGCACGAGCAGGCCGACGTTGCGCAACGCCGTGCGGAAGAGCGGATCGCCGAGCAGCGTCAGGTAGTTGTCGAACCCGACCGCCAGGCCGTTGCGGTCGCCGTCACCGGTGAACGAGAAGTTGATCCCGAGCACCAGCGGCCACAGTCGCAGCCCGGCGATGACGAGGACGGCCGGCGCGAGCAGGACCAGCGGTGCCAGGCGTTCGGCCCGCGAACCCCTGCGGTTGCGGCGCGACGACGCGGCCCCCGCTGTGGACGCCGGCACGGCGGCGTCCACAGCGGACAGTGACTGGGCGGCCACGCCGGTCAGCCCGTCTTGTC
Source organism: Lentzea flava (assembly GCF_014648475.1). Classification (GTDB taxonomy): domain Bacteria; phylum Actinomycetota; class Actinomycetes; order Mycobacteriales; family Pseudonocardiaceae; genus Lentzea; species Lentzea flava. The sequence continues at coordinate 61,635 of NZ_BMRE01000026.1, read as the reverse complement.
GGAGGCGGCCAGCTGCTGCAGCACCTCGTCCACCGTGATCGAGCCGCTGAGCAGCTGCTGGGAGAGACGGCCCATGAGGTCGACCGTCTTGGACCCCAGCGCGACGTGCAGGGCGGGCTTGCCGTTCTTCACGTCGGACACGATCGTCTTGACGGCCGGGCCGCCCGCGGAGGTGTCGATCGTGGTGTCCGAGGCGATCGCGCCGCCGTCCACGAAGAACGCCTTGAGCGCGTCGGTCGAGGTCAGCGACCGCACCAGGTCCGCGGCGAGCTTCTGGTCCTTCGTCCACTTCGCGACGGCGTACCCGATGCCGCCGTCGTAGGGCAGGCTCGGCTTTGCCGCCGGGTTGACCTGGGGCGCGACCGTGACACCGACCTTCTCCGGGGTGAGGAACTCGGCGAAGTCCTTCCAGTGCCCGACGTCCGACATCAGGCCGATGATGTTGGCGGCCTTGCCGGAGTTGAAGGACGCGAACGCGTCGTTGAACATCGCGGTGGAGTTGGCGCCGTCGGTGTTCAGCCCGGTGTCACCGGCCTGCTTCCAGAGCTCGAAGATCTTCTTGACGTCCGGCGAGGACCAGTTGCGCTTGCCCGCGATCCAGTCGTCGTACTCCTGCGGCGTCAGCACCGCGGAACCCAGGGCGGACAGCCAGAACTGGATGCCGACGCCTTCCTTGTTGCCCAGCGAGAAGCACTTCGCGCCGGTCTTCTGGGTGATGACACCGCAGTTGCGGATGAACTCGTCCAGCGTCTTGGCGGGAGCGTCGGGGTTGAGGCCGGCTTTCTGGTAGAGGTCCTTGTTGTAGTAGATCGGGTGGCCCTGCAGCGTCACCGGTTCCGCGTAGATCTTGCCGCCCTTGGTGAACGCGTCCCACCCGGCGAGCCGCTGTTTGTCGTCGGCGACGTAGGAGTCCAGCGGGGCGAGCGCGTCGGACCGGTCGCGGATCTGCCCGCCGCCGTTGAACAGGATGACGTCGGGTCCCTTGCCGGACTGGATGGCCGCGCCGAGCAGGGTGTAGTACTGGTCGAAGGGCTGGGCCACGAACTCGACGGTGACGCCGGGGTGCTTCTTGGCGAAGTCCTCCTTCGCCTTCTGGACGTAGCCGGCCGCCTTCGCGTCGCCCGACTTCCAGTCCCAGACCACGAGTTTGTCGCTCGAACCGCCGGACGAGTTGCCGGGCCCTGACGCGCTTCCGCACCCGGCGGCGGTCAACGCCAGCCCCACCACGAGGGCGGCAGTCCATGGTGTGCGCTGCTTCATCGCTGCTCACTTCCCGAGAGACGGTGGCCGGGCGCGGTGAGAGGCCCGACGAGGTGGGGCTGAACGTAATTCGTATGACGTATTACGTCAACGCCTGTTTGACGGTACACTCCCCGCCATGACTGCACCAGGCCAGCGGCCCAGCGCACCGGAAGCCCCGAGCTGGGCGCGCCGGCCGATGAACCTGACCGGGGCGATCACGACCGAGCTCGTGGGCCGCATCGTGCGCGGTGAGCACGCTCCCGGAACGTCGCTGCCGCCGGAACCCGCGTTGTGCGAGTCCTTCTCGGTGAGCAGGACCGTCATCCGCGAAGCGATGAAAGTGCTGCAGGAGAAGGGTTTGGTCCAGGTGCGGCAGGGTGCGGGCACGATGGTCACCCCGCCGTCGATGTGGAACATGCTCGACGAGCTCGTCCTGGGCGCGGTCGTCGCCGAGGACGAGACGCTGGGCGTGCTGGACGACCTGGTGGTCACGCGCCGGTTGCTGGAATCGGACATGGCGCAGGTCGCCGCCCGCACCGCCGATGCGGAAACCGTTGCGGCGCTTCGTGATCTCGTCGACCGCATGGAGCAGGTGCTGCACGATCCGGTCGCCTACCGCGAGTACGACCACGCGTTCCACGACACGATCATGCGAGCTTCCGGCAACCGCATCGCGAGAGGTGTGGTGCGAGCGCTGGAAAGCCAGGTCTTCCACACCGCCCGCTACACCGGCCGCACCGATCGCGACCTGTGCGCGGCGTCGAACCGCGGGCACCGCCTGATCTGCGAACGCATCGCGGCAGGCGATGCGGCCGGTGCGGCGGAAGCCATGTTCACCCACATCACCGAGGCCTGGCTCGTGCGCCGCAGCGACGCAGGAGAGCCCGGCCGTCTCGACCGTTAGGTCTATCGGCGTGCATCCGTTGGCGGACAGGGGTTCCGCCTGTGCGGCGTGCGCTCACCCGGCAAGCAACCGACGAACGGAGCGACTGATCATGGCTGACTTCGACGGGCTGGTGGCGCTGGTCACCGGCGGCGGCTCGGGCATCGGCCGGAGCACGGCCGAGCTGTTGTCCGGCCGCGGTGCGCGGGTCGCCGTGCTCGACCTCGCGGCGAACGATCTGCCGGACGGCATGCTCTTCGTGCGAGCGGACGTCACGGACGACCAGAGCGTCCGCGATGCGGTGGACGCGGTGGTCGCGCACTTCGGCGGCCTCGACATCGTGATCAACAACGCGGGCATCGGTGCGCAGGGCGACGTGAGCGCTGCGACCGATGACGAGTGGCTGAAGGTGTTGAACGTCAACGTGGTCGGGATGGCCAGGGTGGCGCGCGCGGCGTTACCGCACCTGCGGAAGTCCCGTGCCGCCGCCATCGTGAACACCGGCTCCATCGCGGCCACCGCGGGTCTGCCGCAGCGGGCCGTGTACTCGGCGAGCAAAGGCGCGGTGCACGCGCTGACCCGTGCTCTTGCAGCCGACCACGTCCGCGAGGGCATCAGGGTGAACGCGGTCGCGCCCGGCACCGCCGACACGCCGTGGGTGCAGCGGTTGCTCGACTCGGCACCGGATCCGGCTGCCGAGCGCGCGGCGCTGGAGGCCAGGCAGCCGCACGGCCGGTTGGTCAGCGCCGACGAGGTCGCCGGGGCGATCGCGTACCTCGCGAGCCCGTTGTCGGGTTCCACCACCGGAACCGTGCTCGCCGTCGACGGTGGCATGGACGGGCTGAGGTTGCGTCCCCGTGGCTGACGTCCTGAGCAGGCTGGGACTCGGCACCTCACCGCTGGGCAACCTCTACGCCGAGGTGACCGACCGCGAGGCCCGTGCCGTGGTCGACGCGGCGTGGGAGGCCGGAATCCGGATCTTCGACACCGCACCGCACTACGGGCTCGGGCTCGCGGAGAAGCGGCTCGGCGCGGCGCTGAAGGACCGCCCTCGCGACGAGTTCGTGTTGTCCACCAAGGTGGGCAGGCTGCTCGTGCCCGACCCGTCCGGAGCGGATCGGCTCGACGACGACGGGTTCGCGGTTCCGGCCCGATGGCGCCGCGTGTGGGACTTCAGCGCGGACGGCGTGCGGAGGAGCCTGGAGTCGTCGCTCGAACGGCTCGGGCTCGACCGGGTGGACGTGGTCTACCTGCACGACCCGGACGACCACTGGGACGAGGCCTTCGGCGAGGCGTTGCCCGCGCTGGCGGAACTGCGCGAGCAGGGCGTCATCGGCGCGATCGGGGCCGGGATGAACCAGTGGCAGATGCTCGCCCGGTTCGTGCGCGAGTCCTCTGTGGACACGATTCTGCTCGCCGGCCGGTACACGTTGCTGGAACAGCCCGCGCTGGACGAGCTCCTCCCGTTGTGCGCCGAGCGCGGGGTCGACGTGCTCGCCGCCGGGTTGTTCAACTCCGGTCTGCTGGCGCGCCACGACGTGCCGGACGACGCCACCTACGACTACCGGACCGCACCGGCGGACGTGGTCGGCCGCGCCAGGCGGATCGCCGCGGTGTGCGCCCGGCACGGCACGACGCTGCCGGCCGCCGCGCTGTGGTTCCCGTTCGGGCACCCGGCGGTGACCGGCGCGCTGATCGGGGCTCGCACCGAAGCCGAGCTCACCGCGAACGTGGCGGCCTTCGCCGCGCCTCCGCCGCCGGAGCTGTGGGCTGACCTGCGTGCCGAAGGACTGCTCGCGGCCGGTGTGCCGACTCCGTGATCCCGCTGACGAGAACAGAGTGAGGTAGGCAATGCGCCTGCTGCGTGTGGGCGACCCCGGCGCCGAGGTTCCCGCGGTGCTGGACGACGCCGGTCGCGTGCGCGATCTGCGCGCGGTGACGAGTGAGATCAACGGCGACTTCCTGGCGGACGGTGGTGTCGCGCGGGTGCGCGACGCCCTGAGCGGTCTGCCGGAGCTGGACGCCTCGGGGCTGCGGATCGGCGCGCCCGTCGCCCGTCCCGGTGCCCTGGTGTGCATCGGGCTCAACTACTCCGACCACGCGGCGGAGACGTCGGCGGAACCGCCCAGCGAACCCGTGGTGTTCATGAAGAACACCAACACCGTCATCGGGCCGAACGACACGGTGCTGGTGCCCAGGAAGAGCGTGAAGACCGACTACGAGGTGGAGCTGGCCGTCGTGCTCGGGGACACCGCGCGATACCTGGAGAGCCCGCAGCACGCGGCGGCGGTGATCGCCGGCTACGCGATCTCCAACGACGTCAGCGAACGCGAGTTCCAGATCGAGCGCGGCGGCCAGTGGACGAAGGGCAAGTCCTGCGAGACGTTCAACCCGCTGGGGCCGTGGCTCGTCACCGCGGACGAGGTGGGCGACCCGCAGGCACTCGGCCTGAAGCTGAGCGTGAACGGCGAGCTCCGGCAGGACGGCAACACCAAGAACATGCTCTTCGGGGTGCACCACATCATCTGGTACCTCAGCCAGTTCATGGTGCTCGAGCCCGGTGACGTGGTGAACACGGGCACGCCCGCGGGGGTGGCGCTCGGCGTCAACGACTTCGAGTACCTGCGCGAGGGTGACACGGTCGAGCTCAGCATCGACCGTCTGGGTGCGCAGCGGCAGCGGATCGGGCAGGCGTGATGCGCCGGATCGACGCCCACCACCACCTGTGGGATCTCGCTGCCCGGCCGCAGGACTGGCTGTCCGGCCCGATCCGCCGTTCGTTCTCGCCCGCGGACCTGCGTGCGGTGGCCGAACCGGCGGGCGTGGACGCCACCGTGCTGGTCCAGGTGCTGAACGACATCGACGAGACGGCGGAGTTCCTCGCCGTCGAATCCGACCTCGTGGCGGGCGTTGTCGGGTGGGTCGACCTGACCGCGCCCGACGTCGCCGAGCAGCTCGACCGGTTGCGGTCGGGTCCTGGTGGCGACCGGCTGGTGGGCATCCGGCACCTGGTGCAGTCCGAGCCCGACCCGGACTGGCTGATGCGTCCCGACGTGATCGCCGGGCTGCGTGCGGTGCGCGACGCCGGGCTCGTGTACGACGTGCTGACCCGTCCACATCAGCTCCCCGCGGCGCTGATGGCGGTGCGGGCGGTGCCGGACATGGTGTTCGTGCTGGACCATCTGTCCAAACCGGACATCGCCGGTGGTCTGGTCGAACCCTGGGCCACCCACCTCGCGGCGCTGGCCGCGGAACCGAACGTGACCGCCAAGCTGTCCGGTCTCGTCACCGAGGCCGGTCCGGAGTGGTCCGTCGACGCGCTGAAGCCCTACGTGGACGTTGCCCTGGCGGCGTTCGGGCCGGACCGGTTGATGGTCGGTTCGGACTGGCCCGTGTGTCTGCTCGCCGCCTCCTACTCCGAGGTCTTCGACGCGGCTTCGGCTCTGTGCTCCGGTCTGTCCGCCGCCGAGCGCTCCGAGCTCTTCGGTGGCACGGCGGCCCGCGTCTACGGGTTGGGAACTCGCTGATGGAAAAGGTTCGACTGGCTTACGGCGAGACTGGCCTGGACCTGCTGTGCGATCCGGCGGTGACCACGGTCGTGACTCCTCGCCACCACCCGGTTTCCGCACCACCGCAGGAGATCCTCCGCAAGGCGTTACGTGCTCCGGTCGCAGGCCCGCCGCTGCGCGAGCGCGTGCGTCGTGGCCAGACCGTGGCGATCTCGGCCTGCGACGGCACGCGCCCGCAGCCGCGCCACCTGATGATCCCGGCGATCCTGGAGGAGCTCGACGGCCTGGTCGACCTCGACGACGTCGTGGTGCTGGTCGCGACCGGCACGCACCGGGGCAACTCCCCGGCCGAGCTGCGCGAGATGTTCGGTGACGCGGTCGTCGACTCGGTCCGGATCGTCAACCACGACGCGCGTGACCGGAGCAGCCTGACGTGGATGGGTGAGCTCGGTGCTTCCGTGCCGGTGTGGCTGAACAGCGAATGGGTCGATGCGGACGTCCGCATCACCACCGGTTTCGTCGAACCGCACTTCTTCGCCGGCTTCTCGGGAGGCCCGAAGCTGGTCGCACCCGGTCTCGCGGCGCTGGAAACCGTGCTGGTGCTGCACGACGCCCGCCGGATCGGTCACCCGCAGGCGGCGTGGGGGATCATCGAGGGCAACCCGGTGCACGACGACGTGCGCGCCATCGCGGCCGCCACCGGCGTGACGTTCGGCTTCGACGTGGTCCTGAACCAGGACAAGGAGGTCGTGGCGGCGTTCGGCGGCGACCTGCTCGAGATGCACGCTTCGGCCGTGCGCACCGCACGCGGCGTCGCGATGCAGCCGGTGCCGCACCTGTTCGACGTGGTGGTGACGACCAACTCCGGCTATCCGCTGGACCAGAACCTGTACCAGTCGGTGAAGGGCATGTCGGCGGCCTTCCAAGTGGTGAAGCCGGGCGGCACGATCGTGTGCGCGGCGGAGTGCCGTGACGGCTTCCCCGATCACGGTTCGTACCGGGCGGTCCTGGCGTCGGCCGGCTCGCCCGCCGAGCTGTTCGAGTCGATCTCCGCGCGCACGGTCACCGAACCCGACCAGTGGCAGGTGCAGATCCAGGCCCGCATCCAGTCCGCGTGCCGGGTCGTCATGCACACCTCGTACCTCAGCGACGCGGACCTGGCCAGTGCTCACCTCTCCCAAACCACGGACATCTCTTCTTTCGTGGCCGAGGCTCTGGCGTCGGCGGGCCCGGATGCCCGCTTGTGCGTGCTGCCAGAGGGTCCGCAGACGATTCCGTACGTCGCCGGGACTCCGCGATGACCGCCCCGGTGCTGATCTGCCTGGACAAGTTCCGCGGCTGCCTCACTGCGGCCGAGGCCAGCTCGGCCGTGGCGGTCGGCGTGACCGCGGCGGGCGGATGCGCGGTGACGATACCGGTGGCGGACGGCGGCGAGGGCACTCTCGCCGCGTTGGCCGGCGTCGGCTACCGGTTGGTGCACGCCGACGTGAGCGGACCCACCGGCCGTCCCCTGCGTGCCGCGTTCGCCGTGCGAGGCGCCCGCGCCGTGATCGAAATGGCCAGGGCGAGCGGCCTGGACGTGGTGCCGGGCCGCCCGGCACCACTCGTGGCCGACAGCCACGGCACGGGCGAACTGATCCGTGCCGCCCTCGACCACGGCTGCCTGGACATCGTGCTGGCCGTGGGCGGCAGCGCCACCACCGACGGGGGAGCGGGCCTGCTGCGAGCCCTGGGTGCCGTCATCACCGACGCGCGCGGCGTCCCGGTGGGTCCGGGAGGTGCCGCTCTGACGACCGCGGCCCACATCGATCTGTCCACCTTGGACTTCCGGCTCCGTCTGGCACGCGTGACTCTCGTGTCCGATGTGGACAATCCGTTGACCGGACCTGCCGGCGCCGCTTTCGTGTTCGGCCCGCAGAAGGGCGCTTCGCCGCGGGACGTGGAGGTGCTGGAGCGAGGGCTGCGCCGGTTCGCCTCGGTGGTGGCTGCCGCGATCGGCCGTGACCTGAGCTCCGCGCCCGGTGCGGGTGCCGCTGGTGGCACCGGCTTCGCGGCTCTGGCGGCTCTCGGTGCGCGGCGTGTTGCGGGCGCGTCCTTCGTTCTCGACGAGCTCGGCGTTGCGGAGGCGATGCGGGAGGCGTCGCTGGTCGTGGTCGGCGAGGGGCGGTTCGACGAACAGAGCCTGCGCGGCAAGGCCCCGGTCGGCGTGGCCTCGCTGGCGCGGCGGCACGGTGTGCCGGTCGTGGTGGTCGCCGGTGACGTCCGGCTTTCCGCCGAACGGCTGCGCGAGATCGGCGTGGTCGGTGCGTGGTCGTTGCTGGATCGTGCCGGGAGTCTCGATGCCGCGATCGGCAGGGCGCCGGCGTTGCTCGCGGAGATCGGGCGGGAGCTGCCCGGCGTCGTAGCGCGAGGAGGTGCGGCATGACCGGATCCGACGCGGTCGATCTCGGCTTCGCCAGGGTGGACATCGCCCGAGAGGCCCGCCAGGGCCTGCCCGAGGTCATCTACGGCACCGGCAAGACGGCCGCCGAGATCGCCTCGATCGCGCAGACGTTGTTGCGGCACAACACCGGCCCGGTGCTCGCCACCCGCGTCGACGCCTCGACAGCGGCCTCCGTCCTCGACGCGGTGGGCAACGGCACCTACGACGCCCAGGCCCGCCTGCTCGTCTGGCGCCCAGCCGCACCGGTCGGGTTCACCGTGGTCGTGGCCGCAGCCGGCACCGCCGACCAGCCTGTTGCCCACGAGGCCGCGGCCGTCGCCACCGCGGCGGGTCTCACCGTCACCACCGTCACCGACGTGGGGGTGGCGGGCCTGCACCGGCTCCTCGCCGAGCAGGACCGGCTGCGCGCCGCGGACACCGTCATCGTCGTGGCCGGGATGGAAGGCGCTCTGGCCAGTGCGATCGGCGGGCTGGTGGCCTGCCCGGTGGTCGCGGTTCCCACGTCCACCGGCTACGGCGCGGGGCTGGAGGGCATCACCGCGTTGCTCGCCATGCACGCGTCCTGCGCGGCCGGCATCACCGTGGTGAACATCGACTCCGGGTTCGGTGCGGCCATGGCCGCGTTCCGGCTGTCGCGGGTGGCGCGATGAGCCGGGTCTGCGTCATCTCGCCGTTCACGGGTCTGGCCGGGGACATGCTGCTCGCCGCCCTCGTCGACGCCGGTGCACCGCTGGACGCGATCCGCGCCGCCGTGGCCGACACCGGGCTCACCGGCTGGGACCTCACCGTCCCGCAGGTGCTCACCCGAGGGATCACGGCCAGGAGGGCGGTCGTGTCGGTGTCGGACGACGCCACCAGCCGCAGGGCGGAGGAACTGATCGCCATGGCCGGCCGCGTCCGCGACCGCACGGTGGCGGACATCGCCACCAGGACGTTGCGCGCGATCGCCGAAGTCGAGGGACGCCTGCACGGCGAGGATCCCGGCGAGGTGCACCTGCACGAGCTGGGCGGCCACGACACGCTCGTCGACGTCGTCGGGGTGGCGGCCGCCCTGCGCGCGATGGACGTCAGCACCGTCCACTGTGAACCGCTGCCGCTCGGCACCGGCGAGGTCCGCACCGCCCACGGCGTCCTGCCCTGCCCGGCCCCGGCGACGGCGGCGCTGCTCGAAGGAGCGGTCGTCACCGGAACGGCGCTGCGAGGCGAGACCGTCACCCCGACCGCGGCCGCACTCCTGCGCGCACTGGACGCCGACTACGGCCCGCCACCCCCGATGCGGCTGACCGCCACCGGCTACGGGGCGGGCACGCGGACACTGCCCGACCGCCCCAACATCGCGGTCGTGCGGCTCGGCGAGGTGGCGACGGCGCGGGTGCGCGACCTGGTGTTGCTGGAGACCAACCTCGACGACGTGAGCGGCGAGGTGCTCGGCTACGTCGTCGGCCACCTGCTCGACCGGGGCGCGCTCGACAGCTGGGTCACGCCGGCCGTGATGAAGAAGGGACGACCGGCACACGTCCTGCACGCCCTCGCGACTCCCGAGACGGCCGACGAGATCGAGGGTCTGATGTTCGCCGAGACCGGAACGCTCGGCGTGCGGCGCAGCGAAGTGCGCCGCACGGCCGCGGACCGGACCACGGACGTCGTCCACGTCCACGGCATGCCGGTGCGACGCAAACACGGCCCGCACCACGGCAAGCCCGAGTACGACGACGCCGTCGCGGTGGCCAGGCAGACGGGGTTGCCGTTGCGCACGGTGCTGGGGCTGGCGACACCGCCCAACCTGGAGGGGCGTTGATGGACGCGCGGGTGGTTGTGGGCTTGGCTGAGATCGGCGCGGTCGTTGTCGTGGTGGCGGAAGGGGAGCGTTGATGGACGCACGGGTGGTTGCGGGCTTGGCCGAGATCGGCTCACTCGCCGTGGCCAGGCGGTCCGTGCTGGTCGTGGCGGCGGAAGGGGAGCGTTGATGGACGCACGGGGGGTTGCGGGCTTGGCCGAGATCGGCCTACTCGCCGTGGCCAGGCGGTCCGTGCTGGCCTTGGCCCCGAAAGAGGAGCGTTGATGCACACACAGCTCGTTACCCGCCTGGCCGAAATCGGCCCACTCGCCGTGGCGTTCTCCGGCGGCGCCGACTCCGCCCTGGTCCTCGCCGCCGCCGTCCGCGCGAACGGACCCGAGGCGGTCCTCGCGGTCACCGCCAACTCCGCCAGCCTGGCCGCCGCGGAACTCGAGCACGCCAAGGTATTCGCCGAAGCCCAAGGCGTCCGCCACATCACCCCGAACACCACCGAACTGGACAACCCCGGGTACGCCGCGAACGGCCGCGACCGTTGCTACTTCTGCAAATCCACGGTTCTGGACGCCATCACGACCGAGGCGCGGAAGCACGGGCTGACGGCGGTCGCGACCGGGACCAACGCCGACGACGCCGTCGACCCGTTCCGGCCGGGCATCCGCGCCGGTGACGAGATCGGGGTGCACACCCCGCTGCGAGACCTGGGCATGAGCAAGGCCGACGTCCGCGCCCTGAGCCGCCGGTGGGGACTGTCCACGTGGGACAAACCGGCGATGCCGTGTCTGGCGAGCCGGGTGCGGTACGGGCTCACGATCACGCCCGCGCGTCTGGCCAGGGTCGAACGGGCCGAGGTGGCCGTGCGGGCCTGGCTCGCCGCGCACGGGCGGCGAACCAAGGATCTGCGGGTGCGCGATCTCGGGGACGTCGGACGGGTCGAGCTCGACCCGGAGCTCGCCACGGACGAGATCCGGGCCGCGCTGGCCGGCGTCGTCCGTGCGGCCGGGTTCGACGGTGCCGAGCTCACGGCGTTCCGGTCAGGCGCGCTCAACCATCAGGCCGACCAGCTCGTGCCACCCCGCCTCGATCCGTTCCAGGGACATGCCGTGGTTGCGGATGAGGTGGTCCACCAGCACGACGTCGACTGACGACAGCAGCGTGTGGGCGAGCAGTTCGGCGTCGGCGTCCGGGAGGGCCGCGTGCAGCAGTGCCGCGACGTGGGTGTGGCGCACTCGCTGCGCCGGCACCGAGAACCGTCGCTCGGCGACGGGCTCGGCGGCCAGGTAGAGGCCCAGGTGGGTGCGTTCGTGGCGGAGCAGGGCCGGTCCGAACGCCCGCAGCCGCGCACGCGGGTCGGCGCCGGGGCCGAGTGGTGGCGGGCCGCTGATGAACGCCTCCTGGAACTGCCGCTCCGAGTGGTCGAGCAGGGCCTGGAGCAGGCCGTTGCGGTCGCCGAAGCGGCGGGACACCGTGCCCTTGCCGACCCCGGCCTCGGCGGCCACGGACTCCATCGTGATGGCGGCTGCGCCGTGTTCGGCCGCCAGCCGGGCGGCGGCCTCCAGCAGGCGCGCCCGGTTCCGCACCGCGTCCGCGCGGAGCTGTGTTTCCGCGCCGATGAGGGGCAGAGGTGTGCTGTCGATCACGTTCACAGCCTACTGGGAAGGTAAACGGGCCGCGTCCCGTTTACGGTGAGGACCGTTACACACAGCCTGCACTCGGGAGTAAGTCATGGCCGTCCGCATCCTCACCCTCGTCGGCAGCCTCCGCGCCGGATCGCACAACCGCAGGCTCGCCGAGGCCGCCGCGCAGATCGCGCCGGAGCATATCGAGGTCAACGTGTACGAGGGCCTGGACACCGTGCCGTTCTACAACGAGGACATCGACGTCGAGGGCAGCGTTCCCGCCGCCGCGGTCAAGCTGCGCGAGGCCGCTTCCGAGGCGGACGCGCTGCTCCTGGTCTCGCCCGAGTACAACGGCACCATCCCGGCCGTGCTGAAGAACGCCATCGACTGGCTGTCGCGCCCCTACGGCGCGGGTGCCCTGTCCGGCAAGCCGGTCGCCGTCGTCGGCACCGCGTTCGGGCAGTACGGCGGTGTCTGGGCGCAGGACGAGGCCCGCAAGGCCGTCAAGATCGCGGGCGCCGAGGTCGCCGAGGACCTGACCCTGTCGATCCCCGGCTCGGTGGTCCGGTTCGCCGAGCTGCACCCCGTCGACGACCCCGAGGTCACCGAGAAGCTGGGCGCGGTGATCGAGGGCCTGGCCGCGCGCGCCGCCGCCACCGTCTGACCTGAACCTCAAAGGGTCCCCATCTCGACGATCCGGTGCTTGATCCCGTACGTGACCGCCGCGGTGCGGGAGTCGACACCGAGCTTGCCGAAGATGTTGGACACGTGCCGGTGAACCGTGCGCTCGCTGAGGTGCAACTCCGCGGCGATCGCACGGTTCGCCTTGCCTCTGGCCATGAGGCGGAGGACCTCGACCTCGCGTCGGGTCAGCCCGTGCGTCCCGGCCTCGGCCGCGCCGATCCGGTCGAGCACTGCCAGATCCGGACGGGCGCCGAGTCGCTCGAACGTCCGCCTGGCCGCGGTGAACTGCAGCCGTGCGCCGTCGTGGTCGGCGAGCGCGCGGCAAGCCTGTCCGATGAGGACGTTCAGCTTGGCCACCTCGTGCGGGGCGTTCTGGTCCTCCCAGATGCCGGCGGCACGCCGCAGGAGTGGCAACGCGCCCGCGGGATCGCCCTCGGCAAGGGCCAGTTCGCCCCTGGCGGCGGATCTCTCGGCCTCGATCACCGGCATCGGCAGCTCCGCCGTGATCTCCTCGAGCTCGGTCACCGCGTCCCTGGCCGCCTGGATCTTCCCGTCCTCGAGGTGGATGGTGACCGCGGCCTTCAGCAGGTCGATGCGCTCTGGCCGCGAGGTCACCTCGGTCAACGCCCTGCGCACACCCGCTGACGCGGCGTCTGCGTCCCCTTCGGCGAGCCTGAGGAGGGCGAGTCCCGGCTGGATCGGGCAGCCGTGCTCCGCCGCGCGGCGGTAGGCGTCCTCGGCGGCGTCCCACTCGCCGCGCAGCCGCCGGACCTCACCGAGCTGGTAGTACGCGTGGCCGCAGATCCACCCGGTGTGGCCGTCGAGGTCGTCGCAGACCGCGGCGATCTCGTCGAGGGCATCCGGCCAGGCGCCGCCCAGGCACATCAGCCGCGAGCGGTAGATGCGGCAGTTACCGAGGTACGCGCCTCCCAGGCTGCTCAGCGAGTCGAGCCACCCGGCCATCGACCGGTTCCAGGCCTGGGCGCGCGCGAAGTCGCGGGCCAGACAGCACCCGCGGACGGCGGCGCAGTAGATCCACGGGGTGACCCGCGGCGACAGACCGTCGTCGTGGAGCACGGCCATCGCCTCCTCCAGGCGATCGAGCCCGTCCTGGAGCCGTCCGTCGTCGATCAGGGTCTGGCCCCACATGCTCAACGCCCAGGGCACCACCTCGCCGCTGTTCTCGCGGACGATCGCCCCCAGCAGCTCTCCCGCGCGAGAGCGGTCGCCCGTCGTTCTCTCGAACATCACCTCGGGGATCTTCAGCCACGGGTTGGTGACCGGGCCCAGGATGCGGCTCGTCTGCTGGAGCCAGCCGTTCGCCTGGACGAGCTGGTTGGTGTTCAGCAGCACCCACCACAGCCAGAACGCGACCTGCGCCGCGGCGTCGAGCTCGCCGGCGGCGACCCGCAGGTCGAACACGCGGCGGAGCAGGCCTGCCGCCTCGTCACCCCGTGCGCAGACCTGGGCCGCCTCGGCGAACGCTTCCAGGTCCTCGACCCCGAGCGGCTCTTCGACGTCCGCCGCCGCGTACTCCCCGCACGCCTCCTCCCACCGGGAGTCCCGGTGCAGCTCCCGTGCGCGGGTCAGGTGTGCCGTGGCGACGGCATCCATGCCCTCAGCATGACCCTCCTCAGTGGAATTGGGTAGTTGTACCCACGCCCCCGGACACCAGTTGGCGGCCAATGCCGATCCGGACGGCGCTCCCGGAGCAGAAGCTCGCCACACGAGTCCTGCGAACCAGGGAGTGTGCGATGAGGACGACGAACGTGAACGGCGTCGAGCTGGCCTACGACGTCCGGGGTGAAGGGGAACCGGTGCTGTTCGTGCACGGCGCCATCTGGGCGGACTTCCTCCGTCCGCTGGCCGGGCAGTCCGCGTTCGACGGGTTCCGCAGAATCCGCCACCACCGGCGCGGGTACGGCAGCAGCGGCGGAACAGCGGCCGGCTTCGACGTGCAGGCGGCCGACGTCGTCGCGCTGCTGGACCACCTCGGGGTGGACCGGGCGCACGTCGTGGGTCACTCCGAGGGCGCGATGATCGCCCTGGTGCTCGCGGCCGCCCACCCGGACCGGGTGCGGTCGCTGGCCCTGCTCGAGCCGCTGCCGTCGAGCAGCTGGCTGGTGACGAGCGACTACGCGGACCTGCTGGGTGCGCTGGGGCCGGCGTTCGAGGCGATGGCGGGTCGTTACCAGGCGGGTGACATCGCGGGCGCTTACGACGCGCTCTTCGAGCCGACGGGCCTGGACTGGCGTGCGGCCGCGAAGGCAGCCGGGCCCGATGTCCTCGAGCAGGGGATGGCGGACGCGGCGACGTTCGTCGAAGGAGAAGCGTCCGCACTGGTCGGGTGGGACTACGGGGCCGGGCACGCGGCGGCGGTCGACTGCCCGGTGCTGTCGTGGAGCACGGCACCGGAGAACGCGATCACGCCCGCGACGCGCGCGTTCCTGCGGGAGTTGTTCCCGCGGTGCGAGGAGTGCGTTCTCGAAGGTGGAGACCACTTCTCCGTCACCACGAACCCCGCGGCCGTCGCCGAGCAGATCGCCCAGTTCATCGTGCGGCACAACGTCACCGTGTGACGTGAGGTCCGGCCGCGGTGCGGAAGGGCACCGCGGCCGGAACCGTCTCACGCGGTGCAGGCCGCCTGGTTGAGCGTCACGGCCGAAGGTGTTGCCGTCGTGCCGTTGGCCGTGAAGCCGAGCGATACGGCCGCTCCTGGCGCAAGGGACGGGCTGTGCGACGGCGCCGTCACGGTGACCGTGGTGCCGGACTGGCTGAAGGTGCCGTTCCAGCCGTTGGACACGGTCACTCCGCTGGGCAGCGTGAACGCCACGGTCCACGGGTTGGCGGCGCTCGTGCCGGTGTTCGTGACGGTCAGCGCGCCCTGGAAGCCGCCCTGCCACGAGTTGTCCAGCTTCCACGCCGTCTTGCACCCGCCCGTGCCGCCGCCACCCGTCGTGGTGGTCGTCGTCGGGCCGGGCCCGCCACCGGTGGGCGGGATCAGGTACGGCTGCAGGATGTTCTGCTTCGCCTGGTTCACCGTGGTCCAGTCGTCGCCGACGATGCCGCCGGTGTCACCGGAGTTGGGGTTCCACGACCAGTAGGTGAACGAGATGCCGTCGACGCCGGTCCCGGTGTAGGCCATCAGCTTCTCGAGCCACACCTTGTCGACGGGGTTCGCGAGCGTCGTGCCGAACTCGCCCATCATCAGCGGCGCGATGTTCTGCTTGTACAGGTAACCCCAGTACTTGTCCCAGATCCCCGGCATGTTCGCCGGGTAGTCCGGTGCGCTGAACCACGGCTGGTTGTAGACCGAGGTCGCGTACTCGTGCGGCGAGTACACCAGCCGGTTCGGCACGGACAGCCGCACCGGGAACTGGCCGGCCTTCGACAGGTTCCCGCCCCACCAGCCGCAGTCCTCGTCGTTGGACGGGTCGCCGTCCCACACGTTCGACAGCCCGCCGCTCGGGCAGCTCACGCCCTCCACGAAGATCAGCCAGTTCGGCTGCACGCCCAGGATCGCGTTGCCAGCCCGTTCGGCGGCCAGCCGCCAGTCGCGGCTGGTGTCGCCGCAGCCCCAGCACGAACCGGTCGCCGCCGGGTTGGTGCCCTCGGCGTGCGGCTCGTTGTGCAGGTCGGCGCCGATGACCGTGGTGTTGCCCGCGTACCGCTGGGCGAGCATCTTCCAGTCGTTGATCCACGTGCTCTCCGGAACGCCCGCCGTGTACCAGAGGGCGGACTGGCCCGCGCTGGTCGGGCGGTGCCGGTCGAGGATCACCCGCATCCCCTTCTGGCCCGCGTAGCCGATCACCTTGTCGAGGATCTGCAACGGGGACAGCCCGACCAGGTCGGGATTGGTGTAGTCGTTGATGCCGGTGGCCCTGGCGTCGGGCTTCAGGGCGTCGTTGGAGAACGGGATCCGCAGGGTGTTGTAGCCCAGCTGCGCCATGTGGTCGAGCTGCTGGCGCCACGTGACGCTGGCCCACAGACCGTGGAACGTCTTGTTGTCGGTCTCCATGCCGAACCAGTTGATGCCGGTCAGCCGGACCGTCGCGCCGGTGCTGTCCAGGATCTTGTTCCCGCTGGTGTGCAGGTATCCCGTGCCCGTGCCGCCGGCCGCCGCCACCGTCGCGACCTGACCGGCCGTGGCGATGGAGACCATCCCGCCCGCGGCCACCACAGCCGCGAGCAGAGCGCCGAGAACCTTGTGCCGCCGCTTCATTCGCTCTCCTTTGAGCAAGGCGTTCCGTTCAACGTGAAGGCCGTCGGCGGGATGTTCGGCCCGGTGTAGCTGCCGACGAAGCCGGTGCCGACGGTCGCGTTCGGTTCGATGCGGGTGGAGCCGGTGACCGTCACCGCGCGGCCGGTCTGGGTCCACGTCGCGTTCCAGCCGGAGGACACCTGCTGCAGACCGGTGGGCCAGCTGAAGGTCAGCGTCCAGTCGGTGATCGGCTGGGTTCCGGTATTGGTGATGTCGACGCCGCCGACGAACCCGCTGCTCCAGTCGCTCACGTTGGTCAGCCGGACCCGGCAGGTGCTCTGCGCCGGGCTGCCGGTGGTGACGGTGAGCGGGGGAGACGACCACGACAACGCACCTGCGGCGTCCCGCGCCAGCACGTTGACCGTGTACCTGCTGCCGGGGTTGAGGTTCCCGGCGGTGAACGAGGTCCCGGACGTCTCGCCCCACTGCTCGCTCGTCGTGCCGAGCTGGCGGTGGACCTCGTACTTCACCACGCCCGGCACGGACGGCCAGGTGATCGTCGCGGTCCGGTCGGTGGCCGAGCCGGTCGGCTGTCCCGGCGCCGCGGGGAGCGTCGCCTGGCCGGACGGGTGCAGCACGAGCGTGGTGAGCGAGAACGGCGGCAGCGTCTGGCTGGCGGCACTGCCGCCCGTGGACGTCACGATCCCGGTCGCGCCGTTGGTGAAGGTGTGGACGGTCGGCGCGGCAGAAGAAGGTGTGTAGCCGGAGTAGTCGATGCTGACCGTGCGCGGGTTGTTCTCGTCGGAGTTGAGCAGCAGCACGGCGAGATCACCGTTGGGCCGGCGTGCCGCGTGCGCCCGGACCGCCGGATCGCCGGAGCCCGCACGGACGAGCTGGTCGCCGGGGCGGGCGAAGAGGCTCAGCATCTTGACCGCGTGGTACGGCGCGAACGGGGTGTTCAACGGCGGCTCGCACGGGCCTTCCTGTGTGCACCCACCGCTGGAGAGCAGGCCGAAGTCGTCGAAGTCGGGCTGACCGCCCACTGTGGACGGCTTGCCGGGTCCGTTGTGGACGTTCCACCAGTCGACGGTGAACACCCCGTTCTCCAGCAACGAGGTGTAGGCCTCCGCGGCGAAGAGCGCGCCGGGCTGGGTGTTGCGGCCGTACGTGGTGTTCAGCTCGGTCATGGCGATGCCGATGCGGTCCGCGTCCGGCCCGGCGTACCGGCTGATCTGCTGACGCAGCAGGTACATCATGTCGGGGATCTGGTCCGCGTTCGCCAGCACCTGTGCCGTCGTGGACCCGCCGGGGTACCAGTGCACGATGACGAAGTCCACGTGCGGCCCCGCGATGGACAGCACGGTCTGGTTCCAGTTCGCGGCGTCGCCGGTGCCGACGATCGCGTCCGGCCAGTTCGCCGGAGTCGTGAGCACCGCGCCGACCTTGATGGTGGGGTCGACCGCCTTCATCGCCTGGGCGAACGCGACGGTCTCCCTGGCGTACCCGGCAGGGCTCTTGTCGGGGTGGTTGTCGGCCTCCCAGTTGGCTCCGTAGTGGCCGTTGCCGTAGAGCTCGTTGCCGATCTCCCAGTACTTCACGCCGTAGCCCTTGGTGATGTTGGCGTGCCGGACCCAGTCGGCGGCTTCCTGGGGTGTGCCGGTGCCGTAGTTCGCGATGACGATCGGTTGCGCCTGTGCTCTGCGCACACCTGCCATGAACGAGTCGAAGTCGGTGTTCGGCGCCACGTACCCGCCCGGCGCCGTGTGGTCCTTCCAGTGGTAGATGTCGCCGTACGAACCACCGGGATACCGCATCATCCGCACACCGGCGTCCCCGAGCAGGTCGTTCACCGCGTTCGTGCCGAGCTGGCTGTCCCAGATCGCGTGGTTCACGCCGATCGCGGTGTCCGGCACGGTGGCAAGCCCGGCCTTCGCGTTGACCACGACCGTGGCGTCCGGTGCTCCGGCCGCGGTGCTCGCCATCGCGGGCAGGCAGGCCGCGACGAGCGCGATCACCAGGAGAAGCCTGCGGCGTGCCATGCGCATCACGTCCTCGTCGACGGTTTCTGGGAGCGCTCCCAGAGTCCAGATCGGGCCGCTGGGGGTCAAGACGGCGTTCGGAGTCTTCGTGGCGCTCGGCGGTCAGGCGCTGGCTCTGCGCACCAGCGAGGTCGGCAGCAGGATCGACAGCGGCAGCTTCTCCTCGCCCGCGAGCTCGGCGAGCAGGCGCCAGGTCATGGTGCGGCCGAACTGTTCCACGTCCTGGCGCACGGTGGTGAGCGGTGGCACCGCCGTCGCCGCCACCACCGAGTCGTCGAACCCGACCACCGCCACGTCGCCGGGGATCTGGTAACCGCGTGCCTGCAACACCATCATCGCGCCCAGCGCCATGATGTCCGCCGCCACGAAGACCGCGTCGAGGTCGGGTGCCATGCCCAGCAGCTTCTCCATCGCGAGCGCGCCGGCCTCCGGCGTGAAGTCGCTGTGCACCACCAGTTTCACGGCCAGACCATGTTCCGCGAGACCGCACCGCCACCCGCTGAGCCGGTCCATGCCGACCGCCATGTCGGCGGGGCCGGCGATCGTGGCGATCTTCTCGCGCCCCAGGGAAATGAGGTGGCGCACCGCTTCCAGCGCGCCGTTGAAGTTGTCCGAGTCGACGAACGGGAACGAGCCCGCGGCGAGTGGACGGCCTCCC
The DNA here is from genome assembly GCF_014648475.1 of Lentzea flava. Classification (GTDB taxonomy): domain Bacteria; phylum Actinomycetota; class Actinomycetes; order Mycobacteriales; family Pseudonocardiaceae; genus Lentzea; species Lentzea flava. The sequence goes on along the minus strand of NZ_BMRE01000026.1, from coordinate 42,562 downwards.
ACCACGATCGGCAGACCGGTCTCGTGCAACGTCCTCGGCAGCGGGTCCTCGCCGTGCAGGCTCACGACGAGCGCGCCGTCGACGTGACCGCCGGTGAGGTAGGCGATCTGGCCGGCGCCGTCCGACGGCTGGTTCATCATCAGCAGGAGCTGCACGTGCCGCCCGGCGAGTTCGGCGTGGACGCCGCGCAGGACACCGGCGAAGAACGGGTCGGCGAGCACCCGGCTGCCCTGCTCGGAGATCACGAGCGCGATGGCGTTGGCCTTGCTGCCGGCGAGCGTCCGCGCGGCGTGGTTCGGGCTGTACCCGAGCAGCGCGATCGCGCGGTGCACCGCCTGCCGGGACCGCTCGCTCACGTACTTCTCTCCGTTGATCACGCGGGAGACGGTGGACTTCGACACCCCGGCCACGCGCGCGACTTCCTCGATGCGCGGGCCGGGGCGCCGACTCCTGCCTTCTGTCATGAGACCGCGACCAACGCGTTGTCGCGTGCCACTCTGGAGAACCACCTCGCACTCATCTTCGGCGTGCGGATCTGGGTGTCGTAGTCGACGTGGACGATGCCGAACCGCTTCGCGTACCCCTCGGCCCACTCGAAGTTGTCCAGCAGCGACCAGCAGAAGTAGCCGCGCAGGTCGACTCCCGCCTTGATCGCCGTGTGCGCGGCGCGCAGGTGCGCCGCGATGTAGCCGGTCCTGTCGACGTCGTCGATCGCACCGGCACCGGAGACGTGGTCGCGGAACGCGGCGCCGTTCTCGGTGATGTAGAGCGGAAGCCTCGGGTAGTCGTGGTGCAGCCGCAACAACACGGCGGTGAGGCCGTCCGGCCTGACCTCCCAGTCCATGTCGGTCCTGGGGGCGTCACGGCGCGGGAACGAGGCGCTCTTGACGCCCACCCACGGCGAGGCCTTGTCGACGCTGCCGTTGGGCGAGGAGCTGACGTAGTGCTCGGTGTAGTAGTTCACGCCGAGCATGTCCATGGGCGCCGAGATCACGTCGAGGTCGCCGTCGCGCACGTTGTCGCTGAACCCGAACGGGTCGAGGTCCGCCACGACGTCGGCGGGGTACTCGCCGCGCAGCAACGGGTCGAGGAAGATCCGCTGCTGCAGCCCGTCGAGCCTGCGCGCGACGTCGAGGTCGGCCGGGTTCCCGGGATCGACGGGGATGATCGGGTACATGTTGAGCGTGATGCCCACCTGCGCTCCCGGAGCGGCGGAGCGGATGGCGCCGGCGGCGAGCCCGTGCCCGAGCAGCAGGTGGTGCACCGCCGCGACGGCCGCGCGCGGATCGGTGCGGCCGGGCGCGTGCACACCGGACGCGTAGCCGAGGAACGCCGAGCACCACGGCTCGTTCAACGTCGTCCACGTGCTGAGCCGGTCGCCGAGCGCCTCCACCGTGGACGTCGCGTAGTCGGCGAACCGGAACGCGGTGTCGCGGGCGGCCCAGCCGCCCGCATCCTCCAGCGTCTGCGGCAGGTCCCAGTGGTAGAGGGTCGGCCACGGCACGATGTCGTGCGCCAGCAACGTGTCCACGAGCCGCTTGTAGAAGTCGAGGCCTGCCTGGTTCACCTCGCCGCCGTCCGGCCGCACCCGCGGCCAGGCGATGGAGAACCGGTACGCCTTCAGGCCGAGCTCGGCCATCAGCGCCACGTCCTGCTCGAACCGCCGGTAGTGGTCGGCGGCGGGTTCGCCGCAGTCGCCGCCCACGACGTTGCCGGGTACGCGGCAGAAGACGTCCCAGATGGAGTCGGTGCGACCGTCGACGTCGGTCGCACCCTCCACCTGGAACGCCGCGGTCGCGGCGCCCCACAGAAAACCCTGTGGGAAAACAATGTTCTCCATTTTCACCCCTTGACGGCGCCCTGCATCACACCGGCGACGATCTGCCGCCCGAGCACGAGGAAGATGATCAGCACCGGGATCGTGGCGAGCGTGGTCCCGGCGAGGACGAGCGAGTAGTCGACGTAGTAGCCGCTCTGCAGCTTCTCCAGGGCGACCTGGAGAGTCGGGTTGTCGGCGTTGAGCACGACCAGCGGCCAGAGGAAGTCGTTCCAGGACTGCATGAACGTGAACACGCCGAGCATCGCGGCGGCGGGGCGCGCGGCGGGCATTCCGACGTGCCAGAACGTCCGCCACAGGCTGCAGCCGTCCATTCTGGCGGCCTCGACGAGTTCGTCGGGCACGGCGTCGACGAGGTACTGCCGCATCCAGAAGACTCCGAACGCGGTGACGAGGTTGGGCACGATGACGGCTTCGAGCTCACCGGCCCAGCCGAACTCGGCCATCGCCATGTACAGCGGGATGATGCCGAGCTGCGTCGGCACGGCGAGCGTCGTGACGACGAAGAGGAAGAGAACGCCCCGGCCGCGGAACCGCAGCTTGGCGAACGCGAACCCCGCGAGCGCCGAGAGCAGCACGACCGAGACGGTCACGGAGCCGGAGACGATGAAGCTGTTGCCCAGCGCCTTCCAGAACGGGATGGTGTCGAACACCCGTGTGGCGTTCGCCCAGAAGTTCCCGCCGGGGATCAGCGTGAAGTCGCCGGTCAGCACGGAGTTGTCGCGGCTCGCGACCAGGTAGGACCAGTAGAACGGGAAGGCCGAGCCGAGCACGAAGGCGCCGAGCAACCCGTACACCAGGAACGAGGGCCTGCGGTTGATCATCGCACCGCCCTCCTGGTGATGAGGAAGTTGAGTCCGGCGACGGCGATGATGATCAAGAACAGCACCCACGCGATCGAGGAGGCGTAACCGAGGTCGAGCCCCTGGAACGCGGTCTGGTAGAGGTAGAGCACGACGGTCTGGTACTGGTGTTCCGCGCCGCCGCCGCTGCCGCCGGACGGCTCGTACAGCTTCGGTTCGGTGAAGATCTGCAGGCCGCCGATGGTCGAGGTGACGATCACGAAGATCAGCGTCGGCTTGAGCATCGGCAGCGTGATGCTGAAGAACCGGCGCAGCGGCCCCGCGCCGTCGACGAGTGCGGCTTCGTGGACCTCGCGCGGGATCGCCTGCATCGCGGCGAGCACGATCAGCGAGTTGTAGCCGGTCCACCGCCAGTTGACCATCGAGGCGATGGCGACGTGGCTGCCGAAGGTGCTGGCCTGCCAGTCGATCGGCGGAATTCCCACGGCCGACAGCACGGTGTTGACCAGGCCGTACTGCGGTCCGAACAGGTTGCCGAAGATGATCGTCAACGCGACGAGCGAGGCGACGTAGGGGAGCAGCACGCCCATCCGCCAGCCGGTGCGGGCGCGCAGGTTCTCGTTGAGCAGCGCCGCGATCAGCACGGCGACGACGATCTGCGGTGCGCTGGAGAGCACGAAGATGCTGAAGGTGTTGAACAGCGCTTGCCAGAACTGCGCGTCCTCGACCAGCGTCCGGTAGTTGTCCAGGCCGATGAACGCCGGGTCGTCGGCGCCCACCTCCCAGTCGAAGAGCGAGACGTAGGCGGTGTACAGCAACGGGAAGAGCCCGATCGCGCCGAACAACACGAAGAACGGCGCGACGAACAGGTACGGCGACACCTTGTTGTCCAGTTTGGACAACGGGTACCGCCGGGCCGGCCGCGGGCGGGGCTGCTGCTCCCGCCCGCGGTCGACCTGAGGAAGCACGGCGGTCACTTGGCCGCCTTCTCAGCGCCCTGCACCGCGGTGCGCCACGCCTCGTCGGCGTTCTTGCCCTGTTCCACCGACTGCAGCGCCGGGCTGAACACCGTCTCCTGGATCTCGCCGTCCTTCGGGCCCTTGTACTGCGCGGCCGTGACCTTCTTGGCCTGGGTCGCGAACAGCGCACCGGCCTTGACGTCGTTGAAGTAGGGGTTCGTCTGCTCCAGCAGCGCGGGCGCGTCGAGTGCCTTGACCTGGCTGGGGAAGGTGCCCTTGGCCTTGAACGCCTTGATCTGCTGCTCCGGCGCGGTCAGCCAGGCGGCGAGCTCGGCGGCCTTCTTGGCGTTCTTGCTCTGCTTCGGCACGCTCAGGTACGAGCCGCCCCAGTTGCCGCCACCGTTCGGGAACGCGTCGGCGACGGCCCACTTGCCCTTGTTCTCCGGCCCCGCCTGCGACTCGATCACGCCGAGCATCCACGACGGGCACGTCTTCGTGGCGAACTTGCCGAGCTTGAACCCGGTGTTCCACTCGTTGCTGAACGCGGCGAGCCGCGCCGACTGTCCCTTCGAGACCGCCTTCGTCACCGCGTCCCAGTCGGCCTTGATGTCGGGGTTGGACTCGACGACCAGCTTGTCGTCGCGGTCGTAGTAGCCGACCTGGTGCTGGTTGTGCATGGCGTTGAAGACCTGCGCGGCGTTGTCGAACCAGGCGACACCCGGCACCTTGGCGACGAACTGGTCACCGGCGGCGAAGTAGCTGTCCCACGTGGCGAACAGCGTCTTGACGCCCTCCGGGTCCGAGGGCAGACCGGCCTGCTGGAACAGGTCCTTGCGGTAGCACATCGCCAGCGGGCCGATGTCCGTGCCGTAACCGATCAGCTTGCCGTCCTTGGTGGTGACCGCGTCGGACTTCCACTTGAGCCACCGGCCGTCCTCGATCTGCGGCCCGATCTCCTTGAGGTCGTTGAACTGGCTCGCCTTCGCCATGACCTGGCTCAGGTAGCCCTCCTCGACGGCCTCGATGTCGGCGAGACCGGAACCGGCACCGAGCTTGGTGAACAGGTTCTGGTGGTGCGGCTGGCCCTGGCCTGTCTTGCGTTGTGTGATCTTCACGTCCGGGTGCGCGGCCTCGTACTCCTTGAACAGGTCCTCGTACCCGAACTCGTTGAACGTCGCGATCGTCAGTTCGGTCTTGCCGTCCGGGGACTGACTGGCCCCTCCCGAGCCGCAGGCGGTGGTGGCGGCGGCGGACACGGCGGCACAGATCAGCACGCTGACCCAACGCTGTCGCACGGGAGAACTCCTCTGGTCTCGGCGGGATTCTGGGAGCGCTCCCAGATGCGGAGGAGTTTCGCGCCGTGTCACAAGTGTGTCAAGGCTCACTCGTGGGTAGCAGCAGCGGGTTCCGCGTACGACGCCGGTGTGACCTCGGGGTTTCCAGTGTGGGTCACGTTTTGAAAAACTGGGAGCGCTCCCAAGACCTGGGCCCGGATTCGGGGTCTCTGCCTGCGCGACTAGGCGCTGGCGCGACGCACGAGGGTGGTGGGCAACAGCAACGAGGGCGGCAGTCCTGCCTCCCCGGCGAGCTCGCCCAGCAGCCGCCACGTCATGGTGCGGCCGAGCTGTTCGACGTCCTGCCGGACCGTGGTGAGCGGCGGGGTCGCCGTCGACGCCAGCAACGAGTCGTCGAACCCGACGACCGCCACGTCCTCCGGGACGCGCCGGCCCCGCGAGTGCAGGACCTGGAGCGCTCCCACGGCGATGATGTCGGCCGCGACGAACACCGCGTCGAGGTCCGGCGCCCGGTCCAGCAGCTCGGTCATCGCACGCGCGCCGCTCTCCGGCGTGAAGTCGGCCTCCGCCACGAGATCGGCGGACATCTTCGCCTCGCCGAGGCCTCGGCGCCAGCCGCTGAGCCGGTCGAGCCCGGCTGCCATGTCACGCGGACCCGTCACGGTCGCGATCCGGTCGCGGCCCAGCGACACCAGGTGCCGCGCGGCCTCGAGACCGCCGGTGAAGTTGTCGGAGTCGACGAACGGGACGGAGGTGGAGCCGAGCGGACGGCCGCCGACGACGATCGGGAGGCCGATCTCGCGCAGCCGTCCGGGAAGCGGGTCGTCGCCGTGCAGGCTCACCAGCAGCGCGCCGTCGACGTGCCCACCTGCCAGGTACGTGACCAGGTCGTCGTGCCCTTCCGGCTGGCTCAGCATCAGCAGCAGCTGGATGTGCCGCCCGGTCAGCTCGGCGTGCACCCCGCGCAGCACCCCGGCGAAGAACGGGTCGCCGAGCACGCGGCTGCCCTGTTCGGAGACGATCAGCGCGATGGCGCTGGCCTTGCTGCCCGCCAGGGTTCGCGCCGCCTGGTTCGGGCTGTACTTGAGCCGGGCGATCGCCGCGTGCACGGCCTCGCGGGACTTGGCGCTCACGTACTGCTCGTCGTTGATGACCCGGGAGACGGTCGACTTGGACACTCCGGCCAGCCGCGCGACCTCCTCGATGCGCGAACCAGGCCGCCGGTGCCGGTCGATTTCCGTCATGTCGTTCATCGTAGGAGTCAGCGCGCGTCAATTCGAATGTGGACGAACTTCGCGTGTCGCCCACAGCTCCGGTCAGCAACGGAGGCGTCCCCGGCACAACGCTGTGCCGGGGACGCGGAGGGGATCCGGTCACGAGACCGGGAGTGGGATCGGCGCGGGACGCCTGGGCGCGCAGAACGTCCAGCGCCGAGATCTGGTCAGGGTTCGGCGCCCCACGCGAGCGCGCCCGCGGAGTAGGCGGTGACCCTGTCGAAGTCGGTCAGCGCGGCGCTGACCCGGTAGCTGTGGTCGTCGGCCTGGTCGAACGCGGACCAGTCGGACTTCGCCACCCGCAGCTGGATCTCGCCGGTGGCGGCGTTCGCGGCGAGACTGCCGGTGGTGAAGGACACCTCCAGGTACGCGTCGGCTCCCGGTCGCGGGGTGGCGAGCTTGACGACCTGGGCCCGGATGCCCGCGCAGCCGATCTGCGCCCAGTCGCACCAGACCTGGTACCCGGCCGCGGGCTCGCCGGTGAACCAGTACCTGACGGTCGTGGTGGTGAGGCTGACCGGACCGGTGCCGTTGTTGGTCACCTGGAGCGTCGCGCCGATCTGGTTCGTCCTGGCCGCGCTGGTTCCCTTGTGCTGCACCGAGAGCGTGCTCCGGACACCGGGCAGCGTGCGCACGCTCACCGGTGCGCTCGCCGCGGAGACGTTGCCCGCGGCGTCCCTGGCGCGCACCGAGAACGTGTACTGCGTGTCCGGAACCAGCCCGGTGACGAGCAGGCTGGTCGTGGTCGCCGAGCCGACGACGCTCGTGCCGTTCATCACCTCGTATCCGGTGACGCCGACGTTGTCGGTGGCGGCGGTCCAGTTCAGCGTGACGCTGGAGCTGCCGGCGTTCGACGCGGTCAGTCCTGTCGGGACGGTCGGCGCCTCGTTGTCGTCGACGCCGCCGCCGGGTTCGGTGCCCCACACCGTCTTCCCGTCCTGGCGTAGCACGATCCGGTCGGTCTGGGCGACGGTGTTGCCGCTGCCGAGCCCGGCGTACGACCAGTCGTTGGCGGGGTCCCACGTGCCGGTGCTGGTGATGCGGAACTGCACTTCCTTGCGGTACGCGGACTGCCCGGCGGGAGCGATGCCGGAACAGGGGATCTCCACGTAGTACACCGCTCCGCGGTACTGCGTCGGCGCGCTCGCCGTGCCGCACTGGTTGTAGTTGGTGGTCACGGAGATCTGGCCGGGCGTGGTGGCGCCGTCGAGCGTGAAGAAGTAGCGCAGCGTGCCGTTGAACGTCCGCGCCGGCCACGCGCTCTTGTTGAGCACGAACGCCTTGATCTCGGTGAACTGGGCGGCGCTCTGGTTCACCGACGCCTGGACCGTGAGCTCGGGCCCGTCCGGGGTCTCCGCCACGGGGAAGCTCGCCAGCGGGGTGCCGCCGAACTCCCGGTACAGGCGGGCGAGAGCGCCGGTGAAGCCCGCGTTGTAGTCGAGCGCGACCTCGTTCATCACGTAGTCGCTGCGACTGTCGGTGTACGCGTCGTTGTTGGTGCTGGGGCCGCCGACCAGCGCGCCGTAGAGCACGTGCCGGCTCGTGACGGGTTCCTGGATGCTGTCGGCCCACGATCCGTGCGCGGTGCGGTGGTGCGGGTTGCGCGGCGGGTTGGCGCCGAAGCCGACGAGGTAGCTCGAGTTGCGCGGGTTGTCGCCGAGGGCGTAGTTCACCTGCCGCACAGCGAAGTCGTGGTACGTCCTGGCCCGCGCGCTGTCGCGAGTGGACAGCCAGTCCGAGTACACCAGCGCCGCGAACGCGGTGTTGGCGGCGTAGCGCAGGGAACCCCAGCTGTCGAGCACGGCCTGGCCGCCGGGGGAGTACCGCACCCGGTTGCCGTTGTAGCCGGTGGTCCAGAAGTCGAGCCAGCGGTTGGCGTCGGTGATGTAGGTCTGCTCGCCGGTGAGCTTGGCCATCAACACATAGGCGCCGTAGGACTTGTCGTCCCACGCGATGGTCCACTTGTAGGAACGCTCGGAGCTCTGCGGTTCGGTGCTGAGCTTCTGGTACTCCGCCTTGGCCTTGGTCAGGTAGCTCGCGTCACCGGTCGCGCGGTGCAGCCAGATCGCGCCCCACACCAGCTCGTCCTGGTAGCCGCTCCACGAGTTGTAGAAGTTCGCGGCGTCGGTGATGCAGGAGCTGTACTTGCCGCGGTAGGTGTCCGCGAACGTGTAGAGCTGCTTGGCGTGGGTGAGCAGCGTGGCCGCGTAGGTGGGATCGGTGTCCTTGAAGACCATCGAGGCCGACGCCATCGCGGCGGCGTACTCGCCCGCGAGGTCGGAGCCGGGACACGAGGCGTCCACTTTGTACGAAGGACGGGCCATCGGCATGACCTCGGCCGATCCCCACCAGGCGTGGTCGGGGTTGCCCGCGCCGACCTGGCCGTAGACGACGTTCGGTGACGGGTGCGCCTTGATGATCCAGTCCGTGCCCCACCTGAGGTTCGCCATCAAGTGCTTGAGCTGCCCGGAGTCCGCGTAGGCCGCGCGGTTCTCCACCGCGCCCCACGCGAGCATCGACATGCTGAACGCGAAGGGCAGCCCGAACTTCACGTGGTCACCGGCGTCGTAGAACCCGCCGGACAGGTCGAGCCCGACGTCGGAGCCGTCGCGCAGCGCGGAGTCCGCGCGCCAGCTCACCCGGTTGTCCGCCGGCAGCTTCCCGGACCGCTGTGCGTCGTAGAACCAGATCGACTTCTGCAGCGCCTCCGCGTAGTTGAACGCGGGCGCCGCTTCCGCTCGTGGCACCACCAGTCCGGCGAACAGCACGACGATCGCGGTGGTGATGGCTCGTGACCTGCGATTGAGCACTTGAGCCTCCGATGACAGGGTTCGGATGCTTATGGGAGCGCTCCCAGTTCGGCCGACTGTAACGGTCACGAAAACATTCCGGAAGGGGCGCCTGCTGAATGCACTCGTAAATGCCGACAGCCGGCCCCTGGACGTCGGCCGGATGTCGCCCTGGCGCTGTGCCGAACGGGTTCACAATCGTTCAGGTGGCAGAAAGTAGCCAGCCGCCGCAATGCTGGCCCGTTCGGCACAACGAACCGTGACCGTTCGTCGTATTTTTCTCGTCGATCATCGCGCAGACCTTGTCGATCACTTTCTTCGGCTCATCACTGAAATGGCGCAGCGAACCGGAAAGCGGGACACCGTGCGCATCCCTGCAGGGCTGTTCCGGTGGTGGTTGAGCCCGGAATGCCACATGATCGCCCCTTGCGACGGTGACTTTGCGTGCAACATGAAATTCGCTCGGACATCGACGGGCGTTCGACAACGCTTCCCGAGCCTGTTCGCGGCCGTTACAGTCCCGTTTCGCCTGGGAGCGCTCCCAGGTCCCTGACTCGGGGTCGGCTTGGGATGTGGACCGACACGGTGCGGCGTCGTGGAGGTCAGCGCGCGTCCCGCGACGGCAGCGCGGTGGTGTCTCGCCGTTCTGTTCCCCGGCGTCGAACGGTGTTCCTGCCGCTCGGCCGTCCCGGCCCCGCCGAGCGCTCCCTCCGGACACGAACCCCGGAGGGAGCGCTCCTGGACCGCCCTGTCAGGAAGTGTTGCCATGACTGGACTTCGCGCGGCTCCGGTGTGTCGCTGGGCCGCGAGCAGTGCCGTATCGCGTGTCCCTTCACGCCGTCGACTCGCGGATCACCAACCGGCACGGCTGCCGGAAGACGCCGGACGCCGGGGTGCCGTCGAGCGCAGCGAGCAGGTGCCGCACCGCGGTCTCGCCGACCTGCTGCAGGTTCAGGTCGACGGTGGTGAGCGGCGGCTTGCTGTCCGCAGCGAAGATCTCCCAGTTGTCGTACCCCACGATCGCGACGTCGTCCGGCACGCGGCGACCGAGGTCCGCCAGTGCCTGTGCGGCCCCGCTGGCGATCTGGTCGTTGCCGCAGAAGATGGCGTCCACTTCGGGCGTCGTCGCCATCAGCAACCGCGTGGCGTGCCTGCCCCAGTGCTGGGACCACTCGCCGTGCAGCGGCTGCCCGCCGGCCAGCATCAGGCCGTGGTCGTGCAGGACGGCACAGGTCGCGGCGGCGCGGTCGCGGGCGGCGCGCCAGGACTGCGGGCCGGTGATGTGCGCGATGTGCTTGCGCCGCAACGCGATCAGGTGCTCGACGGCGAGCAGCGCGCCGCCCTCGTCGTCGGACACCAGGCAGAGGTCGGCGGGGTTGGTGGATCTGCAGTAGACGTACACCACGGGCACCGGGATGTCGGCCGTCAGCGACAGGTGCACGTCGTTGCTGTCGCCGACGATGATGAACCCGTCCACCTGGCGCGCCAGCAGGGTGCGGATGTAGTGGTTGCGGCGGATCGCGTCGCCACGCGTGTCGCACAGCAGCACCGACATCTCCTGGTGCGACAGGGCGTTCTCGGCGCCCAGCAGGATCGGAATGGCGAACCGGCCGTCGAGCTCGTCGGTCAGCAGGCCGATGGCACGGGTGCGGCCGGCCACGAGACCCTGCGCGAGAACGTTGGGGCGGAAGGACAACTCGGCCGCCGCACGCAGCACGCGGGCGCGGGTGGCCGCAGCCACCTCGTCGCGGTTGTTGATCGCCTTGGACGCGGTGGCGATCGACACGCCCGCCAGCCGGGCCACGTCCCTGAGTGTGATCGCGTCCGATCGCCGTCTCCCCATCGAAATCCTTTCGAACGAGATTCGACTGCTCATTCGACGATTTCTGCGACTTGTGGCGCATTGTCGAAATCGTTTTCGATCTCCAGGGTGCGTTACCTGGCAACAATGCGCAACAGTTCCACCCGCTACCGTCCACTTGGGACAGACGAGGCGCGTATCACCGGGGCGTGAACGTGGTTCCGGGAGCCGCGTAGTCGACGTGTCCCTGATAGCGGGACGACGCGCGTGCGACCGCTTCCTGCGGCGACAGGAAGCGGCCCACGTGCGTCACGATCAGCCTGCCCGCGTTCGCGCTCGTCGCGGTGTCGCCCGCGTCCTCCGGCGTGTGATGGACCATGTCCGGCGTCTTCTCGGCGCTCTCGGCCTCGCACAGCAGCACGTCGGTGTCGCGGGCCAGTTCGACGAGGCTCTGGCACGGCGCTGTGTCGCCGGAGTAGGTGAGCGACACGTCGTCCGCCTCGACGCGCACGCCGAACGCGGGGATGCCGTGGTGCACGGCCCTGGTGGTGAGCAGGAGCGTTCCGATCGTGGTCTGGTGGCCGTCGTGGAGCTCGGTGATCTCGAACGCGTCCTCGACCGGGCTGCGCGTCGGGCCGTTGGTGAGGAAGCCCGCGAGGCGGTCGGCGATGCCGGGCGGGCCGAAGAGCGGGATCGGGTCGCGTTTGACGTCCGCGAACAGCAACGCGTAGTAGGCGGTCAGCAGATCCGCGCTGTGGTCGGCGTGCAGGTGCGAGATCCAGATCGCGTCGACGTCCTCGAGCCTCGTGTAGCGCTGGAGCGGGCCGAGCGTGCCGGTGCCCGCGTCCATCCACAGTCGAGTGTCGTGGTGCTCCACGAGGTAACCGGAGCACGGGTTGTCCGTGCTCGGGTACGGCGTCGCGCACCCGAGGACGGTCAGGCTGAGTCCCATTCGCCGACTCTAGGTCAACGTGCGCGGGTGCCCTTGAGCTTCACCAGCTCCGACTCGTAGAGGTCCTCGACGACCTTGAGCGTGCCGGGCACGTTCGCGTCCGGCCGCGTCATGTACGACTGGGTGCTGGAAGGCCGTCCGACCAACGAGAACTTCAGCGGGCCGGTGATGCCCTTGGTGGTCAGACCGGTCGTGTCGTGGAACGCGCGCAGCACGCCGTCCCGCGTCAGGTCCTTCTTGCCGCAGGCCTTCTCCAGCACGGCGACGAACGCCATCGCGACCGTGTACCCGTGCACGGTGTTGAGCGTTCCCGCCTCGCCGCGCCAGCGTTCCTGATAGCCGTCGCGCAGCTCCTTCACGCCCTCCGCGTTACCGCTCCACGGTGCGACGGGCGTGGGGATCAGCACCTGCTTCGCGAACACCGGCGCGACCGGCGACTGCATGATCGCGGCGTCGTAGCTGACGGCGTTGGCGAGGATCGGCACGTTCCACCCGAGCTGCGCGGCGATGCCCACCGCGGCGGCGGCCTGCGGTGGCGTCAGGCTGAGCACGAGCACCTTCACGTTGGCGGCCTTGAGCGCGGCGATCTGCTCGGCGAAGTTCGCCGTCGTCTCGGTGACCGCCTGCTCGGAGATCTTCATGCCCCAGTTCTCGGCGACGAACCGGCTGCCCTCCAGGGCGTTGTCGCCGAAGCTGCCGCGCAGGTGCACGTGCCCGATGGTGTCGCCGGCCGCGAGGACGCCGTTGCGCTTGTAGTGGTCGAGCCCGTTGATGATGTCGAGGTCGTACGTCGTGCCGACGATCATCATGTGCGGGTTGCCGAGCAGGTCGGCCGCCCACGAGCCGGGCACGGTGAGCGCCCGCGTCTGCATCAGGTCCGGTTCGATGGCGGCGGTCATCGGCTGGCCCAGCACGTCGATGAATCCGAGCACCTGCGGTTCGAGCTCGAAATAGCCGTCGAGCGCCTTCTGGACGTCGTAGGCGTGGTCCTTCTGCTTCAGCTCGATGCGCCGCCCGCACACGCCGCCACGTTTGTTGACCTGGTCCAGATAGAGTTCATATCCGCGAATACGGAAAATCGACGACCCTTTGAACGGGCCTGTCATGTCTGTCAACACGCCGAGCGAGATCGATTCAGCCGAGACGCCAGGACCAGTGCGAACAGGCTCAGTCATCTGGTCATCTGACCCGCACGCCGTGAGCGTGCCGAAGAGCAGGGTGGCGGACAGGAACAGGGGACGAATGCGCATTCGAGGCCTTGTCGCAGGGGGACGTTACTCGTGGGTAACGCGCAGTATTGAGTAATCCACACCAGGTAGTCCAATCATGTGGCCCGAAACACCCTCCGGGGTGAAACCTTCGATTAACGATGGAAATGTCCCGCCGGGTACCGTGATCGAGTGGAAGAGCCCGTGTGGAACGAATGGCGGCGGCCAGGCCCCACTCCCGCCCAGCGACGACGCGACATCGGCATCGCCGTGCTCGTGATGCTCTGCGCAGTCGAGTTCACCGTGCTGGTCAACAGCATGGGCGCCTTCGCCCAGGGCCGCGCACCCGACCTGCGCGAGCAGCTCGCCTGGGTGCTCGCCCTCTCGCTTCCCCTCGTGGTGCGCCGCCGCTACCCGCTGGCCGTCATGCTCGTGGTGTCCGCGCTGTTCATCGCCGCGCAGTGGCGGCAGCTCGGCGACAACCTGGTCCCGTCCGCGATCCTGTTCCTCGCGATCTTCACCGTCGGCGCCTGGGAACAGAACCGCCGCGTGGCGCGCTGGTCCCGCATCGGCGTCATCGCCACGATGTTCTTCTGGCTGGGCTTCAGCCTCGTGCGCGCCCTGCTGGGCCCGCCGGGCAACTTCAAGAACGCCGCGGGCCCGCTGGACCCGGTGCTCGCCTCCGTCGTCTACGGGCTCGAGTTCAACATCTTCTTCTTCGTCTTCGCGTACGTCGTGGGCGAAATGGCGTGGACCGCTGCCCGCCGCCAGGCCGAACTCGGGTACCAGGCCGAGGAACTGCGGCTCTCCCAGGAACAGAACACCCGCGGAGCCATCACCGCCGAACGCATGCGCATCGCCCGCGACCTCCACGACGTCGTGGCACACCACGTGTCCGTGATGGGCATCCAGGCCGGTGCCGCCCGCCGAGTCCTCGACTCCGACCCCGCGATGGCCCGCGACGCCCTGCACACCGTCGAGGAAACGGCTCGCACCGCGATCAACGAACTCCGCGGCCTGCTGGGCGTGCTCCGCGCCGACGCCGAACCGGATCTCCGCGCCGCCCCAGGCCTGGACGACCTGCCAGAACTGCTGGAAAACGCCCGCGCCGCAGGCCTCGAGGTCTCCCACGGCGTCTACGGCGCACCGCGAGAGGTGCCGTCAGCCGTGGCGTTGTCGGCCTACCGCGTGGTCCAGGAAGCCCTCACCAACGTCGTGAAGCACGCGGCCGCTCAACACGTCGACGTGCGAATGCGTTACCTGGACAACGCCCTGGAGCTGGAGATCGCCGACGACGGCCGCGGCCCGTCCACCGCACCGGTCTCGGGCTTCGGCCTGGTGGGGATGCGCGAACGCCTGGCGGTGCACGGCGGTTCGCTGGAGGCGGGTCCCCGCCGCGGCACGGGCTACCTCGTGCGCGCATCACTGCCAACTGGGGAGAAGCCGTGAGCTTGCGAGTGGTGCTGGCCGACGACCACGACCTGGTCCGCGCCGGCTTCCGCGTCATTCTGGGCACCGAGCCGGGCATCGAGGTGGTGGGAGAGGCGGGCGACGGCGCCGAGGCCGTGGACCTGGCCCTCCGCCTGCGTCCCGACGTTGTGCTGATGGACGTCCAGATGCCTCGCGTGGACGGCCTGGAAGCCACCCGGCAGATCCTCGCCGCCGGTCACGGCACCCGCGTGGTCATCCTGACCACGTTCGACCGCGAGGACTACCTGTTCGAGGCGTTGCAGGCCGGTGCGAGCGGATTCCTGCTGAAGAACGCCTCGCCGGAGGACCTCGTCGAGTCCGTGCGCGTGGTTGCGCGTGGCGACGCTTTGTTGTCGCCAGAGGTGACGCGGCGGGTGATCGCGCGGTTCAGCGCTGTGGGCAAGCAGCGGACCCGGCCGCCGTCGTTGACCGATCGCGAGTTCGAGGTGCTGGTGGAGCTGGCCAAGGGTGCTTCCAATGCGGAGATCGCTGCCGCGTTGTTCCTCGGTGAGACGACTGTGAAGACTCACGTGTCGCGGGTGCTGGCGAAGCTCGGGCTGCGGGATCGGACGCACGCGGTCGTATTCGCGTACGAGCAGGGGATTGTGACGCCGGGCGGCTGATTTTCGGCTTCGCCCAACCCGAATTTCTGCGGCTGCTTTTCGTAGGTGGTTGCGTGACGTCGAGAGAGATGGTTGCTATACGGTGCCATAGGGGTTGAGCTGCGGTTTCACCCGATGGTGTGGCGCTCGATGTCCGTTTTTGTATTTGATCTCGAATAGAATTGGGGTATGGACGTCGTCGAGGTTCTCGATGCTCTCGCCTATCACGAGAAACAGGTCGCCTACCATCAGGCGCAGGGTTTGCGGGTTCTCGCGGATTACGCCCTCGCGTGTGAGGGTGAGGAGTTCTTCGACGCCGAGATCGCCGCCGCGATGCACTGGACTTCAGCTTGGACGTCCCACCAGATCGCTCTGGCGCTGGATCTGGCCTCGAAGCTGCCGCGCACGCTGGACGCCCTGGAGAAGGGTGAGATCGACCTGTACAAGGCGCGGGTGCTGCACGACTCGACGATGCCGTTGTCGGCGGATCTGGCGGCGCAGGTGGAGGAGCGGGTGCTGGCCAAGGCCGAGGGCAGGACGGGGGCGCAGGTGCGGCGCCTGGCCGGTCGGGTGGTGATGCGCGTCGATCCGGACGGCCACGTTTTCGACGACCCGCCACCGTTCTAGACCACGGCCACCGGCCACGCAGGGTTGCGATCCCAGGGACACCTCCGGATCGCAACCCGCGCCCTGGTGACCACTCACGCAACCCGGCCACAGAAATTCGGTCGGCGAAGCCGGATCCCGCGCCCCCGACCTGCATCCCACCACGTACGCAATCTGACGTACGCGAGATCAGAACGTGAGCGGATGAAGCACCCCAGCCCGACGACGAGAGTGAGCACAACACCACGAGACAAGGGAGTGCACCGCGATGACCACCACTCGCAAGCTCACCGGCCGCGCCCGCAAAGCAGTGCTGCTGGTGCACGTCCTGTCGTCAGCGGCGTGGCTGGGCATCGACCTGGCCTTGGGCATCCTGGTCGTGGTAGCTCTGTCCACAGAGGACGCGACCACCGCCGCCATCGCCGTCCAGTCGATCGACATCTTCGCGATCTGGCCGATGTTCGGCGCCAGCGCGGTCTGCATGGTCTCCGGCGTGGTCCTCGGCCTCGGCAGCAAGTACGGCCTCGTCAAGTACTGGTGGGTGGCGATCAAGCTGTTCATGAACATCGGCATGTCGCTGCTCATCGCGTTCGCCCTCCGCCCTGGCGTCGACGAAGCGGCGGAGATCGGCAGGCGGATGATGGCGGGCGACCAGGCCGCGGCGATCCCGTCCGACCTGATGTACCCGGTCGTCGTCGCGCCGACGTTGCTGTTGTTCGCCTACGTCCTGTCGGTGTTCAAGCCGTGGGGCCGGATCCGCAAGCCGGCGCAACCGGTCAAGCGCGAACGCGACCTCGTCGGGGCGGTCTAGCGCCAGACGAAAACCGGCGTCCTCGAACACCTGGCGCGCAGCCCTTCACGCACGGCACCTCGTCCGACGGCACGATCCGGATCACGAAGACCGCCCTAGGTGAACAGCGGCAGGAGCTCGTCGACGTTCAGGAACGTCGTGCTGCCCGTGACGAGCCCACCGCGCACGTCGAGGAACACCAGCCCGAACGGCTTCTCCAGACCCGGCCGCATCTGCCAGTAGGCGGGCGACGCGTTGGCCGCGACCGGCACCAGCCAGGCACCGGCACAGGCGGCGTTCGGATCGTTCAACGCAAGAGAAATCGGGCCACGGCCCCGCAGCCACCAGCTGAACGGCGGCATCGACATCGTCGCGTCCTCGTGCAGCAACGCCACCAGGGTCCGCACGTCGTGCCGCTCGAACGCCTCGCAGTACCGGCTGAGCAACGCCTTCTGCGTCGGATCGGCGGGGTTCAGGGGCTCGCCGGGATCAACGGTCTGCAGCGTGGCCCGTGCCCGCTGCAACGCGCTGTTGGCCGACGCCACCGAGATCGAGAGCAACGTGGCGACCTCGTCCGCCTTCCACGCCAGCACATCGCGCAGGATCAGCACCGCGCGCTGACGAGGCGGCAGGTGTTGCAGCGCCGCCACGAACGCGAGCCGCACGGTTTCGCGGCGGATCGCGGTGTCCTCTGGCAGGACCCGAGCGTCGGGCACGGGCTGGACGAACGCCCGCTCGGGAAGGGGCGCGCCGAAATCGCCACCGGCCGGTCGCAGGTCGATGGCGAGGGCGCGGCGTTGGGCGCTGCGCAGCATGTCGATGCAGATGTTGGTGGCGATGCGGTACAGCCAGGTCCGCAGTGACGCGCGCGAAGGATCGAAGCTGTCGTACGCCTTCCACGCGCGCACGAGGGTCTCCTGCACGGCGTCCTCGGCCTCGAAGCCGGAGCCGAGCATGCGGTAGCAGTAGCCGGTCAGCTCGATCCGGAACGGCTCCAGCGTCTCGATCACGCGAAGGACCCTACGCGGACCGATGAGTTTTCGTCGGCCGGTCCGTACACACGAGCATGACCGAAGACATCAGGGCCGCGGTGGCGGCGGAACGACGTGAGCAGGCCGAACTTCTCGCGAGCCTGACCGAGGAGCAGTGGAACGCGCCGAGTCTGTGCGCGGGGTGGCGCGTCAAGGAGGTCGTCGCGCACACGACGCTGCCGTTCCGCAGCTCGGGCGGGCGCGTGCTCCTCGAGATGCTCAGGTCGGCCGGCCGGTTCAACCACGCCTCCGACCGCATGGCTCGCAAAGACGCCGCAGCGCTGTCCACGAACGACCTGGTCAACGTTCTCAAAGCCAACATCGATCACCCGTGGACCCCGCCCGGCGGTGGTCCGGTCGGCGCGCTCTCGCACGACGTCATCCACGGCCTCGACATCACCGTCGCACTGAAACTGAACCGGAAAGTGCCCCACGAACGCCTGAAGCTCGTCCTCGACGGCATGACCCCGCGCAGCGTCAGGTACTTCGGCGCCGACCTCGGCGGCAAGAGGCTGGAGGCGACGGACATGGACTGGACGTTCGGCGCGGGCGAGCCGGTCAGAGGTCCTGCTCAGGAGCTGTTGCTGCTCATCTGCGGACGTCGTCTGCCGGAGGGCTCACCGCTGCACGCACCCGCGCCGTCGCCTCGGTCGTCGTCGTGAGGAACCGGGCCACGACCTGACGGTCCTCCGCGCTGAACTGCTCCCACGTCGAGGAGAACTCGCGGGCGAGCGGCTGGAAGAACGTGGAGGCCAGCGCCGTCGCCGCGGAGAGCACCCTGAGCTCGACGCGGCGGCGGTCGTCGGGGCTGCGGTCGCGGACCACGTGACCGGCCCGTTCCAGCCGGTCCAGCACGGACGTCGTCGCGGACGCGCTCAGGTTCAGCGCCTTGGCGAGCGAGCCCGGTGTCATGGGGGAGTCGGCCGTCATGATCAGGTTCAGCGCCGTCATGTCGGTCGGGTGCAGCTCGTGCGCCGCGCTGAAGATCTCCAAGAACCGGTTCGACTCGGCGACCAGCGCACGCAGAAGCATGCTCAGGTCGTAGTCACTTGCGTCGCTCACGGGGTCAGCATACTGTTTCGTCCATCGAAAGGTTCGACGATCGAAGGAATGCTGATGCGAGTCCTCGCCGGGGTGCTGCTCGTCGTCTGGCTCGCACTCGGCGGGTTCACCGGGCCGTACGCGGGCAAGCTGTCGGAGGTCGCGGAGAACGACAGCAGCGCGTTCCTGCCGAACTCCGCCGAGTCCACACAGGTCGCCGAGCTGCAGAAGAAGTTCCAGCGCAGCAACGCGATCCCGGCGATCGTCGTCGTCGAACGGCAGGGCGGGCTCACCGAGCAGGACAAGCAGTACCTCGCCGACCGCGGCAAGGGCTTCCAGGCGTCACCGGTGATCCCGGCGCCGAACGACAACGAGGCCGCCCAGCTCGTCGTGCTGCTCGACCCCGCGAAAGAGGTGCGTGACTCGGTCCTGCAGCTGCGTGACGGCACGCGCGGTGCGCCCCCAGGCCTGAAGGTGCTGGTCACGGGCCCGGCGGCGCAGATCGCGGACCTCGTCGAAGCCTTCGGCGGGATCGACGGGCTGCTGCTGGTCGTCGCGGGCGCGGTGGTCGCGTTGATCCTGCTCGTCGTCTACCGGAGTCCGCTGCTGCCGGTCGTCGTGCTGCTGTCGGCGGTCTTCGCGCTCGGGCTCGCCAGCTTCGTCGTGTACCTGCTGGCGAAGAACGACGTGCTGGCGCTGAACGGTCAGAGCCAGGGCATTCTCTCGATCCTCGTGTTCGGCGCCGCGACGGACTACGCGCTGCTGCTCGTGTCGAGATTCCGCGAAGAACTGCGCGACACCCAGGACAAGTACACGGCCATCCGCACGGCGTGGCGCGGCACCATCGAACCCATCGCGGCGTCGGCGGGCACGGTGATCCTCGGCGTGCTGTGCCTGCTGTTCAGCGACCTCGACTCGAACAAGGGCCTCGGACCCGTTGCGGCCATTGGCATCGGGGCCGCGTTGCTGACCACGATGACGTTCCTGCCCGCGACGCTGGCGTTGTGCGGACGCGCTGCATTTTGGCCGTTCGCGCCGAAACTCGGCTCGCCGCACCCGGAAACGAGCGGACTCTGGGGCCGCACGGCAGACCTGGTGCGCCGCAGGCCGCGCGCGATCTGGATCGTCACCACGATCGTGCTGCTCGTCGGCGCCGCGTTCCTGCCGCAGCTCAAGGCGTCCGGCACCGCGCAGTCCGACGTCTTCCTGACCGAGGTCGAATCCGTTGCGGGACAGGAGGTGCTGTCCAGGCACTTCCCCGGCGGAACGGGCTCGCCGACGGTCGTCGTCGCCGCCGAGAGCAAGACGGCGGAGATCCTGCAGAAGTCCAAGGTGGACGGTGTGGCCGACGTCAGGCCGGCCGGTACCGCGGAAGGGCTCGTCCGCGTCGAGGCCACGCTGAAGGACGCGCCGGACTCCGACGCGGCGGTGGCGACGGTCGAGCGCATCCGTGCGGCGGTGCACGGGATCGGCGACGCGAAGGTCGGCGGGCAGACGGCGACGTTGCTGGACACCAGGAAGACGTCGGAGCGCGACCGGCTGCTGATCATCCCGATCGTGCTGGTGGTGATCTTCCTGGTGCTGGCGCTGCTGCTGAGGTCGTTGCTGGCACCGGTCCTGCTGATCGCCACCGTCGTGCTGTCGTTCGCGGCCACGATGGGCGTGTCGGCGCTGGTGTTCAACCACGTCTTCGGCTTCCCCGGCTCGGATCCGGTGGTGCCGCTGTTCGGGTTCGTGTTCCTGGTGGCGCTGGGCATCGACTACAACATCTTCCTGATGACCCGCGTCCGCGAGGAAACCCGGCGCCTCGGCACGGTGGAGGGAACGTTGCGAGGCCTCAGCCTGACCGGTGGCGTGATCACGTCGGCGGGTGTGGTGCTGGCGGCGACGTTCGCGGCGCTGGCCGTGCTGCCGATCCTGTTCCTGACGCAGATAGCGTTCATCGTGGCGTTCGGTGTCCTGCTGGACACGTTGCTGGTGCGGTCGTTGCTCGTGCCGGCGCTCGCGGTGGACATCGGTGGCCGAATCTGGTGGCCGTCGAAGCTGCGGTGAGCCAGGATCTCGGCCATGACCTTCACGGCACGGCAGCTCAACCGCGCGACGCTCGACCGGCAGATGTTGCTGCGGCGCGAGCCGGTGGACGTGCTCACGGCGGTCGAGAGGGTCATGGCGATCCAGGCACAGGAGCCTCCGTCGCCGTACATCGCGCTGTGGAACCGGATCGAGGGCTTCGACCCCGCCGACCTGGACGAGGCGTTCACCAGCGGCGCGGTGCGCAAGGCGTCGCTGATGCGCATCACGCTGCACGCGGTGACGGCGGCCGACCACGAGGTGTTCCACCACGCGATGCTGCCCGCGCTCAGGGCGTCCCGGCTGAACGACAGGCGGTTCCGAGCGATGGGGCTCACGGTCGAGCGGGCCGACGAGGTGCTCGCGCACCTGGTGGAGTTCGCGGCCGAGCCGAGGACCAAGCCGGAGCTGGAGGAGCTGCTGCACTCGCACGTCGGCGACGTGGGGGAGCCGGGCCTCTGGTGGGCGCTCGCGTCCTACGCGCCACTGGTGCGGGTGCCGACGGGCGGCCCGTGGGCGTTCGGGCCGCGGCTGTCGTTCCAGACCGCGGTGATCGAGCCGCGTGACCGGATGGCGGCGCTGGCCGAGATGCTGCGCCGCTACCTCACCTCGTTCGGGCCGGCGACCATCCCGGACATGAACCAGTTCACGATGCTGCCGCGCACCACGATCCGGGACGCTCTGCAGCTGCTCGACCTGGTGCGGGACGGCGACTACCACGACGTTCCGAACCGGACGATCCCGGACGAGGACACCCCGGCGCCACCGCGGCTGATGGCCATGTGGGACAGCACGTTGCTCGCCTACGCCGACCGCAGCCGGATCATCCCTGAGCAGTACCGCAAGCTCGTGATCCGCAACAACGGCGACACGCTGCCGACGCTTCTCGTCGACGGCCACGTGGCGGGAGTCTGGCGTCCGCACGAGGGCGGCGGCATCGAGGCGACCGCCTTCCACTCCCTGAGCAAGAGGCAGTGGGCTGGTCTCGCGGAGGAGGCCAGGGCGTTGCACAAGTTCCTCGGCGACCGGGAAACGCAGATCTACCGGCGTTTCGCGCGCTGGTGGAAGGATCTGCCGGTCGATCACGTCCGAATCCTGTGACCACGTCGAGATCCACAAAGGCCCTTGCACGAGTCACCAGGTGCCGTGACAGCCGGCCGAGTGGTTGCCTGGAGGCCCTCCAACGGGCAAGGTCGGAATGGTGAGTGATCCCGCGCCGCACATGTCGCGGACCGGCCGGCCCGAGGTCGACGACATGCTCGATCAGGTCGTGCACCAGCTGCTCGCGGCCAATCTCGACCTGCACTCGGTGCTGGGCGTGTTCAGCAGGCAACAGGGGGTGGGCCGCGACCGCGTGCACGCCGTCATCGACCGGCTCGACGACACCATCGCCGCCATCCACCACGCGGGCGCCCGCCTCCAGATCTCGCTGGCCGACGAGGCCGCTCTCAACCAGGCCAAGGGAGCGCTGGCCGCCCGCAGGGACATCTCCGTCGCCGAAGCGTCCGACCTGATCACCGGCCACGCCTCACGGCACGCGCTGGACGTCTCCGTCGTCGCCCGTGCCGTGCTGGCGGGGGACCACCTGCCCTCCGCCGGTTCGTAGCCGCTGACCAGTTGCCGCCGGGCGGTGAGGGCCGTCAGACCTTCTGGGGCTCGGCTTCGGCCGGCCGCATCTCGGGAACGACGCCGTTGGGCGCGGCGGCGGGTGCTGCCTCGGGTTCGGCTTCCGCCAGCCGGTCCGCCATGGTGCCGCTCTCGGGTGTGCCGGTGGGCGACGGGATCTTGCCCAGCAGGTATCCGGCGTGGCTCACCGCGAGCAGCACGAGGAACGTGTCCGAGAACGCGGGCAGCCCGCCGATGCCGGCGGGGTTGCTGACCGCCCTGAGCGCCGCCACCGCCTGCGCGACGTACGCCAGCACCAGCAGGATCGTGATGAGGAAGTTCTGGAACTTCGACAGGTCGATCGACTTGCCGGCCGACGCGCCCTCCTCGACGGTCAGCATCTCCCACAGCCGCCCGCCTTCCCGCCCCTTCGGGTAGGCCGCCACGCAGCCCGGCCGCGTCGTGCTCTTCACGACCTTGATCGCGCCCGCCACCACGGCGGACCCGATCGCGATGCTGAGCAACGTGAGCACCTGACCGGGGATGCGGAACCCGGCGACGTCGACCTGCCCGGCCGCGAACCGCCCGAACGCCATGCCGCAGATCAGCGACAGCAGCACGACGGTCCACAACATCATCTGCAGCCGCGACAGGCTGTACCGGCCGCGCGCGTCCCGCAGGACGTTCTGCGCGCCGAGACGGCCGGGTACCACGACCGCGAGCAGCACGATGACGAGAGCGGACACGAGCCAAGCCCAGAACGTGGTCGCCATGGCGGCCTCCTCGTTACGCCTTTCGGACGCTGTGGGGAGTACGTCGTCGCGACGCGACCTGGCGTTATCACGCCGGGTAACGATTGGGGGGTCGATCTACCAGCGGCAGGCGGTGTCGGGCTCGCAGCACGGCGCCAGGAACCGGCAGGTCGGGCAGATCCACTTGGAGCCGTTGCCGTAGGGGCGCAGGTCGTCGGACTCGCACTGCGGGCACTGGGGGAGTCGCGCTGTCTTCCTGGCGGGCTCGGTCACGCGCGCCACCGTACTTCAGGTCGTCCTCACGCGCGGCTCGGCGAGGTCGTTGTAGTCGATCACCAGGCTCGCCCGCGCCGCCGGTGCGCACGTCGCGAGGTACAGCCGCTGGCCCTCGACGTAACGGCGGTTGCGGGGATCGTCCGGATCGGACGGACTGCCGTCGCGCACGGCCATTCGTGCCACGGACACCGCGAAGTCGACGTGGAGGAACACCGAGAAGTCCCAGTGGTCCACGAGCTCGTCGCGGTGCAGGAAGACACCGTCCACCAGCAGGATCGCCGGAGGTGTCGCGACCTCGAAGGGCGCGTCGACGTACTCGTCGGTTCGCAGGTCGTGGCTCGCGCGCTGGAACGGGTGCCCGGCGGCGAACGGCACGAGCAGGCGGGCGACGAGGCGTTCGTGGTCGAAGCTGTCGAGGAAGAAGCCCTCCGGCGACGTCTTGCCGCGCCGATAGCGGATCGCGCGCGGGTGGTGGAAGTCGTCCACGGAGGCGCGGACCACGGTGCGGCCACGGGCGCGCAGCACCGCGGCGAGGTCGTCGCAGAACGTCGTCTTGCCCGCGCCGTCGACCCCGTCCACCGCGACCAGCCCCTCGACGGGCAGCAGGTCGGCCACGGCGTCCAACACCCCAGTTCGCGTCACGCCCCAGACGATCTCACGGAACGTCACCGCGTTGGCCCCTTTCGGATGAGACCTGGGTCTCGCGGGCATCAAGAACGCGTAAGGGCCGCCCCCAACGCCGTAAGGACGTTGTCAGGCGCCGCCTGATCAGGGATTTCCTGATGCACGCTTCCGGGCGTCACAAGAAAAACCTCGTCGTTGAAGGGAGCGGCGTCATGGCCGACATGGCCTACGCGTTGCTGCTGATCGGGAGTTTCGTCGTGCTGGCCCTGACTGTGCGTGGACTGGAGAAGTTGTGAGCGGCACGGGTCTCGTCGCGAACGCCGTCGCGGGCCTCCTCGCGCTCCTGCTGATCGTCTACCTGTTCATCGCACTCATCAGGCCGGAGAAGTTCTGATGTCACCTCTCGTGGCCGGCCTGGTTCAGGTCGGCGTCCTCGTCGCGGCCCTGGCGGCCGCGTACCGGCCCCTCGGCGACCACATGGCTCGCGTCTTCGAGGCGAAGAGCCACTCGAAGCTCGAAAAAGCCGTCTACCGCTTCGCCCGGATCGATCCCGACGGCGAGCAGAAGTGGAGCACCTACGCGTACGGCGTGCTGGGCTTCTCGTTCGTCGGCATCGTCTTCCTGTACGTGATCCAGCGCCTGCAGTCGTTGCTGCCGTTCGACTTCGGCCGCGGCAACGTCCCGTCCGGCATGGCGTTCAACACCGCCATCAGCTTCGTGACCAACACGAACTGGCAGTCGTACGTGCCGGAAGCCGTCATGGGCCACGCGGTCCAAATGATCGGCCTGACGGTGCAGAACTTCGTCTCCGCGGCGGTGGGACTGGCCGTGGCGGTGGCTCTCATCCGCGGTTTCGTGCGGCACCAGACCGACCGGCTCGGCAACTTCTGGGTCGACCTCGTCCGCGGCACCTTCCGGATCCTGCTGCCGCTCTCGTTCGTGTTCGCGATCGTGCTGATCGCGCTCGGCGTCACGATGAGCCTCAAGTCCGGAGTGGACGTCGACGGGCAGGCCATCGTGAACGCTCCCGTCGCGAGCCAGGAGGCCATCAAGGAACTCGGCACCAACGGCGGCGGCGTTCTCAACGCGAACTCCGCGCACCCGTTCGAGAACCCGAACGAGTGGACCAACCTCCTCGAGATCTTCCTGCTCCTGGTGATCCCGGTCGCGCTCACCCGCACGTTCGGTCAGCTGGTGAAGCAGAACAAGCAGGGGTACGTGCTGCTGGGCGTCATGGCCACGATCTGGACCGCGATGCTCGCGGTCATCTGGGGTGCGGAGGCGAGCGGGCTCAGGCCGTGGGAGGGCAAGGAACTCCGCTTCGGCATCGCGGGCAGCGCGATCTTCGCGAACGCCACGACCGGCACGTCGACCGGCGCGGTCAACTCGTTGCACGACAGCTACACCGGCCTCGGTGGCGGTGGCGCGTTGCTGAACATGCTGTTCGGCGAGATGACGCCGGGCGGCGTCGGCACCGGCATCTACAGCATCTTGGTGATGGCGATCATCGCGATGTTCCTGGCCGGTCTGATGGTCGGCCGCACGCCGGAGTACCTGGGCAAGAAGCTGGGGCGCAAGGAGGTCACGGCCGCGGCGGTGTCGATCCTCGCGATGCCGACGGTGCTGCTGATCGGCGCGGGCATCACGGCGATTCTTCCCAGCACGCAGGGAGCGTTGAACAACCCCGGCTCGCACGGGCTGTCGGAGATCCTCTACGCCTACGCGTCGGCGTCGAACAACAACGGGTCGGCGTTCGGCGGCATCACGGTGACCAGCGACTGGTTCCAGTCGTCGCTCGGCCTGTGCATGCTGTTCGGCCGGTTCATCCCGATCGTCGCCGTGCTGGCGCTGGCCGGATCCCTGGCGGCGCAGAAGAAGGTGCCGGTCACGGCGGGCACGCTGCCCACCACCGGGCCGCTCTTCGCGAGCCTGCTGACCGGCGCGATCGTCCTGGTCGCCGCGCTCACGTTCGTTCCCGCTCTCGCTCTCGGCCCCATCGCGGAGGCACTGCAGTGATCACACGGGCTCATCTCAAGGACGCGGTGCCCGACGCGTTCCGCAAGTTCGACCCCCGCCACCAGCTGCGCAACCCGGTGATGTTCGTCGTCTGGGCCGGATCGGTGCTGGTCACGGTCTTCGCCGTCACCGACCCCAGCGTCTTCACCGTCTCGGTGGCGCTGTGGCTGTGGTTCACGGTGTTGTTCGCGAACCTCGCGGAGGCCGTCGCCGAGGGCCGTGGCAAGGCGCAAGCCGCCTCGCTGCGCAAGACCAAGAAGGACGCCGTCGCCCGGCTCGTGAACGGTGACGTCGTCGCCGGCACCGAGCTCAAGATCGGTGACCTGGTCGTCGTCGAGGCGGGCGAGATCATTCCCGGTGACGGTGACGTCGTCGAGGGCATCGCGACCGTGGACGAGTCGGCCATCACGGGCGAGTCCGCGCCGGTGATCCGCGAGTCCGGTGGCGACCGGTCTGCGGTCACGGGCGGCACGACGGTGCTGTCCGACCGGATCGTCGTCCGGATCACGACGAAGCCAGGTGAGTCCTTCGTGGACAGGATGATCGCGCTGGTCGAGGGAGCGGAACGGCAGAAGACGCCGAACGAGATCGCGCTGACGATCCTGCTGTCGACGCTGACGATCATCTTCCTGCTCGCGGTCGTCGCGCTGCAGCCGTTCGCGATCTACTCCGGTGGCGAGCAGTCGGTGATCGTGCTGACCGCGTTGGTGGTCTGCCTGATCCCGACGACGATCGGCGCGTTGCTGTCCGCGATCGGCATCGCGGGCATGGACCGGCTGGTGCAGCGCAACGTGCTGGCGACGTCCGGCAAGGCGGTCGAGGCCGCCGGTGACATCGACACGTTGCTGCTGGACAAGACCGGCACCATCACGTGGGGCAACCGTCGCGCGACGGAGTTCATCGCGGTCGGGGCGACGTCCACCGAGACGCTCGTGGCGGCGGCGCGGCTCGCGAGCCTGGCCGACGAGACGCCGGAGGGTCGCAGCATCCTGGAGCTCGCGGGCGGGGAACCCGCGACCCACCACGAGAAGACCGGCGAGTTCGTCCCGTTCACCGCGCAGACCAGGATGAGCGGCATCGACCTCGACGGCCGCAGCATCCGCAAGGGCGCGGCGTCCGCGTTCGAGCTGAGCGACACGGCCCGCGAGATCGTGGACGAGATCAGCGCACAGGGCGGTACCCCGCTCGTCGTCGCGGAGAACGCCACGGTGCTCGGCATCATCCGGCTGTCCGACGTCGTGAAGCCCGGCATGAAGGAACGCTTCGCCGAGCTGCGCGCGATGGGCATCCGCACGGTCATGGTCACCGGCGACAACCCGTTGACCGCCAAGGCCATCGCCGAGGAGGCGGGCGTCGACGACTTCCTGGCCGAGGCCAAGCCCGAGGACAAGATGGCCCTGATCCGCCAGGAGCAGGAGGGCGGCCGCCTGGTCGCGATGACCGGTGACGGCACCAACGACGCGCCCGCGCTGGCGCAGGCGGACGTCGGTGTCGCGATGAACACCGGCACGTCGGCCGCGAAGGAGGCCGGCAACATGGTCGACCTCGACTCGGACCCGACCAAGCTCATCGAGATCGTGGAGATCGGCAAGCAGCTGCTGATCACGCGCGGAGCGCTGACGACGTTCTCCGTGGCGAACGACCTGGCGAAGTACTTCGCGATCCTGCCCGCCATGTTCGCGGCGATCTACCCGGCGCTGAACAAGCTCAACATCATGCACCTGGCCACGCCGCAGTCCGCGATCCTGTCGGCGGTGATCTTCAACGCGGTGATCATCGTGGCGCTGA
Organism: Lentzea flava; assembly: GCF_014648475.1. GTDB lineage: Bacteria > Actinomycetota > Actinomycetes > Mycobacteriales > Pseudonocardiaceae > Lentzea > Lentzea flava. The sequence continues at coordinate 14,973 of NZ_BMRE01000026.1, read as the reverse complement.
TCCCGCTGGCTCTGAAGGGCGTCCGCTACCGGCCGGCCAGCGCGTCGGCGTTGCTGCGGCGCAACCTGCTGATCTACGGCCTCGGCGGCGTCGTGACGCCGTTCGCCGGGATCTGGCTGATCGACCTGCTCGTGCGACTCATCCCCGGGATCGGCTGACATGGACAACTTTCTGAAGCAGTCGTGGGCGGGCCTGCGGATCCTGCTCGCCCTCACGGTGCTCCTCGGGGTGCTGTACCCGCTGGCGGTGTGGGGCGTCTCGCGCCTCCCCGGTCTGCACGCCAACGCCGAGGCGGTCGACACCACGCTCGTCGCCGTCACGCGGGAAGGCGACAGGTACTTCGTGCCGCGCCCGTCCGCCGCGACGCTGCCCGCGTCCGGTGGCTCGAACAAGGGGGAGCTGAACTCCGACTACACCAAGGTGATCGACGAACGCCGGACGGCGGTGGCCCAGCGCGAGGGCGTGGCGGAGAGCCAGGTGCCGCAGGACGCCGTCACCGCCTCGGCGTCCGGTCTCGACCCGAACATCAGCCCGGAGTACGCGGCGTTGCAGGTGCCCCGCGTGGCGCGCGCGTCCGGGCTGTCCGTGGAGAAGGTCCGGGAGCTGGTCGCGGCCAGCACCGGAGGGACCTTCACCACCACCGTCAACGTGACTGCGTTGAACCGTGCCATCGACGCAGCCACTCGTTGATGGTCGCCGGGGAGAGCTGAGGATCTACCTCGGCGCCGCTCCCGGCGTCGGCAAGACCTTCGCCATGCTCGGCGAGGCTCACCGGCGCCGGGAGCGCGGCACCGAGGTGGTCGTGGGACTCGTCGAGACCCACGGCCGCGAGAAGACCGCCTCGCTGCTCCACGGCCTGGAAGTCGTGCCGCGCAAGGTGCTGCGGCATCGCGGCGTGGAAGTGTCCGAAATGGACGTGGACGCGATCCTCGCGCGCAGGCCCGAGGTCGCGGTGATCGACGAGCTCGCGCACACCAACGCGCCGGGATCGCGCAACGAGAAGCGCTGGCAGGACGTCGAGGAGCTGCTCGAGGCGGGCATCGACGTCCTGTCCACGGTCAACGTGCAGCACCTGGAGTCGCTCAACGACGTCGTGGAGCGGATCACCGGTGTGCGGCAACGGGAAACCGTGCCCGACGAGGTGGTCCGCCGCGCCGAACAGGTCGAGCTGGTCGACATCACCCCGGAGGCGCTGCGCCGCCGGCTCGCCCACGGCAACGTCTACGCCGCCCACAAGATCGATGCCGCGCTGGGCAACTACTTCCGGCTCGGCAACCTGACGGCGTTGCGCGAGCTGGCCCTGCTGTGGGTGGCCGACCAGGTCGACGTGGCGTTGCAGCGCTACCGCAGCGAGAAGTCGATCACCGACACCTGGGAGACCAGGGAACGCGTCGTCGCCGCGATCACCGGCGGCCCGGAGAGCGAGACGCTGATCCGGCGGGCCCGGCGGATCGCCGTGCGGGCCGGGGCCGAGCTGCTGGTCGTGCACGTGATGCGCGGTGACGGCCTCACCGGCGTGACGCCCGAGCACATCGCCCGCTCGCGCAAGATCACCGAGGACGTCGGCGCCACGTTCCACTCCGTCGTCGGTGACGACGTGCCGACGGCGCTGCTGGAGTTCGCCCGCGGGGTGAACGCCACGCAGCTCGTCCTGGGAACGTCCCGCAGGTCACGGCTCGCGCGGGCGTTCGACGAGGGCATCGGCGCGGCCGTGGTGCAGGAGTCCGGCGCAATCGACGTGCACATGGTCACGCACGACGAGGCCAGGCGCGGACTGCGGTGGAAGATCGGCACGGACCCGTTGTCGTTGCGGCGCAGGCTGATCGGCTGGACGCTGGCGCTGGTGCTGCCCGTGGCGGTCACCGGGCTCGGCATGCTGTGGCGCGACGACGTCGACTACTCCACGGACCTGGTCGCGTTTCTGCTGGTCACGTGCGTGGTAGCGATTGCGGGCGGACTCGGTCCCGCGTTGGTGTGCGCGTTCTTCGGCGCCGGGCTGCTGAACTTCTTCTTCACCGAGCCGTACTACAGCCTGGCGGTGAACAGCCCGGAGAACGTGACCACGCTGGTGGCCATGGTCGTCGTGGCGACCGTGGTGGCGCTGACCGTGGACCGCGCGGCACGGCTCGCCGAGCAGGGAGCACGCGCCCGGACCGAGGCCGCGCTGCTCGCCTCCTACGCCCGGACGGTGCTGACCTCGCCGTATCCGCTGGCACGGTTGCTGGAGAAGATCCGGGAGAACTTCGGTCTGGAGTCGGTCGCGCTGCTGGAACGCCGTGGCAGCGCCTGGCAACGGGTCGCCTGCGTGGGACCGCGTCCGTGCGACGAACCGGACGAGGGCGATGCCGACGTCATGGTGACGTCGGACGTGCACCTGGTGTTGCGCGGACGGACCCTGCCCGCGAGCGATCAGCGGGTGCTGGAGGCGGCCGCGGGACAGGCACTGATGGCGTTGCGGCAGCAGCGCATGGCCGACGAGGCCCGCGACGCCCAGCGCAAGGTCGAGACGACCGAGCTGCGCACCGCGTTGCTCTCGGCCGTCGGGCACGACCTGCGGACGCCGTTGACGTCGATCAAGGCCGCGATCGGCAGCCTGCGCGACGACACGCTGCCTTTGTCCACAGAGGACGTGAAGGAGCTGATGGCGACCGTCGAGGAGTCGGCGGACCGGCTGACCGGGCTGGTCGACAACCTGCTGGACTCCTCGCGGCTCGCGACCGGGTCGGTGGAACCGCTGTTGCGGCCGGTCAGCTACTACGAGGCGGTGGCGCGGGCGCTGGCCGGTGTCGAGGAACGGCACGCGGTTTCCGTTGAGGTGGACGAACATCTGCCGCCCGTGCTCGCCGATCTGGGCCTGCTGGAACGCGTCGTCGCGAACGTCGTGGACAACGCGGTGCGGCACGGCACCCCGGGACCGGTCGCGATCAGGGCCAGCCGCCACGGCTCGTCGGTCGAGCTGCGGGTCGTCGACCACGGCAAGGGCCTGCCGAAGCGGGCGGGGGACAAGGTTTTCGCGCCCTTCCAACGACTCGGTGACCGCGACGCGACGCCGGGTGTCGGGCTCGGGCTGAGCGTCGCGAAGGGCTTCACCGCCGCCATGGGCGGTGAGATCAGCGCAGAGGACACACCGGGCGGCGGGCTCACCATCGTGATCTCGTTGCCCGCCCACGAGGAGTCATGATGACGTCAGTGCTGGTGGTCGATGGACGAACCGCAGATCGTCCGCGCGTTGAGGATCAATCTCAGCGCGCGCGGATACGACGTGATGACGGCGTATGACGGCAAGTCCGCCCTGGGCGTCGCGGTGGAGGGCAAACCCGACGTCGTCGTGCTCGACCTCGGCCTGCCCGACCTCGACGGCGTGGACGTGATCGCCGGTCTGCGCGGCTGGTCCACGATCCCGATCATCGTGCTGTCCGCCCGCACCGACTCCGCGGCCAAGGTCGAGGCCCTCGACGCGGGCGCCGACGACTACGTGACCAAACCGTTCGGGATGGACGAGCTGCTGGCCCGGCTGCGTGCCGCCGTGCGACGGGGCCTGGCGCGCGAGGGCGGCGATCCGGTTGTCGAGACCTCGTCGTTCGTCGTCGACCTGGCGGTGAAGAAGGTGCGGCGGGACGGACGCGAGGTGCACCTGACGCCGACCGAGTGGGGGCTCGTGGAGATCCTGGCGCGCAACCCCGGCCGGCTCGTGTCGCAGAAGCAGCTGCTGCAGGACGTGTGGGGGCCGATGCACCTCAACGAGTCGCAGTACCTGCGGGTCTACTTCGCCCAGCTGCGGCGGAAGCTGGAGGACGACCCGGCTCACCCGCGTCACCTGATCACCGAGCCCGGGATGGGGTACCGGCTGGAACTCTGACGGTTGACTTCCAGGGCGTGAGAGCGCTTCCATGGACGTCAGCCGCCGCACGATCGTGACAGAGAGGTCATCATCGTGGCTCGAAAACTGCGGTACGCCCTGCTGGGCCTCCTGCTGGCACTCCCGCTGTCCGGCACCGCCCAGGCAGCGGTCCCACCGACTCCGCCCGGCTGGACCCTGGCCTGGTCGGACGACTTCACCGGTCCGAACAACTCGGCACCCAACGCGAACAACTGGATCGTGGACACCGGCCACGGCTATCCGGGAGGTCCCGGCAACTGGGGTACCGGCGAGATCCAGCGCTACACCAACGACCGCGCCAACCTGCGCCTGGACGGCACCGGCGCGCTGGGCTACTGGCCCGCGTTCTGGGCGTTGGGCGCGCCGTACCGCGGCAACTACTGGAACTGGCCGTCCATCGGCGAGTTCGACATCATGGAGAACGTCAACGGCATCAACAGCGTCTGGGGCGTTCTGCACTGCGGCGTCAACCCCGGCGGTCCCTGCAACGAGACCAACGGTCTGGGCGCGTCCCGTGCCTGCCCCGGCTCGGCCTGCCAGTCCGCGTTCCACACCTACCGCTTCGAGTGGGACCGCTCGGTCAGCCCCAACCAGCTGCGCTGGTACGTCGACGGCCAGCAGTTCCACACCGTGCGGCAGAACCAGATGGACGCCACCACCTGGAACAACATGACGTCCCACCAGGGCTACTTCATCCTGCTGAACGTGGCGATGGGCGGCGCGTTCCCCAACGGCGTGGCCGGCCGGGCCACCCCGACCCCGCAGACCACGCCGGGCCGGTCGATGGCCGTGGACTACGTGGCGGTGTGGACCCGTCCGTGAGCTGGGCCACCGCGCTCGTCAGGATCGCGTCAAGGCTCGCGCCGTGAGTGTCAGAGTCTCGTCCGAGCGCTGGGAACCGAGGTTCTTCCGGCGTGCAATCAGGTCATGACACTCGCGGAGTTGTTGCCCAGCATCGGGTGTTCCACCGAGCCGGTGCTGGAAGAGGGTCTGTGGCCGGACGGGACGCACGTGTCCGGCTCGGACCTCGTCATCGGTGGAGTCCCCGCCACGCGCCTGGCCGCCCAGTTCGGCACGCCGTGCCAGGTGCTGGACGAGATGACCGTGCGACGCCGCGCCCAGGCCTTCACCGCCGCTCTGCCGGACGCCGAGGTCGTGTTCGCGGGCAAGTCGTTGCCCTGCCCCGAGGTCTACCGGTGGATGGCCTCTCTCGGTCTGTCGCTCGACGTGTCGTCCGCCGGCGAGCTCGCCCTGGCGCGGGCCGCGGGCTTCCCGGCGTCGCGCATCGTCCTGCACGGCAACGTGAAGACCGGCGAGGACCTCAAGGCCGCGCTGGAGTACGGCGTCTCCCGGATCGTGGTCGACTCGTTCGACGAGATCGCCCAGCTCGGCGCTCTCGCGCGGCACGGCCAGCATGTCATGATCCGCGTGACGCCCGGCGTCGACGCACACACCCACGCTGCCATCGCGACCGGTGTGGAAGACCAGAAGTTCGGTTTCTCACTGGCTTCCGGTGCTGCTCTGGAGGCCGTTCTGCGGGTGGTCGAGCAGCCTTCGCTGCGGCTCGTCGGCCTGCACTGCCACATCGGCTCGCAGGTCCGCCACGTCGCGTCGTACGAGGAAGCCGTGCGGCGCATGGTCGGGCTGATCGCCTCCTGCGGTGTCCGCATCGAGCAGCTCGACCTCGGCGGTGGTTTCTGCGCGCCGTACCTGCCGGGGGAGCCGTCGTTCGACCTTTTCGGCTTCGCCCAACGGGTTCGCGGCACGTTGAACTACGAATGCAGGCTGCACCGCGTCCCGGTGCCGCGCGTGCTCGTCGAGCCGGGTCGCGCGATCGTCGCCAACGCGGGCGTGACGTTGTACCGGGTGTGCGCGGTCAAGCGTGGTGTCAGCCGCACGTTCGTGGCCGTCGACGGCGGCATGAGCGACAACCCGCGGCCCGCGCTGTACGGCGCTCAATACGTGGTTCGACTCGTTGGCCGCGGCGGGAAGCTGCACCCGGTGACCGTCGTCGGACGCCACTGCGAGGCGGGTGATGTGCTGGCGGAGAACGTGCCGTTGCCCGCCGACGTGCACGCGGGCGACGTGCTCGCGGTACCGGCGACGGGCGCGTACCACCACGCGCTGGCCTCGAACTACAACCAGGTCGGCCGGCCGCCCGTCGTCGCGGTGGCGGACGGGACGGCGCGGCCGATCGTGCGGCGCGAGACCGAGGAGGACCTGTTGCGCCGTTACGCCTAGGGCTTGACCGCTTCGGCGACCAGCCAGCTGTCCTCGTGCATCAGATAGCGCGTGATCTGGCCGTTCTGGACGGTGAACTCCTGCACGAACCGCGTCTCGATCCACTTCCCGGTGGCCTGGACCTGCGAGCGGAGGTCTCCGGTGCGGACGGCCAGCTCGCCGTCCACCAGCGTGGCGTCGACGTCGAACCGGTCCGGCGTCAGGTACTTCGGCACGTCCTCGGCGTAGAAGGCGCGGACCTCGGCCCGAGTGGTGCGCTTGCCGATCCACGGCACGGTGGCGGTGTCGCCGGGGATCTCCCAGTCCACTTCCTCGGCGAACAGTGCGGCCAGGCCGTCCACGTCCCAGGCCTTCAGCAGGCGGTCGAACTCGGCGATCACGGCACGGGTCTCTTGCGTTGACATGCCTCCACCCTTACCAGGTTCGGCCGTTCGGCCGGTCGCCGCACTAGGCTGAGAGCATGGAGCTGGGAGAAGTCGTCGCGGAACGACAGATCGAGGGCGTGGCACCGGACGGATCGCACTTCGAGGTGGTGATCAGGTTCGGTGCCCCGCGCCCCGATCCGTTGAGCGGCAACGGCGACTGGGTCTGTCCACATCAGATCGCCGGTCTCGGCGACGACTCGGTCGGTGCCGCGTACGGAGTGGACTCGTTGCAGGCGTTGCTGCTCAGCGTCTACGCGGTGCGGGTGAAGCTGGCCGAGTCGGGCGGCACCCTCGACTGGCTGGGCATGCCCGAGCTCGGCCTGACCGTCGCTCCCGTGCTCAGCTAGCGAAAACGGGGTAGTGGTCCGAGAAGTCGGTGTAGGTGTACTTGCGCCCCCACGACCAGGTCGACCACTCGGGACTCTTCACCCGCCGGGTCTCGTTGCGCAGCACCGGCCCCTGGACCGTGAGCACGTAGTCGAGGTGCTCGGAGGCGTACTCTGGCCCGTACTGGTCGCGGCAGACGCTGTTGTCCGCGCAGTCCCACGAGAACGGGTGCCCGGTGATCTCCGGCGTCGCGGCGCCAAGGTCGGCGACCATCCGCGGGAACTCGTCACTCGCCTTGACGACGTTCATGTCGCCCGCCACGTACACGGGTTCGGACGCCGGGATGTTCCGCGCGGCCAGGAACGACCTGATCTCGGCACGCTGCTTCGTGCGATACCCGGCCGGAGCGCTGGTGCAAGCGGAGTCCTCTGCCTGCATGTGGGTGCCGATCACGTGCAGCGGCCCGGTCGGCGCCTCGACCCGCACGTACGCGAAACCCTTGTTGGAGAACCAGTCCGCGCCGCACGCGTCGCGGTAGACGTGCTGCACCCGCGTGGTGATCGGCCACCGGCTCAGCACCGCGACCCCGCCGTCCTCCGGCGTCGAGTCGCGGTACGCGCCCGAGGTGACGTCCCATCCTGCGGTGCTGCGGCCCAGCACCGGCGTCTGGTGCGGGTAGGTGTCGCGCAGGTTGGCGAGCAGGCGGTCGGAGGCGGTGTTGTCGAACGCCTCCTGCAGCACGACGACGTCCTGACCGGTCAGCACGCCGGTGCTGTCGATCAGGTCGGCCCGCGTCACCTGCCCCCAGTTCGGGTAGAGGTTGCGGGACAGCATGAACACGTTGTGGGTGGCGATCCTCGGGGCGGCCGGTGCCGCGACCGCGGGTGCGGCCGGGATCGTGAGCGCGACGGCGGCGGCGAGCGTGATCAGGCGCATGGGGCCCGATGGTGAAGGACGTGAGAATCATTCACAACCGGGCGGGCGTGTCGTATCGATCAAGCGTTGATGAACGTCAGCGCAACCGGTCGAGGTCCGCGCCCGACTTGTCGACCAGCGCCCGCATCGCGGCGTAGGCGGCCTCGGGGTCGCGGGCCGTGATCGCGTCGAGAACAGCGCGGTGGGACGGCACCGGGTCGTCCTCCACGGTCCCGTGCACGAGCTTGTCCCGTTCGGCCAGGCCGATCGCGATGATCCGTTCGACCTGGGTCAGGAACGTGTTGTGCGTGGCGGCCATGAGCAGCCGGTGGAAGTCGAGGTCTGCCCGGACGGTCGCGGCCAGGTCGCGTGCCGAGGCCATCCGTTCCACGGCGGCGGCGAGGGCCTCGACGTCCGCGTCCGTCGCGCGTTCGGCGGCGAGCCGGGCGGCGGCGGGTTCGACGATCACCCGCATCTCGGTGAGCTCGCCGAACAGGCCGTGGTCCGAGCCGGCCTGGGTCTGCCAGCGCATCACGTCGGTGTCGAGCAGGTTCCACGACGAGCGCGGCTGCACGAACGTCCCGCGCTTCTGCCTGGCGTCGATCATGCCCTTGGCCGTCAGCACCTTCAGCGCCTCGCGCAGGGCCGTCAGCGACACGTCGAGTTCTTCGCGCAACGCCGGGAGGTCGAGGGTGTCGCCTTCGCCGATCTCGCCGGCCAGGATCCGGCCCGCCAGCGCCTCGACGGTCTGGCCGTGCACGCCCCGCAGCCGTTTCTCGCTCATGGGGCCAGATCATACGGCACTCATAAATTATGAATTATTCTTGACTTGATCATGATCGCGGCGCAGTCTTGTCGGCCATGGACAGGCGTCACTTCCTCCGCGTCACCGCTGCCGCGGGTGCAGGTTTGCTGGTCAGCAGCACGGCTTCCTGCGCCACGTCGGCGTCCTCCGGCCCGGTCGCGCAGACCGCGGGCACGGTCTCGATCCAGTCGAACCTCTCGGCGCCCGCGGCGAAGGCGGCGATCGAGGCGCTGGTCAAGGCGTTCAACGACAGGAAGGGTTCGCAGGCCTCGGTCAACACCGTGGCGTCGGAGACCTTCCGCACCCAGCTGCCGAGCTACCTCACCTCGGCCAACCCGCCCGACCTCTTCACGTGGTACCCCGGCTCGCTGCTCAAGGGTTACGAGGAGAAGGGGCTGCTGCTCGACGTCAGCGACGTCTGGCAGACCATGGGCGACTATCCGCAGGCGTACAGGACGTTGAGCGGCAAGGTCTTCGTGCCGACCACCACCTACTGGTGGAGCTTCTTCTACCGCAAGTCGAACTTCGCCAAGTGGGGCGTCACCCCGCCGAAGACCTGGGCCGAGTTCGTCGAGCTGTGCAAGTCGTTGCAGGGCAAGGGCGTCATCCCGCTGGGCATGGGCGCCGGGTCCGACTCACCGTGGACCGCGTCGGCCTGGTTCGACTACTTCAACATCCGCGTCAACGGAGCGCCGTTCCACCGGGAGCTGCTCGCGGGCAAGCACCGGTTCGACGATCCGAAGGTGAAGGCGATCTTCACGCCGTGGCGCGAAGTCCTGCCGTACACCGACCCGAACGGCACCGCGATCGGCTTCCAGGAGGCCACGACCGCGATGCTGCAGGGCCGCACCGGCATACTGCTCACCGGCGCGTTCTTCGCCGACGCGGCACCGAAGGACGCGCTCGACGACATCGACTTCTTCCGGTTCCCGATCATCGACCCTGCCGTGCCGCTGGCCGAGGAGGGCCCGACCGACGGGTTCTTCGCGAGCTCGAAGTCGCCACACGTGAAGGAGCTGAAGGAGTTCCTGACCTACGCGGCGACGGCGGAGGGCCAGGAGGTCTACATCAGGAACTCCTCCGGCACCATCCTGCCCACGCACCCGAAGGCCAGGGACTCCGGCACCGAACTGGTCAAGAAGGGCCGCCGGCACCTCGAGGAGGCCGCGGAGATCACGCAGTTCTTCAACCGCGACTCCAGCGACGCGCTGCAACCCACCGCCGACGCCGCGCTCGTCAAGTTCCTCCAGCAGCCCGACCAGCTGGACACGATCCTCGCGACCTGGCAGAAAGCCGCCGAGCAGGTGTGGTCGGCCTGATCATGCGCCGGGTACCACCGATCCTGCTGTTGTTCGTGCTGATCCCGCTGCTCGTGGAGGGGTTCTGGGTCTTCTGGCCCGCGCTGCAGGGTTTCTGGCTCGCGCTGACGAACTGGGACGGCGTGTCCGCGCCCCGGTTCGCCGGTGCCGGCAACTTCTCCAGGATGATCGACGACCCGGTGTTCCACACCGCCGTCACCAACACCGCGATCTGGCTGGTGCTGTTCGGCGGGCTGTCCGCGGTCGGCGGCCTCGGGCTCGCGGTGTTGCTGCAGAAGGAACGCCGTGGCGTCGGCGTGTACCGGGCGGCGTTGTTCGTGCCCGTGGTGTTCTCGCTGGTCGCCACGTCGTTGATCTGGCAGATGCTCTACCAGCCGGGTGGGCTGTTCGACTCCTCGCCGCTCGCCGACCCGGACACCGCGCTGTACGCGGTGCTGGTCCCGGCGCTGTGGCGGCAGGCCGGATACGTGATGGTGCTGTACCTGGCCGGGCTCAAGGGCATCGACCCTGGGCTCTACGAGGCGGCCACTTTGGACGGTGCCACGGCCTGGCAGAGGTTCCAGCACGTGACCTGGCCGCAGCTGCGGTCGGTCAACTCGGTCGTGCTGTCGGTGATCGTGATCGACTCGCTGCGGTCGTTCGACGTGGTGTGGTCGATGACGCGCGGCGGGCCCTACCACTCGTCCGAGCTGCTCAGCACGTACATGTACGCGACCGCGTTCCAGTCCTTGAAGCTCGGCTACGCCAGTGCGCTGGCGGTCGTGATCTTCGTGCTGGCGTTCGGCGTGATCGTGACCTATCTCGTCCGCGCGTTCCGGGAGAACTGAGATGTCCAATCGCGTCTTCCACGCCGTGGCGGGCACGATCTCCGTGCTCTGGCTCCTGCCGATCGCCGCGGTGATCAACACTGCTTTTCGTTCGTTCGACGACATCGCCGCCAACGGCCTCGGGTCGTTCCCCCGGTCGTTCACGCTGGCCGGGTTCGCTGACGCGTGGACCAACGGCGGTGCGGGCGCGATGTGGAACAGCGTGCTCGTCACGGTGCCGACGGTGTTCCTGTCGCTGGCGCTGAGTGCAGCCGCGGCGTATGCGTTGAGCCGCTTCGAGATCCCCGGCCGCCGCACGATCGTCCTGCTGATGCTGGCGGGCAACCTGTTACCACCGCAGATCCTGCTGGTACCGGTGTCGAAGCTGACCGAGCTCCTCGGCATCTACGACACGCTGATCGCGCTGATCGTCGTGCAGGTGGGCTTCGGTCTCGGCTTCTACACGTTCGTGCTGCAGGGCTTCATGCGCGCCATGCCGAACGAGGTCCAAGAGGCTGCCACCATCGACGGCGCGGGCCCGGTGCAGATCTTCTGGCGGATCGTGCTGCCGATGACCAGGCCCGCTCTCGCCGCGCTGGCGGCGCTGGCGTTCACCTGGATCTTCAACGACCTGCTGTGGGCGATCACCGTGCTGCGCTCGTCGTCCGTCATGCCGGTGACACCAGCACTGCTGGCGTTGCAGGGCCAGTACGTGTCGAACTGGAACGTCATCGCGGCGGGCTCGGTGATCGCGGCGATCCCGACCGTGGCGGTGTTCCTGCGGTTCCAGCGGCACTTCATCTCCGGACTCGCGGTGGGAGCTGTGAAATGACCTGGACCCTCCGCATGGCGACCACCTCCTACACAGTGGCCGTCGAACCCGGCGGCCGCTGGGCGGAACTGGTGGCGTGGGGCCCGCACGGCGTAGAAGCAGGCCCTTCACCACTCAAGAACCTCGGCGAGATCCACTTCATCACCGAGGCCGACGCGGCCCCGATCGAGTACGCGCCACGCGGCCAACGCCCGTTCACCGGCGCCGACCTGGAACTGCCCGGCGACTCGTGGTTCACGTTCGCCGGCGCCACCGAGGCAGGCGGCGTGCTGCGCCTGGCGTTCGCCGACAAGATCGCCGGGTTCCGCGCCGTGCTCTGCTACCGCCCAGAACGCACCGTCGACGTGCTGTGCCGCTGGGTCGAGATCACCAACACCTCCACCGCACCGTTGCGTCTGGACCGCGTGGGATCGGCCGGTGTCTGCCTGCCGGTCTCGTCCCCGCGACTGTCCTTTCTGCACGGTGAATGGGCACGCGAGTTCCAGCTGGACCACGTGACCCTGCCCGCGGGCGGGTTCCGAATCGGCAGCTCGTACGGCGTCCCCGGGCACAATTATGCGCCCTGGTTGTCCGTGGACGACACCTGGGGCGTGTCGCTGGCGTGGTCCGGTTCCTGGGAGATCACGGCCGAGGTCGAGCCGTCCGGACTGACGCGCCTGCGCGCCGGACTGCTCGGCCCGGTCGTGGTCGAGCCGGGGGAGACCTTCACCACGCCGGAAGTGGCGCTGGCGTACGGCGTCGACGGTCTCGCTCGGGTCTGGCACGCCTACGACCGCCTGCGCTCGAGGCCCGCGCGCAAACCGGTCCTCTACAACTCCTGGGAGGCAACGGGTTTCGACGTCTCGCTCCCGGAACAGCGTGAGCTGGCCCAGATCGCCGCGGATCTCGGCGTCGAACTCTTCGTGGTCGACGACGGCTGGTTCACCGGCCGCCACGACGACACCGGCGGCCTCGGCGACTGGTACCCGGAGTCCCCGGACTTCGGCACGTTCGTGGAGGACGTGCGGTCGCTGGGCCTGGAGTTCGGCCTGTGGGTGGAACCGGAGTGCGTGAGCCCGAAGTCCCAGCTCCACGCCGAACACCCGGACTGGGTGTACCGGCTGGAAGGCCGCGAGCCCACGCTGATCCGCAACCAGCTGCTCCTCAACCTCGGCCTTCCCGCCGTCCACGACTTCGTGATCTCCACCCTCGACCGCCTGCTGACCGACCACCGCATCAGCTACCTCAAGTGGGACCTGAACCGCCCCGCCACCGAACGCCCTGGCGACCTGGACAACGCCCACGTCCGCAACTACTGGCGCATCCTGGACCACCTCCGCACACACCACCCGCACGTGCTGGTAGAAGGCTGCGCGGGAGGCGGCGGCCGCACCGACCTGGCCACCACGGCCCGCGTGGACGTGGTGTGGCCCAGCGACAACACGGCCCCGCTGGACCGCCTCCGCATCCAACAGGGCTTCCTGCACATGCACGCCCCACACCTGATGTCGTCGTGGGTGACCGACGCCCCGGGCCTGTTCGACCCGCGCCCACGCTCGCTGAAGTTCCGCTTCGTCCTGGCCATGGCGGGCGTCCTCGGCATCGGCGCCGACATCCGGCACTGGTCCAGGAGCGAACGCGATGAGGCGTCCACGCTCATCAAGCGGTACAAGGAGATCCGCGACGTCGTGCACCACGGCGAGGCGCACCTGCTGGGCGACGCGATCCAGTACTCCGCCCCCGACCGCGTGGTGGTCCTGGCCTGGAACACGGGACCGCTGACAGGCGTACCGGCGGTGCCGGGCCGATCGTCCCGCGTGAAGCTGAAGGGCCTCACCGCGCGGTCCTATGTGGACGAGAACGGCGAGGTGTACTCCGCCGCGCACCTGACCCACGTCGGCCTGCCGTTCGACTGGTCGCCGACCAGCGACGCCGACGTGGTGGTGCTCAAGCCCGTATGAGCCTGCGTCCCAGCGTGGTTGCGTAGGCGCTTTGCCGAGCTTTGGTTGCGTCATCGCCGCTTCGCGACGATTGGAGCTTGACTTGGCACCTCGCACCCAAAGTCAAGCCCCAATCGCATGCGTGCGTGGTCGCTTTTGGGCGGTCGGTTTCCCGGAAATTACCGCTTGAACAGCGTGGCATTGCTACGCGGTGGTCCGGTTCACTCGATGGTGTTCATTTTAGATCGTAATATTCTCGTGATCTTGCGGTAGAGTCGAACACGTGAGCGACCCCGACCTTCCTCTCCTCTCGACCGGCGAGCTGCTGCGCGGCATCGTCGACGAGGTGACGGAAATCCGGGCCCGCGAATACACGGTCATGCAGAAAATCGCCGAACTGAACCGGCGCGGAGCCGCCGCCGACCTCGGCTACAAGAATCTGCAGGACGTATTGCGGCATGCGGTCCGCTGGGACAAGAACACCGCGAAACGCTGGGTCGAGCAGGCCACGCTGCTCAGCAGTGAGATCACCCCGACCGGCAGTGAGGTCGCCGCCCGGCTTCCGATCGCCGCCGCGGCGGCGGCTGAGGGCGCGGTGTCGATCGATCACGTTGCGGTGGTCGCCGAGGCGATGAAGACTTTGCCTGCTGAGCGCGAGGGGCAGATGGTGGACTACGCGCGCCAGTTCGCGCCCGCCGCGGTGCGCGTGCTGGGCAAGAGGCTGATCTACGCGCTGTTCCAGAACGACCCCGAACCCCGCGACCCCGAACCCGAGCCTGCGGGCAACCGGCTCACGCTGCGCCAGAGCAAGACCGGGCACTGGAAGCTCGCGGCGACCCTGGACGCCCTCACCGGCGCGAAGTTCGCGACCCTGCTCGACCCGCTGGCCAAGCCCCGCCCGACCACCGACGAGGGCCCGGACCCGCGTTCGCTCGACGAGCGTCAGGGCGACGCGCTGGCCGAACTGGTCGACCTGACGTTGCGCGCCGACATGCTGCCCGAACACGGCGGCGAACCGGTCACCCTGACCTTGACGATGCGCTACCAGGACCTGGCCGAGCAGACGGGAGCGGCGACGCTGGACAACGGCGAACCGATTCCGGCCGACCAGGTCCGCCAGCTGGCCTGCAGTGCGGGAATCATCCCGATGGTGATGGGCGGCCGGTCGCAGCCGCTCGATGTGGGCCGCCGGTCGCGGCTGTTCACCGTGGGGATCCGCCGGGCCCTGGTCGCGCGTGACCACGGCTGTGCGTTTCCCGGTTGCAGCCGTCCACCGAAGCATTGCGACGCCCACCATGTTCACCACTGGGCCGACGGCGGAGACACCCGCATCGACAACGGCGTGCTGCTCTGCCGCCACCACCACACCCTGATCCACCGCAGCGGCTGGGAAGTGAAGATTGAGCACGGCCTACCGGTCTTCTACGCACCGGCCTGGCTGGATCCCAATACCGCTAAGTTAAGCGGCCCTGCCGAAGATGTGCAGCTCGGGCGGCATGTCGTG
>NZ_BMRE01000025.1 GCF_014648475.1 Lentzea flava | reverse complement strand
TTTACTTAGCCAGTCCAACTTTCCGGGACCAGTTCAGTGGAGGAAGGAGCCCTTCATCGAGCACGACCTGGCTACGGCAGCGGGGCGGCTCCGCGCTTCGCCAGCAGGTCCTTCATGACGTCGAGCTCCGCGGTCTGCGACTTCAGCATGTTGTCGGCGAGCGTCCGAACGAACGGCTGCCCCGCCCGCTGGGCCGCGAACTCGGCCATCGGCGCGCCACCCGTGTGGTGACGGATCATCAGCTGCAGGAAGTACACCTCGAGGTCGCGGCCGGAGAGCCCGCGCAGCTTCGTGAGCTCCTCGGTGGTGGCCATGCCGGGCATGAGCGGCTTGCCCGGTTCGGCGGTCGTGGCGCCGTGGCCGTGGATGCCCGCGTCGTTCATCCACGCCATGTAGACGCCGTTGGGCGACTGCTCGTGCTCGTTCCACATCATCAGCCAGCCCTTCATCCGCCCCACCTGTTCGAGCTGGGTGGAGGCGATGTCGAAGGCGAGCTGCCGGACGTCCGGGTCGGTGGTGCGGTCGCGGGCGATGTTGGCCATCTGGATGCCCTGCAGGTGGTGCACCGCCATGTCCTGGCAGAAGCCGACGTCCACGGAACCGGAGGCCGGTGCCGCGGACGTCGTCGAGCCGGGGAGCTTCACGAGCAGGCCGATCGCCGCGCCCAGCAGGAGCACGGCGAGGACGGCCGCGGTGATGACGAGGGTCCGGGCGACCCCGGAGGGACGCCCGGTCTCGGTCTCTTCCGGTGAGGTCATCAGCTGGACGGCGGCGTCGAGGCGGAGCCCGACGACGGAGGCGTGCTCATGTCCGGCTGCTGACCTTCGGTCTTGGACTCGTCCTTGCCGCCGTCCATCGGCACCGCGTCGGCGCCCGGCTTCTCGGCCACGAACGGCGCCGGGTTGGCCAGGAACTGCGAGTTCTCGCAGGACGCGCCGACCTCGGGGTAGGTGTTCGGGTTGCGGCGCAGCGAGGAGATGAACTGGTCGATGCGCTCGTCGTCGGCGCTGTCCAGCTTCAGCTGGTGGCCCCACGACTGCAGCGAGATCGGCTTGTCGAGGCCGGGGAACGGCGACAGCATCGTGTACGGCTGGCCCTCGGCCTTGGCCTTGAGCTTGTTGAGCGCGTCGTCCTTGATCTGGTCGGGGTTGTACGCGATCCAGACGGCGCCGTGCTCGAGACCGTGGACCATGTTCTCGGTGCGGACGGCCTTGTCGTAGACGACACCCGTGCAGTCGGCCCACTGCGAGTCGTGCGGGCCGCCGAAGGCGGGGGTCTGGTCGTAGGCGACGCGCTGGGTCGGCTCGACGTGGCGGGAGCCCTTGTAGTCCTTGATCACGATGCCCGCGAGCTGCGTCGACGGGTCCTTGTTCGTGTCGGAGGGCTTCCACTTGGCCAGGGCGGCCTCTTTGACGTTGTTCGCGTGGATCTGCGAGTACGCATACCCGAACACGCCGCCGGCCAGGCCGAGCACGGCGATCACCGCGATGATCGTGCCCCACGGCTTCGGCTTGCTCGCCACCACGGAGGAACGCGCGGCCGCCACGCTGCTGCGTGTGGCCTTCGTCTTCTTGCCGCTTACCATGTCCGCCTCAGATGTCGTCCTGGTCAACCGGCGCCAGTGTAGGGACTTCGTGTCTGATCACTGTCAGCGCGTAGCGATACCACGTGGGCGTTAACACTTGCCGTCTCACCCTCCGAGACCCGGTAACCCGGTCGAGACCTGCGACAACGCTTCTCTAGACTCATGCGTCGTGACCCCTGAAGCGCTCGCCGATCTCGTCTGGACCGCGGTTGCCCGGTTGCTGGCCGACCGACGTCTGGACACCACCGCGCTCCCCGAGCAGGTGACCGTCGAGCGACCCAGGAACCCCGAGCACGGCGACTACGCCACGAACATCGCGCTCCAGCTCGCCAAGAAGGTCGGCGTCGCACCGCGCGACTTCGCCACGTGGCTCGCCGACGCCCTCGCCGAACAGCCCGCCATCGCCAAGGCCGACGTGGCCGGACCGGGCTTTCTGAACCTCACCATCGCCACCGAGGCCCAGGGCGCCATCGTCGAGGACGCGCTCAAGGACGGCTACGGCACCGGCAGCGAGCTCGCCGGCCAGAAGATCAACCTGGAGTTCGTCTCCGCGAACCCGACCGGCCCCATCCACCTGGGTGGTGCGCGCTGGGCGGCCGTCGGCGACGCGATCGGCCGCGTGCTGCAGGCCCGCGGCGCCGAGATCACGCGCGAGTACTACATCAACGACGCGGGCGCGCAGATCGACAGGTTCGTCGGGTCGCTGATCGCCGCCGCGAAGGGCGAGCCCGTGCCGGAGGACGGCTACGCGGGCACGTACGTCGGCGAGATCGCGGCCGAGGTGCTGCGCCGCGAGCCGGGCGCGCTCGGCGACCCCGCGACCGTGCGCCGCGTCGGCCTCGAGCTGATGATCGACGAGATCAAGCGCAGCCTGGACGACTTCGGCACCCACTTCGACGTCTTCTTCTCCGAGCTCTCGCTGCACCAGAGCGGCGCGGTCGCCGACACCGTGGCGAAGCTCAAGGCCAACGGCTCGCTGTACGAGAAGGACGGCGCCTGGTGGCTGCGGTCCACCGACTACGGCGACGACAAGGACAGGGTCGTCATCAAGGGCGACGGCAACCCGGCCTACATCGCCGGTGACATCGCCTACCTCGCGGACAAGCAGAGCCGCGGCTTCGACCGGTTCATCTACATGCTCGGCGCCGACCACCACGGCTACACCGCACGTCTCAAGGCGGCCGCGGCGGTGCTGGGCGGCGACCCGGACAGCGTCGAGGTGCTGATCGGCCAGCTCGTGAACCTCGTCAGCGGCGGCCAGCCGGTGCGGATGAGCAAGCGCGCCGGCACCGTCATCACGATGGAGGACCTGGTCGACGCGGTCGGCGTGGACGCGGCGCGGTACGCCATGATCCGCTCGTCGGTCGACTCCAGCCTCGACATCGACCTCGACCTGCTGCGCAAGCACAGCAACGACAACCCGGTCTACTACGTGCAGTACGCCCACGCGCGCACGTCGTCGATCCTCCGCAACGCCGCCGACCTCGGCATCACCCCAGGTGGGGACTTCGCGCTGCTCACCCACGAGCGCGAGGGCGACCTCATCCGCACGATCGGCGAGTTCCCGCGCGTGGTGGCCACCGCCGCCGAACTGCGGGAACCCCACCGCGTGGCTCGCTACCTAGAAGAGCTCGCGGGCACGTACCACCGCTTCCAGCAGGACTGCCGCGTGCTTCCACGCGGTGATGAGGAGACGACTCCGTTGCACCAGGTCAGGCTTCAGCTCGTCAACGCGACCAGGCGGGTCTTCGCCGCGGGCCTCGGCCTGCTCGGCGTGACCGCCCCGGAGCGCATGTGATGCGCGCGCACCCGGCCGGACCCCGGCACGCCGACGTCCTCGTCCCCGGCAACACCGCCGGAGACCGCCCTTCGACCGCGGAACAGCTCGACCACCTGCACCCGAACGTGTGGCCGCGCAACGCCAAGCGCAACGACTCCGGCGTCGTGGAGCTGGCGGGCGTGGACGTGCGCGCGCTCGCCGAGCAGTACGGCACCCCGCTGTTCGTGATGGACGAGCAGGACTTCCGCGCACGCTGCCGCGAGCACGCGGAGGCGTTCGGCGACCCGACGCTCGTGCACTACGCCTCGAAGGCGTTCCTGAGCGTGCAGATCGCGAAGTGGGTGGCCGAAGAGGGCCTCTCGATCGACGTCAGCAGTGGTGGCGAGCTCGCGATCGCTCTCAGGGCGAACTTCCCCGCTGAGCGCATCGCGTTGCACGGCAACAACAAGAGCGTTCCCGAGCTGATCGCGGCCGTCGAGGCCGGCGTCGGCGGCATCGTGCTCGACTCGTACCACGAGATCGCCCGCCTCGACCAGATCGCGCGCGAACGCGGCGTGGTGCAGCCGGTGCTGATCCGCGTGACGGTCGGCGTCGAGGCGCACACCCACGAGTTCATCGCGACCGCGCACGAGGACCAGAAGTTCGGTTTCTCGCTGTCCTCCGGCGACGCGGCCGAGGCGGTGCGCCGCGTGCTCAAGGCGAGCGGTCTCAAGCTCGTCGGCCTGCACAGCCACATCGGTTCGCAGATCTTCGACGCGTCCGGCTTCGAGGTCGCCGCGCGGCGCGTCATCGGGTTGCTCGCGGACATTCGCAAGGAGCACGGCGAGATCGAGTCGCTGACCGTCGTCGACCTCGGCGGTGGCCTCGGCATCGCCTACACGCCGGACGACGACCCGCCCCCGCCCGCCGAGCTCGCGCGGCAGCTGCACAACATCGTGCAGAAGGAGTGCGAGCACAACGGCCTGGAGATGCCTCGCATCGCGGTGGAGCCGGGCCGTGCGATCGTCGGCCCCGGCACGGTCACCGTGTACGAGGTCGGCACGATCAAGGACGTCGAGCTCGACGGTGGCGCGCGGCGCCGGTACGTCAGCGTCGACGGCGGCATGAGCGACAACATCCGCACGGCGCTCTACGACGCGGTCTACGACTGCAAGCTGGTCTCACGTGCCGCGGAGCCCGAGTCGCGGGCCGTGCTGTGCCGGGTCGTGGGCAAGCACTGCGAGTCCGGCGACATCGTGGTGCGCGACTGCTGGCTGCCGGACGACCTCGCGCCGGGCGACCTCGTGGCGATCGCTGCGACGGGGGCCTACTGCTACTCGATGGCGAGCGGGTACAACCGACTTCCACGGCCCGCGTTCGCCGCGGTGTCCGGTGGAGAGGCGCGGCTGCTGCTGCGCCGGGAGACCGAGGACGATCTGTTCCGTCTGGAGGTATGAGAGCCGTGAAACCGATTCGGGTCGCCTTGCTGGGTTGCGGCACGGTGGGCACGGAGGTAGTCCGGCTGCTGACGGACCAGGCCGAGGACCTCACCCAGCGCATCGGCGCGCCGGTTGAGCTCGCGGGCATCGCCGTGCGCAGGCCGAACAAACACCGAGAGGTGCCGGAGCACCTGCTCACCACGGACGCCGCCGCTTTGGTGTCGGCGGACGACGTGGACGTGGTCGTCGAGGTGATCGGCGGCATCGAGCCGACGCGCGGGCTGCTGCTGGAGGCGTTGAAGGCGGGCAAGTCCGTCGTCACCGCGAACAAGGCGCTGCTCGCCGAGCACGGCTCGGACCTGTTCGAGGCCGCCGACTCGTCCGGTGCGGACCTCTACTTCGAGGCCGCCGTCGCCGGTGCCATCCCGTTGCTGCGCCCGTTGCGGGAATCCCTTGCGGGAGACCGGATCACGCGCGTCATGGGCATCGTGAACGGCACGACGAACTTCATCCTGTCCGCGATGGACGCCACGGGCGCGGGCTACGGCGAGACGCTCGAGGAGGCCTCGCGGCTCGGTTACGCGGAGGCCGACCCGACCGCGGACGTCGACGGGTTCGATGCCGCGTCGAAGGCCGCGATCCTTGCGTCCCTTGCGTTCCACACGCGAGTGACGGCGGCGGACGTCTACCGCGAGGGCATCCGTTCGGTGTCCGCGGCGGACATCGCGGCGGCGAAGGGCCTCGGCCGCACGGTGAAGCTGCTCGCGATCTGCGAGCGCGTGGTGTCCCCGTCCGGCCAGGAGTCCGTCGCCGTGCGCGTCCACCCGGCCATGATCCCGAGGACGCATCCGCTGGCTTCGGTCAACGGTGCGTTCAACGCCGTGTTCGTCGAGGCCGACGCGGCGGGCGAGATGATGTTCTACGGGCAGGGTGCCGGTGGCGCCCCGACGGCGAGCGCGGTGCTCGGCGACCTGGTCGCCGTGGCGCGCAACAAGGTCGCGAGTGGACGTGGTCCGCGCGAGTCGGCCTACGCCGCGCTTCCCGTGCAGCCCATGGGAAACACGCCCACGCGCTACCACATCAGCCTC
The DNA here is from genome assembly GCF_014648475.1 of Lentzea flava. Lineage (GTDB taxonomy): Bacteria > Actinomycetota > Actinomycetes > Mycobacteriales > Pseudonocardiaceae > Lentzea > Lentzea flava. The sequence goes on along the minus strand of NZ_BMRE01000025.1, from coordinate 112,688 downwards.
GACGTGGCGGACAAGCCCGGTGTCCTCTCGCAGGTCGCCGCGGTGTTCGCCGAGCACGACGTCAGCATCGCCGCGGTGCGCCAGGAAGGCCGTACCGAGGACGCCAGCCTGGTGATCGTCACGCACGCGGCGACCGACGCCGCGCTGCGGTCCACTGTGGACAAGATCGGCGGTCTCCCGGTGGTGCGGGAGGTCGTGAGTGTGATGAGGGTGGAGGGCGAAGAATGAGCGCCGCTGTGAAGCCGGGCTGGCCAGGGCTCATCCACGCGTACCGCGACCGGATCGAGATCCCCGAGGGCGCGGAGATCGTCACGCTGCACGAGGGCGGCACGCCGCTGGTGCACGCCAAGCGGCTCTCCGAGGTCGCCGGCTCCGAGGTGTACGTGAAGGTCGAGGGCGCGAACCCGACCGGCTCGTTCAAGGACCGCGGCATGACGGTCGCGATGACGTACGCCCTCGCGTCCGGCATCAAGGCGGTCATCTGCGCCTCCACCGGCAACACGTCGGCCTCCGCCGCGGCCTACGCGGCCAAGGCGGGCCTGACCGCCGCCGTGCTGGTGCCCAGCGGCAAGATCGCGATGGGCAAGCTCGCGCAGGCCGTGATGCACGGCGCGAAGATCCTGCAGATCGACGGCAACTTCGACGACTGCCTGGAGCTCGCGTCCAAGACGGCGGCCGAGTACCCGGTCACGCTGGTGAACTCCGTCAACCCGGTGCGGTTGATCGGTCAGCGGACCGCGGCGTGGGAGATCTGCGACGTGCTCGGGCAGGCGCCGGACTTCCACTGCCTGCCGGTCGGCAACGCGGGCAACATCACCGCGTACTGGCAGGGCTACCTAGCGTACGAGCAGGGCCTGCCCAAGATGTTCGGCTTCCAGGCGGCGGGCGCGGCGCCGCTGGTCAGCGGTGTGCCGGTGGCGAACCCGGAGACCATCGCGACCGCGATCCGCGTCGGCAGCCCGGCGTCGTGGACCGGTGCCGTCACGGCCCGCGACGAGTCCGGCGGCCTGATCGACTCCGTCACCGACGACCAGATCCTGGCGGCGTACCGGTTGCTCGCGGGCAGCGAGGGCATCTTCGTGGAGCCCGCGTCGGCGGCGTCCATCGCCGGTCTGCTGAAGACGGCGGAGGACGGCCGGCTGCCCAAGGGGTCGACTGTTGTGTGCACGGTCACCGGTCACGGTCTCAAGGACCCGGACACCGCGCTGCTCGGTGTCACCGAGGTCGAGCCGGTCCCGGTCGACCCCGGCGCGGTCGCGCACGCGCTGGAGCTCGCGTGAGGTTTCTGGTTTCCGTCCCGGCGTCGACCGCGAACCTCGGTTCGGGGTTCGACGCGCTGGGCATGGCGCTCGGGTTGTACGACGAGATCGAGGTCGCCGTCGCCGACGGTCTCTCGATCACGGTCGAAGGCGCCGGATCAGGTGACGTCCCGCTCGACGAGTCGCATCTCGTCGTGCGGGCCGTCCGCGCCGCCGGCTACCCCGGCGGGCTCGCCCTGAAGTGCCGCAACGTCATTCCGCACGCACGTGGACTGGGCTCGTCGGCCGCAGCGATCGTGGCGGGTGTCGCAGCCGGATTCACCCTGACGGGTCGCGAGTTGGACACGGACGCGTTGCAAATCGCTGCCGAGTTCGAAGGTCACGCGGACAACGCCGCTGCCTCTCTGTACGGCGGTGTTGTCGTTGCGTGGTCCGAAGGAGAGCGATTCCGCGCGGTCCGGATGGAGCCCGACGCACGGGTGCGCCCGGTCGTGCTGATCCCGTCCCAGGAGTCGTCCACCAAGACGACGCGCGGCCTGCTTCCGGCCGAAGTGCCGCACGCCGACGCCGCGCACGCCGCGGGACGGGCTGCCCTGGCGGTGCACGCGCTGACGTCGGATCCGTCCGTTCTCCTTGCCGCGACTGAGGATCGCCTCCACCAGAACTACCGCGAGCCCGCGTGGCCCGACACCGTCCGGGTGATCAACGATCTTCGCAAGCTCGGTGTTCCCGCCTGCGTGTCCGGAGCGGGACCCACCGTGATCGCGTTCGGCGACCTGCCGGCCGAGGTCGACGTGACCGGCTTCGACGTGCGGAGACTCGACGTCGACACGGCTGGCGTGCGCGTTCGTCCATTGGACTGACACGCGCGACCCCGGTTGTTGCATGCGGGGAGACCGGCGTCTACCCTCGGGGGCGATCAGTCACCGCGCGCACGGGCGCCGGTGTCGCGCCCGGACACTCGTTCCGGGTCGCAATCCTTTTGTGTTCCGGCTCTGTGCCGTGCGGGCGGGGCGGACGCAAAAGAGGCACCCGATCGCCGTGTGACCTGAGAAAAGTCCCGTGCTTGCCGGAAGCGGTGTGTGCTTCCGTCTGCATCGGACTGACCGTCGTTCCCCAGTTGAAGCGGGAAGACGGGTCCGCTGGGCCGCGTAGGAGGCGGGGCCTGGTCAGGAAGGACATGTGTGAGCAACACCGATTTGCTGAGCAGCGACGTCGCAGCTGCTTCTGGTTCTGGAGCCGAGGAGACCGCTCTGTCCACCCCTTCGAACGGCACGACGCCGCGCCGCCGCGCGGGTCTGTCCGGCATGGTGCTCGCGGAGCTGCGTGAGCTCGCGGGCCAAATGGGCATCACCGGAACCGCTGGCCTGCGCAAGGGCGACCTGATCGCGGCCATCAAGGAGAAGCAGGGCTCCGGCGCCCCTGCCAAGGCGGAGAAGCCCGCGAAAGCAGCGAAGGCTCCCGCAGCCGAGAAGCCCGCGGCCGCCGAAAAGCCTGTTCAGCAGCAGCTCGAGGTAGCGGAGCAGCCCGCTGCCGCCGCTGCTCCCGCTGCCGCACCCGCCGAGACCGGCGCGCCGTCGGAGGACGGTGGCCGCCGAGGCAACCGCCGCCGTCGCTCCGGCCGTGGTGGCGGCAATGCCGAGGCCGGCGAGGGCCAGCAGTCCGAGCAGCGCGCCGAGCGTCCGGAGCGCGCCGAGCGTTCCGGTGACCGCCAGGAGCGTTCGGACCGCGGTGACCGCCAGGAGCGCGGCGACCGCCAGGACCGCGGCGACCGCGGCGACCGCCAGGACCGCGGTGACCGCGGCGACCGCGGCGGCCGTGACCGCAACCGCGACCGCGACCGCCAGGGCGGCCAGCAGCAGGACGGCGACGAGGAAGGCGGCCGTCGTGGCCGGTTCCGCGACCGTCGTCGCCGCGGTGGCCGTGGCGAGGGTGGCGAGCGCGGTGACCGCGAGACCGAGGTGCGCGAGGACGACGTCCTGCTCCCGGTCGCGGGCATCCTGGACGTGCTGGAGAACTACGCGTTCGTCCGCACGTCGGGCTACCTGGCCGGCTCGAACGACGTCTACGTGTCGCTCTCGCTCGTCCGCAAGTACGGCCTGCGCCGCGGCGACGCCATCACCGGTGCCGTCCGCCAGCCGCGCGAGGGCGAGCAGCAGCGCCAGAAGTTCAACCCGCTGGTCCGCGTCGACAAGATCAACGGCCTGGACCCGGAAGAGGCGCGCAACCGCCCGGACTTCACCAAGCTGACGCCGCTCTACCCGAACGAGCGCCTGCGCCTGGAGACCGAGCCGCACATCCTCACCACCCGCGTCATCGACCTGGTGATGCCGATCGGCAAGGGCCAGCGCGCCCTGATCGTGTCGCCGCCGAAGGCCGGCAAGACCTCGGTGCTGCAGGCGATCGCCAACGCGATCACCAAGAACAACCCCGAGTGCCACCTGATGGTCGTCCTCGTCGACGAGCGTCCGGAAGAGGTCACCGACATGCAGCGCTCGGTGAAGGGCGAGGTCATCGCCTCGACCTTCGACCGCCCGCCGTCGGACCACACCACCATCTCCGAGCTCGCCATCGAGCGCGCGAAGAGGCTGGTGGAGATGGGTCACGACGTCGTGGTGCTGTTGGACTCGATCACGCGTCTGGGCCGCGCCTACAACCTGGCAGCCCCGGCTTCCGGCCGCATCCTGTCCGGTGGTGTCGACTCGACGGCGCTGTACCCGCCGAAGCGCTTCCTCGGCGCGGCCCGCAACATCGAGGGCGGCGGCTCGCTGACCGTCATCGCGACGGCGCTGGTCGAGACCGGCTCCGCCGGTGACTCGGTCATCTTCGAGGAGTTCAAGGGCACGGGCAACGCCGAGCTCAAGCTGGACCGGAAGATCGCCGACAAGCGGACGTTCCCGGCCGTGGACGTCGACTCGTCCGGTACCCGCAAGGAAGAGCTGCTGCTCTCGCCGGACGAGATGGCGGTCACGCACAAGCTCCGCCGCGTGCTGCACGCTCTGGACGGTCAGCAGGCCATCGACCTGCTGCTCGACCGGCTGCGCAAGTCGCGCACCAACATCGAGTTCCTGATGCAGGTGGCGAAGACGACGCCGGGCGCCGAGCAGGACTGATCGCCCGCGTGAGTTTCACGTGAAAAGACCCCCGCTGCTGGTCAGCGGGGGTCTTTTCGTGTTCGTTCACTCGAATGCCGGAGCCATGTGGGCTTCAGCGGCAGTCCGAGGCAGGCGCGCTCTCGTCGTTCTGCACCAGGCACTGGAACACCAGGCCCAGCAGCACCGGCAGGCCCACCACGGCCGTGACCAGCGCGGGCACCTCCACCGCGCCCACCAGCACTCCGAAGGCCAGCACCGACGCCAGATACGGCCAGCGCACCCAGGTCCGCTGCCAGGAGCGGCGCCACCGCACCCCACCGGACACCGCAGCAGCCACCGCCACTCCGGCACCGGACACCACCGGCGACAACGGCACGGTCGTCCAGGAAGCGGTGATCAGCCCGGCCGACCCCATCAGGCCGAACACGGCGGCGGAGAACAGGAACGGCACAGCCACCCACAGACGCGGGCTCATCGGCCGTTCGGCGGTGCAGAACACGGCACACAGTCTGATGGAAGCTCTCCAACAACACGGAGCCGTATGTGGCCGAACGGGCGCACCTTGCGCCGAACGGCGTATCACGGAGGTTGAACGGTTGTGACTTCCGACACCCGGAAGCGCGGGGAACAACCGCGTTTTTGCACGTGTTGAAGGGTCTGGCAAACTAAGCGGTCGAGTCCGGCTCCGGTTCACCCGTCATCAGCAACAGGGACCCGGCGGCCATCCTTGAAAGGGACAAGATCTTGAAGACTGGAATCCACCCGGAGTACGTGACCACCGAGGTCACCTGCGGCTGCGGCAACACCTTCACCACCCGGAGCACCAAGACCTCCGGCTCCGTGCACGTCGAGGTCTGCTCGAACTGCCACCCGTTCTACACGGGCAAGCAGAAGATCCTGGACACCGGTGGCCGCGTCGCGCGCTTCGAGGCGCGTTACGGCAAGCGCAACAAGTAGCTGCGTTCACGGCGCCTGACCTCGGCAAACGAGCCGAGGTCAGGCGCCGTTGCCGTCTGTACGACCACCACTAGGGAGTCCTCAAGTGTCGCAGTCGCTGGACAGCCTGCTCGCCGAGTACGACGAGCTCGAGAAGAAGCTCGCCGACCCCAGCGTGCACGCTGACCAGGCCGGCGCCCGCAAGCTCGGCAAGCGGTACGCCGAGCTCGGCCCGATCGTGAAGACGGCTCGCGAGATCGAGCAGGTCCGCAGCGACCTCGAGGCCGCGAAGGAGCTCGCGAGCGAGGATCCGGCGTTCGCCGAGGAGGCCAAGCAGCTCGAGGAGCAGCTCCCCGCGCTGGAGGAGAAGCTCACCGAGCTCCTGCTGCCGCGCGACCCGCACGACGGTGACGACGTGCTGCTGGAGATCAAGTCCGGTGAGGGCGGCGAGGAGTCCGCGCTGTTCGCGGGCGACCTGCTGCGCATGTACACGCGCTACGCCGAGCGTCAGGGCTGGAAGGTCGAGATGCTCGACGGCACCGACTCCGACCTGGGCGGGTTCAAGGACGTCACGGTCTCCATCAAGGCCAAGAGCCCGACACCGGACGGTGTCTGGAGCCGGCTGAAGTGGGAGGGCGGCGTGCACCGCGTGCAGCGCGTGCCCGTCACGGAGTCGCAGGGGCGCATCCACACGTCCGCGGCCGGTGTCCTCGTGTTCCCCGAGACCGAGGAAACCGCCGAGGTCGAGATCAACGAGAACGACCTGCGCATCGACGTCTACCGCTCGTCCGGCAAGGGCGGGCAGTCGGTCAACACCACCGACTCCGCCGTGCGCATCACGCACCTGCCGACCGGCATCGTCGTCTCCTGCCAGAACGAGCGCAGCCAGCTGCAGAACAAGGCGCGCGCCATGCAGGTCCTGCAGTCCCGGCTCGCGGCCCTGGCCGAGGAGCAGAAGGCGCAGGAGCAGTCGGACGCCCGTCGTACCCAGATTCGGACGGTCGACCGGTCGGAGCGGGTGCGCACCTACAACTTCCCCGAATCACGAATTTCCGATCACCGGGTTGGGTACAAAGCGCATAACCTGGACCAGGTGCTCGACGGTGACCTGGACGCGGTGGTGGACGCGCTGGCCGCCGCCGACCGGGCAGAACGGCTCGCAGGCGGGTAAACCGACGTGAGAGGGGCGCGTTGTGGCCGAGATCCTGGTGAATCCGCAGACCGCACCCCTCGACCAACCGGTCGACATCATCGTCGTGGGCCTTCCGCCCGGCGACGAGGTCGTCGTTCAACTGTCCACAGGAGACCGTGCGTCCCACGGTGTCTTCATCGCCGACGAGCGCGGCGTCGTGGACCTCACCCGGCACGCCCCTCGTGAGGGCACCTATCACGGTGTCGATCCGATGGGCCTGTTCTGGTCGCTCGAACGCACCGGCGGCAAGCCGGGGCCGATGTGCCTGTCGGTCGAGGGTGCCGGTGAGATCGCGTTGCGGCGGCTGACCGTGCCCGAGGGCGTCGAGCGGCTGGAGGTCCGCGAGAACGGTCTGGTGGGCACTCTGTTCGCCCCTGAGGACGACGGAGGCGACCTGCCGGGCGTGATCGTGCTCGGTGGCTCTGAGGGCGGTTTGCACGAGACCGACGCGGCGCTCCTGGCCGCGCACGGGTTCGTGACGTTCGCGCTCGGCTACTTCGGGATGAAGGGCCTGCCGGAGCACCTCGTGGACATCCCGCTCGAGTACTTCGGCACCGCGATCGACTACCTGGCCGAACGGTCCGGCGAGATCGGCATCGTCGGCGGCTCGCGCGGCGGTGAGCTGGCGTTGCTGGTGGGTTCGATGTATCCACAGGTCAGGGCTGTTGTCAGCGTGGTCGGCAGCGGCGTCGTGACCCAGGGCATCGGGCCGGGCGCCAACCTGCTGCAGAAGCTCTCGTACGAGGCGGCGTCCTGGACCTACAAGGGTGAGCCGCTGCCGTACCTGCCGTACTACGTGAGCGAGGAGCTGCGGGCGAAGATCGTCAACGGCGAACCCGTGCCGTTGCGGCTCGCGTTCGACACGTCCGACGGCATCCCCGAGGACACCGAGATCCGCGTCGAGAACATCGTCGGCGGTGTGTTGCTCATCTCGTCCGGACACGACGACGGGTGGCCGTGCGTCGAGCTGAGCGAGGTCGCGATGCGCCGGTTGAAGGACCACGAGCACCCGTTCCCGTACGAGCACGTCGTGTATCCCGAGGCAGGACACCTGATCGCGGGCCCGCCGCACCGTCCGGCGACCGACGTGACCTATCCGGGGCCCGGTGTCACCTTCTCGGGTGGTGGTGTTCCGCACGCCACAGCGCACGCCCAGGCGAACGCCTGGAAACGGACGGTTGAGTTCTTGCGGGAGCAGCTCGGGACCTAGGGTGTGTGCTTATGAGCGCACACTTTGATGTCGTCGTCGTGGGTGCGGGTCCCGGCGGGTACGTCGCCGCGATCCGGGCGGCTCAGCTCGGGCTGAAGACCGCCGTTGTCGAGGAGAAGTACTGGGGCGGCGTCTGCCTGAACGTGGGCTGCATCCCGTCGAAGGCTCTCCTGCGCAACGCCGAGCTCGCGCACATCTTCACGCACGAGCAGAAGACGTTCGGCATCAAGGTCGACGGCACCGTCAGCTTCGACTACAGCGCTGCGTGGCAGCGCAGCCGCAAGGTCGCGGACGGGCGCGTCAAGGGCGTGCACTTCCTCATGAAGAAGAACGGCATCACCGAGTACAACGGGTGGGCCAACTTCACCGACGACCACACGCTGACCGTGAACGGCGAGACGATCACGTTCGGCCACGCGATCATCGCGGTGGGCGCGACGACCAGGATGCTGCCGAACACGCAGAAGTCCGACCGCGTCGTGACCTACGAAGAGCAGATCATGACCGAGGAGCTGCCGGAGTCGATCATCATCGCCGGCGCTGGCGCGATCGGCGTCGAGTTCGCCTACGTCATGCACAACTACGGCGTGAAGGTCACCATCGTCGAGTTCCTCGACCGCATGGTGCCCCTTGAAGACGAAGAGATCTCCGCCGAGCTGCTCAAGCGCTACAAGAAGCTGGGCATCGACGTGCGCGTCGGCACCCGCGTGGAGTCGATCGACGAGTCCGGCCCCAAGGTCCGCGTCACCGTGACGAAGAACGGCGCCCAGGAAGTCCTGGAAGCCGACAAGGTCATGCAGGCCATCGGTTTCGTGCCGCGCGTCGAGGGCTACGGCCTGGAGAACACCGGCGTGAAGCTGACCGAGCGCGGCGCGATCGACATCGACGGCCGCGGCCGCACCTCCGTGCCGCACATCTTCGCCATCGGTGACGTCACCGCGAAGCTGATGCTCGCGCACACCGCCGAGTCGATGGGCATCATCGCCGCGGAGACCATCGCGGGTGCCGAGACGATGGAGCTCGACTACGTGATGATCCCGCGGGCGACGTTCTGCCAGCCGCAGATCGCGTCGTTCGGCTACACCGAGGCGCAGGCCCGCGAGAAGGGCTTCGACGTCCAGGTCGCGAAGTTCCCGTTCACCGCGAACGGCAAGGCGCACGGCCTGGCCGAGCCCGGCGGCTTCGTGAAGCTGATCAGCGACAAGACGCACGGCGAGCTGCTCGGCGGCCACATCATCGGCCCCGAGGCCACCGAACTCCTGCCCGAGCTCACGCTGGCGCAGCAGTGGGACCTCACCGTCCACGAGGTCGCGCGCAACGTCCACGCGCACCCGACCCTCTCCGAGGCCGTCAAGGAAGCGGTGCACGGCCTGGCCGGGCACATGATCAACTTCTGAGATACCTTCTCGCTGATGATGAACCGGCAGCCGCTCCGCCTCGCCATCTCCGAGGCGGCCAAGATCCTCGCCGAGGCCGGCGTGGACAGCCCACGCGTCGACGCGGAGTACCTGGCCGCGCACGTGCTCGGCGTGGAACGCGGACGGCTGCCGCTCATCCCGCTGGTCGATCCACCGGTGATCGACCAGCTGCACAAGCTGGTCCGCCTCCGGGCCTCGCGCATTCCGTTGCAGCACATCCTCGGCTGGGCCCCCATGGGCGCCATCACGGTCGAGGTCGGCCCAGGCGTGTTCGTCCCCCGGCCGGAGACCGAACTGCTGATGGAGTGGGGCCTGAAGGCACTCGTGGGCGTCACCTCGCCCGTGGTGGTCGACCTGTGCACCGGCACGGGCGCACTGGCCCTGTCGATCGCGCATGCCCGCCCGGACGCGGTGGTGCACGCGGTCGAGATCGACCCGCAAGCCCTCGCGTGGACCCGCCGCAACGCGGACGCGCGCGCGGCAGCCGGAGACACCCCGATCCGCCTGCACTCGGGCGACGCCACCGACCCGTCCCTGCTGTCCGATCTGGACGGTCAGGTCGACCTCGTGGTCTGCAATCCCCCTTACGTGCCAGAGGGAACTCCCGTGCAGCCCGAGGTGGGCGTGCACGATCCGCACCACGCGGTGTTCTCCGGCACCGACGGCCTGGACGTGATCCGGCACGTGGTGTCCGCCGCGGCCCGCTGGCTCAAACCGGGCGGCTCCGTCGGCATCGAACACGACGACACGCAGGGCGAGTCCGTCCCAGCACTCCTGTCGGCCCGCCGCGTGCTCACGGACGTTGCTGACCACACCGACCTGGCGGGCCGCCCCAGGTTCGCGACCGCCCGCAAAGTCTAGAAGAGCACGTCAAAGGCCTTCTGCAGCTCCTTCACCTGCTCACCGAGCCCGCGGTCGGCCAGCTTCTCCATCAGGTGCTCGACAACGTCCCTGCCGGGCTTGGGTTTGCGCGCCTCGACCCGCAGGTCGTCGACCACCTCGATGGTCGACGTAGGCGCCTGGGCGTCGTTGAGGTCCTCACGCAACTCGTCGAGGAGCCGCAGCACCGCACTGACGTCCTTGATGTGTCCGATGTGGACGTCCCCGCCTCTGGAGCGCCCGCTGATCTTGAAGTTCCGTTCGCTCATGGGCTTTCCCTGCTCGTTCCTCCGGCGACCAACACGGCGGTGATCGCGATGCCGCCGTCGCCGCTCCCCGGCTCGCACCCGTCGTAGTACCTGGGCCTGCACATCACGCCGCTGAACCTGAAGAGCGCGAAGAACAGCCCGCTCGCGCCCACCACCCACCCGAGCCCGAACGGCCCGAGCGGCAAGCCCCGCCGCACGCGCAGCCCGAGCCCGAACCGCACCCCGCCCGCGCCGCTGCCCCCGGCCAGCCGCCACAACCCGAGCAGCAACGCGCTGCCGGCGAACAGCACCACGGCCAACGCCGACAGCCCGCTGCGTCGCACCGCTTCCCGCGACTCCACTCCGGCGTTGCCGGACACTTCCACTCGGCACTCGCGAATGGCGACGCCCGTGAACTCCTCGTCGCGGTGCGCGGCTGCGCAGGGGAAGCACACCACGTCGCCGCGTGGCTTCGGAGAATCGCTTCCTTTCGTCGACGTCGGAGTTGACATTGTCTTGTCCACTTTCTGTCATTGAATCTATAGCTTCGCGTTTGTGCTGGTCAGAGGGTTGGTGGACACGTATTTCCCATGCCTTGGCTGCAGATAGCAGGCACAATAGTCGTTCCAGATCGGAATAGGGTAAGGTGCTGTGAATTGCGTATTGTCAATGCGCCGAACGAGGGCAAACGGGCTGGACGACGACAGCGCGGGGTCTCACTGCGCTGTCTGGTAGCCCGAGGATGGCGGAGTGCTCGGCAGAGTTGACAAATTGTGGCCAATTACGTGACGTTCTGTCACGTTGCGGCCGAATGGCCGTATGTTCTTGCCTCGGGGAGGGCACGCGGTCACGCGCTTGAGGAACCGCCGCCTCGCGCGTGACCGCGTGTGCGCCACGATCGTGCCTGGCTCCGCGTAGTCCGCGAGGTCAATCCGCTCGCCAACCGGCTTGGTCGAATAGCCGGGGCCGGGTTGGTAGGTGATCCGAAGTGGACCGCAACTCAACTCGTTCCAGTAGTAGGTCGGCGATCGACGAGGCGTGTGAGACGAGCGCTCGGTCACCACGCGATCGTCCACGGTGTCCCCGAAGATGGAGAGCCACAGGGACTTGGTACCCAACGACGACATGAAGGCGATCGCCGCGACGACGATGATCGGGATGTTGAAGTCGGTCGCTAGCTCCTTGAACGTGTTGCCGATTGCCTTCCACACCTCACTGACAGTGGTGGCGGTGTCAGGAACGTAGTTCTCGGCGACCATGGACTTCATGTGTTCATGCCGTTGGCCTGCGTAGTTCGCGTTCGGCGTTGGAACTGCGGGCTTGACGGGCGCCATGAGATTCCCGCCACGGGCGTTGTTACGGCAGCTTCGGGGCGATCAGATCGGCAGCCTTGGACGCGCGCTGGCACGCGGCTGCGGTGTCTTCTGAGGAGAGGTTCAAGGTCGCGATGACCGCAACGGACGACTTCTCAGTAACTCCGATCACGATGGTGCACTGTGACTTGGCTCCGTCCGGTGCCTCGACCTTGGTCGCGTCGTACTTGCCGACCTTGATCTCAGAGACCTTGTCGCCTTGCAAGTTCAGGTCCTTGATGCCGGATTCGGTGCGGATACCGGCACGAAGCCGTCCATTCCCGGTGACCTTCCATGAACAACCGTCGGAGGTCGCGACCTTCTCCGCCTCACCAGGGAGCTCGAGGCCGAGGCCAGTTGCGTCAGAGCCGGTGAGCAGGTCGCACGGCTTGATCGACTTCAGTCGTGACGACGCGTTGCTGTCGCTCGTCGGCGTGCCGCCGCCCGTGGTAGGGGCCGGAGTGGGGTTCCCAGTCGTGCCAGTGCAGGCTGCAGTGAGCGCCGACAGCCCGATCAGGGTGGCGATGAGGATGCGCTTCATGACTTCCCGTTGAGTTTCTTGAGCGAGTCGGCGCCGGCCTGGTCGACGTTGTGGTACGAGGCACGGCTCTTCTCGATCTGCGTCTTGAGCGAGTCGATCGCTTTGTTGACGTCCAAGATCTGCTGGATTGCCTGCTTGCCGAAATCTGTGTTGGTCCTGGGCGTATCCACGGCCGAGCTTTGCTTCCACGCTCAGGTCAGCCCTCTTCTCCAAGATCTTCTCGAGCTCTTCCTTCATCGCATCAAGCTTTTTGATCATCGAGGATCTTGAGTGAGCGCAACGTGTGCGCCTACTCAGCCCTCTCGGCGACTAAAGGCAGCGGTTCGCGCACTGGGAGCCAGGCCACGAGAAAGATGAACAGGCCGTTGATCAGCAGGCCTGTCAGGAACAGCAGGTTGTGCCACCAGGAAACCTGGTCGGGTTCCAAGCTGCTGAAGAAACCGGTCTTGTCGACGACGACGTCGAACTCGGTGTTGATCGGCTTGACTGACCGGAAGTTGGTGGGAAAGAAAGTCAGTTTCCTGCCGCCGCAGTCCAGATCAGCGCTGAACGAGTCGGATCCACGGCTGCTGCTGTGCCTCTCGATGTTGTCGACGCGGCAGTGCAACGTCTCGCCGAACGCGGTGAGCCAGAGTGAGTGTCCACCGATGCCTGCGGGGAAGACGCTGCCGATGAAGAGCGCGAGCGCCGGCAGAAGCATCCACCGCTCGCCCTTGGGCCGGTAGTTCCCCACCGACGCGATGTAGAACGGCAGAGCCGCCATGGACAGAAACGCCAGCGGCAGGATCACACCCACTCGGCCGGTGCTGCTCAAGAACCCGGTGAGCGTGGGCACGGCAACGCTCACGGTCGCGAGCAGCAGCTTCTTCGGCTGGAACGGAGGCCTCGTCCTGGTCATTCGTCCAAAGATCCTTGCTGGCGCGGAAACGTCCTGCCCTGGTTCTCCAGCTCGTCGTACTTGGCCCACTCACGCAGGTGATCAGCCGTCGCCTTGGCGATCCAGCCACCGTCCTCGACGTTGGGCAAGGAATGCGGCGCCACGGTGCCGTCAGGACGCGTACGCGGCTTGTACGGCGTGTAGGCGCCGACGGCCTCCTGGAACGGCTGAGACGGCTGCGGAACCTTCTGCTGGTACGGCTCTTCGTACTTGTTCCTCCAGACGTTGCCCGCATCTCCGTAGCCGTCCTTGAACTCGCGGCCGGCCTGCTTGACCTGGTCGCCGACGTCGCCGAGATTCGGGCGTGAGTTGCCCCAGTCCTCCAGGCGCTTACCCGCATCCGCGAGTCCGTCTCCGCGGGTCGACGGGATGCGAGGGGCTTGCGGGGCGCTCGTGCCACCGCCTTTGCCGAAGCGGCCGAGGCGCCTGAGCACGTCACCCAGCTGACCGAAGAGTCCCTTGAGACGACTCATGATCCGGGCCACGAGCTTGACGAGTTTGGCAAGTTGCTGGGTGATCTTGCCGAGGACCACAGCGCCGCGTCCGACCGCCCATGCTCCGAACGCCGCGAGGGAACTGCCGAGCGAGACCCACGACGACGCGAGTGCAATGACGGCGTTGCGGATCACTTCCCAGATGAACAGTGCGATGAGGTCACGGATCATGCCGCGGATGGCCGCGGTGATGGTGCCCGCACTGGCGATCTCGGAGGCGACGAAGGTGCACATCTTCGACACCGCAGCGATCTCGGTGGCCAACTCGCCCTGGCTCTGGCGGAACTTCTCGGCCGCAGTGCCCTGCTCCCAGCACGGCAGCTCGCTCTTCACCGCCTTGTCCTGCTGTTCGCCGACGTTGCGGAGGTCCGCAGCGACCTGGTTCCAGGTGGTCACCGCGGCCTTGATCTTGTCGCCACTGCCGGCCAGCCAGTCCAGCGGCTCGCGGAGGAAGCTGAGATGTTCGATCAGCCAGCCGATGCCCGCTGTGGCCAGAGCGCCCACGGGGTCCATCCACGCGCCGAGCGCGTCCAGCCCGGTCGCCGCGAGGTTCATGCCGAACTCGGCGAAATCGCCTTCGCTGAGGCGGCTGGCCGAGTCGATCGTCTGAACGAACGACTCAGCAAGACCTCCACCTGCTACGTTGTCAGGGTTCGTCCAGCTGTCGCCGAAACCGGTCCAGGTCATCGGGAACCTCCGAACCTGTTGCGGTTCGCGTCCTCGTGGGCCTCGTAGGTCAGCGCAGTGGCCTTGGTGTCCTCGGAAGCGTTGCCGACGGCCACCGCCAGTTCCCTGATCGCGGCGGTGGTGCCCTGCGCCCATTCCTGCGCGTTCGCCGCGAAAAAGGACAGCAGCTGGCCGAACGTGTCACCGCCGAGATCCACTTGCGCCGCCTTGCTGGCGGCGGCGTCCAGGGCGTCCTGACGAGCCTGCTGACCCTTGGCGAACTTGTGGAGCTCGGTCGCGTCGACGCTGAAGCTGGGGCCGGTCATCGGAGCACGCTCCCGAACCCGTCCTCTTCGTCATCTGCAGGGCGCTGAGGCCTCGGTGGCGGCGTGGGCCTCTGCACGGGCTCGTTCCAGGAGACTTCGCGCATGACCTGGCCGTCTTCCTGCGGCGGTGGCGGCGGTTCTTCTTCCTCCTGCTGCGGGATGAAGCTGCGCAGGAAGTCCATCGCCTCGGTGCCGCCGAACTCGGGCTCCACAATGGACGCCACTTGTTCGGCCGCCTGAACCTGGGCCTTCTGCACGGTCTGCATCACGATCTGGCTGAGCTGGACGTGTGTCAGGCGCATCGCGGTCGGCGAGAACTCGATGTGCTGCAAGGCGCCGTTGGGTGCCACGCGCACGGTCACCGCCTCGTTGGGGGAGGTGACCGTGCTGCTGGCGTTCTGGATTTGCTCCTGCATCTGCTGGGAGCGATGCTGGAGCTGCTGCGCCTTGGACTCGAGGTCCGCGATCATCTGCTCCGGGTTCATCGTTCGCTCGTCATCGCCAACACCTGTCCGAGGTGTCGCGCCAACCCCATGTTGTCGGCGGGGCTGATGGTGAACCAGCCGTTGCGCATCTGAACGTTGGAGTAGCGGCCCTGCGGGGTGTCGATCCAGGTGACGGGCGGGAAGTCCCGTTTGGTGCGGCCCTGTCCCATCTGGACGAGGAAGTGGCCGTTGCCGATGGCGGGCCCGGTCAGCATCTGCTTGGCGATGCGGACGTCGTCGTTTTCCATCGTGCGGACCGCCTGGCGGAAGCCTTCCTGTTGCTGCGGCTGGTTCTCGAAGGCTTCGGCGGGCACCGTGACGAGCCTGCCCGGTCCCGGCCGGCCGTGCGGCATTGCGTTGGCCAGGCTGGTCGCGATCTCGTTGGGCTGCAACAAGTTCAGTGTGACGGTGGTGTCCTCCTGGGTCACCAGCACCGCGTAACCACCGCGCGCCACAACGCTGGCGCGCACGACCTTCTGCCCGTTCATGTCCGGAATGCACATGGCGATGACGCGGAGTTCGGGACGTGCCAACAGGTTCAGCGCGTCCTCGAGGTCCGGCTCCGGCCTGCCGCGCCGCGCGAGACCCTTGCGTTCGAGGTCCGCGTGCACCGCGGCCTTGATGCGCGCGCGTTCGTCGAGCGTGTCGCCGTGCGGCGTCACGTCGAAGGGGTAGGGCACACTCCCCGCCCGCAGGTCCTCCCAGAGAACCTCGAACGCGGGCAGGGAGAGCTGAGCGATCTGCCTCATCCGCCGATCACCGGCGGCGCGACCATGCGATCGTCGTCGAAGAACTCGTCAGTGGGCACGAGATAGTTCGACTTGTGCTCCTTGTCCTCCTCGCCGCCACCGTGACCGGCACCAGCGCCGCCCCCCATGCCGGCAGCACCGGCCGCACCCGCACGACCACCCGCGGCGCCGGCGCCTGCCGCACCGCCGGGACCGCTGCCCATGACTCCAGCGCCACCGCCGGGGTTCGCAGGCCCGAAGCTGCCCATGCCGCGGCCGCCCACACCGCTCATGCCGCCTGGTCCCATGCCACGACCACCAGCTCCGCCACCGGGCGCACCGCCGCGCATGCCACCGCCGCCGGGAGCCGGCCTGCCCTGACCGCCACCAGGAGGCCTGCCCTGGCCGCCACCTCCGGGCGGGATCCGGCCGGGCGGGAACGGGCCGGGGGTTGGAATGCCCGGCGGGCGGTTCTGGTTGCCGGGCGGCCGGTTCGGGTCGTAGTTGCCGGGGAGGTTCGGGTCCTTGGTCTGCGGCGGCACCCACGACGGGTTCGTCGTGCCGTTGTTCGTGCCGGGCGGCGGCGGCATGCCCGGCATGCCGGTGGTGCCCGGGGGTCGGTACCCGTTGGAGTTGCTGAGGCTGTGCGTGCTGGTGCTGCTGCTCGTCTGCGTGACGCCTTGGTCCTGCGTGACCTGCGGCGTGGACTCCATGGTGGGCATGGACATCGCCGCGGCCATCATCGTGTTGTCACGCGTCTGCATGACCTGCACGGCTTCTTCTTTGGCGCCCTGCTGCTTGTTGTACGTGGAGATCATCTCGATGGGCGCGCCGACCATCATGGCGGGGGCGATGAAGCCACCCTTGTTCGTCAGCCAGTCGCCGGCGATCTTCATCGGGTTGAACTCGACCGGGTCGGGCATGCTCTTGTTCGCCTGAACCGCGGCCTCACGCTGCTGCTCGATAGCGCTCGACGTCTTGAGAAAGCCGTCGCCGGTCTGGTCCGCGAATGTGCCCACCTTGCCAAGCGCAGTCCTGACGCCCTCGGCGGCGCGACCCTTCCACCCATCCTGCGAGCCGTTGACCAGGATGGAGAAGTCGGTGGCCAGTTCCTTGAACGTGTTGCCGATCGCCTTCCACGCTTCGCTCACGGTGGTCGCGGTATCGGGCGCGTAGTTCTCGGTGACCAGAGACTTCATGCGTTCATGTGGCTGGCCTGCGTAGTTGTCGTTCGGCGTTGGAACGGTGGCCTTGATGGGCGCCATGAGATTCCCCCTCGGACGGCGTTAAGGCAGTTTCGGTGCGATCATGTCGGCGGCCTTGCGAGCACGCTCGCACGCGACTGGGGTGTCTTCGGAGCTGACGTCCAAGGTCGCGATCACCGAGATTGATGAAGTCTCAGTCACGGAGATCATGACGTTGCATTGGGACTTCGCTCCGTCCGGAGCTTCAACCTTCTTCGCGTCGTACTTGCCAACCTTGATGTCAGAGATTTTGTCGCCCTGAAGATTCAGGTCCTTGAGGCCGGACTTGGCGCGGATGCCTACCCGAAGCCGGCCGAGTTCCGACGAGATGAAGTAGCTGCACCCGTCAGAAGTTCCGACCTTCTCTTCCTTGCCGGGCGTCTTGATGCCCAGGGTGGCCGTTTCGGACTCGGTGAGCAGATCGCAGGGCTTGATCGACTCGAGTCCTGACGAGGTGCCGGCGTTGCTCGTCGGCGTGCCACCGCCGGTGGTAGGAGTTGGCTTGGGATCGCCTGCCATGCCGGTGCAGCCGCTTGTGAGCACGGACGTTGCGATCAAGGCGGCGATGAGGATGCGCTTCATGACTTCCCGTTGATTTTGTTGAACGAGTCGGAGCCCGCTTGGTCAGCGTTGTGGTAGGAAGCGCGGCTCTTCTCGATCTGCGTCTTCAATGAATCGATCGCTTTACCGAGTTCGGTGATTTGCTGGGCAGCTTGCCTGCCGAAATTCATGCTGTCCCGGCTCACGGCCATGGCGTATCCGCCGCCGATCTTGGTTTCCTGGCTCAGCTCGTTTCTGCGCTCTGCGATCGAAGCAAGCTCGTCCTTCATCGCGGTGAGCTTCTTGATCATGGCGTCGACCAGGTGCGGGTCGACGGACAGTTGTTGAGTCTCCACCGCGACCGCGACCGCTTTTGCCGCGTCGGCGATAGCGGCGAGACCGCCCCCGAAGATGCCACTCCACGAGCCGCTGGCGGCTCGGTCGGCGATGCTGTTGCCGCGTGAGCCGCTCGTTACCAGTCCCTCGTCGGACACAGAAGCTCGACCCTCCCCGATAGCGCTCTGTGGTCGGCATATGACCTTACCGTGGTGCGCCCGTTCGGGGGATGAGTTGAACTACTTAGCCCTGTTTGGGTTAAAACTTTGCCCTGGTCAGGATCGCTTTGAATGCGCTAAGTGAGAATGAAAGCGCAGGTCCAGGGCGGTGCTCGGAGTCGTGGACACCTGCCTGGTCGTGGCCAACGCCACCTCGACGCAGTCCGCCTCGTCCGCTGGCTCTGCTCTTGCGCCAGACCGCCTTGTCGCCATCCGCGTGCCACTCAACCGAGCCGAGCTGCTGGACGCCGCACATGAGTTGAGCGGTTTCCCGCGGGTGGCTGAGCCTGGTGACATCGGTGTTTCAAATGAACCGGGCGCCGCGAGATCGCCGACGATCTCGAGCGGTCGGTTCGGCTTTGGATCAGTCAGGACCAGTGCGAGACTCGCATCGAAACACAGTCGGCAGATTGGCCCGCTGACCGGTGAACACATCGAGTGGCCCGAGCAGGCCCGATGTGGGAAGACCCGCAGAGCTGACTAGGCTCGGCGAGGTGAGCACGGTCTACGACTGCAGCGAACCGAGCAACCGCGCGGCAGGTCTTGCCGCCGCCGCCGGTGCGGTGCGGAGCGGGCGCCTTGTCGTCCTGCCCACCGACACCGTTTACGGCATCGGGTGCGATGCGTTTGACGCTGAGGCTGTTCGGAGTCTTCTCGAGGCCAAGGGGCGTGGGCCCGACATGCCCGTGCCGGTGTTGGTCGGGTCCTGGACCACGATTGACGGGCTGGTGCTCAGCGTGCCGCGGCAGGCGAGGGCGCTCATCGAGGCGTTTTGGCCTGGTGGGCTGAGTCTTGTGTTGCCGCACGCGCCCAGTTTGGCGTGGGATTTGGGGCAGACCAGGGGCACGGTGATGTTGCGGATGCCGTTGCACCCGGTGGCTCTTGAACTGCTGCGCGATGTTGGGCCGATGGCCGTGTCCAGTGCCAACAAGTCCGGGTTTGCGCCCGCCTCCAGTGCTCAGGAGGCTCGGGATCAGCTCGGGGATGCCGTGCCCGTGTACCTCGACGGTGGGTTGAGCGGGGAGAACATCGCCTCGACCATCGTGGATCTCACCGGGGCCGACGCGCTGATCTTGCGCGAGGGTGCGGTGAGCAGGGAAGAGATCAACGAGGTGCTCGGGATCGAGGTCGAAGTCGCGCGGTGAGCGGCTGCTGCCAGAATTGATCATGTCGCCGCGGGTACCGTGGCGTGCACCCCGAACTGCTCCCGATTGATTGGTAGGCCCGTGGGGCCCGCATCCTCGTTCGTCCTTCCCGTGCGCGAGTACCTGCTCGTCGCGTTGATTGCTGCCGTCGTGACGTTCCTGCTCGTGGGGTTGGTGCGGGCCATGGCGTTCCGGCTTGGGGCTGTGGCGTATCCGCGGCAGCGTGACGTGCATGTGCAGCCGATGCCTCGCATGGGTGGTGTCGCCATTTACGGTGGCGTGCTGTGCGGCATGTTCGTGGCGCATCAACTGCCGGTGCTGCGGGCCGCGTTCGACTTCTCCAACGACCCGTGGGGGGTCATCGTCGCGGGCGGCGTCATCGTGCTCGTGGGTGCGATCGACGACAGGTTCGAGCTCGACTCGCTGACGAAGCTCGCCGGGCAGGTGACGGCGGCGGGCATTCTCGTGTTGTTCGGTCTGCAGTGGATGATCGCGTGGGTGCCGTGGGACGGTGGCGCGACCATCAGTCTCGACCAGAACCAGGGCGCGCTGCTGACCGTGCTGCTCGCGGTCACGATGATCAACGCGATGAACTTCGTCGACGGGCTCGACGGGCTGGCCGCCGGCATCGGGCTCATCGCCGCCGCGGCCACGTGTGCGTTCTCGATCGGACTGCTGGTCGAGCGGCAGGGTGCCGTCGAGGCCTATCCGCCGGCGCTGATCGCCGCCGCGCTCGCCGGGGCGTGCCTCGGGTTCCTGCCGCACAACTTCAACCCCGCGCGCATCTTCATGGGCGACTCGGGCTCGATGCTCATCGGCCTCATGCTCGCCGCCGCCACGACCAGCGCGTCGGGGAAGATCAACCAGGCCACGGGCAGCGCTGCCGACCTGCTCGGTCTGCTGTCGCCGCTGATCGTCGTCGCCGCCGTGCTCTTCGTGCCGCTGCTCGACCTGCTGATGGCGATCATCCGCCGCACGCGGCGAGGGGAAAGCCCGTTCTCGCCGGACAAGATGCACCTGCACCACCGGTTGCTGGAGATCGGCCACTCGCAACGGCGTGCGGTCCTGCTCATCTACCTGTGGGCCGGTGTGCTCGCGTTCGGTGCGGTGGCGCTGACGTTGTTCGATCCGATCATCGTGGCCACGTGCTTCGTCATCGGGTTGATCGTTACGTTCGTGGTTTCGGTGATCCCGAGGCTGCGGGACGTCCGCAAGCCGTAAACGGCGTTCATCTTGTTTGGGTCCGCTTAACCGTCGTTTACGCGGGGCTGCCTGCAAGCGTTCACAAGCGGCTTCCTACACTTCGGGACATGAGCGACGCGGACAAGGCCGTCACGCACGAGCTGACCGTCCAGCGGCTCGCCGGGGAAATGTTCCGCGCGGCCGCCTGGGCCGCGCTCGGCACGTTTGTCCTCGGCGTCGTCGTGTCAACTGTGATCTGGGGGACCGCTGGTCTCTTCGGATCATTGATCGGTGGTGCGATCGCCATCGCTTCGAGCCTCGCCACGCTGTTGTTGATGCGCAAGACGGCGGCGCTTGATCCGATGTTCGTGATGGTTGCCGCACTCGGCGGATTCATGGGCAAGTTGATCGTCTTGCTACTCGCGGTGATCTTGTTGCGGAACCAGCCGTGGCTCGAACCCAAGGCACTGGGAATCACCCTGGTGGCGACGGTGCTGGTGACTTCGTTCCTGGAGGCCAGGGCCTCCAAGCGCAGTCGCAGTCAGATGGTGGTGCCCGCCTCGGAAGGCGCCTGAGACCTGCTGATATGGTCCGCGCAGACCAGGGACACCCGATCGCAGGGGTGCCTCTGGTAGTCGCTTGCGAACCGTAAGGTACGTTAAGTCCAGATCGTGACGATTCCCCCGGCGGAGTGAACGCCGGCCGGGAGAACCGGAAGGAACACAGTGACCGAGATGGTGCTGGCCTCGGGTGACAAGTTCGTCGCCCCAGGAGTTGCGGACTTCTTCCTCCCGCCGATCTTCGGCTCGGTCACGAAGCCGATGGTCCTGCTGGTGCTGTCGATCTTGATCATCGGCGCCTTCTTCATCGCGGCCAGCCGCAACCTGAAGCTCATCCCCGGCAAGTTCCAGTTCGCCGCCGAGTCGGTTTACGACTTCGGGCGCAACAACATCGCCAGGGAGCAGATCGGTGCGAAGGACTTCAAGCCGTTCATCCCGCTGATCCTCACGATCTTCTGCTTCATCCTGGTGAACAACCTGTTCGGGCTCATCCCGCTCGTCCAGTTCCCCACGATGTCGCACATCGGCTTCCCGCTCGCCGTTTCGTTGCTGGTTGTTTACCCGGTGTACCACTTCGTCGGGTTCAAGCGGCACGGCTTCGTGGGCTACTTGAAGCACCAGACGGTTCCGCCGGGCGCACCGTGGTTCGTGCTCCCGCTGCTGATCCCGATCGAGTTCTTCCAGAAGTTCATCCTGAACCCGCTCACGCTGGCGATCCGAGTTTTCGCCGCCATGTTCGCGGGTCACCTGCTGCTGCTGGTGTTCACCCTGGCCGGTGAGTTCCTGCTGCTGAATGGCGGGCTGACCGTCATCGTGGCGCCGGTGTCCTTCGCCTTCGCCATCGCGCTGACCTTCCTGGAGGCACTGATCATGTGCCTGCAGGCCTACATCTTCGCGCTGCTGTCTGCCAGCTACATCGGCATGGCGCTGGCAGAAGAGCACTGAGAAACAGCACAAAGCCTCCGATCCGCGAACACTCGCGGACCGAGTTGGAAAGGGAACAGCAACAGTGAGCGCTCTCCAGATCGCCCAGGACGCCGCCGCCAACATCAACCCGGGTCTCGCGGCCATCGGTTACGGTCTCGCGGCCATCGGCCCCGGCATCGGCGTGGGTCTGATCTTCTCCTCGGTCATCAGCGGCACCGCCCGCCAGCCCGAGGCCCGTGGCGTCCTGCTCGGCCTCGCGTGGACCACCTTCGCCATCGTCGAGGTCCTCGCGCTGATCGGCTTCGTCGTGTACTTCATCGCGACCGCGAACGCCTGACCTAACCCTTCTACGAGTTAGGAGACGTCGTGTACGACATCCTGATCCTGGCCGCGGAAGAGAAGCACAATCCGGTCGTTCCGCAGATCGCTGAGGTCATCCTCGGTCTCATCGCGTTCCTGCTTCTCTTCTTCGTCATCAAGAAGTTCGTGTCGCCGAGGTTCGAAGCGCTGTACGCGGAGCGGACGGCCAAGATCGAGGGTGGCATCGAGAAGGCGGAGCAGGCACAGGCCGAGGCTCAGCGCACGCTCGAGCAGTACAAGGAGCAGCTGGCCGAGGCTCGCGCCGAGGCCGCGCGCATCCGCGACGACGCGCGGGCCGAGGGCCTGCAGATCATCGAGGAGCTGCGCGAGCAGGCGCAGGCCGAGTCCGCCCGCATCGTCGCGCAGGGCCAGCACCAGCTGGACGCGCAGCGCGCCCAGATCATCGCGGAGCTGCGTGCCGACCTCGGCCGCACCGCTGTTGAGCTGGCGAGCAAGGTCGTGGGCGAGTCCCTCGAGGACGAGGCCCGCCGCCGCGGCACCGTCGACCGCTTCCTCAACGAGCTGGACGCCGTCGCGGCGCCGGCGAACAAGTAGAGGCTGCCGATGACGTTGCATGCCGCAAGTCGTGAAGCTCTGGCAGCCGCGGAACTGCGGCTGCTGGAGCTGGCCGACGCCACCACGTCCACGGACGACCTCGCCAAGCTCGGCGAGGAGCTCTTCGCCGTGCTCGGCCTGCTGATCGACCAGCCCGCGCTGCGTCGTGCCGCTGCCGACGCCTCGTCGGAGCCCGCCGGTCGTGAGCAGCTGATCCGCGGCCTGTTCGCGGGCAAGGTGAGCGACGCGACCCTGCAGGTGCTGGTCGCCGTCGTGACCGCGCGCTGGTCCAGCCCGCGCGAGCTCGTCGACGGTGTCGAGTCGCTCGCCCGCACCACGCTGCTGGTGCGTGCCGAGCGCGACGGTCAGCTCGACTCGACCGAGGACGAGCTGTTCCGGCTCGGCCGCATCGTCGCCGGCTCGCACGAGCTCGAGCTGCTGCTGGCGGACCCGGCCGGGTCTGCCGACGGCAAGGTCGCGCTGGTCGACTCCCTGATCGAGGGAAAGGTCAGCCCGGTCACCAAGACGCTGGTGAGCCAGCTGGTCCGCAACCCGCGCGGTCTCCGCGTGGCCGACGGCCTGGCCGAGCTCGCCGACCTGGCGGCCAAGCGCCGTCAGCGTTCCGTCGCGCACGTCCGGTCCGCGGTGGAGCTGACCGCGGAGCAGATCGACCGCTTGACCGCGACGCTGACCACGATCTACTCGCGCCCGATCGCGCTGCACGTCGAGGTCGACCCGGCTCTCGCCGGCGGCCTCACGATCAAGATCGGCGACGAGATCATCGACGGAAGCATCGCCGGCCGGTTGGCGGCACTGCGCCGCAATCTCGCCAGCTAGCCCCCGAGCCCTTTCCCAGAACGAAGAAGTGAGAGCAGGAACGACATGGCGGAGCTGACGATCTCGTCGGACGAGATCCGCAGTGCGATCGAGAAGTACGTCTCGAGCTACTCCCCGGAGGTCAGCCGGGAAGAGGTTGGTGTCGTCTCCGAGACCTACGACGGCATCGCCATCGTCGAGGGCCTTCCGGGCACGATGACCAACGAGCTGCTCGAGTTCCCCGGCGGCGTTCTCGGCGTCGCCCTGAACCTCGAGGTCCGCGAGATCGGTGCGGTCATCCTCGGTGACTTCGACAAGATCGAAGAAGGCCAGGAGGTCCGCCGGACGGGCAAGGTCCTGTCCGTGCCGGTCGGCGACGGCTTCCTCGGCCGCGTCGTCAACCCGCTGGGCCAGCCGATCGACGGCCTCGGTGACATCGTCGCCGACGACAACCGCGCCCTGGAGCTGCAGGCGGCCACCGTGCTGCAGCGTCAGCCGGTGTCCGAGCCGATGCAGACCGGTATCAAGGCCATCGACGCGATGACCCCGATCGGTCGCGGTCAGCGTCAGCTGATCATCGGTGACCGCAAGACCGGCAAGACCGCGGTCTGCATCGACACGATCATCAACCAGAAGAAGGCCTGGGAGTCGGGCGACCCCAAGCAGCAGGTCCGCTGCGTCTACGTCGCCATCGGCCAGAAGGGCTCCACCATCGCGGGCGTCAAGACCGCGCTGGAGGAGGCGGGCGCGCTCGAGTACACGACGATCGTCGCCGCCCCGGCGTCGGACTCCGCCGGCTTCAAGTGGCTGGCGCCGTACACCGGCTCCGCCATCGGCCAGCACTGGATGTACCAGGGCAAGCACGTCCTGATCATCTTCGACGACCTGACCAAGCAGGCCGAGGCGTACCGCGCGATCTCGCTGCTGCTGCGCCGCCCGCCGGGCCGTGAGGCGTACCCCGGCGACGTCTTCTACTTGCACTCGCGTCTCCTCGAGCGTTGCGCGAAACTGTCGGACGAGATGGGCGGCGGCTCGATGACGGGTCTCCCGATCATCGAGACCAAGGCGAACGACGTGTCGGCGTACATCCCGACCAACGTCATCTCGATCACCGACGGTCAGTGCTTCCTCGAGTCCGACCTGTTCAACGCCGGTGTCCGCCCGGCCGTCAACGTGGGTATCTCCGTGTCCCGCGTCGGTGGTGCCGCGCAGATCAAGGCCATGAAGCAGGTCGCCGGCTCGCTGCGTCTCGACCTGTCGCAGTTCCGCGAGCTGGAGGCGTTCTCCGCGTTCGCGTCCGACCTCGACGCCGCGTCGCGCGCCCAGCTGGACCGCGGTGCCCGTCTGGTCGAGCTGCTCAAGCAGGGCCAGTACTCCCCGGTGCCCGTCGAGGAGCAGGTCGTCGAGATCTTCGCCGCGACCAAGGGCCACCTGGACGACGTCCCCGTCGGCGACATCCGCCGGTTCGTCGCCGAGTTCAAGGACTCGCTGCGCCGCAACCACGCGGACGTGCTCGCGAGCATCGTCGAGACCAAGCAGTTCGGTGACGACGCCCAGAAGCGCGTTGTCGACGCCGTGACCGAGTTCAAGAAGCAGTTCACCGCTTCCGACGGCACGACGATCGTCAACGAGGCGCCCGAGAAGGCGATGGACGCCGACAAGGTCGGCCAGGAGTCGGTGAAGGTCCACAAGCCCGAGCCCACCAAGAAGTGATCTGAGCCATGGGCGCACAGATTCGGGAGCTCCGCCAGCGGATCCGAACGGTCAACTCGACCAAGAAGATCACGAAGGCCTACGAGCTCATCGCGACGTCTCGCCTCGCGAAGGCGCAGACCAGGGTCGCGGCCTCCCGGCCGTACGCGGACGAGATCACGAACGTGCTCTCCGCGTTGGCCGAGGCCTCGGCGAACCTCGACCACCCGCTGCTGTCGGAGCGTGAGAACCCGAAGCGCGCCGCGGTGCTGGTGATCACGAGCGACAAGGGCATGTGCGGCGGTTACAACGCCAACGTCCTCAAGGCCGCGGAGCAGCTGCTGCAGCTGCTCCGGTCCGAGGGCAAGGAGCCGGTGCTGTACGTGACCGGCCGCAAGGGCCAGGGCTACTACCAGTTCCGCCGCCGCGAGATCACGGCAGCGTGGAGCGGGTTCTCGCAGACCCCGCACTACGTCAACGCCGTCGAGGCGGGCGACGCGCTGGTCCAGGCGTTCCTGGAGGGCACGGAGAACGGCGCGCAGGGCGTGGACGAGATCCACGTCGTGTACACCGAGTTCAAGTCCATGCTCAGCCAGACGCCCACCGCCAGGCGGATCGCGCCGATGGAGGTCGAGTACACCGGTGAGGCCCCCAAGGGCCCGCGCGCGGTGTACGACTTCGAGCCCAGCGCCGAGGCGCTGCTCGGTGCGATGCTGCCCAAGTACGTGAAGACGCGCCTGTTCTCCGCCATGCTGGAGGCCGCGGCTTCGGAGTCGGCGGCTCGTCGTACGGCCATGAAGGCCGCGACGGACAACGCGACGGAGCTGGTCCGGAACCTCAGCCGGGCGGCGAACTCGGCCCGTCAGGCCCAGATCACCCAGGAGATCAGCGAGATCGTCGGTGGCGCTGCCGCGCTTACCGGTGGCGCAGGAAGTGATGAGTGACATGAGTGCTACTGCCACCACCACCCGCACCGGCCGTGTGGTCCGGGTGATCGGTGCGGTCGTCGACGTGGAGTTCCCGCGCGACGCCGTGCCGGAGCTGTTCAACGCCCTGAACGTGGAGATCACGTTCGAGGCCGTCGCCAAGACGCTGACCCTCGAGGTCGCGCAGCACCTCGGCGACAACCTCGTCCGCACCATCTCGATGCAGCCGACCGACGGTCTGGTCCGCGGTGCCACCGTGACCGACACCGGCGCCGCGATCTCGGTGCCGGTCGGCGACGTCGTCAAGGGCCACGTCTTCAACGCCCTCGGTGACTGCCTCGACCAGCCGGGTCTCGGCCGCGACGGCGAGCAGTGGGCCATCCACCGCAAGGCTCCGTCGTTCGACCAGCTCGAGGGCAAGACCGAGATCCTCGAGACCGGCATCAAGGTCATCGACCTGCTCACCCCGTACGTCAAGGGCGGCAAGATCGGCCTGTTCGGCGGCGCGGGTGTCGGCAAGACCGTTCTGATCCAGGAGATGATCACGCGTATCGCGCGTGAGTTCTCCGGCACCTCGGTCTTCGCCGGCGTCGGTGAGCGCACCCGTGAGGGCACCGACCTCCTCCTCGAGATGGAGGAGATGGAGGTCCTCCAGGACACCGCCCTGGTGTTCGGTCAGATGGACGAGCCGCCGGGCACGCGTATGCGCGTCGCCCTGTCCGCTCTGACGATGGCGGAGTACTTCCGCGACGTTCAGAACCAGGACGTGCTGCTCTTCATCGACAACATCTTCCGCTTCACCCAGGCCGGTTCCGAGGTGTCGACCCTGCTGGGCCGCATGCCTTCCGCCGTGGGTTACCAGCCGACGCTGGCCGACGAGATGGGTGAGCTCCAGGAGCGCATCACCTCGACGCGCGGTAAGTCGATCACCTCGCTGCAGGCCATCTACGTGCCCGCGGACGACTACACCGACCCCGCCCCGGCGACCACCTTCGCCCACCTGGACGCGACGACGGAGCTTTCCCGTCCGATCTCCCAGAAGGGCATCTACCCGGCCGTCGACCCGCTGTCGTCGTCGTCTCGAATCCTCGAGCCGGCGATCGTGGGCGACGAGCACTACCGGGTCGCGCAGGAGGTGAAGCGGATCCTGCAGAAGTACAAGGAGCTGCAGGACATCATCGCCATCCTCGGTATGGACGAGCTGTCCGAAGAGGACAAGGTCCTCGTCGGTCGTGCGCGTCGTCTCGAGCGCTTCCTGGGCCAGAACTTCTTCGTCGCGGAGAAGTTCACCGGTCAGAAGGGCTCGTTCGTGCCGATCAAGGAGACGGTCGAGGCGTTCGACCGGGTCTGCAAGGGCGAGTTCGACCACTACCCCGAGCAGGCGTTCTTCTCCTGCGGCGGGTTGGACGACGTCGAGGCCAACGCCAAGAAGCTGGCCGGCAACTGAGCTGGCTCCGGCTTTCTCGAAGGGCCGTCTCTCCATTGTGGAGGGGCGGCCCTTCGGGCGTTTCGGGTTCTCGAGGGCCGCCAGGTTTCCGGCGAGTGGAAAGTGCTCTCCCTTCTGTCTGTGGTGCGACGCAGGATGCACGGCATCTCATGGCAGTGCCTCGACGAGGAGGAGCGCGCGTGAACAAATGGGTGTTGCCGCTGTGCTGGACGGCGGTGCTGCTCGACGGGTTCGATCTCGTCGTGCTCGGCACGGTGATTCCCGTGTTGTTGCAGGAGAAGGTGCTCACCACGGCTTCGGCCAGCGCGGTGTCCACTGCCGGGCTGGTCGGGATGATGCTCGGGGCGTTGGTCATCGGCACGATCACCGATGTCATCGGGCGGCGCAAGGTCATGATTTTCGCGGTGGCCGGGTTCTCCGTGTTCACGTTGGCCTGTGCGGTGGCGCAGGACGCCACGACGTTCGGGGTGCTTCGGTTCCTCGCGGGGCTTGGGCTTGGCGGGTGTCTGCCGACCGCCATCGCGTTGGTCAACGAGGCTCGGCCCCACCAGGGTGGGCGGGCCACCACGCTGATCATGACCGGGTATCACGTCGGCGCTGTCATCACGGCGTTGCTCGGGATCGTGCTCATTCCGCAGCTCGGGTGGCGGGCGCTGTTCGTGGCCGGGGCGTTGCCGGCGTTGGTGTTGATTCCCCTGATGGTCAAGCACTTGCCGGAGACCGTGGCGCGCAAGGCTCCTGCGTTGGAGGCCGTTGGGTCGTTGTTCAGGCCTGGGTTGCGGAAGGCGACGGTGGCGTTCTGGGTCGCGTCGTTCATGGGGCTGTTGCTCGTGTACGGGCTCAACACGTGGTTGCCGCAGATCATGCGGAGTGCCGGGTACGAGCTCGGTGCGGCCCTGGCCTTGTTGCTGACGCTCAACATCGGTGCGGTTGCCGGGCTGTTGATCGCCGGGGCTGTTGCTGATCGGGTTGGGGTGCGGCCTGCCGCTGTCGGGTGGTTTGCGGGTGCTGTGGTGTTCTTGGGGCTGCTCAGCATCAAATTGCCCGGGGTTGGCGTGTACGTGGCCGTGTTGTTGGCCGGGTGCTTCGTGTTCAGTGCTCAGGTGCTCGTTTACGCGTATGCCGGGCGGGTTTACGAGGAGAACCGGGCCACCGGCATCGGGTGGGCCGCCGGGGTGGGACGGTTGGGGGCCATCAGCGGACCCCTGCTCGGTGGGGCGCTGTTGACTGCCGGGTTGGCGCATCCGTGGGGTTTCTACGCCTTTGCCGTTGTGGCGGCGTTGGGGGCCATGGCCGTTGCCGCTGTTGGGGTGCGCGCAAAAACGGTCGTGTCGCACGGCGGGTGATGGCACAGTCGGGCCATGTCCCGACATGCGCCATACGACGATCCGGGCACGCCTGACACCCGATCGCCCTGGCGGTACCTGTGGTGGCTGGTGAGGATGCAGCGCTGGCGGGTGCTTGCCGGGGCGTGGTGGGGGTCGTTGTGGATGTGCGGGCTGATCGTGCCGCCGTATCTCATTTCGCAGGCGGTCAGGGCGCTTCGGGCTGAGGATCGTGCCGGGTTGGTGTGGTGGAGCCTGGCGCTGGTCGGCGTGGCGGGGGCGCTGGCTCTTGTCGGGCTGGCGCGGCATCGCACGATGACGCTGGTTCGGACGGATGCGGCGCTCAGGACGGCGCAGGTCGTGGTTCGGCGTGTCACGCGGCTTGGTGGCGTGGTGCGGCGGAAGTTGTCCACGGGTGAGTTGACGTATCTGCAGAACGGGGACACCGCGCGGATCGCGCACGCGCTCACGAGCACCGGGCCTGGCGTGGGGGCCGTGATCGCCTATGTGGTCACGGCTGTGTTGCTGGTGCGGATTTCGGTGCTGCTCGCGGTGGTCGTGCTGCTCGGGGTGCCGGTGCTGGCGGTGGCCACCGGGCCGGTGATGCGGCGGCTGCACGCGGTGGAAGCCGGGTATCGGCAGAGCCAAGGGGAGTTGAGCTCGCGGGCCGGGGACATCGTGGCCGGGTTGCGGGTGTTGTCCGGGATCGGCGGCAAGCCGGCGTTCGCCGAGCGCTTCGAGGCGAAGTCGCGTGAGGTGCTGCGCGACGGGTACCGGGTGGCGACGTGGCTCAGTTGGGTGCACGCGTTGACGTGGGGGTTGCCTGCGCTCTTCCTGGCCGTTGTCACGTGGATCGTGGCGCGGATGGCGGTGACCGGTGCCATCTCGATCGAGGAGATGCTCGCGGTCTACCTGTACGTCACGACGTTGATCGTGCCGGTCAGCTTCTTCATGGAGGGGGCGGACGCCATTCCGCGGGCGTTGGTGTCGGCGGGGCGGGTGATCGGGATCCTGAAGCTGCAGCCGGACGACAGCGGTGACGACACGCCTGAGCTGGACGTGAAGAGCGGCGCGCTCACCGTGGTGGTGTCCGCCAACGCCACGCTGGCGAGGGAGGCGGTGGACCGGTTGCCGGGAGTGGTGGCGGACAACGACGACTACCTCTTCGCCGGTCCGTTGCGGGAGGCGGTGTCGGTGGGTGACCACGACGACGCCGAACTGGAGGAGGCCATCTGGGCGGCGGCTGCGGCCGATGTCGTGGAGGCGTTGCCGGACGGGCTCGACTCGCACCTGGAGTCCAAGGGGCGCAACGTTTCCGGGGGCCAGCGCCAACGGCTCAGGCTCGTGCGGGCGTTGCTCAGCGAACCGGACCTGCTGGTGCTCGTCGAGCCGACGTCGGCGCTGGACGCGGTCACCGAGGCGGCGGTGGCGCGACGGGTGAAACAGGCGCGGCTCGGGCGGACCACCGTGGTCGTGTCGTCGTCGCCGTTGTGGATCGGGCAGGCCGATCAGACCGTGCACCTGGAGGAAGCCCGATGAACCGGTTGCCGATCGCGGACCGGGGTGAGGTCCGGCTGGCCGCCGCGCGGCTGCTGCGGGACGAACGGCGCGCGCTGGTCGTGGTTCTCGCGCTCACGGTGCTGACGGCGTTGTCCGGGCTCGTCGGGCCGTACCTGCTCGGCAAGATCGTGGCTGGGGTGCAGGACGGTGGACTGGAATTGTCCACTGTGGACATCATGGCGCTCGGGGTGCTCGTTGCGGCGGTGGCGCACCTGTTGCTGGTGCGGTGCAGCAACCTGCAGACGGCACGGCTCGGCGAACGGTTCCTGGCCTCGCTGCGGGAGGAGGCCGTGGCGCGGACGCTGGCCCTGCCTGCACGGGTGGTGGACCGGCTGAGCACCGGCGATCTGCTCACGCGCGTGACGAGCGATGTCGGCACGGTCGGGCAGGCGTTGCGGGACAGCGTGCCAGAGGTGTTCACCGGGGTGGTGCACATCGTCGTGGTGTTCGTGGCGATGTTCCTGCTGGATCCCCTGCTCGGGCTGGTGGCGTTCGTCGGGTTGCCGTTCATCGTCTGGGTGACTCGCTGGTACCTGGCACGTGCGCGTGCCGCGTACCTCGCGGAGAGCGAGGCCAACGGTGACGTGGCCGAGATTTCCGCCGCGGTCGGCGAGGGCAGCAGGACGATCGAGACGTACGGCCTGCGCGACCGGATGGTGGCAGCGGCCGACGTCACCATCGACCGCTTGTACTGGGCGCGGATGCGGACGTTGCGGCTGCGGAACGTCCTGTTCCCGATCGGCTCCTTCGTGAACACCCTGCCGACCGTGCTGGTGCTGCTGGTGGGCGGTCTGGCGTACGCGGCGGACGGTGTCAGCATCGAGGTCGTCGTCACGGGCGCTCTGTGGGTGTGGCGGCTCGTCGAGCCGATGGACCGCATCCTGATGTGGATTGAGTTCCTGCAACGCGGCGGAGCGTCGTTCGCGCGGATCGAGGGGATCGGGGCCAACGCTGAACCTTCGCCGGAGGTCGGCGAACCTGCTGACGATCGCATCGAGGTGCGCGGGGCTCGTTACTCCTATGTGGACGGACATGAGGTTCTGCACGGTGTGGATCTCGTTGTGCAGCCGGGAGAACGGCTCGCGATCGTGGGTGTGTCCGGTGCGGGCAAGTCGACGCTCGGCAGGCTGATCGCGGGTGTCGACCGGCCCGCGGAGGGCTCGGTGCTCGTGGGCGGAGTTCCGGTCGCGGATCTCGTGGCGGCGGGCAACCAGCAGGTTGTGCTGGTGACGCAAGAACATCACGTGTTCATCGGAACGCTGCGGGAGAACCTGGCGATGGCCGCGCCGGACGCGCCGGACGAGCGGCTGGTCGAAGCGTTGCGAACCGTGGACGCGCGGTGGTTCGACGAGCTGCCGGACGGTCTGGACACCAGGCTCGGCGCGGGCGGCGTGGAGCTCGATCCCGCTCAGGCACAACAACTCGCGCTCGCACGGGTGGAAGTCGCCGACCCGCACACGCTGGTGCTGGACGAGGCGACGTCGTCGTTGGACCCGGCCACCGCCAGGCACGCCGAGCGCGCGATCGCGGCCGTGCGGGAGAGTCGCACGGTGATCGCGATCGCGCACCGGCTGCAGACCGCGCGGGACGCCGACCGGATCGCCGTCGTCGACGCGGGCCGCGTCGTGGAGCTGGGGTCCCACGACGACCTGGTCGCCAGAGACGGCACGTACGCGACGCTCTGGCGGTCCTGGCACGGCGGTTAGAGCGGCACGACCACCTGGTCGCCGGAGCGCCAGATGGTCACCTCCGTGGTGCCGGGCGGTGCGAGCCACGCGCCCTCGCGCTCCTCCGGCCCGAGCAACGCGTTGCGGTCGGCGAGGATCGTGCCCTGACCGTCCGGCAACACGAGCCGCACCGGCACCGGCTTGCCTCGCACCGCGGGGCCGCCGGGCAGCACCCGGTCGAACGTGCCGTCCGCCTGGTAGAGAGCCCCGATCAGGTCCCCGTTCGTCTCCGTCACCACGGCGTACCTGCCGTCCGGGAGCCAGGCGCGCACCTCCCACAGCACCAGTGGATGGCCGTAGTCCATGTAGCCGCGTCTGCGGAGGTCCTCGGAGACCAGCTTGTCCTGGCTCTGGCCCGGCTTGCCGGGGTCCTGCCTGGACGTGGCCCACAGGACGCTCGACCAGCCGAGGCCGGTGCGCGGCGGCGCCTGCTCGATCTCCTGGCGTGGAGAGATCCGTTCACCGAGGCGCGAGAAGTCGTCGGCGGCGGGCGCGATGGTCGTGCGCAGGAAGACGGGGCTTTCCGCGGGTTTGGCGCGCACGACGGCCACCCCGTCGTGGATCTCGGCGTCCTGCCACGCGCGCGAGTACCTGAGGTCCGGTCCCCGCACGGGGTTCACCGACCAGAAGACCCGCTCCCCGAGGCCCAGCACCACGTACGTCGCCTCGCCGTCGCCGATGCGGTAGATGCCCTGCTCGCGGCCGTCCCGGTAGACGACCTCCTGGTCGACCACCTCGGTCCCGTGCACCAGGCCCACCAGGGTCTGCGGTTCCGCCGACGCCTTCACCCGGACCGACTGCGCGATCAGCGCTGCGGGGCCGTCCGGTGTGTTCGCCGTCCAGAACACGTGCGCGTCCGACGAGACCTCCGTCACGGGGACCGGGCGTTTCCCGTTCCACGCGGTGAGCGCCTGCTCGATGACGTCGGTGCGGTCTGCCAGGTCACCGGCCGTCGCCGCGGTGAGCCGCACGTCCCCGGCCGTGAACGTCTCGGGGGAGGAGCGGGTCAGCGCCACCCCCGTCGTCACGCCCGCGAGCAGCGCGACCGCCGCGGTGATTGCGAGCAGCTTGCGCGTGTGTCGTCGCCGCGCACCGGCCATCACGTCCCCCACGAATCCCGGCCGCACGTCCAGGTCTGCCGTCGCGGCCTCCAGCGCTTCCTTCAGTTCCACGTCAGCACCTGCTCACCCATCAGCTCCCGCATGCGGGCGAGGCCGCGCGAGGTCTGGCTCTTCACCGTGCCGATGCCGCAGCCGAGCGTGCGGGCGGTCTCGGCCTCGCTGAGGTCGTCGAAGAACCTCAGCACCAGGACCGCGCGCATCTTCCTCGGCAGCTCCGCCAGCGCGCGCACCACGCTGTCCGCGTCCACGACCTGCTGTTCGTGCCCTCGCGACGTAGGCACCGCCCCCAGTTCCAGCGGTGCCTCCGGCTTGCGGGAACGCCGTCGCCAGCGGTTGGCCGCGGCGTTGGCCAGCGCGGTGCGCGCATAGGCCTCCGGAGAGGTTCGGATGCGCCGCCACTTGCCGTACATCCCCATCAGGACGTCCTGCAGAATGTCCTCGGCGGCGCCTTTGTCACCGCCGCACAGCAGGTAAGCGGTGCGCAGCAGTGCCTGCGAACGCAACGCCACGAAGTCTTCGAAGTCCTGCATGTCCCCCCTTCGGCGGTTGTCGTGGGTACTGACACCGGGCGGGGCGGCAAGGTTGTCAGGCGACCGTTTAGACTCAGTTCGACTCCAGACGACGAGGGAGATACGCGTGGCCGAGATGACCGTTGAACTGGTCGCCGTTGAACGCCGCCTGTGGTCCGGCAAGGCCACCTCTGTTTCGGCGCAGACCACCGAGGGCGAGATCGGCATCCTGCCCGGTCACGAGCCCGTTCTCGGCCAGCTCGTCGAGGGCGGTGTGGTGCGCATCCGCACGACCGACGGTGGCCTCGTCACCGCCGCCGTGCACGGTGGCTTCCTCTCCGTGACCGGCACCGGCGTGTCGATTCTCGCCGAGGACGCCGAGCTTGCGGGCGAGATCGACGTGGACGCGGCGCGATCGGCACTGCAGGACGCCGACGATGCCGAGCGAGCACGTGCGGCAGCGCGCGTGCGGGCCGTGGAACAGTCGGCCTGAGACCGGGCGCGAGGGCGCAGCCGTGGGGATCACCGAGATTGCCGGACTGATCCTTCTTGGGGTGGCGGTCGTCATCGCCTACTTCGCCTGGCGACGTATCCGGCTGCTGCGTGAGGGTGGCGTGCACGTCGCCCTGCGCAGCCAGTTCGACGATCGTGGCCGTGGCTGGCATCTGGGCGTGGGGCACTACCGGGGCGACAAGTTCGCCTGGTTCCGTGTGCTCTCGCTCGGGTCCGGCCCGGACCAGCTGATTTCCAGAGACGGGCTCGAGATCGACGCACGCCGTGAGCCGACGGGGCCGGAGGCGTACGCAATGCCGGCGGGAGCCACGGTGCTGCGGTGCCGGTCCGCCTCGGGTGAAGTCGAGATCGCGATGGGCCCGGACGCGCTGACAGGATTCCTGTCCTGGTTGGAGTCAGCGCCTCCGGGCCGCAGCATTCCCTGGGCTTCCTAGGCGTTCCCGCCGGGCTGCCAGAGCACGTCGCCGTCCGGGTTCGCCACGCGGGCCAGGATGAAGAGCAGGTCGGAGAGCCGGTTCAGGTACTTCGCCGTGAGCACGTTCGTGTGCTCGGCGTCGGCCTCGATGAGCGCCCAGGCACGCCGTTCCGCGCGCCGGGCGATCGTGCGCGCCTGGTGCAGCAGAGCCGCGCCGGGCGTGCCGCCGTTCAGGATGAACGAGTCGAGCTTGCCCAGCCGCTCGTTGAACGTGTCGCAGTACCCCTCCAGGCGGTCCACGTAGGCCTGGGTGATGCGCAGCGGCGGGTACTTGGGCTCCGGCACGATCGGCGTGCACAGGTCAGCTCCGACGTCGAACAGGTCGTTCTGCACCTTGCGCACGACCTCGTGGACGTCCTCCGCCAGCTGACCGAGCGCCAGCGCCACGCCCAGCGCCGCGTTCGTCTCGTCGACGTCCGCGTACGCCTCGATGCGAGGCGAGGTCTTGGGCACGCGGGAGAAGTCGCCGAGTCCGGTCGTGCCGTCGTCGCCGACCCGCGTGTAGATCTTGGTGAGATGCACCGCCATAAACGGCACTCTATGGCCGTACGTAGGATTGCCGCGTGAGCGAGCATTTCCGGGTACACGGTGGCGCACGTCTGGTCGGCGAAGTTGATGTCGTCGGCGCCAAGAACAGCGTCCTCAAGCTGATGGCCGCAGCTCTGCTCGCCGAGGGCACAACGACCCTCACCAACTGCCCGGACATCCTCGACGTGCCGCTGATGGCGGACGCGTTGCGCAGCCTCGGGTGCGAGGTCGAGCTCGAAGGTGACGTGGCGAGGATCACCACGCCCGCCGAGCTCAGCTACCACGCCGATTCCGAGGCGATGGGCAAGCTGCGGGCGTCGATCTGCGTGCTGGGGCCGCTGGTCGGCCGGTGCAAGCGCGCGGTCGTCGCGCTGCCGGGTGGCGACGCGATCGGCTCGCGGCCGCTCGACATGCACCAGAGCGGGCTGGAGAAGCTCGGCGCCAAGACGTGGATCGAGCACGGCTGCATCGTCGCCGAGGCCGAGGGGCTGCACGGCGCGCAGATCTGGCTCGACTTCCCGAGCATGGGCGCCACCGAGAACATCCTGATGGCCGCTGTTCTCGCCAACGGCACGACAGTCATCGACAACGCCGCGCGCGAACCGGAGATCGTCGACCTCTGCCTGATGCTCACGCAGATGGGTGCCAGGATCGAGGGCGCGGGCACGTCCACGCTGACGGTCCACGGCGTCAAGGAGCTCCAGCCGACCGAGCACCGCGTGATCGGCGACCGGATCGTCGGCGCCACGTGGGGGTTCGCCGCCGCCATGACGCGCGGCGACGTGCGGGTGCGCGGCGTGAACCCGCACCACCTCGACCTGGTGCTCGAGAAGCTGCGCATGGCGGGCGCCGAGGTCACGGTCTACGAGGGCGAGGACGAGGGCTTCCGCGTCGTCATGGACGGCCGGCCCAAGGCCGTCGACTTCGTGACGCTGCCGTACCCCGGTTTCGCCACGGACAACCAGCCGTTCGCGATCGCGCTGTCCGCGGTCGCCGAGGGCACGTCGATGATCACCGAGAACCTGTTCGAGGCGCGGTTCCGGTTCATCGACGAGATGATCAGGCTCGGGGCCGACGCGCGCACGGACGGTCACCACGCCGTGATCCGCGGCGTCGAGCAGCTGTCCAGTGCGCCGGTGTGGGCGAGCGACATCCGCGCTGGTGCGGGGCTCGTGCTCGCGGGTCTGTGCGCGGACGGGGCCACCGAGGTCTACGAGATCTTCCACATCGAGCGCGGCTACCCTGGCTTCGTGGAAAACCTCCGCAAGCTCGGTGCCGACGTGGAGCGCGTGAGCTCCTAGGTTTTCAGCACCAGCCGCGCGTTCGCGACGTCCGCCGGGAACACCATCACCCGGTACGGCGCGTTCCGCGAACGCGTGGCACGCACCCCGTTCGCCTTCAGCTTCTGCACGAGGACGTTCGCGGCCTCCTCCGTGGGCACCATCGCCACCTCGCTCAGCAACCCGAAGTCCGTGCCGTCGGGATCCGGTACGGGCCGTCTGTCGTTGCCCACGAAGTACCTCAACGCCAGCGCCAGCAGTCCGATCACCCCGAACACGACCACTGTCTGGTAGATCGCCGTCACACCTCACATTCTGCTCCGTAGTCTCGATTCAGTGAGCAATCGCACGCGCGGCAGTGGTTACCGGCCAGTACGCTCCGGACAACGACTTGTGGGAGGTTGCTGTGCCGTACCCAGCTGACCGTGAACGCGACCGCCCCTGGGTGATGCGCACGTACGCGGGTCACTCCTCGGCCGCGGCATCCAACGCGCTCTACCGCCGGAACCTCGCCAAGGGGCAGACGGGCCTCTCGGTGGCGTTCGACCTGCCGACGCAGACCGGTTACGACCCCGACGACGAGCTCGCGAAGGGCGAGATCGGCAAGGTCGGCGTGCCGATCAGCCACATCGGCGACATGCGGCAGCTCTTCGACCAGATCCCGCTCGGCGAGGCCAACACGTCGATGACGATCAACGCGACGGCCATGTGGCTGCTCGCGCTGTACGTCACCGTGGCCGAGGAGCAGGGCGCGGACCGGTCGGCGCTCGCCGGCACCACGCAGAACGACATCATCAAGGAGTACCTGTCCCGCGGCACGTACGTGTTCCCGCCGGGACCGTCGCTGCGGCTGATCACCGACATGGTCGCGTGGACCGTGTCGAACGTGCCGAAGTGGAACCCGATCAACATCTGCAGCTACCACCTCCAGGAGGTCGGCGCGACGCCGGCGCAGGAGGTCGCGTACGCGATGTGCACGGCGATCGCGGTCCTGGACTCGGTGCGCGACTCCGGGCAGGTGCCCGTTGAGAAGTTCGGTGAGGTCGTCGCCCGCATCTCCTTCTTCGTGAACGCCGGTGTGCGGTTCATCGAGGAGATGTGCAAGATGCGCGCGTTCGCCCAGCTGTGGGACGAGATCACGCTGGAGCGCTACGGCGTCGAGAACCCGAAGCACCGCCGGTTCCGCTACGGCGTGCAGGTCAACTCGCTGGGGCTCACGGAAGCGCAGCCGGAGAACAACGTCCAGCGCATCGTGCTGGAGATGCTCGCGGTTTCCTTGTCCCGCAACGCTCGTGCCCGCGCGATCCAGCTCCCGGCGTGGAACGAGGCGCTCGGCCTGCCGCGCCCGTGGGACCAGCAGTGGGCCCTGCGCATGCAGCAGGTCCTCGCCTACGAGACGGATCTGCTGGAGTACGAGGACATCTTCGACGGCTCGCCGGTGATCGAGGCGAAGGTGAACGAGATCCTGCGCGGCGCCCGCGAGGAGATCGACCGCGTGCAGGCGATGGGTGGTGCGGTCGCCGCCGTCGAGTCCGGCTACATGAAGTCGCAGCTGGTGTCGTCCCTGGCCGAGCGGCGCCGCCGCGTCGAGTCGGGCGAGGAGATCGTCGTCGGTGTCAACAAGTTCGACACCACCGAACCGTCGCCGCTGCAGGCCGAGGGCGCGAACGCGATCGAGACCATCGACCCGGTCGTCGAGATGCACGCCGTCGAGGCGATCCGGCAGTGGCGTGCTTCGCGCGACAACGCCGCCGTGGAGTCGGCTCTGGACGCGTTGCGCGAGGCCGCCAAGACCGACCAGAACCTCGTCGAGGTGACGCTGGCCTGTGCGCGCGCCGGCGTGACGACCGGTGAGTGGTCCCAGGCTCTGCGCGAGACGTTCGGCGAATACCGCGCCCCCACCGGCGTTTCCGGCGCCTCGGCGTCGGGCGAGGCCGGTTCGGAGATCGCCCGCGTGCGCGACCGCGTCCGCGCGACCGGCGAGGAGATCGGTGAGCGCCTGCGCATGCTGGTCGGCAAGCCGGGCCTCGACGGCCACTCCAACGGCGCCGAGCAGGTCGCCGTGCGCGCCCGCGACGTCGGCTTCGAGGTCGTCTACCAGGGCATCCGCCTCACGCCGTCGCAGATCGTGTCCGCTGCCGTGCAGGAGGACGTGCACGTCGTCGGCCTGTCGATCCTGTCCGGCTCGCACCTCGAGGTCGTGCCCGCGGTCGTCGACGGGTTGAGGGCCGCAGGAGCCGGGGACATCCCGGTGATCGTCGGCGGCATCATCCCGCCGGACGACGCCGCCAAGCTGCGCGATCGGGGCGTGGCGCGGGTGTTCACGCCGAAGGACTACGAGCTGACCGAGATCATGGACGAGATCGTCACCGTGATCCGCGAGGTGCACCAGCTCGGCTGATCAGCTCGTAACGCTTGCTCGTCCGGAGTAGAAACTCTCCGTAGATCTTGTTACTACGGGGAGGGGTGTCCGATGGCGGTGGAGCTCGCCGAGCTGATCGGCCAGTTGCGGTCGGAGCTGACCGAGGCGATGCACGCGGGTGAGAACGAGGACCTGCGCTTCGAGGTCGGACCGGTCGAGCTCGAGCTGACCGTCGCCGTCACCAAGGAGGCGAAGCCGGGCGCGAAGGTCAAGTTCTGGGTGGTCGAGCTCGGAGCGGAGGCCACCGTCGCGTCCGCCACCACGCAGACGATCAAGCTCGTGCTCGACCCGCGTCGCAAGGGCAGGTCCGGCCCGCTGGAGATCTCCGGTGCGGAGGAGGACGACGAGAAGTGAGCGGCGCGCCGCTCGATCGGGCACGGGTCGCGGAACTGATCGTGACCCGCGCGGGCGAGCGGCATCGCGGCTCCGGCTACCGCGTGCGCGGCGACGCCGTGCTGACGGCGGCGCACGTCGTCGACGGCGCGGACTCGGTGCGCATCCGGTTCGAACCCGATCTGCCCGGTGAGTGGACCGTCGACGCGATCTCGTGGTGGGCGGACCCGGTGTCGGACGTGGCGGTCGTGCTGATCGAACCGCGGGACGGCGAGACCGTGGCGCGGATCAGCTTCGGGCGCATCGAGGACCGCGCGGCCGTGCTCACCGTTGAGGCTGTTGGCTTTCCGTGGTGGAAGATGCGCACGGACGCGGCGGGCAAGCGCTATCGCGACTCCTGCCACGCGGTCGGCACGATCGCGGTGCTGTCGAACTGGCGTGAGGGCACGCTGGAAGTCGTCGTCGAGCCCGCCACGGCTCGCGATGACGAGAATTCGTCGCCGTGGGAAGGCATGTCCGGTGCGGCCTTGTGGGCCAACGGCCACATCGTCGGTGTCATCGCGAAACATCACCCCGGTGACGGTCTCGGCCGGCTCGCCGCGGTCCGGCTGGACCTCGCTCTCGACCGCGTGGATCCCGAGCACGGCACGCCGTTGCGCGACGCGCTGGCCGTGCCGGCACCACTGCCCGGTGTCCTGCCCGCACCACGACCCGAGCTGGTGACGAACGCCTACCAGGCGCTCGTCGCCGACGCCGCGCCGGAACGGCTGTACGACCGCAACTGGGAGCTGGACGAACTGGTCCGCTTCTGCGCGGGCGACGAGCCCTACCTGTGGTGGCAGGCCGGTCCGTGGGCGGGCAAGTCGGCGCTGCTCGCGTGGTTCGCGCTGCACCCGCCCGACGGCGTGGACGTGGTGTCGTTCTTCATCGTCGCGCGCCAGGCCAGCGAGTCCGACAGCGACGCGTTCATCGAGGCGCTGATCGAACAGCTCACCGCGCTCGTCGGCGAACCACCCGAGCTCGTGCAGGAAGCCCGTGCCCGCCGCGGTCACATGCTGAGGCTGCTCAACCTCGCCGCCGCTCGCTGCGTGGAGGCGGGCCGCACGCTGCTCCTCGTGGTCGACGGCCTGGACGAGGACGCGAGTCGCGCCGACGGAACCGATCGCCCGAGCATCGCCTCGTTGCTGCCGCGCCGCCCACCGCCGGGCGTGCGGGTGCTGGTGGCGAGCCGCCCGCACCCCGACCTGCCGGACGACGTGAGCAGCGACCATCCACTTCGGACGGTCGTGCCGCGGCAGCTGACGGCGTCGCCGTACGCGAAGAACCTGGAGGACGCGGCCAAGCGCGAACTGACCACCCTGCTCGCCAAACCCGGCCTGCAACGGCAGGTCCTCGGGCTGATCACCGCGTCAGGAGGTGGTCTCACCCAATCCGACCTGGAGGAGCTCACCGGTCAGCCGCCCTTCGAGCTGGAGGCGTTGTTCGGCGGGATGCTCGGCCGCAGCGTCGGCGCCCGCTCGTCGCGCGACCACGGCGAACGCGTGTACCTGTTCACACACGACACGCTTCGCGAGCAAGCAGAACGCAAGTACGGCAACGGAATCGCGATCTACCACGCGCAGCTGCACGAGTGGGCGGACCGGCACCGTGCGCGCGGCTGGACCGAGGACACCCCGGTGTATCTGCTGCGCGGGTACCCCCGGCTGCTCGCCGCACTCGGTGACGTGGAACGTCTGGTGGCCTGCGCGACCGACCGCGCCCGCCACGACCGGATGCTGGCGTTGACCGGAGGCGACGCGCTCGCGCTGAGCGAGATCGACTCGGCGTCGCGCCTGCTCGCCCGCGCCCCTCGGCCGGACCTGCTGATGTTGTTACGGGTCGCTCTTGCGCGAGTGGACCTCGGCGACCGCAACGTTCACATCCCTCCCGAACTGCCCGGCGTGTGGGCGTCGCTCGGTGAGATCGACCGCGCTGTCGCACTGGCGAGCAGCATCGCCGACGATCAGCAGCGGGCCGAGGCGCTGACCAGGATCATTTCGGTGCTCGTGGAGTCGGATGACCAGGACCGCGTTCCCACCGTCGCGGAGGAGGTGGAACGTGCGGCCCTGAAGGTCGGTCATCCGCTCTTCCGCTACGAGGTGCTGCTCGATCTGGCGGCAGCGTTGTCGGGAGGCGATCACGAGGACCACGCTCGAAGACTCGGCGCCCAGGTGGAGGAGGCGCTGGCGCAGATCGGCGAATCCTTCTCCCGCGATGAGCTGCTCGGCAAGCTGGTTCGCCTGTACGCGATGTGGGGCGACCATGAACGGGCTCTTGCGCGGCTGGCTGACATCGAGAACAACTACCAGCAGTGCGGGGTGTGCAAAGGGGTTCTCGGTGAGTTGCTGAGCACCGAGAACGACGAGCTGGTGATGCGATACGTGCTGACACTGCGCGAGGACTACTACCGCAAAGACGTCTTGGAGGACCTCGCGGCCGCAGTGCACCACGACGCCGAGCGAGCGCTGCGCTACGTTCTCGCGATCGACAGCGAATTCAGACGCGTCAATCCGCTGCGCACTCTGGCGACGGAAGCTGTGGACGAGGGTGACGACGACCGCGCGTTGCGGTTCGCGGCCTTGAGCATCGAGCCGGACGAGCTGCTCGTCGGGATGATCGACCACGTGCTGGCACTCGGTGACACGGCCCGTGCAACCAAGTTCGCCGAGCGGATCGCGGCCCCCTTCGTGCGTGCGGACACGTGGATTGATCTGGCGCTGGTCCACGTCGAGAACGGCGATGCCGCGCAGGCCGCACAGCTGGTCACCGCAGCCGAGGCGGTTCTGCCCGACGTCGTGGGTTCCGATGGCCGGGCGTTGGTGCTGGCCGGACTGGCATCGGTCATGACCCGGCTCGGAATGCCGGAACGCGCAGCGGAGCTGAACGCGTCCGCGGACACTCTCGCCGCCGGAATTGCCGACGAACTCGTCAAAGCCGAGACGCTCGGCGGTCTGGCCGTGGTTGCGCTGGACGGGGGTGACCACGACCGTTATGCCCGGCTCGCGGATCTGGCGGCAACGGTGCTCGGCCGGCACGCCGATCATGTGGCGCGTGCCAACGGCCTGACGGAACTGGCTCAGCGTGCGTTGTGGGTGAACGACAGTCCTCGGGCTCGTCGGCTCGCCGGGGCGGCGGCGCGTGCACTGGCCGGCCTTCCCGAGTCCGGCGATGTGCGCCGGACCGCGTGGATCCTCACCAGGGTTGCGTTCGACGCCGGCGCGGTGGACGAGGTACTTCGGCTGAATGCGTTCAATCCTGCCGTCGCCGAACTGATCGAAGTGGCGGCCGTCGCCGATGACGCCCGAGCAGCGCAGGTCGCGGGTGTGATCGCACGACGCGAGTACGACTCCTCGCCGGAGCGCCAGATCGTGGGCCTGGCCGAACTCGGTGAGGACGAGCGAGCGCTCGCGCTCGCCGCCCGTGTCGTGGACTACCACGAGCGCGACCGCGCGCTCCTGCTCGCGGCCGAGACCGCCGTCGACGCGGGCGACGATGCTCGCGCGATGCGGTTCGTGGCCGCCGTGCGCTGGCATGACGACGCCTGTGCCAGACTTGCCTCGTCGCTGGCAGGGGAAGGGCAGTTCGACCGCGCCGCCGGTTTCGTTCGTGCGATCGACGGGACGACCACCCTGGACCGAGAGTTCCAATCACTCGCGAAAGCGGCGGTGGAGCACGGCGATGTCGAACGTGCGCTCGCTTTGCTCGGCGAAGTGACCGACAGCTTCTCCCGCGCGGCGGGGGTCGCGGCGATTGCGGCGACTGCGGTGGCCAACGGCGACACCGATCGCGCTCGGACCCTGTGCCTGATGACGGAGGAGAGCGCGCGGAGAGGTGCGGACAAGACACAGCTGACCGAGCTTCGAATCGATCTCGCGCTCGCGCTCATGCAAGCGGGTGACAGCGAGAGGGCCCAGCGGCTGGTGCGCGCGACGGACAACCCGGATCTGCGGCTGGAGGCGTTCGCGGAGTTCGTGTCCGACGCGCTGGACAGGGCGGACGACGCGTCGGCACGTGCGTTCGCCGACGAGTTGGTTCGAATCGAGCGCGCAGGGGCTCCCTGGCGGTACCAGAAAGTCATCGACGTTCTGCTCCGCGTCGGCGACGTGGCGATGGTTCGGAGGATCGTCGAAGAACTCGAGGCCGCCGTCGACGCCGCTGTCGAGGAGTATGACCGCACCGCTCTTCGACTGCGGTTGATCGAGCCGCTGTCCTGGCTCGGACATCATGAGAAGGCGCTGGAACGCCTCAGCGCGATCAGGGACGAGAGTCACCGCTACCAGGCCTTGGCCGCGGTCGCGCGGACAGCCCCGGAGGGCTTTGCTCGCGACCGGGTGAAGGAATTGATCATCAGGGATGCCGACGACATCAGGTTCGACATCCCGAACTACTGGCTCCCCAACGCGGGCACCGCCCTGGCCGTCATCGGCGAGTTCGAGCGGGCGTTGACCCTGGTGCGCTCCAGCACCAAACCGTCGGAGCAGTCGGAGGTGCTGCAGGCGCTGGCGAAGGCAGCGCCGGGCGATCCCGAGCTGCGCCGGGAGTTGTTC
Organism: Lentzea flava; assembly: GCF_014648475.1. Taxonomy (GTDB): domain Bacteria; phylum Actinomycetota; class Actinomycetes; order Mycobacteriales; family Pseudonocardiaceae; genus Lentzea; species Lentzea flava. Next base: position 68,595 of record NZ_BMRE01000025.1, on the reverse strand, counting down.
GGCCAGTGGAAAGCGGCAGCGGGTGAGATAGCGGACGTCTACTACCGCGACGGGGTGTACGTCGAGTTCGCCACTGTGCTGGACAAACGCGGTGAGCACGAGGAGGCGGCGCGGCTCGCCGCGCTCATCACCGATCCGGCGCGACGGGCCGAGGAGGAGCGCAAGATGCGGTTGCGGGCGATCGCCGCAGGCCGGGACACGGCAGGGGCGCGGTCGTACGTGGCCGAAGCGCTCATCGACGGCGACTGGCCGAGTGTGCTGCCCGCCGTCGCGAAGGTGGACCTCGCCGCGCTTCAACAGTTCGCGGACGAGATTCTGGGTTAGCGTTGGCGGATGGTTGACGTCGCGCGGGACGGGTCCGTCGTCCGGATCACGATGAATCGGGTGGCTCGGCGCAACGCGCTGTCCGCCGAGCATCTGACCGAGCTCCTGGAGGCCTTCCGGGAGGCGGGTGCGTCCGACGCGGCCGGCATCGTGCTGGGCGCCGAGGGGCCGGTTTTCTCCGCTGGGCACGACTTCGCGGACGTGCACGCCCGTGACGAGGAGGGCGTGCGGCTGCTACTGGAGCTGTGCACGGTGCTGATGAAGACCATCCAGTCCGTGCCGCAGGTGGTGATCGCGCGCGTGCAGGGCCTGGCGACGGCGGCCGGGTGTCAGCTGGTCGCGTCGTGTGACCTCGCGGTGGCGGCGGACACGGCGGGATTCTCGTTGCCCGGCGGCAAAGCGGGGTGGTTCTGCCACACGCCCGCGGTGCCGGTGGCGCGCTCGATCGGGCGCAAGCGGCTGATGGAGATGGTGCTCACCGGCGACGTGATCGACGCGGCGACGGCCGTCGAGTGGGGGTTGATCAACCGGGCGGTGCCAGCTGACGCACTGGACGCCGAGGTCGACGACCTGCTGGCGCGGGCGACCAGGGGTTCGCGGGCATCGAAAGCCGTTGGGAAGCGGACGATCTACGCGCAGCTGGACCGGCCGGAGGCGGACGCCTACGAGATCGCGTTGGCCGTCATGGCCGAGACCTCGCAGTCTCCTTCTGCCAAGGAGGGGCGCGCGTCGTTCCTGGAGAAGCGGCCACCCGTCTGGCCCGACTAGTCAGCAGGACGGGCCTGCAGACCGCCTGCAAGCCGTCTGCAGGGCGACTGCAGAACCAGTTGCAGAGTTTTTGCAGGTGAGCGGACGACAGTCTTCCCCAGCAAGGCACAACATCAGCCTGGGGGAGTGAAATGAGTTCACTGAGCACAGCTCTGCGCAGATCAAGAGCGTTAGCCGTCGCAGCGGCCCTCGTGTCCGCGCTCGGCGCGACGCTGCTGGCGCCGCCCGCGACGGCGGCACCGGAGAAGCCCGAGAAGGCCGAGACGCCCGCCACGGCGTCCATGACCGTCACGCAGGAAGACATCGCGGCCAGCGCGACGCTGACCCGCAGCGAGGTCCTCACCCGAGCCCGCAGCTGGGTCGACCCGAACGTGAAGTACTCGCAGCTCAAGTCGTACACCAACCAGTACGGCACCTACCGCACCGACTGCTCCGGCTTCGTCTCGATGGCGTGGGGGCTCTCCCGCTCGGAGACGACGCGCACGCTGCACAACTTCGGCACCTGGTTGAACAGCCTCGACGAGCTGAAGCCGGGTGACGCGATCAACGACGTGGAGAACCACGTCGTGCTGTTCGTCAGCTGGACGGACAGCAGCCACACCGTCGCGAACGTGTACGAGTCGACCTCGTACGGAGGCATCGAAGGCCCCGATCCCGGCACGATCGCGAGCAGGTACACCCGCAGCAAGCTGGTGAACGGCGGCTACCGCGGGCTCCGTGCGCACAACGTCATCGACGACGCACCGCAGGCGCCCGCCGGCGTGCGTTCGATCGTGACCGCGTCGGGCGGCAGCCAGATCTTCGGCATCGGCGCGGACGGCCACGTGATGTCGACGTTCTGGTCGCCGAACATCACCGACAACGGTGGCTGGCACGCGTGGTTCGCGATCCCGACGGGTTACGCGGACGGGACGACGGCGCCGAACTCCACGGTTTCGGTGACGACGATCAACGGCCAGACGCAGCTGTTCACGACCGCTCCGGACCGTCACGTGATCTCGACGTTCTGGTCGCCGAGCATTCCGACGAACGGTGGCTGGCACGACTGGTTCGTGATCCCGACCGGCCACGCCGACGGTGTCACCGCTCCTGGCTCGGTCGTGACGGCCGGCGGCACGCAGCTGTTCACCACGGCCGCGGACGGCCACGTGATGTCGACGTTCTGGTCGCCGAGCATTCCGACCAACGGTGGTTGGCACGAGTGGTTCGCGATCCCGACGGGTTACGCGAACGGCAAGACCGCGCCGAACTCCACTGTCTCGGTCACGACGATCAACGGCCAGGCGCAGCTGTTCACGACGGCTCCGGACCGCCGGGTGATCTCGACGTTCTGGTCGTCGAGCATCCCGACCAACGGTGGCTGGCACGAGTGGTTCGCGATCCCGACCGGCCACGCCGACGGCATCACCGCGCCGAACGCCACCATCACCGCGGGCGGCACCCAGCTGTTCACCACAGGTGCTGATGGTCACGTGATGTCGACGTTCTGGTCGCCGACCATCACCACGAACGGTGGCTGGCACGCCTGGTTCGCCATCCCCACCGGCTACGCGGACGGCACCACGGCACCCAACTCCCGGATCAGCGTCACCACCCTCAACGGCCAGACCCAGCTCTTCACCACCGCCCCGGACGGCCAGGTGATCTCGACCTTCTGGTCGAGCAGCATCCCGACCAACGGTGGCTGGCGCGAGTGGTTCGCCATCCCGACCGGGTACGCGAACGGCAAGTCGGCCACGGGTTCCGGGGTCTCCGTCACGACGCTCAACGGTCAGGTGCAGCTCTTCACCGCGGCGCCGGACGGTCAGGTGATCTCCACCTTCTGGTCGAGCAGCATCCCGACCAACGGTGGCTGGCACTCCTGGTTCGCGATCCCCACCGGCCACTCCAACGGCCACGTCCGGATCTGATCCCCGCACGGCGCGCCGGTTCCCGACCGGCGCGCCCCTTCCTCTTCCTGGAAAGCAGGCTTTGCCATGCGTGCAACCAGCACGATGGTCGCCGTTGCCGCTGCTCTCAGCGGGGTTCTCCTGGCGATCTCACCCGTGTCGGCCGCTCCGGTCGACGACTCCTCCGAACTCTCCGCCCAGAACGTCAACTCCTCCCTCAACACCCTGCCCTGCGTGACCGGTGGACCGTCCCAACAGGACGAACAGAACGCGGCGGCGCTCAACCCGCAGCTGACCAACACCATGCGCGGCAACATGACCGCCTACCGCGCGTCCTGCGCGAGAGCCGTGGTGCAGGCGGTCAAGGACCGGGGGCTCAACCAGCGGGCCGCCGCGATCGCCATGTCCACGGTCATCGTCGAATCCACCATCAGGAACGTCGACGGCGGCGACCTCGACTCGGTCGGGCTGTTCCAGCAGCGCGACAGCTGGGGCAGCTTCGCCGACCGCACCAACCCGGTGAAGGCGACGAACAAGTTCCTCGACGTGATGCAACAGTTCTACCCCAACGGTTCCTGGAACACGGCGCCGATCGGTGACGTGGCCGCCGACGTGCAGCGGCCCAGGGAGGACCTCCGCTTCAAGTACGGCGTCGAGGCGAACGACGCGGTGAAGATCGCCAACCTGCTGTGGGGTGCTCCGCCCGCCACGGCCGGCATGCGCTCGGTGGTGACCGCCGGCGGGACGCAGCTCTTCGGCATCGGCGCCGACGGTCACGTCATGTCGACGTTCTGGTCGCCGAACATCACCGACAACGGTGGCTGGCACGCCTGGTTCGCCATTCCCACGGGCTACGCGGACGGCACGGCGGCGCCTGGCGCGACGGTGTCCGTGACGACGCTCAACGGCCAGACGCAGCTCTTCACCACGGCCCCCGACGGGCGGGTGATCTCCACGTTCTGGTCGAGCAGCATCCCCACCAACGGTGGCTGGCGCGAGTGGTTCGCCATCCCGACCGGGTACGCCGACGGCAGGGTGGCGAGCGGCTCGGCCGTGTCCGTCACGATGATCAACGGCCAGGTGCAGCTGTTCGCGACCGCTCCGGACCGGCACGTGATCTCGACGTTCTGGTCGGGCAGCATCGCGACGAACGGTGGCTGGCACGAGTGGTTCTCGATTCCGACGGGTCACGCCGACGGGGTGACCGCGCCGGGTTCGACCGTGACGGCGGGCGGTACCCAGCTGTTCACCACCGGTGCGGACGGCCGCGTGATGTCGACGTTCTGGTCGCCGAACATCACCACGAACGGTGGCTGGCACGCCTGGTTCGCGATCCCGACGGGCTACGCGGACGGCATGACCGCTCCCGGCTCCACGGTCTCGGTGACCACGATCAACGGGCAGGCGCAGCTGTTCACGACCGCTCCTGATCGTCGGGTGATGTCGACGTTCTGGTCGGCGAGCATCCCGACGAACGGTGGCTGGCACGAGTGGTTCACGATTCCCACGGGTCACGCAGACGGGGTGACGGCGCCGGGTTCGACCGTGACGGCGGGCGGTACCCAGTTGTTCACCACCGGTGCGGACGGCCGGGTCATGTCGACCTTCTGGACGCCGACCACGACCGACAACGGTGGCTGGCACGCCTGGTTCGCCATCCCGACGGGCTATGCCGACGGCGTCACCGGCCGTGGCGCCGCGGTCTCCGTGACGACGATCAACGGGCAGGCGCAGCTCTTCACCGCGGCGCCGGACGGTCACGTGATGTCGACGTTCTGGTCGGCGAGCATCACGACCAACGGTGGCTGGCACTCCTGGTTCGCCATCCCCACCGGCCACGCGGACGGCAGGGTCCGGCTGTAGGTGCGGCGGAATCCCGGTTCTCCTGCAGGAGGACCGGGATTCTCAGCTTCGCGCCGCCAGCCACAGCGGCGTCGTTCCCGTGGAAGCGGTACCCGAGGTGGCCCGGCTGGTCGCGAGGAGCTTCAGCGCGTCGGCGTTGGGGCCCGGCTCCGCCTGGTAGATCACGAGGAACTGGCCGGGCGCCTCGCGCACGTCGAACGAGTGGTAGTTGAGGGTGAGCGGGCCCACCGCCGGGTGCACGAAGTCCTTGGCGTCCTGCGTTTTCCCACGCACCTCGTGCTGTGCCCACAGCTCCCGGAACACCGGGTGCTGGTTCAGCTCGGCCACCATGTGCTCGAGGCGCTGGGACTTCGGGTCCGCCGTCCGCCGCAGGTGCGCGACGGTGCTCTGCGCGACCCACTGCCAACGCGGGTAAAAGCTCTTCGCCGCGGGGTCGAGGAACGTCATCCTGGCGGCGTTGTCGGCCGGCGTGAACGGCTCGTAGAGGGCGTCGGCCAGCGCGTTCGTGGCGAGGATGTCGAGCAGCGAGTTCATCACGAACGCCGGCATGTCGTGCAGGCCGCTGATCAGCCGCCGCAGCTCCGGGCTGACGACGTCGGTCTCGTGGCCTTCCTCGGCGACGACCCCTGCCAGGCGGTGCAGGTGGGCCCGTGCGTCGGTGTCCAGCCGGAGGGCGCGGCTCAGGGCGTCCAGGACCTGGGCCGACGGGTTGGTCTCCCGGCCCTGCTCCAGGCGCGCGTAGTAGTCCGCGCTCACGCCCGCCAGGACGGCGACCTCTTCTCGTCGGAGGCCCTTGACCTTGCGCTGGGTGTGGCTGGGCAGGCCCGCGTCCTCCGGGCTGACGCGGGCGCGGTGGGCCTTCAGGAACTCGCCGAGCACGTGGTCGAGGGTATTCGTCTTCCGCGCGTGCTGCCCGGGTGTGTCACACCTAGGGAGAAGGTGTCCTGGTTGGCGTCGTTCGCGCTGGCCATCGTTGTGGCCATGAGCAAAGTTGTGTTGATCAGTGGAGCTTCCAGCGGTATCGGCGAGGCCACGGCCCGTGTGCTGGCCGCGGCCGGGCACCAGGTGTTCCTCGGGGCGCGCCGGGTCGATCGGCTGGAGGCGTTGGCTTCGGAGATCGGTGGTGCCTACGCGCCGCTGGACGTGACCTCGCGGGAATCCTTTCAGTCCTTTGTGGACGCAGCGGTCGAACGGTACGGCCGGGTCGACGTGCTGGTGAACAACGCGGGCGTGATGCCGTTGTCCCTCATGAGTTCGTTGAAGGTCGACGAGTGGGACCGCATGGTGGACGTGAACATCCGCGGCGTGCTGAACGGCATCGCCGCGGTGCTGCCCCGGTTCGCCGATGGTGGGCACATCGTGAACGTCGCCTCGATCGCCGCGCACATGGTCATGCCGACGGCTGCCGTGTACTGCGCGACGAAGTACGCGGTGTGGGCGCTGTCCGAGGGGCTGCGGCAGGAGCGCGACGACCTGCGGGTGACCGTGATCTCGCCGGGTGTCACGGAGTCCGAGCTGGCGGACACCATCACCGAGGACTACGCGACGTCGTTGATGGAGGACTTCCGCAAGATCGCCCTGCCGGCGTCGGCGATCGGTGACGCCATCGCGTACGCGATCTCGCAGCCCGCCGAGGTCGACGTCAACGAGATCGTGGTTCGGCCGGTGTCGCAGCGCTAAGCACCCGTCGTCGAGCCCGGCCGGAGGATCATCAGCACCGTCACGGTCGCCCAGAGCAGGTTGAAGACGCCCGTGTACACGGCCAGGTGCTTGACGTCCTTGGTCCTGATCGCTTTCTCCTGGCCGGGAAGGATTTTCAGGGCCAGCACGAACGCGGCGGCGGTGGTGAGCGCGATCGAGACGATCACCCACGGGTGGCCGGTCACGCCCATCACGCCGGCCGTCGCGAACCCGAAGACCGGCACCGAGATGCCGATCAGGGCGTAGACCCGGCAGATCCGGTGCAGCAGCTCGGGGTTGCCGTTGCCGGTCACGGCTTTCGGGAACATGCTGGCTGCCACCGTGACCGGGCCGATCGCGATGATGGCCGCGAGGACGTGCAGCGAGAGGAACAGCTTGCTCATGGTCCTGACGGTAGGACCGGGGTGATCGTTTCAAAACTGGCTGGAATGCCATGTTCCAACGGATTCTCGCCAGCTACCGTGGTGGACGTGCACGAGGTGGCTGTGGTGGCGATGGACAGCGTCGTCCCGTTCGACTTCGCGACGCCGGTCGACGCGTTCAACTGGAGCGGGCGCTACCGGGTCCGGGTCTGCGGTCCGAAGAGGACCGTCGACGCGGGCTGCTTCGAGCTGAAAGTGCCGCACGGCTTGGAGTTGCTGTCCGAAGTGGACACGATTGTGCTGCCGGGCCACGATCCGGGCCTCGTCGTGCCCGAGCGGTTGATCGAGGCGCTGCGGCAGGCCGCGGCGAGAGGTGCGCGGATCGCGTCGATCTGCACGGGGGCGTTCGTGTTCGCGGCCACCGGCCTGCTGGACGGGTTGCGGGTGACCACGCACTGGCTCGGAGCCGCGGAGCTGGCGGCGCGGTTTCCGGCTCTCGAGGTCGACCCGGACGTGCTCTACGTGGACAACGGGCAGTTCCTGACGTCGGCGGGCGCCGCGGCCGGGCTGGACCTGTGCCTGCACATGATCCGGCGCGACCACGGGTCGGCGGTGGCGGCCGATGCGGCGCGGTTCGCCGTGATGCCCCTTGAGAGAGAAGGCGGGCAGGCGCAGTTCATCGTGACGCCGCCGGTGGCGCCGCAGGGAGCGGAGCTCGAACCGTTGTTGCTGTGGATGGAGGCCAACGCCTCGCGTGACCTGACGCTGGACGACCTGGCGCGGCAGGCGGGCATGAGCACGCGGACGCTGAACCGGCGGTTCCGCGAGCAGACCGGGACGACGCCGTTGCAGTGGTTGCACCGGGCGCGGGTGCGTCAGGCGCAGCACCTGCTGGAGACGACCAGGGACTCGGTGGAGCTGATCGCGAGCAGGGTCGGGTTCGGCTCGGCCACGGCGTTCCGCGACAGGTTCAAGAGGATCGCCGGGACTTCGCCGAACGCCTACCGGGCGGCCTTTCAGGGCTGCCAGAACTAGGGTTGCGAGTGTTCGTGCAGCAGGAGGAGCGTGTAGGCGGCGATCGACTGGGCGTCGGTGATCTCGCTCTTCGCGATCATCGTCTCGAGGTCGGCACGCGGGAACCACGCCGAGCGCATGTCCTGCTCCTCGTGCTCCCGCTCGTGGAAGCCCTCGGTCAGCTCGGTGGCGAGGAACACCCGCCCGCGCTGCGACGACATGCCCGGCGCCACGTCCAGCACGCCGAGCTCGATCATCCTGCCCGCGCGCAGACCCGTTTCCTCGCGGAGTTCGCGGGCGGCGAGCTCGACCGGGTCGGAGTCCTCCCGGTCGGGCGCCGTGCCCTGGGGGAACTCCCAGCGCCGCATCCCGATGGGGTACCGGTACTGCTCGACGAGCCGCACGCGTTCGCCGTCCAGCGGGATGATCAGGGCGAAGTCCGGCTTCTCGACCACGCCGTAGATGCCGTTCGTGCCGTCCGCACGACGGATCTCGTCCTCGCGAACGGCCATCCACGGGTTTGCGTACACCTGACGGGTGCCAAGGGTCTCCACGCCACGGACCGTACCTAACGACCCGTTTCTGGACACACCCCGTAGCCTGTCGCGGTGCGTCTCGTCATCGCTCGCTGCCAGGTCGACTACGTAGGACGACTCACCGCCCATCTGCCGATGGCTCAGCGACTGCTGCTGATCAAGGCAGACGGCTCGGTGTCGATCCACTCCGACGACCGTGCCTACAAGCCGTTGAACTGGATGAGCCCGCCCTGCTGGCTGATCGAGGACCCGGACATCTGGACCGTGCAGAACAAGGCGGGGGAGAAGCTGATCATCACCCTCGAAGAGGTGATGCACGACTCCAAGCACGAGCTCGGCCCCGAACCCGGCCTGCAGAAGGACGGCGTCGAGGCGGACCTGCAGAAGCTGCTCGCCGAACACGTCACGACGCTGGGCGAGGGCTGGACCCTGGTGCGCCGCGAGTACCCGACCGCCATCGGTCCCGTCGACCTGATGTGCCGCGACGCCTCCGGGGCCTCGGTCGCCGTGGAGATCAAGCGGCGGGGTGAGATCGACGGTGTCGAGCAGCTGACCCGGTACCTGGAGCTGCTCAACCGCGACCCGTTGCTCGCGCCGGTGCAGGGTGTGTTCGCCGCGCAGCAGATCAAGCCGCAGGCGCGGACGTTGGCCGAAGACCGCGGGATCCGGTGCGTGGTGCTGGACTACGACGCGTTGCGCGGGATCGAGCCGGACGAGTTCCGCCTGTTCTGATCAGCGCGCCGCAGGCGCATGCGGTAGCTGACCATCCGCATGTACTCGGTGTTGGGGCGCTTGCCGCCGTCCAGCTCCATCAGCCGGTAGATCGACGGGATCGCGCGGTCGTTGTCGACCATCTCCCCGATCTCGTCGCGGACGGACTGCGGCAGCGCCTCCCAGAGCGGCCTGGCCTCGCAGCTCGAACAGCTGCTGCACCCGGCGTCCGCGTCGTACTCGATCTGGCTCCCGCACTCGGGGCACGTCCACGTCCTCCGCTGCGCTGCGCAACGCTCACACGTCGGGTTCAGGACGAGGTGCGGCCGGAACACGGCTCCCGGCTCGCCGCAGCACGTGCAGGCGATCGGGAGTCCCTTGCTCTCGGCCAGGGCCAGGAGCGTGTCGTCGACCTCATCCGAGCTGACCGTCTGCGGACAGTGCCGGCGCAGCCAGAACCGCGCGAGGAGAACGTCACCCTCGGCGAGGTGGGTCTCGATCTTGTCGCGGAGGTCGTCGGGAAGCTCGATCACGAGGGGCAGTGTGGGGCGGTGCGGGAACCCGCCGCACCCCATTTCTGATGAGCACACCAACTCAGGTCGTGGTTTCGTGATCACGCACACGGGGTAAGAAGTCGCGCACCTGGAGTAGTGTCCCCTCCTGGTCGTTTGTGTTCGACTTTGTTGGAAGTCTTGGGAGGTGGGCCGTGCGAGTGTTGGCCGAGGCGGACCTGCGGCTTGACGCGGGACCGATCGACTACGCGTTGCTCGTCATCTACTTCGTCGTGGTGCTCGGCATCGGCGTGATGGCGCGACGATCCGTCTCTTCCAGCCTCGACTTCCTGCTGTCCGGACGGTCGCTGCCGGCGTGGGTCACCGGTCTCGCGTTCATCAGCGCGAACCTCGGTGCGCTCGAACTGATGGGCATGACGGCCAACGGCGCCCAGTACGGCATGGCGACCGTGCACTACTACTGGATCGGTGCCATCCCCGCGATGGTGTTCCTCGGTCTGGTGATGATGCCGTTCTACTACGGCTCCAAGGTGCGCAGCGTTCCCGAGTTCATGCGCCGTCGGTTCGGCAAGCCGGCTCACCTCGTCAACGCCATCAGCTTCGCGGTCGCGCAGATCCTGATCGCGGGCATCAACCTGTTCGCGCTCGCGGTGATCATCGACGCACTGCTCGGGTGGCCGTTGCCGGTGTCGATCGTGGTCGCGGCGCTCGTCGTGCTCGCCTACACGACGCTGGGCGGTCTGAGCGCGGCGATCTACAACGAGGTGCTGCAGTTCTTCGTGATCGTGGCCGCGCTGGCGCCGATCACCATCCTCGGCCTGATCAAGGTCGGGGGCTGGCAGGGGATTGTCGACAAGGTGACCGACAAGGAGCAGCTCAGCGCGTGGCCCGCGACGGAGCTCACCGGCATCGACAACCCGGTGTGGAGCGTCATCGGGCTGGTGTTCGGTCTTGGGTTCGTGTTGTCGTTCGGGTACTGGACGACGAACTTCGCCGAGGTGCAGCGCGCGATGAGCGCGAAGTCGATGTCGGCGGCCAAGCGCACGCCGATCATCGGTGCGTACCCGAAGGCGCTCATTCCCGCGGTCATCGTCATCCCCGGCATCATCGCTGCGGTGATCGTGCCGGAGATGGCGCAGCTCAAGGCGGGCGACACGAGCAGCGGCGTGGTCTACAACAACGTGCTGCCGTTGCTGATGCGCGACCTGCTGCCCAACGGCATCCTCGGCATCGCGATCACGGGTCTGCTGGCGAGCTTCATGGCCGGTGTGGCGGCGAACGTCAGCTCGTTCAACACGGTCTTCACGTACGACCTGTGGCAGGACTACATCAAGAAGGACCGGCCGGACGAGTACTACCTGCGCGTCGGACGCCTGGCGACGGTCGGTGCGTGTGTGCTCGCCATCGGCACGGCGTTCATCGCGGCGGCGCTCGGCGGGTCCAACATCATGGACTACATCCAGGCGCTGTTCTCGTTCTTCAACGCGCCGCTGTTCGCGACGTTCATCGTCGGCATGTTCTGGAAGCGGATGACCCCCACCGCCGGATGGGTGGGTCTGCTCGCGGGCACGTTCACCGCGATGTTCATCTACGCGATCTCGGAGCCGTCGTTCGGCATCAAGTGGCTGGAGCTGCCTGGCCAGGGCGCGAGCTTCCTCGGCGCGGGTCTCGCGTTCGCCGTGGACGTCGTGGTGAGCGTCGCGGTCAGCCTCGTCACGCGGCCCAAGCCGGACAGCGAGCTGGTCGGGCTGGTCTACAGCCTGACGCCGAAGGAAGACCGTTCGCACGCCACCACCGGCGAGGACGCGGGCTGGTACCGCTCGCCCGCCCTGCTCGGCGGCGGAGTGCTGGCGCTGACGACCGTTCTCTACATCATCTTCGGCTGAGGGAGGCCGTCATGAGGTTGTTCGACCTGCGAGTGATCATCGCTTTCCTCTTCGGCCTGTACGGCGTTGTACTGGTCGTCGTCGGTCTCGGCTTCACGTCCGAGGACGACCTGAGGAAGGCCGAAGGGGTCAACATCAACCTGTGGGCCGGCATCGCCATGGTGGTGCTGGCGGCGGTGTTCGCCGCGTGGGCGACGCTGCGGCCTCAGTTCGCGAAAACGGGCAAGGGCTGACTACGACTGGGGACGACCGGGGAAAACGGGGTTGAAGGCCTCGATCGTCCACGCGTCGAGCCAGTTGAATGCGCGGCGAATTCGGTTGCGCACGTCTCTCCTTCTCTCGGGGTCTTCACCAGGTACATCGCGTTGATCTTCTGAATCGTTCCCGTAGCGCTGCGTGACATGTGCCACGGAGTAACTCGGGGTACTGCCCACGAGCGCACACGAAGGTCGCTACCGTGCACGTCGTGCTCCGTTTTCGTGCCACGGCCGTGGTCGCCGCCGCTGCTCTGCTGATGGCCGGCTGCGCGACCGGTCCCGGTCTCGCCAAGACCAACTCGCCGCGCCGCACCGTGCAGGCGGGAGCGGACGCGAGCTCGACCGATCCGTCCGTCAAGCCGTCCGCGCAGCCGGGCAAGCCGATCGACCCCGCGTTCGCCGCGGAACGGTTGCGGCTGGTCTTCCCCTGTGCGCTGATGGAGAAGGAACTCCTGCAGACGCTCGGCACGCCGGCGAAGTACACGAGCAGCAACTACACGCGCTGCTCGAACTACATGAAGGACAAGTCCGGCAAGACCCTGAACCTCACGGTGGAGATCGGCTACTCGCTGACCTCGACGGAGGTCAAGAACGCCACCAAGCAGGTCGCCGGGCTCAAGAGCAGCGAGCAGAAGCTGACCTCGTCGTGCTTCGTCAGCGCCGTGACGCAGGAGAACCCGGCGCAGGCCGTGCGGGTCCAGGTGAGCACGGGCTCCGGCGACCAGGCCGTGTCCGACCCGTGCGAGCCGGGCCGCAAGGTGCTCGAGGGCGCCGTCCGCAAGCTGCGCGGCAACCCGCAGAAGTACAACCCGCCGAAGGGGTCGCCGGTCGAGGTCGACCCGTGCACGGCCGTGGACAAGGCGACGCTCGCGCCGGTTCTCGGCGCCTCGCCGCGGATGCTGGCCTTCGGTCTGCACCAGTGCTCGTGGACGGGGCAGAGCGCGCAGATGCAGCTCGAGTTCAAGACCGCGCGCGTTCCGAAGGACGGCAAGTTCGACCCCAAGTCCACCGAGGTCGATCTCGGCGGCGGCGTGAAGGGCTACCAGGCGCTGAAGGACGGCGCGTTCCCCACGTGCGAGATCATCCTGGTGCGCACGAAGGACTCGAGCGACGCGGGTGAGATCGCGGAGTTCAGCGTGGGAGCTTCGAAGAACAAGGAACTGGATCGCTGCCAGGCGGCGCAGGCGTTCGTCAAGGCCGTGCTTCCCGGCCTGCCCAGCGCCTGACGGGACCAGGCGGGGGCTGAAAGTTCTTCAAGTACGCGTTAGTGTCGAGGTTACTGGCGAGTACCCGGGAGGGCCCCAATGACGCAGACCGCTTCGGACAGCGCGCTGTCGGCCGATGGCGAGCAGCGGCGGTTCGCCTCACTGGACCCGCGCACGGGCGAGGTCGTCGCGCATCACCCCATCCACACGGCCGCCGAGGTCGAGGAGGCCGTGTCCTCCGCGCGTGAGGCCGCCGCGTGGTGGGCGGGCCTCGGTTTCGAGGGGCGCAAGACCAAGCTCGACGCGTGGCGCAGAGTGCTGTCGCAGCGCGCCGACGAGTTCATCGCGCTGATCAGCGCGGAGACCGGCAAGCCTGCCGACGACTCCCGCGTCGAGATCGCGCTGGTGATGGACCACCTGCACTGGGCGGCCCGGCACGCCGGCCGGGTGCTGGGCAAGCGCCGGGTGTCCTCGGGCATGCTGATGTTCAACCACACCGCGACGCTCGAGTACCGGCCGTTGGGCGTCATCGGCGTCATCGGGCCGTGGAACTACCCCGCGCACACGCCGATGGGTTCGATCTCCTACGCGCTCGCCGCGGGCAACGCCGTGGTGTTCAAGCCCTCGGAGTACACACCCGGCGTGGGCACGTTCCTCGCGTCGACGTTCGCCGAGGCGGTGCCGGAGTACCCGGTGTTCCAGGTGGTCACGGGCTTCGGTGAGACGGGCGCGGCGCTGTGCGCGTCCGGCGTCGACAAGATCGCGTTCACCGGTTCCACGCGGACCGGCAAGAGGGTCATGGCCGCGTGCGCGTCGACGCTGACGCCGGTGCTGGTCGAGTGCGGCGGCAAGGACGCGTTGATCGTCGACTCGGACGCCGACCTGACCGCCGCCGCCGAGGCCGCGATCTGGGGTGCGGTGTCGAACGCCGGCCAGACGTGCGCGGGCGTGGAGCGCGTCTACGTCGCGGAGGACGTCGCCGACGAGTTCATCGCGACCGTGGTGAAGCGGGCAGAGAAGCTCAAGCCGGGCGGGGAACCGACCGCGAACCTCGGGCCGATCACGATGCCGTCGCAGGTGGAGATCATCCGCGAGCACGTGCAGGACGCGCTGGACCGCGGTGGCAAGGCGCTGGTGGGCGGGCCGGAGTCGATCAGGCCGCCGTACGTCGAGCCCGTGGTGCTCACGGACGTGCCGGAGGACTCGCTGGCGATCACCGAGGAGACCTTCGGGCCGACCGTGGTGATCAACCGGGTGCCGAACGCGCTGGAAGGCGTGCGACTCGCGAACCAGTCCAAGTACGGGCTGGGTGCCGCGGTGTTCTCGAAGTCGCGCGGTGAGGAGCTCGCGGCCGAGCTGCGGGTCGGCATGGTGTCGGTCAACTCGGTGCTGACCTACGCGGCGATCCCCGGGCTGCCGTTCGGTGGCGTCGGCGACTCCGGCTTCGGGCGCATCCACGGCGAGGACGGGCTGCGCGAGTTCACCTACGCCAAGGCCGTGACGAAGGAGCGGTTCAAGTCGCTGATCAACATGGCGACGTTCGACCGGTCCTCGATGGCGGGCAAGCAGATGCTGCGGCTCGCGCGGATGCTCTTCGGACGCTGAGCACCCGCGCGGGCCGCACGCTCACGCGCCGAGCTGCTTCTGCAGGTCGTCCAGCACCACGTTGGCGGCGAGCACGCCGAGTCCGAGGAAGTAGGTCTCGTCGAGGACCGGCTTCGCCTTGCCCGCCTTGACCGCGTTCAGGCCGCTCCACAGCGGACCGCCGACGACCGAGCCCTCCGCGGTCTTGGCAGGGTCGCCGTAGGTGGAGTAGACGATGAAGTCGCCGTCGGCCTTGCCGATCTGCTCCGCGCTGACCTCCGCGGCGAGGTCGTCGACCTGCGACGGGGTCGGCTGCGGGATCTTGGCGTCGATCAGGATCGTGCCGATGAACGACTTCTTGGCGTAGAGGCGGATCTTGCCCGGCATGAAGCGCAGCGCCGTGACCGTCGGGCGCACGCCGAGCTTCTTCTCGATGGCGTTGCCGACCTCGGTGGCCTTGTTCGTGTAGTCCTCGAGCATTTTCGCGGCGTCGGCCTGGCGGTCGAGCGCGGCGGCGTTGAGGAGGAAGTTCTCCTTCCACACGTAGCCGGGGCGCACCGAGAACACGGTCGGGGCGATCGCGCTCAGCTTCGGGTAGAGGGCTTCCGCGCGCAGCTGCGAGCCGAGGATGAGGTCCGGGTTGAGCTTGGTGATCGCCTCGAGGTTGAGGTTGTTGATCGTGCCGACGTTCTCCGGCTTGCCGCCCTTGTCGCCGATGTAGGACGGCATGGCCGGGGAGCCGTCGGTGAACGCGATGCCGACCGGCTTGATGCCGAGGGCGACGACGTTGTCGAGCTCGCCGGTGTCGAGCACGATCACCCGTTCGGGCTTCTTCTCCAACTTCGTCTCGCCCATCGCGTGCTTGATGGTGCGGGGGAACTCGCCGGGCTTCGCGGTGGTGCCGAAGCCGTTGCTCAGCTCGTAGGCCTTGCCGAAGTCCTGGCCGCCCTGGGCGACGGTCGGCTTGTCCGGGGTGCTCTGACCGCAGGCGGCGAGCACCAGGGCGACTGCGGCGAGCAGCGCTGCTCTCTTCGACACGACGTGGTTCCTCCGCTACTTGCAGTGATGTTGACCTGCGTTTATTAGGGCAGCCTAACGGTACCGGGGACGTTTGCCCGTTCCGAGTGTCAGACCCCCGGAGTAAGAAGGAACACGGTCACCGCCGACTCGGAAGGGCGCTTCGATGAAGAAGATCATCAATGATCCGGAAACCGTGGTGCAGGACGCGCTGCGGGGGATGCAGGCCGCCCATTCCGATCTGCTGACGGTGCACCACGACCCGGCCGTCGTCGTGCGCGCGGACGCTCCGGTGCAGGGCAAGGTCGCGATCATCTCGGGTGGCGGGTCGGGCCACGAACCGCTGCACGGCGGGTTCGTCGGGCGCGGGATGCTCGACGCGGCCTGTCCCGGCGCGGTGTTCACGTCGCCGACGCCGGACCAGGTCCTCGACGCCGTCGCGCGCACGGACGGCGGCGCGGGCGCGCTGCTGATCGTGAAGAACTACACGGGCGACGTGCTGAACTTCGAGACCGCGGGCGAGATGGCGGAGTCCGAGGTGCGCAGCGTGGTGATCGACGACGACGTGGCGGTGAAGGACTCGCTGTACACGGCGGGGCGGCGCGGCGTCGGCGGCACGGTGCTGCTGGAGAAGATCGTGGGCGCGGCGGCGGAACGCGGCGACGATCTGGCGGCCTGCGAGGCGCTGGCGTCACGGGTGATCGGGTCGGTGCGCTCGATGGGGCTCGCGCTGACCGCGTGCACGGTGCCGCACGCGGGTACGCCGAGCTTCGAGCTGGCCGACGACGAGATGGAGATCGGCATCGGCATCCACGGCGAGCCCGGTCGCCAGCGGGTGCGTGCCGGTACCGCGTCCGAGATGGTGTCGGCGTTGCTCGAACCGGTGCTGGAGGACCTGCCCTTCGCGGCGGGCGACCGGGTGCTGCTCTTCACGAACTCGATGGGCGGAACTCCGTTGATCGAGCTGTACTTGGCGCACGGCATCGCGGAACAGCTGCTGGCCGATCGGGGGATCACCGTGGAACGCAGGCTCGTCGGCTCGTACATCACCAGCCTGGAGATGCAGGGCATGAGTCTCACCCTGCTCCGGCTGGACGACGAGATGATCGAGCTGTGGGACGCGCCGGTGCACACGCCCGCACTGCGGTGGGGAGTCTGAGGTGGGGTGCACGGCAGCGGACGTCGTGGCAGCGCTGCGAGCGGCCGCCGAGGTGGTGAAGGAACACCGCGACGAGCTGGTGCGCCTGGACCAGGCGATCGGCGACGGCGACCACGGCGAGAACCTGAGGCGCGGCTTCACCGCGGTGCTGTCCCGTTTGGACACCGAGGAGCCCGCTGCTCCCGGCAAGGTGCTGAAGCTGGTCGCCACCACGTTGATCTCGACGGTGGGCGGTGCGGCGGGCCCCTTGTACGGCACGGCGTTCCTGCGCGCGTCGGCTGCGGTGGGCGACTTGGAGGAGCTCGACCGCGACGCAGTGGCACGAGCGCTGCAGGCCGCGCTGGACGGCGTGGTGGCACGCGGCAAGGCCGTGGTGGGCGACAAGACGATGGTCGACGCCCTGACCCCGGCGGTGGCCGCGGCGGCGTCCGTGGACGGCTCGGTGGCCGCGGTGCTGTCGGCAGCGGCCGACGCGGCCGCCGAGGGCGCGGAGTCGACGGTGCCGATGGTGGCCCGCAAGGGCCGCGCGTCGTACCTGGGCGAGCGCAGCGCAGGCCACCTGGATCCGGGCGCCCGCTCGACGTCGTTGCTGTTGCGGGCTTTCGCGGACGCGGCGGCCAAGGCATGACCGCGGCACCCCGAGTGGGACTGGTGATCGTCTCCCACAGCGACATGCTGGCAGGCGGCGTGGCCGAGCTGGCTGGCCAGATGGCCCCGGACGTGTCCGTGCTGCCCGTGGGCGGCACGGAGGAGGGCGGCCTCGGCACCGACTACGGCTCGGTGGTCGAAGCCCTGGCGGACGCCGACTCGGGCACCGGCGTGGTGGTCCTCTACGACCTGGGCAGCGCCAAGATGACAGCCGAGATGGCTGTGGAATCGGCAGACGACCCGTCCCGCTACACCGTGGTGGACGCGCCCCTCGTGGAAGGCGCGGTGGCCGCCGCCGTCGCCGCCCAGGGCGGTGCGTCCCTGGCCGACGTGGCCGCAGCGGCCGAGGGCGCGTCCGGCGAAACCCCGGCCGCCGCCCCCAGCCGTCCCGCCCTGCACGTGGTCCAGGACGCGGTGTCGGCCGAGGTGCTGCTGACCAACGAGGTGGGCCTGCACGCACGCCCGGCCGCCCTCCTGGCACGGACGGTGGCCGAACTCGACGCGGACGTCGTCGTGCGCTACGGCGACGAGGAGGCCAACGCGGCAAGCGTGCTGGCGCTGATGGGCCTGAGCGCGCCCGGCGGCAAGTCGATCACGGTGGTGGCCACCGGCAAGGACGCGGGCGAGGCGGTCAGGCGGATCGAGGAGCTCGCGGAGAGGGGGTTCGACGACTAACCCGCCCGGCGGAGCAGGGCATCCGAGGCGTTGGTGCGGCTGTTCGGCCTGCCCGCAGGTGTGAGGGGGCGCGCCGAGTGCGACGGCGTGTCCTGTGCGTGGTTGTACCGGCGGCTGTGGGTCTCGGCCGAGTTGACGCTCGTACGGTCCCGAGGCCCGTGCGGTGGCGGGTCGGCCGCCTGTGGTTGCGGCGTGTCCGCGTGCCGCCCGCAGGTGTGAAGGTGACTGCGCCGAGCGCGACGGCGTGCCCCGTGCGTGGCCGCACCAACCGCTGCGGGCCTCGACCGTGCAACGCCCGCGCGGTCCCGACAACGGGCCGGCCGCAACCCGGATGGCTCAACTTCCCGCTGCCCCACACGGGTTCACCAGGCACAAAGCCGCATCTAGGCGTTTGCTAGACCGATAACTGTTTCGATCCTGATGGCGAAGCTCACGGCGCCCGCCCACGCTGGGAGTGGCATAGTCGCCCGCAAGTTACTCCTTGGTAGCCCACGCTTTACCCCGCAGGGAGGTCTGCAGTGGCGCGCGAAATCAACACCGTCGGAGTCGTCGGCTTCGGAACCATGGGCGCGGGCATCGTGGAGGTACTCGCGCGCACCGGGCTCACGGTGAGGGTGGTGGAGGTCGACGCGGCCGGTGTCGAGCGCGGCCTCGGGCACCTCGAGCACTCCACGCAGCGGGCCGTGCAGCGCGGGAAGCTCACCGCGGACGAGAAGGCGGCGATCCACGGCCGGGTCACGACGAGCCTCGATCTCGCCAGCCTCGCCGGGTGTGACCTGGTGATCGAGGCGGTGCCGGAGAACGTCGAGCTGAAGGCGCGGATCTTCCAGGAGCTCGACGGGATACTGGAGCCCGAGGCGATCATCGCGTCGAACACCTCGAGCTTGTCGATCACCGAGATCGGTGTGCACACGAAGAGGCCCGGCAAGGTCGTCGGTCTGCACTTCTTCAACCCCACGCAGGTGCTGAAGCTGGTCGAGGTCGTGCGCACGGTCGTCACTGAGCCGGATGTGATCACCGATGTGGTCGCGTTCACCGAGCGGCTGGGCAAGTCGCCGGTCGTGATCGGGGACAGGGCTGGCTTCATCGCGAACGCGTTGCTCTTCCCGTACCTCAACCACGCGGTGAAGATGCTGGAGTCCAAGTACGCGACGCGGGAGGACCTCGACGCGGCCATGCGGTACGGCTGCGGCTACCCCATGGGTCCGTTGGCGCTGTTGGACCTCATCGGTCTCGACACCGCGTACGAAATCCTCGACACGATGTACCACCAGTCGCGCAACCGGCTGCACGCTCCGGCGCCGCTGCTCAAGCAGATGATCACGGCCGGGCTGCTGGGCCGGAAGTCCGGGCGCGGCTTCTACACCTACGACGGGCCCGATTCGCCGGTCGTGGTCAAGGACGCGCAGACGCCGTCCGAAGTGGACAGTTCGGTGCAGACGCGGGAGATCCAGCGGGTCGGCGTCATCGGTACCGGCACCATGGCGACGGGTATCGCCGAGGTGTTCGCGAAGCGCGGTTACGACGTGGTGTTGCGCGCCCGCAGCCTGGAGAAGGCCGAGACGGCCATCGGCGCGGTGCGGAAGTCGCTGGACCGGGCGGTCGCCAAGGGCAAGCTGGCCGAGGGTGACCGGGACGCGATCCTGGGGAGGATCACGCCTGCCGTCGACTTCGTCGAGCTGGCGGACTGCGACCTCGTCGTCGAGGCGGTGGCCGAGGAGATCGGCATCAAGAAGGAGGTCTTCGCGGCGCTCGACGAGGCGTGCAAGCCCGGTGCCGTGCTCGCGACGACCACGTCCTCGTTGCCGGTCATCGAGATCGCCGCGGCGACGAGCAGGCCGGAGGACGTCGTCGGTCTGCACTTCTTCAACCCCGCGCAGGTCATGAAGCTGGTGGAGATCGTCGAGACCATCTCGACGGGCGCGGACGTGGTCGCCACGGCCCGCAAGATCTGCCTCGACCTCGGCAAGCACCCGGTGCACTGCGGTGACGTGGCCGGCTTCATCGTCAACGCGTTGCTGTTCCCGTACCTCAACGACGCGGTGAAGATGCTGGAGGCCCACTACGCCGAGGCCGACGACATCGACAACGCGATGAAGGTCGGCTGTGGTCTGCCGATGGGTCCGTTCGCGCTGCTGGACGTCGTGGGACTGGACGTGTCGCTGGCGATCCAGCGGACGCTCTACAACGAGTTCCGCGAGCCCGGTTTCGCGCCGGCGCCGCTGCTCGAACATCTCGTCACGGCGGGTCGCCTCGGGCGCAAGACCGGCAAGGGATTCCGGGACTACTCGTGAGCCGCTAACAGGGGCACCATGTCCCGTCTGGCATGGTGGTGCCATGCGGCGACTGGTGCTCCTGTTGGCTGTCCTCGTGCTCGCGTCCGGCTGTGCCAGGACGACCGTCGGGGGCACTCCGGTCGCGCAGGCCCCGCTCGACGTGACGTCCCCGTTCGACAAGGACAGCTCGACCGATCCGAGCGCGTCCGAGGACCCCGACGTCTCGACCGCGCCGATCGACGGCGAGGTGCAGGGCGTGTGCGCGAAGCTGAAGTGGACCGACCTGCCCTACCCCGGCGCGAAGGCCGACACGCCGCCAACCCAGATCAACTACGACTCGACGTTCGACCAGTCGTGCCGCTGGACGACGAAGATCGACAACGTCGAGGTCGGTGTCTCCCTGCGGTTCCGCGAGGGCAGGCAGATCAAGATCGAGCGCACGACCGGCGACTGGGACGTGAAGGGCCACAAGGTCTCGTACCTCGACCGGTCCAACGAGCAGGACGTCGAACCCTCGTGCGTGCTGGTCGTTCCCTACAACGGCGGCGGGCTCGGCATCATCGTCATCGACTCGTCCGGCAAGTTCGGCACCGTCTGCGATCAGGGTCGCAAGGTCGCCGAGGTGCTGATCGACCGCGAGAACTCCTAACCCGGCCTGTCACATTCCGGGCGGCTGTGCCGTCTGGTGGTCATGGCCACGCACACCAAGCTCCTGCACGCGATCGTCGTCCTGCAGACAGCAGCTGTTTTCGTCCAGTCGATCACCGCGGGACTGATGATGACCATCCCGTCCGGTCACGTCCTGCACAGCGCCGGCTCGTACACGTTGTGGGTCGTGACGGTCGCCCACGTCGTCGTCGCGGTTCTCGCGTGGCGGCCGGGCGGCGGGTCGGCCCAGCCGATCTGGTACGCGCTCGGCTTCCTGGCGTTGATCACCGGTCAGGTGTACGCCGGCGTCTTCCACCTCACGGCGCTGCACGTCCCGCTCGCGGCCGTGCTGCTCGTCGCCAGCCTGCTGTACCTGCTCAGGATCCGCAGCAGCCTCCGCCGCAACACCCGCCCCCGCCCTGCGGCTGCTGCTGCGTACCGCTGATTCCCGCCATGGACAGCAGCTTGACCGTGTCGGAGTGGCCGTCGGGGCAGCTCGCCGGTGCGGACGACTCGCTCATCGGACGCTGCAGCTCGAAGGTGTCGTCGCAGGTTCGGCAACGGAACTCGTAGGTCGGCACGACCTGATTCTACGAGCGGTTACCGTGTGGTCGTGCCTCGTCGTAACGCGCCCAAGAACGAAGACCCCAGGCCGCTCGGGGGCGGTGTCGGCTGGGCCCGTGCCGAGTCGGGCCCGGACGGCGACTGGCTGGTCCGCGCCATCTCGGGGGCGCAGGCCCAGAAGACCTATCGCTGTCCGGGCTGCGACCACGAGATCCGCCCCGGCACGCCGCACGTCGTCGCCTGGCCTGCGCAGGAGTCGGGCTCGGTGGAGGAGCGCCGCCACTGGCACCAGGGCTGTTGGGACTCGCGTGGCCGCCGGGGTCCTACAGCCCGGCGGTGGTGAGCCAGCGCTCCACCAGCTCGGCGAACCGCTCCGGCTGCTCCACCGGTGGCAGGTGGGCGACCCCTTCCATCTCGACGAACGTGCTGCGCGGCAACACCTCCGCGAGCTGCCGGCCGATCTCCGGCGGCATGAGCGGGTCGAGCTCGCCGGTCACCACGAGCGCGGGGATCTCCGCCTTGCCGAGCACGTCAGCGGAATCAGGCCGTTTCGCCATCGCCCGCTGCCACCACGCCACGTCCTCCGGCCGCTGCTCGAGGATCATGGTCGTGACGAGCTTCCGCGCCTGCGCCGACGCGTTCGGGCTGAGCAGGTTCGGCAGCATCGCCTCCGCGAGCCACTCGCCGACACCCTCCGCCTCGACCCGATCGGCCATCGCATGCCGGTTCCGCACGGCTTCCGGCGCGTCCGCGGTGTGCTTGGTGTCGACGAGGACGAGACCTTTCACGCGTTCCGGCGCGCGCCTGAGCACGGCCATCGCGACGTAACCGCCCATCGAGCACCCGCCGAGCACGACCTCCCGGTCGCCGAGCTCGGCGATGACCTGGCTCGCGAGCGTGTCGAGGTCCGGTTCGCCGTGCCCGCGAAGGGTCGGCGTCAGCGCACCCGGCACGTCCCACATCCGTGCGTCGAGCGGAAAGGCGTGCAGCAGCACGAGATCGTCCATCAGCTCTCCCACTCCGGCGCCAGCACCGACCAGACCTCGAGGTCCTGCCGGACCCCGCGGTGCACGAAGTACGAGCGCAGCACCCCGTCCCTCGTCAGCCCGAGCCGCCGCGCGACGGCGATGCTGGGCGCGTTCTTCGACGACACCAGCCACTCAACCCGATGCATGCCCCGCTCGCGAATCGCCCAGTCGATGAGCACCCTGGCGGCCCGCGTGATCAGTCCCTTGCCCGTCGCCGCCGGTTCCAGCCAGCACCCGACCTCGGCCCTGCCCTGCGACACGTCCATCTCGCGGAAGATGACGCCGCCGACCAGCTTGTCGTCGAGCCAGATCCCGTAGATGCGACCGGTGTCGCTCGCCGTCTTGTCCGCGTAGCGCTGCAGGAGGTTCCGCGCGCTGTCGAGATCCTTCGCCGCGTCCGCGAACCCGATGTGCTGCCCGATGAACTCCCGCCCGCGCTCCATGTGCGCGAAGAACTCTTCTGCCTGCCACGGCTCCAACGGCCTCAGCTCGGCTCCGTCGCCCAACGACCTCACGAACATCGTTCCCCCATGATGAGTGTTATGCCGACCCGAATCGTATTAGTGCGTCATGCACAGTCCGTCCCACCACGGTTCGGTGTGCCCGACTACGACGAGCGGCCCCTGAAGCCGGAAGGTCTGGCGTCCGCGCGGGCTCTGGTGCCGCGCCTGGTGAGTTGCGCGCCGGTGGCGGTGCTGTCGAGTCCGCTGCTGCGGGCGGTGCAGACCGTCGCGCCGACCGCGGAGGCGCTGGGGCTCGAGGTGACGACCTGGCCGGAGTTGCGGGAGTGGAGGTCGGGGCTGGTGCCGAGCGCCGACTTCGTGGAGCAGTACTCCCGTAGCTGGGCGAATCCCGGGTTGGTGCACGGGGACGGCGAAAGCCTCGACGAGCTGACCGTGCGGGCGGGGAAGGCGTTGGCGCGCATGGCCGAGGAGCACCCGGATGCGACCGTGCTGGTGGGATCGCACGGGATGTTCGTGTCACGCGCGTTGATCGCGGCAGGACATCGCGCGGACATCGAGTTCCTCCACGCGATGCCGATGCCGGCGATCTACGAGGTCACTTCTTCGCCGGTTGCGGGCGAGTGATCTTGGCCGTGGGACCGTCGACCTGCTTCGTCTCCGCGGGCTTGGCCGGTGCGGCGGGCTTGGCCTGAGGTGCCGCGGGCTGTGCCGGAGCGGGAGCGGCAGGAGCAGGAGCCGCGGGAGCCTGTGCCTGCTGGGCGGGAGCCTGCTGCGCGGGAGCGGCCTGAGCAGGAGCCTGCTGCGCGGGCACCTGCGACCCCTCCGACGCCCCTGCCGGCGGCTCCTTCTCCTCCTCCACCGGGTCGAGCAGCGGCACGACCTCCTGCAACGCCGTCCGCACGCTGTGCAGCTGGTGCGACAGGCGGTTGCGGAGGGTGCGGAGCTGGTCGACGCGCTGGGTGGCGGCGGTGGTGCGGCGGTTGGCTTCCTCGGTGGCCTCGCGGACGCGGCGGTTCGCCTCGTCGGTGGCCTCCTGGATGCGGGCCGTGGCCTCGGTGATCGAGTCGTGGCGGCGGCGGTTGGCCTCCTCGGTGGCCTCGCGGACTCGGCGTTCGGCTTCGGCCTTGGACGAGGTCTGTTCGGCGGCGATGGCCGCGCGGACGCGGGCGGCTTCCTCGGCCGCCTCGCGCAGGCGGCGGTCCGCCTCCGCCTTCGAGGTGGCCTCCTGCTGGGCGAGGGTGGCCATGGCCTCGCTGCGGCGGGCCGCCATCGCGATCTCGAAGTCCTCCTCGACGGTCACTCGGCGGGCCTCGGACTCGTCGGCGATCTTGCGGGCGGCCGCCTCGGCCTCGGAGACGATCTTCTCGGCCTCGGCGCGGGCCGTCTCCAGGACGCCCTTGTGCTCGGCCTCCATCTGGGCGCGGCGTTCGTCGAGTTCGGCGATGAGCTTCTCGTAGCGCTGGCGGAGCACACCCGCGTCGGCTTCCGCCTTGGCGCGGATGTGCCCGCCCTCCGCTTCGGCACGGGCCTTGATCTCGTTGGCCTCGTCCTGGGCCAGCCGCAGCATGCGCTGGAGGCGCTCGGAGAGCCCCTCCAGCGTCGTCGGCGGCAGCGACAGGCGCTCCACCTGGTTGCGCAGCTCGGTGATCTCCGAGCGTGCGGCTTCCAGCTGGCGCGCCAGGTCGGACGTCTGGGACACGGCGGCATCGCGGTCAGCGGCCAGCAGCCGCAGGTCCGAGTCGAGGCGTTCGAGATGATCCTCGACCTGGGCGCGGTCGTAACCGCGCTTGACGATGTCGAAGCCGGATCCCAGTGGGACGAGGTCACGGTCGTCGGCGAGGCCCATGCCCCTCACGCTACCCGTTCGGGTAACCCTGGAAGGTCACACACCCCGGAATCGGTTGATGGCCGTGAGGTGCTTCTCGCGCATCTCGTGATCGAGAACACCCAGACCCTCTTCCGGGGCAAGGCACAGCACGCCGACCTTGCCCTGGTGCACGTTGCGGTGCACGTCGTGCGCGGCCTGGCCCGTTTCCTCCAACGAGTACACCTTGGACACTGTCGGGTGGATCTTTCCCTTGGCGATCAAGCGGTTCGCCTCCCACGCCTCGCGGTAGTTCGCGAAGTGCGAGGAGATGATCGACTTCAGGTTCATCCACAGGTAGCGGTTGTCGTACTGGTGCATGTACCCGGAGGTCGACGCACACGTCACGATCTTGCCGCCCTTGCGCGTCACGAAGACCGAGGCGCCGAACGTCTCCCGGCCGGGGTGCTCGAACACGATGTCCGGGTCCTCGCCGCCGGTCAGCTCGCGGATCTTCGCGCCGAACCGCTTCCACTCGCGCGGGTCCTGCTCGTGCTCGTTCTTCCAGAACTTGTAGCCCTCAGCCGAACGGTCGATGATCAGCTCAGCGCCCATGGACCGGACGATCTCCGCCTTCTCCGGCGAGGAGACGACGCAGATCGGCGTGGCGCCGCCGTTCAGCGCGAACTGCGTGGCGTACGAGCCGAGACCGCCGGACGCACCCCAGATCAGGACCGTGTCGCCCTGCTTCATGTTGGCGCCGTTGGTCGACACCAGCTGCCGGTACGCGGTGGAGTTGACCAGACCGGGGGAGGCGGCCTCCTCCCACGTGAGGTGCTTGGGCATCGGCATCAGCTGGTTCGACTTCACCAGCGCGAGGTCGGCGAGACCTCCGAAGTTCGTCTCGAAGCCCCAGATCCGCTGCTGCGGGTCGAGCATCGTGTCGTTGTGCCCGTCCGGCGCCTCCAGCG
The DNA here is from genome assembly GCF_014648475.1 of Lentzea flava. Lineage (GTDB taxonomy): Bacteria > Actinomycetota > Actinomycetes > Mycobacteriales > Pseudonocardiaceae > Lentzea > Lentzea flava. The sequence goes on along the minus strand of NZ_BMRE01000025.1, from coordinate 42,729 downwards.
GCACGTCCAGGCAGTGCGCGACCACGCGGTCGCCCGGCTTCCACGCGGTGACGCCGGGACCGACGCGCACGACGACACCGGCCAGGTCCGAGCCGACGACGTGGTACGGCAGGTCGTGGCGGCCGCCCAGCTTCTTCAGGAAGCCGAACGTGGACACCGGCTCGAAGATCGAGGTCCACACGGTGTTGTAGTTGATCGCGGAGGCCATGACGGCGACCAGGGCCTCACCAGGGCCGAGCTCCGGCGTGGCGACCTCGTCGACGTGCAGCGACTTGCGCGGGTCCTTGTCCCGCGTCTCGAGACCCGAGAACATGTCGGCCTCGTCCGCGTGCACTGTCACGCCCCGATAGCTCTCCGGAACGTCCAAGGAACCGATCGCGTCCAGCTCGTCGGCCAGAATCGCATCAAGGATCTTCTGCACGGCGGCATTCCTTCCCTAGTGAGGGATCGTCGCAGGTTGCCGGAGGTTACCGACCAGTAAACGATCCAGAATCATGCCTGTGAGGGATTCCACTGAGATTTCTTGACCGGGCGGCCAACCAAGCGGAGCATGGAGGTGTCCGAGCAAGGAGGAGGTGTGTGGAGATGACCAAGGCGTGGACCAGGTGGCAGGACTGGGCCGAGGTGGCTATCGGCGTTCTGGTGCTGCTCTCTCCGCTCGTCGTGGACACCTCGAACGCGGCCATGTGGACGATGATCGTGCTCGGCGCGCTCATCGCGATCGACGGACTCGTCGATCTGGCCATGCCCGCGATGATCTACGGGGAGTACGTGCAGATGGTGCTCGGAGCACTGCTGTTCATCTCGCCGTGGGTGATGAGCTACACCGACATGACCCAGGCCTCGTGGGTTTCCTGGGTCGGCGGCGTGCTCACCGTGGCCGCGGGGGCGCTGGCGATGCCCGCCGCGAACGCAGCGCACTCGGCTGCGGCGCAACCGCACTGACCAGAAAACCGTGGGCCCGGGAGCAGTCTTGGGCCCACATCCCTGCTCGTTGGAGGCTCGCGTGGAGGATTCGGCCAAGGAGCGCATCCTGGCCGCGGCCGAGGAGCTGTTCGCCGACTCCGGCTTCGACGCCACCCCGACCTCGCGCATCGCCGAACGCGCCGGCGTGCCCAAAGGCCTGGTGCACTACTACTTCAACCGCAAGAAGGACCTGCTGGCCGCACTGGTCGCGCGGTTGCCCGACAGCACCGTCGACCACCGCAGGGTCGTGGTCGTGGGCGACATCGCCGAGTCGTTGCGAAGGCTCGTCGCGGCACTCGACGCGCGCCTGAACGCCTCACCCCTGCTGTCCCACCTGCTCTGGCGTGAAGCGGATACGCATTCGGCGGTCCGCGACGCGATGCAGGCGCGCTACGACAACGTCGCGGCGCAGATCAAACAGGTCATCCTCGCCGCGGGCGGGGCAGCGGTGGCGATCAAGGACGTCGAAGCGGCCGCGGCACTCCTCGCGCTGGCCGTGAGCTACCGGCACTCGGTGGCACGGCACAGCGACGAGGACGACCCGATCGATCGAGAACTGAGCTTCGTCGCTAATGCGCTGACCCGGCGGGTTCAACCAGCTCGATGAGCACGCCGCCCGCGTCCTTGGGGTGCACGAAGTTGACGCGGCTGTTCGACGTGCCGCGCTTGGCCGCGTCGTAGAGCAGGCGCAGCCCCTTCGCGCGCAGCGCGTCCGCCGCGACGTCCACATCGGACACCCGGTAGGCGAGCTGCTGCAGGCCGGGGCCGGAGCGGCCGATGAACTTGGCGATCGTCGAGTTCTCGTTCAGCGGCGCCAGCAGCTGGATCGCCGTGCCGTCCTCGTCGCCGGGCGCGTGCAGCATCGCCTCGCGCACGCCCTGCTCCTCGTTCACCTCTTCGTGCGCGACTTCGAGGCCGAAGTTGTCGCGGTAGAACGCGATGGCGACGTCGAGGTCGGGCACCGCGATGCCCACGTGGTCGATCGCGGTCACGAATCGGGCGATGTCTGCGTTCATAGCGGGGAAGGGTAACTACCTGATCGGTGCAGGTGCCCCTGTGCGTGGTCTCACACGATTACCGCCCAGTAGCCGCGGGTATGGTGCCTAGTTAACGACCGTTCGCTCTTCCATGGAGGCAGCTGTGTCCGGTTCCGTCATCGTCGCCGGGGCGCGCACCCCGATGGGGCGACTGCTCGGATCGCTCAAGGATTTCTCCGGCGCCCAGCTCGGTGGCGTCGCGATCAAGGCGGCACTGGAACGCGCGGGCGTGGCTCCCGAGCAGGTTCAGTACGTGATCATGGGTCAGGTGCTCACCGCCGGTGCGGGCCAGATTCCCGCCCGCCAGGCCGCGGTCGCCGCGGGCATCCCGATGAACGTGCCCGCCCTGACCATCAACAAGGTCTGCCTGTCGGGCATCGACGCCATCGCGCTCGCCGACCAGCTCATCCGCGCGGGTGAGTTCGACATCGTCGTGGCCGGTGGCCAGGAGTCGATGACCCAGGCGCCGCACCTGCTGCCGAAGTCGCGCAGCGGGTTCAAGTACGGCGACGTGCAGCTGCAGGACCACATGGCGCACGACGGCCTGTTCTGCGCGTTCGACCAGGTCGCGATGGGCTCGTCGACCGAGAAGTACAACGCCCGCTACGGCGTCACCCGCGAGGAGCAGGACGCGTTCTCCGCGCGGTCGCACCAGCTCGCCGCGAAGGCCGCCGAGAACGGCGTGTTCGACGCCGAGATCGCGCCGGTCGCCATCCCGCAGCGCAAGGGCGACCCGATCCTGTTCAGCACGGACGAGGGCGTTCGCGGCGACACCACCGCCGAGTCGCTCGCCAAGCTGCGTCCCGCGTTCGCCGCGGACGGCACCATCACCGCGGGGTCGGCGTCGCAGATCTCCGACGGTGCCGCCGCCGTCGTCGTGATGAGCAAGGCCAAGGCCGAGGAGCTCGGCCTGGAGTGGATCGCGGAGATCGGCGCGCACGGCGTCGTCGCGGGTCCCGACGCCTCGCTGCACGAGCAGCCGTCCAACGCCATCAAGGCCGCGTGCGCCAAGGAGGGCATCGAGCCCGCCGACCTCGACCTGGTCGAGATCAACGAGGCGTTCGCTGCGGTCGGCATCGTGTCGACCCGCCAGCTCGGGATCTCCGAGGACAAGGTCAACGTCAACGGCGGCGCCATCGCGCTCGGCCACCCGATCGGCATGTCCGGTGCCCGTATCGCCCTGCACCTCGCTCTGGAGCTGCAGCGGCGTGGGGGCGGCGTGGGTGCCGCGGCGCTGTGCGGCGGTGGTGGTCAGGGCGACGCTCTGATCATCCGCGTGCCCAAGAAGGCCTAGTGTCTTTGGCTGTGGCCAAAGCTGTTGACGTAGCAGGACTGGTCGACCGCGCGCGTGACGGCGAACCGCGCGCGGTCGCCAGGCTGATCTCCCTGGTGGAGCAGGGGAGTTCGCAGCTGCCCGAGGTGGCCGCGGCGCTCGCTCCGCACACGGGCGACGCCCAGGTCGTCGGCATCACCGGCGCGCCCGGCGTCGGCAAGTCGACCTCCACCAACGCTCTGGTGCGGGCTTTCCGCGACCAGGGCAAGCGGGTCGCGGTGATCGCCGTCGACCCGTCCAGCCCGTTCTCCGGCGGTGCGCTGCTGGGCGACCGCGTGCGGATGGGCGACCACGCGACCGATTCCGGCGTCTTCATCCGTTCGATGGCCACGCGCGGGCACCTGGGCGGGCTCTCCTCGGCCACACCGCAGGCGTTGCGCGTGCTCGACGCGGCCGGTTTCGACGTGATCCTGGTCGAGACGGTCGGCGTCGGTCAGTCCGAGGTCGAGATCGTGGCGCTGGCCGACACGACGCTGGTGCTGCTCGCGCCGGGCATGGGCGACGGCATCCAGGCCGCGAAGGCGGGCATCCTGGAGATCGCCGACGTGTTCGTCGTCAACAAGGCCGACCGCGACGGCGCCGACCAGACCGCGCGCGACCTCAAGTACATGATCTCGCTGGGCCGCCGCGACCGGGAAGGACCGCTGTGGCGCCCGCCCGTCGTGAAGACGGTCGCCGCGCGCATGGAGGGCCTGGACCGCGTCGTCGAGGCCATCGCCGAGCACCGGGAGTGGATGGCCTCGCACGGCGAGCTGGAGGAACGCCGGCTGCGCCGCGCGGCCGCCGAGATCGAGGCGATCGCGGTTGAACGTGTGCGAACGCGATTCGGCCCGGTGGACCAGCTGGCCAAGCGCGTGGTGTCCGGCGAGCTGGACCCGTTCGCCGCCGCGGAGCAGTTGATCAGCGGTAACCTGCCGGAATGACCGCTTGGGGACCGCCTCCACCTGTCGTCGTCGACCTCGGCAAGAGTGCCACCCGCAAGGTGCTGATCGGCGGCACGGTCGCCGGCGGGCTGGGCATCCTCGCCCTGATCGGTGCCGTCAGCGCCTTCGCGGACGGCGAGCCGGTCGGCGGGATCATCGCGGGCATCATCGGCATCGCCTTCACCGGCATCGGCGTGATGGCCGTGGTGAAGTGGAAGGTCGTCTCGCGTCCTCGCAAGCTGATCATCGAGCAGCAGGGCATCCGCCTCGACGACCCCCAGGGCATGCCGTGGGCGGTCGGCTGGCAGGAGCTGGGCGCCATCTCGATCTCGCGCACGCAGGAACGCGCGGTGCAGCTCGCGGACGCGCTGGTCAGGCGCACGATGGTCCGCGTCGACCTGCACCCGCGCGACCCGCAGCGGTTCCGGCCGGCGCACCCCACGATGGAGCCGCTGTGGGAGTTCCACCGGGTGCGGAACGGGTACCGGCTGCCGCTCGGGGACTCGGCGGGGTTCATCGCACCGATCGACCACGGCTTGCGGACATTCGCGCCGCAGATCTACCGCGGTGTTGTGGACGAAGGGTTCAGTGTCGGGCTGCACTGACGTCCGAACGGGTACATCTCTACTCTGAGTAGTTCTCCTTTTCACCGTTTGCGGTGATGGGGCTCCCCTTTGACTACTGAGGGGAGTTACTCTCGGTCGTTCGTACGGTGTCACTTCTCTCCCCCCAAAGGGGTGAAGCCGTGGGCGGCAACGTGAGCACGGAACAGCGGGTGCTGGACGTCGTGCTGTCGCTCGCCGACGACGACACCCTTCCCGAGCTGCTACGACACGTGGTCGAGTCGGCGTGTGAGCTGATCGGCGCCCCCTACGGCGCTCTCGCTGTCATCAACGGCCACCGCGAGCTGCTGGAGTACGCCCACACCGACGGCCAGGCCCACGTCACATCGGGTGATCCACGCTCGATCGGCGTAGCGGACTTCCTGGGCGCGCCCGTCAAGGTCCACGACGAGACCTTCGGCAACCTCTACCTCGCGGGCAAACCCGAGTTCACCGACCAGGACAGGGACATCCTGACCGCGCTGGCCACCGCGGCGGGCTCCGCGATCGGCCACCTCGACCGCTACGAGCAGACGCGCAAGCGCGAGACGTGGCTGCGCGCCGCCGCCGAGGTCACCACGAACCTCCTGACCGGCACGAACGGCAGGGACGCCCTGTACGTGGTGGCGCGAACGGTGAGGGAGACGGCCAAGGCCCACTTCGGCGCGGTCGTCCTCCCGGACCACAACGGCGACCTGGTCATCGAGGTCACCGACGGCGGCACCTACGACGCCGAGGGCATGCGCCTGCCGAGGAAAGGCACGGTCAGCTACCGCGTCTACGAGTCGGGCCGGTCCGAGTGCCACGACGAGGGCACGGTCCCGACGGTGCCCGGCCCGTGCGCCGTGGTCCCGCTGACCGTCGGCGACCGCACGATCGGCGTCCTGATCGTGGCGAGGCGGAAGGGCGAGGCCACGTTCGACGACGTCGAGCTGATCGAGGCCTTCGCCGCCCAGGCCGCGCTCGTCCTGGAGTTCGCCCGCGCGAAAGGCGACACGGAACGCCTGGCGGTGCTGGAGGAGCGCGACAGGATCGCCCGCGACCTGCACGACCTCGTCATCCAGCGGCTCTTCGGGCTCGGTCTGGGCCTGCAGGGCCTCACGGGGATGAGCGGCACGCCCGTGCTCACCGAACGGATCACCGGTTTCGTGGAGGAGGTCGACCACACGATCCGCGAGATCCGCAGAACGATCTTCTCCCTCCAGGAACCGCCCACCGGCGGCATGAGCCTGCGCGGTCAGCTGCTCAACGCGGTGCACGAGTCCGCGCGGCTGCTGGGCTTCGAGCCGGACGTGTCGCTGGAAGGCCCGCTGGACACCGTCGTGCCCGACCAGGTCAGGCCGGATCTGCTGGCCACGCTCCGAGAGGCGCTCACGAACGTCGTGCGGCACGCGAGAGCACGGCACGTGGCTGTCGCCGTGAGCGTGAACCGCACGATGACCCGGCTGGAGCTCAGCGTCTCCGACGACGGCAGAGGCTTGCCGTTGACCGACGATTCCTGCGCTGTGCCCCATCACGCCGGTGGGCTCGCGAACATGGCGGCTCGGGCGCGGCGCCACCACGGCGACTGCGCGGTGGACTCGATTCCGGGTGCGGGCGTGAGCATCACCTGGTTCGTCCCTCTGGTGCTGCAGGAGGCGAGATGGCGATAGCGGTGCTCTTGGTGGACGACCACGAGATCGTCCGGCGCGGGCTGGTGCAGCTGCTGGCCCAGGCGGACGACATAGCCGTGGTGGGGCAGGCGGACAGCGCCACCGCCGCGATCGCGCTGGCGCCGAGGCTCAAACCCGACGTGGCGATCATCGACGTCCGCCTGCCAGACGGCGACGGCGTCACGGTGTGCCGGGAGATCAGGAGCCTGGTGCAGCCGTCACCCGCGTGCCTGATGCTCACGTCCTATTCGGACGACGAGGCGCTGTTCGGCGCGATCATGGCGGGCGCGTCCGGGTACATGCTGAAGGAGGTCAGCGGCAACGACCTCGTGGCCGCGGTCCGCACGCTGGCGTCCGGCGGCTCGCTGCTGCACGCCGGTGTCACCTCGACCGTCCTGCAACGGCTCAGGGGTGGGCCGGAGGAGGACCCGCGCTATGCGGCGCTGAGCCCGCAGGAGCGCCGGATCCTCGACCTGATCGCGGAGGGGATGACGAACCGGCAGATCGCGAACCGGCTCTTCCTCGCCGAGAAGACCGTGAAGAACTACGTGTCCTCGCTGCTGCACAAGCTCGGGTTCGACCGGCGGACCGAGGCCGGTGTCTACGCGGCCAGACGCCGGCGGACACATCCCGGTACGTTCTGAGAGTGCTCGATGCCCGCTTGGCCGCTCATGGTGCTGTCTCCACGACGTTGGCCGGGCTCGATGATCACGAACTGCGCGACCTCGTCGAGAGGGCGGAACCGATCGGCTCCGGCATCGGCGGAACTTCCGCGCTGCTGGACGTCGGCGGAACGCCGGTCTTCGTCAAGCGGGTGCCGCTGACTGATCTGGAACTGCGGCCGGAGAACGTCCGGTCCACGGCCAACCTCTTCGGGCTGCCCGTCTTCTGCCACTACGGCGTCGGGCTCATCGGCGCGCCGGGTTTCGGTGCGTGGCGGGAGCTGGCCGTGCACACCATGACGACGGACTGGGTGCTCGCGGGGGACCACGAGGGTTTCCCGCTGATGTACCACTGGCGGGTGCTGCCGCATCCGGGGCAGTCGCTTCCCGACGAGCTGGCCGACGTGGACGCGGCCGTCGCCTACTGGGGCGGTGGAGCGGAGATCCTCCACCGGATCGAGGCTCTGCGCGACTCCTCGGCGAGCATCGCTCTGTTCCTGGAGTACATCCCGCAGAACCTGCACGACTGGCTGGGCTCTCAGGTCGAGCTCGGCGACGAGGCTCTCGAAGGTGCCTGCGCCATGGTCGAAACGCAGCTGGAGGCCGGGACGTCGTTCATGAACGCCAGAGGTCTCCTGCACTTCGACGCCCACTTCCAGAACGTCCTGACCGACGGCGAGCGCCTGTACTTCGCGGACTACGGCCTCGCGATCTCCTCCCGGTTCGACCTGTCCGAGGAGGAGACGGCCTTCTTCGCCGAACACCAGGCCTACGACCGTTGCTACAGCGTCACCCACCTGGTGATGTGGCTCAACGCCGTTCTGCCCGGCCGCGTCCCGCCACAGGTCGCGGCGATCCTCACCCGCCACGCCCCGGTGGCCGAGGCGATGACGGGCTTCTACCGCAGGTTCCAGCGCGAGAGCAGGCAGACCCCGCACCCGCTGAAGGACCTCTAGGCCACCCGCGGCACCGGCTTCGCGGCCGGAGCTTCCTTCTCCACCAACCGTTCCGTCTTGGCCCACGAGTTGCGCCCGGCGAAGTGCCGGTACAGCGCGCGCAACGTGGAGATGGAGCCCAGGATCAGGAACGCCGGGTAGGCGAGACCGACCGCGAGGCACCGCCACAGCGGTTCGTCGGCGTGCCTGAGCCGGTGCACGACGCCCCAGATCAGGCCGGGCAGCACCAGTGCCACGAGCCAGATTCCGAGTGCCAGCAAGGTGTTCGAGCCGCTCACGGACATGCCGCCGATGCTGTGGCCGCTGAACTGCGCGTAGAAGTTGATGCCCACCAACGCGGTGATGAGCAACGTCATCGGTGCGACCAGCCACGGCGTCAGCAAGTACTGCAGGAACTCAAGTAGCGCGACGGAGCCCACGTGCTTGGCTCTGACCAGCTTCGGCACGTAGCCGAGGCACTGGAGGTTGCCCTGGCCCCAGCGGGTTCGCTGCCGCAGCAGGCGGTTGACGTCGATCAGGCCCTGCTGGGTGATCGTCGCGCGGGTGGCGTAGCGGATGCGCTGGCCGGAGAGGTGCACACGCAGACCCAGTTCCAGGTCTTCGACCAGGCAGGCGGACCAGGGCGCGTCGCCGAGTTCCCGCAACGTCGAGAGCCGCACGAACTGGCCGTTGCCGCCGAGTCCGACGGTGCCGAGCACGTCTCGCAGCGACTGGGACGCGTCCACGACACAGCTGAACTCCAGGTCCTGCAGGAACGCCAGCAGGTTGGTGCGGTTGTGGATGCGGACGCGACACTGCACGGCGCCCACGTCGCGCTGCCCGAAGTACGCGGAGATCTCGGACAGCATGCCGGGCTCGCCGCGGCCGTCGCCGTCGATCACGCCGACGATCGTGCGGTGCACGGTGCCGGCCTCCTCCGCGATGCCGCGGACGTACCGGTACGCGTGGTTCAGCGCCTCACCCTTGCCCTTGCGGGCATCGGGCGGGTTGCGGCGCAGCACGTGCAGCCGGTGGTCGTCGATCTCGGCGAGCACGTGCGGGGTGCGGTCGTCGGATCCGTCGTCCACGACGACGACCTGGACCGGTGTGCGCGCGCCGTCGAGCGCCAGTGCGGAACGCACGGTGTTCGCGACGACACGTTCCTCGTTCAACGCCGGAATGATGATCCAGTACTGCAGCGGATGCCGCGAAGGTACTTCCGATCCGCCCGGTTTCGGACGCCACCAGACGAACAGCGCCAGCACCAGGTTGTAACTGGGCCAAAACACCAGCAGGACGAGCATGAACGTCGCGAATTGTGTCGTGTCGCTCATGACACAAACCTGTCTACAAAAGCGGTTGTGCTGGCAACAACAGCCAACCGGAGATGAAGTTGAGTCATTGCTGGCTCCTGGTAACGATGCGCTGGGCCGGTGCGAGATACCAGACAGCAAGGCCAGGAGCTGGTGTTCGAGGCGAGACTAGGGCGGGTGGAGCGGAGCGTCAACCGGCCATATCGGGGACGAATGGAGCTTCGTTACACGAAGTTCGTCAACCTAATCACCGATATGGCGGTACCCGCGCGAGGCGGGTGCTAATTGATTGTCAGCGATGATCGAGTCGCTGTGGGTGATGGCGCACGTTCGCCGCGCGTGCCTGAAGAGTCCGAAGAGGTAAAAGATGGGACTAAGTGCCCTGGTACCCGGCCCTCGGCAGTTATATCCGGGCGAGGTTCCCGAGGTTTTCCTGGTCGCGGGAACCAGACCGGAGGCGGTGAAGATGGCCCCGGTCGCCGCCGCGATGTTCTCCGGCGGGCGCATCCGGCCGGTGCTGGTGAACTCCGGGCAGCACCCGGAGATGGTCGACCAGGCCCTGGAGTCGTTCGGCTTCGTGGCGGACGTCGCGCTCAAGCTGAACCGCGTCACGGGCGGTCAGGCCGAGCTGACGAGCCAGCTGATCGAGGAACTCGACCGGCTCTTCACCGAACGCACGCCCGCCGCCGTCCTGGTCCAGGGCGACACGACGACGACGCTCGCGGGGGCGCTCGCCGCGTTCTGGCACCAGATCCCGGTCGTGCACCTGGAGGCAGGACTGCGCTCGCACGACCTGACCTCGCCGTTCCCCGAGGAGGGGAACCGCAAGATGGTCGGCCAGCTCGCGTCCCTGCACCTCGCGCCGACGGCGGACGCCGCCGCGCACCTCGCCGCGGAGTCGTTGCAGGGCAACAACGTCCTGACGATCGGCAACACCGTGGTGGACGCCGTGCTCGACGTCGCCGCCCGGCGCGCGCCGTACGGGGACGCGCGGCTGCAGGAGATCGAGAACCGGGTCCACGCGGGACAGTCGCGGCTCGTGCTGGTCACCACGCACCGCCGCGAGTCGTGGGGCGAGCCGCTCGACCGCGTGCTGCACGCGGTGGCGGACATCGTCGAGGCCCGCCCGGACGTCGAGGTGGTCCTCCCCGCGCACCCGAACCCCGCCGTGCGCAGGCAGGTGCTCGACGTGCTCGGCGGGATCAGCCACGTCACGATCACCGACCCGCTGCCGTACGCGCAGATGGCCAGGCTGCTCGCGCAGTGCACGCTGGCGTTGTCCGACTCGGGCGGCATCCAGGAGGAGGCACCGTCGTTCGGTGTTCCCGCACTGGTGCTGAGGGACGTGACCGAGCGGATGGAGGCCGTCAACGCGGGCTGTGCCGTGCTCGTCGGCACCGACCGCGAGCGCATCACGTCACTCACCATCCGTCTGCTCGACAACCCCTCCGCGCGCGAGGCGATGACCGCCGACGGCAACCCGTTCGGCGACGGTCTCGCGTCCGTGCGCACCGAACAGGCATTGGCCTGGCTGCTGGGCCTGCAGCAGCAACGACCCGTTGAGTTCGCTCCTTACGCCGGCAGCGCGACGGTGCGCATGCCGGGAGAGGTGGATGTCGCATGAAAGGTCGGCTGATCAAGCTGGCTGCCGGGGTCGCACTGGCGGTCTCGATGGTTTCCGTGCCCGCCGCACAGGCGGACCTCGCGCTCGACCCGCATCTCGGCGAGCTCGTGAACAACGCGCTGCCCGCGCCGCCGACGCCGCAGACCAAGCCGTCGACGACCAGCACCCGCTTCGGCAAGCTCACGACGGACCCCAAGCCGATCTCGACGGCGATCGGCCCGTTGTCGCTGTCGTTGTCGCTGGGAGCCACGTCCACGTCCACGTCCGCGGCCGCGGCCGGCACGAACGGCGGTGGGGCACCGGGCGCGAAGGCGGGGCAGAAGACGCTGGTGCTCTACGACAGCACCGGTCAGTGGGCGTGGCTGGGTGAGGCGTACGCGGCGCAGGCGGGCAACCTCGCCTCGCACGGCAGCTCGTACGTCATGCACCCGGTCGCCGGCTACACCGCGGGTGAGATCGCCGGCTACACCGGCGTGATCTACATCGGCTCGACCTACGACGAGCCGATCCCGGTGCCGTTCCTCGACGACGTGCTCGCGACCACCAAGCCCGTGCTGTGGATGGGGCACAACATCTGGCAGCTCACCGCCCGTGCGCCGAGCTTCGGCACGACGTACGGCTGGAACTGGGTGCAGTTCGACTTCGGCGCCGCGACCACGGTCCGGTACGAGAACACCGACCTCGGCCGCAGCTCGCTCGCGACCCCGTCCGGCCTGATGATCACGCAGATCACCAACCCGGCGATCGCGTCGGCGCCCGCCGTGGCGAACGGCTCGGCGTACGGCCCGATCAACTGGGCCACCAAGGCGAAGAACCTGACCTACGTCGGCGAGATCCCGTTCAGCTACGTCGACCACGGCGACCGCTACCTGGCCGCCGCCGACCTGATCAGCAAGGTCTCGAACCCGACGATGGCCGACCGCAAGCGGGCCCTCGTGCGCATCGAGGACGTCGGCCCCGACGCCGACCCGTCCGAGCTGCGCGCGATCGCGGACTACCTGTACCGGCAACGGATCCCGTTCAGCATCGCCACGTACCCGAGGTACGAGAACCCGTACGGCGTGGAGAACAACGGCGTGGCCGAGTCCTACACCCTCGCGCAGCGCCCGGACGTGATCAACGCGTTGCGGTACATGCAGAACCGCGGCGGAACGATCCTGATGCACGGCTACACGCACCAGTTCGAGAAGCTGATCAACCCGTACGACGGCGTCAGCGGCAACGACTTCGAGTTCTACACGGCTCACGTCGACGCCAACAACAGCGTGATCTACGACGGCCCGGTGCCCGGTGACTCGGCGGCGTGGGTGCAGAGCAGGATCAACGCGTCGACGTCGGCGTTCGCGGCGGCGGGCTTCCCCAGGCCCGCGATCTTCGAGCCGCCGCACTACGCCGCGTCGGCCGCGGACTACGAGGTCATCCAGCAGAACTTCGGCAAGCGCTACGACCGCGGTCTGTACTTCGCCGGATACTGCCCGGGCGGCGCGTGCGGCACCGGCACGCCGCAGTACGACAAGATCTACGGCCAGTACTTCCCGTACCTGGTCCGCGACATCTACGGCTCCGTCGTGGCGCCGGAAGCGGTGGGCAACGTCGAGCCGGAACCGTTCAACAACCACCCCGCCAGGCTGCCGGCCGACCTGATCAAGACGGCGCAACAGCTCAAGGTGGTCGATGATGGTGTCGCGAGCTTCTTCTACCACCCGTACCTCGGTACCGGGTACCTGAGGGACACCGTCAACGGGCTGAAGAACGCGGGCTACACGTTCGTGTCCGTCGGTACCGTGATGGCGGGCTGACAGGAGGTTGGCGTGCGCTGGTTGTGGGCGGTGCTGATCCTGGCCGGCTGTTCCGCAGGTCAGGTCGGCCCGCCCACCTCCGGTGGCACCGACGAGGGCTGGCAGGTCACCGTCTACTACACGGCGGTCGAGAAGTTCCACAGTGGACCGACGGTGCCCGTGCGCGGGTGCCCGGTCATCGACTGCGAGCACGGCAACGAGCTGCTCGGCACGTTCCCGCAGTCGTTCGCGAAGGCGGTGAAGGACGAAGGTACCGGCCGGACCGCCTCCGGCCGGTACCTCAACTGGTCCCACGACAAGGGCTACTGGCTGGACGACGCCCCGCGGGACGCGTTCGGCAAGCCCCTGAAGCCGTTCGTCTCCGCGGCCGCGGACGGTCTGCGGCAGGGTTCGCGCATCAAGATCGTCTCTTGTGGACAGACGCAGGAGGGCGCGAACGTCGACTTCGCCGTGTGCCAGAAGCTCGCGGCGTCGTCGTGGGAGATCACCGACGAGTTCACCCCTGGACTCGGCGGGAGCCGGCACATCGACCTCTACCTGGGCGAGGAGACCGGCCCCCGCTTCACGGAGAGTCCCTGGTACACCACCTTTTCCGAGGCGGTGCTGGAGGTTCACCAGCCGAGCTGAACCGCCAGCTGCCGCGCCTGCTCCAGCACCCCGGCCCGCTGCTGTCCCGGCTCCGGCAGCGGTACGCCGGGACAGGACAGGTCGGCGGACGGCGTCACGCGGTCGACGAGGTAGCGCTCGACGACGTCGTTGACGCAGCCGTTGTTCATCCCGTAGATGCCGTGGTCACCCTCGTCCTGCACGGTCAGCAGCCGTGAGCCGGCGAACCCGGCGTGGGCCTTGCGCGCGCCCTCGATCGGCGTCGCAGGGTCGCGCACCGACTGCACCATCAACGTCGGCGCGACACCGATTCCGTCGGGGTGCTTGAGCTGCACGTTCGGGCGGTCCCAGAACGCGCACGGGCCCATGATCTGGTAGTAGCCGAACAGCGGCCACCTCGCCCCGTCGCGCACCGCGTCGCGCTCCAGGTACCTGCGCCCGCCCTGGAACGGCGTGTCGTTGCAGAGGATCGTGTACAGCGTGGCGGTCTGCGCGTCCGGGTAGTTCGCCTGCGCCTTCAGCTGCGCCGGCACCGCACCCGCCAGCTCGGCGAACTTCTGCGCGGTGGCTTCGAAGGAGTACTTGCTGTACTGCCCGCGGAAGAGCAGGGCGTCCAGCGTGACCGGGTAGTAGGTGCCGCCGTCCGGCAGGGTGACGGGCTGCGCGGCGAGCTTCGCGCGCGTCCGCTCATAGGTTTGCCGCACCTCTTCAGCGGTCTTGCCGAGGTGGTAGAGGTTGTCGTACTTCGCGGCCCACGGGAGGAAGTCGACGCGAAATCGCCGTTCGACGCCCATGCCGAAGTCGTCGAACACCTCCTGCCACGGCCCGGTGAACTGGGCGTTCGAGTCGAGCACGATCTTGTCGAGGGTCTTCGGGAAGTACGTGGCGTAGTAGGCGCCCATCCAGCTGCCGCCGGAGTAGCCGAGCCAGTCGACCTTCTTGCGCCCCAGCACCTGCCGGAGCAGGTCGAGGTCCTTCACGGTCTGGTCGGTGGTGACGTACCGGCCGAGCTCGCCCGACTTGGTCTGGCAGAACTTCGCCTGCAGCTCCATGCCGCGGTAGAGCAGGTCGAGGTTGGCCTTGCTGCGGTCGCGCGGGTCGGTCGAGCCGAGCGTGTCATACAGGCCGCAGGTGATGTTGCTGCTGGCGCCGGTGCCGCGCACGTCGATGCCGTAGATCTCGGCGTTCTCGCTGAGCTTCGGTCGGCTCAGGAAGGCCAGCGGCAGCGTGCGGCCCTCACCGCCGGGCCCACCTGGATTGGTGAAGACAGCGGTCTTCCCCTTGCCGTTCAACGGAACCGTGCGGCTGACCGCGATCGTGATGGTCTTGCCGTTGTGCGGGTTGTTCCAGTCCATCGGAGTGGTGAACTGGCCGCACTCCAGACGTTCCGCACCGGGCGGGAAGCCGGGCGGGACCTGGTCGAAACACTTCTGCCACGTGATTTCCTGCTTGGCGAAGGCGTTCTCGGCCTGCGCCTGCGGGACGATCCACAGCGACGTTGCTGTCACGACGGCCAGCGCCGCCGCGATTTTCCTGCGTTGCATCGGTTTCCCCTCTTCTACCAACCGAGCTGGGTCGCGATCCTGCGTGCCTCGGCGAGCGGGTTCCGCACGGTCTCACCGGGTGCGGGCAGCGGAACCCCTGGGCACTTCAGGTCTTTCGCGGGCGTGACGCCGTCGACGAGGTACTGCTCGACGATGTCGTCGACGCAGGAGTTGCCGAAGCCGTAGATCCCGTGGTCGCCTTCGTCCTCCACGGTGAGCAGCACGGAGTTCCGGAAGTTCCGGTGGGCCTTCTGCGCGCCTTCGAGCGGCGTCGCAGGGTCGCGCACCGACTGCACCATCAACGTCGGCGCGACGCCGATTCCGTTGGGGTGCTTGAGCTGCACGTTCGGCCGGTCCCAGAACGCGCAGGGCCCCATGATCTGGTAGTAGCCGACGAGCGGCCACTTCGCACCATCACGCTCGGCGTCCCGTTCGAGGTACCTGCGCCCGCCGTGGAACGGCGTGTCGTTGCAGACGATCGAGTACGCCGTGCCGGTCTGGGCGTCCGGATAGCTGGCCTGCGCCGTCAACCGCGCGGGCACCGCACCGGCGAGCTCCGCGAACGTCTGCGCGGCATCGACGAAGGACGCCTTGCTGTACATCGCGCCGATCAGCAGGTAGTCGAGCGTCACCGGGTAGTAGACGCCTTCCGGTCGCGTGACGGGCTGCCGGGCCAGCTCGGCGCGCGTGCGTTCGTAGGCCTGGCGCACCTCCTCGCCGGTCTTGCCGAGGTGGTAGACGTTGTCGTACTTCGCCACCCACGGCAGGAAGTCGACGCGGAACCGGCGCTCGAAGCCCATGCCCCAGTCGTCGAAGATCGGCTGCCACGGCCCGGTGAACTCGACGTTGGAGTCGAGCACGATCCGGTCGAGCGTCTTGGGGAAGTACGTGGCGTAGTAGGCGCCCATCCAGCTGCCGCCGGAGTAGCCGAGCCAGCTGACCTTCTTCCTGCCCAGCAGCTGGCGCAGCAGGTCCAGGTCCTTGACCGTCTGGTCGGTCGTGACGTACCTGCCGAACTCGCCGGACTTGGTCTGGCAGAACTTCGCCTGCAGCTCGACGGCCCCGTAGAGCACGTCGAGGTTGGCCTTGCTGCGGTCGCGCGGATCGGTCACGCCGACCGGGTCGACGTTCCCGCACGTGACGTTGCTGCTGCCGCCGGTCCCGCGCACGTCGATGCCGATGATCTCGGCGTTCTCGCTGAGCTTGGGCCGGTCGAGGTAGATCAGCGGCATCGAGCGCCCCGGCCCGCCCGGTCCGCCGGGGTTGGTGAAGACGGTGCTCTTCGCCGTGCCGTTCCTGGGCCTGAGCCTGCTGACCGCGATGGTGATGGTCTTGCCGTTGTCCGGGTGGTTCCAGTCCATCGGCGCGGTGAAGCTGCCGCACTCCAGCCGTTCGGTGCCGGGAGGCGCTCCCGGCGGCGGCGTGTCGAAGCACTTCTGCCACTGGATCTGCTGGGTGGCGCTCGCCTGTGCCTGTGGTGCGATGAGCGACGTGGCGGTGAGGACGGCCAGCGTCGCCGCCAGTTTCCTGCGGTGCATCCGGTTGTTCCCCCTTCTGTCGGCCGAGCCCGGCCGGCACCCCAGCTCATCGCGTCCGGGGGTACGGGAACATCGGCCTAAGGGTGGCAACCGGATACAACTCTGGTCTTACGCCGACCCGGCCAAACCCCTATGACGTTCGTCATCCGACGTAGATGAAGGGGCTCCTTCATCCACCTGACGTGGATGAAGGAGCCCTTCATCGATCTGAACGTCGAGGTCAGCAGGACTGCTTGTAGAAGTACTTCGAGTTCTTCTCCGCGTCGTCCTTGGTGATCGCGACCAGGTCGGTCTCGATGTTCCGCTTGGTCGCCTTGCCCTCGATCGCGGCCAGGGCCTGCTCGACGCCCTGCTTGCCGATCGTGGCCGGGTCCTGGGCGATCAACGCCTGCACGGTGCCCGCCTTCAGGTCCTCCACCTGCTTCGGCGAGGCGTCGAACCCGACCAGGTTCACCGCGCCGGTCTTGCCCGCGTTGCGCAGGCCGGTCGCCGCGCCCTCACCGGTGTTCAGGTTGGTGGCGAACACGCCGATCAGGTCCGGGTTCGCGGCCAGGGTCGCGGTCACCTTCGAGGCCGCGGTGGCGGGCTCGTTGTCGGTGTACTGCTGGCCGATGTACTTGAGGTTCGAGTACTTCTTGATCTCGTCCTCGAAGCCCTTGGCACGGGCGTCGGTGGTGGACGTGCCGGCCTTGGTGTTCAGCACCAGCACCGAGCCGGTCTTGCCGGCGCTGAGCTTGTTGAGCGTCTCGGCGGCGAGCTTGCCGCCCTGCTCGTTGTTGGACGAGATGGTGGACGAGGCGATCGAGGTGTCCTGGAGCTTGGTGTCGACCTCGACGACCTTGATGCCCGCGTCCTTGAGCTGCTTCATCGGGCCCGCCATGGCCTTGTCGTCGGTCGGGGCGATGAGCACCGCGGCGGGCTTGGAGGCGAGGACGCCCGTGACGATCGGGGTTTGCTGGGCCGCGTCGAACTTGGCGGGTGCCTGCGTGTCGAACTCGTAGCCCGCGGCCTTGGCCGCCTCCTGGAAACCGCACTGCATCGAGATGTAGAACGGTTCCGCCGTGATGCCGGGGATCAGCACCAGCTTCTTGTTCGCGGCGGAGTTGCCCGAACCCGAATCGCCGATCTGCCCGCCTCCGCCACACGCGGCGAGCAGGAAAGCGGCTGAGAGGGCCACTGCGGAGCGGATCTTCATTGGTCCAGCACCTTTCCCTAACGTTGGTTGCGCGCCCGCCGCCGTGTCTGGTCCAGCCACACGGCGGCCACCAGCACGATCGCGACCGCGATCGGCTGCCAGAACTCCTTGACCCCGATGATCACGAGGCCCTTCTCCAACACCGCCGGGATGAACACGCCGAACACCGTGCCCAGCACCGAACCCGTGCCGCCGAAGATGCTGGTACCACCCAGGACGACGGCGGCGATCGCGTTCAGGTTGTCCGTCTCGTGGCCGGTGACGACCGCGACGCGGAAGAACGCGTTGCCCATGAAGCCCGCGAGGCCCGCGAGGGTGCCCGCGAGCAGGTACACCTTCGTGAGGTGGCCGCGCACCGAGATGCCGACGCGCCTGGCCGCCTCCTCGTTCGAGCCGACCGCGTAGGTGTAGCGGCCGAACCGCGTGGTGGACAACAGAAGCGCGCCGAGCGCGGTGACGATCGCGGCCACGATCACGATGTTCGGGATGCCGAAGTACGTGCCTGAGCCGAAGGTGCGGTTCAGCTTGTCCGGGATGCCGGACACGTTGGAACCGTTGTTCAGCAACAGGGCCGCGCCCTGCGCCGCGCCGAACGAACCCAGGGTCACGATCAGCGGCGGGATCTTCGCTCGCGAGATCAACAGGCCGTTCAGCAGGCCCCAGACCGCGCCGCTCACCACCGCGACCAGCAGGCCGAACGCGATCACGCCCCAGCCGGCGTTCGTCGCGTCGCCGCCGGAGACTGCGTTCATCGCCATCGCGGACGAGACGCTCGCGAACACCAGCACGGATCCCACGGACAGGTCGATGCCGGACGTGATGATCACGAAGGTCATGCCGACCGAGAGCACCAGCAGCACAGCGGTTTCCGCGAGCAGGAACTGCAGCGTGGTCACCTGGAACACCGCGTCCGGCCGGATCGCGCCGAACACGGCGATCAGGACCAGCAGCACCAGGCCGATCCACAGCGTGTTCGCGCCTGTCAGACGCTTCAGCAGCGGGGTGCGCTGCTCGTCCGACTGAGCTGACAACGTTGTCTTCTCATCGGTCATCATGCGGCGTCCTCTTGCGACAGTGCGCCGGTCATTGCACCGACGAGCTCTTCAACGGTCGTGTCGGCGGCCTTGAAGCGGGCCACGCGGCGGCCGAGGCGCAGCACCTCGACGCGGTCGGAGACCGACAGGACCTCCGGCATGTTGTGCGAGATCAGCACCACGGCGATGCCCTCGTCGCGCACGCGCTTGATCACCTCCAGCACGCGTTCCCGTTGCACCACACCGAGAGCGGCCGTCGGCTCGTCCATGAACACGAGCTTCGACGCCCACGCCACCGAACGCGCGACCGCGACCGACTGGCGCTGACCACCGGACAGCGCCGCGATCGGCACGTCGATGCTCTGCAGCGACGCGCCGAACCGGGTGAAGTGCTCCGCGGCCTGCCGGCGCATCGCCTTCTTGTCGAGCACGCCCAGCCAGCCGAGCACGCCGGGCTTGAGGATCTCCCTGCCCAGGAACATGTTCGCGGCCGGGTCGAGGTCCGGCGCGACCGCGAGGTCCTGGAACACCGTCTCGATGCCGCGGTCGCGGGCGTCGTTGGGGGAGCTCAGGTGGAGGGGCTTGCCGTCGAACAGCAGTGTTCCGCTGGTCGGCTGCTCCACCCCGGACAGGCACTTCACCAGGGTGGACTTGCCCGCGCCGTTGTCGCCGATCAGCGACACGACCTCGCCGGGGTAGGCGGTGAACGACGCACCGCGGAGTGCCTCCACGGTGCCGTAGTTCTTCGTGAGGTCACGAGCCTCCAGCAAGGGCTCGCTCATGGTGAGACATCCTCTACTGTGGACAGTACGGGCGGACGGCAGCGGATCGCCACCAGGTCACCGGTCAGCCCGAGCTCGCCCGCAGCGTGCGGAACGACGACGGTGCTGCCCTTGCGGACCTCCAGCTCGCCGAGCTGGCCTGACCCCTCCAGCACCACCAGCACGGCGAACGACGGCTCCAGTGCGAAGGAGCCCTCCACGTGCAGGCGGTCGGCCTGGAAGAACGGGTCGGCGTCGTGGCCGAGCAGGTCGACCGACGGCGCCCACTTCTCGGACGTCTGGCGCACGAGCTTCTCCAGCCTGCCGCCCCAGCCGTGCCGGTCGACGCAGTCCAGCGCGACGTCGTAGCCGAGGCCGAGGTGACCGACGTCCGCGTCGGCGAGGAAGCCCTGCCACTCCAGCGTCACCGAGAAGTCCGTGGGCTGCTGCAGTTCGACGATGAACACCCCCTCGCCGATCGCGTGCGGCACACCGGCGGGCACGAAGACCGTGTCGCCCGGCCGGACGCGGACGGGGTTGAGCGAGTCGAGCATCGCCCTGGTGTTCTGCTCCGCCACCCATTCGGCGACGGTCTCGGCGGGCACGTCGTCGCGAAATCCGATGTAGACGGTCGGGTCCGGCCCGGTCGTGCCGACGACGATCCACGCCTCCGTCTTGCCGTGGCGGCAGTTCAGGTGCGAGGACGCGAAAGCGTTGGACGGGTGGCAGTGCACCGGCAGGCGCTGGCCCGCGTCGAGCAGCTTCACCAGCAACGCCGTGTCGGCGCCGAACTTCGCCACGTGCTCGGGGCCGAGCCACCCCTCCGGATCCGCCTCGACCGCGTCGCGCAGCAGCACGCCGTTCGGCAACGTTGTCAACCCCGCGTCGCTGCGCCCGAACAGCGTCGTCGTCGAGGCCACCCAGTCCTCCGGCCCGAAGTCGCCGCTCGTGCCGCCGCGCAACGCGGCGATCGCCTCGCCGCCGCGGTAGAACTGCTTCGGCTGGTTGGCCGGCAGGTTGACAGGCTGGTGGAGCACACCAGAACTCACGCGTGGACCTCCCCGGATCCTCGTGGCACCAAGCGCACCGGCAGCACGACGCGGCGCGGTGGTGAGTTGTCGCCGTCCAGTCGGGCGAACAACAAATCGGTGGCCGCCTTGCCGAGCGCGCTCGCGTCGTGCGCGATCACGGTCACCGGCGGCGACAGCAGGTCGGCGAGCTCGAAGTCGTCGAACCCCACCAGCGCGGGCCGTTCCGCGACACCCGCGAGCGAGCGCAGGATGTGCACGGTGATGCGGTTGTTGCCGGCCACGATCGCGGTCGCGGGTTCGCGCAGGTTCTGCAGCCGCTGCAACGTGGTCGCCACGCTGCTCTCGTCGTGCGGTCCCATCGCCACGAGCTCCTCGTGGTAGCCGATGCCCGCACGCACACAGCCCTCGCGGTAACCGCGCAGGCGTTCGTTGGCGGTGAAGATGTCCGGCGCGTCGCCGAGGAACGCGATGCGGCGATGGCCGTGTGCGGCCAGATGGGTGACGGCTTCGACGGTGCCGCCGATGTTGTCCACCAGCACGGTGTCCGCCACGACGTCGCCGGCGGGCCGGTCGAGGAACACGACGGGCGTGCCCGCGCGCATCTCCGGCACCAGGTAGCTGTGCTGCAGGCCGGCCGGAACGATCAGCAGCCCGTCGACCCGGCGGCTGCAGAACTCCAGCGCCAGCTCGCGTTCGCGGCCGGGATCCTCGTCCGACGACCCCGAGATCACCTGTCTGCCGCGCAAACGGGCGATTTCCTCGACAGCGCGCGTCACCCCGGAGTAGAACGGGTTGCCGACGTCCTCCAGCACGAGCCCGATGGTGCCGGTGGACGAGCCGCGGCGCAGGTTGCGGGCGCTCAGGTTCCGCCGGAACCCGAGCTGGTCGATGGCGGCCAGCACGCGCTCGGCGGTGGACGGGTGCACACCCGGCTCGTCGTTGACGACGCGCGAGACGGTCTTGATGCTCACGCCCGCGAGCCGCGCGACGTCGTTCATCGTCGCGCGACGGACCTTGCGCTGACCGGCAACCGGTCCGCTGGGGGACAACGTTGTCATAGTGGCCGTATCTCACCCCGCCTTCACGTCCTTGTCAACAGTTGCGGAACCGGTCAAGCGGCCACTTGTTGCGGCACTTGCTGTCCTGAACAGGACAAGTGCCCGCATTGGTCTTGACCACCGCCGTGTGCACTCCGCCAGGATCGGGTGCCAGACAGCGTTGTCAGGAACCGGCTGTCGATGAACGGCGCTTTTGTCCACCTCACGTGCACAAAAGCGCCGTTCATCGACAGCCACTGAGGGGAGATCGACGATGCGTGACCTGCCACGCCGTAGCGTTCTCGGCCTTCTCGGCGCCGCCGGGCTCGCGGGTGTTCCCGGTGTCGCCGCTGCTCAACCGTCACCGTCCGCGCCACCGCCTCCCGCGGAGACGGGCGCGGCTACTTCCGTTGGCGCGACGGCGATGGCGCCACCTCCCAGGGGCTGGCGCGCCGTCGCCGAGGACGTGCGCAACGAGACCCGCTGGGCCTGGCGGTCCTATGTGGAGCGTGCGTTCGGCCACGACCAGATCAAGCCGGTGTCGGGCGGCTACGAGGAGTTCTTCGTTCCCGGCCACCCGATGGGTCTCACGGTTGTCGAAGCACTGGACACGTTGTGGCTCATGGAACTCGACGCCGAGTTCGCCGAGGGCGTCCGCTGGGTCAAGGCCAACCTGAGCTTCGACGTCGACGCGCCGTTCCAGGTCTTCGAGACCAACATCCGGATGCTCGGCGGCCTGCTCTCCGCCTACCACGTGAGCGGCGACAGAGCGTTGCTGAACCTCGCTCGCGACCTGGGCGACCGGCTGCTGGTCGCCTTCACCAAGTCGCCGACCGGAATTCCGTACCGCTACGTCAATCTGCGCACCGGCGCGGTCTCGTCGCCCGAGACGAACCTCGCGGAAACCGGTACGTACATCACGGAGTTCGGCTCGCTGTCGAAGTGGACCGGCGACCGGAAGTACTACAACGCGGCGAAGAAGGCCTTCCAGGTCACGTTCGACAAGCGGACGGCCTACGACCTGCTGCCGTGGGACGTGCACGCCGAGACCGGCGCCTGGCGCAACCGCTACGCCACGATCGGTCCGCCCGCCGACTCCTACTACGAGTACCTCTGGGACGGCTGGCACCTGTTCGGCGACCGCGATCTCAAGCGGTGGTGGGACGTTCTGCTGCGCGGCATCCTGCGCTACCAGACCGACGTCGTCGGCGGCAGGTTGTGGTTCGCTCAGGTCGACGCGTTCACCGGGCGGCGGGACTCCAGGACCCAGAGCGAACTTGCGGCGTTCTTCGGCGGGTTGCTGGCGGAGAGCGGCGACGTCGCGCGGGGCCGGGCTTACCACGATTCCTGGACGGCGGTGCAGGACCGGTACGGCGTGCTGCCGGAAGGCATCAACTACACCTCGCTGCGCCCCACCTCGGTCGGCAACCAGCTCCGGCCCGAGTACGCCGATGCGGCGTTCTTCCTGTGGCTCGCCACGCGTGACGAGATCTACCGCGAGCGCGCGTACCGGCACTACCAGGAGATGAAGCGGACCTCGAAGACCAAGTACGGCTACACGATCCTCACGGACGTCACGACCGGGGCGAAGGGCGACTTCTGTCCCGGCTACTGGTGGTCGGAGCAGCTCAAGTACTACTGGCTGATCTTCGGTGACGCCAGGAGGTTCGACTACACCAGCCACTACCTCAGCACCGAGGGCAACATCTTCCTCGGCGCCAGGAGGTGACGGGCTCCGGGTCTGAGCGTCGTGACGTGGCGGCGGCGGCGCTCAGGCCCGGTCTTCCTGCCCGCGTCACAGGCTCAGGCACGAGTCGTACATGATCTTGAACACCCGGTCGCGGCCCGGCGCGTCCTTCGCCATGGTGTTGTACATCTTCGTGTTGTCCGAGCAGGAGGCCACCAGGGCGGTGCGCGCCTTCTGCGCCTCTTCCTTCAGCTTGTTGCGCTTCAGCTCCTCGTTCGCCGCGATCTCCTCCTGGCCGGACTCGGTCACCTGCTTCTCCAGCTCCACGATCCTGCGCGCCGACTGGTCGCGCTGGGAACGCGCGTTGGCGTGCATGACCACGAGCACCACGGTGACCAGCAGGCAGACGGTGGCAACGCAGGCCAGGACCACGGGCAGGGTGCGCTTCGGCGCGGCAGCCGAGGGCTCTTCCATCAGCACTTGGACTCCATTTCCACGAGTGCGCGCAAGGTTTCGTCGTCGGACTTGTCCCGCGCCGCGAGGATCAGCTCCTTGGCGGCGATGGCGCAGGGCAGCTGCTTCTCACTGCTCTGCTCCAGCTCGGCGATGCGGCCGGTGACCTCGGTGTTCTCGCGCTGGTAGTTGGCTCGTTCCCGCTTGTTCTCCTCGACGGTCTCGGTCAGGTCGTCGACCCGCAGCTGGTTGGCGCCGGCCTCGTCGCGGGCGCCCAGGTAGAGGGAGAGCATCAGACCCGCCGTCCCGAGCAGCACCCCGATCAGCAGGCTGAGCGACACGATCGCGCGTTTCATGAGGCGAGAGAACACTTTCCGCTGGAGGCAGGCGGTCCCCGGTCCGCCCGGTACGGGGTCTGACCTCGGCTGATCGAATCCCCGGACCGGCCCGGTCCGGATCTCCTCCGTGGACTCCACCGGTGAAATACTGTGATCGGCATGGACGACCACGCCCCGGCCGATCCTCGTGCCACGTTCGCCGAAGCGCTGCGCCGGTTGCGCGGCACCGTGCCGGACGTGTCCGACGAGCTGCTGGCCCGCCGCGCGAGCGCCACCGCGCTGCCGTCGGGGCGCAAGGTCGGCATCAACGCCCGCCGGCTCGGCGAGTGGCTGCACGGCCGGTCCGTGCCTCGTCAGTTCGAGCCCGTCTTCGCACTGGTGCGGACGATCGCCGCTGCCACGGGGAGTGCTCAGGGCCCGACGGTGGAGCAGTGGCGACAGATGTGGCTGGCCGCGCAACAGCACCGCGTGACACCCGTTGCCGAACAGGACGAGCCGGGCGCCGAACTGGTCGTCGGCCGTCCGCCCACGGATGCCGTGGCCATGCGCGAACGGCCTGAGCTCGCCGATGCGATCGACGCCGCGTTGACCGGCGGCGACGCCCACGTGCTGCTGACCGGTCCCGGTGGCATGGGCAAGTCGCAGCTCGCGGCCGCCGCGTTCCACCGCGCCCGGTCCCGCGGCGGCGTGTTCGTCTGGGTGCCCGCGTCGTCACGGCAGTCCGTCGTCAGCACCTACGCCCGCGCCTGGCGGGTCATCGCCGGTGAGGACCGGCCAGGTCACCAGACAGGCGGCCACGGGTACGGCTACGACGAGGACACCCAGGCCGACCTGCTGGTCGCGTGGCTGCGGTCGGCGGACCGGCCGTGGCTCGTCGTGCTCGACGACGTCGACGACCCCGCCGACCTGGAAGGGCTGTGGCCGCTGGGCGAGCGGGGCCGGTGCGTGATCACGACACGTCGCCGCGACGCCCGCCTGATCCGCGAGGGGGTCGCGGTCGTCGAGGTCGGCGTGTTCGGACCGGCCGAGTCGGTGGGCTACCTGCGCAGCCGGCTGGGTTCGGCGACGCGGGACGACGCCGAGCTGGCCGGCCTCGCGCGGGCACTGGGGCACTTCCCGCTCGCACTGGGGCAGGCGGCCGCGTTCGTCATCGACACGGGCATGGAGGTGACCGCCTACCGCGAGCTCGTCGAGGGTGAGCGAGAGCGGCTGGCGGACCTGTTCCCGGCGTCGTCACCCGCGGACGGCTACGACCGCACGGTCGCCACGACCTGGCAGCTGGCCGCGCGGCGCGCCGAGGCCCTGGCGAAGCCCGGCACCGTGCCGCGCATGCTCGAGCTCGTCTCACTGCTCGCTCCCGGCCATGTGCCGGAGGCGGTCCTGCTGACCACCGCGGCCTGCCGCTGGATCGGTGGTACGCGGCTCGACGCGCTCATGGCGTTGCGAGCCCTGCACCGGCTCGGGCTGGTCGACCACGAGGCGCAGGTGGTCGCGATGCACGCGTTGGTGCAACGGGCCATCCGCGAGGCGATGGCCGCCGCGACGGTGCCGGAGGCGGTGCAGGCCGCCGCCGACGCGCTGGACGAGTCGTGGACGGCCGCGGAGAACGCGCACGACATCGAGGCCGTCCACACCAGCATCGAGGCACTGCGGCGGGTCGCGGGCGAGCACCTGTGGCAGGGCCGGATGCACCCGGTGCTGCGCCGCGCCGTCGAGCACCTGGACCACGTCGGCCGCATGGCCGCGGCCCGCGACACCGCGGAGGACCTGCTGCGCACAGCCCGGTCGCGGCTCGGGCCGGCGCATCCCGATGTGGTCTTCCTGCGGGTGTCGTCGGCGTGCGCGACCGGCGAGCTCGGTGACCGGACCACGGCACTGGCGGCGCTGAGCGCGATCCGGAGCGACGCCGAGCCCGTGCTCGCTCCGACCGACCCGGACGTGCTGCTGGCGCGGATGCACGAGGCGCGGCAGCGGTTCGAGCTCGGCTCGGCGACCACCGCGCTCGACGACATGACCGCCCTGTACGACGACGCCAAGGCCACGCTCGGCCCGTACCACCAGACGACCCTCTACATCCGCCGCCACATGGCGTTGTACCGCGGCATGGCGGGCGACCCGGTGTCCGCGCGCGACGAGTACGCCGCGCTCGCCGAGGAGCTGGTTGCCCGGTTCGGCGCCCTGCACCCCCAGACGCTGATCACCAGGAGCGAGCTGGCCAGGTGGCTCGGTGAGACCGACGCCCCGGAAGCGGCCGTGGAGGCTTATCTGGCCGCGACCGCGGACATGGAGGTGGTGCTCGGCCGGCTGCACAACGAGACCCTGATCGCCCGGCACAACCTCGCGTACTGGCGCGGCCTCGCCGGCCAGCTGCCGGAGGCGGTCGAGGAGTTCTCCGTCGTCGCGGAGGACAGCGCGACGGCGGTCGGCCCGCGCAACCCGACGACGCTGATCGCCCGTGTCGCGCGGGCCTACTGGCTGGGCGTCGGCGAGGACCCCGCCGGTGGCATCGCCGAGCTCGACGAACTGGAGCACGTGCTCGGCGAGGTGCTGGGCGCCACGCACCCGCGCGCGCTGCGCCTGCGCCGCCAGCGCGCCGAACTGCGTCATCGCGGCGGCGACACCGAGGGTGCGGTCGCGGAGCTGACGGCGGTGCTCGCCGAAATGCGCGCGGTCCAGGACGAAGACCATCCGTACACCCGCGAAGCGGCCGCTCTTCTGGCCGACTGGGGGAGAACCTGATTAGGTGAAACCCGTGGACGCACTGGATCCCATTGAGTCGGTCAACACGTTCATCGGCACAAAGGACGAGGGCAACACGTTCCCCGGAGCGTCCATGCCGTTCGGCAAGGCCCATTCCAGCCCGGTTGGCTCGCACTACGCCGGCTACCGCTACGACGACCAGGTGATCCGCGGCTTCGGCCACTTCTTCCTGTCCGGCGCCGGGTGCTGGGAGCAGGGCGGCCTGGTCCCGATCCTCCCGGTCACGCAGCTCCCCGGCAGTTTCGACCACAAGCGGTACGGCGCCAGGTACACGCACGACGGTGAGATCGGCAAGCCCGGTTACTACAAGGTCAAGCTCGATCGCGACATCACGGTCGAGTGCACCGCGACCACGCGCGCGGGGGTCGAGCGCTACACGTTTCCCAGTGGTGCCAAGGGCACGCTGCTCGTCAACGTCGGCCAGGCCAACGACAAGGAACCGGTGTCGGCGAGCAGCATCAGGGTCGTCGACGACCGCACGATCACCGGAACCGTGGAGACGCAGGCGTTCTGCGGTGGCCGACCGTACGTCACCTGCTTCACCACCAGGTTCGACCGCCCCTTCGCGGAGTTCGGCACGTGGTCGCCGAGCGGAGCCAAGCCGGGGCAACGGGAATCCGCCGGCGGTGCCGGGCTACGGGGCGCGTGGGTCACGTTCGAGCCGGGACCGGTCACCGCGGCCACGGCACTGTCCCAAGTGGACGGACAAGGCGCGACCACCAACCTGGAGACCGAAATCGCGGGCAAGTCGTTCGACGAACTCCGCAACGAGGCCCAGGACGCCTGGCGCCAGGAGCTCTGCTGCATCGAGATCGAGACGGAGGACTGGGACGAGCGCGCGGTTTTCTACACCGCGCTCTACCACGTGCTGCTGCAGCCGTTGACGGGCAGCGACGTCGACGGCCGGTATCGCGGCTTCGACAACCAGATCCACCACACCGACGGCTGGACGTACTACGAGTACTTCTCGCTCTGGGACACCTACCGGGCGCACAACCAGTTGCTGTCGTTGATCCGCACCCAGCGGTCGAAGGACATCGCCAGGAGTGTCCTCGCGATTCACGAGCAGGGCGGGTGGCTGCCGCGCTGGGCGTTCGCGAACCAGGAGACCAACTGCATGACCGGTGATCCGGTCACGCCGTTCCTGGTGGACCTGTGGCGCTTCGGGCACCTCAAGGGCTTGGAGGAACAGGCGTACCGGGCGCTGGTGCAGAACGTCGACGGGATTCCGCCGGAGAGCTCGCGGTTCCAGGGACGGTCGGGCAACCCGAACTACCTGGCCAAGGGTTTCGTCCAGTACGACAAGCGTTTTCCCAAGAAGGGACAGGACACCGACCCGCACCACGGAGCGTCGGCGACGCTGGAGTACGCACTGGCCGACGCGACGCTGGCGATCATGGCCGAGGAGCTGGGGCACAAGGAAGACGCGGAACGGCTTCGCAAGCGAGGGCTCAACCACCGCAACCTCTGGGACCACAGCGTCACCGACCGCGGGTTCACCGGGTTTCCGCGGCCCAAGCTGCAGAGCGGGGCGTGGCTCAGCCCGTTCAACCCCCAGGGGCCGGAGGGGTTCCACGAAGGCACGGCCTGGCAGTACCAGTGGCTTGCCCAGCACGACGTCAGCGGGCTGATCACGGCGCTCGGTGGCAAGGCGGCGGCAGAGGCGCGGCTCGACGACTTCTTCGCCTACGCCGATCTGCTCGTCGACCCGAAGCGGACCGTGCGGGAGAAGTGGGTTGTCGGGCCGTACGACTACTACAACCAGTTCCGGTACAACCCGAACAACGAACCCGACCTGCACGTGCCGTGGATGTACGCGTTGATCGGCAAGCCCGAGAAGACCTCGGTGGTGGTGCGGGCAGCGCAGACGTTGTTCGTCAACGGACCCGGTGGTGTCACGGGCAACGACGACCTCGGCACGATGTCGGCCTGGTACGTGTTCAGCGTGCTCGGGATGTATCCCGCGGTGCCGGGCACGGGGGAGTTCGTGCCGCACGCGCCCCGGTTCCGGCGTGCTGTGGTCCACCTGGAGAACGGCAAGGACATCGTGATCAAGGCGGAGGCCGCGGACACCGGGAAGACACAGGTGGTGGAGCGGATCAGGAGCGGGTGGCTCAGCCGGAACAAAGATCGGATCGAGCTGGCGGAGCTGCGCTCGGGGACCACGCTCGAGGTCGACCTCCACACACTTTCCAATTGAGACGCCGAAACGGTCGTAGGCTCGTCTGATGGGCACCTGCGCGAGCTGTGGCACGGAATTCGCGCCCCTGCCGTCGCGGGCGCGGTACTGCTCGAACGCGTGCCGTCAGCGTGCCTACCGTCAGCGCTCCGCCGGTACGTCCACTGTGGTCGCCGAGCTGCCCCGTTACGACGACGCGTTCGTCGGCAGGGAAACAGAGCTGGCCGAGCTGCTCTCGTTGCTGCGCGAGCACAGGCTGCTCACGCTCGTCGGGCCGGCCGGGGTGGGCAAGACGCGGCTCGCGGTCGAGCTCGCCAGGCGGACCAGGAAGATCGAGGTCCGCTCGGTCGAGCTGGGCCGGCTGAGCCGTCCTGACCAGGTGGTGCAGGCGTTCGCGGAAGCCGTCGGGGTGTACCAGCACGCGGGTGTCGCGCTGCGGACGACGTTGCTCGCGGAGCTGGGCAACCGCAGGATCCTGCTGCTCGTCGACAACTGCGAGCACCTCGTCGAGGAGTGCTGTGACGTCGTCGACGCGCTGTTGTC
Organism: Lentzea flava; assembly: GCF_014648475.1. Taxonomy (GTDB): domain Bacteria; phylum Actinomycetota; class Actinomycetes; order Mycobacteriales; family Pseudonocardiaceae; genus Lentzea; species Lentzea flava. The sequence goes on along the minus strand of NZ_BMRE01000025.1, from coordinate 13,177 downwards.
GCGCTGTCCGAACGTGCAGGTGCTGGCGACCAGCCGGGAGGCGTTGCGGGCCGTCGGTGAGGCCGTCTACCCGGTGCACGGCATGGACTCCGACGCCGTCCGGCTCTTCGTCGAACGCGCAGGGGTGCAGGGTGACCAGGACGCGATCGCGGCCGTCTGCGCGCGGCTGGACGGGCTGCCGCTCGCGGTGGAACTGGCAGCGGAGGTCTCCCGATCGGTGCCGTTGTCGGAGCTCGGGGACCGCCTCGACCAGCGGCTGGATCTGCTCAGCGACGCCGGTGACCAGACGCGGCACCGCAGCCTGCGCGCGGCCGTCGCGTGGAGCCACGACCTGCTGACCAAGTACGAGAAGGAGCTCTTCCGCCGGCTCGCGCTGCTGCCGGGCGGGTTCGGCCTCGACATCGCCGGGGTCGTGCAGGGCGGGCCGGTGATCGGCCTGCTCACGGCGTTGCAGGCGAAGTCGTTGGTGGTGCGGGAGAACGACGGCCGCTTCCGGATGCTCGAGTCGGTGCGCCTCTACGCGGAGGAACGCCTGCGAGAGCACGACGAGTGGGGCGTGACGGCCGAACGGATCGTGGAGTGGCTCTGCGGGCTGGGGGAACCCGGTGTCGCGTCGTCGATTCTGGCGCCGGAGCAGGTGAAGGCGCTGCACCAGGAGTACGACAACGCGGTGTACGCGTTCGCCCATCTGGTGGCGCCGCACGACGAACGACGCCTGATGCTCGCCACGATGGTGCTGCGGGTGTGCTTCGACCGCGGTTACTTCGCCGAGGCGGGCGCGGTGCTGATGCAGGTGCTGGACCAGACGCCCGCCGACGCGCGCTACCGGATCCTCGCGCTGGAGTACGCGTCGCTGCTGGCGGGACACGAGGGCCGGCACGACGAGGCGGTGAAGTTCGCGTCGGAGGCGGTCGAGACCGCGCAGGCCGGTGGGCAGCAGGAGATCATGTGCCGCCTCTACCGCACGTTGGCGGGCGCTTACGACGGCATGGCCGATGTGCCGAACACCGCATGGGCGCTGCGCCAGTCGATCGAGTACGGCGTGCGGAACGGCAACGAGGTGAGCGTGGCCGTGTCGCGGCAGAACCTCGGCTGGTGCCTGCTCAACACCGGCTCGGTCGACGAGGCGGGCGCGCTGATCGAGGACTCGCTGCCGGTGCTGAAGGCGCACGCGCGGGCGGACATCGTTGCCATCGCCGTGCACACGTGGGGCTGCATCGCCCTGGAACAGGGTGATCTGGCCGCCGCGGGCGCGCGGTTCGCCGACGGTGTGCGGATGTCGGCGCACGTGCCACGAGCGGCGCTGGAGTCGGTCGAAGGCCGCGCGGTGGTCGCCGTCCTGTCCGGACGGCACGAGCTCGGCGTGCGGTTGCTGGTGGCGTGCGAACAGATGCGCACGACGTGGGTCGTGTCGGCGCAGCCGTGGTGGCGGCGGAAGGTGGACGCCGCGCTGGACGTCGCGCGGGAAGCCTTGTCCCGTGCGGCTTTCACGCGGGCGGTGAGCGCGGGGCGGGCGATGGATGTTCGTCATGCGGTGGAAACCGCGCTGGACAAGGAGATCGTGCGCCCCGCGGTGCTGAGCGACCGGCAGCGGATGGTCGTCGAGCTGGTGGCGCAGGGCATGACCAACGTCCAGGTCGCCGCGAAGCTGGGGATCTCGCACCGGACCGTGGAATCCCACGTGCACAACGTGAAAACGGCGTTGAATCTTTCGACTCGCGCCCAGCTCGTCGCGTGGGCCCAGCAGAACTGACACGTTCCAACTGAGACGTAACGCTGCGGTTCATCCGGATGACTTCACGCTCCCTGCCGTTCATTGTGGGTACAACCAACGGAGGGGAGGGGGACACGTGGAACCTTTCCGGCTGCTGCACCCCGACCTCGTGCCGCACAGACGTGAGTCGTTGCAGCACGCTGCGTCCATGTTCGTCCAGATGGGGTTGGACGACACGGTGCTCTCGGCGTCGCCGGTGCACCAGCGGCTCGCCCGCGTGGTGCTCGCGAGCAGCGACGTGATCGAGTGGAAGCCCGGCTTCGACGGTGGTGACGCGCGTCACGACGAGCGCTTCGGCGTCGTGCGGGTCGGCGGCGACCGCGGCGGGGTGTTCCTGTCCAGCATCCTGATCGCCTACCTCGACGTGCTCGAGAACGCGGCCAGGATGGGTACCTCGATCAGCGAGGACGCCTGGCGCACGATGCTCTGGGCGCCGACCGCGCTCTTCGACCACGTGCTGCGCCGCCCGCAGGTCGGCATGACCGTCGTGACCGCCGGTCCCGGCACCGAGTACCTGCCGCACGAACGCAAGCAGGCAGGTCACCGCCTGTACCTCGTGCTGATGCAGGCGGTGCGGTTCGCGGTGTCCGGCGTGGTGCGCGCCCAGGACGACCGCACACTGGTCGAGGACTGCGTGACACTCGCGACGGCCTGCCTGCGCGCCGCGACGGTCGCCCTCGCGTTCGCCTCCGACGTAGGTGAGGAACCGTCGCCGCCGATCGTGGAGATCACCGAGCACCAGTACCTCTGGCAGGTGATCAGCGACGTCCGCGCCGCCGCACCGCGCGCCAGGTTCGAGCAGTTCGCCGCGGCGCTGCGGCGACTCAACGACGTCTACACGGAATGTCCGCTGCTGGTCGTGGGGTGCTGAGCCGAACGTCTCGACTTCGCGCCGACTTTCGTCGTTTCACCACGTGGACCGGTCCGCGCTGACCTAACGTCGCGCCTATGACAGAGGAACGTCCGGCGGTCGTGGTGCGGGACATCCGCAAGAGCTACGGCGAGCTGAAGGCGGTCGACGGTGTCTCGTTCACCGTGGCGGAGGGCGAGTTCTTCGGCATCCTGGGGCCCAACGGTGCCGGCAAGACCACCACGCTGGAGATCATCGAGGGGCTGCGCGAGCCGGACAGCGGCGAGGTGCGGCTGCTGGGCGAGAGTCCGTGGCCGCGCAACGTGAAGCTGTTGCCGCGCATCGGTGTGCAGCTGCAGGCGTCGTCGTTCTTCGAGAAGCTGACCGCGAAGGAGCAGCTGCAGACGTTCGGCTCGCTCTACGGCGTGAGCCCCGGCACGGCCGCGGACATGCTCGAGCTCGTCGGCCTCGCGGACAAGGCGAACGAGCAGGAGAACAAGCTCTCCGGCGGCCAGCGCCAGCGGCTCTCGATCGCGTGCGCCCTGGTGCACGACCCGGACGTCGTGTTCCTCGACGAACCGACCGCCGCGCTCGACCCGCAGGCGCGCCGCAACCTCTGGGACGTGCTGCGCGCGATCAGGGAACGCGGCAAGACCATCGTCTACACCACGCACTACCTCGACGAGGCCGAGATCCTCTGCGACCGCGTGGCCATCATGGACGAGGGCAGGATCCTCGCGCTCGACCCGCCCGCGGTGCTGGTGCGCGGCCTCGACGCGCCGACCCACGTGATGGTGCAGAAGGGCGTTCTGTCCGTTGTGGACGCGTCCGCGCTGGACGGTGTCGAGGAAGCGCACGAGAACGAGGTGACGCTCACGATCTCCACCCGTCAACCGGCTCCCGTGCTGTCCGCGCTGGCCGAACGCGGTGCGCTGGACGGCCTGCAGGTCCGCACGGCCACCCTCGAGGACGTCTTCCTCAACCTGACCGGACGGGAGTACCGCGCATGACCGCGTTCAGGACGCTCTCGCTGGCGATGCTCAAGGGGTTCGTCCGGGACAAGGTGACGCTGTTCTTCACCTTCCTGTTCCCGCTGATGTTCCTGGTGATCTTCGGTCTGATCCTGCGCGACGTCGGCGCCGACAAGACCAGGATCGCGGTGGTCGGCGACGGCCAGGTCGTCAGCGCTCTGCGGGACAGCGGTGTGCTGGAGCTGGAGCAGTACGACGACGTCGACGCGGCCGTGCAGAAGGTGAAGGATGGCGACCTGCCCGCGGCGCTGATCGTGCGCGGTCAGCAGCTCGAAGTCCGGTTCGCGCAGAGCGACCAGGTCAAGTCCGCGACGGTGCTCGGGATCGTGAACGGGTTCGTGGACAAGGCGAACGTCGCGGCGACCGGCCAGCCACCGCGGTTCACGTTCTCCGCGGAGAAGGTCGAGGACGCCTCCCTCAAACCGATCCAGTTCCTGACGCCGGGCATCCTGTCGTGGGGTGTGGCGGTGTCCGCGGTGTTCGGGTCCGCGCTGACGCTGGTGTCGTGGCGGCGCAAGCAGGTCCTGCGGCGGATCCGGCTCGCGCCCGTGTCGGCGACCTCCGTGCTGTCGTCGCGGTTGCTGGTCAGCACGGGTGTCGCACTGGTGCAGGGCGGGATCTTCGTCGGCATCGCGATGCTGCCGGTGTTCGGGCTCAAGCTGTCCGGGTCGTGGTGGCTCGCGATTCCGTTGCTGCTGCTCGGAACCATCTCGTTCTTCGCGCTCGGCATGCTGGTCGGGGCGTTCGCCAAGACGGAGGAAGCGGCGTCGGCGGCGGCGAACATCGTCGTGCTGCCGATGGCGTTCCTGTCCGGCACGTTCTTCCCGGTCGAGCAGGCACCCGCGTGGCTGCAGGCCGTGTCGAAGGCGTTCCCGTTGCGGCACATGAACGACGGCATGCTCGACGTCCTGGTGCGGGGCAAGGGGGTCGAGGCGCTGGCGGTGCCGGCGGCGGTGCTGGCCGGATTCGCTCTGGTGGTCGGTTTCCTCGCCTCCCGAGTCTTCAAATGGGAGGAATAGGACTGTGTTGGATGGCCGCGCTGCCGCGCGGCGGAGGGTTCGTCCACAAGTCGGTCATCCGCCGAACCCCCGGGCGGTGGCCGTGTGCTCCCCGTCACGGTTCATGATGGGGAGTCATGACGTTCTCCACCGTGGCCGGACGGTTCCGCATCTTCGCCCTCGCCGAGGCGATCTCCTGGGCGGGCCTGCTGCTCGGGATGTTCTTCAAGTACGTCGTCGTGCAGAACGAGATCGGCGTCAAGATCTTCGGCCCGATCCACGGCGTCATCTTCGTCGGCTTCGTGCTCGTGACGCTGATGGCGAAGGAGCCGCTGAAGTGGGACGGCCGCACGCTCGTCCTCGGCCTGCTCTCCAGCATCCCGCCGTTCGGCACGGTGATCTTCGAACGGTGGGCCGCGAAGACCGGCCGTCTCGACGAGATCGCTACCGAAGCAGCGCCAGAACAGCTCTGAGCTCGGCCTGCGCGTCGCCCTCGTGGTAGATCCGCTCCGACTGCTCGACGTTGTCCAGGAAGTGCTGGTACTTCACCGCGTTGTGCAGATGTGACGCACGGCGGCCGACGTCGAGCGCTATGAGCGGGTCGCTGTCCGGACGGTGTGCGAGCCACGCTTCGCACCACACCTTCCGGATGTGGTCGCGGATCTCCGGCCCGCAGTAGGCGATCAGCCGGCACGCGTCGAGCGCCGGGTGACCCCACACGGCGTCGGCCCAGTCGATGATCTCGCCGCTGCGGCGCCAGTTGCCGGGGTGGAAGTCGCCGTGCGTGAGCGTGTCCGGCAGCCCGAACGACGGCATCGGCACGGCCGTTCCGCGGACCCGCGGTGCTCCGGCCAGCGCGTTCTGCACGGCCACCCACCGCGGCAGGATCAGCTCGACGTGCTCCGGTGTGACGGGCCAGCACTTGTCGCCGGGCGCATCGGTCAGCAGCACCCGCTGCGGTGCCGAGGCGATCACCTGCGGCACCAGGGTCGGGTCGTGCTCGGCGACCATCCTGATCACCGCACCTTCATCGCCGAAGAACGACGGGACGGCCTTCAGCCACACCGGCCCGTTCCCGGTGGGCAGCCGGTGGACGGTCGAGAGGTTCCACGTCCGCACCTGCACGGCCGGACCGGTGCGTTCGACGTGGCCGTCGGCCCACGCGACGAGCTCGTCCAGTGCGCCCAGCCGCGCGAACGGCACGCGGAACGGGGCGTCGGCCTCCGGTTCCTCCGCGGGTTCGAGGTGGGTCCGGTCGGGTTCACGGTGCGCCTCGACGTGATAGGTGACGAGGCCACCGCACGGCCGTTCGCCGCCCTCGACGCCGATCATCCTCAGAACGCTCGTGCGCACGCCGAGCAGCGCTTCGAGTGCGGCGTTGACGGGTTCGACGTGGTACCAGTCCGGCGTGTCGACCGCGATGACCGGGGTCCGGCCGGCGAACCCGCTGGGTGCGCTGACCAGAGCGATGATCGACCGTCCGCTCACGAGCCCGCCACGAGCGCGAGGGCGGCCCTGAGCTCGATCTCGGGATCTCCCCGGTGGTAGATCCGCTCGGACTCCTCGATGTTGTCGAGGAACTCCTGGTACTTCACGGCGTTGTTGAGGTGCGTCGCGCGCCGGGCCACCTCCAGGGCTTCGAGCGGCCTGCTGCCCGGCCGGTGCCGCAGCCACGCCTCGCACCACACCTGCGCGAGGTGGTCGCGGATCTCGGGCGGGCAGATCTCCATCGCACGGCACGCGTCGAGCGCCGGATGGCCCCACACGGCGTCGGACCAGTCGATGATCTTGCCGCCGGACTTCCAGTTGCCGGGGTGGAAGTCGCCGTGGGTGAGGGTGTCCGGGAGCCCGAACGACGGCATGGACACGGGCGTGGTGCGGATCCGCGGCGCGCCCGCGAGCGCGTTCTGCACGGCCACCCAGCGCGGAATGATCAGCTCGACGAGGTCTGGCCGCAGCGGCCAGCAGATGTCGCCGGGCGCGTCGCCCAGCAGGACTCGGTGGGGCGCGGAGGCGATCAGCTCAGGGACCAGCGCCGGGTCGTGGGCGGCGACCATCTCGATCACCGTGCCCTCGTCGACGAAGAACGGCGGGACGGCCTTCAGCCACACCGGCCCGTTCGCGGTCGGCAGCCGGTGCACGGTGGAGAGGTTCCACGTGCGGACCTGGACGGCCGGACCGGTGCGTTCGACGTGGCCGTCGGCCCACGCGACGAGCTCGGCCGGTCCGCCCACCCGTGCGTACGGCACGCGGAACGGAGCATCGGCGTCGGGTTCCTCTGCCGGGTGGAGGTGGGTCCGGTCCGGTTCGCCGTGCGCCTCGACGTGGTAGGTCACCAGGCCGCCGCTCGGCGACGAACCGCCCTCGACGGAGATGAGCCTGAGCACGCTGGTCCGCACGCCCAGCAGGTCTTCCAGGGCGTCGTTGACGGGCTCGACGTGCATCCAGCGCGGCGAGGAGATCGGGAGCGGGTCGGTGCGGCCCGCGAACCCGCTGGGAGCGCTGACCAGCGCGATGATCGTCCGATCGGTCATCGGTTCACCAGTTGCCGGACGGCGCGCAGCTCACCCTGCGGATCACCTTCGTGGTAGATCCGCTCGGAGGTCTCGATGTTGTCCAGGAACTCCTGGTACTTCACCGCGTTGTGCAGGCGCGAGGCCCGGCGGGCGACCTCGAGCGCCGCGAGCGGGTCGCTGTCCGGGCGCAGCGCGAGCCAGGCCTCGCTCCACACGCGACTGATCACGTCGCGCAGGTCGGCGTGGAACTCCATGAGCCGGCACGCGTCCAGCGCCGGGTGTGCCCAGCAGGCGTCGGACCAGTCGATCACGACTCCGCTGCCGCGCCAGTTGCCGCCGTGGAAGTCGCCGTGGGTGAGGGTGTCCGGCAGCCCGAACGACGGCATCGGCACGGCCGTCGGCGTGAGCTGGGGTTCGCCGGCGAGCGCGTGCTGCACGGCGACCCAGCGCGGCACGACCCGCTCGACCATCTCCGGCGTCAGGTGCCAGCAGTTGCCGCCCTCCGCCTGGCTGAGCAGCACCCGGTTCGGCGTCGTGGCGAGGACCTCCGGCACCAGCGTCGGATCGTGCGCGGCGACCATCTTGATCACGGCGCCTTCGTCGGCGAAGAACGGCGGCCTGGCCTTGAGCCACACCGGCCCGTCCGCGGTGGGCAGCCGGTGCACGCTGGACAGGTTCCACGTCCGCACCTGCGCCGCGGGCCCGGTGCGGGTGATCACCGTGTCGGCCCAGTCGAGGAGTTCGGACGGTCCGCCCTGGCGTGCCCACGGCATCCGGTACTCGGCGTCGGGCTCCGGTTCCTCCGCGGGTTCGAGGTGGGTGCGGTCCGGTTCGCCGTGCGCTTCGACGTGGTAGGTGACGACGCCGCCGAACGGAACCGTGCCGCCTTCGACCGAGACGAGGCGCAGCACGCTGGTCGGCACGCCGAGCAGCTCCTGCAACGCGGTGTTGATCGGCTCGACGTGGTTCCAGTTCGGTGTCTCGACCGGGATCGGGCCGGTGCGTCCCGCGAAGCCGCTGGGGGTGCTGACGAGCGCGATGATCGACCTGTCCGGTCGTTCCCACTGCATGGGCACATGACGCCACAGGCGGGCGTTCGTGCCAAACGAATTAATCCTCGAAGTCGCCGCTCGCCCTGCGCACCTTGGCGAGCAGCTCGGTGAGCTGTTCGGTCTGCCGGTCCGTGAGGCCCTTGAGGCCCAGGTTGACCTCGACGACCGCGGCGGTCGCGGCCTCGCGGCGCTGCAGGCCCGCGTCGGTGATCTCCACCAGCGTGGTGCGGCGGTCGGTCGGGTGCGGGGTGCGACGGACCAGGCCGTCGCTCTCCAGCCGGTCGACGATGTTCGTGACGCTCGTGGGGTGCAGCTGCAGGCGCTCGCCCATGACCCGCATCGGCAGCGCGCCCTTGCGCGAGAAGTAGAGCAGGACCAGCGCCTCGTACCTGGCGAACGTGAGGCCGTGCGGCTTGAGGGCTGCGTCCACGGCGGACTGGATGATTTGCTGGACACGCATGACGCTCGTGACGGCGGCCATCGAGGTGGACGGACCCACCCGGTCGTCCCACAGCTCGGCCGCGCGGGCGATCGGATCGAACGGCAGCGGTGTCATGGGCACCGAAGCTACCAGTCAGTACAAGGCTTGGATCATCAGGAGGCACGTGTGCTTGTCGCGTTCAGCGTCGCTCCGTCCGCATCGGACTCGTCGGGAAGCGTCGCCAAGGCCGTCGCCGAAGCCGTGCGGATCGTGCGGGAGTCGGGCCTGCCCAACGAGACGAACGCGATGTTCACCTTGATCGAGGGAGAATGGGACGAGGTGATGGACGTGGTCAAGCGCGCGACCGAAGCCGTGCAGGCCAGCGCCCCGCGGGTCTCGCTCGTGCTCAAGGCGGACATCCGGCCGGGCCACACGAACCAGCTGAGCACCAAGGTGCAGCGGGTTGAGGAGCACCTCGCCGACACGCCATGATCGGGTTCCGCCGCCGACTCTCCAAGAGCGGAGGCGCATCTCGTGAGATTCGTGATCACCCTGCTGGCCGCGTTGCTGGCCGTGACACCTGCCGCGCAGGCCGGGCCGTCCACCAGGTGGGAGAACATCGGCCCGAACGGTGCGGGCGGGTACCTGGCGTTCGCCGGAAACGTCGTCTACGTGCTGCCGGGCGCTGGCCGGCAGGTGTTCCGGTCCGCTGACCGGGGTCGCAGCTGGCGGCAGGGGCGGCAGTTCCCCGAGATGCGCGGCGCCGCGCTGGCCGCTGACCCGTCGCGGCCGGACACCGTGCTCGTGGCCGGGTACGAGGGCGGCGGCGGTGCCGGTTCGGTGCTGCGGTCGGTGGACGGTGGCTTGTCGTTCTCCGTCGCCCTGCGGACGCCTTCCGAGGTGCAGGACGTCGCGTTCGGAGGCGGGTTCTCGTACGCGGCCTCCGCCGAGGGGGTCTACCGAAGCGTTGGCGGGCTCGGGTGGTCGTTGCTGCCCGGCTCGCCCCCGTCGGCCGAAGACGTGCAGGTCGTGGGCTCGAATCTCGTCGTGGCCGCCGGTGGGGTCGTGCACGTGCTGCGTGCGGGGAAGTGGTCCGTCTCGGACGTGCCAGCGGACAAGATCAGCTCGCGCGGCGACGTCGTGGTGGCGCGGAAGTTCAGCGGCGGAGTGCACCTTTCGGCCGACCGCGGGGCGACCTGGCGTCCGGTTTCCGGTCCGTGGACGTCGTCGTGGATCTTGTACGGCGGGATCACGGCCAACGGCTGGATCCAGGTGCAGACGCTGGACGGGCACTTCATCAGCGCGGACCAGGGCGCCACGTGGAAGCGGACCGACGCGGTGGCGAAGGTCGACGTCTACACCGAGACCGGCAGCTTCCCCGACCTGCCGGACTGGCAGTGGGTCTACGGGTCCGGCGGCGTCTACGCGACCGCTGATCACGAGCACTTCAAGCGCGTCGGGGTGCCGGGAGCGCACGTGCTGTCGCTGGTGGAGTCGGGGCGGTCTCTCATCGCCGGGACGATGCAGGGCTCGTACCGGACCGATCTGCCCGTCGCCGCGCAGGAGTGGGACTTCGACGGGACCGCGCCGCCCGCGATCGGCAACCGGATCGGGGCGCTGGCCGCGCGGGACGGGGTCGTGCTGCGCGGACGGAACGGCTATCGCGGATCGCAGGACACGATCTTCGTGGAGCGGTCGCCCGACGGTGGCCGGACCTGGGTGACGACCGCCGAGATGCCGGGCAACACGCGGTCGCTGGTGTTCGACCCGGTGCTGCCTTCGCGGGTGTTCCTGGGCGCTTACCTGATCAACGCCTTCTACGTGTCCGTGGACGGCGGGCTTTCCTTCGTGCAGCGGGTGCACGCGCCTCTGCGCGGGATCAGGACGATCGCGGCCGATCCGTCGGGCATCTGGCTCGCGGACGCCGGCGGGCTCTACCGCTCTTCGGACGCTGGGGTGACGTTGAAGCAGGTGCTGCCGGGCCGGATGAACTCGGTGCTGGTGGACCCGCGCGATCCGCGGCACGTCGTCGCCGTCGGGCAGAACTCGGTGTTCGTGTCGTTCGACGGGGCTGCTTTCACCGAGGTGTCCGTGCCCGCCGAGCAGCTGTCCGCGATCGCGGCGGGGCCCGGCGGTGCTGTACCTGGGCTCGCTCTCGGGCAAGGGCGTGCTGCGGTCGGTCAACGGCGGCCGTTCGTGGACCGTGCTCGGCGGTCCGGACGCGGAGACACTCCTGGTTTCCTCGGATGGCCGAACGCTCTACGCCGGCACGGTGAGCGGATCCGTGCACAGGCGTTCGCTGGGTTAGCGTGTCGGGCGTGGACGCGAGACAGCTGTGGTTGCGGTTCGAGCCCTACCACGACGTCACGTACTTCACGCCCGAATCCCGCGCGGCGACCGACGCGCTGGGCTGCAAGGGCGGCTGGATGGGCTACTTCGGCATGCGCGCGGCACCTCTCGGCGCGGCGTCCCCGGAGTTGGTGACGGCTGTCTTCTACAACTTCGCCCCACGCATGGTCGCGCGCGCTCTGCCCGACGCGTGGGCGGTCGCCTCGCCTGCCGACTACCTGCGCGTGCGGCTGGAAGGCGTGGACGGCGCCCTGCGGCGGATGCTGGGTTCCGTGGACACGCCGGACATCGCCGAAGCCGCTGACCTGGCCCGTTCCGCGGCGCTGGCGGTCGACGTGGCCGGGCGCCCGCTGGCCGCCGCGAACCGCGCGTTGCCGTGGCCCACCGCTGCGCATCTGGCCTTGTGGCACGCCTGCACGATCCTGCGCGAGGCCCGCGGCGACGGCCACGTGGCCCACCGCTGCGCATCTGGCCTTGTGGCACGCCTGCACGATCCTGCGCGAGGCCCGCGGCGACGGCCACGTGGCCGCGCTGGTAGCGCACGGCATCGGCCCGTGCCAAGCGCTTGCGCTCTACGCCCGTGAACATTCCCTCGATCCGGCATACATGCGCACCGCGCGTGGTTGGACCATCGAGGAGTGGGAAGCCGTTTCGGACCTGCCCGGCGACCTCGCCGCAGTGGAGCGTGCAACTGATGCCGCTGCTCTCGCGCCGTGGGAGGCGTTGGGCGCCGCTGGAACGTCGCGGTTCATCGAGCTGATGACACCGCTCGCTCTACGCATCGCTTCAGCCAACGAGGCGATGCGCGTCAACCCGATGGCCCTGGACCCGGTCCGGGAACTAGCCGTGCCAGGATGGAACACGTGACAAGGCCTGATCCTCGCAAGACCGCCGCACTGTCCGCCGCGCTCTCGGGCGCCGTCGATCTGGGCGCCCTGAAGGCCCGAGCCGATGCCGCCCGCCAGGCTGCCGCCGCGCCTCCCGCCTCTTCTGGCTCGGGCGACAACGGATCCGCGCCGTGGATCGTGGACGTCACCGAAGCCTCGTTCCAGGCCGTGGTCGAGCAATCCCTGCAGGTGCCCGTGGTGGTGCTGCTGGGGGCCTCCTACTCACCCGAGTCGCAGCAGCTCGCCGCGTCGCTGACCCGGTACGCCCAGTCGTCCGGCGGCGCCTGGATCCTGGCGCGGGTCGACCTGGAGCAGGCGCCTCGGATCGGGCAGGCGTTCGGGGTGCAGTCGGTGCCGACTGTTGTTGCTGTTGCTGCTGGTCAGCCCATTGACGCGTTCGCGGGACCGATCGCGGACGCCGAGCTTTCGCAGTGGATCGCGCGGTTGCTGGACGCCCTGCGGGACCGTCTGCCCGGCATCCGGGCCGGGGAGGCTCGGGCAGGCGCTCCTGCCCAGGAGGAAGTGGTCGAGGATCCTCGGATCGTGGCTGCCGAGGAGGCGTTCGAGCGCGGTGACTACGCGGCGGCGCAGGAGTACTACTCGCAGATCCTGGCATCGGAGCCGGGGAACGAGCTCGCCAAGGAAGGGCTGGCGCAGGCTCGGTTCGCCGAGCGGGCCGAAGGCGTCGACCCTGCGGTGATCGCCAAGGCTGATTCTGCACCTGACGATGTTGAGGCTCAGCTTGCCGCTGCTGATGCTCAGGTGGCGTTGCAGCAGGTTGAAGAGGCTTTTGCTCGGCTTGTCGGCACTGTTCGGCGGGTGTACGGGGATGAGCGGGATCGGGTTCGGCAGCATCTTGTGGGGCTGTTCGAGTTGTTCCCCGCCGATGATCCTCGGGTGGCTGTGGCTCGGCGGAATCTGGCTGCTGCGTTGTACTGATTTGTTGGGGCGCGTGGGTTTTGTGGGTCGTCCCCCTGGTGCGTTGGCGGGTTCCTGTTGGGTGTCCGTAGGTGGTTGCGTGCCGTAGTCATGTGCCGGTTGGTTTCTGGGGCTCCGCCCCAGACCCCGCCAATCTGATCAAAGACCCGCCAGCGCCGCGGGCGGGTTGATGGCACGCCTGTTGGGTTGGGCGGCCGCCGGTTGCGTAGGTGGTTGCGTTTCGGGTGGGGTGGGTCCCGTCACGAGTCGCGCGTGAGCGAGCCACACCCAGGGAGGGGTGTCAACTCGGACGAAAAGCGTGTTGTCGTGTCTCGGGTGATCTGTCGCAGGTTTGTCTCGGTTGTTGTGACACAAGGTTAG
>NZ_BMRE01000024.1 GCF_014648475.1 Lentzea flava | reverse complement strand
GGGTATTCATATTACTGGCTGTGTTTCGGCACGCTGTTGAGTTCTCAAAGAACACGCGCACACCGCAGCTCGTCTCCGAGGAGAGTCACTTCCGGGGCTGTGTCAGGCTTTAGAAGTCTTTCGCCGCGCTCCGTTCCGGTGTTTTCCGGCCCGTTCCGCGCTGGCAGAGAGAAATTTACACGCCGGTCCACCGAGATCCAAATCGGGGGTCACTTACGGCGTAACCGCAGGTCAGACACCACGCGGACGGCCCAAACCAGCCAAGATCGACGCACAGTGTGACCGGCGCCACGTCGACAACTTGCGGCTGGAGATCAGCGAGGTGCCGCCGGCAGGTGCACGGTCACCGACAGACCACCCGTCGGAACGGCCACTGCCTGCGCAAACCCGCCGTGTGCCGCCACCGCGGCCCGCACGATCGAGAGCCCGAGCCCGGTGCCCGACTGGCTGGTGCGGTCCTTGACCCCGCGGCGGAACGGCTCGAACAGCTCCTCGACGCGGTCCGGCGGGATGAGCTGACCTGACGACGACACCCGCAGGACCGACCACTGCGGCCCGGTCTCCACCACGGTCTCGATCCACCCGCCGACGTGGTTGTGGCGGACCGCGTTCTCCAGCAGGTTCCCCGCGATGCGCTCCAGCAGTGCGGGATCTCCGACCGCGAGCGCCGGCGCGCACCGGAACACCGTGCGCAGGTTCCGCGCCTCGGCTTCCGCACGCACGGCCTTCCACGCGGACTCCACGACAGCGGAGAGATCGACCGGCTCACGCACCGCGAGCCCGGCACCGTCCGTGCGCGCGAGCAGCAGCAGCGCCGACACCAGTTGCTCCGCACGCTCCCCCGCCGCGCGCACGACACCGGCCATGCGACGCAGCTCCTCCACGTCGGCGTCCGGGTCGGACAGGGTGACGTCCAGCTCCGTGCGCACCACCGAGAGAGGAGTGCGCAGTTCGTGCGATGCGTTCGCCACGAACCGGCGTTGCGAGTCGAAGGCCGCTTCGAGCCGGTCGAGCATCGCGTCGAACGTGTCCGCGAGCTCGGCGACCTCGTCGCGCGGCCCCTCCAGCCGCAACCGCGATCCCAGCGACTCCGCCGACAACCGGCGCGCGGCCCCCGTGACGTCGTGCAACGGCTTGAGGACACGACCGGTGAACGTCCACGCCAGCACGGCAGCAGCTACGACCATGCACGCGAACGCGATCAGCCCCGCCCGCAACAGGTCCGCACGGGCCGCCGCCGTCAACGCCTCCGTCAGCACCGCCACGTCGACGTTGACCCCGTCCACGGTGACCTGACTGCCGGCGGGGAACGACGGCGACGAGTCGAAGACCCGCCCGACCAGCGTCCACCCGAGGAACAGCAGCACAACGCTCACCACCGCGACCAGCGCGGTGGTGAGGAGCGTGATCCGGAGGCGGAGCCCCGGTCCGCGCCGTCGCATAGGTGTCCTCGGGAATCAGGCTTCAGCGGGTCCGATCGAGGCACTCGGCACCCGGTACCCGGAGCCCACGACGGTGTCGATGATGCCCGGCTCCCCGAGCTTCTTGCGCAACGTCATGACGGTGACCCGCACGGTCGTGGTGAACGGGTCGGCGTTCTCGTCCCACACCCGCTCCAGCAGCTCCTCGCTGCTCACCACCGATCCCTTGGCCGCGAGCAGCACCTCGAGCACGCCGAACTCCTTGCGGGTCAGCTCGATCGGCTGCCCGCCGCGCGACACCGTGCGCCGCGCCGGGTCCAGTTCGACGTCCTGGGCCGACAGCACGGGCGGCGTCGCCGGGGTCGCGCGCCTGGCCAGTGCCCGTACGCGCGCGACCAGCTCGGGGAACGCGAACGGCTTCGCGAGGTAGTCGTCCGCGCCCAGCGACAGCCCGGCGACGCGGTCCTCGATCGTGCCGCTGGCCGTCAGCATCATGACCCTGGTGAGCGCGCCGGAGCTGAGGATCTCCTTGCACAGCTCGTCGCCGGACATCCCAGGCAGGTCCCGGTCGAGCACGACGACGTCGTACCGCGTGACGGTCGACTTCTCGTGCCCGGTCTCGCCGTCGTAGGCGACGTCCACGGCCATGCCTTCACGCCTCAGGCCGCGAGCGATCGCGTCGGCCAGAGGCGCCTCGTCCTCGACTACCAGAATCCGCACGCATCAAAGGTGCCACATCGACCTGAGAAGTCGCTTAACGGCACCTTCACGCCCGCTGGTGATGCACGAGCAACCGGGTGAGCAACCGCGTCGGGATCTGCCGGTCCTCCTCGGCCAGGACGCGGTAGTGGTAGCCACGCCCCCACCTCGGCGAAGCGCTCGGAAGCCAGCCTGTGCGCGCACACGGCCAGTTGAGTGAGAGGACCGAGGCGGGCCGGCGGCTGTGGGAGTCGCGGACCACGCTCCGCAGGTGATCAGGACTTCCGCGCCGGCCGGTCCACCACGACGGTCGAAGCGGCCTGCAGGGCACGCAGCTCCAGCAACGCCGGGTGCTCCTCCGCCAGCCGGGCCGCGTTGAGCAACGACCGCAGCGCCGCCGTCTCCCCGCGCGCCCGCTCCAGAGCGGCACGTCCCTCGGACGCCGCCACGAGCTCGGCCAACGCCGCGCGGCGCAGCTCACCGGGCATCACGACGTCGCGAACAGCCACGTCCGCAACGGACACGCCGAGCTCCTCGGCCCTTGCGGCGACACCGGCCGCGACCTCGGCCGCGATGGTCTCCCGCTCGGCATCAACGGCGGAGTGTGCGCGCGTGAGCACCGCACCGCGCAGTGCCAGCTGCACTGCCGTGTACAGCTCGGCCTCGGGGGACGCGGACTCCACCACGAACTTCGTCGGCGAGGACACCGCCCACCGCACCACGACGGTCACGCGGACGAGCACTCCGTCGGAGGTGGGCACGTCCTGCGCCGCCGGGGTCATCGTGCGCGGACGGACGTCGACGCGGTGCAGCACGGCACGCCACGGCAGCCGGTGCCGGCCGGGGCCCACTTCGCCCACCAGCACACCGCGGTCGAACCGGACACCCCGCTCCCACGGGTACAACGTGTGCTTCATCGTCTCCACCTCCGTCCGGGCAGACCACGACCCCGGCCGGCGAAACCGCGAGCGGGAGTCCACAGGGGACTCGCAGAGCTCGTGGTCTCCGTGTGCGACCGGGGTCGTGGCGTTCAGGAATCGAACCTGGCGCTTTTGAAGAGCCCCAAGCGTCCGCCCGATCGTGGGACCCGGCGAGGGAGACCTGCCGGGCCACAAAGCAGCGGACGCGAGGTGGAGAGTAGCCGACCTACTTCTCGGCGGGCTCGTCGATTTCCACTGGCAGGCACTCCAGGCGGGCGGCCCACTCCGTCACGCGGCGCGCCACGTCCTGCGCGGTGATGCCGCACAACGCCAGCACCTCGCCGCGCTCGCCGTGGTCGTGGAACTGTTGCGGCAGAGCGATGTCGCGCAACGGCACCTCGATGTCGGCGTCGCGCAGGGCGGCCGCGAGCGCCGAGCCGAAGCCACCGTGGCGGCCACCGTCCTCAACGGTCACGACGAGCTTGTGCGACGCGGCCATCTCCACGAGGTCCGTCGACATCGGGTAGATCCACCGCGGGTCGACGACCGTCACGCCGATGCCCTGGTCCTCGAGTCGTTGCGCGGCCTCGAGACCAAGCTCGCCCAACGCACCCACCGTCACCAGCAGCACGTCGTTGCCGGACCGCCGCAGCACGTCCACGGAACCGATGCGCTCCAGAGCCGGCAGATCCGCGCCCACCGACGCCTTCGGGTAGCGGATCACCGACGGCGCGTTCGAGATCGCCACGGCTTCGCGCAGCTCCTCGGCCAGGGTGCCCGCGTCCCGGGGCGCGGCGACGTGGATGCCGGGGATGACGCCGAGGATCGACATGTCCCACATGCCGTGGTGCGACGCGCCGTCCGGGCCGGTGACGCCCGCGCGGTCCAGCACCACGGTCACGCCCTGCTCGTGCAGGGCGACGTCCATCAGCAGCTGGTCGAACGCGCGGTTGAGGAACGTCGCGTAGACGGCCACGACGGGGTGCAGCCCGCCGATGGCCAGACCGGCCGCGGACGTCAGCGCGTGCTGCTCGGCGATGCCGACGTCGTAGAAGCGCTCGGGGAACGCCTTGGCGAACGCGTCCAGGCCGGTCGGGCCCTGCATCGCGGCGGTGATCGCCACGACGTCGGAGCGCTCGCGGCCGATCTCCACCAGGGAGTCGGAGAACACGTGCGTCCAGGTCCGCTTGGACGGCTTGAGGTTCTCGCCGGTGATCGGGTCGATGACGCCGGTGGCGTGCATCTGGTCGGCCTCGTGGTTCTCGGCCGGTGCGAAGCCCATGCCCTTGCGGGTGACCGCGTGCACGATGACCGGTCCGCCGAACGACTTCGCGCGCTGCAGAGCCGACTCGAGCGTGGCCATGTCGTGGCCGTCGACCGGGCCGATGTACTTGAGGCCGAGGTCCTCGAACATCGCCTGCGGGGCCAGCGCGTCCTTGATGCCGCGCTTGGCGGCGTGCAACGCGGCGTAGAGCGGCTTGCCGAAGAACGGCGTCTGCTGCAGCGCGCTCTTGCCCTTCTCCAGCACGCGCTCGTAGCCGGGACGCAGGCGCAGCGTGGACAGGTGGTCGGCCAGACCGCCGATGGTCGGCGAGTACGAGCGGCCGTTGTCGTTGACCACGATCACGACCGGACGCGTCTTGTCCGCCGCGATGTTGTTCAACGCCTCCCAGCACATGCCGCCGGTCAGCGCGCCGTCGCCGACGACGGCGATCACGTGGCCGTTGTCGCCGGTGAGCTGCTTGGCCTTTGCCAGGCCGTCCGCGTAGGACAGCGCCGTCGACGCGTGGCTGTTGCCCTGCACGTCGTGCTCGGACTCCGTGCGCGCCGGGTAACCGGACATGCCGCCCTGCTGGCGCAGCTGGTCGAAACCGTCGCGGCGACCCGTGACGATCTTGTGCACGTAGGACTGGTGCCCGGTGTCGTACACGATCGGGTCCTGCGGCGAGTCGAACACGCGGTGCAGCGCCACGGTCAGCTCGACGACACCCAGGTTCGGGCCCAGGTGCCCGCCCGTCTTGGACACCTTGTCGACCAGAAAACGCCGGATCTCCTCGCACAGCTGCTTCAGCTGCGCCTCGTCCATCCGTTTCAGATCAGCCGGTCCATGCACGGACTCCAGCAGGGTCACCACGCCCACCTCACTCCTGAAGACTTCGGCTCAGTCTACGGAGACTCGACTGAGACGCTTTGTCACCTCGTCTCAGGTACGAGCAGGGCGATGCACTCCACGTGGTGCGTCATGGGGAAGGCGTCGAACGCCCGCAGGGCCTCGAGCCGGTACCCCTGAGCTGTGAATTCCGCCAGGTCACGAGCCAGCGCGGCGGGGTCGCAGGCCACGTAGACCACCCGCTGCGGCCGTCGTCGTGCGACTTCAGCCACAACGACCTTGCCGGCCCCCTTGCGCGGCGGGTCGAGCACCACGACGTGAGGGTCCTCAACGGGCAGTGCGCGCGTCACGAGACGCTCCACCTTGCCCACGACCCACTCGATCTGCGGCAGGCGCCGCAGGTTGCGGCGACCGTCCTCCACGGCACCCGCGAAGGACTCCACGACCAGCACGGATCCGGTGTCGCCGACCTGTCGCGCGAGCACCGACGCGAAGAGCCCCGCGCCGCCGTAGAGATCCCACGCGCGCTGGCCGGGTCCGGCCGCGATCCACTCCCCCACGACCGAGGCGAACGTGTCCGCGGCCGCCGGGTGGACCTGCCAGAACCCGTCCGCTGAAATTCGCCACTTTCGTTGGGCGGCGGTCTCGACGGCCGTACCGGTTCCGGCGCGTCGCACGGTGTGTCGGCCGCGCACCTCACCCACATGCAGGTTTCCGTCACCGTCCTGGGTGATCGTGAGCTCGGAGGCCCGCCACTTCCGGTCGGCCACCGCCTCGACCATGCCGGGCCGGGAGATCACACAGTGGTCGACCGGAATCACATCGTGGGAACGGGTGCCGCGGAAACCCGGCCTCCCGTCGCCGTCGACGGCCATCCGGATCCGGGTCCGCCACCCCAGCGGACCGCCCGGCAACGCCTCCACGACGACGTCGCGTTCGATCTTGCCCAGGCGCGCCAGCTGCTCGCGGACGACCTGAGCCTTCAACTCGCGTTGCGCGTCCCACGACACGTGCTGGAAGTCGCAGCCACCGCACATCCCCGGTCCGCTGAACGGGCACGGCGGCTCGACTCGGTCCGGTGACGGCCGCAGGATCTCCACGGCGTCCGCACGGCAGAACGACCCGCCGTTGTCCTCGTAGACCGACACGACGACCCGCTCACCGGGCAACGCGTGCCGCACGAACAGAACGCGTCCCTCGTGCCGTGCAACGAAATGGCCGCCGTGCGCGACGGGACCGACCTCTACTTCGAACTTCTGCCCAACCCAGCTCATCGGTCGTCGAGTCCCCTTCGGACGGCACCCGGCGCGATGACGTCCTTGTCGCGCACCTTGGTGGACGACGCGAGCTGCCACGGCACGCTCGTCACCATCACACCCGGCTGGAACAGCAGCCTTCCCTTGAGCCGCAACGCACTCTGGTTGTGCAGCAGCTGTTCCCACCAGTGCCCGACGACGTACTCGGGGATGAACACGGTGACGACGTCACGCGGGTTGTCCGACTTCACCCGCTTCACGTAGTCGAGCACCGGCCGGGTGATCTCGCGGTACGGCGACTCGATCACCTTCAGCGGGATCTTGAAGTTCTCCTTCTCCCACTGCGCGACGAGCTGGCGGGTGTCGCCGTCGTCGACGTTGACCGTGACGGCCTCCAGCACGTCCGGCCGCGTGGCCTTGGCGTAGGACAACGCCCGCAGCGTCGGCATGTGCAGTTTGGACACCAGCACCATCGCGTGGTTGCGCGCCGGCATCGTGCGCACCCGCTCCTGCTGGCGCAGCTCCTCGGCGACGGTGTCGTAGTGCTTGCGGATCGCCGTCATCAACGCGTAGATGGCGGCCATCGCGGCGATGGCGATCCACGCGCCCTTGGTGAACTTCGTGATGAGCACGATGATCAGCACGGTCGCGGTCATGACGAGACCGAACGTGTTGATCGCCTGCGAGCGGCGCATCCGGCTGCGGACCTGGGGGTCGGTCTCGGTCTTGAGCAACCGCTGCCAGTGCTTGATCATGCCGAGCTGGCTCAGCGTGAACGACACGAACACGCCCACGATGTAGAGCTGGATCAGCCGGGTGACCTCGGCGTCGAACGCGATCACCAGCACGACCGCGAACCCGGCCAGGAAGAGGATTCCGTTGGAGAACGCGAGCCGGTCGCCGCGGGTGTGCAGCTGGCGCGGCAGGTAGCGGTCCTGGGCGAGGATCGAGCCGAGCACCGGGAAGCCGTTGAACGCGGTGTTCGCGGCGAGCACCAGGATCAGCGCGGTGACACCGGCGATGAAGAAGAAGCCGGGCGGGAAGTTGTCGAACACGGCGTGCGCGATCTGCGCCACCATGGTCTTCTGCTCGTAGCCCGCCGGGGCGCCGGAGAGCTGCTTGTCCGGGAACTCCGCCATCTTCACGCCGGTCAGCTGGGCGAGCACGATCAGGCCCATCAGCATGGTCACCGCGATGAGGCCCATCATCAGCAACGTCGTCGCGGCGTTGCGCGACTTGGGCTTGCGGAACGCGGGCACGCCGTTGCTGATGGCCTCGACACCGGTCAGCGCCGCGCAGCCCGACGAGAACGCGCGCAGCACGAGGAACACGAACGCGAGGCCCATCAGGTGGTCCTGCTCGGCGTGGATCTCGAAGCCCGCGCTCTCCGCGCGCATCTCGTCACCGAGCACCAGCCCGCGGAACAGGCCCCAGGCGATCAGGGCCATGATGCCGATCATGAACGCGTAGGTGGGGACCGCGAAGGCGCTGCCGGACTCGCGGATGCCGCGCAGGTTGATCGCCGTGAGGATGACGATCGCGGACACGGCGAACAGGGCCTTGTGCGTCGCGACGAACGGGATCGCCGAGCCGATGTTCGCCATCGCCGCCGAGATCGACACCGCGACCGTGAGGATGTAGTCCACGAGCAGGGCGCTCGCCACGGTGAGCCCTGCTCTGCGTCCCAGGTTGACCGTCGCGACCTCGTAGTCGCCGCCACCGGACGGGTAGGCGTGCACGTTCTGGCGGTAGCTGGCGACGACCGTGAGCATGACCACGACGACGGCGACGCCCACCCACGGCGCGATGGCGTAGGCGCTCAGGCCCGCCACCGACAGCATCAGGAAGATCTCCTCCGGCGCGTACGCGACCGACGACATGGCGTCGGAGGCGAACACCGGGAGGGCTATTCGTTTGGGCAGGAGGGTGTGAGCGAGGCGATCACTGCGGAACGGCCGTCCGACCAGGAGGCGTTTGGCAGCGGTGGCGAGCTTGGACACGGCCAGAGCGTAAGGGGTCCACTCACCGGGACGGGCTAATGCTCGGTAGGTTCTGCGCAGAGTTCGCCTGAGGAGGCATGTCGTGCACGTGGTGATCATGGGCTGTGGCCGGGTGGGAGCCTCCCTGGCCAGGGCCCTCGAGCGGCTCGACCACCAGGTCGCCGTGATCGACAAGGACGCGCAGTCGTTCCGCAGGCTCGGCAGCGACTTCCACGGCCAGCAGGTCGTCGGGAACGGTTTCGACCGGAACGTCCTGATCGAGGCGGGCGTGGAGCGCGCCGGCGCGTTCGCGGCGGTCTCCAGCGGCGACAACTCGAACATCATCTCGGCGCGGGTCGCGCGGGAGACGTTCGGCGTCGAGCACGTCGTCGCCCGCATCTACGACCACAAGCGGGCCGCCGTGTACGAGCGGCTGGGCATCCCGACCGTGGCGACGGTGCCGTGGACCACCGACAGGTTCCTGCGGATGCTGCTGCCCGAGGGCACGGCCACCGCGTGGCGCGACCCGTCCGGCACCGTGGCGGTGCTGCCGATCGAGGTCGCCGAGTCGTGGGTCGGCCGTCCCGTGTTCGAGCTCGAAGGGGCCATCGGCGCCCGCGTGGCGTTCCTCATGCGGTTCGGCACGGGTGTGCTGCCGGACGCGAAAACCGTCGTGCAGGCGGACGACACCATCTACGTGGCGGCGCTGTCCGGCACGGTCACCGACGTCGCGGCGGCGGCGCTGCAGGCACCGGAGGAGAGCTGATGCGGATCGCGATCGCTGGTGCGGGCGCGGTGGGCCGGTCCATCGCGCAGGAGCTCGTCTCGGACGGGCACCAGGTCATGCTGATCGAGCGCGACCGGGCGCACTTCGACCCCAACTCCGTCGAGCAGGCCGAGTGGGTGCAGGCCGACGCGTGCGAGCTGTCCTCTTTGGAGGACGCGGGCATGCAGCTGTGCGACGTCGTGATCGCCGCGACCGGTGACGACAAGGTCAACCTGGTCGTGTCGCTGCTGGCGAAGACGGAGTTCGCGGTCCGTCGTGTCGTCGCGCGCGTGAACGACCCGACGAACGAATGGCTCTTCACCGAGTCGTGGGGTGTCGACGTGGCCGTGTCGACGCCGCGGTTGCTCGCCGCGATGGTCGAGGAGTCCGTGACGATCGGTGACGTCGTGCGGCTGCTGACGTTGCGGCAGGGGCAGGCGAACCTCGTGGAGATCACGCTCGACGAGTCGACGCCGTTCGCCGGGCGTGCCGTGTCGGAGCTGACGCTGCCCCGCGACGCCGCGCTGGTGACGATCCTGCGCGGCGGGCGGGTCATCGTGCCGCAGCCGGACGACACGCTCGAGGGCGGCGACGAGCTGTTGTTCGTCACCACCGCCGCCGTCGAGCAGGACATCAAGAAGGCGCTCGGGTACTAGGCGCGTCAGACGGTCCAGTAGTCGTTGGCACCGAGGTGGCAGTCCCACATCTGCACGGTCGCCCCCTGCCACCGGTTGCCGCCGGAGATGTCGACGCACCGGTTGCCGCCCATGAACGACCGGATCCGGCCCTGCTCCTCCGGAGTGCTCCACGGCCGGTAGAACATCTGGCTGCCCCAGTCGCTCTGGCAGTCCCACATGTGCAGCGCCGCACCGTTGTCCGGGTTGCCCCAGGCCACGGTCAGGCACTTGCCGGTCTGCGTGCTGCGCAGCCTGATGTTGCCGTCCCAGTACCAGAGCTGGTGGGACTGGCCACGGCACTCGGCCATGAGCACGCCGGCGCCGAGACCGGTGTTGGCGTCGGACACGGTGAGACACAGGCCGTTGAGCCGCGAGATGATCGGCGAGCCGGCCTGGGCCGCGCCCGCCGACGCGGACGTGGTGGCGAGAACACCGCCGACGACGAGCGCGAGTGCCGCGAGAACGGCAGCTTTCTTCCTCATGACTTCCCCCTCTTCGTGCCGGATTTCGGCCCACGGGACATCCTGGGAGGGCCGACCGGCGTGGTCATGAGCATGGACATGCTCAACTTGCCGGGTATCTGCGCAACGGAAGCGAGCACTTACCAGCTGTGAGCGATCAGCTGCCCCTGGTCGGGCGCGAGAGTGAGCTGAGGGCCGCGCTGCGGGCGCTGGCCGCGGACGGCGCGGTGCTGCTGTCCGGTCCTCCCGGGGTCGGCAAGACGCGCCTGGCCGCGGAGGCGCTCGCCGCGACGCCGCACCCCGTGGTGCGGTGCTACGCCACGATCGCCACCTCCCGGATCCCCCTCGGCGCGATCGCGTCGCACGTGCCCACGGACCTCCCGGCCGGAGCGCCTGGGCCCGGTCTGCTGCCCGCCTCGTCGGTGCGGGCGGCCGCCGAGCACCTCGCCCGTGGCGGACGGCGGGTCCTGTCGATCGACGACGCTCATCTGCTCGACGACACGTCGTTGTTGGTGTTGCAGCACGTTGTGCGCCACAGGCTGACGCGGGTCATCTGCACGGCACGGCCTGGGTGGAGCATCGAAGGGTTGACCGTCGTCACCGTCGACGCGCTGGACCAGGAGCGCGCGGACGCGTTGCTCACCGCCGCGCTCGGCGGGCCCGCCGACGCGTCGACCCGGCACCTGGTGTGGGCGAACAGCCAGGGCAACCCGTTGTACCTCAAGGAACTCGTCGCCGCCGGGCTGCACTCCGGCGCGCTCACCGAGACCGTGGGCGGCTGGAACTGGAGCGGACCGCTGGAGCTGTCCGGACGGCTCGCCGAGCTCGTGGACCTGACACTCGGGCGGCTCGCCGAGCCGCAGCGGCGGGCGCTGGAGCTGCTCGCGTACGGGGAGCCGCTGGAGCCCGAGCTGATGCCCGTCCCGCAGGACCTCGTCGACATGGGGTTCGTGCGCATCGGTGACGACGGACGCGCGCGCGTCGCACATCCGCTCTACAGCGCGCGCCTGCGGGCGACGTGCCCGACGTTGAGAGCCAGAGCCCACCGAAGAGCTCTGGCCGACCGGCTCGAAGCGCGGGGCGCCGACCGGCCAGGTGACGCGGTGCGGGTCGCGACGTGGCGGCTGGACAGCGGCGCGGCCGAGTCGCCGGACGTGCTGGCGCGGGCGGCCGAGCAGGCGCTGGCGGCGCAGGACTGGGAGCTCGCCGAACGGCTCTCGCGGGCCGCCGTGGCGCGTGGGGCGACATCACGCGTGGGGCTCGTGCTCGGGCTGGTGCTGATGTACCAGCGTCAGTGCGCCCAAGCCGAGGAGGTGCTCGCCGAGACGATGGCGGCGGGCGGCGACATGCTCACGTTGATCCAGGTGGGCTGTACGCGCGCGTTCAACCTGTTCTTCGGTCTTGGTGACGAGGACGCGGCCGTCGCCGTACTGGACGAGGTCACCGTCGGGGAGCTGCCGCCGGAGCTGGAGCACGCGGTGCTGTTCTTCGCGCTGACGTTCGCGCTGGAGGCCGCACCACTGCGGCTCGCGCGGCTCGGTGGCGAGCTGTTGATCGCCGAGGGCGGCTGGGCGGCGACGGCCGGGCGGCAGCTGCTGGCATTCGCCGACCAGTTCGCGGGCCGCTACACCGAGGCCATCGCGCGGATCGAGGACAACCACGAGGCGGTCACGGCGACGGCCGGGCGGTTCCCGTCGCTGGTGAACGCGGCGAACTGGGTGCGCAACGAGAGCATGCTGCGCTGCGGTGACCTCGCCGGTGCCGAGCAGCGGGCCGCGCGGGCGCTGGCCGAGGTGATCGAGGAGGACCGCTGGTCGGTCACCCAGGTGCCGCCGCGGGTGCTGCTGAGCCAGAGCGCGCGGTTGCGCGGGCAGGCCGCGTCGGCCGTGCGGATCACGGCCGAGGGCATCCCGGATTCCGAGGCGCTGCCGATGATGTGGGACGTGTTGCTGCTGGCCGAGTTCGCGGCCGGTGCCGCGCTGCTCGGGCAGTCCGAGCGGGCGGAACGGGCCCTGGCGCGCGCCGAGGCGGGGTTGCGGCCGGCGTGGCGGATCGCGCGGTTCGCCGTCGGCACCGCGCGTTCGTGGGTGCTCGCGGGCGCGGGACACGTGAATCAGGCGATGCAGGCCGCGTTGGACAACGCCGCCGCCGCACGGGCCCACGGCGCGAACTCCGAGGAGATCGTGTCGCTGCACGACGCGGCACGGTTCGGTGCGGACACCTCGCCACGGCTGCTGGAGCTCGCGAAGTCGCGCAAGGACCCGCTGACGACCGCGTACGCGTCGCACGCTCAGGCGCGCGCGTTGCGTGACCCGGCGGGGCTGGAGGAGGTGGCGGCGGCCTTCGCGGCGTGCGGTGCCACCTTGTACGCGGCCGAGGCGCTCGCGGAGGCCAGCCGGTTGTCGCGGCTGCACGACCGGCCGAGGGAGGCGGATCGGCTGGAGCGGCAGGCCTCGGCGCTCGCGGAGTCGTTCGACGGTGCCACCACGCCCGGCCTGGTCGTGACGAGCACCCTCGCCGCGCTGACGCCACGCCAGCTGGAGATCGCCCGGCTGGCTGTGGCGGGGCTGACGAACGTGGAGATCGCCGAACGGCTCGCCATCGCCAAGCGGACGGTGGACAACCACCTGCACACGACCTACGCCGCCGTGGGCGTGACGGGGCGAGGTGGGCTGCGCGCGCTGTTCGGGCAGGGGTAGTGCCAACACTTTCGTGCCCATCCCTCTCGAACTCGGGCAAAACCGTGTGCGCGCCTGACGAGAACTTGGGCACACTGCGAGTTGTGTGGCCGTTCGTGGGCAGGGCGCGGGAGCTCGAGGACGTGATGTCCGCGCTCACCGGACCGAACGGGAAGGGCGCGGCGCTCGTCGGCCCCGCGGGGGTGGGCAAGACCCGGCTCGCGGACGAGGTCGTGGCGCGGCTGGAGAAGACCGGCTTCACCGTGCGGCGGTGTTACGCGACGGTGGCGACGTCGTCGATCCCGTTCGGGGCGTTGGCCGCGATGTTGCCCGCGGACATGCGCACGGCCAATCCGCTCGGTCGTGCCGTCGAGCATCTTCTGGCCGAACCGCAGCCGTTGGCGATCGTGGTGGATGACGCGCATCTGCTCGATGACGCGTCCATCGGGATGCTGCACCACGTGATCCGGCAGGAGCTCGCACGGGTTCTCGTGACGTCGCGGCCCGGTGAGAGGACCGAGCTGTGGCAGGAGGGACTGCTGCGCCGGTACGCGCTCGGCGTCCTGTCCAGGGCCGAGTCCGACGAGCTGCTGGAACGCGCGCTGGACGGGCCGGTGGACTCGCGGTCGTCGACGTTGCTGTGGTCCGGCAGCGCGGGAAACCCGTTGTACCTCAGAGAACTCGTGGTGTCCGGGCGGGCGCTGGGGTCGTTGCGCGCGATCAACGGCATCTGGTCGTGGCACGGCGCGATCGAGCTGGGCGGGCGGCTCGGGGAGCTCGTGCAGGAAAATCTCGGCCGGCTGGAGCCGTCGCACCGGCTGGCGCTGGAGCTGCTCGCCTACTCCGAGCCGGTGGAGCTCGACCTGCTCGCGTCACTGGTGCGGGAGGAGGCGCTCGACGACCTCGAGACCCGCGCGTTGATCCAGGTCGAGTCGTCGGGGCGGCGAACCGTCGTGCGACTGGGGCATCCGTTGTACGGCAGCCTGCTCCGGGCGACCTGTCCCGCGTTGCGCGCGCAGGCGCACCAACGGGCGTTGGCCGCCGGTCTGGAGGCGACGGGCGCGCGTCGCCGGGAAGACCTGATGCGCATCGCGACGTGGCGGCTGGACGGCGGCTCGCCCATCTCGCTGGACCTGCTGGCCGCGGCCGCCGAGCAGGCGTGGGCCGCGCGGGACGTGACGCTCGCGGAACGCC
Organism: Lentzea flava; assembly: GCF_014648475.1. Classification (GTDB taxonomy): domain Bacteria; phylum Actinomycetota; class Actinomycetes; order Mycobacteriales; family Pseudonocardiaceae; genus Lentzea; species Lentzea flava. The sequence goes on along the minus strand of NZ_BMRE01000024.1, from coordinate 106,752 downwards.
TGTGCCGGGCCGCCGTCGACGCCGGAGGGCTGGAACGGGTCGGGCACGTGTTCGGCGAGGTGCTGATGTACGGCCGCGCGCCGCACGAGGCCGAGGCCACGCTGGCGGACGTGATGAGCGGCGCGCTGTCGGCGGCGGACCTGAGCCGCCTGGGCGCCACCCGATCGCTGAACCTCTACTTCGGACTGGGCGACGCGGACGCCGCGGCCGCGGTGCTCGACAGCGTCGACGTGCCTGGTCTCCCCGCGGATCTGCGGGACTGGCTGTGGGTGGTCCGCATCCTCCAGGCGGCAGAGCGCGGCCCCGTGGCCCCGGTTCTGGAGAGCAGCTATCGGCAGATGGCCCCGCACCTGTCCATCTTCCTGCGCCGGATCCGGGCGACCTGCTTTCTGAACGCGGGCCGGTACCGCGAGGTCGACGAGGAGATCGACGCCTGCGAGGCGGAGGCGGCGGCGCTCGCGCTCGACGACGAACCGTCGGCCTGGCCCAACAGCAGCACGCCGCGCATGCGCTGCTTCGCGCTGGCGTTCAGCGGCCGCCTCAGCGAGGCGGAAAGTCTCGCCCTGAAGATGGACGACACGTCGTTCGACGAGCTGGACATCACCGGGACAACGTCGCTCTACAGCCTGCTGTCGTTCTGCGCGCGCATGCGCGGCCACGGCTCACACGCCCTGCGCCTGGCCCGCGAAGCCTGTCCGAGAACAGCCGACAACCACCTGATCTTCGACACCATCGGGCTGGCGAGCCTGGCCGCCTCCGCGGCGCTCTGCGGCGACACCGGCCTGGCCGCGGACGCCCTGGCCCGTGCCGAGCAGGCCCGCCGCCCGGCGTGGCGGCTGACCGGGACGACGGTGTCGCTGGCACGGTCGTGGGTGGTCGCCGCCGCAGGCGACGTGCGGGCTGCGGCCGACGCGGCGATGGCGGCCGCGGACGAGTGCGCCGAACTGGGCATGCACAGCTGCGAGGCCATGGCCCTGCACGACGCGGCCCGCTTCGGCGTCGACACGTCACTGCGCCTGGCGGCCCTCACGTCCACCATGGACGACGCGATGACCTCGGCCTACGCCGCCCACGCGACCGCCCTCGCCCACGCCTCACCGACAGTGCTGGAGGCCACGGCGACGGACTTCCTGCGCCTCGGCGCCACCCTCTACGCCGCCGAAGCCCTCGCCTCCGCCGCTCGCCTGCACCGCACTCAGGGCAACGTCCGCGCCGCCTCGCAGGCGTCGGCCCGCCAGGCGTTGCTGATGCGCGACTTCGACGGCGTCCGCACCCCGGCCCTGCGCGTGGACGGCCTCACCCACCTGACCCGCCGCCAGGTGGAGGTGGCCCGGCTGGCCACGTCCGGCCTGACCAATCAGCAGATCGCCGAGAAGCTCCACACTTCGAAGCGCACGGTCGACAACCACCTGCACGCGATCTACGGCGTGCTCGGCGTGACGGGCCGCGACGAACTTCGCACCGTGCTGGGCCCGCCCTGACCGCGCCTCAGCGGGTCCGCAGCGCCTCGGACAGGCGCCGCACGGTTTCCCGGGCGGCCATCGCGTCGTCCTCGGACACCCAGCCGCGTTCCCAGGGCTCGACGACGATCGGCAGCGCGGCCGACGCCAGCTCGACCAGCCGGGGCCGGTCCGTCGCCGGCGCCGCCGGACCGGCGGCCTCGATCACGTCACGCCACCACGGCTCTCCCGCAGCGACCTGCGGAAGGCCCGCGGCGATCACGGCGACCGCCGCGACCACCTCGTCCGCGAAGACCTCGCTGCCCACGCAGCCGGGGTCGGCGACCGGCTGGGCGAGCAGCGCGGCGAGGACGGCGCCGCGCTGGTCCGCCGGCCGGGCGGCGAGGGAGTCCAGCAGGTCCTGGGCGCCGTCGCTGTCGAACGGGCCGGCGCCGAAGGTCCCCACCGGTCAGTCCCTGGACTTGTCGCGTGCCTCGGAGTCGACGACGCGCTTGAGCTCGTCCATGTCCGGCGTCAGCAGATCGTCGGCCGTGCGGGCGAGGACCTCCTCCGCCTCGGCTTGCGCCGCCGCGGCCTCCTCGGCCGCCTTCAGGCGCTTGTCGGCCCTGCGGACCGCCCAGACGGTCGCCACCAGGGCGATGGCCATCAACGGGTAGCCCATGCCGAGACGGGCCACCGCCAGCCAGCCGACCTGGTCCTCCTCGTAGAGCCAGCGCTGCACCACGAAGCGCGCGAAGAAGACCAGCGCCCACACGAAGGTCGCGATGTCGTAGTCGCGGACCGAGGCCTTGTCATTGCGCCAGGAGCGATCTCTGCCGTTGAGGAACGTCCAGATCACGCCGGCGAGCGGCCAGCGCACGATGATGGACAGCAGGAAGGCGCTGCCGTAGACGACGCTCTGCCAGATGCCGAAGAGGAAGAAGCCCTTGGCCTCGCCCGTCTTGTAGGCGATGAACGCGGCGATGCCGACGCCGAACACGGCGGAGATCGCCGGCTGGATCGTGCCCTTGCGGACGGCCAGGACCACGCCGATCACGACGGCGGAGGCGAGGGCGCTGATGATCGCGGCCATCAGGTTCTTGGCCGCGAAGTTGACGATCACGAAGACGACGACGGGCAGCGACGAGTAGAGCATGCCGCTCACGCCGCCCATCTGATCGAGGACGGTGGGCTGCTTTTCTTCGGTCTTGGCTGAAGTCATGAAGCGTTCTGCAACTCGTAATAGGGGTTGTAGAGCACCTTGCGCCCGTCGCGCACGGCGATGCGGCCACGGGCCTTGATCGTCCGACCAGGCTCGATTCCCGCGATGCGACGGCGGCCGAGCCAGACGAGGGTAACGCCCTCGGTGCCGTCGTAGAGCTCGGCTTCCAGTGTGGCGGCCGCATCCCTGGGACAGAGCTCCACGCTGCGGAGCCTGCCGAGGACGGTGACCTCCTCACCGGACTTGCAGTCGCAGGCCTTCACCGCGCCGACGGCCTCCGCTTTTCGCGAGAGGTCGTCCGCGTCGAGCTCGGCGACGTCGCTGGTCAAGCGACGCACCAAGCGGCGCCAATAGCCGCTCATCCCCGACTCCAGCATTGCTCAAGTGGCCCCGTGGTGTGGACCGTCTGTGAGTGAGGGTACGCAGGAGGCCCGACAATCTCGGGCGTGCCTGTCGAGACTGTCGTCCTCCTGCCCGGAACCGCCTCGGACGAGGTTTTTGTCCGTTCCGTGTTCGCCGAGCCGTTGTCGCAGGTCGGCGCTGTTTTCACCGCTCCACGTGTGCGCACACTCAGTGAACGGTTGACGGCTCTCGAAAATGCCTTCACAGGCCACCCGATCGTGGTGGGCGGCGTCTCATTAGGTGCGCACGTCGCCGCGTCGTGGGCCGTGCGGAATCCGGAGAAGTGCGCGGGTCTGATCCTCGCGCTGCCCGCCTGGACCGGTGCTCCCGACGGCGCCCCCGCCGCTGCGGCTGCCAGGGCCAGCGCGGAGATCGTCGCGCGCCAGGGCCTCGACACGGCGCTGAGCGGCACGACCGGCTGGTTGCACGCCGAACTGAGCAGGGCGTGGCGCGGCTACGGCGAGCAGCTCGTGCCGCACCTGGAGGAAGCCGCGGAACACCCGGCCCCGACGCTCGACGAGCTGAAGACCCTCGACGTGCCAACGGGAATCGTCGGGTGCGCCGACGACCCGGTGCACCCGATCGAGATCGCGCGGGAGTGGGCGGACGCCCTGCCCCGCGCCGTGCTCACCGAGACGACGCTCGACGCCTACCCGCACGCACTGGGGCGCGCGGTGCAGGCGTGGCAGCAGGCTCGTCAGCCCTGTTGCTGAATGTGCCGGGCGATCGCTTCCGGCAGCTCGACGGGCAGCGGGGTGCGGGGCGGCATCGGCTGGTCGCCGCGCACGACCACGGTGCCGCGCAGCATCTGGCGCAACGCCTCGGAGTTCTGCTCGAAGTGCTCCTCGGGGCCGGCCGCGACACCGCGCAGCATCCACCGCGGGCCGTCGACACCGATGAAGAGGATCTGCACGCCCTGGTTGCGCGCGGTGATCTCCTCGCCCCACTCGCCGTTCTCGCGGTTGATGCGGGCGCCGTCCTCCTTCAGGCCGGCGATCAGCTCGGCGCCGACCTCTTTCCACAGCCCGCCCGACTTCGGCGCGGCGAACGCGCTGACCGTGAGCTGGCCGACGGACGTGAGGACGTGCACCGCCCGCACGGCACCGGACTGCTGGTCCATCTCGACCTGCAGCTGCGCCTCGTCCGGCATCGGCAGCAGCACCGATCCCAGGTCGAGCCGCTGCACGTCGTCACGGGGCGCCACGGTCGAGTCCCACGGGCCCTCGACGTCCTCGAAAACCTCGTCGTGCTCCGGACCGGTGTCGACCGCCCCAGCGGAGTGACGACCGCGCTTGCGGCGCCTTCCGAACATGAACTACCCCTCCGTCTGCGTGCTGGCGAGCACCACGTGCCCGCCGGTCGAGCCATAGCCTCCCGCACCGCGTTCCGTCTCCGGCAACTCGGTGACCTCGCGGAACACCGCGTGCTCGACGCGTTGCACGACGAGCTGGGCGATCCGGTCGCCGCGCGACAGCGCGATCGGCTCACGCAGATCATGGTTCACGAGGCAAACGCGGATCTCACCGCGGTAGCCCGAGTCGATCGTGCCGGGCGTGTTGACCACGCTCAGCCCGACTCGCGCGGCCAGTCCGGAACGGGGGTGCACGAACCCGGCGTACCCCGCCGGGAGCGCGATCGCGACACCGGTGCCGACCACCGCGCGCTCGCCTGGTGGAATGACCACGTCCGACGTGGTGACCAGATCGGCGCCCGCGTCGCCGGGACGGGCGTAGGCGGGCACGGGAACCCCCGGATCGAGCCGGGTCAGCAACACCTCGACGCTGGACACGGCGGCCGAGATTACCCTGACGACGTGAGTGAGACTGCCGTGACCGCCACTACGACCTTCCGCGAACGCCTGTACGTGACGTGGTGGATCTGGCCGCTGCCGCTGCTGGCGGCCGCGCTGCTGGCCGCCGAGGTGCACATGGGCTTCCCCGGCGTCCGGTCCTGGCTGCCGTACGTGATCCTGCTGCCGCTGACGGTCGTGCTGATCGTGCGAATGGGGTCGACGAAGGTCGAGGTGTCCGGCGGCGAGCTGAAGGCGGGCGACGCCCACATCCCGCTGAACCTGCTCGGCGAGGTCGAGATCATCGCCCCCGAGGACCGGCGCAAGGCCATGGGCCCGCACCTCGACCCGGCGGCGTACGTCGTGCACCGCGGCTGGGTGAAGTCACTCGTGCGGGTGCGCGTGAACGACCCGGACGACCCGACGCCCTACTGGATGATCAGCACGCGGCGCCCGGAAGAGCTCGCCGCGGCGATCAAGTCCTGAGAACACAACTGGGCGCCACCCGTGCGGGTGAGCGCCCAGTCTTCTTCTCTGACGTTGTTCCCTGCCGGACTCAGGCGCAGTCGCGGCAGATGTACACGCCGTTGTTGTCCTCGGCGAGCCTGCTGCGGTGGTGCACCAGGAAGCACTTCGAGCACGTGAACTCGTCGGCCTGCTTGGGCAGCACCTTGAAGGTGAGCTCCTCGCCGGAGAGATCGGCGCCGGGCAGCTCGAAGTTCTCCGCGCTCGCGTCCTCGTCGACGTCGACGACGCCGGACTGAGTCTCGTTCCGCCGGGCCTTCAACTCCTCGAGGGAGTCCTCAGCGAGTTCGTCCGCCTCGCTGCGACGCGGCGCGTCGTAGTCGGTCGCCATCTTCTTCACCCCTGCGGTCTACGGAGACTGTTCGTGTCGCTGGTTAACGCTCCAGCGCCCTCTTTTGTGCCCCACGTCAAGGTGACGTAGGTCTCCCTCACCCGGTGGCAAGCCAACCCCCTAGACGTGACCGTCGGCTTGATCCACATGTGTGCGGAGCGCGCAGAGGGTAGCTCATTGTCCGAGTGACTCGACATCGGGTTACCCCTTACCGACCGGACGGGTGGCACAACCTTTCTACGCTGGACCGATACCCTGTGCGCGAGCACCTGAACCCCGGCGTGCAACCTGGCGCCGGACCGGTACCGTCCTGACTGTGAGCAATCAGGCCGGTGCGGTGGGTCACGCCCGCCGAGGCGCGCAACAGCCGGGCAGGGCCTAGGCTGATCACAGGGGACGGAACACGGGGAGGGCTTCGGACGTGGGACCCGCATCGGGAAGCTTGACGCCCTACAAGCGGCGTCGGCCCGTACCCGCGCTCGTCCTGTTCGCGGTGCTGTTGGTCAGCTCCGTGTTCGTGTGGGTGAAGGTGCTCGGCACCGCCGGCGACGTGGACGCGGCCATCAAGTGCAACGCACCCGGCCACGCGACCACCTCCGCCGACCCGGCAGCCTCCTCGACCCCGGCACCCCCGCCGCTGGGCACCGTCCTGGAGCACGACGCACTCGACCGCACCACCCCGGTCCCGGTGGGCGAGGTCAACTTCAAGGTCGTCAACGCCTCGACCCAGCGCAACCACGCCAAGGCCGTCGCCACGATGCTCACCGAGCTGGGCCTGAAGCAGGCGGCCGACCCCGGCAACGACCCGATCTACCCGGCAGGCGACATGGGCTGCCGCGGCCAGATCCGCTTCGGAGCCCCCGGCGCGGCGGCCGCCAGGACGGTCTCTCTGCTCGAACCGTGCCTCGAACTCGTGCGCGACGACCGCCAGGACGCCACCGTCGACATCGCGATCGGCAAGAAGTTCGACGAGGTCAAGCCGAACGCCGACGCCCGCAAGGTGCTCGACCAGCTCAAGGAGTGGGCGGAACAGCAGCCGGAACAGCAGGGCGGCCAGGCGGCGGCGGCCACCCCGCCGACCCTGAACGCGGACAACCTGGCCGGCGCCCGCGACGTGACCTGCTGACTCTCCGCCGCCCCCATCACGCACGTGACGGTTTGACCTTCTTCCGCCCAAGCGCGCCCTCTCACAGGCAGACGAACCGACTTGCCTTACCGCGCGGGCTCGAAGCGGATCCGGGCTTAGGCGAACAGTTCGCCCCGCCCTCGCTTCCACCCTGTCCGCACGACCTCCGCGTCGCGCCCACCGCGTCGCCACCGCGCCGCCGCCACATCACCCACCGCGTCGCCCACCGCGCCGCGCCCACCGCGTCGCCCACCGCGCCGCGCCCACCGCGTCGCCTACCGCCGCGTCCCCGCCACTGCGAGGCCCCATCGCAGGCCGCCGCTCACCGCTTATGCAAAATACGTTTGCGGACGTCCGCAAACGTATTTTGCACAACCAATATATTAGCGCTGTGACCAGCAGTTATGGCAAAGCGGCGTGGTCGACATGTCGACAACGCCACGCAACGAGGTCGACTCAGACCTTGCCGAACCCGGACTCGACGAGAGCGCTGTACATGGCGTCGGCAATACCGGGAGCGGCAGCGAACGTCGCATCCTCCCCCAGCTCCGGCGACGACCCCGGCAACCGCACCACGGCACCGGCCTCCGAAGCGATCAACCCACCGGCCGCCCAGTCCCACCGCCCGAGCGCATGCTCCGCGTAGGCGTCGAGCCGTCCGGCAGCCACCGAACACAGGTCCAGCGACGCCGCCCCGGCCCGCCGCATGTCCCGCACCCGCGTCGCCATCGCGGCCCACGTGTCGGCCTGCCGCTGACGCCGCTCCGCCCGGTACGCGAACCCGTACCCCAGCAGAGACAGCGACAGGTCCGTGGTCGCGGACACGCGCAACGGCGAGCCGTCCAGGAAGGCGCCGTACCCGCGAGCCGCGGTCCACACGCGCCCGGTCGCCGGCTCCACCACCGCGCCCGCGACCGACTCGCCGTCGAGCTGCGCGGCGATCGACACCGAGTACCAGGGGATGCCGTAGAGGTAGTTGACGGTGCCGTCGATGGGGTCGACGACCCACGTGAGGCCCTCGACGACCGTGCCGCCCTCCTCCTCGCCGAGCACCGGCTCGCCGGGACGCAACTCGGACAGACGCGTCCGGACGAGTTGTTCTGAAGCGCGGTCGGCGGCGGTCACGACGTCCGTCGAGGTGCTCTTGGTGTCGAACGAGACGACGGCGGAAGCGCGCATGCGCTGAACCAGAGCGCCAGCTTCCTGTCCGATGGCCGTCGCGATGTCAACGAGTGGCCGGGGGTCGAACAAGACCGGTTCCCTCCTACGTCACTAGCACGGGACTATCGGACATCGTCAGGCTAATGTCTGCGCACCACGATTTCTGAATCGAAACCAGCTGGATCTAGTAGGAAGGACCACGGGGATGGGCATCACCCGCGGGTTCGGTGTGGACATCGGCGGCTCCGGCGTCAAGGGCGGCCTTGTCGACCTCGAGGCAGGAGCACTGGACGGCGAACGCATGCGGATCCCCACGCCTCAGCCCTCGACTCCGGACGCGGTCGCCGACGTCGTGGCCGAGATCGTCGAGAAGTTCCAGTGGGAGGGTCCTGTCGGCGTCACGCTCCCCTGCGTGGTCAAGCACGGTGTGGCGCTGAGCGCGGCGAACGTGGACAAGGGCTGGATCAACTGCGACGCGCAGCAGCTCTTCGCGGAGCGTCTCAAGCGCAAGCCCGAGGACATCGTCGTGATGAACGACGCGGACGCGGCCGGCATCGCGGAGATGTCGTTCGGCGCGGGCGTCGGCAAGGACGGCACCGTGGTGCTGCTGACGTTCGGCACGGGCATCGGCAGCGCGGTGTTCCTCGACGGCAAGCTGGTTCCGAACACCGAGTTCGGCCACCTGCAGGTCGACGGGCACGACGCGGAGAAGCGCGCGGCCGCGTCGGTGAAGGAGGACAAGGGCCTGTCCTGGGAGGAGTGGACGCCGCGGGTCACGCGGTACATCAACGTCCTCGAGGACCTCATCTGGCCCGACCTCATCATCGCGGGCGGTGGCGTGAGCAAGAAGGCGCAGAAGTGGTTGCCGCTGCTCGAGGTGCGCACCGAGGTGGTTGCGGCCGCACTGAAGAACGACGCGGGCATCGTGGGTGCCGCGTGGGCCGCCGCGCACGGCGTTCGCCCGTAGTGCCCGTTCGACACCGAAACGTGTCCGACTCGATCTAGCTGCGAGAACGCAGGTGAGAGCGCCCCGAACGACCTCGGGGCGCAACACCGAGTCACCGACGTCGTTACAATGGAACGCACACCCGCCAAGCAAGATCGGCGGGGAGATCCCCTGAACTCTGGCGACCGAGGTTTCGCGCCCTCTGGTTTGCCTTGAACGACCGTCGCGAAAGGGCGTACGTGGCAGCCGCAGAAACCGCAACCCGACGCTCCAGCTCCGCCGCGAGCGCCGCCAAGACGACCAAGGCGACCGCGGCCGGCGAGGCCGAGGAGAAGCCGAAGCGCAAGACGACCGCTGCGGCAGCGAAGAAGCCCGCCGCCAAGGCCGCCGGCGCGAAGACCCCGCGCAAGACGGCAGGCAAGGCCGATCCTGCCGCGAAGGGCACGACCAAGAAGGTCGACGGCGAAGAGCCGGACGACATGGAAGGCGCTCCCGGCGCCGAGGACCTGACCGACGACGTCGAACTCGTCGACGAGCCTCTGGTGGACGAGCCGGAGGAGGCGGAGGACCCCAAGAACGAGGGCGACTTCGTCTGGGACGAGGAGGAGTCCGAGGCCCTGCGCCAGGCGCGCAAGGACGCGGAGCTCACCGCCTCGGCCGACTCCGTCCGCGCTTACCTCAAGCAGATCGGCAAGGTCGCCCTCCTCAACGCCGAGGAGGAGGTCGAGCTCGCCAAGCGCATCGAGGCGGGTCTCTACGCCGCCGAGCGCGTGCGCCGCGCGGAGGAGGAGCAGGAGAAGCTCACCCCGCAGCTGCGCCGCGACCTGCGCTGGATCGTCCGTGACGGCGAGCGCGCCAAGAACCACCTGCTCGAGGCGAACCTCCGCCTCGTCGTGTCGCTGGCCAAGCGCTACACCGGCCGCGGCATGGCGTTCCTGGACCTGATCCAGGAGGGCAACCTGGGTCTGATCCGCGCCGTCGAGAAGTTCGACTACACCAAGGGCTACAAGTTCTCCACGTACGCCACCTGGTGGATCCGGCAGGCGATCACCCGCGCGATGGCCGACCAGGCCCGCACCATCCGCATCCCGGTGCACATGGTCGAGGTCATCAACAAGCTGGGCCGCATCCAGCGCGAGCTGCTGCAGGACCTGGGCCGCGAGCCCACGCCGGAAGAGCTCGCCAAGGAAATGGACATCACGCCGGAGAAGGTGCTGGAGATCCAGCAGTACGCGCGTGAGCCGATCTCGCTGGACCAGACGATCGGCGACGAGGGCGACAGCCAGCTCGGCGACTTCATCGAGGACTCCGAGGCCGTCGTCGCGGTCGACGCCGTCTCGTTCACGCTGCTGCAGGACCAGCTGCAGTCCGTGCTCGCGACCCTGTCCGAGCGCGAGGCGGGCGTCGTCCGGCTGCGCTTCGGCCTCACCGACGGCCAGCCGCGCACGCTGGACGAGATCGGCCAGGTCTACGGCGTCACGCGTGAGCGCATCCGCCAGATCGAGTCCAAGACGATGTCGAAGCTGCGTCACCCGTCGCGTTCGCAGGTCCTGCGCGACTACCTCGACTAGTCCCTACTCGGACATACGCAGAGATCCCCGCACCGGTTCGGTGCGGGGATCTTTTTGTTCCGGAAGTTTCACTCACACCGTGACCAGGTGTGATCGGACGCATGCGAAAGATGAGTACCCATGTACTCATGTGCCGCCTATGTACCTCACGACACCATCAGTGTGTGGCTGTGCCGGAGGGGTGCACAGGGACAGTTCCGGAGATCGGAACGAGGGGGCTGAACACATGGGCAGGTCAGTACTCGAAGGGGCTTTCTCGCTGCTGGACAAGCTGATGGACGAGGGTGAGCTGGGGCTCACGCAACTCGCCGACCGCTGCGAGATGCCGAAGACGACGGTGCACCGCCTTCTGGACCAGATGGAGGTCCTCGGCGCGGTCGAGAACGTGCGCGGCCGCTACCGCATCGGCGCGCAGATGTTCCGGCTCGGGCAGGCGTGGGAGCCGGCGCCCGGCATTCTCCGGGTGGCACGCCAGCCGTTGCGCGCGTTGTCCGCGACGATCAGGACGTCGACCATCCTCGCGGTGCCCCGGCGCGACCGGGTGCTCGTCGCCGCGGCGAGCATCGTGCGCGCGGAGGACGTGGCACGGCTGCGTCCCGGCGCCACGGTTCCGGCGGGCATGGAGTTCGTCAGCGCTCCGGTGCGCACGCCGTCCAGCAGTGTCATCGGCACCGTGTCCGCGGTGCTCGACAGCGGTCGCAGCGCCACGGCTCTGAGGGAGGCCGTGGGGCACGCCGCACGAGCGATCAGCGCGGCCCTCGCGAGCTGATCATCAAGAGGGGCCCGCACAGCGTGCGATCCGGGAGTTCGATCACGGTGCCGCGTCCGAATCGTGGGACGTTCGTGACCTGTTCGCTGCGGGCGGACAAAGGCAACCGATATCACGCTCCCGGTCGCACGCAACCGACCGAACGGCCCGAATTCGCTGCTCCACCAGCGGGTTTCCGGTTGCGCTCCGTGCGTGTCAAGACGGTGAACCGGTGGCGAACCCAGGTGTGAACCTGCTGCAGACGGGTAAATCGCATAGTGACGCGAGTCGCCACGCACACGGGAACACTGACTATCGCCGAAACGTCTGTCAGAGTGGAGCCAGCGAGCACCGCGCACCAGCCAGGGGCGCCGTGGTCGCAGCTTGGTAAGAGGGCACCGAAAACAACAACGTTGCCGGTGCTGGGACGGAGGGAGATTCATCATGACTGCAGCACTCACCCGCCCCGAGTTGACCGCTGCCGACCGCTGCGACCGCTGCGGGGCTGCTGCCCAGGTTCGCGCCGTTCTCCCGTCCGGGGGCGAGCTGCTGTTCTGCGGGCACCACGCCCGCGCACACAGTGAGAAGTTGCGCGAGCTCGCCGCTGAGATTCAGCAGGGCTGATCCACCCCACCTAGCCGCTCGGGGCGGAGATCCTCTTCGAAGGATCTCCGCCCCCTTCGCTTTCCAGAGCGCTTTCTAGAGCGTGTCGAGCACCGGCTCGAAGGCGAGCTCGGCCGCGCCGATCAGCTTCGCGTCGCGGCCCAGCGGCGACGTCACGATCTGCGTGCCGCCGACCGCGCGCGACACCAGGCTCCGTTGCTGCACGACAGCGCCCACCGAGTCCACGAGTGCCGGTGGCAGCGCGGTGTAGAGATCACCGAGCACGACCAGTTCGGGTCCCAGCACGTTGACGATGTTCGCGAGCCCCAGCGCCAGCCAGTCCGCGAACTCCTCCAGCAACGACGGGTCGTCCAACGCCCGCAGCGCCGCGACGACGGCACCGCGCGGCGCGTCGTCGGGCAGCCCCAGAGCCCGGCACAGAGCGGGTTCGCCGACCTCGGTCTCCCAGCACCCGTGGCAGCCGCAGTAGCAACGCCGGCCACGCGGATTCACCACCATGTGCCCGAGCTCGCCGACGTAGCCACCGCTGCCGCGCAACGGTTGCCCGGACAGGATCACCCCGCCGCCGACGCCGACGTCCGCGGAGATGTAGACCATGTCCGAGGACGCCCTGGCCGCGCCGCGCACGTGCTCCGCCAGCGCTCCGAGCTCCGCGTCGTTGCCGACCTGGACCGGCAGTTTCAGCACCGCCTCCAGGCGTTTGCCGAGCGCGACCCCGGTCCAGTGCAGGTTCGGCGCCTCGTGCACCTGGCCGTCCGAGCGCCGCACGACACCCGGCACCGACACGCCGACCCCGACCGCGGTGACGTCGAGGTCGTCGGCCATGAGGCGCGCCGACTCGACGATGTGCGTGATGACCTCCCCCGGATCACGCGTCCGGTGATACAGGTTCCAGCTGTCCCGCCCGAGGATCTCCCCGCCGAGGCCGACGAACCCCATCGCCACCTGCTCCACCCGCACGTCGATCGCGATGACGACCGCGGCCTGCGGCTGGGGCAGGACGAGCAACGAGGGGCGGCCGGCACCGCTGCGCTGAGCGGGCACGCGTTCGGCCACCACACCGGCTTCGGCGAGGCCGTCCACCAGGGCCTTGATCGTGCTGCGGTTGAGGCCGAGCTCAGCCGCGAGCGACGCCCTGGTGGACGGTCCGTCGACGTGCAGGCGACGCAGCAGCGCCGTCCTGTTGTGCCTGCGGATCTCGTCGGGACGGGTGCCGGACGTAGGTCCCGTCACCGCGTCATCGAGCCGCGTTGGCCGCCCGGCGGCGGGACAACGCGTCGACGCTCGCGGCGAGCAGCAGGACCAGGCCGGTCACGATGTAGACGACGGCGGCGGGCTGCTTGAGCAGGCCCATGCCGTTGGAGATGATCGCCAGCACCGCACCACCGATGACCGCGTCGCGCAGGCGGCCCTTGCCACCGAACAGCGACGTGCCACCGATGACGGCCGCACCGACCGACAGCAGCAGCGTGTTGCCGCCACCGGCGTTCGGGTCGACCGAGCCGACCTTCGACGAGTACACGATCGCGCCGATCGCGGCCGCGGAAGACGCGATCACGAACACGCTCATGCGGATGCGCTCGACGTTGATACCGGCGCGGCGAGCGGCCTCCTTGTTACCGCCGACGGCGTAGATGTGCCGGCCGTAACTGGTGCGGTCGAGCACGAACGTGCCGATCACCAGCAGGACGAGCACCAGAGGCACCACGTACGGCACGCCCTGGATCACCACGAGGTTGCTCGGCGCCCGGTTGAGCGAGAGCGCGTAGGTGATGACCGCCGCCAGCAGCGCGAGCGCACCGATCTTCGCGAGCACCAGAGACGTCGGCTGGGCGACGAGTCCCTTGCGCAGCCGGGAGAAGTGCCGCGTGAGCACGACGGCCGCGTAGCCACCGACGGCGATGACGAACAACGCCCACGAGCCCACGAAGTTCAGGTTGCCGTTGGCGACGTTGAAGATGGTGTCGTCGCGCAGGCCGAGCGTGCCGCCCTGACCGATGAACTGCAGCACCACGCCGTTCCAGACGAGGAACAGGGCCAGGGTCACGACGAACGACGGGATGCCGACCCTGGCGACCAGGAAGCCGGTGATGCAGCCGATGGCCGAGCCAACGCAGACCGCGAGCAGCATCTCCAGCCAGGCGTTGGCCGGGATGCCTACCGCGGCAATGATCAGCGCAATGGCCGACAGCGCGGCGCCCGCCCAGATCTTCATCAGCACCGCGAGCACGATCGCGAGCACCAGCAGGCCGCAGAACACGTAGAACACCGTGTCGCCCATGCCGCCGAGCAGGTTGCCGTTGTGGATCAGGTGCAGTGCCATCACCGACGCCGTCACGCCGGACGCGGTACCGGCGGACAGGTCGATCTCGCCCAGCAGCAGCACGAACACCAGGCCCATCGCGATGATCGTGATGCTGGCGCCCTGCTGGAGCAGGTTGGCGAGGTTGCCGAGGGTGAAGAACGTGTCGGACAACGAGCTGAACACGATGAGCAGCACGACCATCCCGAGCAGAGCGGGCAACGAGCCGAGCTCGCCGCCGCGGACCCTGGCCCAGTAGTCGCGCACCGCCTCACCGGTGGACATGGAGGTCGTGTCGATGCCGAAGTCGGAGATGGCCCCCTGCTGAGGGTTCTCCTGCTCGGACGTCTCGGTGGTCTTGGTCATGCTCGCCTCTTCGGAACTCATCAGATCGTCGCCGCCTCGGGGCGGGCGATGCCCAGGTCACCGGAACGACCGGCGGTGATCAGCTCGACCACCTGGCCGTGCGTGACGTCCTTGGACCCCACGACCGCGGCCATGCGTCCGAGGTAGAGGCACGCGATCTTGTCGGCGACCTCGAAGACGTCGTTCATGTTGTGGCTGATCAGGACGACGCCCAGGCCCTGCTCGGCGAGCCGGCGGACCAGGTCGAGCACCTGCCGCGTCTGGGCGACGCCGAGCGCCGCGGTGGGCTCGTCGAGCAGCACGACCTTGCTGTTCCACAGCACGGCCTTGGCGATCGCCACGGTCTGGCGCTGACCACCGGACAGCGACGAGACCTGCGTGCGCACCGACTTGACCGTGCGCACCGACAGCGAGGCCAGCGTCTTGCGCGCGGCCTGCTCCATGTCCGTCTCGTCGAGCAGGCCACCCTTGGTGCGCTCGCGGCCGAGGAACATGTTCTGGACGATGTCGAGGTTGTCGGCCAGCGCGAGGTCCTGGTAGACGACCTCGATCCCGAGCGCCGCGGCGTCGCGCGGGCCCTTGATGTGCACCGGCTGTCCCTCGAAAAGGACCTCACCCGAGTCGGTCGGGTGGATGCCCGCGATGCACTTGACCAGCGTCGACTTGCCCGCGCCGTTGTCGCCGACGAGCGCGGTGACCTCGCCGGGGTTGACGGTGAGGTCGATGTCGTGCAGGACGTGCACGGGGCCGAAGCTCTTGTTGATGCCGCGCAGCTCGAGAATCGGCTCGCTCACTGGGGTTTCCTCCGTGTTACCACGCGCCGAGGCGGGGTGCGCAGGTGCCGCACCCCGCCACGACGCAAGCGGTCCTACTTGATGCCGAGCTCGGTGCAGGCGGCCTGGGTGTCGGCCACGCAGATCTCCGAGGCCTTGACGAAGCCGGCGTCCACGACGGACTTGACCTTGTCCTTGGTGATCAGCTGAGCGGTCAGCAGGACGGACTTGACCTCGCGGTTGCCCTTGTCGTCCTTGGTCTTGCCGGTCGCGAGGGCGTCGGCGGCGGCGGTGTCGCCCTTGGCGAGCGCGGCGGCCAGCTTGGCGGCGGCCTCGGCCTCGTCCTTGATGGGCTTGAAGACGGTCATGTACTGGTCACCGCGGAGCACGGCCTGCAGGCCGTCCGGGGTGGCGTCCTGACCGGTGACCGGCACCTTGCCGTTGAGGCCGACCTTCTTCAGCACCGTGATCACGGCGCCCGCGAGGCCGTCGTTCGCGGCGACGACGCCGTCGACCTTGCCGCCGTTGCTGGTCAGGATCTGCTCGAAGACCTGGCCGCCCTTCTGGTTGTCCCAGTTGTCGATCGGCTGGGACTGGACCAGCTTGAGCTTGCCGGAGCTGTAGAGCGGGTCGAGGACCTTGCGCTGGCCCTGCGCGAACAGGGTGGCGTTGTTGTCCGTCGGCGCGCCCTCGATCTCGATGACGTTCGCGCCCTGCGGCTTGTCCTTCATCGCGTCCGCGAAGCCCTGGCCCTGCAGCTCGCCGACCTTCACGTTGTCGAACGACACGTAGTAGGACGAGGTGCCACCGGTGTTCAGGCGGTCGTAGTCGATGACCTGGATGCCCTGCGCCTGCGCCTTCTTGGCGACCGAAGCGCCGACCTCGCTGTTGGGCGTCGCGATGATCAGGACCTTGACGCCGGCGTTGATCATGCCGTCGGCCAGGGTGCTGAACTTCTGAACGTCGCCCTGCGCGTTCTGGATGTCGGGGTCGAGCCCCTCCTTCTTCAACGCCGCCTCGAGCAGCGGCTTGTCGAAGCCCTCCCAGCGGGCGGACGAGGCGGTCTCAGGAAGGATCACGCCGACCTTTGCGCCCCCGCTGTTGCCAGATTTCGTGTCCGTGCTGCCTCCGGTGTTGGAGGACGTGTTGGCGCCACACGCCGAAACTGCCAGGGCGAGGCCCGTGGCAACGGCGATGGAAGCGAGGCTCTTGCTGCGCATCCGCCATCCCTTTCACTGCGCTGTGTCACAGAGAATGTTGTGGCGCACAACGTATGCCCGACATATGCGTGACCGGAACCACACTGGATCGATTAAGTCGCAACGATGCGGTAACCGTGACGAAATTTAGTCACTCAGAGTTGTGAGAGCGTAACCACGGCGCAACAACGCCAGCCACCATTCGGCGCACAGCTTCCATCTCCGGCGGACTCTCCCGATCGGCGAAGAGCAGGTGCCCGGTGCCGATGAGCATCGGCGCCACCCCGTCCGCGTCGAGGTCACCCACACGCCCCAGTTCGCGTTCGCGCTCCAGGTAGTCCTTGAACATGATCGCGGCCTCCGTGAGCACCGGGACACCGGCGGGCCACACCTCCCGCAACCTCCTGCGCAGGTCGTCCCGGCACGTCACGAGAGCGACCATCGCGACGGCGACCGAGCCGAAGACCGCCGCGATCGCCTCGGCGAGGTTGTCGACAACAGACCCTGTCCCCGCGGCTCGCAGGAGCGCCTTCGCCCGCTCGTCCATCTTGTCGACGCGGTCGAGGACGAACTCCGCGAGGAACGCGTCGAAGTCGTCGAAGTGCCGGTGCAGCACCCCCTTGGCCACCCCGGCCTCGGTTGTCACCGCGCGACTGGTGAGCGCACTCGGCCCACCCTCGACCAGGAGACGCTCCGCAGCGTTGAACAGCTGTTCCCGCACGTCGCGCAGGTGCACACCGGTGGGCACGCAAACTTCTCCTAGCTCAAGTGGGCGCTTGCCCACTATGGTGGGCACATGCCCACTTTACCCAACGAACCAGAGCCGGAGAAGTTCGACAAGGAACTCGGCGACCGGCTCGCCAAAGCGTTCGGCGCGGGTGCCGCCCGCTACGACCGCACCCGACCTCCCTATCCCGACGAACTGGTGGAACGCGTCGTCACCGCAAGCCCCGGCCCGCGCGTCGTCGACGTCGGCTGCGGCACCGGCACCCTGTCCCGCCAGCTGATCGCCGCGGGATGCGAGGTCGTCGGCGTCGAACACGACGAGCTCATGGCCGGCGTCGCCCGCGAGACCGGCGTGCCGGTGGAGGTGTCGAAGTTCGAGACCTGGGATCCCGCCGGCCGCGAGTTCGACGCCGTCGTCGCGGGCCAGTCGTGGCACTGGGTCGACCCCGAACAGGGCCCGCGCCAGGCCGCACGGGTGCTGCGACCCGGCGGCGTGTTCGTCGCACTGTGGCACGTGTTCTCGACGCCGGACTCGATCGCCCAGGCACTCGCCGACACCTATCAACGGGTCGCGCCCGACGCGAGCATCCGCGTCGGCCACTCCCACGAGGAGTCGTTGAAGTTCTACCAATGGGGCTGCGAACGCACCGCCGAGAAGTTCGTCGCCACCGGCGAGTTCACCGAGCTCGGCCAGTGGAGCGCCGACTGGGACAAGACCTACACCACCGACGAGTACCTCGACCTGATCCTCACGATGAGCCCCATCGCCCTGCTCACCGAAGAGCAGACCGCCGAGATCCTGGACAGCGTCCGCACCGCCATCGACACCCTCGGCGGCAGCTTCACCTCGAACTACCGAACCCTCGCCGTAGCCGTCACCCGCAACTGATATATCGCATATCAACTGTCCCGCTCGCCCGCCCACCGCATGCAAAAAACGTTTGCGGACGAAGTCAAAAGACTCATTGCAAAGGTCCGCACGCGCTCTAGTAGGCGTTTTCCATCTGAGGTGTCCTACCAGGAGCGGAGCGTGGCGATACGTTCCTCGAGCTGCTCGATGCTGGCCATCGCGGTCGGCGGCCCACCGCAGTACTCCCGCAGCTGATTGTGGATCTTGCCGTGCGGCTTCTTCGTGCGGTGGTGGTGCATGGCGACGAGGGTGTTGAGCTCCTTGCGCAGTGAGGCGAGGCGTTCCTGCACGCTGGCGGGCCTCGCCTCCCGCACCGCCACCTCCGGCTTGGGCCGCTTGGCCGCGGACGCGAGCTGCTCCTCCTGCCGCTGCATGAGCAGGGTGCGCACCTGGTCGGGTTCGAGGAGCCCCGGCAGGCCCAGGTACTCCTGCTCCTCCTCCGAGCCGGCGAAGGTCGGCGTGCCGAACGAGGCGCCGTCGAAGATCACCTGGTCGAGCTCGGCCGTGGTGCCCAGGGCGGTGAAGGCGCGTTCGTCCTCGCCAGGCTCGTCCTTGGTCTGGTTCGCGGCGGCGAGCAGCTCGTCGTCCCAGCCGTCCTTCTCGCGGTGCGGCTTGCCCAGCACGTGGTCGCGCTCGGCCTCCAGCTCGGAGGCGAGCTGCAGCAGCACGGGCACCGACGGAAGGAACACCGAGGCGGTCTCGCCGGGTTTGCGGGCACGCACGAAGCGTCCGATGGCCTGAGCGAAGAAGAGCGGCGTCGACGACGACGTCGCGTACACGCCCACCGCGAGACGCGGCACGTCGACGCCTTCGGACACCATCCGGACGGCGATCATCCAGCGTTCGTTCGTCGCGGCGAACTCAGCGATCTTGCCCGACGCCTTGGGGTCGTCGGAGAGGACGAGCGTCGGGATGTGGCCGGTGACGCGCTGGAGCACCTGCGCGTAGGCCTTCGCGGTCTCCTGGTCGGTCGCGATCACCAGGCCACCGGCGTCCGGCAGGCCGTTCTCGCGCTTCTGCGTCAGTCGCTGGTCGGCGGCGCGCAGCACGGAAGCCATCCAGTCGCCCGCCGGGTCCAGGGCCGTTCGCCACGCGCGGGTGGTCTGCTCCTGCGTCAGCGGCTCCCCCAGCCGCGCCGTGAACTCCTCGCCCGCGCTGGTCCGCCACGACGCCTCGCCCGAGTACGCCAGGAACAGCACGGGCCGCACGACGCCGTCGCGCAACGCGTCAGCGTACCCGTACGTGTGATCGGCCTTGGACGTCTTGAAGCCGCCGGGGCCCTCCTCGTACGTGACGAACGGGATCGGCGAGTCGTCCGAGCGGAACGGCGTGCCGGTGAGGCACAGCCGGCGGACCGCGGGCGTGAACGCCTCGCGGATCGCCTCACCCCACGACTTCGCGTCACCGCCGTGGTGGACCTCGTCGAGCAGCACCAGCGTCTTGCGGTTCTCCGTGCGCACCCTGTGCAGCGTCGGATGGGCGGCGACCTGCGCGTACGTCACGGCCACGCCGTGGTAGTCGCGGGAGGTCATCGCGTTGGTGTTGCGGAAGTTCGAGTCGATGTGGATGCCCTGCTCGGCGGCGGCCTTAGCCCACTGGTGCTTCAGGTGCTCGGTGGGCGTGACGATCGTGACGGCCTCGATCGTCCGGTCGGCCAGCAGCTCGGCGGCGACACGCAGTCCGAAGGTCGTCTTGCCCGCGCCCGGTGTCGCGACGGCGAGGAAGTCCTGCGGCTTGGCGGCCAGGTACTTGGTCAGCGCTCGGCGCTGCCATGCCCGCAGCGGTCGCATTGCTGCTGTCGCTGTCACAGACGTGTTTCTCCTCATTTGTGCAGGTCAGACGTGGCCCAGGCATGCAAGCGCCCTCAGGCAGACCGTTGCCGAGGGCACCGTGACTCTACCTGTTCACGGCGCCGATGCCGCGAAACGTGGCGGCATGCACCATGCTTGTCCCTGCGATGGGTTCGCCTACCGACAACGACGCACGCAGGTCCGGCCGCAAGGGGCCGCTGCGTCTACTCGCGCGCACGCTGTCGAAGGCGTGGCAGGGCAACATCTTCTCAGAAGCGGCCGAGGCGGCGTTCTGGCAGACGCTGTCGTTCCCGCCACTCCTGCTCGGCGTGCTGGGTGCGATGGGCTACCTCGGCGACTGGTTCGGTCCCGAGGTGGTGGAGGCCGTCCAGGAGAAGATCATCGGATTCACCCGCACGATCTTCAGCGCGGACGTCGTCAACGGCGTGATCGCGCCCACGGTCGCGGAGATACTCAGCACCGGCAAGGGCGAGATCGTGTCCGTCGGCTTCCTGATCTCGCTGTGGGCTGGGTCGTCGGCCATGTCGTCGTTCGTCGACGCGATCACCGTGGCGCACGGCCAGTACGGCGTGCGCAACGAGCTCTGGCAGCGGATCTTCGCCCTGCTGCTCTACCTGGTGTCGCTCGTGGCCCTGGTGGTCGGCCTGCCCGTCCTGGCGCTGGGCCCGGACATCCTGCCGCAGTTCTTCCCGGCGTCCTGGCAGCCCTACATCGAGACGTGGATGGGCCGCTTCTACTACCCCGGCGTCGCCCTGCTGCTGGTGCTGTCGCTGTCGATGCTCTACAAGCTCGCCCTGCCGAGGAAGCTGCCGTACCACCGCGTGCTGCCCGGCGCGATCCTCGCCATGGCCGTGTTCATCCTGTCGTCGATCGGCCTGCGCCTGTACATCCAGTGGATCACCACCACCGGCTACACCTACGGCGCGCTCGCGACCCCGATCGCGTTCCTGCTCTTCGTGTTCTTCATCGGGCTGGCGATCACCATCGGCGCGTACTTCAACAGCGCCATCCAGGACGAGTGGCCGGCCAAGATGACCCGCCGCCAACGCCGCCGCTGGCGCCGCCTGGAGATGGAACGCGCCGCGTCGCGCATCCGCTCCGAGAGCGCCGCTCCGGCGCAGGAGACGAACAACGACAGCTACTCGGCGCCGTCGCCCGCCGACACGCAGCTGACGGCACCGCTCAAGATCCAGGACCCGCGGCCGTCACCGGAAGAGGAAAAACAGCGGAGGTAGCCGAAGCCGCCCCCGCTGCTCGTCTCACGGCTTACTCGCCGCCACCGCCGGAAGGCAGGTTGTCGTAGATCTTCTTGCACTCCGGGCACACCGGCGAACCGGGCTTCGGCGACCGCGTCACCGGGAAGACCTCGCCGCACAGCGCGACCACGTGCGTTCCCATCACGGCGCTCTCGGCGATCTTCGCCTTGCGCACGTAGTGGAACATCTTCGGGGTGTCGTCCCCGGTGTGGTCGGTGCCTTCCGGCCGTACGTCGACCTCGGGGAGAGTCTGGGTGCTCACCTGCCCAGGGTACCTGGGATGATGTCCCCTCGTGACCACGCTGCAGATCGCCGAGGAAGTAGCCGCCGCACTGGCCGAGAACCGGCCCGTCGTCGCTCTCGAGAGCACCATCCTGTCCCACGGGCTGCCCGCCCCTCGCAACCTCGCCGTCGCCGCACGCCTGGAGAAGGTCGTGCGCGAGGCAGGTGCCGTGCCCGCGACGATCGCCGTGCTCGACGGTGTGCCGCACATCGGCCTTTCCGAAGCCCAGCTCGACCGCGTCTGCACCTCGGGTGACCTGGCCAAACTGTCGTTGCGCGACCTCGGCGCCGCCTACGCCCTGCGCCGCAGCGGCGCGACGACCGTGGCCTCCACCACCGCCCTCGCGCACCAGGCGGGCATCCGCGTCTTCGCGACCGGCGGTCTCGGCGGCGTGCACCGGGGCGCGCGCGAGACGTGGGACGTGTCCGCCGACCTGGACGTGGTGGCGACGACCCCGGTCCTGATCGTCTGCTCGGGCGTGAAGTCGATCCTGGACATGGGCGCGACCCTCGAGGTCCTGGAGACCCGTTCGGTTCCGGTGATCGGCTACCAGACCTCCCGCTTCCCCGCCTTCTACCGCCGCGAGTCGGAGTTCGACGTGCCGTGGCGCGTCGAGAACCCCGCGGAAGCCGCCGCGGTCTTCGCCGAGGGCGGCCGCGGCATGCTCCTGGCGAACCCGATCCCGGCCGCCTTCGAGATGGACGCGGCCCTGCACGACCGCCTCCTCGCCGAGGGCCTGCAGAAGCTCGTCGACCAGGACGTCCGCGGCAAGGACGTCAGCCCGGTGCTGCTGGAGCACTTCCACACCGCGAGCGCCGGCGTGAGCCTCGACGCCAACGAGGAACTCGTCGTCAACAACGCCTCCGTCGCCTCGAAGGTCGCCGTGGAGCTCTTCCGATGAGGCCAGTTGTCGTGGTGGGCGATGCCGGCCTGGACGTGGTCGCCCGCCACACCGGCCCCATCGCCCACGGCGGCGACGTCCGCGCCAAGGTGACGATCGAGCCAGGCGGCGCGGGCGCCAACACCGCGGTCTGGCTCGCCGCATGCGGCGCTTCCCCGGTCCTGGTAGCCCGAGTCGGCGCGGACTCGGCCGGCCGCCAGGTGCACGCCGAACTGACCTCGGCGGGCGTCCAATGCGCCTTCGCCGTCGACCCGGACCTCGCAACGTGCTGCGTGGTCGTCCTCGTCGACGAGAACGGCCAACGCTCCATGCTCCCCGACCGCGGAGCCAACGCCCGCTTCTCCCCCGCCGACCTGGACCTCGGCCTGCTCGCCGCCACCCACGGCCACCTGCACCTCTCCGGCTACGTGCTGCTGGACGCCACCTCGCGCCCGGCGGGCCTGGCGGCGCTGGAGGCCGCCCGCGACGCCGGCTGGACGACGTCGGTGGACCCCCAGGCCGCGGTGCTGATCCACTCCGCCGAGGCCTTCATGGACGACGTCCGCGGCGTCGACATCCTCATGCCCAACGCCGACGAGTTGATGGCGCTGACCGGCTCGTCCGATCCCGCCGCCGCCAAGACCCTGCTGACCCACGTCGGCGCCGTCGTGGTGACCTCGGGCCCTGACGGCGCGTCCTGGGTGGACGCCGACGAGATCATCTCGGTCCCCGCTGAAGTCACCGAGTGCATCGACTCCACGGGCGCCGGCGACGCCTTCGACGCGGGCTTCCTGGCGGCCTGGCTCGCAGGCGCCTCCAAGCACGACGCCCTGCGCGGCGGCGTCCGCGCCGGCTCTCGCGCCGTCAGCGTCGTAGGCGCCCAGCCACCCCGCTGAACAGCGGCCCGGCGCCGACACCGATCGCTTCCGAACCTGGCTCCAACCGATCCGCGCATGCAAAAAACGTTTGCGGACGAAGTCAAAAGACTCGTTGCAAAGGCGACGAGGCGTGCCAGCCTTTGCAACGAATCTTTTGCGGACGAAGTCCAAAGAGTCATTGCTAAGGGCAGGGCGTGCGACGGCTCGACTGGTGAGCGGGCTGGCGGCGGTCAGCCGTCGATGATCGTGGGGCTCTTCGGTGCGATGGCGCGGCGCTCCACCTCGTAGCGGTTGGCCTTCTCGGCCTTGCGCGGCGGGCGGTCGTTGGCGATCAGCACGGCCATCCAGGGCAGCGGCACGGACAGCACGATGAAGAACAGCGCGAGCCACCACGTGTGGGCGAACAGGGCCGCGAGGATGAGGCACGGGAAGCGCAGGCTCATCATGATCGCGTACTTGCGGCGCCGGGCGGCGTGCTGTTCCTCGTAGGACGGGGCCGCCTCGGTGATCAACACCGGGGTGTCGTTCCGGTCAGGACTGCTCACGACACCACCTCCACGCGTCAATGGTCCCACGTCCGAGTGACGGTGGGGACACCCGGTCGGCGGTTAACATCCGCGAGTGGTCGCCCTTGATCGCCTCGTGGACGTGCTCGGCAGTCTGGGCACGCATCTGGCGTGCGCACCGCGAGGTCGTGATGTCGAGCTACGTGGGGTTGCCCTGCATGATCCGGCGGAAAACACGCCGGCCGCCTCGGGTGATGTGCTTCTCGGACTCGGTACGCCGTCGGTGGCCGCGGCGGCGCGGCTCGTGTCCTCGACACCGGCGTCCGCGGTCGTGTTGCACGGCAGACCTCCGCTCGACGAGCGTGTTGTCGCCGCCGCCAAGAAGTCCGGCGCGGCTGTGCTGCTCGTGGACCCATCTGTGCCGTGGGGCCAGCTTGCGAACGTCACGCAGACGTTGGTCAACGGCGGTACGCGCACCGGTGACCTGTTCGGTCTGGCCGATGTGATCGCGGGCGTGGTCGGCGGGCCGGTGACGATCGAGGACCAGCAGTCCCGCGTGCTCGCGTACTCCTATCGGCAAGAGGACGTCGATCCGGTGCGCGTCCAGACCATCCTCGGCCGTCGCGTGCCCGAGGAGGCCCGTCGCGCGCTCGACGAGTTCGGCGTGTTCACGCACCTCGCCTCGTCCGACGAGCCGATCTTCGTCCCCAAGCTGACGCCGCAGCTGGGCAACCGGCTCGTCGCCGCCGTGCGCGCGGGGCGTGAGCTGCTCGGGTCTGTGTGGGTGGAGGTGACAGGTCCGGTCGATGCCGCGCGATCGGCGGCGTTGGTCGACGGCGCGCGCACGGCGGCGTTGCACCTGCTCAGGTCGCGGGCGTCGACGGACCTCGAACGTCAGGCCGAGGCGGACCTGGTGATCAGGCTGCTGGAGCACCCGGAGTCCGCCGACGTTGCCCGGCTCGGGCTGCCGTCTGCGGATCTGCGCGTGATCGCGGTGCAGGCCCACGCGGGCGAGGGCGAGCACGGGGCGGCGGTGCTCGCGTTCCAGCGGGCGACCGCGGGGTTCGGCTGGTCGCGGCCTGGGCGGAGCGCGTTGTTCGGCAACGTCCTCTACACCGTCATCCCGGCCGCCGACGACGCCGTCGAGTGGGTGCGCTCGCTGGTTCGCGAACTGCCTGCCGAGGCCACGGTGCTGGCGGGGATCGGCGGTCCGGCCGAGGCGACGCAACTGCCGACGTCGCGGCAGGAAGCCGACGAATGCCTCGCGCTCTCCACCGGCGCACCGGTCGTGTACGACGACGCTTGGGCACGGGTGCTGCTGCACCGGCTCGCCGCCGTCGCCGAGGCCGGACGCCTTCCGACGCGCGGACCGATATCCAATATATTGCGTTACGACGCGGAGAACGGGACGCACTACGCGGCGACGTTGAAGGCATGGCTCGCGGCGCAAGGAGATGTGCGGGCGGCGGCGAAAGAGCTCAACGTGCACCCGAACACGTTGCGGTACCGGATGCAGAAGATGGCCGAAGTGACGCCGCTCCCCCTCGACGATCCCGATCAACGACTCGCCATGGCCATCGCGCTCTCCATCACGCGCACGTGAAAACATGTGCTCTCGTGCACCCCGATCTCTCCGTTGACCTGTGCGCCCGCCTGCGCGACGCCTTCCTGAACGCCGGCTACACCGCGGACGGCGTCGTCGACGCCCTCGGCCCGCAGGCCCACGCCGCACTCGGCCGTGGCGAGCCCGAGCCCGCCCGCCGCGCCAGCAGGGACGCCGGGACGCTCGGCACGTTGATCCGTCTGTTCCTGCTCGGCGACCAGGAGCCGGAGCAGGACGTCCGCAAGGCACTCGACGGGGTCGACATCGACGACGCCGTCAAGAACGAGATCCTCACCAAGGACCTGAAGGCCGGCCTCGACGTGAGGCCCTACGAGGACAACTGGTGGGTCATCGCCGACCTCGACTCCGACCTGCGCGGCGGAGCGGTCCCCGAGGACCACGTGCTCGGCGTCGGCCACGCCTCCATCAGCCTCGCCCGCGCCACCAGGCGCACCCCGGTCGGCACGCTCCTCGACCTCGGCACCGGCTGCGGCGTCCAGGCGCTGCACGCCAGCAAGCACGCCGGCCGCATCACCGCGACCGACCTGTCCCAGCGTGCGCTGAGGCTCGCGCAGGGCACGTTCCGCATCAACGGCCTCGACGTCGAGACGCTGCAGGGCGAGTGGTTCGGCCCGGTCCGCAACCGGCGGTTCGACCAGGTCGTGTGCAACCCGCCGTTCGTCGTCGGCCCGCCGCGCGTCGACTACGTCTACCGCGACTCCGGCCTCGGCGGGGACGACGCGTCGGCGCTGGTCATCCGGCAGCTGCCCGCGTTCCTGAACGAGGGCGGCGTCGGCCAGCTGCTCGCGTCGTGGCTGCACCGCAAGGGCGAGGACTGGGCCGAGCGCGTCTCGGGCTGGCTGCCGCGCGGCGGGCTGGACGCGTGGTTCGTGCAGCGCGACATCGCCGAGCCAGCGCTGTACGTCGGTACGTGGCTCAAGGACGCGGGCGTCGACCCGCGCAGCCCCGAGGGTCAGCGGAAGGCCGCGGCGTGGCTCGACTGGTTCGAGGAGAACCAGGTCGAGGGCGTCGGCTTCGGGTACGTGACGCTGCGGCGCACCGACGAGATGCACTCCGAGGTCGTGTGTGAAGACCTCCGCCACGCCTACGACGACCCGCTGGGGCCGGAGGCGGGGCGGTGGCTCGACAACGTCGCGTGGCTGCGCGAGAACCCCGATCTGCTGGGCCACCGGTTCCGGGTCGCGGACACCGTGCTGCTCGAAGAGGTGTCCGAGCCGAGCGAGGAGGGCTGGCGCAAGGTCGTCGCACGGCTGCACCGCACCGACGGGCCGGGCTGGCAGCACGAGGTCGACGAGGCGACTGCGAAGCTCGTCGCCGGGTGCACGGGTGCGCTGCCGTTGGAAGACCTGCTCTCACTGCTCGAGTTCGCTTACGGAGAAATCGATGCAGAAGCGGCGTTGCCGATCGTGCGCGATCTCATCCGGCACGGAATGTTGATTCCCGCGTGAAAGCTGTTGTGGCGCGCGTCACAGAGGCGAGCGTGGAAGTCGAAGGGGAGATCGTCGGCGCGATCGACGAACCCGGATTGCTGGTGCTGCTCGGCGTCCACCACGACGACACGGCCGAGCACGCCCGCAAAATGGCCCAGAAGCTGCACGGGCTGCGCATCCTCGATGACGAGCAGTCATGTGAGTCGACCGGTGCTCCGCTGCTGGTCGTCAGCCAGTTCACGCTCTACGGCGACACGCGCAAGGGCCGCCGCCCGTCCTGGACGGCGGCCGCGCGGCCCGAGCACGCGGAACCCTTGGTGAACGCCGTCGTGCAGGAACTACGCCAAAAGGGCGCCCGCGTCGAAACGGGACGATTCAGGGCGATGATGAAGGTACGGAGCGTGAACGACGGCCCGTTCACCGTGCTCGTCGAGGTCTGACTAAACGGTTCTCAGCCAATCCTCAGATTAGTCGCGCAACCGCTGTGACAGCGGTGACGTCTTCAGGTCAGGAAGTCGGGAACGAATTCGGAATCGTCTTCGTTACCCAGGTATCAGCCAGCTAGCGATGGGATCCCGAGCGGGCCCGCCGCAACCGGCAACCAGGGCGCAGCGCCGCGCCGCCTTGACCGCCACGCGCGTCTGTCCTGACCGACAGCAGCGTCGCCCGCAGCAGGGGGAGGGAGATCCATGACCGTGACGAGGATCTCCGACCGTGAAGTCGGAGAGAACACGCCCGCCGTCGACCACGACCTCGACGCCCAGGGTCCAGCAGCCGACCTGGTTCGAGTCTACCTGAACGGAATCGGCAAGACCGCCCTGCTCACCGCCGAGGAGGAGGTGGAGCTCGCCAAGCGCATCGAGGCCGGTGTGTTCGCGCAGCACGTCATGGAGACGGCCAAGCGCCTCACCCCCACCCGTCGCGAAGAGCTGGGGGAGCTCGTCCGTGACGGCCGCCGCGCCAAGGACCACCTGCTCAAGGCCAACCTGCGGCTCGTCGTGTCGCTCGCCAAGCGCTACACGGGCCGCGGCATGCCGCTGCTGGACCTGATCCAGGAAGGCAACCTGGGCCTGATCCGCGCGGTCGAGAAGTTCGACTACACCAAGGGCTTCAAGTTCTCGACGTACGCGACGTGGTGGATCCGCCAGGCCATCACCCGCGGCATGGCCGACCAGGGCCGCACCATCCGCCTCCCCGTCCACCTCGTCGAGCAGGTGAACAAGCTCGCGCGGATCAAGCGCGACCTGCACCAGACGCTCGGCCGCGAGGCGACGAACGAGGAGCTCGCGAAGGAGTCGGGCCTGTCCGTCGACAAGGTCGCCGACCTGCTCGACCACGCTCGTGACCCGGTATCGCTCGACATGCCGGTCGGCACGGAGGAGGACGCTCCCCTCGGTGACTTCATCGAGGACTCGGACGCCACCGACGCCGAGAGCGCCGTCATCTCCGGCCTGCTGCAGGACGACCTGCGCCGCGTGCTGGCGACCCTCGAACCGCGGGAGCAGGCCGTGATCCGGCTGCGCTACGGCCTCGAGGACGGTCAGCCCCGCACGCTGGACCAGATCGGCAAGCGGTTCGGGTTGTCGCGGGAGCGCGTGCGGCAGATCGAGCGCGAGGTCATGTCGAAGCTGCGGCAGGGTGAACGCGCCGCGAAGCTGCGTGCATACGCCTCGTAGTCACGGTCGGATCTCACCCGTCCGGCAGTATTGACTTGTGACTCAACTCACGGCACGGTCGGGCGTTACCAGAGCCACGCGACGCCGGACGTGAGTCGGGTTTCGCACGCGAAGGAAGGTCGGGGCAGCCGGGGGCTGCCCCGGCCTTCCGCGTTTGTGGGGCACGGAACATCACCCTGGTCGGGGATCACATCGGTACGCCCCTTTGATGGCGGTACGGTTTTCTGATCCGAACTGCACACCGTTGGAGTTGTGTACGCCGTGCCCACCACTTTCGAGTACACCGACGTCCTTCCGCTCGCGAAGGACACCGAGACCGAGTACCGCCTCGTCACGTCGGACGGGGTGAAGCTGATCGAGGCCGGTGACCGCAAGTTCCTCGAGATCGCGCCCGAGACGCTGACGTTGCTCGCGAAGGAAGCGATCCGCGACATCCAGCACCTGCTGCGCCCGTCGCACCTCGCCCAGCTGCGCAAGATCATCGACGACCCGGAGGCGTCGGGCAACGACCGCTTCGTCGCGATGGACCTGCTGCGCAACGCGGCCATCTCGTCGGGCGGTGTGCTGCCGATGTGCCAGGACACCGGCACGGCGATCATCATGGGCAAGCGCTCGGAGACCGTCCTGACCGGCGGCAACGACGAGCAGGCGCTCGCTCGCGGTGTCTTCGAGGCCTACCAGGAGCTCAACCTGCGCTACTCGCAGATGGCTCCGGTGACGTTCTGGGACGAGAAGAACACCGGCACGAACCTGCCCGCGCAGATCGAGGTGTTCCACAAGCCCGGCCAGGAGCCCGTGTACGAGTTCCTGTTCATGGCCAAGGGCGGCGGCAGCGCGAACAAGACGTTCCTCTATCAGGAGACCAAGGCGCTGCTGAACCCGAAGCGCCTCGCGTCGTTCCTCGACGAGAAGCTGCGCTCGCTCGGCACCGCGGCCTGCCCGCCGTACCACCTGGCGGTCGTCGTCGGTGGTCTGTCCGCCGAGCAGAACCTCAAGGTCGCGAAGCTCGCCTCGGCCCGCTACCTCGACACCTTGCCGACTGAGGGCTCGCCACTCGGCCACGCGTTCCGCGACACGGACCTCGAGCAGCAGGTCCTGGAGCTCACCCGCAACTTCGGCATCGGTGCCCAGTTCGGCGGCAAGTACTTCTGCCACGACGTCCGCGTCATCCGGCTCCCCCGCCACGGCGCGTCGTGCCCGGTCGGCGTCGCGGTGTCGTGCTCGGCCGACCGCCAGGCCAAGGCACGCATCACGCCCGAGGGCGTGTTCCTGGAGCAGCTGGAGCGCGACCCGGCCCAGTTCCTGCCCGAGGTGCAGGGCGAGGACCTGTCCGACGAGGTCGTCCGCATCGACCTGACCCGCCCGATGTCGGAGATCCGCGAGGTCCTCACCAAGCTCCCGGTGAAGACCCGCGTCTCGCTGACCGGCCCGCTGGTCGTGGCCCGCGACATCGCGCACGCCAAGATCAAGGAACGCCTCGACGCCGGCGAGGAGATGCCGCAGTACCTCAAGGACCACCCGGTCTACTACGCGGGCCCGGCCAAGACCCCGGAGGGTTACGCTTCCGGCTCGTTCGGCCCGACCACGGCTGGCCGCATGGACTCCTACGTGGAGCAGTTCCAGGCAGCGGGCGGCTCACTGGTGATGCTCGCCAAGGGCAACCGCTCCAAGCAGGTCACCAACGCCTGCGCGGCGCACGGCGGCTTCTACCTGGGCTCGATCGGCGGCCCGGCGGCGCGCCTGGCCCAGGACTGCATCCGCAAGGTCGAGGTCCTCGAGTACCCCGAGCTCGGCATGGAAGCGGTGTGGAAGATCGAGGTCGAGGACTTCCCCGCCTTCGTCGTCGTCGACGACAAGGGCAACGACTTCTTCGCCGAGACGTCCGCGCCGACGCTGCAGATCAGCTTCCGCCGCTAAGACACCGACACGGCCGGGCCAACTGATATATCGGTTGGCCCGGCCGTCGTGTGCAACGACCTTAGCAATGGGTCTTTTGACGACGTCGTCAAAAGACCCATTGCTAAGGGGCAGGTCAGCGGGACAGGAGCCAGTCGAGAGCGGCTGGGGCGTGGTTGAGAACTGATATGTGGCCGTCGTCTGCGGTGAGGCGGAGCTCGGCGCCTGGGATGCGGGAGGCGAGCCATCGGCTGTGGGCGGCCGGGGCGGTGCCGTCACGCTCGCCGTGCAGCAGGAGGGTCGGCGCGGTGATGGACGCCGGGTCGAAACCCCACGGCGTGACGTAGGCGAGGTCGTCGTCGATCAGCGGGCCCGGGCCGTTCGCCAGCGCGGGTTCGACGACCTTGCCGAACCAGGACCAGGCGCCGTTCAACGCCTCGAGATCGGCCGCGGTGAACTCCGGGTCGTACTCGGCACCGGAAGCCTCGTACGCCTCCTTCGCCGCACGGCCGGCAGCCGCCGCTCTCAGCGACGCCTCGCCGGAGGCGGTCATGCCGGCGAACCAGTCGAGGCCGTCCGCGTCGAACGGTGCCAAGGGCGCGGCGGCGACGACGGCGGTCACGCGGTCCGGTAGCAGGGCAGCGCACGCGAGGGCATGTGGTGCGCCGCCCGAGTGACCGAAGACCGCGAACTGCGGGATGTCCAGCGCGTCGGCGATATGCGATATATCAGCTGCCGCCGACGCCACCGGTCTTCCCGGCACTGCGCTCGACGTGCCATAGCCGGGGCGGTCGTAGGAGATCCACCGCACGCCTGGCCGGAACAACGGTTCCGGCGGCAGGCCGAGGTTGGGCGTGCCGTGGTGCCAGAACACCGGCACGCCGTCACCGACGTCGTACACGTGAAGTACACGATTCCCCAGTGCCGAATCCTCAAG
The DNA here is from genome assembly GCF_014648475.1 of Lentzea flava. Lineage (GTDB taxonomy): Bacteria > Actinomycetota > Actinomycetes > Mycobacteriales > Pseudonocardiaceae > Lentzea > Lentzea flava. The sequence continues at coordinate 75,415 of NZ_BMRE01000024.1, read as the reverse complement.
GCGAAGATCCATATATCAGCCGGTCTCCTCGCGGGACTCCAGCACCAGGCGGCGGTCACCGAGGGGCGCGGCCAGGCGCACGGTCAGCGGCACCTGGCGGATCTCCTGGGTGCACACCGTGCCCGGAGGCTGCTTGGTGATCGTGACCAGCGTGATCTGCACGAGGTCGGCGGACTGGCCGGACACCTCCGCGCGCGCTTCCTTGCAGCCGCCGCCCACACCGAAGACCTCGATGTCACGACCGTCGCCGAAGACGTAGACCTCGTCCCGGTAGGTGTCTGACAACGATGTCGTGTCGACCTTCTCCTTGGGCACCGCCGTCACGTTGGGCGGCACGACCGGCTTTTCCTCCGAGATCGAGACCGGAGGCTGGACCGGGGCGGACGTCGGGTTCGTGCCGGACGAACCGGTGGAGCCGGGCGTGGACGTGCCCGTCGTGGGCACGCCGCTGGAGGAACCGGGCGCGCCCGACTGCGTTCCGGACGAGCAGCCGGCCAGCACGGCGGCGAGAACAACGGCAGCGACGACGTGTCTCATGCGCACCATCCTTGCAAATCAGCCCAAGGGGCCGAGTGAAAGAGATGCCCGGCCGGCGGGGCAGAAGCCGACCGGGCACCGTGGGGAGGAGGTCTACTTCTGTTCCTGCCGCGACGTCAGCGCGACAGTCCGCTCACCGAGGGGCTCGGCGAGCTGCACCGTCAGCGGAGGGAAGCGGATGTCCATGGTGCACGCCTGCTTGGTCAGCGGAAGCGTCTCGACGAGCTCGATCTTCACGAGTGAAGCCGACTGCTCGAGCACGGACGCGCTGGCCTTCCCGCAGCCGCCTTCCTGGGCGATGACACCGACGGTCTTGCCGTCGCCCTGGGTCCACACCGTGCGCGGGTACTCCGACGGCAAAGCGTTGGTGTCCAGCTTTGTCACCGGTTTGCCGTCCGGCGGGATCTCTCCGGGCGCGATACCCGGTGGCACTTCAGACGAGGAAGTGGCGGTCGGCAACGTCGGACCGCCACCTGCCCCAGTGCCTGCGTTGTGCGCACTGCCGCAAGCGGAAACCACCAGCAGCAGGACGCCAGTGCCAACTACGGTTCCAATGTGCCTCATGGTCAGAGGACGGAACCGTGCTCACAACGGGTTGCAGTGAGTTCGCTTCACAGTTACCGGCTTACGGCCGCGACCGCCTCGCGCAGCGCCTGCAGGCGAGCGTCCGACGCGAGGCCACCGTGGTAGAGGTGGAACTCCTCCACTCCGGCGTCGAGGTAGGCCAGCCACTCCTTCGACAGCGCCGCGCCGTCGGCGGGCTTGGGCGGCAATCCCAGCACGTACGCGGCGATCCGCGTGTCCGGCGCTGCCGCTCGCAGGGCCTCGATGCCCGGTACCGCCACTTCAGGACCAGGCCAGCACATCGTGGTCAGCACGTCGATGTCCGCACCCAAACCACCGGCGACGGTCGCGAACGGCCCGGTGCCCCAAGGATCCGCCGTCACGTGCATACCGATCCGGACCGAGGGCGCGGCAGCACGAATCTGGCCGACCAGCTTCTGTCGCAACGACCGCACGATCCCGGTGCGCACGGCCCGAACGTCGTCCGCGAGCGAACCCAGCGCGTCCTCGACGCTGGGCGCGCCGCGATCAACCCCGGCCCGGACCGCTTCACGCACGGCGTCCGGGTCGGCGTACAGGGCGGTGCAGGCGGAGCAGAAGCACAGCGACAACAGCTTCTGCTGCACCGGATTCCAGTCCGTGCCGTCGGTCTTCTCGTGGTGGCCGCCGTGGACGAACCCGAGCGGCCCGCACGCCTCCAGGATGATCCCGTCCGGCGCACCGAGCTCCAGCACCTCGGCCACCAGCACCGACGTGTACTCGACGACGTTGGGCTGGGCCGTGCACAGGGCGTACGGGTAGCGATCTCCGAACGCGTTCACGACAGTCACGTCCGGGTGCAGATCGCCCAGGCGCGAGTTGTGCGTCAGCACGGTCCACGCGTACACCGGAAGTCCGGCCGCACGAACCAGAGCGGCCGCTTCACCGAAGGAATCCGTACTGTCCATCCAGGACGGTTCGGCGGGCACGAGCCGGCCGAAGTTCGCTTCCCGGACCGGCAGGTAGAACGCCGCGTGCCGCGCGTCGACCAAGCGGTGCCGAGGATGCAACGGAGTCGCCGCCCGCACGGTGTGGTACGACGCGGCCAGAGCGATCGCGTCCACCCCGAGCCCCTGATACCGCGCAACCGCCTCAGGGTCTCCGATCAGGTCCCACGGATAGGCGTGGACAACCGACTTCACCACCGGGGACGCTTCCTCTCGTAGCTCGGGTCGAACTTCTGCATGTACCCCGTGTCGTCACGCGCGGTGATGCCACAACGCACGTAGTTCTCCGCCAGACGCGCCAGCGCGTCGCGATCCAGCGAGACACCGAGGCCCGGCGAGGTGGGCACCGGCACCGCACCATCCACAAAGGACAGAACGCCGGGCTCGACGACCTCGTCCGCGGCGTTCCACGGGTAGTGCGTGTCGCACGCGTAGCTCAGGTTCGGCGTCGCGGCGGCCAGGTGCGTCATCGCGGCCAACGAGATCCCCAGGTGCGAGTTCGAGTGCATCGACAGCCCGATGCCGAACGTCTGGCAGATCATGCCCAGCTGACGCGACCGCTGCAGACCGCCCCAGTAGTGGTGGTCGGACAGGAGCACCTGCACGGCGTCCTGCTCCACCGACGGCTTGAGGTGCTCGAACGCGACCACGCACATGTTGGTGGCCAACGGCATCGGCGCCTTCGCGGCCACCTCCGCCATTCCGGAGATCTCCGGCGTCGGGTCCTCCAGGTACTCCAGCACGCCGTCCAACTCGGCCGCGACCCTCAGCGACGTCGCGGGCGACCAGGCGGCGTTCGGGTCCAGCCGCAGCGGGTGGTGCGGGAACGCCTCGCGCAACGCGCGGATCGCCTCGATCTCCTGCTCCGGCGGGAACACACCGCCCTTGAGCTTGATCGACCCGAACCCGTACTCGGAGATCATCTTCTGGGCTTGGGCCACGATGCCGGCGGGGTCGATCGCCTCGCCCCACTCATCCGGCTCGGCGCCGGGGTGCCCGTCCCACTTGTAGAACAGGTAGGCGGAGTACGGCACCGCGGAACGAACCGCGCCGCCCAGCAGGTCGTGCACGGGGCGCCCCAGCGCCTTGCCCTGGATGTCCAGGCACGCGACCTCGAACGGCGAGTACACGCGGTCGACCGTGCTCTCCGCGGTGATGTTCCCGGTCAGCCCGTGCTTGTCCAGCCCGGTCGTGCCGCCGAGAACCGCGGCGACCCGCGCGTGCATCTCGTTGAGCGCGAAGACGTCGAGGCCGATCAGCGAGTCCACAACGGACCGCGAGCGCTCCAGGTGCCCGAGGTCGCCGTAGGTCTCCCCCAGCCCGGAGATGCCTTCGTCGGTGTGCACCTCGACGATCGTGCGCAGCGCCCACGGCTCGTGCACGCCGGCCGCGTTCAGCAGCGGCGGGTCGCGGAACGCGATCGGTGTCAGGACGATCTCGGTGATCTTCATGCCAGAAGAGCCTTACCCGCGGCGATGATCTTGTCCAGTGCGGCGAGGTGCTCGTCCGTCGGGTCGATCAGCGGCGGACGCACGCCACCGACGTCGAGCCCGTTCGCGCGTACAGCGGCCTTCACCAGGGCGACCGCGTAGCCGGGGACCTTGTCGCGCAGCTCGACCAGCGGCTTGTAGAACTCGAGCAGGAAGCGGTTCACCAGCTCGGTGTCGCCCGCCTGCACGGCGTTGTAGAAGCCGATCGAGATCTCCGGCGCGAAGCAGAACACCGCCGACGAGTACAGCTCGACGCCGATCCCCCGGTACGCGAGCTGGGTCATCTCCGCGGTCGGCAGGCCGTTGAAGAACTGGAACGGCTTGTCAACGTTGGCACGCACCGACAGCACGATCCGCTGCATCTGGTCGAGGTCGCCGATGCCGTCCTTGAAGCCCACCACGTTCGGGATCCGCGCGACCTCGACGGCGGTTTCCGGCGTGAACCGCGCGTTGTTGCGCTGGTACACGATGATCGGCAGCTCGGTGGCGCCCGCGACCTCGGCCACGAACCGCACGAGACCGGCGGCCGGGTTGGTCACCAGGTACGGCGGCAGCAACAGGATGCCGTTGGCACCGGCGCGTTCGGCCGCCTGCACGAACTGCTTGGCCGACGCGACCGAGCCGCCCGCACCGGCGAACACCGGCACCTTGCCCGCGGTCGCCTCGACCGCGACCGCCACCGCACGCTCGAACTCGCCCAGCTCCAAGGCGTGGAACTCGCCGGTGCCGCAGGCGACGAACACCGCGCCTGGCCCGGCGGAGACACCGTGCTTGACGTGCTCAGCCAGCACGTCGAACGCGATGTTCCCCTCGGTGTCGAACGGGGTCACCGGAAAGAACAACACACCATCGAGTTGCATACCAGACACTCATCCCTTGATCGCTCCGGTGGTGATCCCACGCAGGAAGGACTTCTGCAGCGACAGGTACACGATCAGGCTCGGCACCAGCGCCAGCAACGCACCGGCCAGCACGATGCCCGTCCCGACCTGGTCGTCGGATCTGAGGGCGAGAAGTGCGACCGTGAGCGTGTAATCGGAGGGGTCAGCGGCGACGATCAGGGGGAGCAGGTACTGCTCCCAGATCATGTTGAAGCCGAACACGGCGATGACGCCGAGCGCGGGCTTGCACAGGGGGAGGATGATCTGCGCGAACAGACGCAGCTCCCCGGCACCGTCCACTTTGGCCGCCTCCTCGAGTTCGGCGGGGATCTCCCTCATGAACTCCGTCATGACGAAGATGGAGAAACCCCACGCCCCCAGGGGAAGGATGACGCCGAGCAGGGTGCCCTTGAGACTCACGTGCACCAGGGGTAGGTCTCCGATCACCAGCGACAGCGGGATCGCGATGACCTCCTCCGGCAACATCATCGTGGCAAGGATGACCAACAACGCGATGGCCTGACCGCGGAACTTCTTGCGTGCCAACGCGTAGGCGGCGAACACGCTCACCGCCAGCTGCAACAGCAGGGCACCACCGGCGATGACCAGCGAGTTCACCAGGTAGTCCCAGATCTTGTTCTCCGTCGCCACCTGGAAGTTCCGCAACGACGGGTTGTCGGGAATCACCGACAGCTGGGTCGGGTCCGGGTTGTTGTCGAACGCGCCGGAGAAGATGACCAGCAGCGGACCGCAGAAAAGGATTACAGCGAGGGCGCTCAAAACGACCCGGATGCCCTTGCTGACCCACGCGTCCGGGCGGGTGGACCAGCCGATGGCGCTGTCGAAGCGGCTGGAGTTGACGCTCATCGCGCCTCCTTCCTTCGGCGGTACCACTGCACGCTGACCGTCAGAATCAAGGTAACCAGGAACAACAGCACGGAACCAGCCGATGCGAGCCCGGCTTCCGACTGCTCGAACGCCGTCGTGTAGACGCGCGTCATCCAGACGTCGGTCGATCCCGCGGGACCACCGCCGGTCAGGACGTAGACCTCGGTGAAGACGCGCAGGCCGCGGATCGCCGCCAGCGTCAGCAGGATCGTGACGACGGGGCGCAACGCGGGCAGCGTGACGTTCCAGATCCGTTGCAGCGTCGAGGCTCCGTCGATGGCGGCGGCCTCGTACTGTTGCCGGTCGATGCCGGCGAGCCCGGCGAGGATCAGCACCATGTCGTACGGCGCGTGCTTCCAGATGCCGACGAACATGACCGACACGAGTGAGGTGTCCGTGTCGTGGATGTACTCCCAGGGACCGAGGCCGACCCAGGAGATGACCTCGTTGAGGAAGCCTTCGGGTGCCGGGTAGAAGAACAGCCGCCAGATCTCACCGATGACGGCGGTCGCGGCGACCACGGGCAGGAACACCGCGGACCGCACGAACCACAGCGACTTGGTGTGGCCTTCCAGCAGCAGTGCCAGGAAGAAGCCGATGAGCATCGCTCCGAGCGTCTGCCCACCGGCCAGGACCAGGGTGTGCCACGAAGCCGTCAGGAACTTCTCGTCCTGCAGGATCGTGGCGTAGTTCTTGAAGCCGACGAAGATGTCGCCGAGGAAGGGCCGGACCTCGAACAGCGAGAGCCGGATTCCCTCTGCCATCGGGATGAACTTGAAGACCAGGAAGATCAGCGCGGCGGGGAGCAGGAACAGCCACGGGATGAAGGTGGCTCCCGTGAGGCGGCGCCGGCGGCGCCGCCTCACGGGGTGGGTTTCGACGGCACCGCCGCCACTAGCCGTCGAGCCCACGTCTGGGGTGTCGCTGACGGTTCGAACTGCCGTCACTGCGACGCCTTCTGGTTCTCGAGTTCCTTCTTCAGCGCCTCCGCCAGGGTCTTGAGCTCAGCCGACGAGTCGGCTGGGCACTTGGCGAAGATCGAGTTCAGGGTCTCCGAGGTCTTCTGCCGGAAGGGCGTGAAGTTCGGAACGCTGGGGAACGGCCGCGCCTCGCTCTTGTACACGCCCGCCACGGTCGCCCACCGCGGGTCGTTGTACGTCGCGTTGACGTCGACGTTCTTGTTGACGGGAAGCCGGACCACCGGCTGCGGGTCGCCCTTCATGCCGGCCTTCTGCGCGTCAGGCGTGATCAGGTATTCGGCGAGCTTCTTCTGGTCGGCGGTCTTCGCGGAGCCGGCCATCAGGTAGATGTCCTCGCCCTCACCGAGCACGGTGGCACCGGCCGGGCCACGCGGCGACGCGATGACCTCGTACTTGTCCTTGCCTACCGACTTGTCGAAGCGGCCGATCATGTACGGGCCGGTCAGGTAGATGCCGCTCTTGCCGGACTCGAACAGCGGGTGCGCGTCGTTGGTGCTCAGCGTCAGCGATCCCGGCTGCATGACCTTGTCTTCACAGAAGAGCTTGCGCAGACGTTCGATCGCCTTGGTCGACTCGGGCGAGTCGATGCCGACGGAGAACTTGCCGTTGCCCTCTTCTTCGAGGATGTCGCCGCCGCCCTGCCAGATGTAGCTGGCCGCCCACCAGGCGAGGTAGCCGCGGTCGACCGTGCCCGGCACGAGCATGCCGTAGGTGTCGTTCTGCCCGTTGCCGTCGGGGTCGTTCCTGGTGAACGCCCGCGCCAGGTCGTCGAGCTCCTCCCACGTCGTGGGGATCGGCTTGCCGAGCTTCTCCCGCCAGTCCTTGCGGACCAGCGTGACCATCGCCTGCGTGGAGTACGGGATGGCGTAGTACTTGCCGTCCGCGCCCTTGCCGTTGTTCCAGGCCCTGTCGACGATGTCGCCGCCGCCCGCGATGTCCTCGCGCTTGATCTCCGTCGTCCAGCCCTGCTTGACGAAGTTGCCGAGCGAGCCGGTGTCGGTGATGACGACGTCGGGGAGGTCCTTCGACGCGGCGCGCTGCTGCACCTGCTTGTCGAAGTCGTTGAAGATCGGCTTGTAGTCGACCTGCACACCGGTCTTCTCGGTGAAGGACTTGAAGATCTTCTCGTAGACCTTCGCGGTCGCCTCCGTCGAGCGGGTCCACACCTCGAGGGGCTTGTTCGGGTCCTTGTTCGATGCGGCCGGCGTCGAACTTCCACAGCCCGCGAGCAGGGCGGCCACACCGAGTGTGGCGAGTGTTGTGGCGGTTCCACGGCGCATCGTTGCAGCCCTTCGTTTTCACGTATGTGAACTGGGGTCGTACTTGTGAACCTGGTGCAGGACTGTAAGAATCAGCACAGCAACGTGTCAAGGGCAAGTTGCTTGCCGGTTTCCAGAAACGGGCCGAGGAGGCCAAGTGGCGTCGCCGATCGACAAGGGCACGGCTCGTCCGGGCGCGGTCAAGTCCGCGGACCGCACGGTGGAGCTGCTGGAAGTGCTCTCCGCTTCAGACCGCAGGCTGACGCTGACGGAGCTGCACCGGGAGCTCAGCTACCCCAAGTCCAGCCTGTACATGCTGCTGCAGACGCTGGTCGCGCGCGGCTGGGTGGAGGTCGACTCGGACCGCGGCACGTACGGCATCGGCGTGCGCGCACTGCTCGTCGGTACGTCCTATTTGGACCACGACCCGGTGGTGCGCGCGGCGATCCGCGTGATGGAGCAGGTGCGGCAGGAGATCAACGAGACGGTGCACCTCGCCCGTTTGGACGGCGCGGACGTCGTCTACCTGGCGAGCCGCGAGTCCGAGCACCACCTGCGCGTCGTGTCGCGCGTCGGCCGCCGGTTGCCCGCGCACTCCACGTCGCTGGGCAAGGCCTTGCTCTCGACCCGCACGCCGGAGGAGGTCGACATGATCCTCCCCGAGGTCCTGACCCCGCTGACCCCCAACACCGTGACCGACCGGGCCGCGTTGCACGAGCAGCTCGCCGGGTTCCGCAACGTCGGCTACGCCCACGAACGCGAGGAGAACACGCCGGGTCTGGGCTGTTTCGCGGTGGCGTTGCCCTACCGGAACCCCGTTCTGGACGCTATGAGTTGCTCGGTTCCCCTGGGCAGACTGGACCCCGAGCACGAGCGGCAGGTCGTGGCCGCTCTGCTGGACGCCGCCCGGACGATCACGGAGCTTCTCCGCCAGTTCGGGCGCTGACCCGAGTTTTGCCGAGTACCTGCACATGACGGAGGGGTCCAACCCGTGACCGCACGCATCCTGATCACCGGCGCCGGTGGCGGGGTGGGAACGCTCATGCGTTCTCGCCTCGCGGCGGAGGGCCGCGTCCTGCGGCTGCTGGACATCGCGGAGCTACCCGCGGCCGCCGACGGCGAGAGCGTCGAGCTCGTCCAGGCGTCGGTGACCGACATGGCCGCGATGGAAGCCGCGATGAAGGACGTCGACGCCGTGATCCACCTCGGCGGCCACAGCCTCGAGGAGGCGTGGGAGAAGATCCTCAGCGTCAACATCGACGGCACGCACACCGTGCTGGAAGCCGCACGGCGTCAGGGAGTTCGCCGCGTGATCCTGGCCAGCTCGAACCACGCCGTCGGGTACGTCGAGCGGGCCAACGGCGAGGCGGGTGACTACCTCTTCCCGCGTCCGGACACCTACTACGGCGTGTCGAAGGTGGCGCTGGAGGCGTTGGGGTCGCTGTACGCCGACCGCTACGGCATGGACGTGATCGCGATCCGCATCGGCTCGTGCTTCGAGAAGCCGCGCGACGTGCGGATGCTGTCGACGTGGATGTCGCCGGACGACGGCGCGCGCCTGTTCGAGGCGTGCCTTTCCGTCGCGTCACCGGGATTCCGGATCGTGTGGGGTGTTTCGAACAACAAGCGCGGCTGGTTCTCGCTGGACGAGGCCCGCGCGCTGGGTTACGAGCCGCAGGACGACTCCGAGGTGTACGCGGCCGAGGTGCTGGAGCAGCACGGCGGCGAGCTCGATCCCTCGTCGTACGCGGCGAAGTACGTGGGCGGGGCCTGGTGCGGCCCCGATTTCGACACGGCAGTCAAGGAGGCAGGGCGTTGAGCCACGTCGTTCAGGGATACAACCCGCGCACCGGTGAGCCGTTCGGCGAGCCGGTTGCGAAGACCCCCGACAGCGAGGTGGACCGGATCGCCTCCGCGGCGGCAGTCGCGTTCTCCGCGTGGTCGGTGGTTCCGGCGACGGATCGCGCCGTGGTGCTGGAGAAGGTCGCGGACGCGCTGGACGCCGAGTCGTCGTTGCTGGTCTCCACGGCCGACGGCGAGACGGCGCTCGGTGTGCCGCGGCTGACGACGGAGCTGAAGCGCACGACGAACCAGCTGCGGCTGTTCGCGGAGGTGTTGCGCGAGGGCAGCTACGTCGAGGCCACTTTGGACTCGGCGAACCCCGACATCATCCCGCCGCGGCCCGTGCTGCGGCGCGTTCTCCGTCCACTCGGGACGGTCGCGGTGTTCTCCGCGTCGAACTTCCCGTTCGCGTTCTCGGTGGCCGGTGGTGACACGGCGTCCGCGCTGGCGTCCGGTTGTTCCGTTGTGGTGAAGGCACATTCGGCGCACCCGTCGACGTCGCGCGAGACCGCGCGGGTCGTCGTGGACGCTTTGCGGGACGCCGGTGCGCCCGAGGGCGTGTTCGGCATCGTGTACGGCACCGAGGCCGGTGTGGCACTGGTGAAGCACCCGGCGGTGCGTGCGGTCGGCTTCACCGGGTCGACCGGTGGTGGCCGGGCGCTGTTCGACCTGGCGCAGGGCCGGCCGGACCCGATCCCGTTCTACGGCGAGCTGGGCAGCGTGAACCCGACGGTGATCCTGCCGGGTGCGGCGGAGCGCGAGGACATCGCCGCCGGGTTCGCGCAGTCGCTGACGATGGGCGTCGGTCAGTTCTGCACGAACCCCGGCCTGGTGTTCGCGCCGGAGTCGATCGTGCCCGCGCTGGGCGAGGCGGTCGCGGCGTCCTCCGGTGGCGCGATGCTGAACGAGCGGATGTGCGACTCCTACAAGTCGGGCACGGACGCGCTCGCCGCGTCGGACCTCGTGTCCGTGGTGTCGACGGGTACGCGCCCGGACGAGGCGTGGGCGGTGGCGCCGCTGCTGTTCAGCACGTCGGTGAAGACGTTCGAGGAGAACCTCGAGAAGCTGACCGAGGAGCACTTCGGCCCCGCGGCGCTGATCGTGACGTACTCGTCGCCGTCCGAGCTGCACTCGGTGCTGGCGAAGCTGCCGGGCACGCTGACCGGCACGGTGCACGCGGCCGAGTCGGACCACGCGGAAGCCGGGAAGATCGCGGAGATCCTGCGGCGCGTCGCGGGCCGGTTGATCTTCAACGCCTGGCCGACCGGTGTCGCGGTGGCGTGGGGCCAGCACCACGGTGGCCCGTGGCCGGCGACGACGAACCCGCTGCACACGTCGGTGGGCGCGACGTCGATCCGCCGCTGGATCGCCCCGGTGACGTACCAGTCGTGGCCGGACTCGTTGCTGCCCCCGGAGCTGCAGGACGCGAACCCGCTGGGCATTCCGCGCCGGGTGGACGGTGTGCTGGGCGTGCACTGATCGAGTTCGTCGAGAGCGGGGCTGCCGGCATCGGCGGCCCCGCTTTTGCTTGACCTTGGAGTGCACTCACAGGTTTAGCGTGGAGTGCATGAGAGTCGCCGAGCTCGCACGCCAGGTCGGGGTCCGTCCCGACACGGTGCGGTACTACGAGCGCGCGGGCCTGCTGGCACCGCCGCCGCGCACGTCGTCGGGGTACCGGCAGTACCCGGACTCGGCCGCCGACCGGATCCGGTTCATCCGCGACTGCCAGCGCCTGGGCCTGACGTTGCGCGAGATCTCGTCGTTGCTCGCCGTGCGCGACACCGGCGAGTGCCCGTGCGAACCGGCCGGGGAGCTGCTCCAGCGGCACATCGCCGAGATCGACGCGGAGATGGCCCGGCTCGCGCGACTCCGTTCGGACCTGGTGGACATGGTCGCGGCCGACTGTCCACCGTGGTGCCCGCCGGAGGGGAGGTGATCGGGATGGGAGACGACTGCTGCACCGGTTGCGACTGCTGCTGACCGACGGTTGATCAGCCGATCAGCACCAATCCGGCGAGGCGCCCGCCGGATTCGTGTCGGAAACATGTCATCCGTCCAACATCAGCCCGATGTTTCAGTGAATTCGACAGCTCCATTCGCGACTCGCCGGGGCAAGATGGTTGTCGTACGGCGACGTCCAGGGGAGCGGGACATGACCGACCTGCGTTTCGCATGGCTCGAGATCACCGGCAAATGCCAGCTGAGCTGTACGCACTGCTACGCGGACTCCGGACCGCGCGGCACACATGGCTCGATGAGAACACGGGATTGGTCACGGACCATCTCCCAGCTCGCCGAACTCGGCGCGCACTCGGTTCAGTTCATCGGCGGCGAACCGACATTGCATCCCGATTTGCCCTCACTGGTGGATCACGCCCTCGATGCCGGACTTTCCGTCGAGGTCTTCACGAATCTCGTCGACATCGGCCCGCGCCTCTGGGACACCTTCTCCCGTCCCGGCGTGCGCCTGGCGACGAGCTACTACTCGGACACCGCGTCCCAGCACGACGCCATCACCCGCCGCCGTGGCAGCTACGCACGCACCAGGGCCAACATCGCCGAGGCCCGCACGCGCGACATCCCGCTGCGCGCCGGTGTCATCGACGTCAGCTCGTCGACCATGATCGGCCGACAGCGCACCCGCGCCGCCCGTGACGAACTCTCGCGCCTCGGCGTCACCCGCATCGGCACCGATCGCGTGCGCGCCGTCGGCCGGGGCGCAAACGCTTCACCGGCCCCTGACCAGCTGTGCGGTCGTTGCGGCCACGGCGCCGTGGCGATCTCCGCTACGGGCGAAGTCTGGCCGTGCGTGTTCGCCCGATCGGTGTCGCTGGGCAATGTATTGGATACGGATCTCTCGACGATCCTGTCGAAGGTGACGGTCGCTGTTCCGGCCTCGGGCAAGTCCTGCTGGCCTCAGGGCGGCGGCTCGTGCGCCCCGAACGACCCACCGCGCCCTTAGTCGCTCTTGATCCGCTCGGCGATGACGTTGGCACACTCGATCGCCTCGGCACGCGTCGTGTCGACCTCGATGTCGTAGCTCATCCCCCGATGCACCAGCTCGGCCTGCGCCGCCGCCATCCCGGCAACCCGATCCCCGCGCGCAAGCTCCCGCCCGGCGGCCACGGCAGCGTCACACCGCACACCCACCCACAGCACCTCGAGCCCGTCCAGCACCTTCTCCCACCGCTGCCGCGATTCGGTCCCGCCGAGGAACACGTCGTCCACGATGACCCGCGCCCCGGCGTGCACCATCGCGGCAACCCCCTGCATCCACGCGTCCTCGAGCAGCCGGAACTCCGCCCCGATGGTGATCTCCCCGTCGTCGGCGAACCCGATCCCCTCGGCCCCGAGCTGCAACCGCGGCGGCATCACATCGATCAACGTGTCGACCCCGATCGCCAGCCACGCCTCGGGCAACACGGCCTGCAGACACCGCGCGATCCCCGACTTGCCGGAGCTGGACCCACCGTTGAGAACGATCACCCGCACACTCGACGCCACGCCCGCAACGTACCCCGCCCCGCTCACCCGTCATGCCCGAATTCTCCGCCGCCCTCGCACCCCCACGCGCAGAACCCCAACCGCTGATCACCCCTAGCAATGAGTCTTTTGCGGACGTCGTCAAAAGACTCATTGCTAGGCCGCAGCTCACGGCCCTGGGCCGCTGATATATCGCCACACCCGGCGCGCGCGGATGCAAAACACGTTTGCGGGCGTCGTCAAAAGAGTCGTTGCAAAGGTCAACACGCGGGTCAGCCGAGCCGGACGTGGCGCAGCGTGGTGGCGTACCGGCGCAACTTGGCGAGCACCGGGCCGTCGGTGTTCGGCGTGATCGGCAGCCCGACCGAATGAGCGATGGTGTCGGCGACCTGTGCGACCGTCCGGTGGTCGGTCACGATGTGCTCGCCGAACTCCGGTTCGCGGAGCCGGGTCAAACAGTGGTCGATCCGGTCGACCGCCCAGCGCTCGCGTTTCAGACCGGGCCACAATCCGCGGTTGTACAGCCGCCTCAGCACGGTGACGGGCTCGGCCAGCAGCGCGAAGTGGTGCACCTGGTGCCCGTCGTCGCGCAGCCTGCCGACGATGTCCGCGCAACGCCAGGTCCAGCATCGAGTGCACACCGTGCCGCCACGCCGGGAGGTCCTGGAAGTCACCGCGCAGGGCCGGCGCCGATGGAGTTCGAAGGCTGTCGCGGTCTTCCCGCCGCCGAACGGGCGTTGATCCAGATCAGCACCCCGCCGACGCTAGCGACGAGCGGCGCCGGCCCGCCGTTCCTCCGCGAGCTCCCGCTGATACCCGAGGAAGTCGACCTCCAGCGTGTGCCGCTTCGACTTCACGTACCGGCTTCGCAGCGACGCCCGGTAGGCGGTGATCTCCGCCTTCATCTCCGGCACCGGCGGCAGCACCGCGCGCCCGGACACGAGGTCGGCGATCCACTCGGCCTGGGCCTCGGCGAGAGGCATGATCGCCCCGAGCGGCTGGATCAACCCGAGGAAGTACAGCCCGGGATGCGCCGGATCGACGACCCGCCGGTAGAGCGCCACCTCGTTGTCCGGCGACGACACCGCGGAGAACTCGGCCGGGTCCAGGAACGGGAAGTCGACCTTGTACCCGGTGCAGTAGACGATGATGTCGACGTCCTCACGGCTGCCATCAGCGAAAACAACCCCGGATCCGTCCAGCCGGGCGATGTTCGGCTTCACCGTGATGTCGCCGTGCCCGAGCCGGGTCAGCAGGTCGTCGGACACGGTCGGGTGCGCCGCCAGGATGCCGTGCGAAGGCTCGGGCAACCCGTAGTCGGAGAGCTTGCCGCGCGCCAGCCGCAGCATCGCGCGCAGAGACAGCGCCTGCAGCCACGCAGGCGCGTACCGGGCGAGCGGCGAGGTCGTCAGGTGATCGGTCGGCATCCCGAACAGGTACTTCGGCATGATGTGCGCTCCGCGCCGCATCGCCAGAAACGTCCGGGCGGAGACGCGGGACGACTCGACCGCGATGTCGCACGCCGAATTTCCGATGCCGAGAACCAGCACCTTCTTGTCCGCGAAACGCTCCGGCGTCTTGTAGAAGTGCGCGTGCAGCTCCTCGCCGTCGAACGTTCCGGGAAACGCGGGTTCCGGCATCCGCGGCGACCAGTGGTGCCCGTTGGCGACGATTACTGAACGATAAGTTCCCGAAACCTCCTCCCCCGTGTCGCGATCGCGAGTCGTGACCGAATAGCCACCTGACGCGACAGAAACCGAGACGACTTCGGTCCGGAATCGGATGCGGTCGCGGAATCCGTGGTGCTTCACGAAGTCGTCGAAGTACTCGGCGATCTGGAAGTGCGACGGATAGGCCGGGAGGTGCGCGGGCATCGGGAAGGACTTGAACTCCATCATCTGCCGCGAGGTGTTGATGTGGAGCGACCGGTAGGCCGAGGACATGCCGTTGTCGTTGAGGTAGCGCCAGTTGCCGCCGACCTCGGATCCCGCCTCGAAGCAGTCGTACTCGATGCCGCGGGCACTGAGCACCTGACATGCGGCGATGCCAGAAGAGCCTGCCCCGATGACGCACACGCGGTCCATGACCCTGAAGTATTTTCACGTTCAAACCGGCTGTCAATCACCGATGCACGGACCGAAAACCGGACGAAATTGTCAGACCGGGAGGACATGATGCCCGCATGACAGACGCGATCGTGGCCGAAGGCCTGGTCAAACGCTACGGGTCGGTCGTCGCACTCAACGGCCTGGACCTCACCGTCCCCGAAGGCACCATCATGGGTCTGCTCGGCCCCAACGGCGCAGGCAAGACCACGGCGGTGCGGGTGTTCACCACCCTGCTCGAACCCGACGAGGGGTCGGCGCGCGTCGCCGGGCTCGACGTGCGCACGCAGGCGGACGCCCTCCGCACGAGCATCGGTCTCTCCGGCCAGTACGCCGCGGTCGACGACAATCTCACCGGGTTCGAGAACCTCGACATGGTCGGCCGCCTCTACCACCTCGGGCGCGCCCGCAGCCGCGAACGTGCCCGCGAGCTGCTCGAACGGTTCGACCTCGTCGACGCCGCCGACCGCCCGGTGAAGGGGTATTCCGGCGGTATGCGCCGCCGGCTCGACCTCGCCGGCGCGCTCGTCGCGAAGCCGAGCGTCCTGTTCCTCGACGAACCCACGACCGGCCTCGACCCGAGGTCACGCCTCGGTATGTGGGACGTGATCGAGGAGCTCGTCAAAGGCGGCACCACCCTCCTGCTCACCACCCAGTACCTCGAGGAGGCCGACCGCCTCGCCGATCAGATCGCCGTCATCGACCACGGCAAAGTGATCGCCGAAGGCACAGCCGACCAGCTGAAGGACCAGGTCGGCGGTGAACGCCTCGAACTCTCCGTCGCCACGTCGGCGGAGCTCACCACGGCGAAGTCAGCGCTCGCCGACCTCGCCGTCGGCCCGATGGAGTCCGACGAACGCCAGCACCACCTCACCGTGCCGGTTGCAGGCGGGTCCGCGGTGCTGATGGAGGCGATCCGGCGCATGGACGCCGAGTCGGTGAAGGTCCTCGACGTCGGTCTGCGCCGGCCGACGCTCGACGACGTGTTCCTGACGCTGACCGGACACCACGCCGAGGGGGAGGACGAGAAGTGAAGCTGCTGCAAGCACTCGCCGACGGTTCCGTCGTCGCCAAGCGGAACCTCATCAAGATCAAGCGCGTGCCGGACCTGCTGGTGTTCTCCACCGCGGCGCCGATCATGTTCGTGCTGCTGTTCGCCTACGTCTTCGGCGGCTCGATCGAGATCCCCGGCATGGACTACCGCGAGTTCCTCATGGCCGGGATCTTCGCGCAGACAGTGCTGTTCGGCGCCACCATCACCGGCAGCGGCCTCGCCGAGGACATCACGAAGGGCATCATCGACAGGTTCCGCTCGCTGCCGATGGCGCGCTCGGCCGTCCTGGTCGGCCGCACCACGTCCGACCTGGTCAACAACGCGCTGGTGATCGTCATCATGATGATCACCGGCCTGATCGTCGGCTGGCGCATCCACTCCTCGCCGCTCGAGGCACTCGCCGCGGTCGGGATCCTGCTGCTGTTCGCCTACGCGTTCTCCTGGGCGATGGCGTGGATCGGGTTGTTGGTGCGCAGTCCCGAGGTGTTCAACAACGCGAGCTTCATCTTCATCTTCCCCATCACCTACATCGCGAACACGTTCGTGCAGTCGGAGAAGCTGCCGTCGGTGCTGCGCCACATCGCCGAGTGGAACCCGGTGTCGGCGGTGACGCTGGCCGCCCGCGAGCTCTTCGGCAACACCTCTCCCCTGCAGACACCGCCGGACGTGTGGCCGCTGCAGCACCCCGTGCTCGCATCACTCGGCTGGGTGGTGATCTTCCTGTTGATCTTCGTACCGCTGGCCAACTACCAGTACAAACGCGCCGTGGCCCGCTGAACGGAATTGGGCGTGCCCCGCGAACCCGGTGCCAATACGTTGTGCCGCATGCGAAAGCTTCTCGTGGCAGTCACGTCGGTATTGGCGATCACGGTCTCGACGGGCACGGCGGCGGGCGCACCGCTGCCGTGCCCGGAGATCTTCGCGACCAACAACACGGCGATCATCACGGATCCCGACGACCCGCGGCTCAAGGACAAGCTGGTCGAGTTCGACCGCGAGGTGCGCGGCATCGTGCTCGCCAACGGCGGCGTCACCACCCGCTCCACGCTGCTCGACGGCGTGTTCTGGTCGAGCGACCTGCAGCAGACGACGTTCGAGCGCTCCCGCAAGTTCGACGTCACGCTCAACGAGGAAAGCCTGCGCCACACGGCTTCGACGATCAGCAAGCAGTTCCGGCAGGAGTCGGTGCTGACGTTCCGCTTCCTGCCCGCGAACTCGCCGAAGGTCGACGCCGTCCAGGTCGAGATCGACGGCATCACCGCGCAGCAGGTCCGCGACGGCCTCCTCGAGGACGCGGTCGCGCGCGAGAAGCTCGGCGGCGGCAGCGTCACGTTGCGGAACAAGGCGATCCTCATCGCGGACGTCGACGACCTGCCGACGGTGCGCGCGTTCGTCACCAACCTCGGCGGCGACATGAGCAAGGCGAAGGTGCGCAGGGGCGCATGGGAGTTCGTGAGCGCCGAGACTCCCCGCGAAACTCCTTTGTGGATCACGCAAAGCGCCGCCTAACCTCGTAGTCATGGCAGCAACCGTCGTCCGCGGCCAGAACGTGGACATCCGCATGTGGACTCGGCCCGACGAGGTCGAGGAGTTCGCCATGCGGCAGCTTCAGAACATCTCCGCGCTGCCGTGGGCCGTCAAGCACATCGCGGTCATGCCCGACGTGCACTACGGAAAGGGCGCCACGGTGGGCTCGGTGATCGCGCTGCGCGACGCCGTCTCCCCCGCGGCCGTCGGCGTCGACATCGGCTGCGGCATGACCGCCCTGCGCACGTCGCTCACCGCGAGCGATCTGCCGGCGACGTTGCGCGGTCTGCGATCCCGCATGGAAGCCGCCGTGCCCGTCGGTTTCGCTCAGCACAAGGCGACGGCGTTCACCGAGAAGGACGCGTCCGACTGGACGTCGTTCTGGAAGCGTTTCGAGGACCTGACGCCGGCCGTGAAGGCGCGCGCCGACAAGGCGATGCACCAGATGGGCACGCTCGGCGGCGGCAACCACTTCCTCGAGGTCTGCCTGGACACCGACCAGCGCGTGTGGGTCATGCTGCACTCCGGGTCGCGCGGTATCGGCAACGAGCTGGCGCAGCACCACATCTCGGTGGCGCGCACGCTCGCGCACAACGCCGAGCTGCCGGACCCGGACCTCGCCGTGTTCCTCTCGGGCACGCCCGAGATGGCGGCGTACCGGCACGACCTGTACTGGGCGCAGGACTACGCACGGCGTAACCGCGCGGTCATGCTGCGTTTGGTGTGCGACGTGCTGCGTGTGGAGTTCCCGCACATCCAGTTCGAGGAGCCGATCTCCTGTCACCACAACTACGTTGCGGAGGAGACGCACTTCGGTGAGGACGTGCTGGTGACCCGCAAGGGCGCGATCCGGGCGGGACGTGGCGAGCTGGGCATCATCCCGGGCTCGATGGGCACCGGCTCGTACATCGTGCGCGGGCTCGGCAACCCGGACTCGTTCGAGTCGGCGTCGCACGGCGCCGGCCGGAAGATGTCGCGCACCAAGGCCCGCAAGACGTTCACCGAGCAGGATCTCGCCGCCCAGACAAGTGGTGTCGAGTGCCGCAAGGACTCCGGTGTGGTGGACGAGATCCCGGCCGCCTACAAGGACATCGACACCGTGATGGCGAACCAGTCCGACCTGGTCGAGGTGGTCGCCAAGCTCAAGCAGGTGGTTTGTATCAAGGGTTGATGTTTCCCGATCTGAGCACGGGGCAAGCCTCCAGGACAGCAGAGATTTTGCCTGTCTTGGAGGGTTTCCATGTCAACGGGCGCCATCATCGGTCTGGTGGTCGCGGTTCTCGTGGTGCTGGTTGTCCTCGTGTTCGTGGTGAGGCCCGCCATGCAGCGCAAGAGGCTGCGCGACCGCTTCGGCCCCGAGTACGACCGCGCGGTCTCCCACAGCGACAGCAGAACCGCGGCGGAGAAGGAGCTCGCGGAGCGGGAGCACCGCCACAGCGAGTTCGACCTGAAGCCGCTTTCCCCTTCGGCACAAGAGAGTTACCGGCGGCACTGGGCGGGTGTGCAGGCGAAGTTCGTGGATTCGCCGGACAAGGCGATCGCGGACGCCGACCGGTTGGTCACGGATCTGATGGCCGAACGCGGCTATCCCACTGAGGGTTACGAGGCGCAACTCAGCGTCCTGTCCGTGGAACACGCCCGGACCCTCGAGCACTACCGCAAGGCGCACGACATCTCGGAACGCCAGGAGATCGGCGAGGCGAGCACCGAGGACCTGCGCACCGCGATGGTGCACTACCGCGAGCTGTTCACCGACCTGCTCGAGCGCGGTGCGGCTCCCGACAAGGACCGTGAGGCCGCACGGAAGGAACGGAAGGAGAAGACGGATGTCTGAGGCACCTGTGAGGAAGGCTCCGGTGACGAACGACCCCGCGTCGGCTCCACCGCAGCCTCAGCAGCGGCAGGGTGAGCACGACCAGCGTCAGGACGTCCGCCAGGACGTGCGGCAGGACCCGCGCCAGGAACAGCGCCAGGAACAGCAGCCGATTCCCTCGCAGCACCAGCAGCAGGAACGGCAGGTCCCCGCGCAACACCAGCAGCAGGAACGACAGGAACGACAGGAGCGGCAGGAACGACCGGCCGGGCGGCTCGAGGACGAGTGGCAGGCCGTGCAGTACGAGTTCGTCGACGACCCGAAAGCGGCCGTCCGCAAGGCAGACGACCTCGTGACGCGGGCGATCGAGGAACTCACCGCCCGTCACCGTTCACTCGCGAAGCAGCTCGAGGGAAACGGTGATCCGCAGACCGAGGACTTGCGACTGGCTCTCCACCGCTATCGGGAACTCTTCAAGACACTCGTTGCCGCGAAGTGAGTTGGAAGCCCCGGCGCCGTGGCCGTAACAGGTGGCGGCGCCGGCAGGCATGTCCGGGCCCGATCAGCTGGGCAGCTCGCGGATCTCCATCTCCAGCACGTCGATCTCGTCGCTGATGGCCTCGTCGAGCATGTCGTCCAGCAACTTGCGGCACTCCGCCGATCCGCAGCGCGGCAGCCCCGCACCGAACCTCGGCACCTGCTCCCACCACACCGCCGGGTTGTTCCAGAAGGAACCGGACCCCTGGTCGACACCTTCGAGGCAACGCAGCCTCTGATCGCTCGCCGGAAGAGCTCGCACGAACTCGATGAACAGCGCGAGTGCGTCGGGATTGCTCACCGGGACCGCGCCGTAGCCGCGCAGACAGTCCTCGAGTTCAGCGAGGAACTCCGCCTTGAAGGACACGGCACACCCCCGCTCCTCCGCACCGTTGCGGACATCCAGAGTTCGTACCGTCAACAGTACCTCCGCGACTTGTCCGGGAAACGAGTGCGAACGGGCGGTATCTTCCCGCGCGGGAACGGGATCCGGTGACCGGCAGTCACTTCGCGGATCCGCTGCGCACCCTCGTGCGTGACGTGTCGAGACACGAGGAAACCGTTGTCCAGCTTGACGATCTGGCCCTCGACCAGCTCGTCGGCCGGGCCGGCGCCTGGCAGGCCGCTCGCGCCTGGCCGGACGAGCGTCAGCCTCCCGGACGCGCACGGGAAGTCACTCAAAGTGCACGATGTGTCCGTTGGGGCCCGAAAGATGAGCCTTCGCCGGTTGCTCCACTTTGGACGGACGGCGCGCTAGCGGTCTGCGTGCAGCCGTGCGACGAAGCTGAACCGATCGCCCCGGTACAGCGATCGGGCGCGTTCGATCGGGTGGCCGTCGACGTCGTAGGAGACGCGGTGCAGCAGCAACATCGGCAGTGCCGGGTTCGTGCCGATCAGCAGTGCTTCGCGGGGCGTGGCGAGCACCGTCTCGACGCGCTCCTCCGCCTCGGCGAAGCGCACGCCGAGCCGTTCGGTGAGACACGCGTAGAGCGATCCGGCGGGGTCTAGCTTGTCCATCAGATCCGGGAAGCGGCGGCTGCTCAGATACGTCGATTCGAGGCCGATGCGTTCGTCGTCGGCGAGCAGGACCCGTTCGAGGTGCACGACCGGGTCGCCCGGCTCGAGCATCAGGTCGCGGGAGAGACCGTCGTCGGCGGTGATCTCCTCGATCGTGATCACCGTGCGGGTCGGCTCGACGCCCTGACGGCGCATGCCCTCGGTGTAGCTGACCAGCGACAGGGGCTGGACGAGCTTGGGTGGCGCGACGAACGTGCCGCTGCCCTGGCGGCGGATGAGCTTGCCTTCGAGCACCAGTTCGCTGACGGCCTGGCGGAGCGTGACGCGCGACACGGAGAACCGTTCGGCGAGCTCGCGTTCGGACGGCAGGACGGTGCCTTCTCCGAGGGTCTCGACGAGGTCGAAGAGTTCGGCCTTGACCGCGTAGTAACGCGGGACTCGGCCGTGTTCGGGAATGCCCGCGCGAACGGGGCGATCAGCACGGTGCGGCGGGACGCGGTTCACGTGGCGTGAGCATACGTCACCTTCTGTGTGATCAGGGCGCCAGCTTCGGCGGGTCGGGGATCTTGTAGCCGGAAGATCCGATGTTGACCTCCAGCGACTTGCGCCAGGCGCCCGAGTCGATCATCTTCTGCAGCGCCGCCTGGACCTTCGCCTTGCTGGTGGGATCGTTGCGGCGCAGGCCGACGCCGTACTCCTCCTTGCTGAACGGGTCGCCGACGACCCGCAGGAGTTCCGGATTCTGGGCGGCGTAACCGGCGAGCAGGACGTCGTCGGTGGTGACGGCGTCGACGTTCTCCGCGAGCAGGGCCGTGACGCAGTCGCTGAACTTCGCGTACTCGACCATCTTCACATCGTTCGCGAACTGGTCGCGCACGTACGCGGCGGACGTGGAACCGGCGGTGGAGCACAGACGGAGGCTGGCGTTGAGGGACTTCGGGCCCTCGATGCGGCTCTCGTTCATGCGCACCAGCAGGTCCTGACCGGCGACGAAGTACGGGCCGACGAAGTCGACGAGCTCCTTGCGCTTGTCCGTGATCGAGTAGGTGGAGACGACCATGTCGGCCTCACCGCTGGTCAGCAGCGTCTCCCGGTTGCCGGGCTGCGCTTCCTTCCAGACGATGTTCTGCTCCTTGACGCCCAGCTCGTTCGCGATGAACTTGGCGACGTCGACGTCGAAACCGCGGTAGGTGCCGTCGAGCCTGCGCACCGCGAGACCCGGCTGGTCGTACGACACGGCGATGGTCATGCGGTCGTTCGCGCTGACCTTTCCCACCATGGTGGACTCGTCGCCACCCGCGCACGAGGCGAGGAGAAGCACGGCCGCACATGTTGTCGCTACCAGTCGGAGGAGCGCTCTCGGCGTCATTCGTCCCTCTTACAGCGTTATTCCACGGGCATGCGCCGATGCACCTTGGCAGCGTTGCTCGGCGATTCCGGAAACCTAGGCGGCGATCCGGCGCATGTCCATACCTCGGAGCGAATGAGACATCGGAATCGTTGCGGTGCCCAGGTCAGCGCAAGCGGCGTGGACCGACGTCGTGCAGCGACGGAGGTGGGCCGATGACAATGCGCGCGCTGCTGACGAAAGCCCCTGCGGCAGAAGCAAGAACGGGTTCGAGTTTGAGCGAGCGCACCTCCGGTAGGTCCTCCGCCAATGCGGCCAAACGGAGTACCAGGTCCTGAAGTGCTTTCAGGTCCGCGGGTTCGTCGCCGCGGTAACCGGTGAGCAGCGGCGCGGCTTTCGGCGCGGCAACGAGTTCCGCGGCGTCGGTGTCGGTGAGGGGTACCGCCCGGTAGGCGCGGTCGCCGAGGAGATCGCTGACGAGGCCCGACAGTCCGAACCAGACCAACGTGCCGAAGCTCGGGTCGTCCTGCAGGCCGAGAACGCAGCTCACTCCCTTGGGCGCCATGCGTTGCACGTACACGTCCGGTTTGCCGCTCAGCGCGGCGAGGTCGTGGTAGGCCGCCTTGACCGATTCCTGTTGCGCGATGTCGAGCCGCACACCGACGAGATCGGTGCGGTGGCGGAGCCGTTCACTGGTGGCCTTCATCGCGACCGGGTAGCCGAGTTCGTCGGCGGCTTCCGCTGCTTCCTCGGCGCTGTGGGCGATGCGGAACGGGACGACGTCGATGCCGTAACAGTTCAGGAGTTCCACAGCTTTGTCGTCGTCCAGCAGGCTTTCCGTCTCAGTGTTGTCCACAATGGACCTCGCTCGTCCGGCGTCGATGCCTTCGGGGCGGGTGAAGTGGCCCTGGGGTGCGGCGCGCCAGCGGGCGTAGCGGATCACGCGGGCCAGCGCGAGGACGGCGCGTTCCGGGCTCGCGTAGCTGGGGACGGAGCCTTTGCCGGGAACCCTCAGCTCCTCCGGAATTCCTTCGACCGCGAGGAACGTGGAGACGATGGGCTTCGCGCTGTGCACGGCCTCCTTGAGGGCGCGGGCATAGGCCGTGCCGGGGACGGCGATCGGTGGGACGAAGACGACGACGAGGGCGTCGGTGTCGGGACGGTTGAGCGCTTCCTGGACGGCCTTGGCGAATTCCTCCGGCGTGGCCTGGGCGCCGACGTCGACGGGGTCGCCCGCGAGCTCGAGGTCCTGGGCGAGCAGCGTGTCGGCGGCGAGCAGGCCGATGGCGGTGGAGTTGCCGACGACGGCGACGCGCTTGCCCTTGGGCAGCGGCTGGTGGGCCAGCAGGAGCGCGGTGTCGAACATCTGGGCCAGCGAGTCGACCCTGATCACGCCGGCCTGCTCGAACAACGCCTGAACGCTCGCCTCGTCGACCTTCGTGCCGGTGGCGGCGAGGCCGGGGACGACGGCGTGCCGTCCCGACTTCACCGCGACGATGGGCTTGGTGCGGCCGAGCCGTCGCGCGAGCCTCGCGAACTTGCGCGGGTTGCCGAACGACTCCAGGTAGAGCAGCACGACGTCGGTGGCCGGGTCGGTCTCCCAGTACTGCAGCAGGTCGTTGCCGGAGACGTCGGCGCGGTTGCCCGCCGAGACGAACGTGGACAGGCCGAGGCCCCAGCCCGCGGCGTTGGCGAGGATGGCCGTGCCGAGGGCGCCTGACTGGCAGAAGAAGCCCGCACGGCCGCGTGCCGGAAGCTTCGGGGCGAGGCTCGCGTTGAGCCTGACCTTGGGGTCGAGGTTGAGCACGCCCAGGGCGTTCGGGCCGACGACACGCATGCCGTGCGCTCTCGCCTCGGCCGCGAGCCTGCGTTCGGCAGACAGACCGTCGGGCCCCGTCTCGCCGTAGCCGGAGCTGACGACGACGAGCGCCTTCACGCCCTTGGCGAGACATGCGTCCATGACCTCGTCGACGCTGGCCGCGGGCACGGCGACGACGGCGAGGTCGACGTCGTCGGGGATGTCCAGCACGGTCGGGTACGCCCGGACGCCCCGGACGGCGCGGTGCTCGGCGTTGACCGGGTAGACGGGCCCGTTGAAGTCGGCTTCGAGGAGGTTCTTGAGGACCGCGTGCCCGATCTTGGTCGGGTCCGTGGAGGCGCCGATGACCGCGACCGACCTCGGATGCAGCAGGTTGTGCACGCTGCGGGCCTCGGCGGCCTGCTCGCGGGCCCTGGCTACGGCGACGGACTCGTCGGTGGGGTCGATCGCGAACTCCAGGTGCAGGACCCCCTCCTCGAACGCCCTGCTGACCTGGTAGCCGGCGTCGCGGAACACCCGGACCATCTGCCCGTTCTCGGCCAGCACCTCGGCCTCGAACCGCGTGAGCCCGACCTCCCTGGCGGCCGCGGCGAGGTGTTCGAGCAGGATGCTGCCCAGCCCGCGTCCCTGGTGCCCGTCCTCGACGACGAACGCGACCTCGGCCGACTCACCGCCGTGCAACCGGTCGAACCGGCCGACCGCGACGATGTCGTCGCCGAGCAGCGCGATGAGCGCCACCCGGTCGTGGTGGTCGACCGTGCTGAACCGTTCGAGGTCCCTCTGCGGGATCCGTGGGTACGGACCGAAGTAGCGGAAATACCGCGTTCGTTCGGAGAGTCTCCCGTGGAACTCCCTGAGCTTCTCGCCGTCGTCGGGCGTGATCGGTCGCAGGTGGACGGTGCCGCCGTCGCTGAGGACGACGTCCGCCTCCCAGTGCCGCGGGAAGTCGAACGGATCTCTGGCAGCGCCCACTGGCCTTCAGTCCCTGGGGTCGTCGGGATCAAGTCCGTGCAGGGGGAACACCGCACGACGCGTGTCGCGGATCGCCTTGTCCACCGGCTCCTCCGCGTCCCCGCCCCACGGCTGGTGCACAGGGTCGCACTCATCGGTCATCGACGCAGGCAAAGGCCAGTCAGGTGCGACGCGTGTCGCATGCGCCACCCACTCCGCCGGCAACGGCCGGTTCGAGTCGACATCGCGGTCCAGCACCGTCGCGAGCAGGTGCGTCCACGACCGCGGCACGACCCTGAGCAGCTCGTACCCGCCGCCCCCGAGCGCCAGCCACTTGAAGCCGTGCTCGTTCACCAGGTCGCGGAACGCCTGGTAGATCGCCCGATGCCCGTCCACGCTCAACGCCAGGTCCGCGAGCGGATCCTCCCGGTGCGTGTCCACACCGCACTGCGTGACGAGCACCTGCGGCCTGAACGCCCGGAGCAACGCCGGCACCGTCGCGTGAAACGCGCGCAACCACGCGCCGTCCCGCGTCCCCGCAGGCAACGGCACGTTGACCGCGCTCCCCTCGGCCCCGGCGCCCCCGACCTCACCGGCCCACCCGGTCCCCGGCCACAGGCTCATCGGATGCTGATGCAACGAGATCGTCAACACCCGCGAGTCGTCCCAGAACGCCGTCTGCACCCCGTCCCCGTGATGCACGTCGACATCCACGTACGCGATGCGCTCCACCCCGTTGCGCAACAACCACTCGATGGCCACCGCACAGTCGTTGTAAACGCAGAACCCAGCCGCACTGTCCGGCATCGCGTGGTGCAACCCGCCGGCGATGTTGACCGCCCGATCCGTCTCACCGGACGCAATGGCCCGAGCCGCCGCCAGCGACCCACCGACCACCAACGCCGACGCCTCGTGCATCCGCTCGAAAACCGGGTTGTCCGGCGTCCCCAGCCCGTGCCCGACGTCCCACCCGGCCGTGGGCGCCGCCTGCACCGCGCTCAAGTACCCCGGCAGATGCACCAGCTCGATCTCTTCGTCGGTCGCCCGCTCGGGCACCCGCAGCTCGACGCCCTCGAGCACCCCGAGCGCGGTGGCGAGCCGGACGGTCAGATCGAGCCGGACAGGATTCAGCGGATGATCGCCACCGAGGTCGTATCCCAGAAAGGACCGATCCCAGACAACAGCGGCTGGCTTACCCATGTCCAGCAACCTACCCACCGATCGGCCCGTGCGGTGATCACGTGTTGGTCGCCGCACGTGCTGACCGCCCTCGCGCCGCCTACAGTCGCACCCCGCCGGCACAGAACACGAACGCCGGAACTCGGAACCGATCCAACCGAACAGGGGTCAGAGGCGACATGCACCTGCGACCAGCGGCCACCCTCCCAGCGATGTGCCTGTCCCTGGGCCTGACCCTCGCCGCCGTCACAGGCTGCAGCGAGCAGGTCAAGGGCTCAGCCTCGGCCGACCCCAACGCGGCTCCTGCCACCGCTCCCGCGACCTCGAAGAAGCCTTCCACCAGCACCTCGGCGTCCAAGCCGGCCGACCCCACCGCTCCGAAGCAGCAGGGCGACGTCAAGATCACCACCAAGAAGAAGGTCACCGGCCTCGAAACCTGCGGCGTGCTCAAGGCCGCGGACATCGAAGCCGCGACCGGCGGCAAGTCGTCGGCGGACGGCGGCTGCATCCACAGCACCACCGGCCCCTCGACCGTCATCACCCAGATGGTCACCGTCCCCGAGGTGGCGGACCAGGAGGGCGAGAAGAAGAAGATCGAGATCGGTGGCAACACGGCGTGGCAGGTCAGCGCCTCGAAGGAGGACTGCCAGGTCACCGTCATGCTGACCGACGACCCGACAGCCATCACCCCGGCCTTCTCCGTGAGCGTGCTCGCCATCGAGGAACTGGACACCTGCGCCACCGCCCTGAAGCTCGCCACCCAGGGCTTCGACCGCATCCCGAACGCCTGACCCCGACCCGGCCCCACGCGCGTCAGCCGCCGGTAGCGACCTCCCGGTCCAACGCACACCAGTTGGACCAGGACCCGGCGTAGAGCGCCGCCGGCTTCTCGGCCGACGTGATCCCCGCGACCTCCAGCGCCAGCACGACCGACGAGGCGGTCACACCCGACCCGCAGTAGGCGCCCACAGCCACGTCGCTCGACACGCCGAGGCCCGCGAACCGCTCCGCCAGCTCCGCCGCACCGAGCCACCGGCCGTCCGGGCCGACGTGTCCGGTCGTCGGCGCGTTGAGCGCGCCTGGGATGTGCCCGGCCTTGGGATCCACGGGCTCCGTCTCCCCGCGGTAACGCGCCGCGGCCCGCGCGTCGAGCAGCACGCCCTCCTGAGCGAGCGCCGCCGCCTCGTCCGCGTCCAGCACGGGCATCTGGCCGGGCCGCACCACCACGTCACCAGTCAGGGGTGCCGGCTCCTCCGCCGTCACCGGCAGGCCCGCGGCCTCCCACGCGGCGAACCCTCCGTCCAGCACCGCCACCTCGTCATGGCCCGCCCACCGCAGCAGCCACCACACTCGCGCGGCGACCGAACCGTCACCCGCGTCGTACGCCACCACCTGGCTGTCCTCGCGCACGCCCGCGCGGCGCAGCACCTCCTGCAACCGCTCCGGATCCGGCAGCGGATGCCTGCCGCCGACTCCCGGCGGCGCGGACAGCTCGGTGTCGAGATCCACGTACACCGCGCCGGGCACGTGGCTGACCTCGTAGTCTTGGCGTCCGGGTGGTCCGCCGAGACGCCACCGGACGTCCAGCACGACGGTGGCCGGTCGCGCACTCAGCGCGTCGGCGAGGGCCTCAGGAGTGATCAAGGGATGCACGACTCACATCCTGCACCCGCGCGGACACCTGTGTCCCCCGGCACGACTACCATTGACACCATACGAAGGGGAGCGGGTGTGAACGACCTCATCGACACCACGGAGATGTATCTCCGCACGATCTACGAGCTCGAAGAAGAGGGCGTCGTGCCACTGCGCGCCCGCATCGCCGAGCGTCTCGGCCAAAGTGGACCGACGGTGAGCCAGACCGTCGGCCGCATGGAGCGCGACGGCTTGGTCGTCGTGGCCGAGGACCGCCACCTCGAGCTCACCGAGCAGGGCCGCAACCTCGCGATCGCCGTCATGCGCAAGCACCGGCTCGCCGAGCGCCTCCTCGTGGACATCATCGGGCTCGAGTGGGAGCACGTGCACAGCGAGGCGTGCCGCTGGGAGCACGTGATGAGCGAGGCGGTGGAGCGCAAGCTCGTCAAGCTGCTCGGCAACCCCACCACCTCCCCCTACGGCAACCCGATCCCCGGCCTCGACAAGCTGGGCGACGGCGAGCCCGCCCCGCCCGCCGAGGCCGACCTGGTGCGCGTCGACGAGGTGGCCCGCCGCGGCGGAGGCCGCGTCGAGGTGCGCCGCATCGCCGAGCACGTCCAGCTCGACCCGGACCTCATGGCCGAGCTGAAGGACGCCGGTGTGGTGCCGGGCGGCACCGTGGACGTCGAGGCGCTCGCCGGCGCCAAGGTCGTCCAGGTGCGCGGCGGCAACGGCAACGTGGCGGAACTCGACCCCGCGGTCGCCCACGCCGTCCTGGTGCTCGCCCGGTGACCCAGGCGGCGATCCCCGCGGCGAAGGCGGCCGAGGCGTTCCAGCGCCTGCACGGACGCACTCCCGAGGGGGTCTGGTCGGCGCCCGGCCGCGTCAACCTCATCGGTGAGCACACCGACTACAACGACGGCTACGTGCTGCCGTTCGCGTTGCCCCACCGCATCGCGGTCGCGGCGTCGCCCCGTGCGGACGGCGTGCTGACCGTCAGCACGCTCGGCGACGACGGCGGGGTGCAGGACGCGGCCCCGGCCGTGGTGGCCGACCTAGTCCCGGGCACCGTCAAGGGGTGGGCCGCGTACCCCAGCGGCGTCGCCTGGGCCCTGCGCGAGCAGGGGATCGGCGTCACCAGTGGCGCGGACCTCGTCATCGCGGGCGACGTGCCCGCGGGGGCCGGTCTCTCCTCGTCGCACGCCCTGGAGTGCGCCGTCGCGCTGGCTCTGCTCGGCCTCGCCGGCGTCGACGCCGAGCGGCCTGACATCGCGCGCTGGGTGCAGCGCTCCGAGAACGCCTTCGTGGGCGCGCCAACAGGCATTCTGGACCAGACGGCATCGCTGTGCTGCGTCGAAGCGCACGCCCTGTTTTACGACGTGCGCTCCGGCAAGTCGGAACAGATCCCGTTCGACGCGGCTGCCAGCGGCCTCGAGGTGCTGGTGGTCGACACCCGCGCCAGCCACTCCCACGTCGACGGCGGCTACGGCGCCCGCCGGGCCGGCTGCGAGCGCGCCGCGGGCATCCTCGGCGTCCCGGCGCTGCGCGACGTCGACATCGCCGAGCTCGACGACGCGCTCGTCCGGCTGCCCGAAGAGCTGCGTCCGCTGGTGCGGCACGTCGTGACCGAGAACGACAGGGTCCTGCGCACCGTCGACCTGCTCCGCGCGGGCAAGCTCGCCGACATCGGCCCCCTCGTCTCCGCCTCCCACGCGAGCCTGCGGGACGACTACCGGGTCTCCTGCCTGGAGCTCGACGTCGCCGTCGACTCCGCGATGGAGGCCGGCGCTCTCGGCGCCAGGATGATCGGCGGCGGTTTCGGCGGCTCGGCCATCGCCCTCGTGCCTGTCGAACGGCACGACGCGGTCGAGCGGTCCGTGCTCGCCGGTTTCTCCTCGCGCTCGCTCACGCGGCCGAGGCTCTTCACGGCGGTTCCGTCCGCGGGCGCGGGCAGGGACCGGTAGCGAACAACGATCCTGATCAGGAATGCGAGGACTGTGGTGAAGCTGCTCGTCACGGGCGGGGCCGGATACGTCGGCAGCGTGTGCGCTGCGCGGCTGCTCGAAGCCGGACACGAAGTCGTCGTCCTCGACGACCTCTCGACCGGGCACGAGGACGCCGTCCCCTCGGGAGCGCGCTTCATCCGGGGTGACATCGCCGAGGTGATCGGCGACGTCCTCGCGGAAGGGTTCGACGGCGTGCTGCACTTCGCGGCGAAGTCGCTCGTCGGCGAGTCCATGCAGGACCCCGGCAAGTATTGGACGGGCAACGTCCTCACCGCGATTCGCCTGCTCGATGCGATGAAGGATCACGGCACGCCGAAGCTCGTCTTCTCCTCGACTGCCGCGACGTACGGCGAGCCGCGGGAGGTGCCGATCCCCGAGACCGCGCCGACCGCTCCGACCAACACCTACGGCGCCACCAAGCTGGCCATCGACCACGCCATCACGTCGTACGCCGCCGCGCACGGCCTGGCGGCGACGAGCCTGCGGTACTTCAACGTCGCCGGCGCCTACGGCAGCATCGGCGAGCGGCACGCGACCGAGACCCACCTCATCCCGCTCGTCCTGCAGGTCGCTCTCGGGCAGCGGGAGCACATCTCGATCTACGGCGAGGACTGGCCGACCGAGGACGGCACCTGCGTCCGCGACTACATCCACGTCACGGACCTCGCGGACGCCCACCTCCTCGCGCTCGACCACGCCACCGCCGGCGAGCACCGGATCTACAACCTCGGCAACGGCACCGGCTTCTCGGTCAAGCAGGTCATCGACACGTGCCGCGAGGTCACGGGCCACCCGATCCCCGCCGTCGTCGCCCCGAGGCGCGCCGGCGACCCCGCCGTCCTCGTCGCCTCCGCCGAGCGAGCCCGCACCGAACTCGGCTGGAAGCCCGAGCGCGCCGACCTCGCCGGCATCGTCCGCGACGCGTGGGAGTTCACTCGCGCCCGGCACGGGGCCTGAGCCGGCATGACCGACTTCGCCTCCTTCGAGAGCTACAACGCCACACCGAGGCTCACGTCGCTCGCGCTGTCCCCGGACGGCACGCGACTCGTCACCGTCGTCTCCACGCTCGCCCCTGACGGCAAGACGTGGCAGGGCGCTCTCTGGGAGGTCGACCCCACCGGCGAGCGGGACGCCGTCCGGCTCACCCGCTCCGCCAAGGGAGACTCCTCCCCCGTCTTCGCACCGGACGGGTCGCTGCTGTTCCTGTCGGCGCGCCCGAACCCACTCGCGAAGCCGGGCGAGACCAAGGAGCAGAAGGCGCTGTGGCGGCTTCCGGTCCGGGGTGAGGCCGCCGAGGTCCTGCGGCCGGGCGGCGGAGTCGGTCACATCCGTGCCGCGGGCGAGACACTGCTCTTCACATCGTCGGCGTACCGCTTCACGGAATTCGGCGATCAGGACGACGCCAAGCGCAAAGCCCGTGAGGACGCCGGCGTGACGGCGATCCTGCACGAGTCGTACCCGATCCGGTACTGGGACGCGGACCTCGGTCCCGCCTACCCGCGCTTGTTCTCGGTCTCCCTCGGGGACATCGCCACCGAGAAGGTCACAACCCTCAGCGAGGACGCCGAGAGCAGGCTCAGCGACGAAGACATCGCGCTGAGCCCGGACGGGAAGTGGGCCGTCCACGGCCACGGCGTCGACGTCAGCGCCTCCTATGGCCGCAGGACCGAACTGCGACTCGTGGCGACGGACGGTGGCACGTCGCGCGCCATCGCCTCCGAGGACGGTTTCTCCTTCTTCGACGCCGCATTCACCCCCGACGGCACCGCCGTGATCGCGATCCGGTTCCGGGAGTCCACTGCGGACACTCCGTATCGCCGCGATCTGGTGCGCATCGATCTGGCGGACGACTCGATCACGCCACTGGCGCCCGACTTCCAGGAGGAACCGGACCACCCCGTGGTGAGCCCGGACGGGTCTGCGGTCTTCTTCACCGCGAGCCACCTCGGACACCAGCCGGTGTGGCGGCTGGACCTCGCGACCGGTGAGATCACGAAGCTGACGGTCTCCGGTTACTACAGCGACGTGGTCGTGAGCCCGGACGGCAAGACGCTGTACGCACTGCGCAATTCGATCGACCACCCGCCACAGCCCGTGCGGTTCGCCGCCACCGGGGCAGACCAGGACCCGGAACGCCTGCGCGCACCCGGTGCACTCGAGTCCGTGCCCGGCACTCTCACCGAGATCTCGACGGTCGTCGCCGACGGCAGGACCGTCCGTTCGTGGCTCGTGCTGCCGGAAGGCGCCTCCGCTGACTCCCCCGCTCCGCTGGTGCTGTGGATCCACGGCGGTCCGGTCATGAGCTGGAACGGCTGGACCTGGCGCTGGAACCCCTGGCTGATGGCCGCTCGCGGCTACGCCATCCTGCTGCCCGACCCCGCGCTGTCCACCGGGTACGGACCGGACTTCATCAAGGCCGGGTGGGGCCGCTGGGGCGCCGAGCCCTTCACCGACCTCATGGCCATCACGGACGTCGCGGTCGAGCGAGCCGACATCGACGCTTCCCGGACCGCGGCCATGGGCGGTTCCTTCGGCGGCTACATGGCCAACTGGATCGCCACCCAGACCGACCGGTTCCGCGCGATCGTCACGCACGCCTCGCTGTGGCACCTCGACGCGTTCTCCGGTGGCACCGACAGCTCCTACTTCTGGATGCGGGAGATGGGCGACCCCCTCACCCACCCGGAGCGGATCGCCGCCAACTCCCCGCACCTGCGGGTTGCCGACATCAAGACCCCGATGCTCGTCATCCACGGGGACAAGGACTACCGGGTTCCCATCGGTGAGGGGCACCGGCTGTACTTCGACCTCGTCCGGCACGGGGTGACCGCGAAATATCTTTACTACCCAACCGAAAACCACTGGATCCTCACCCCCGGGAACTCTCGGGTCTGGTACGAGACGGTGTGGGCGTTCCTGGCCGAGCACGTCCTGGATCAGGACTGGGAAAGGCCCGAACTGCTCTGAGCGGTGCTGAGGAGCCTGCGGGCGTCGTCCAGGTATTCGGTGGACAACGCCCGCAGCTCCGTCGGCGGGAACGCGGCGCTCAGCGCGGCACGCAGGAGCTTGGTCAACGCGTGGCCGGGACAGGCGTCCTCCGCCGCTTCGAGCGCGATGGACGCGATCCCGCCGTCGCCGCGCTGGTAGGCGTAGAACGCGAGCAGGCACGCGGGCTCGGCGCGTTCCGGTGCCGGGCATGATCTGGTGAGTTCGAGCCACAAGCGCTCGGCCAGTCTGGACCTCGGCTGCGTCGCGAACGCCAGGCTCGCGTCGCGGACCTCGGGAATCATCAGAGCCCTCGCCAGCGCGACGATCTCCGCGTCGGGCAGCGGCCCCTTGCGTTCTTCCACGGCGTCGATCGCATCGCGCACACGACGCAGTTCGGTGCCCGGATCAGGTTCGCCGGAGTGCGTAATGAGCTCGTCGAGCAACGCGGATCTGCGTTCCAGCGCCTCGGGCGGGTCCAGTGCGGCGATCGCTGCGAGGGCAGCGCGCGACTCGAACGTCACGTTGCCCTCGTGCGCGGACGCGGCGGCCACCGCGGACAGCTGAGGGTCCGGCAGGGTTCCGTGGCAGTCGAGGTCGAGGTAGCAGAGCCAGGGCGCGTCCTTCTGGCACGACGGCAGCCACACGGCTTCGACGACCTCGATGCCCACGCCACCGAGTTTGTGCATGAGCGCGGAGACCAGCGGTTCGTGCGGCAGTTCCTCGGGCATGTGCTCGGACGGACCGCACACGACCGCGAGGATCACGTCTGTGGCGCCGTGTTCGAGCAGCGGCGCTTCCAGTTGGGCCGCAAGCATTCCTCTATGTCGTGGACGCGGTAGATCGACGCGCATGGTCATGCTGACCACGCAGTCCTTCAGCACCAGCACTACGAGCGAGTCGGCCGGGTGGAACCCCATCAGGTGCGGGATCGCGGCGTAGAGGTCGCCGGCGCCCCGGACGCGGATCGGTTTCGGGAGGGTTGTGGGCATGGGGCCCACTGTGGCGGGTGGGGCGGGGCGGGGTTCGGGGATGACGCGAAGCTGTGGACAACTCGGAGGGTGTGGACAGGTTGAGATCTTGGAGTGCTCGGGAGCGGGGTTTTGTCGGGGTTGGGTGGTAGGTTGCCGCGCTTCGGCCCCCCCCAGGGTTCGGGGACCGAAGCGCGGCGTCAGGGCAGAACGTCTGGAACAGCGCGCGCCAGCCGCCGACGACCGGCAGTTCGACCGACGTCCGGGCGAGGTCCAGTGACAGGCCGACGCCCGGCTTCGGGCGCAGCGTGTAGTCGTAGTCGCTGGAGATCAGCACGAACTCGAGCCGGTGACCGGTCTGCAGGATGTGGTCGTCAGGCACGATCGGCACGCTGACGTCGTAGAACTTGCCCGGCTTGATCGGCGACGTCTTGTCCGGCCGCTGACGGTTCTGCGGATCGGTCGAACCGCGCGTGATGACGTGCGACTTGCCGTCGGGAGCGCGGTCGACGAGCAGCGTCGTCACGTTGGCCGCGGGCCGGTCGAAGGCGATGCGCAGGTGCGCGGTCGACTTGCCCGAGAGCCGCAACGGCTTCCGCGTCGGCTCCGACGTGTAGGACAGCCTGTTCGGCGAGGTCGCCTGGTCGATCAACGACTCCGCCGTCTTCGTCGCGTCGTCGGTCAGCTTCTCCACGCCGCGCCCAGGCAGAACCCCAAGGCCTCCCTTGGCAGATCCGCCAGGAGACAGCCGCAGCCGCACGTCGGACGTGCCGGGAGCCGGCCAGTCCTTCTCGTCGACCCACGTCTTGTCCTCGCGCTCCAGCGTCGCCTTCGGCTCCTTGTCGATGCCGTTGCGGTGACCCCAGAGATACTGCGTGAACCAGCGGTTCAGCGTGCGCCGCCACTCGACCGAGCGCAGCGTGTCGGCGTCGGTGTGCCCCGACTGGTGCAGCCAGATCTTGTGCGGGACACCGACCTTCTTCAACGCCGAGTACCACTGCTCGACGTGCGTCATCTTGACGTTCCAGTCGTTGAGCCCGTGCACCGCCAGCACTGCCGCACGGACCTTGTGGACGTCGTTCAGGTAGTTCCGCTTGTCCCAGAACTCGCTGTAGTCACCGGTGATGCGGTCCTGGGCCTTCGCGATCTCGGCGATGATCGGCTTGCAGATCTCCCTGTCCGCGCGGGTGTAGACGTACTCGGCCAGCACGTCGGCGTCCTCGCCCTGGAACGTGCCGGGTGCGACGACGGCGCCGTCAGCGCGGTAGTAGTCGTACCAGCTGGAGATCGCGGCGATCGGCACGATGGCTTCCAGACCGCGCACACCCGTGGAGGCGACGGCGTTGGGCAACGTTCCGTTGTAGGAGACGCCCATCATGCCGGTCTTGCCCGTCGACCACGTCGCCTTGATGGTCTCGCCTGTGGCGGTACGCGCCGACGCACGGCCGTTGAGCCAGTCGACGACGACACGCGCACCGATCGTCTCGTTGACGTCGCCCGTCGTCGGGCAGCCCGTCGACTTGCCGGTGCCGAGCGATTCGGCGTAGACGACGGCATACCCGCGTGCGATGAAGTAGGCCTCGTAGCGACCCGACGTGATCGGGTTCGGTCCGAGGGCGGCGGTGACGCGTTCGTCAGCGGAGGCCTTCAGCAGACGGCCATCGCGCTTGTCCGGCACGTACAGCTCAACGTCGACGTTGTGGTTCGCGACGTCGTTGCCACCCGAGAAGTACGGGCTGACCATGTAGACGACCGGGACCTTGAGGCCGCGTTCGGTGGCGCGCGGCCGGACGACCTCGGTGTAGACCTCGTCGTCCTTGCCGTCGCGGTCGCTGTCGACAGGTGCCCGGACCCAGAGGCTTTCCTTCACCACGTCCTTCGGGTCGAAGACGGGCTGCGCCTCGCCATCCTTGAACACCGGTCCTTCGGCGGCCTGGGCCGTCGTCGGCAGGAAAGGCAGGACAAGCACCGCTGTCAGCAGTGCGACTCTTCGTGCGCCCCTCACGAGGCACCCCCTATGCAAGGCCAGGTACAGGGATTCGCCCTGCACCCTTCCCGTTGACTGCAAGCCATGTCACCCGTCGATCGGCTCTTGACCTGAGAGCATGGGCCGTGCACATTTCCGACTTCGTCCACGCGCTGCCGAAGGCCGAGTTGCACGTCCACCTCGTGGGCGCGGCTTCCCTCGACACCGTCCTCGCGCTCGCCCGCAACCACCCCGACGGGCCGGTACCCACCGACGAGGAGGCGTTGCGGAAGTTCTACGAGTTCACGGACTTCCGGCACTTCATCAACGTGTACGGCGTCGTCAACGACCTCGTCACGACCGGAGAGGACGTCCGCACTCTCGTCGTCGGATACGCCCGTGACGCCGCGCGGACCAATATCCGATATGCGGAGCTGACGATCAGCGCGACGAGCCACCTGCGGGCGGGCATCGATCCCGACGAACTCGTCGAGGCACTCGAAGCGGGACGCAAAGAGGCGCTCGCCGCGCACGGCGTCGCACTGCAGTGGATCTTCGACGTGCCCGGCATCTGGGACCGGGACTGGGGGATGACGAGCGCGCGGTTCGCGTCCGAGTACCGGCCGGAAGGGCTCGTCGGGTTCGGGCTGGGCGGCTTCGAGTCGGATTCGCCGAGGGCGAAGTTCCGGGAGGCGTTCGCCATGGCGCGCGACGCCGGGCTGCACATGGTGCCGCACGCGGGCGAGACGACGCCGCCCAGCGAGATCTGGGCCGCGCTGCACGATCTTCGTGCCGAGCGGATCGGGCACGGTGTCAGCGCGGTGCAGGATCCGGAGCTGCTGCGGCATCTCGCTGACGAGGGCGTCGTCGTCGAGGTGTGCCCGACGTCGAACATCCGCACCGGCGCGGTGAAGTCGCTGGACGAACACCACCTGCCGCGGCTCGTGGAGGCCGGGGTGCCGGTGACGATCAGCACCGACGACCCCGGCATGTTCCACACCGACCTCGACCGCGAGTACCTCGTGTGCCACGAGCAGTTCGGGTTCGGTCGCGACGAACTCGCCGGCCTCGCGCGGGCGGCGGTGCGGGCGTCGTTCGCCCCGGCCGAACTCAAGGATCAGTTGCTGAAGGAGATCGACGCCCTATGAGTGGTGCGAGCGTGGTGACGACGACCGTTGACTCCGAAGAAGCCGCGGAGTCGTTGGCGAAGGGCATCGTCGAGGCACGGCTTGGCGCGTGCGTGCAGATCGTGCCGATTCGCAGCGTCTACCGGTGGGAGGGTGAGATGCGCGTCGACGCGGAATGGCAGTGCGTCGTGAAGACGTCCGCCATCCGCGCCGACGAACTCGTCGCGCACATCAAGGCGCACCACACCTATGACGTGCCCGAGGTCATCGTCTCCCCGGTGGTCGGGGGCAACGACGACTACCTCGCATGGGTCTCAGAGGAGACCTCTTAGGTGACGCGGCAACGGCTCGGTGTGCAGGACGCCGAGCCGTTGCGTCGCCCTCGTCAACGCCACGTACAGCTCGCTGGGCGACATGCGTTGCGGTTCGACGACGAGGACGACGTCGAACTCCAACCCCTTCGACGCACGCGGCGACATCCAGCCCTCGCCGATGACGGCGATAGTGCGGCCGTTGTGTGCAACGGCGTGTGCGTCGAGTTCGTCGCGCACCGCTGCCGATATATCAGTGACGCGCCGGGCCCACGGCCGGATGCCGGTCTTGCGCACCGACACGGGCGCCGAGGCGTCGGGGTCTACGAGCTTCAGGACCGGGGTGGCGACGGCCATGATCTCGCCGGGCGTGCGGTAGTTGACCTCCAGGCGACGGTAGGTGAACCGGTCGAACACCGAACCCCAGCTCCGGACGCCACCTGCGGCCTGGCGCTGGGCCAGGTCGCCGACGACGGTCATGGACCTGTTGGGGCAGCGACGCAGCAGCACGCGCCAGTCCATTGCAGACAGTTCCTGTGCTTCGTCGACGACGACGTGGCCGTATGTCCACGTGCGGTCGTCGGCTGCCCGTTCGGCGAGAGAGCGGTGATCGCGCACCTCGTGCCGGACGGCCAGCACCTCGGCGTCGACGAAGTCGGTGACGATGTACTCGTCGTCGTCCGCGCGTTCGTCGATCGACAGGACGTCCATGACGCCGCGGGCGTATTCGAGCTGTTCCTCCTCTTCGCGCTTGGCCTCGCGTTCCGCGGCGCCGTCGGAGCCGAGCAGTTCGGCGAGTTCGTCGAGCAAGGGCACGTCGGACACCGTCCACGCGTCGGCGTCCTCCCGGTACAGCTCCGGCACGCCGATCCGGAAGCACCGGCCGGCGTACAGGTCGGCGAGCAGTTGCTCGGGCGTGAGCTGAGGCCACAACCTGTCGACGGCGTCGCGCAGCTCGGCGCTGTGGCGCAGCTCGTGGCGCACGTCCTCCTCGATCTCCGGCCAGTCGACGCCGATGAGCCGCATCGCCGGCGCGACGAGTTCCTCGGCGAGTGCGAGGAAGAAGTACTTGCGGGCCGCGTTGTGCGGCAGCCCGTAGTAGCGCGTTTTCTCCCGCGCGACGGCGGCGATGTGCGCGTCGAGCGGGACGACGACGTCCTCCAGCTCGATCTCGATGGGCTCGTCGGGAAGTTCCTGCCGGTCGGCGACGGCGACGGCCAGCAGGTCCAGAACTGATATATCGCCCTTCAGCCGTTGCAACGGCGGGGTGTCTTCCACGTCGGTGCAGACGCCCGGATAGAGCTCGCCGGGCGTCGCGAACACGACATCGGTCTCCCCCAGCGACGGGAGGACGTCGCCGACGTAGTGGAGGAAGCCCGTGTTCGGGCCGACGATCAGCACACCGTGCCGCGACAGACGTTCACGACGCGTGTACAGCAGGTATGCCACCCGGTGCAGGGCCACGGCGGTCTTGCCGGTGCCGGGTCCGCCTTCGATCACCAGCACGCCGGGGCCCGAGTAGCGGATGATCTCGTCCTGCTCGGCCTGGATGGTCGCGACGATGTCGCGCATCGTCGCGGTCCGCGGCGCGTTGAGGGCCTCGAGCAGTGCTGTCGTGTCGGTCAGCAGTTCGTCGTCGTGGAAATCGCACAGCTCGCGGTCGCGGACGCGGAAGTGGCGGCGCAGCACCAGGCCTTCCGGGTTCGCGGCGGTCGCGGTGTAGAACGGTCGCGCCGCCGGTGCCCGCCAGTCCAGCAGCAGCGGTTCGAAGTCGTCGTCGAACAAGCCGACGCGTCCGATGTAGGTGCGTTCGCCTTTCTCCGAGTCGATGCGACCGAAGACCAGCCCCTCCTCCGCCGCCCGGTACTTCCCGACCTGCCTGGTCAGCACGTGGACGGCGGCTTCGCGGTCCAGCCTCTGGGTGACGGTGTCCCGCAGTGCGGCCGCAAGGTCTGCGGTCGCTTTGTTCCGTTCCTGGTCGAGCTTTTCATACAGCGAGGTGATCCGTGCCTGTTCGCTCGCCAACACCTTGCCCCCTGTGATACAATGATTCTGTCTTCCCGGAAAATTCATTCCGAAAATACAAAGCCATTCTTTGTATCACAGATCAGCCGCGCACGGCACCCCTGGTGCGAACCAGGGTGAAATCGCGTTCGCCAGGCTTCTGAGCTGCATGATCCGCTCTGCAGACTCCCTCGGCACAGAAGTTCGATCTTTGCCGAATCACCGCAATCCGTGGCGCCAGTGCCGTTGGCACAATTGGTCGCGCACGACGCCTGGAAAGGTACGATTTGGCGACGCGGCCGGCAGTGCGGGAAAGCGGAGTGGACGTGGTGGAAGCATGAAGCTGGTCATCCTGGGCGGCGGCGGATTCCGCGTGCCACTCGTATATCGCGCATTGCTCGCCGACCGGTCGCCCTGCCGCGTCACCGAGGTCGCCCTTCACGACCTGGACTCCGCGCGGCTCGCGGCCGTCAGCGGCGTCCTGGCCGAACTCGCCGCTGATATATCGGATGCACCGGTCGTCACGACCTCGACGGACCTCGACGAGGCACTGCGCGGCGCCGACTTCGTCTTCTCCGCGATCCGGGTCGGCGGGCTCGACGGACGCGCGACCGACGAGAGCGTCGCCGCGGGGTGCGGTGTGCTCGGGCAGGAGACCGTCGGAGCCGGTGGCGTTGCCTACGGATTGCGTACCGTGCCCGTCGCTCTCGACATCGCACGCCGTATATCAGTTCACGCTCCTGACGCCTGGGTCATCAACTTCACCAACCCGGCGGGCATGGTCACGGAGGCGATGTCGGCGCACCTCGGCAACCGCGTGATCGGTATCTGCGACTCCCCCGTCGGGCTCGGCAGGCGCGTCGCGCGTGCCGTCGGCGTTCGCCTTGAAGACGCGTGGCTCGACTACGCCGGCCTCAACCACCTCGGGTGGCTGCGGGGTGTCCACGTGCACGGGCGCGATGTGCTACCAGACCTGCTCGCCGACACGGAACGGCTGGAGTCGTTCGAGGAGGGCAAGCTCTTCGGTGCCGAGTGGCTGCGCACGTTGGGCGCCATTCCGAACGAATACCTGCACTACTACTACTTCACGCGCGAGGCGGTGGAGGCCGGCGCGTCGCGCGGGGCGTTCCTGCTGGGGCAGCAGAAGCAGTTCTACGCGGAGCCATCGCTGGAGAGCTGGGAGCGGACACGCCTTGAACGCGAGCAGACGTACATGGCGGAGACGCGCGACGACGAGCGCGATACCAACGACCTGGATGGCGGCGGCTACGAGAAGGTCGCGCTCGACCTGATG
The DNA here is from genome assembly GCF_014648475.1 of Lentzea flava. Classification (GTDB taxonomy): domain Bacteria; phylum Actinomycetota; class Actinomycetes; order Mycobacteriales; family Pseudonocardiaceae; genus Lentzea; species Lentzea flava. The sequence continues at coordinate 34,856 of NZ_BMRE01000024.1, read as the reverse complement.
CACGCCATCGCGTCCGACAAGCGGGCCACCTTGATTCTCAACGTGCCGAACAGGACGACGTTGTCGTGCCTGGACGCCGATGCCGTGGTCGAGGTGCCCAGCCTCGTCGACGCCAACGGCGCCCGGCCCGTCGCGGTGAGCCAGGTTCCGGACGAGGGTGTCGGTCTCGTCACCACGCTCAAGGTCGTCGAGCGCGCCACCATCCAGGCGGCGATCAGCGGTGAGCGCGCGCATGCCGTGAAGGCGCTGGCGCTGCACCCGCTCGTCGACTCGGTCACCGTCGCCCGCAAGATCATCGACAGCCATCCCCATCTGGCCGGGCGATTCGGCACTCGCTGATCCGGGGAACGTGCTCGAAGTGGAACAAGGAGTGAAGTCGACGCGGTGGCCGCGCTAGCTTCCGAGGCGTGGAAATCGACCTGTTGCGGCAGCTCAACGACCAAATCTGGCACCCGTTCCGGCTCGCCTACGCGAAGCTGGACGCACCGGCGTTCCTGGACCTGTACGCGCCTGAGCTGATCCGCGCCGGAGGGCCGGCGAAGCAGGTGCTGGGGTTGGCGGAGTACTCGGACCAGATCGAGGACTGGTTCGCCGAGCTCGCGAACCGCGGCAGCTCGGTGACCATCGCGTTCCGGTTCGTCGAGCGCATCGCCTCGCGCGACCTCGCGAGCGAGCGCGGCATCTTCCAGATCGTGTCGAAGCGTTCCGAGAACGACGAGCGAACGTTCTACGGCCGCTTCCACACATGTGCGCGACGCACCGATGGACGTTGGCGCATCTGCATGGACTACGACACCGACGAACGGTCCGCGACGCTGGAGGAGGAGTTCCTCGCTGCGGTCGATGTCGACGACGTCGAGGTGTTCGGGACGGGGGCAGTGTCTGATTCCGGGGCCTGATGCCGGGTGGCGTCGTCCTTAACTACGCTCGTCCACAAATGGACACCACCACCTCTCGCCGCGTGCCGCTCGTCATGGGCATCGCCGTGCTCGTGCTGCTGCTGGACCAGGCCACGAAGTTCTGGGCCGAGAGCGCGCTGACCGGTCGCGCACCCATTCCCGTGCTCGGGGAGTTCCTGCAGCTCAGGCTTCTCTACAACCCCGGTGCCGCGTTCTCCATCGGCGCGGGGTCGACGTGGGTCTTCACCATCGTCGCGGCGGTCGCGGTCGTGCTGCTCGCGCGGTACGGCCTGCAGCCGCAGACCAAGCTGCGGGCGGCCGCGCTCGCGATGATGCTGGGCGGAGCGACGACGCACCTGCTCGACCGGCTGTTCCGGCCGCCCGGTTTCGCGCGCGGGCACGTCGTCGACTTCATCGACTACAACGGCTGGTTCGTCGGCAACGTCGCGGACATCGCGCTGGTGTGCGGCGCGATCCTGCTCGTGCTGCTCAGCTTCACCCCGTCGAAGCAGCCTGCTTCGTGAGCGTGTCCGCGCGGCGAGTCGTCTCGGGCAGGCGGTAGCGCGGAGCGAGTCGCAGGACCTCCGCGCACGCCCGGTCCAGGTCGATCTTGTGGCCGACCGACACGAACACCGGCTTCACGCCGTCCTGCGTTCGCAACGCCCTGCCGACGACCTCGTCGTCCATGACGAGGTCGCTCATCGATCCGCGTGCGTGGCCGGGCTCCTCGAACCGGCCCATCGCGTTCTTCGCGACGCCGATGCTCGGGATGCCCGTGTGCACCCCGAGATGGCACGCCAGACCGAACCTGCGCGGGTGGGCGAGGCCCTGACCGTCCGCGACCAGGAGGTCCGGTACGACCGTCACCCGATCGAGAGCGCGCAGCAGCACCGGCATCTCCCTGAACGCGAAGAGCCCGGCGATATATGGGAAGTCCGTCGTGTCCTCGACGACCACTTCGTCCAGCACGACCAGCGTCTTTGCATCGAACACCACGCAGACGCCCGCAACTGTGTCGTTGCTACGGTAGCCGACGTCCAGGCCTGCGACGGTGTTTATGTGCAGGTCAGGGGCGCTGGTGGTGATCACCTGGGTGCGCAGGCGCTCTTGCAGGGCGACGGCGTCGTCAACCGTTCTGGGCCACTCCACGCGCGACAGTGTGCCGTGACGCGTCGTAGTGGGCGGCGAGGAGGTCGTCGCCGAAGTCACCCGAATGACGACGCCAGACGGTGTGGACGTGGTTGGCCTCGTTGGCTGTGTTGTCGTACTCGATGAGCAGTTCGGGGCCCTGGATCCGGTAGTAGTGGCCCTCGCCGCGGCGCAGCGAGCCCTCCCACGAGAAGTGCAGGCGTTCCGGGTCGATGCGTGCGAACTCCTCGTCGGCCAGCTCGAAGGCGAGGCGGTCGAGGTAGAAGCGGACGATGTCGACGAGCATCTCCCCCGCTGACTTGCCCAGCTGCGCGGGCGTCACGCCGACCGGTTCGGAGGGGCTCACGCGCGGGGAGTTGCCGCTGCGGATGTCGTGGGGTGCGGTGTCCGACACGACGGCCAGGCGGCGCGCGGTCGGGCCCATGCGGTCGAGGAGTTCGCGAGCCAGTTCTTCCTCGAGTCGCAGCGGCTGGCCGACCACGCGGCCGCGGTAGGTGACGCGGGCGGGGTTCGCGCCGAGGAAGAACGGTGTCGCGGAGACGCGGCCGTCGGCGACGACGACGTTCACGGACAGGTGGTGTCCCTCGACGCGCCATCCCCACGGCTCGTCGCCGCCGGGCGTGCCGAAGAGCACCGTCCAGTAGTCGCCGTTGTGGCGGTCGCGGTGGCCGCCCTCGCGGTGGTCGAGCACGTCCTCGAGCGCCATCACGGCGGCGGCCTGGGCATAGGCGTGTGGGCTGAGCACGGTTGCGAGCATGCCGTGCACGGCTTTGCGCTGATCGCGTCGTAGTTCGCCGAGCACCAGGCCCGGTCGTGTGCCGGGTGTGTATGCCCAGCGGTGGCGGAGGTCGTCGTCGGTGACCGCGCGAATGGCGTGTTCGCGCTGGTCACCGTCGAGCGAACCAATATATTGGTGCGTGGCGTCGGCGACGTCGTGCAGCATCATTCGAACTTATAGGCCTTGAGGTTGCGGAGCAGCAGGTAGCAGTTCTGCAGTGAGCCGGACGTGTCGCCGAGTGAGCGGTAGATGCCCCACTTCGGGCGCAACCGGTCGTCGAGCCATGTGTCGACGTTGGTCTTCGTCGCGTCGAGCACGGTGCGTCCGCCCTCGCGGACGACCCAGCGGACGCGGCCGGTGCCGTTGCCGACCTTGATCTCCACCTCGGTGTCGATCCACTTGTTGTGCAACGGCTCGAGGTCGACGTTGCCGACGAGCACGTTGCCCTCGGTGACCTTGAACTCGATCTTCTGCACACCGCCGGTGCGGCGCAGCGACATGACCGTCACGGGTGCGGAGCCGAGACCGGGCATCTTCGTCTGCATGATGTGGGTGAACGACGTCGTCGACTTCAACGAGCTCGGGATGAACATGGAGTAGGTCCACTTCCACGTCTCGCCGTCGCCGATGTCGATGTTCTGCCCGCCCGCTTTCATGCCGCGGACCTCGTTGCGCTGCCGGTCCGTGGACGTGTCGCGGTCGCGGGTGTGCATGTCGAACCGGTAGTCGTTGCCCGACACGTAGATGTGCTTCGTGCCGGGATGCGAGCCGGCCCTGTCGTCCTCGACGCCCTCGAAGGCGCCGAGCCCGTCCTTGTTCGCCTGCGGACTCCACTTGAGCTTCCAGGTGGCCGCCTGTGCGAACCCGGAACCGCCCACGAGCAGCGGAACAGCCGCCACTCCACCGATCAACGCCGAACGCCGAGTGATCTCCACGCCCGTTCCTCCCCAGCATCCATGGCGGCGGATTGAGGGAATGGTCTGCACCAGTGCGGGCGTGATCACATCACCGACTGACCCGAGAGTCAACATTCAGTAACCCGTCGGGCCAGCCGGCAGCAGGTTTCACCCTGTCAAGGGCGATCAGCCCTGGACGATGTAGGCCTGCAGCTGGTCCTGCGACTGCTCCAGCTGCCCGATGCGGCTCTTCACGACGTCACCGATGCTGACGATCCCGACCAGCTGCCCGTCGGAGACCACGGGTACGTGACGGAAGCGTCGTTCGGTCATCACGACCGTGAGGCTGTCGACCGTGTCCGACGGCGAGCACGTGAACACGTCGGTGGTCATGATCGCGGACACCGGGGAAGACAGCAGGTCAGCGCCGGACTCGTGCAGGCGGCGGACCACGTCGCGCTCGGACACGATCCCCGCGACGCCGGACGGGCCGACCACGACGATCGCGCCGACGTTGTGTTCGGCGAGCGCTCTGAGCAGTTCGGTGACCGGTGCGTCGGGGTCGATCGTCGCGACCGCCGATCCCTTCGTGCGCAAAACGTCAGCGATCCTCATCTGGCGCCTCCGATCCTGTCGGTCCGGTAGCACCTCAGGCTAGATCGGATCCGGACAGAACGGGAGATCACACCCCGAAGGGAGCAGGGGACGCATTCGAGTGAATGCGTCCCCTGCGGTGTCGCGCCTGGTTCGGCGTCGGCTACGCGGTTCCTCCGCGGCGACGGGTCGCGAACTGGCGCGGCTGGACCACCGGAACACGTTGCTGTGGCAGCTGGAAGTGCGCGTTCTGGTCCTGCTTACCGCGCTTGTTCGCACGACGTGCGGCGCGGTTGGACGGCTCGGGCGGAGTGGTGGCAGGCATGCGAAAGCCTCCTCGCGAAGAGGGCGTGCAAGGACACGGCAGAACGAGGCCGTGGGAGAAGGACCCGCGGAAGGGTCACCGAGACGACAGCGAGGTCGCGAGAGCGGCGTCAAGAGCGCCGCTGGGCTTCATCAGATGAAGTACATGCCGCAACGGTAGCGAGACCGTCACGGCACGCCAACCGATTTATCCGCGGGCTCGGGCGGCTGCCGCGCCGGCGCCCAGCATCACCAGGACGATCGTGACCATCGCCCACTTGCGGGACTTCGTGAGCGGCGTGGTCTCGGCCGCCACCGGAAGGTCCTTGCGCGGCGCGGGTTTCTGCCGCGCCGCCCGCACCGGCACCGGCCGCGGCGGCGCGGACGGCGGAGGCGTCGTCGTGGTTGCGGGAGGCGGCGGAACGACGGGGGCGGGCGCCGGAGCCGGGATCGGGGCCGGTTTCGGGGCAGGAGGCGGGGGCGGTGGAACTTCGGGGCGCGGCGCGGGAGGTTCGACGCGCGGCGGCATCGGGTTCGGCAGGCAGCCCGCCGCGTCGATCATGCCCAGCTGCGGGCCTTCCGACAGTTCCGTCGCGGTCGCACCACTGATCCGGTACACGCGGCTGCGGCCCTTGTAGCCGTTGTTGGTCGCGTAGACGGTGCCCGCGGAGTCGATCACCACAGCGCCGTACGTGGATCTGCCGGGCAGGTCCACGATCTCCGTCCTGCTCAGCACCCGCCCCGACGCCGGGTCGAACGACACGACCTCGCCCGGCCCCCAGCCCGCGGCCGACACACCGGTCAGCTTCCCTGCCGCGTCGACGGTGAAGTCGTCGAGCGCGAGAGCGGGCCAGTCCAGCACGACGGTCCGCACGATCTCGAGGTAGGAGGCGCTGTCCGGGTCGATGTCGATCGCGTGCAGGCGGGCGTTGTCCCGGACGTAGAACGTCGTGCCGATGACCGCGCCGGCGGACACGTCGTCGGTGCGGAACCAATGCGCGTCAACGGGTCCGAGGTCGCTGACGACGCCCTTCGCGTCGATCAGCACGACGTGCGACGGGTTCTTCCACCAGTGGTGCCCCTTGGACGTGAGACCAACCAAACGGCCCAACGCCGCCGAGTACCCCAGCGCGTTCACCGCGTAGTCGAGGTGGGCTACTTCCATCACCCCACCGGATGACACGTCGAGTTTCGTGAACGTCGACAGCGCGCCTCGGTGCGACGAACGGACTTGAAACGCGTCGCAGTTCGGCGGTGCAGCATGAGCAACGGCGCTGGTGAACGGCGCGGAAAGCACCAAAAGAGACGAGATGGTGCTCAACGCAAGCATATTCCCCCGCCACCGGAATGGAGCAGTCCGATACGACAACCGGGTATTCCTGCTGTTGCCGCGCATTCCCACCTGACCATTACTCGTTAACCAGACCGTGCTGTACCGGCCACAGTAGACCGTGGTCTAATCCCACACCAGAAAGGAGCCGAATTGAGCATTTACGTCTCCGGCCTGCTCTGGGTTCTCGGTGCGGCCGTCCTGTCCGCCATCATCGTCGTCATCACACGGCGGTTCGGCTCGGAGGAAGTCGGCGAGAAGAACCTCGGCGCCGGCGGTTCGGTGTTCAGCATCGTCGCGGGACTGCACGCCGTCCTGGTCGCCTTCATCCTCATCTCCCTGTTCGACGCGTCCAACACCGCCGAGGAACAGGTGCAGCGGGAGGCCAACGCGCTCGTCGCCGTCGACTGGTCGTCCGACTCGCTACCGGAACCCGCGAAGTCCAAAGTGGAGCAGCTGATCCGCACCTACGTCTCGACCGTCGTCGACGAGGAATGGCCGCGCATGCGCGAGGGCGAGGACGTGGACAACAAGGGCTGGACCACGTTGAACCAGCTCAGGGAGACCATCGCCGCGGCGGCGCCGGACGGCGACTGGCAGGAGGACCGCAAGACCGAGGCGGCGAACCAGCTGTGGGAGGTCTACCAGGCCAGGCAGGAGCGGCTGGACGCGGCGGGCAACGGCGTGAACCCGGTCGTGTGGCTCGCACTGCTGATCGGCACCGCGCTGTCGCTGCTGTTCCCGTACCTGTTCGGCGGGCCGAACCTGATCTCGCAGCTGCTGATCACCGTCACGCTCAGTTCGACACTGGTTCTGCTCTTGTTCGCCATCTACCAGATGCAGAACCCGTTCAGCGGTGGTGTGCACATCCCGCCGGACGCGTTCAGTTCCGCACTGGACCGGCTGAGCTAACGCGAATCGGCCGTTCCGTCCGCTTCCTCGATCTCCACGGACAGGACCTCGCCGTCGATGACGCCCGGCAACGGGTCCGCCTGGGTGAAGTAGCGGTTCGCGAATGCGCCGACCGCTCTGGTGGACGCGGCGTCGACGCCACCGCCGATGACGCCGCCTAGGATCGGAACACCCTTCACCGCGACCGTGCCGAGCTTTTTCGTACCGTATTTTGTGATGAGTGCCGAGGCGGCCTTCTTGGTGAACTGCTTGATGCCGACCTTTTTGAACAGCTCGGTTCCGGCATTGCCGAGCAGGCACAGCAGGATGGCCGTCTGCACCTCCTCGCTGTCGACGTCGTGGCCGCGGACCGACGCGATGGACGCGATGAGGTGCGTCTGGATCACGTAGGCCGCGGCGACGTTGGACGGCAGCGAGATGGGCAGCGTGATCAGGCCGCCGAGATTCGTGATGAAGCCCTGCGCGCCGGCCAGCGCCACGTGGGTGCGGACGAGGTGCTTGATCGCGGCGGCCTCGCTGCCCTTCTTGACCAGCGCGTCGGACGCGGCCTCGCGTGCGCTCTTGAACGGTCCGAACCCGTCCACCCCGGCTCGCAGCAGGTAGTCGGCGATTCCCTGCTGGACCTTGTTCAGCTCACCCTTGGACTCAGCCACAAACCCGACATTACGCGTCCGGACGGCGCTATGAGACCTCAACCGGTGAGTCGGCGACCGCGGTGATCGCGCCCGTGCTGCCGTCCACGGTGATCCGTTCGCCGGTCTTGATCCGCGTCACGGCCTCACGCACGCCCACCACCGCGGGAATGCCGTACTCGCGGGCGACGACCGCGCCGTGCGAGTTCGCGCCGCCCATCTCCATCACGAGTCCGCCCGCCGTCAGGAACAACGGCGTCCAACCCGGATCCGTCGACGGCGCGACGAGGATCTCGCCGGGTTCGAGGTGCGCGCCGACCGGGTCCATGACGACCCGCGCGATGCCGGTGACCGTGCCCGCCGACGCCGGTGTGCCGACGAGATCACCCTCGGCGGCAACGCCGTTGTGCACCGCTTCCGGCTCTGTGCCGTCCGACAGCAGCACGCGCGGGATGTGCCGGCGCCGCATCTCGCGGTCGTAGACCTCACGGCGCTGCGCCACGAGCGAGCGCAGATCTCCTTGTGTGGAGCGCATTTCCTCGAAGTTCAGGAAGAACACGTCGTCGGCGCTGTCGAGGCGACCGTCCGCGACGAGCTGGGCACCGCCCTCCGCGATGCGCTTCCGCAGGGCGCCGAACAGGGTGATGATCAGGTACTTCGGGTACTCCCGCAGGCCCGCGAGCAACCTGGTGCGGCGCAACGCGAAGCGCACGAACCAGCCGCGGCCCCGGGCGCGACGTGCCAGGGTCTCGATCATCGCTTCGGCTTCGGCGGCACCGCGGGCGAACACCACGTCCGGGTACGCGTTTTCGTCCTCCAGCCGCAGCAAGTTGCGCACGACGCCGATGACGTGCGTCGGGTCGTCGGACCACCTGGGCAGACCGAGATCGATCTCCGCCACGGCCCGGTGGCCCCACTTCGCGAGGAACTTGTCCAACGCGGCGGGGCGTTCGCCGTTCTGGAACTGCTGCAGCGCGACGGGGTCACGCCTGATCTCCTGCGCGAGGTCCCACATCGCCATGTCCATCTCGGTGGTGATGTTGTTCGGCAGGCCGCGCAGGACGGTCTGCAGCTCCCCCGGCCTGGTCTTCACGACCTTGCTGACGAGCCAGAGCAGCGCGAACCCGACCAGCGCGGTCGGCGCGAGCCTCGGCAGCACCGGGACGGTGCAATCCCGCAGCGCCTGCTCGATCGAGAGGGCCGCGGCCTTGTCGAGGACCTCCTGCTCCATCTTGACCGCGTTCCGCGCGGCCTTCTCCGGATCTGCCAACGCCTTCATGACGGTCACGGGTGCGTGGAACCGGCGGGCGAGGCGCAGCACGCGCTTGACGGCAGGCATCGGCGAGGAGGTTGTGATCGCGAAGCGCGGGTCGTCGAACAGGCCGCGCAGCACCTCGGACGAGCGCGCCTCCATCACCCCGAGCAGCCGTGTGACGAACTCGCGGCCGACCTTGCTCTGCAACACCTTGGTGGCGTCGAAGAAGATCCGCTCACCGGCCTCCACATAGGACTTGCTCTGCGGGTCACCGATCACGATCTCGAAGGCCGACTTGGAGATCTCCCGGAACGCCGCGCGCCCCATCGGCGTGATCGGACGCTCGAGGCCCTGCGCGAGGCTGAAGCAGAAGTAGACGTGCGCGCCGCCGTCGGGGTTGTCCGGCAACGGGAACAGCGTCGTGATCGGCCGTGCCTGGGTGAGGTGCAGCTCGCCGTCGGCGTCGATCGCCCACTCGGTGTCCTGCGGCGCGCCGTAGTGCTGCTGCACCTTGCGGCCGAGGACGGCGAGCGCGTGGATCTGCCCGTCGGTCAGGCACGGTTCGCCCACCTCGACGTGCTCGGTGCCACCGCCGGGCAGCGAGCGGATGACGAACTTCTTGTCCCCCAGGCGCCTTTCGACGATCTCGGACCCGTCGACGACGAAGTGGTCGGGGTTGACCGCGCCGGACACGACCGCCTCGCCGAGACCGGGGCTCGCGTCGATGACGATCTGGTCGCGTTTGCCCGTGACCGGGTTCGCCGTGAACATCACGCCGGAGACCGCGGATTGCACCATCCGTTGCACGACAACAGCGAGGTACGTCGTGGTGTGGTCGATGCCGTTCGTCTCGCGATAGCTGACGGCGCGGTCGGTCCACAGCGACGCCCAGCACCGTCGCACGGCGTCGACCACGGCGTCCTCGCCGACGACGTTGAGGAACGTGTCCTGCTGGCCCGCGAAGCTCGCGAACGGCAGGTCCTCGGCCGTCGCGCTGGACCGCACCGCGACCGGGGTGCCGTCGCCGAGCTTGCGGTACGCCGTCACGATCGCGTCCCGGATCTCCTGCGGCACAGCGGTTTCCAGCAACGTCCTGCGGGCGTTCTCCGGAGTCGTGCTCGCCAGCTCGTCGGCCACCGCCACAGCGCGGTAGGCGTCGGTGGTGACGCAGAAACCCTGCGGCACCGGTAGTCCCGCCCTGGTGAGCTCCCCCAGGTTCGCGGCCTTGCCTCCCACGACGGCGAGCATCGTGCCGTCGATGGCCTCGAAATCCACGCAGTAGGCGTCCATGACGCCGAGGTTACGACCGTACGGCGAAAAACTCAACACGTGATGAATAAATCACCCGCGCGGGACGAACGCCCTGATCAGCGTGGCGATCTCGGTGAGGTCCTCCTCCAGCGCGAAGTGGCCGGTGTCGAACAGGTGCAGCTGGGCGTCGGGCAGGTCGCGCAGGTACGCCTTGGCGCCGGGCTCGAGGAAGAACGGGTCGCCGCGCCCCCACGTGATCAGCGTCGGCGGCTGGTGTTCGCGCAGGTAGGCCTGCCATTCCGGGTACTTGGCGACGTTGGTGTGGTAGTCGAGGGCGAGGTCGATCTGCGGCTGTGGACGCAGGTCGAGGTAGTGCTGGTCGAGGGTCCACGTGTCGGGCGAGATGGCCTCGGGGTCACGTACGCCCTCGAGGTAGCCGAACTTCGTGAACTCCAGCGCGAGCATGTCGCGGGCGCCCTGCGGGTCGCGGTTGGCGATGAAGTTCCTGGCGAGCTCCGACAGGCCGTCCTCGTAGGCGTTGCCGTTCTGGACGATCAACCCCTTGATCCACTCGGGATGGCGCGTCGCGATGCGGAAGCCGACCGGGGCGCCGAAGTCGAAGACGTACAGGGAGAAACCCGTGAAGCCGATGGTCTCCAGGAACTTCTCGATCGTGTCGGCGAGGAAGTCGAACGTGTGGGGCCGCTCGGGGGCGTCGCTGTGGCCGGAGCCGGGGTGGTCCGGAGCGACGATGTGGAAGTCGTCCCGGAGCTCCTCGATGAGCCGCGCGTACTGGTGCGAGGCGGACGGGAAACCGTGCAGCAGCAGGAGTCTGGGCGCGTCCGGGTCGCCTGCCTCCCGGTAGAAGACCTTGATGCCGTCCACGTCCGCGAACCGGTGCCCTGTCACATGCGTCTTTGTGGTCATGACGCATTAGGCTAATGGATACTTCGCGTGATGTACAGTTAGTTCGTGCTCGCGATCGACTTCGTCAACACGCTGACGTCCGAGGACGACCACCTGGAGGAGTGGGTGTCGTCGCAGGGTTTGCCCTGGTCGGAACGCTTGAGAGAGCTGCGCGGCCAGGTCGAGGCAGCGGTGCTCGCGGCGCGCGACGGCCACGAGCCCGACCTGGCACCGTTGAACGCGGCATTGCGCGGTGCTCCGGCGTACGACGTGCTGACGTGGTCGGGTGCCGTGGAGATGTCCCGGGAACGGGAGGGCGACGAGGTCGCGCGGGCGCTCGCGGTGCTGGCGGGCGCGGCGGCGGAGTTGCTGGCGTCACCGGCCGTGCGGAAGGTGAAGACGTGCGAGGCGCCGGGGTGCCGGCTGCTGTTCGTGCCCGCGCACCCGCGACGCCGGTGGTGTGATCCCGCGACGTGCGGGAACCGGGTGCGGGTGGCGCGGTATTACCAGCGGCACAAGGACTAGCGGCGCACCCGGTCCGGGAGGTCTTCGCGTTCGGCGACCCACTGCTGCGGTGGCTTCGCGACGATGCCACCGACGATCGCGGCGGTGGTGTCGACGTCTCCGCCCACGATGCCCTCCGGGTGCTGGTGGGTGACCTCGCTGGCCCTGATCGCTTGTGCGGTCAGGGTTTCCGGCTCGTCGGTCCACTCCCAGGGGTCTCGCGGCGACTTGCCGGCCACGAGGTCGGAGAGCGAGGTCCAGACGCGCACGCGCATGCAGAACTATGCGCATCACCTGCCATTTTACCTTGCCTCGCAACGAATTTCAGGCGACCGTGGTTCCTCCGTCGACCGTGAGGATCGTGCCGGTCGACCACGGCTGCGTCATCAGGTACAGGTACGCCTGGGCGATCTCCTCGACCTCACCGACCCGCTCGAGCGGCAACGTCCGCGCGACGTCCGCGTAGACCTGCTCGGCGTCCGGCCCCCACAGCGGGCTGCGCACGACGCCGGGGCTGACCGCGTTGACCCTGACCGGGGCGAGCTCGACCGCCAGCGCCCTGGTCAACGCCTCGACGGCGCCGCAGATGCTCGCCGCGACCGCCCAGCCAGGGCCCGGCCGGTCCTTCGCGATGCCGGTGGTGAGCGTGATCGAGGTGGTGACGTCGGCCGCCTTCACGGTGTCGAGCACGCTGAAGTACCGGAGGCCGAAGAAGTGTCGAGCGGCGTCGCGGTCGAGGTTGCCGATCTCCATCAACGCGAGCGGCTCCCCCGCCGTGTACACGAGGTGGTCGATCTCGCCGATCGCGGCGAAAGCGTCCGTGATGGCGCCGGGGTCGGTGAGGTCGGCGGCGTGCGTCTCGATGCCGGGTTCGGGCTGGGGTTTCCGCGAGACGACGGTGACTTTCGCGCCGGCGTCTCGTGCTGCCCGAGCCGTGGCGAGACCGATTCCCGAGGAGCCGCCGAGCACCGCGACCCGCTGTCCGTCCAGTGTGGATTTCATGGCTCCAGCCTGCTCGCGTGGCGGGTTCGCGGTCCAAGACCTGCTCGGTCGTGTGCCATACCCTTCAGGTATGGACCTGGACCTGCGGAAGCTGCGCTATTTCGTGGCGGTCGCGGAGCACCTGAGCTTCGGGCGCGCCGCCGAGGCGCTGCACATCGCGCAGCCCGTGCTGTCCCGGCAGATCCGCGCGCTGGAGACCGAGCTGAAGGTGCGGCTGTTCGACCGGTCGCCGAAGGGCACGGCGCTCACGCCGGCCGGTGAGCAGTTGCTGGCCGACGCGCGGCCGTTGCTCGCGCAGGCCTCGGCCCTGCTGCGGCGGGTGGGCGTGGCGGACACGTTCACGGTCGGGTTCATGCCGGGCCTGATCGTGACGCCCGCGGTGCGTGTCCTCGCGTCGCGGCACCCCGGTCTGCGGATCGACGTGGTCCGCACGACGTGGGAGGACCAGGTCGAGGTGATCCACGACGGACGCGTCGACGTGAGCTATGTGCGCCTGCCGGTCCCCACGGCGGGACTGCGGTTCACGCCGCTGTTCACGGAACCGCGCGTGGCCGTGGTGCCCGCGACGCACCGGTTGGCGGGCAAGGAAAGCGTGCTGGAGGCGGACCTGACCGGCGAGCGGCGCGTGCAGCACACCGACCCGCCGGGATTCCGGTCCGTCGAGGAGAAGCTGGAGCACGTCGCGTTGCACGGCGGGGTGGCGATCCTGCCGTTGTCGGCCGCGGTGTTCTACTCGCGCGACGACCTGGTGCACGTGCCGATCGAGGACATCGCGCCGAACGAGGTGGCGCTGGCGTGGGCCGAACACCGGCACACGCCGCTCATCGCCGAGTTCATCGCGATTGCCCGGCAGGCGTGAAGACGAAGCTGTCGCGGAACGCGCCGTCACCGCGCCGCGTCGCCATCAGCCGTAGCTCCGGCATGAAGTGGAAGAACACCAGCGACCCCGACCGGTCCGGATAGCCGAGCGTCTTCGAGTACTTGGGATTGGTGCCGCCCAACCACAACGGCGGCTCGCCGTACTCCGCGATCACGTCGTCCAGCACGCAGTCCGACTCGCCCAGCACACCGGGAATCCGGCTGTCCGCGTCGAGCGACAACCAGCCCTGCCGGTGCGCGAGATCCGCGTACACCGACGCCATGACGTCCTCGCTGCGGTGGCCGAGCACTTCGTGCACGGCGCCGCTCACCATCGCCGCGTTGGCCGCGCCCCGCTTCACCAGCGCGTCGAGCTCGGCCTGCCAGCGGTCCGTGCGGTCGTCGGCGAACGCCAGCGCGTCGAGCAGGGTAAGGATCACCGGTTCGCCGCCGTACATGCCGGGTCGGCGGACAGCGGCGTTCAGCTGGCCGAGCAGGTAGCCGCGTAAATCGTCGAACGAGCGCATTCCCGTTGTTCTATCACCCGGCGGAAAAGGCGAATGGGCGGCCCGGAGGAGCCGCCCATTCATGAAGCGATCAGATCAGCTGCAGCCGGACGTGCTGCCGCAGCCCTCGCACAGGTAGCAGGACCCGGCCGGACGCATCTTCGTGCCGCAGGTCATGCACAGCGGCGCGTCAGCGGCCTTGCCCAGGTGCAGCTCCAGCAGCTCCGTCGAGCTGCCGACCTGCTTCGGCGCAGCGGTCTCGGTCTGGGCCGGAGCGGCCTCCACCGACCCGCGCAGGCCCTCGATGTCCACTTCGGACGACGTGGGCGCGCCGTACTCGCCGGCCACCTGCGCGGAACGCTCGTCGGCGGTGAAGATGCCGAGCTGCGCGCGCTTGTCGTACGGCAGGTAGTCCAGCGCCAGGCGGCGGAACAGGTAGTCCAGCACCGAGGTCGCGATCCGCACGTCCGGGTCGTCCGTCATGCCCGCCGGCTCGAAGCGCAGGTTCTGGAACTTCGAGACGTAGAACTCGAGCGGGATGCCGTACTGCAGACCCACCGAGATGGACATCGAGAACGCGTCCATCACGCCGGCCAGCGTCGAGCCCTGCTTGCCCAGCTTGACGAAGATCTCGCCGAGGCCGTTGTCAGGGTAGGAGCCGGCGTGCAGGTAGCCCTCGGCGCCACCGACCGTGAACGACACGGTCTGTGAGGGGCGCTTCTTCGGCAGGCGCTTGCGGACCGGGCGGTACTCGACGACGGTCTCCGAGGACTTCTTCTCGTCGGTGGCCTTCGCGGACTTGCCCGCCGACAGCGGCTGGCCGACCTTGCAGTTGTCGCGGTAGATCGCGAGCGCCTTCAGACCGAGCTTCCAGCCCTGGTAGTAGATCTCCTCGACGTCCTCGACGGTCGCCGACTCCGGCATGTTGACCGTCTTGGAGATCGCGCCGGACAGGAACGGCTGCGTGGCCGCCATCATCCGCACGTGACCCATCGGGGCGATGGAACGCTCGCCCATCGCGCAGTCGAAGACCTCGTAGTGCTCGCGGCGCAGGCCCGGCGCGTCGACGACGTGGCCGTGCTCGCCGATGTACTCGACGATCGCCTCGATCTGCTCTTCCTGGTAGCCCAACGCCTTCAGCGCGCGCGGCACGGTCTGGTTGACGATCTGCATCGAGCCGCCGCCGACGAGCTTCTTGAACTTGACCAGGGCCAGGTCCGGCTCGATACCGGTGGTGTCGCAGTCCATCATCAGGCCGATGGTGCCGGTCGGCGCCAGCACGGACGCCTGGGCGTTGCGCCAGCCGTTCTTCGCGCCGATCTCCAGCGCCTGCTGCCACGCCTCGGTCGCGACCTTGTGCACCGACGAGTCGTTCGCGTGGTAGGTGCGGATCAGGTCGTTGGCGGCGGCGTGCTTGCGCATGACGCGCTGGTGCGCGGTGGCGTTGCGCTTGTAGCCCTCGTACGGGCCGACGATGCCCGCGAGCTCCGCGGAACGGCGGTAGGACACACCGGTCATCAACGAGGTGATGGTCGCGGCGAGCGCGCGGCCACCCTCGGAGTCGTAGGCGTGGCCCGTCGCCATCAGCAGCGCGCCCAGGTTGGCGTAGCCGATGCCGAGCTGGCGGAACTTGCGGGTGGTGTCCGCGATCGGCTCGGTCGGGAAGTCCGCGAAGCAGATCGAGATGTCCATCGCGGTGATGATCAGCTCGACGGCCTTGGCGAACGTGACGGCGTCGAACTTGCCGTCGTCACCGAGGAACTTCATCAGGTTCAGCGACGCGAGGTTGCAGCTGGAGTTGTCCAGGTGCATGTACTCCGAGCACGGGTTGGACGCGGTGATGCGGCCCGACTCGGGGCAGGTGTGCCAGTCGTTGATCGTGTCGTCGTACTGGATGCCGGGGTCCGCGCACTCCCACGCGGCCTGCGCGAGCTTGTGGAACAGCGACTTCGCGTCGACGCGCTCGATCACCTCGCCGGTCTGGCGGGCACGCAGGCCGAAGTCGGTGCCGTTCTCGTAGGCGTGCATGAACTCGTCCGAGACGCGCACGGAGTTGTTCGCGTTCTGGTACTGCACCGACACGATGTCCGCGCCACCGAGGTCCATGTCGAACCCGGCGTCGCGCAGAGCGCGGATCTTGTGCTCTTCCTTCGCCTTCGTCTCGATGAACTCCTCGACGTCCGGGTGGTCGACGTCGAGCACGACCATCTTCGCGGCACGGCGGGTGGCGCCACCGGACTTGATGGTGCCCGCGGACGCGTCGGCGCCGCGCATGAACGACACCGGGCCGGACGCGGTGCCGCCGGAGGACAGCAGCTCCTTGGAGGAACGGATGCGCGAGAGGTTCAGGCCGGCACCGGAGCCGCCCTTGAAGATCAGGCCCTCCTCGCGGTACCAGTTCAGGATCGACTCCATCGTGTCGTCGACCGCGAGGATGAAGCACGCGCTGACCTGCTGCGGCGAGCTGGTGCCCACGTTGAACCACACCGGCGAGTTGAAGCTGAACACCTGGTGCAGAAGCATGTAGGTGAGCTCGTGCTCGAAGATCTCCGCGTCCTGCTCGGAGGCGAAGTAGCCGTGCTCCTTGCCCGCGCCCACGTAGGTCTTCACCACGCGGTCGATCAGCTGGCGCAGCGACTGCTCGCGCTTCTCGCTGCCGACGGCACCGCGGAAGTACTTGCTGGTGACGATGTTGGTGGCGTTCACCGACCAGAACTCGGGGAACTCGACACCGCGCTGCTCGAAGTTCACCGACCCGTCACGCCAGTTCGTCATGACGACGTCGCGGCGCTCCCAGGTGACCTCGTCGTAGGGGTGGCGGCCTTCGGTGGTGTAGACGCGCTGGACCTTCAGCGCGGCAGGCTTGGCAGCCGCCCGTGCGGCAGTCTTCTTGGCTGAACCGCCGACCGTCTCGGTCACGGTGGATCTCCCTCGTGCTGGTGCGTAGACAAAAGGCTGGTTCGCGCGCATCGCTGCGCGCGCATCATTGCTCGGGCTGTTCGGAGGCCGCTCGAGCCCGAGCAGTGCGAAGATCAAGAATTTCCTTCTCGAAGTCCTCGACGGACGAGAAGGACCTGTAGACGCTCGCGAAGCGGAGGTAGGCGACCTCGTCGAGCTCGCGCAGGGGGCCGAGAATGGCGAGGCCCACCTCGTGACTCGGGATTTCCGCACATCCCGTCGACCGGATCGACTCTTCCACTCGCTGGGCGAGCTGCTGGAACGCGTCCTCGTCGACCGGGCGGCCCTGGCACGCCCTGCGCACGCCCACGACGACCTTGTCGCGGCTGAACGGCTCCGTCACCCCGGAGCGCTTGACCACGGCGAGGACCGCCTCCTCGACCGTGGTGAACCGGCGGCTGCAGCTGTTGCAGGAGCGCCGGCGACGGATCACCTGTCCCTCGTCGACCTCACGGGAGTCGACCACCCGTGAGTCCGAATGACGGCAAAACGGACACCGCACGCCTGTTCACCCCTCCCCGGCGCAGCACCGGCCGCAGCAGCCGCACGTGGTTGGGTTACCCACAACCTGTGGACTACTTACAACGGTGTAACCACTAGATGTAGGGGTAGAACCTAGATCGCAACGCAAGAGGTTGCAACTCGACACGGCGTGTCGGGCGACACTCGGATGGAGGAATCCGAGGTGAACTGCGGCTACTACGCACCGACACCGGCGCGTGACTGACGAGCAACCCCAGCAGCCCCCGCCCGCGTGATATTCCTGTGACACGTCACTCGGGTGGCGCAACGAGATGAGGGAGATCGTCTTGGGGTCTGGGGTGAAGAGGGCCGCTCTGCTGGCCCTGTTGGTCGCCGCGGGCGGCGCACTGACACCGGCGGCACAGGCCGCCACCGGTTCGGTGACCGCCAAGTGCACGGAGGGAGCCTTCAGCGGCAGGTTCACGCTGACCTACGACATCGGCACGGAGTACCGGCTGCGGAAGGGCAGGGGCGCGGCCGGCCCGTACATCGCCGACACCGGCGCGATGCACGTCCAGGTCCACCACCGCGTCGGCACGGCGCAGACCACGCTGTTCACGCGGTCGACGACCGGGCTGAGCTCGGACGAGGCCGGCGAGGTGCCCGTCAACGGCACGAAGGTGCCGCGGTCGGGACGGGCGTGGCTCGAGGTGAGGTTCGCCGACCGCAGCGGTGAGAAGTGCACGGCCGAGGCGGACCTGCGCTGAGGTATCTCCTGCTCGGACCGGTCACGGTCCTCGGTCCGGCCGGGCCGGTGCGCCCGGCCGGGCAGAAACAGGCGTCGGTGCTGGCGGCGCTGCTGCTCAGCCCCGGCCGGGTCGTGCCGGAGGACCGGCTGATCGACCTGACCTGGGGTGAGCAGGCGCCGCGCAGCGCCCGCGGGCGGCTGCAGGTGCACGTGTCGGACCTGCGCAAGCTGCTCGGCGCCGACGTGATCACGCGCGGTGCGTCCGGCTACTCGATCGAGGTCGCGCCCGGCGAACGCGACCTCGACCTGTTCGACGAGGCCGTCGCCCACGCCAGGACGCTGACCGGCGACGCCGCCATTGCACGGCTGCGCGAGGCGCTCACGTTGTGGACGGGCACGCCGCTGGACGGCGTGAGCGACGAGCTGGCCGAACTCGAACGCCCCGCGCTGGTCGAACGACGGCTCGCGGTCGTCGAGGAACTGCACGAGCTCCAGATCGCCGAGGGCCGCCACGCGGAAGCGATCGGTGACCTGCGCAAGCTCGTCGACGAGCACCCGTATCGGGAACGGCCGCGCGCGGCGCTGATGCTCGCGCTGCACCGGTGCGGGCGGACCGCGGAGGCGCTGGACGTCTACTCGCGGGGACACGACCTGCTGGTGTCCGAGCTCGGCATCGAGCCGGGACAGGCGCTGCGGGACGCACAGCAGCGCGTCCTGCGCGGCGAGGAACGGGCTCCCGTCCAAGCGTTCACCGAGGTCCGGCCAGCCGAACTCCCGCTGGCCGCAAGGGGTTTCGCCGGCCGGGCCGCCGAGCTGGCCGCGCTGGAGGACGGCGGGGACGGCGTGTGGCTGATCACCGGCACCGCCGGGGTCGGGAAGACCGCGCTCGCCGTGCGGTGGGCGCACGCGGCCCGCGACCGCTACCCCGACGGGCAGCTGTACGTGAACCTGCGCGGGTTCGACGCCGACGACGAACCGCTCAGCCCGACCGCCGCACTGGCGCAGCTGCTGCGCGCGCTCGGCGCCGCACCGTCCGAATCGGACGACCAAAGTGGACTGTTCCGGTCGCTGCTCGCGGACCGCAAGGCGTTGGTGGTGCTGGACAACGCGCGTGACGCCGCCCAGGTGCTGCCGCTGCTGCCGTCGTCCGGCCGCGTGCTGGTGACCAGCAGACACCGGCTGAGCGACCTGGTCGCCCGCACCGGTGCCCGCACGATCACCCTGACGCAGCTCCCCGGCCAGGACTCGCACGCGCTGCTCGTCGCGGCGCTCGGCGCGGACCGCGTGGCCGCCGAACCCGCTGCCGCGGCGGAACTCGCCGAGGTGTGCGGGCACCACCCGCTGGCGTTGCGCATCGCCGCGGCCAACGTGGGCACGAGCATCGCTTCAGCTGTCGCGGAGCTGCGCGCCGATCCGCTGCTCGCCTTCGACGGCGCGGAGCAGAGCGCGGTCGCCACGGCGTTCTCCGTGTCCTACCAAGCACTTCCTGCCGACCAGCAGCGGCTGTTCCGGCTGCTCGGCGTCGTGCCGGGACCGGACTTCACGCCGCACGACGCGGCCGCGCTGCTCGGCACCGGCGCCGGCGTGGCGACGCGGTTGCTGCGCGGTCTGAGTGCCGCGAACCTGGTCGAGGCGCATGCGCCGGGCCGCTACCGGTTCCACGACCTGGTGCGCCGCTACGCCGAGGAACGCTCGGACACAGAGGAGACCACGCCCGCGTGGGAGAGGTTGTTCGCCGGCTACCTCGCGACCGCCGACGCGGCCGTTGCGGAGCTGGGCAAGCGAGTCGTGTCGCTGCCCCGCGACGACGAACCCGCCCAGAGCCCTGTGCGGTTCGCGACCAGCGCGGAAGCCGTGGCGTGGCTGGACTTGGAAGCGCCCAACCTGGTGGCGGCGTTGCGGAAGGCCGCGTTGATCGGTCCGCGCCCGCAGGTGTGGTACCTGGCCGACGCGGTGCGGCGGTTCTTCCACGACCACGGCAGGCGCGCGGAGTGGCTGGAACTCGCGTCGGTGCTGCTGCCCGCGGCCAGGAGGCACGGGGCGCACGCCGCGGAAGCGTTGCTGCGCCTGACGATGGGCGGCGCCGCGTTCCGCGAGGGACGGCACACCGACGGCGTCGCGCACACCGAGGAGGCGGCGCGGGCCAGTCGCAGGTGCGGCTGGCGCGAGTGCGAGGCGACGGCCGTGTCGAACCTCGGGTCGATGCTGGACTGGACGGGCAGGCTCGCCGAGGCGGTCGAGCACAGCCAGCGCGCGATCGAGCTGTTCCGCGAGCTCGGCAACCGGTCAGGTGAGAGTCATGCGCTGAACTCATTGAGCTGTCACTACCGGCAGCTCGGCAGGCTGACCGAGGCCAGGAAGTGCCTCGACGAGTCGGTCCGGTTGTGTCGCAAGGATTCTCTCGCTTTCTGGGAGGCCGCCAACCTGGCGGACCTGGGGTCGGTACTGCTGGCGCTCGGCGACGTCGCGGACGCCGAGCACACGCTGCTGCTCGCGCTGGAGTCGTTCCGCGAGCAGGGATCCCGCTTCGGTGAGGCGACGGCGCTCAGCGGGCTGTGCGCCGTGCACCTGGCGCGTGACGACCACGACACCGCCCGCAGGACCGCCGCCGAGGCGCTGGAGTGCGCCCGGCAGGACGGTGACCAGCAGGCAGAGGCCGTCGCGCTGATCGGGCTCGGCCGCGCGACGTCCGAACGGCAACACCTGGTGCGGGCGTTGGAGATCGCCACGCGGTCCGGCCTGCGCGGTCTGGAGGCAGAGGCGTCCGCCGCGCTCGCCCACGTCCTCGCCGGGACCGATCCGGCGGCGGCGCGGCCGCACGCGGCCGCTGCCCTCGACGTGGCGCGCGCAGGCGGGTTCCGGCTCCTGGAGGCGGATGCCCTGCTCGCCGTCGCCGCCGTGGAGGCTGCCTCCGGAGGGGGCGCGCAGGCCGGACACGCGGCGCGGGAGGCCCTGCACATCTGGCGCGACACCGGACACGTCACCGGCGTCGCGCGCGCGACGCGCACCCTGGAAGGCCTCACCGCGCGGTCGTGAGCGGGGTCAGCGCACCCACCCGCCCACGACCGTGCTCGTGTTCAGGTCATGCCTCGTCCGATGCTCATTCTCGTTTCCCTCTCGGTGTTTCTAGCGGGGAGCCTGGACGCGGAGCACTCCGGCGAGCGCCTTCTCCGCGAGCGAGGTGTCGGTGAAGTAGTCCCAGCAGCTGCCGCTGGTGTTGGAGCTGCCGCCGCTGAGCACGCCCTTGGCCGCGACACCGCCGTCGCTGCGGATCGTGTAGATGGGCGCGCCGGAGTCACCGCCCCTGGTGCACGTGCCGTCGCGGTGGCCTTCGGTGGCGTTGCGCAGGACCTTGTTGCCGCTGAAGCGAACGGTGACGTACGTGGAGATGACCTTCCAGCCGCACATCTCGCCGGTCCTCTGGCCGCTCACGCAGTAGCGGTCGCCGTTGCCGGACCGGTTGCGCCACTTGTCCGTGACGGCGCGGGACTGCCCGGAATTCGTGCCGCCGCGATAAACGCGGTGGCTCGACGCTTTGCCGGACGACATCTTGATCGTGGAAACGTCACCCGAGTAGTAGCTCTGGCCGTTCCATTTCACGGAGCCGGTGTTGTTGTTCCAGTTGTCCGCGGTGACCGTGCCCATGGTGCCGTTGTTGTTGCTCGCGGACGTGTTCAGCGACGTGCAGTGGCCCGCGGTCAGGATGTACGACTTGCCCTCGTGCACCCAGCCGAAAGCCGTTGTGCAGTAATCGAAATAGGCACCGCCGTAGTACGGGCTGGAGTCGTCCTGCCGGTTGTCCTTGAGCACCGGCTCGGCCATGCCCGGCACCAGGTAGAGCGCCACCCGGTCGGCTCCGTACCGCGCGGCCAGGGCCTCCCGCAGTTCCTGCGTCACTTCCGACGCCTTCACCAGCACGCGGTTGTTCGGCGCGTCGACGTACGCGGTGCGCAGCTTGTCGCCGCCGGGCAGGGAGGTCTGCAGCACCTCCTGCTGCACCTGGTCGAGCTCGGCGAGGCTGTAGCGCACCTTCGACACGTGCGGACGCACCGTCATCGTCGGACCGGCCTGCTGCGCGGAGAACGCGTTGGCCTCCGCGGCGGGCTTCTCGGCGACGCCGTCGTCGGGAATGCTGCCGTCGTCCGAGCCCAACCCCAGAGGGCTCGCCGCGACGGTCATGGCCGCGCTCGCGGCATCGACGGCCGCCTGGGCCGCCGTCGTCCTCACCGGTGCGACGACGGTGTCGAACTCCGCGTAGGGCACCGAGAACTCGGCCGGGTTGGCCAGCGCGCGGTCCATCGCGATGTCGAGGGCGGCGCGCGTGGAGTCCGGCAGCGGCGCCTCGTCCTCACGGGGATCGTGCGTGATGACGGCGACCGCGGTACCGGTCGCGGGCTGATCCGCGGTGACGGGAGCGGCGTGCGCGGGAACGGCGCCGGTGGCGCTCACCGCGAGCACCACGCCGGCGATCGCGCGTCTCACCGCGACGTCAGCTGGTCACCGGGGTGGGTCTGTCTCGCCATGATGCCTCCGGGGGTGGTCTCGTCTGTCGCACCGAATGGTGGACAGGGCCACTTCCGTGAGGCTTCGGTTTCGCTTCGGTCCTACGGGGTGACGCCGGCCTGCTGGAGGTAGAGCACGCCGAGAGCGATGATCGTCAACGCGCTCAGCACGCCGACGGCGAGGAGTTCGAGCGCGGACTCGCGCTTCGGCCGGACCTCGCACGAGCTGGAGTCGCGTGAGGACGGCACCGCGACCGGGCGCGGTTTGGTCGCCGGGCGACGCGGCATGACACGGGGACCCGAACGGAGTGGACGTCCCGCTGCGACGTCCGCGTCCTCGACAACGCGCAACCGCTTCTCGACGACTACCGCCATGACGCCCTCCATCGCAGGTCAAGCACCATGATCGAACAAGGGTTCGATCGAACGTCCGTGCGAATTTCTACCAGACCGACCCGCAGGACGCCACAACACGCGCCCAAATACCTCGAACAGGTGTTTGATCTGTGCAGCAAACACGACTACCGTCGACCACGAAGATCGACGGAGGCCGAAATCCCATTCGAACTGGGGGCGGCGAGGAGGACAGCGACCGTGGCAGGCAAGACGATCGACCCGGATCCCGCTCTTGTGGAGACAGAGGTGAGCGAGATCGCGGGAAACGCCGGCCTGACCCTGCGTCAGCGCAAGGTGCTCGACGTGATCCGCGACTGGGTCGACCGCTTCGGCTACCCGCCGAGCGTGCGCGAGATCGGCGAGGCCGTGGGCCTCACCTCGACCTCATCGGTCGCATACCAGCTGCGCGCGCTGGAGCGGAAGGGCTTCCTGCGGCGCGACCCGAACCGCCCGCGCGCGGTGGGCATGCTGCCCGCCGAGATCGACCCGGGCCTCGACCCGATGTCCAAGCCGACGCCCGCGTACGTGCCGATGGTCGGCCGGATCGCGGCCGGTGGCCCGATTCTCGCGGAGGAGTCGATCGAGGACGTGTTCCCGCTGCCGCGCGAGATCGTCGGCGAGGGCGAGCTGTTCCTGCTGCGCGTCGTCGGTGACTCGATGATCGACGCCGCCATCACCGACGGCGACTGGGTCGTCATCCGCAAGCAGCCGACCGCCGACCAGGGCGAGATCGTCGCCGCCATGATCGACGGCGAGGCGACCGTGAAGACGTTCAAGCGCAAGGACGGCCACGTCTGGCTGATGCCGCACAACCCGGCCTACCAGCCGATCAACGGCGACGAGGCCACGATCCTCGGCAAGGTCGTCACCGTGCTTCGGCGTCTCCCGTAGCTGGTGTCCCGGCTTTCTCGCGAGCGGCCTTCTTCTTCTCGAAGAAGTCGAGCCACTTCTTCCTGGTGGACTCCATGTCCACCACGACGAACGCGAAGAACTGCCCCATGTCCTTGAGGCGCGCGCCGACGGGGGTGTCGACACCGAAGATCTCGGCACCCTCGAGCGCGGTGTTCGCCCACACGGAGTTGCGCTGGGCGCTGCTCAGCCACGCCCGGTACCAGAGGTCGTCGTCGAGGAAGTAGCGCATGCGCTTGCCGTCGCGCTCGCTGCGCAGCAGACCGAGGTCCTGCAGGTACCTCGTGGACCGCGACACGGTGCCGGGACTCACCGACAACCGCAGCACCAGCTCGGTCGCCGACAGGCTGCCCTTGTCGACCATGAAGATCTCGGCCAGGATCCGCGCGGCCGTCTTCGGGATGCCCGTCTGCGCGAACGACGCGACCAGCCTCAGGTGGAACTCCTGCACCTCGCCGGGACTGCGCCCGAACGAGTACGCCTCCTCGTCGACGTCGAGGTCGTCCACGGCGGCGATCCGCCGCATCGCCCGCTCGCTTGCCGCCCGGTGCGCTGCAGCCGGCCGGTAGTTGTTGTGGCCGCCGTTGCGGACGACTTCGCGCTGGATCGTCGAGGCCGGCCTTTGCAACCGCCTCCCGATTTCGGAGTACCCCAGGCCGTCCCACAGCCACTGGGCGATGAGCTGCCGTTCTTCTTCATCTAGCCGCTTACCAGGCACAACCTCATCGTGCCTTGCACTCCAAGCCATTGCAATGAGTCTTTTGACTTCGTCCGCAAACGTTTTTAGCTTGCAAGAAGGGGAAAGACCTCGTTGCAAGGGGGAGGCAATGCCACTCAGCCCGATGACGTACCCGGACGGGCACGCCGGCTGGCGAGCGCACGACCACACAACCGTGCGCGCGGTGCTCGCCGACAACCGCTTCAGCATCCGCCCGGA
This sequence comes from Lentzea flava, assembly GCF_014648475.1. Lineage (GTDB taxonomy): Bacteria > Actinomycetota > Actinomycetes > Mycobacteriales > Pseudonocardiaceae > Lentzea > Lentzea flava. The sequence goes on along the minus strand of NZ_BMRE01000024.1, from coordinate 10,169 downwards.
CCTGATGCACAACCCGTTCGGTCCGGGCAGCCCCGGCGACGCGCCGCCGTCACCGCCCGGCGCGTTCACCGACCACGACCCGCCCGACCACACCCGCTACCGCAGCAAGCTGACCGGTCAGTTCACGGTCCGCCGGATGCGGCTGCTCGCCGAACGCCTCGAAGCCATCACGGCCGACCACCTGGAGGAGCTCGCGGCACAGGGCTCGCCCGCGGACCTGGTGGAGCACTTCGCGGTGCCCGTTCCGGCCTTGATGATCTGCGAGCTGCTGGGCGTCCCCTACGAGCGCCGCACGGAGTTCCAGCAGGACGCCGTGCTCCTGGCCGGCGGCAGCGGCGCGGACGCCGGCGAGGCCGAGGCGATGTTCGCCGCCTTCGGCCGGCTCCAGCAGTTCATGCTGGAAATGGTCGAGGCGAAGCGGGCGCGACCGACCGACGACGTGCTGAGCGATCTCGTCAACGCGGGCACCGATCTCACCGACGACGAGATGGCGGCCATGGGCATGGCGTTGCTCGGCGGCGGCCTCGACACGACGACGAACATGCTGTCACTCGGCACGCTGGAACTGCTCCGCGACCCGGCGCGGGTGGACGCGATGCTCGCGAATCCCGACGCCGCCGTCGAAGAGCTCCTGCGATATATCAGTCTGACGCCCGCCACCGTGCGCACCGCGTTGGAAGACGTCGAGGTCGACGGCGTCCACGTCCGCAAAGGTGACACCGTCCTCGTCGAACTGCGGTCCGCGAACCACGACCCGGCCCGCTACGCCGATCCCGGCGTGCTCGACCTCGCCCGCGGCGCAACCGGGCACCTGGCGTTCGGCCACGGCATCCACCAGTGCATCGGCCAGCACCTCGCCCGGATCGAGCTGAAGATCGCCTTCCCCGGCCTCTTCACCCGGTTTCCGAAGCTGCGCCTCGCCGTCCCCGAGGACGAACTCCCCCACCGCGCGAGCCTCGTGATCGGCGGCCTGGAACGCATGCCGGTCGCCTGGGACTGATCACCCGGAGGCCCGCCGAGCCAACACCCCCGTGGTCAGGCGCGGCGGCGGAGGCGCAGGCCGATGACGAGGGCGGCGATCAGGACGATGCCGCCGAGGGTCAGGGCCAGGGGCCAGTTCTGCCAGCCGTTCGAGGAGGTCGGCTGCGGGGAAGCCTGGGGCTGGTCGGCTGCCGGTGGCGGAGCGGTGGTCGTCGGGGCGGGTGGCTTGGCCAGCGCGGCGGCTCCGGCGACCGCGCGGATCGGGGTGCCCGCGCCTTCCGAGGCGGAGAGCAGGGTGCCGTCCGGGTCGAAGGCGATGGCCTCGCCTTGGGGTTCGTTGGGCAGCGGGACGCGGACCGGGTCGCCGGACAGGGCCTTGACGACGTCACCGTCGGGGACCGGGTAGAGGTAGGCGTCGGTGTAGGTGCGCACGGCGATGACGGAGCCGTCGGCCATGGAGGCGGCGCCGGTCACCAGGCGCGAGTCGAGGGTGCCTTCCAGGGGGCCGCCCGGGGTGTCCGTGGTGGACAGCGTCACGCGCGCCACCTGCTCCAACGGGACTGATATATCGGTTCGGAGCGAGGCCGTGGGGCGATATACCAGTGCGGAGCCAAGAGGCTCCTTGGTGACGATGTACGGGGTGCCGGACTTGTCGATGAACAACGCCTCGGCGTCGTGTTTGCCGTCCGGATAGGTGACGCGGAACCGCTCCACGGCGCCCGAAGGCGAGACCTTGTGCAGGGCGACCGTGGAGCGGGACTTGTTGTTGTCGCCGGTATCGGAGGCCCAGAGGGTGCCGTCCGGCGTCATCGCCAGGTCTTCGACGTCGAACGGGTCGACGGGCGCGGTGATCGTGCGTTTCACGACGCAGTCGCGCCCGAGGACCTGGATGCGCAGCGTGCCGTTGTCGCTGTCGCTGACGGCGAAGAACTGCTTGCCGTCGGACGTGAGCCCGGAGAGCTCCTGCATGGTTACCGGGCACACGTCCACCGGTGGAAGCGGGATCAAGCAGGTGTCCCGTTCGTCGCGAACTCCTCGAGCACGCCGGCGAGGTCCGGGCGCACGCGGGCGCTGAGCAGCGTGCCCGACTCCGTGTGCTTCTCGGACAGCACCTCGCCGTCGCGGTGCACGCGGGCGACGACCTCGCCGCGCGCGTACGGCACGAGGGCCTCGACCACGACCTCGGGGCGTGGCATGAGCTCGGCGATGCGGACCCGCAGCTCCTCGATGCCGAGGCCGGAGTGCGCCGACACGAACGACGCGTCCGGGAACAGGTGCCGCAGCCGGGCGAGGCCCAGGTCGCCCACCGCGTCGATCTTGTTCACGACGAGCAGCTCGCGCGGCATCGGCGTGCCGGTCTCCTCGTTGATCTCCGCGATGACCTCGCGCACGGCGCTGACCTGCTTCTCCGGCATGCCGTCGGAGCCGTCGACCACGTGCACGAGCAGGTCGGCCTGGCCGACCTCCTCCAGCGTCGAGCGGAACGCCTCGACCAGCTGGTGCGGCAGGTGCCGGACGAAGCCGACCGTGTCCGTCAGCGTGTACGGCAGGCCCTCCGGGGTCACCGCGCGGCGGGTCGTCGGGTCGAGGGTGGCGAACAGCGCGTCCTCCACCAGGACACCGGCGTTCGTCAGTGCGTTGAGCAGCGAGGACTTGCCCGCGTTCGTGTAGCCCGCGATGGCGACGCTCGGGATCTCGTTCGCCGTGCGGCGGCTCCGCTTGGTCTCGCGGATGACGCCGATGGCGGCGATCTCGCGGCGCAGCTTGGCGATGCGCGCGCGGATCCGGCGCCGGTCGGTCTCGATCTTGGTTTCACCGGGACCGCGCAGACCCACGCCGCCGTTGCCGCCGCCGGCACGACCACCGGCCTGCCGCGACAACGTCTCACCCCAGCCGCGCAGGCGCGGCATCAGGTACTGCAGCTGGGCCAGCTCGACCTGCGCCTTGCCCTCCTTGGACCGCGCGTGCTGCGCGAAGATGTCCAGGATGAGCGCGGTCCGGTCGATGACCTTGACCTTGAGCCTCTCCTCCAGCTGACGCAGCTGGCCAGGTGAGAGCTCACCGTCGCAGATCACCGTGTCCGCGCCGGTCGCCTGCACCACGTCACGCAGCTCGGCCACCTTGCCGGAGCCGATGTACGTCGCGGGGTCCGGCTTGTCGCGCCGCTGCACGACGCCCTCGAGCACCTCGGAACCAGCGGTTTCGGCGAGGCGGGCGAGTTCGGCGAGTGATGCGTCGGAGTCCGCGGCCGTGCCCTCGGTCCACACCCCGACGAGCACGACCCGCTCCAGGCGAAGCTGCCGGTACTCGACCTCGGTGATGTCCTCGAGCTCGGTGGACAACCCGGCGACACGGCGCAGTGCGGCGCGTTCGGCGAGTTCGTAGTCACCCGTCGAGAAGTCCTCTTCCCACGTGGGGTCGTCGAACTGCGGGTCGAACTCTGTGCTCTGGATGTTTTCCGTCATTTGCCCTTCATCGTCCCATGGACCGTCAGTCCCCCGGATACACCGCGAGGTAGATCGCCACACGGGGAACTTCCGGCTTGACCGGTTGCGCGGCCAGCTCATCCATCAACGTCGCGAGCCGCTGCTTTAGTTCCTCCGGGTCGACGGTGACGACCAGGCGGCTCTGATCCACGTCCTCGAGCCCGATGTCGGCAACCTCGCCGAGAAAAGCGTGCAGCATCGCTTCGCCGACGGCGACCATATTTTCGCTGTTGTCGAGCTGCCACGACAGGCCTGTCGACCGATAGGGGATCTCCTTGGCCCCCCGGTTGCCCGCGCGGGGCGGCATGGCTTCGAGGAACCCGGCGGCCACGAGCTTGCGCACGTGGTGCAGCGTCGTGGCCGGGTCCTTGCCGAGCCGCTGCGCCAGCTCCTTGTTCGTCAACGGCCGGTCGAACGTCATGCGGATCATCCGCAGCCGCAGGTCAGAGCTGAGAGCTGCGGCTTCTTCCTTCGTCGCGGGACGCCGCTTGCTGGAGAGAGGCACGGACCCAGTCTAAGTGATTGACAGTTTCCAATCACTCAGCGCAGACTCCTCGGCATGGCGCTTTGGGGGCACCCCGACTTCCGCAGACTCTGGATGGGCGACACGATCAGCCAGTTCGGCTCGAGTGTCGGCATGACGGTGATCCCGCTGCTCGCGGCGGGTGTGCTGAACGCGACACCCTTCGAGATGGGCCTGCTCGCCGCGGCGAGCATGATCGCGTTCCTGCTGATCGGACTGCCCGCGGGCGTGTGGGTCGACCGGATGCGGCGCAAGCCGTTGATGATCGCGATGGACGTCACCCGCGCCGCACTGCTGCTGAGCGTGCCGGTCGCGTGGTGGCTGGGCCTGCTCGACCTGCCGCAACTGATCGTGGTGAGCCTCGCGGTGGGTGTGTGCACGGTGTTCTTCGACGTCGCCTACCAGTCGTACCTGCCGTCGCTGGTCGGACGCGGCCAGCTCCTCGAGGGCAACTCGAAGCTGCAGGCCAGCCTGTCGGTCGCGGAGGTGTCGGGACCGGCGATCGGCGGCTACGCGGCGCAGTTCCTCGGCGCGGCGAACAGCGTTCTCGCCACCGGGATCGGCTACCTCAGCTCGGCGTTCTTCCTGGTCCGGATCAAGACCGTGGAGCCGGCGCCCGAACGCCACGCCGACCCGCACCTGCGTCGCGAGGTCATGGAGGGACTGCGGTTCGTCTTCGGCAACACCACCCTGCGCAAGATCGTGGCCTGCACCGGCACGTCGAACTTCTTCCACGGCATCCAGCAGGCCGTAATGGTGTTGTTCCTGCTGCAGACCGTGCGGCTGAGCGAGGGAACGGCCGGCCTGGTGCTCAGCGCGGGCGGTGTCGGCGGTGTGCTCGGCGCCGCGTTCGCGAACAAGATCGGCCTCGCGGTCGGGCAGGCCAGGATGATCTGGCTCGTCCCGCTGGTGACCTGGCCGCTCACCCTCGCGCTGCCGTTCATCTCGGACGGCTGGGGCCTCGTGCTCCCGATGGCCGGCCTCGCGGTGAACGTGTTCGGGATCGTCGTCTACAACATCGGCCAGGTGAGCTACCGGCAGGCGATCTGCCCGGACCACCTGCTCGGCCGGATGAACGCCTCGATCCGCTGGGTGGTGTGGGGCACGACGCCGCTGGGCGCGCTCCTGGGCGGCGGGCTCGGCTCGTGGATCGGCATCGTGCCGACGCTGTGGGTGTCGCTCATCGGCTCCATCGCCGGGGTGGCGTGGGTGCTGTTCTCACCGTTGCGGACGATGCGTGACCTGCCGGCCGTAACTAGCGTCGACGCCCATGGTTGACACGAAGGTTGTTCGCGACGGTCTCCACTTCGGCGAAGGACCACGGCGCGGCCCCGACGGCCGGCTCTACTACTCCGACTTCTACGCGGGCGAGGTGCACGCCCTCGACCTCGCGACGGGCGACGACGAGGTCGTCGTCGCCTTCGACGGCCAGCCGTCCGGGCTCGGCTGGCTGCCCGACGGACGCATGCTCGTCGTGTCCATGCTCGACCACACCGTGCGCCGCCTCGAAGGGGACGACCTCGTCCTCCACGCCGATATATCGGATGTCGCGACCTTCCACGCGAACGACATGCTCGTCTACGGCGAGGGCCGCGCGTACGTCGGCAACTTCGGCTTCGACCTGCACGGCCTCATCACCGAGGTCGGCATTCCGCGCCTGCTGGAGCCGGACTACGAACCACAGGGCGCCGCGCTCGCGCTCGTCCAGCCCGACGGCTCCGTCGGCGTCGCCGCCGAGGACCTCAAGTTCCCCAACGGCATGGCCCTGCTGCCCGACCCGACGGGCGAGTCGGAGAGCGGCACCATCCTGGTCGTCGCCGAGACCCTTGCATTCAGGCTCACTTCGTTTTCGGTCGACCGAAACGGATCGTTGCAAAACCGCAGGGTGTGGGCCGATGTGAAGGAGTTCGGGATCGCGCCGGACGGGATCGCGGCGGACACGTCGAGCACGGGCGGCGACGGGGTGTGGGTGGCGCCGGCGTTGCAGGCGGCGGCGTTCCGCGTCACCGAGGGCGGCAAGGTCACGCACCGGGTGGAGACGACGCAGATCTGCTTCGCCGTCGCGGTCGTCGGCGACACGCTCGTGTGCCTGACGGCGCCGGACTCGCATCCGGACGTGGTCAAGCAGGAACGGCTCGGGAAGATCGAGGTCTACGACCTCGGCTGATATACCGGCTGCGGTATATCAGTTCAGGCGAGGGCGTCCCACCAGGACTTGTCGAGTTCGCCGCGCGCGACGAGCACGGCAGGTCCGGTGAGCGTGGACGTCGTCGGCTCGATCGTGACGAACACCTGGCCGCCGAGGACGTCGACGGTCGCGGAGCCCGTCGTCCTGCCCTGGCCCGCGAGCCACGAGGCGACGGACGCGACGGTGCCGGTGCCGCACGAGCGGGTCTCGCCGACGCCTCGTTCGTACACGCGCATCCTGAGAGCACCACCCCGCGGCGTGTCGGGGTCGAGGACGTTGATCAGCTCGACGTTGACGCCGTGCGGGAACATCACCGGGTCGAAGCCGGGCGGCACGGTGAGGTCGAAGCCGTCGACCGGGGTGTCGGTGACGCAGGCGAGGTGCGGGTTGCCGACGTCGACCGCGAAGCCGCCGATGCCGTGGCCGTCGACCGCGGCGATGGACGTGCCGGTGACCCGCGCGGGGCCCATGTCGTTCGTGACGGAGCCGTCCGGATGGGTCACCACGGTCCTGTCGCCTGCCCGCGTGCCCACCACGAACTCGCCCTGCGGCTGGTGGCCCGCGTCGACGAGGTAGCGGGCGAAGACGCGCAGGCCGTTGCCGCACATCTCGGCGATGGAGCCGTCGGCGTTGCGGTAGTCCATGAACCACTTGCCGCCGGAAACGCCACTGGTGCGCACGACGCGCAGCACTCCGTCGGCGCCGAGGCCGCGCTGCCGGTCGCACAGCGCCTGGACGCGCGCGGGAGTCAGGTCCAGCTGGTCATCGAGGTCGGGCAGGATGACGAAGTCGTTCTCCGTGCCGTGCCCCTTCACGAACTCCACGGCACCAGGTTACCGGCGGCTTCGACGAGATCGGGGCGCGCACCGTCCAACCAGGTGATGCGCTGGTCACGCCGGAACCACGACCGCTGCCTGCGCACGAACCGGCGGGTGGCGCGTTTGGTCTCCTCCACGGCGAAGTCGATCGTGCACGCTCCGTCCATTGCGGACAGCACCTGCTGGTAGCCGAGTGCGCGCGAGGCGGTCTTGCCTTCGCGCAGGCCGAGCTTCACGAGAGCGCGCACCTCGTCTTCCAGGCCGGCGGCGAACATCAGGTCCACGCGCAGGTCCACGCGGGTGTCCAGTTCGGACACCTCGCGGTCGATGCCGATCTGGACGGTGCCGTAGCGGGCGGGGCCGGGTTTGGGGAGGTTCGCGGAGAACGGCTCGCCGGTCAGCTCGATGACCTCCAGCGCGCGCACGATGCGGCGTCCGTTCGAGGGCAGGATCGCGATCGCGGCGGCCGGGTCGAGCTCCTGCAGGCGCCGGTGCAACGCCTCGGGGCCGACGGCGGCCAGCTCGGCCTCGTAGCGCTCCCGCACCGCGTCGTCGGTGCCGGGGAACTTCAGGTCGTCCAGCACGGCCTGCACGTAGAGGCCGGATCCGCCGACGAGGATCGGCGGGCGGCCGGCGGCGAGCAGGCGTTCGATGACGGCGCGCGTCTCGCGCTGGTAGGCGGCGACCGACGCGGTCTCGGTGACGTCGAGGACGTCGAGCAGGTGGTGCGGGATGCCGCGGCGTTCGGCCATCGTCATCTTCGCGGTGCCGATGTCCATGCCGCGGTAGAGCTGCATGGCGTCGGCGTTGACGACCTCTCCCCCGAACCGTTCGGCGAGCGCGACGGCCAGGTCGGACTTGCCGGTCGCGGTGGGGCCGACGACAGCGATGGGGGTGATCACGGACGCTCCCAGACGGCGACGTGGTAGCCCACGCCGAACGGTGCGAAGAACTCGGCGCTGACACAGCGCCACGGTCCGGGCACGCCGGCGAGGATCTGCCACGCCGCACGGCCCTGCGCGCCCAGCTCCCGGGCGAGTTCGGGGTCGAGGTCGAGCAGGCCGTCGGTGTCGGCGGCGGCCATCAGGTCGTGCACGTGCGAGTCGAAAGGTCCCGAACGCTCGTCGTGGGAACCTGGCGAACGCAGGCCGTGTCTGGTGGAGCCGTCACCGAGGATCAGCAGTCCGGCGTCCTCGGAAGCGAGTTGTTGTCCAAACGAGACACAGTCGGAAGGTGGCAGGTCACGGGGCACGAGCTCAATGCGTGACACCTCGGCTGCGCACTGTTCCCGCAGCCACGCGGTGATTAGCACTGGCAACGGAATCCGGGGGTCTGGAATCCCGTCACCGCCGAGTGACACGGGCACGTCGACCCCATAACCGAGAAAAGTTCCCGACAGCGGTGGCACGACCGTCGCCGGGCCGCTGTCGTCGACTGCGACGGCGACCCACGGACCGGGCAATTTCCCTGCTGCGGCAAGGGTTGCGGCCCGCACGGGCTCGGTTTCTGCGGCGGCTCCCGCGACCAGTTCTGGCACCAGAAGTGGTGGGTGCGGCACCACCGCGGCACGGGTGATCACGACGAATGAGGCTACCTATCGTGGACTCCCAGTACCGAGTCGAGCTCTGACCTGTTTGAATGCGCGCGGGGAACTGGGGACGGGAGACCCTCCAGCGCCCGTATTGCATCGGCCCCGCCAGTGGCGGGGCGCCCGTGGCAGGCACGGGCGTCAGATGGGAGGAACCGGCGATGTCGGAGCAGGACAGCACACCGGAGGTCGCGGCGGAGACCGCTCCGGCCGAGGGTGGAGTCGAGGAAACGCCGAAGGAGACCGTGCAGGCGACGCCTCCGGCCGTCCCCGTGGCGTCGGACCACCCTGACCGCTGGGGGCGCGTGGACGCCGACGGCACCGTGTACGTGAAGACCGAGGACGGCGAGCGCGCCGTCGGGTCGTGGCAGGCGGGCGAGCCGGTCGAGGGCCTCGCGCACTTCGCGCGCCGGTTCGACGACCTGCGCACCGAGGTCGAGCTGCTGGTGACGCGGCTCCAGTCGGGCGCCGGCGACCCGAAGCACGCCCTGACCAGCGCGAAGCACGTCAAGGAGCAGCTCGCCGAGGCGGCCGTGGTCGGCGACCTCGCGGCGCTGGCCAAGCGCGTCGACTTCGTGCTCGAGCAGGCCGAGGCGGGCATGGAGAAGGCGAAGGAGGCCAAGGAGGCCGCCCGAGCCCAGTCCGTGGCGCGCAAGCAGGCGCTGGTCGAAGAGGCCGAGACGATCGCGAACGAGTCGACCCAGTGGAAGGTCGCGGGCGACCGGCTGCGCGCGATCCTCGACGAGTGGAAGACCATCCGCGGCGTCGACCGCAAGACCGACGAGCAGCTGTGGCGCCGGTTCTCGAAGGCGCGCGACGCGTTCAACCGCCGTCGCGGCTCGCACTTCGCCGATCTCGACCGCCAGCGCTCGGTGGCGAAGTCCGCCAAGCAGGCGCTGGTCGAGGAGGCCGAGAAGCTCGTCGACTCCGACGACTGGGGCCCCACGGCCGGTCGCTACAAGGAGCTCATGGTCGAGTGGAAGGCCGCCGGGCGTGCGCCCAAGGAGGCCGACGACGCGCTGTGGCAGCGGTTCCGCGCCGCGCAGGACGCGTTCTTCCAGCGGCGCTCCGAGGCCTTCAGCGAGCGCGACGCCGAGTTCGCGGCGAACGCGAAGCTGAAGGAGGAGCTGCTCGCCGAGGCCGAGACGATCGACCCGTCGACCGACCTCGAGGCCGCGCGCCAGCACCTCTACAAGATCCAGGAGCGCTGGGACGCGATCGGCAAGGTGCCGCGCGAGCGCATCCGCGAGCTCGAGGGCAAGCTGCGGGCGATCGAGGAGAAGGTCCGCGGCGCGGTCGACGCGCAGTGGCGTCGTTCCGACCCCGAGGCCGAGGCCCGCGTGGCGCAGTTCCGCGAGCGCGTGGAGCAGTTCGAGGCGCAGGCCGCGAAGGCCCGTGCCGCGGGCGACAAGCGCCGCACGGAGCAGGCCGAGGCGCAGGCCGCACAGTGGCGCGAGTGGCTCGCCGCCGCCGAGCAGGCGCTGGCGACCCGCTAGACCGTCCAACGCCGGAGGCCCCCTCTCAGGGCTTGGGTTCTAGTGGTCGTCGCAACACCTCAGTTGAGGGGTTGCGATGGACTTCGAGA
>NZ_BMRE01000023.1 GCF_014648475.1 Lentzea flava | reverse complement strand
AGATCGCTAACAATCCATCGGTGGATCCGGGCTCAGGTGAACAAATGCGCCGTTCATCGACTGGTGTTACAGGTTGGCCGGCATGCCCGACTCGTCGGCCGCCGCCGTCGAGGAACCGCTGAGCAGGTCCTTGACGATCTTGTTGGCCTCCTTGACGGCAGGCGTGATCATCTTGATCTTGATCTTGCCGTTGGTGAGCTTGCCGCCGACGTCGTAGGTCTTGTCCTCGTTCGGCAGCGGGACGCCCTGGCAGCCGGTGAACTGCTTGCGCGGGGTCGCACCGGTCTGGAAGTAGAAGACGATCGGGTCGTCGACGCAGTCCGTGTTGTACGGGAACAGGCCGTGCGAGCCCTCGTTGTCAACGCTGATCATCTTGGCGTTCGGCAGCGCCTTGGCCGTGGCCAGGCCACCCTCGTAGGCGGTGGCGGCGTCGAGCTCGCTCTGCGCGACCAGCAGACGCGGGAACGTCTTCTTGTCCGGCTTCGGCATCGAGTTCTTCGTCGGCCAGTACGCGCACAGCGGCGTGTCCATGAACGGCGCGATGAACGGCGCGTTCACGGTCAGGTCGGCCAGCCAGTACTTCCAGTAGTGCAGGTTCTGGTTCCACTGACCGTCCTGGCAGCGGATGGCCTCGAAGGTGGCGTCCCAGGTCTCGACCTCGGCGGCGGCGGTCGTGGACTTCACCGCGACGCGTTCCTTCTTGGCGATCGCGGCGAGCGCGTTCGCCTTGCCCTTGGCGATGAACGCCTTGTTCTCGTCAGTGAGGCCCTTGGTGGCCAGCATCTTCGAGACGAGCTGCTCGACCTTCTCCGAGTCGGTGCCCGTGGCGCCGTTGCCGATCACCGCGGACACGGCGGCCGCGGCCGTCGGGTACTGGGTGGTGTCGTACATCGCCGGGATCACGAACCACGCGACGAACAGCTGACCGAGGAACTCACGCGTGCCGCCGGCCTTCTCCCAGTTGCGGCGGATCTCCATCGGGTCCGTGCCCTGGTTGTACGTGGCGTTGTTGCGCGCCATGTACGGCAGCAGCGCCTCCTGGAACTGGCGGTCGCGGGTGCGCGGCTGCAGGTCCCAGGTGTTCTCCAGCGTCGACTGCGAGGCGTCGACCGCCGAGTCGAGCAGCATGCGGTGGACCTTGCCGGGGAACGTGGCGGCGTACCAGGTGCCGAGCCACGTGCCGTAGGAGTAGCCGATGTACGAGGTCTTCTTCTCGCCGAGCAGGACACGGATGAAGTCCATGTCGTACGTGGTCTGCTCGGTGGTGATGAACTGCGTGAGCGGGTTCTCCAGGCAGCCCTTGACCTTCGCCCTGTTCAGCACGTCGGGGTCGGTACTGGCCGGGACGGTGTAGCTGCACGTGAGCGGCGTGGAGAGGCCGACACCGCGCGGGTCGAAGCCGATGAAGTCGTACTGGCCGGCGAGGACGGGAGCGCGCAGCGCCATCGCCGCGCCCCACGGCAGGCCGGAGCCGCCGGGCCCACCGGGGTTGACCAGCGCGATGCCCTGACGAGTGGTGCCCTTGTACGCGGTCTCCGTCTTGGAGACCCGGATGCCGATGGTGTTGCCGTCACCGGGGTTGTGCCAGTCGCGCGGCACCTGGACGGTCGCGCAGGCGAGGCCCTTGACGGTCTTGAGCTTCTTGACGGTCTCCTCGGCGACGCCGGGGAAGGTGCACTCCTCCCAGGTGATCTTCTGGGTGGCCAGCGCGCCCGCGAGCGCCGCCGTGTCCGGGTCCTGCGCGGCTGCCGCGTTCGCCGTCGGCACGAGCACCATGCTCGTGGCGGCCAACACCCCTGTCAGCGCGGCGAGCCCGCCTTTGAGGTACTTCCTCACGGTCGATCCCTTCCTGCCCCCGACACGACTGGGTCAGCCGTGCCTTCAGAGGGGGAGGAAGGGTTCTGAACGCTTTTGACACTCGTGGGTGATGGCAGAAAGTTGCCATGTCTGGAAACTGTCACCAAAGGTGTTCACAGAGTGATGAACACCTTCAGGTTTGTGACCTTGAGTGACTAGAGCCAACCGCGCCGTGACGCCTGGACCCCGAGCTGGAACCGCGTCTGGGCGCCCAGCAGCTGTTGCAACCGGCTGACGCGGCGGTGCACCGTGCGTTCGCTGACGCCGAGCTCGCGCGCGATCGACTCGTCCGTCAAACCGGCGCTGAGCAGCGCCATCAGCCTGCGCGTCGCCGTGGTCGGTTCCTCGTGGCTGTCCTGCTGGCTGCCCGGCGTGATCGACACGGCCATCCGCCAGAACGCCTCGAACAACTCGATGAGCGCGCTGAGCAACACGGACGGGTGAATGAGAAGTGCCACGACGTTCCCGCCGGTGACCGTCGGCACCGCGATCAGCGCCCGGTCCGAGTCGGCGATCACGAGCTTGAGCGGCACGCCGGGAAACGCCCGCGCCTGCTCGCCGACCGCGATGCTCTCCTGCACCGACGCGAACCCCAGCTCGGTCTGCAGCAGTGAGGAGTCGTAGACGACCCGGTACCCGACCCCGCGGGCGAGCGCGGGAGGCTGCGCGGGACTCGCCTCCGGCTGCGGGCTCAGGTACGAACCGGGGTCCAGTGCGCGGATCTCGGTCTTCGCCTGGCTCTGCATCTCCTCGAACGCGCTGATCACCTCGTCCGCGTCCTTGAGGACCTCGACGAAGTCGACCTCGCGCGCCCCGTGCTCGGCGTAGGCCTTCGCCAGCACCTCGGCCGTCTCCCTGGCCCTGATGGCCGCGGCCTCGTACCCGGAGGCGATGGCCGCCAGCGCCGACCGCGGCGGCCGCACCTCGTCGCCGCGGACCAGCCCGAGCCGTTCGAGTTCTTCGCGCGCCGCACCGGGTTCGGGTTCACTGCCTGCGAGCATCGCCAGGTAGAGCTTCTCGGCTTCCGGCGACAGCCCCGGTGGTTGGTGCACAGAACTCCCCTCGGTACTTCAAACCGAAGGTACCTGCTCAGACTTTGGCGGCGCGCCGCATCGCCCCGAGGAAGAGCGCGTCGAACGCCCGGTCGGACAACACCCTGCGCGCGAACAGGATCGGCGCCGCGCCGAACCCGGCCGCGTACCTCGTGCGCGGCCTGCGCGCCCGCGCCGCCTTGACGATGACGTCGGCGATGACCTTGGGGTCCGACCCGCGGTCGGCCTGGCTGAAGAACACCGCCAGCTGCCGCACCTGCTCTTTGTAGGCACCGTCGCCGGACGTCTTGCGCATGTTGTCGAGCGCGATGCCGCTCCACTCCGTCCTGATCGCACCGGGCTGGATCACCACGACGTCGATGCCGAACGGCTTCAGCTCCAGCCGCAACGAGTCGCTCAGCCCCTCCACCGCGAACTTGGTCGAGTGGTACCACCCGCCGAGCGGCTCGTAGATCTTGCCGCCGATCGACGAGACGTTCACGATCCTGCCGCTCTTCTGGTTCCTCATGTGCGGCACCACCAGCTGCACCAGCCGGGCCAGCCCGAACACGTTGACCTCGAACTGGTACTTGCCCTCCGACAGCGGCACGTCCTCGAACGCGCCGTACGAGCCGTAGCCGGCGTTGTTGACCAGCAGATCGATCCGGCCCGTGTCAGCGATGATCTGCTTGACACCGGCGACCATCGAGTCGTCCCTGGTCACGTCCATCTCGATCACCCGGATGCCCTGGGCGGCCAGCCCCTCCATCCGCTGCACCCGCCGTGCCGCCGCGTACACCACGTACCCGGCCTTGTGCAGCTCCACCGCCGTGGCCTCACCGATCCCCGACGAGGCACCCGTGACCAGTGCGACCTTCATGACTTCCGCTCCTAACTAACCAGTTGGTTGCTTGACTCCAGGCAACCACGACACCGCTCGCGTGTCAACCAACTAGTTGGTTAGAATGGTCGGGTGGTGAGGGACAGGGAAGCGACCAAGGCGAAGCTGCTGGATGCGGCGCTGGCCGAGTTCGCCACGCACGGCATCGCCGGCGCACGGGTCGACCGCATCGCCGCCAAGGCCGGCTGCAACAAGGCGATGATCTACGCCTACTTCGGCAGCAAGGAGGACCTCCTCGACGAAGTCCTGAAGATCCAGATCACGCGCCTGATCGAGGCCGTCCCCATCACCCCCGACGACCTGCCTGGCTACGCGGCCCGCCTCTTCGACACCTATCAGCAGCAGCCGGAGCTGCTCAGCCTGCTGGGCTACCACCGGCTGGAGAACGGCTTCGAGGCGGTCAACAAGGCCGAGGCCGACGCGCACGCCGAGAAGGTGGCCGCGATCGCGGAGGCCCAGCGCGCGGGCCGGCTGCCCTCCGACTTCGACGCCGAGGAACTGCTCAGCCTCGTCGTGCACATGTCGATACTGGCGTTCTCGACGCCGGTTGCGAACCGTGACCTGGTCGTTCGCTCGGTCGCGAAGCTCCTCGCCTGACAGAGGACTCAGCCGATCGCCTCGACGGCGATCCGGAAACCTGGCGAACCGCGTCAGGTCCTGCGCAGCAGGTAGGTGTCCATGATCCACCCCTTGCGCGCACGGGCCTCCTCGCGCAGCTCGCGGATGCGCGGCGCCACGTCCCCGACCCGCCCGGACACCAGGATCTCGTCCGGCATCCCGAGGTACGCGCCCCAGTAGATCCACGTGTCGGGGTCGACGCCCTCGAACGAGTACTTCGCGTCCAGCATCACGGCCACGTCGTCCACGCCGGAGGGCCATCCCTCGGCCAGCCGCCGGCCGGTGGTGATCTGCACGGGCTTGCCGACCTGGTTCAGCGACACCCGGTGCCCTGCCGTCAGGGCCGCCACCGACGTCACGCCGGGAATCACCTCGACCTCGAACGTCTCCCCGCGTGCCGCGAGGTCGTCCAGGATCGCGAGCGTCGAGTCGTACAGGGACGGGTCGCCCCACACCAGGAACGCGCCGACCTCGTCCTCGCCCAGCTCCGACAGCAGCTCCAGGCACACGTCCGCGCGGGCCCGGCGCCAGGCCTCGATCGTGGCCACGTAGTCGGTGGGGGTCCGGTCGCGGTCCGGGTCGGGGCCCTCGACCCACCGGTACGGGCGCGTCACGTGCTCGGCGAGGATCGACGAGCGCAGGTCGACGAGCTCCTGCTTCACCGATCCCTTGTCCAGCACGAAGAACACGTCGACCGTCTGCAACGCCTTGACGGCCTGCAGCGTCAGGTGGTCGGGGTTGCCCGCGCCGATACCGATGACCAGGATCTTTCGCACCGGCACACAGTAACCGCGGGCGGCGGTCAGAACGGGACAGGGGAGAGCTCGGTGGAGTTGTCGGAGTTACCGGAGCGTGCTCGGCAGGTCTTCTTCCGGTTGTGCTGCCTGGAGGAGCAGGACCGGTTCACCTACTTCCTGCGGGAGGCCGACGACGGCCTGGCGGTGCTGGCCGAGCACGGCCTGATCGAGTTCGAGGGCCGGCGGGTGCGTCTCGACGCGGAAGCGGAAGCGGCGGGCAAGGCGTTGGCGGGAGCCGAGTTCGCGCGGTCGGTCGACGAGGAGCTCGCCGCCAACTGGGTCGCGTCGATGATGGTGGAAACCGGGCCGCACAAGGCGGATGCGCTCGACCACGCCACGCCCTACCTGCGGCGCCTCGGCCGCTGGGACGAGCTGGCCGGCCTCGAGGACCAGCTGGGGCGCCACGACCGCGCCATCGCGATGAAGGCAGAAGCGCTTCGGCAGGCCTACGAGGCAGGCGAACCGCACGCGATCAGCAAGGGGCACCACGACTTCGCGGTGCTGCTCGGCCGCGTGGAGAGCTCATCCCAACGCGTGCTGGCGCACTACTTCGCGTCGGCGGTGATCGCCGCCCGGTCCCACGCCCCCACCCTGGGCGACGAGATCGAGATGCTGGCCATGTTCACGTTCGCCTTCGGCCTGCCGGAACGCATCTCGCTGGACGACATCTGCGCCCTGGCCGAGGAGACCGAGGGCGTCCGGCTCGGCGAACTGCTCGCGCGTCTGCCGATGAGCGCGCCCGACGAACTGCAGCAGCTGGCCGACCGCGCGATCGCGCGGGCCCAGGAGACCATGCGGGACTGGACCCCTCTCATGACCGCCGTGGTGCTGCAGGCGGAAGGCGACACCACGTGGGCCGACCAGCTCGAGAACGAGCTCGCCGGCCTGGAGCGAGACCCCGGCGCGGTGCCGATGGCACGTGCGCTGCGGCGCGTCCTGGCCGGCGAGCGAGGTCCCGAACTGGTGCGGGGACTGGGAATGCTGCCGTCGGGGATGATCCTGAAGATCCTGGCTAGCCTGCGAGAACGTGCAGGATCCTGACCGGCTTCTTCGGCGCGCCGTCGAGCGTCCCGTCCGGCTGCGGCACGATCCCGGCCTCGACGATCCGGTCCAGCGTGTCCATGCCGTGGACGACGTGTCCCAGCACGGTGTACACGGGCCGGATGTTGGCGAACGAGTGGACGATGAAGAACTCGCTGCCGTTCGTGCCGGGTCCCTGGTTGCCGTACGCGATGGTGCCGCGCGGGTACGTCTCCCTGCCCGTCACCTCGTCGGCGAACCGGTAGCCCGGCCCGCCCTCCTCTGCCTGGTAGATGTCACCGCACTGCAGCACGCCGAGGCGCGCGGTGTTGGTGAGCCGCCAGCACTGGGTCATCGTGTAGAACCAGCTGCGGGCCAGGTGCGCGAAGTTCTCCACGCCGCACGGAGCGTTGGCGCGGTCGAGCTTCGCGACCACCACGCCGTAGTTGGTCACGATGGTGACCTTGACCTTGCCCTTCGCCGGAACGGTCGCGGGCGGCGGCTGGACCGGGCGGGCCGCCGGGTTCTCCGGGGTCGGGATGAACTCGCACTTCGCGGTCGGCGGTGCGGCGTGGGCGGTTGCGGGCGCCAGCACCACCATCATCAACACAGCGAGCAGTAGCCTCATGACTGCCGACCGTAGCCGTCAGGCACGTCAGGCGGGAACGGTTTCCCGCTGCTCGACCGCCGCCCGGCGCCGCGCAGGCTTGCGCTCCAGCCACCACTGCGAGATCAGCAACGGCACCACCCACCCCGTCCACGTCGCGATCCCGGCGATCGTGTTCGGCAGCTGCGCCTCCGGCACACGATCGGCCAGCAACAGGAACGCGACCACACCCCAGATCCGGTTCGTGATGATCGAGACGGTCAGCGCGAAACTGCGGATCATCCACTTGCGGTGGTCGCGGAACTGCCGCGTCCTGGCCGCCCGCCACGCCAGCCACGTGAAGACCAGCCACAGCACGGCCAGCATCACGTCGCTGACCATCGCCACCGGCCCGAACGGCGTCATCCAGCCGATGACCAAGCCGGACAGTCCAGCCGGGAGCACGCCCGCCCAGACGTAGACCCGGCCGATCCTGCGGTGCCACGCGGGGAAGCGTCCGCGGAACCACGGCCAGATCTGCACGACGCACGTGACGATGGCGATGGACGCGCAGAAGACGTGCACCAGCAGGAAGGGGTAGTGCGGTCCCCAGTCCGACTGCACACGCGCCGATGCGCGATCACCGGTCAAATAGGGCGGCAGCGAAAACGCCACGAACGCCACCACCACGAAGGCCAACGGTCCCACCCAAGGCTTGCGCAACCACGTCATGGCGCCACGTTCGCGTTCGGCGCTGACCGATCGCGTACCGCTCGCTGACGTCCATGATTTGTCCACTGATTGGTCGTTTCGCGACGTGCTCGGTCGGCCCCAAACTGGCGTGGTGACATCCGAGTCGCTGGTCGCCGCCGCCCTCGACACGATGCCGGAGCAGCGGCAGGCCATTGCGGACGGCGTGGCCACCGAGGAGACGTACGAGGCCGTCGCCGGTCGGGTCGCGGTTCTCGAGGCGCTGGGCAAGGGCTGTGCCGGCCTCGCCGAGATCGACGCGGAGGACCTCGGGCTGATGCAGCAGCACGTGTTCACGTGCGCGCTCTGCAAGCCCGCGGACCCGAAACGGCTCAGGGAGCGCGTCGAGTACATCGCGCCGGGCCTGGTGGCGGTGCCGGACGACGAGGAACGCCGATGGCTCGCGTTCCTGAACAGTCCGGTGCGCACGGTGTCCGACGTGGTTACGAGGCCGGTCCGGGCACTGACCGACCTCGTCACCAAGAACAGCGCGGTGCTGACCGACCCGCACGTCTGGAAGGCCGCGGCCGCCGTCGTGGGATTCGTGGTGTTCCTCGTGGCGATGCCGAGCTCGGAACGGGTGGAGCCGCCGACGCGCAACGAGGCCCAGGCAGTCACCGATCCGACCGAGACTCCGCCGGGGAACACGCCACCGCCGGTCGCTGGCCCGTCGGTGTCCGCTGCGCCGCCCGCCACCGGCACCAACGCCACGGGCACGAACGCGACCGGTGTGAACGGCACGACAGGTACGACCGGTACGAACGGCACGACGAAAGCGGACGACCCGGTCACCGGAGGAACGTCCACAGAGGACAAGAAGATCGGCGCCTGGGCCTACGCGACCACGTCCATGGGCCAGTACGACCAGGCGGTCGGCCAGGAGGTCGAGCTGAACCCCCGGTGGCAGTGGGGAACCTGGCGCCGCAACGGCATCGAGCGCTACGTCACGCTGATCAGGCAGGGCGAGGGCGACTACGTCGTGCGGGTGCCGGAGGTCAGCGGCGGCACCGTGCACGCCGAACTCAGCCTCGGCTGGGGCTACTACCAGCCGTTCTCCTGCCAGACCGAGGGCACCCGCGCCGACGGTCGCGACCTGCTCGTCGACGTCGCGTGCTTCAACCCGAACGGAACGCGGAAGAACCTGCCGTTCACCGTCGTCTTCGTGAGCGACGGCCCGGCCGTCCGGTACCGCGGTGGCGCGAGCGGCGTCGTCAGGACCGGGACCGGCCAGTACGAGGTGACCACGTTGGGCGGCAACGGGTTCGCGATGGTCTCGCCGGTCGGGCAGTACCAGGCGCGCTGCCGGTCGACGGTCGAGGCCACGCGAATCAAGGTCGCGTGCGACACCGACAGCGACTGGAACCTCACCTACACCTCCAACGCGATCCACCACGACCTGTCCGCGCCCGCGGCCAGCCTGGAGACCGGCAGCAACAGGTCGTGGAGCAGCAACGGTGAAACGCCCACGGTGACCAGGACCGCGGTGGGCCGGTACGACGTGCAGTACAAGAGCATCGGCAACCCGAAGGTCTGGCCGGGTGAGGCCGTGCTGGTCAGCGCCAGCGGGCCGGAGCCGCGGTACTGCCGGATCTGGGCGTGGAACGGCTATTCCTACCCGCCCGGCGTGCTGGTGCAGGTGTACTGCTTCGACCAGGCAGGCGCGGCGGCCGACGCGACGTTCGCGCTCGCCTACCTGCGAAGTCCATGATTTGTCCACTGATTGGCCGTATCCGCATGCACCCGAACGGCCCCAAGATGGTGTGGGACTTCGTGCATGTGCACCACTTCTGGGGGCTCGCGCTGTCGTGGACGAAGCAGCAGACCGTCCGGCCGTTGCCCACGTCGGCGCACACCACGACGCCTTGGCGCTCGACAGCGAGGGAGGCGTCCCGGTCGTCACGGTGACTCGTCCGCTGGGGTGAGGTACAGCCTCTCGGCCTGCCGCATCCGCCGCAACGCCTGCTCGACGAACCCGGCCTCGAACAGCAACCTGGCGGCGTCGGCGAGAAGTTCCTTGTCCCGCAATCGAAGCGCGAGCTCGGCCGCCTGGTCGAAACAGCCGAACGCTTCCGGCGCCCGCACGGCCCGGTAGGCGAGACCCAGGTTCAGCAGACACGGAACGTCCACAAAGGCCTCGCACGCCGACCGGTAGCACTCGATCGCCTCGTGATGACGGCCGGCCGCGTGGTGCAGTTTTCCCATGCCGTTGTACGCCCGGCTGAGCCGCACCGCGTCACCGATGCGCACGCAGATGTCTCGTGCCTGTTCGTAGTAGCCGATGTCGCCGGTGGCCCGGCCGAGGCTCAACAGGGCCCGCACCTCGCCCCGCGAGTCCCCCGAGGCGACCCGAACGGCCAGGACCTCCTCGAAGAGCTCGCGAGCGGACTCCGCGTCACCGCTGTCCAGGCAGAGATTTCCCATGCCCGTCAACGCGCTCGGCTCGCGGTAGATGTCCAGCGCCTCGGCGTGGCAGCGCTCCGCCTCCTCGTGGTTGCCCCGGTGGAACCACGCGTGCCCGAGGTGCGCGAGCGCCAACGCCTCGGCAGGCCGGTTGCCCCTGGACCGTGCCGCCTCCACCGCCGCCGTCTGCACCTCCACCGACATCTGGTCGACGAGCCGCTCGGCCAGCGCGAGCCGTCGTTCGTCGTCGGCCACGGCCACGGCGGCGACCGCGTTCTCGGTCTCGGCGTCCGCGACCGCCACGTAGTGGTCGAGCAACCGTCCGAGCGCCTCGGGTTCGCGCGGCTCCAACGTCTTCGCGTACTCCCGCAACAGGGGGTGCATCGTGATCCGGTCGTTCTGCCCGTTCTCCAGCAGGTGAAACGAAAGCAGCCTGTTGCGCGACCGCCGCACGTCACCGCCGGCCAGCGCGGTGAGCGCGGTGATCGAGAACTCGCGCTCGAAGCCGTCTCCGAGCAGCCGGAACACGCGGGCGTCCTCGGGCGAGAGCTGCTTGTAGGCCCACTCGAACGCCTTGTGCACCTTGTCGCGTTCGGCCCGGATCTCCTCGACCAGGTCCGCGAGCGTCGCCGTCGTGCGCAGGCGCGCCAACTCGGCGGCGACCACCAGGGCAAGCGGCAGGCCGCGGCACGCCCGGACGAACGCCCGCGCGGCTTCGGGTTCGAGGTCGACGCGCGACCCGAGGCGTGCCCGCAGCAACGTCAGGGAGTCCTCGGGACTCATCGGCCCCAGCACCACCCCGCCGAGCCGTTCGCGGCTGGTCGCGATCACGTTCCGGAACACCGTCAGGTCGTCGTCCCTGCCCACGTTGTCCAGCACGAACAGCACGCGCCGGTTGCCGAGCACCTCGTGCAGCTGCGCGCTCAGCTCGTTCCGCAGCCGGATGTCGTCGTGGGTGAGCGCGCGGATGAACTCGGCCAGCGCGTCGTCCATGGTGAGGTGGGCGAGGTCGGCGCGCAGCTGACCGTCCGGGAACTCCTCCGCGACCGCGTGCGCGAGCCCGAGCGCCAGCGTGGTCTTGCCCGTTCCCGGCGGGCCGCAGACCAGGGCGACACCCTCGTCCGAGCTGAGGGCCTCGCGCAACGCCGCCAGTTCGCCCGCACGCCCGTGGACCACGGGCCGGGGCCCCAACTGCCTCGGCACGCGGTCGGGCGGCCCTGGCAGGGCGAGGTTGTTGCGCGCGTCCACCGGGTACTTCCGCACGCGTTCGAACCTAGCGCGTACTGCGGTTCTGACACCTCGCTGACACCTGACCGGGTGCAGCTGTCAGGTCGCTGCAAGCGCGGTTCAGCAAGGTCAGCGCCATGAAGTCGACAAGCCTGATCGCCGCGGCGGCGCTGACGCTCCTGAGCTGCCTCATGGCGCCGGACGCCCAGGCGGCGTCCTGCAGCGGACGTGGCTGCAACGGCAAGGACCCGGCCGACACCGGGTGCAGCGCCGGGTCCACGGTCGCGGACACCGCGGACATGTACACCAGCGGCAAGGCGGAGTTGCGCTGGTCTCCGACGTGCAGGACGAACTGGGTCCGCATCTCGAACTACTCCGGCGGTGACTCGGCACTGCGCATCACCGTCTGGTCGAGCAGCGATCACGTCGGCTTCGTCGCGCCGGGAACGCCCGGCAACCACTGGGGAAACATGGTCTACGCGCCCGGCTGCGCCCGCGGCGAGGTGCTCTACGTCGACGCCAACGGCGTCCACCGCACCGCCCGGCTGCAGTCGAGCGCCTGCTGAGGGGGCG
The DNA here is from genome assembly GCF_014648475.1 of Lentzea flava. Taxonomy (GTDB): domain Bacteria; phylum Actinomycetota; class Actinomycetes; order Mycobacteriales; family Pseudonocardiaceae; genus Lentzea; species Lentzea flava. The sequence goes on along the minus strand of NZ_BMRE01000023.1, from coordinate 112,330 downwards.
TGCCGTGACCGGCTACATCACCGACTGACTTTTCCGCCCTGCATCAAGACCTTCGCAAAACCATTGAGGGAGAAGCATGTTCAGCAAGATTGCCAGCACCGTGGGCGCAGCCGTCATCGTCGGCGGTGCGATGCTCGGGCTCACCTCGCCTGCTCAGGCCGAGTCGGCGCCGGGGTGCTCGCGGGTGGAGCAGATCGGCTCCACCGGCTACATCAAGAGCGGCGGCACCAACATCGGTTCGGTCAAGCAGTTCAAGGGCTGCAACAAGAACTGGGCCTACGTGTACGTCTGGGAGGGTTTCCGCAACTCGCACTCCAACTGGGACGTCTGCGTCAGCGTCGCCACCGGCCGCAGCGCCCCGTTCACCCTCGAGGGCCTGCAGTGCTACGGCAAGAAGGCCGAGAACTGGTCGGAGGGCACGAACACGCTGAGCGTGTGCACCCACGCCGTCGGCAACATCCAGTGGGGCTCCAACAACCCCAACGGCAAGTCCGACATCCGCTGCTGATGTGAAGAGCCAGACCGTGCTCACGGCACGGTCTGGCTCTTCACCGCCGACAAGATCCTGGTGGCCGTACGCCGCGTGACGGCAGGAGCATCCGGATCAGCGATCTGAACAGCCATGGAACGCCGTACTCCGAGGTCCGCCGGATCTTCGGTCATTGAGGGGAAATCCATGAACGTCAAGAGAATGCTGTCCGCCGTCGCGGGGCTGGCGATCAGCCTCGGCGCACTGGTGGTCACCGGTCAGGCCGCAGAGGCCGCACCCGGCTTCCAGATGCCGTTCCCGTGCGGCCAGGTGTGGTCGGGGCAGACCCGCGGCCCTGGCGACGACCACCCGCACAACCCGTACGAGGCGATCGACTTCAACCGCGCCGACGACGAGGGCGACTGGGTCGTCGCGTCCGCGGCCGGCAAGGTCTCCCGCGTCGAGAACCGCGGCAACGAGAGCTACGGCAGGTGGATCGAGATCAACCACGGCGGTGGATGGGCCACCCGCTACGCCCACCTGTCGTCGCAGAACGTCTCGGTCGGCCAGCAGGTCTCCATCGGCCAGAAGATCGGCAAGGTCGGCAACACCGGTGGCTCGACCGGTGCGCACCTGCACTTCGAGCAGCTGCAGAACGGTGACCCGAAGCGCGTCGTGATGAACGGCCAGACGGCCCTGTACTACGGCACGAAGAACTACAAGAGCAACAACTGCGGCGGCGGTGGCGGTGGCAGCACCAACCCGTACACCCCGGAAGAGGTGTGCGGCGACGGCTACAAGGTGATCGACGGCGCGAACGTGACCGGCGCCCGGATCTCCCTGCTGTACAACGCTTCCAACGGCTACAACTGCGTCGTCGCGATCAAGACCACGAAGATCGGCACGGCATCCGACGTCGGCGCGTTCCTCCAGGTCAAGGGCGGAACCAAGACCACCGACCGGGACGAGTACGGCTACTACGCCGGCCCGATCCGCAAGAAGGCCGCCGACACGTGCGTGTCGTGGGGTGGCCAGGTCGGTTCGTCCAGCTACTCCAGCCCGTTCGAGCACTGTGGCTGATTCCCGGGGCTGATTCCCGGGGCTGAGTTCTAGCTGATCACGCTTTCCAACAGGTTGTCCTTGCGCAGACCGGGTGTGCCGAGCAGTTCGGCCGCCCGGTCCGCGTGCTTTTCCCGCCCTGCCTTGGCGAGCACGTGATGGGCGACGCCCTCGCCGTACCGGTCGCCGCGCGCGCTGGTGATCTCCAGGCAGCGCTGGGCGTCCATTGTGGCCTCTTCGGTCTTCCCGGCCGCCAGCAACACTTCCGCGCGGCACAGCAGGGCCTGCCACTCGTCGTTGTGCTCACCCGTCGCCCGGCACAGCTCGATGCACTCGTCCAGCGCGACCACCGCCTCGTCGAGCCGGTCGAGCTTGAACAGCGCCTGCCCCTGCGATGCCAGCGCGTACGCGGTGCCGGCGGCGTCCTGGTCCCGGCGGGCGTGCCGCAGGCTCTCGGTCGCCGCGTCGAGCGCCTGCTGGTATCGCCCGGCGACCTGGTGCACCTGGGCGAGTGCCGAGAGCGGAACCCGTTGCGCACCAGCGGGTCCGTGGTCCTCGATGAGCTTGACGGCCTCCGCGAGGGTGGCCGACGCCCGGTCGAGGTCGCCGAGTTCGCGGTGGATCGTGCCGATGCCCGCGAGCGCACGGCCCTGGCCGAACGGGTCGTCCGCTCGTGCTTCCAGCACCTCTTCGAGCTGGGCGAGCGCGGTCTCGAACTCACCGATCCGGCGATTGGCCGCTGACTGCACGAGAAGCGCGGTCTGCAACGCGGCCGAGGTGCCGATCGTCCGCGCGGCCTGCAGAGCGATCTGACCGAGCTCGATCAGGTCGGCCACCCTGTCCTGTTTGAACAGGTGCGGGTACAGCATGTGCGCGATCGCCAGGGCGTGCTCGGCCAGCGCCGGCTCCGCCATCGTGGACCGCGCCGCCGCCAGCAGGTTCTCCGCCTCGTCGGTGAGCCACCGCAACGGCTCGTCGAGATCCTGGTGCGTGGCCGAGTTCGTGAGCGCGCCGTAGGCGTGCGGGCGCAGCTTCTTCAACGCGGCGGTGAGCGTCTCGCGGTAGTGCGTGAGCGCACGGGTCAGCGCGTCGTGCTTCTCGTCGTTGGGGTGCTCGGCGCCGAAGAGCCTCAGCAGGTCGTGCACGCGATACCGCTCCGGCCCGCACGGCTCCACGAGCTTGGCGTCCACCAACGGGTCCAGCACGCGGTCCACGTCGTCCTGGCCGAGCAGCGCCTGCGCCGTCGACTCGCTCACCGTCGGCACGTTGAGGCAGCACAACAGGATGAACGCCCTGGTCGACGAGTCGGTCAACCCCTCGAAGCTCAGCTGGAAGCTCGTCCGCACGCCGAGGTCGTCGAAGTTCAGCTCGTCCAGCCGGTGCCGCTGGTCGGCGAGCCGGCGGGCCAGCGTCGCCGTCGTCCAGTCCGGCCGGCTGCGCAGTCGTGCGGCGGCGATCGTGAGGGCGAGCGGCAGGTGGTCGCAGGCCTTCGCGACCTGCCTGGCGTCCTCGCCGTCGTCGCCGAGCAGCTGCACGGCGTCCTCCTCCGGCAACGGGCCCAGCCGGACGTGCCGTGCGCCGAGCGTCGCCAGCATCCGGCGGCTCGTGATCAGGACCGTCGACCCCGCCTCGCCGGGCAGCAGCGGCCCGACCTGGGCCGCGTCCACGGCGTTGTCCAGCACGATCAGGACCCTGCGCCGGGCGAGCGTCGACCGGTAGAGCGCGGCGGCTTCCGACGTGTCCGTGGGCACCGCGAGCGGTGGCGTGCCGAGCGCGCGCAGGAACCTCCTGAGCACCTCGGCGCAGGAGAGCGGCGACCGACCCGGCGTGGCGCCGTGCAGGTCCACGTACAGCTGACCGTCCGGGAAACGTTCGGCCATCGCGTGCGCCGCCGCGGTGGCGAGAGCACTCTTGCCCTGCCCACCTGGCCCGTGCACGGCGATCACGGTGTCCGGGCAGCCGGTGATCAGCTCGATCTCGGCGCGGCGGCCCACGAACGGCTCAGGGGCCTTGGGCAGCTCCCTCGGCACGGCGGGAATGTCGCCTTGCAGGATCGCCGCGTGCAGGTCCTTGAGCTCCTGCCCCGGATCGAGCCCGAGCTCCTCCGCCAGGTGCCGCCTGCCCTCGTCGTAGACCCTGAGCGCGTCCGCCTGCCGTCCGCTGCGGTGCAAGGCGACCATGAGCGCGCCGCGCAGGCGTTCCCTGGTGGGGTGCTGGGTGACGTACCCGGTCAGCTCACCGATGACCTCGTGGTGCCGGCCCTCCTTGATCGCTTTGTCGACACGTCGCTCAATCGCCCCGAGCCGCTCCTCCTCCAGCTGGTTCGCGAGCTGCGTGTTCGTGGTCAGCTCGGCCAGGGCGGGGCCGCGCCAGTAGCTCAGCGCCTCGTCGGGGTCCTCCGCCTCCCGGAACAGCTGCAGGTCCAGCGAACGGTCGGGGATGTCGAGCCGGTACCCCTGGCGGGACCACTCGAGCGAGACGCCCGGCAGGTCCTTGAGCGCCCTCCTGAGCTGCGACACGTGCACCTGCACGGCTTTGCGCGCGCTGGCGGGCGGGTCGCCGTCCCACAGGATCGACATGAGGTGGTCGACGCTGACGGTCTGACCGGCGTGCAGGAGCAGCAGCACCAGGACTTGTCGCGGCTGACCAGCGGAGATGCGGACGTCCCGCTGCCCGTGCGTGACGAGCAGCGGCCCAAGCACCCCGAACCGAACGCCGTCCACGCGGCCAACGATATCCCGTCCAAAACAGTGTTGCGGACGTTGTGCCGGGTCAGACGGTCGTACGTCCACATTGGATGGACCGATGGGTTTGTCAGTCCAGCAACGGTCAACGACGAAGATAATTCGGAAGAGATGTCCGGGACGGCCGTACGAAAATCGCCGTGAGCCCCGCGTTGCGCCCCTCGGGTGTCCGCCAACAGGTCGAACGCGCGATCATGGACGTGATCGGAGGTGGTACGAGGTGCCGGAATCGCGGTCAGGCGGGGAAAAGTCGTGCAAAAATCGATCGGGGACCACCTGCGGACGCGGATCGGCGACACACCCGGGATCACCGCACCGGACGCGTTCGTGGGCGGATTGGGTGAGCAGGCGTACCCGGCTGCCGCAACGGCACTCGGTTTTCTTTCACGCTGAAAACAGAACAGGGATTTGCGGTAGCGTCCGTATTAGTGGGTCACCTCATTGGAGTAACGACGGTGCCGCGATCATCCCAAGTCGGGCATCATCACCTGGCTCGACCAAGTCGTAGAACGAGGGGTCTCGTGTGACCATCTTCCGTGCCGGCCGGACCGGAGCGTGGTGGATGTACCTGGTGGCAGGGCACCTGCTGCTGGGCATCTACTACCTGATTCCGGTCAGCCCTGCGGGAACAACGGGGCAGACGGTACGAGTGGTGCTCTACTGCACGATCAGCGCCTCGGCCGCGATCGCGACATTCGCCGGAGTGCGCCGCAACCGTCCCCAATGGAGGCGGCCGTGGGTGTTCCTGGCACTCAGCCAGGTCGTTTACGCGATCGCCGACCTCACGTTCTACACATCGCACTACGTCTTCCGGTACGACGTTTACCCCTCGTACGCCGACATCTTCTACCTGGGGCATTATCCGCTGATGGTGGCGGGCGTGATCCTGCTGATCCGCCGCCGCGCTCCCGGTCTCGACCTGCCGAGCCTGCTCGACGCCGCCGTCCTCGCGGTCGTCGCGGGCATGGCGTCGTGGCTGTACATGATCGGCCCGCAGGCGCGGCTCACGTCACCGGTGCTGGCGAAGGTCGCCTCGCTCGGCTACCCGATGATGGATCTCGCGCTCTTCGTGGTGGCACTGCGTTTAATCTTCGGCGCAGGACCGCGCCCGCGCGCGTTCGTCCTGCTGACGGCCAACCTGCTGGGAATCCTGACGGCGGACACGATCTACGTGCTGCAGCGCCTCGACGGCAGCTACCACGCAGGCAACTTCCTCGACGCCATCTGGTTGTCGGCCAACCTGTGCATGGGTGCGGCCGCACTGCACCCGACGATGGCGCGGCTCGTCGACCGGGCGCACGTCAAGGACGTCGGCCTGAGCCGCGGCCGGATCGTCGCGCTGTCGTCGGCCGCGCTGGCCGCGCCGGTGCTGATGCTGGTCCACGACGTCAAGTCGTCGCAGGACGTCCTGGTGCTGGCGGCGGGCAGCGCGCTGCTGTCGTTGCTGATCATCGCCAGGCTCGCGGGGCTCGTGGCGGACCAGCGCAAGCTCGCGATCACCGACAGCCTCACCGGGCTGCACACCCGCAGGTTCTTCGAAGCCCAGCTGCCGTTGGAGATCGCTCGCGCGCGCCGCAGCGAGGGCTCGGTCGCGGTGTTCATCATCGACGTCGACCGCTTCAAGTCGATCAACGACAACTACGGCCACCCGGCAGGCGACGACGTGCTGATGGAGGTCGCGGCACGGCTGCGCGCGGCGTCCAGGTCGGGTGAGGTGCTCGCGCGGTACGGCGGCGAGGAGTTCGCGCTGCTCGTCCCGGACGCGGGGCCCGGCAGGCTGTCGGTGATCGCGAACCGGCTGCGCGAGCGCGTCGCGGAGAAGCCGATCCCGGTGAACGCGGGCAACGACGACATCCCGTTGTCCGTCACGGTGTCCGTCGGCTCGGCGAGCTTCCCGACGCACGGCGACGGCCCCGACGACATCGTGGTGATCGCCGACAGGGCGCTGTACGCGGCGAAGGCGGCGGGGCGCAACCGGATCGCCGTCGGCCCGGAGCCGTTGCCCGCGGTCGACCCGGACACCGACGGCGCGATGGCGGAGTTCCTCTGCCAGGTCGCCGACCGGGTGGACGGGTGGCTGCACCGCTACGACCACAGCCGCTCGGTGTCGCGCTGGGCCGGCGTGGCGGCGGGGGAGTTCGGGCTCGACGCGCCGACGATCAGGGTCGCGCAGCTCGCCGGGCGTCTGCACGACATCGGCAAGATCATCATTCCCGAGGTGGTGCTCACCAAACCGGGGGCGCTGTCGGAGGAGGAGTGGCGGCTGCTGCGCCAGCACCCGGACTTCGGCTACCGGCTCGCGCGGATGGTGCCGGGGTTCGCGGGCGTCGCGCACGTGATCAGGCAGCAGCACGAGCGCTACGACGGCGCCGGCTACCCGGACGGGCTGCGCGGCGCGGACATCAGGGCAGAGGCCCGCATCTTGTCCGTATGCGTGGCTTGGGCCGCGATGCGGTCAAACCGTCCACACCAGACGGCGCTGGACGAGAACCGGGCGCGCCGCGAGCTGTGGGCCGGCCGAGGCCAGCAGTTCGACCCGGACGTCGTCGACCTGTTCCTGGACCTGCACTCCCAGGGCAGCATCGGGACGCTGCGCCCGTCCGGTTTGTCCGTTCAGGAGGCTGGATTCCCCGCCGACTTCAGGCCTTGATCGCCGGGGGATGGCATGCTCTGCCCATGAGCACGGAGTACGCCATCCCTGCAGAGGTCCCGAGCCCGGAACGGCCGGCGCCACCGGGTGGGCCGTTGGGAAGATGGCTGCTTGCGGACCGTGTGGCGCCTTCGGGTCCGGAGAGCGCGGAGTCGCACGCCGAGCCGCACGCGTGGTGGAAGGTCATGACGCTGACCGGCGTCGACTACTTCTCCACGCTGTCGTACCTGCCGGGCATCGCCGCGCTGGCCGCCGGCGCGTTGTCGCCGCTCGCGACCTTGCTCATCGTGGCGCTGACGTTGCTCGGCATGCTGCCGATGTACCGGCGGGTGGCGAAGGAGAGCCCGCACGGCCAGGGTTCGGTCGCGATGCTCGAGGACCTGCTGCCGTTCTGGCGGGGCAAGATCTTCGTGCTGGTGCTGCTCGGGTTCGTGGCGACGTCGTGGATCATCACGATCACCCTGTCCGCGGCCGATGCCTCGGTGCACGCGCTGGAGAACCCGTACGTCCCCGAGTCGTTGCGCCACTACGAGCTCGCGCTGACCATCGTCCTGCTGCTCATCCTCGGTGGCGTGTTCCTGATGGGCTTCAGCGAGGCCGTGGGCGTCGCGATCCCGTTGGTCGCGGTGTTCCTCACCCTGAACGCCGTCGTGGCCGTGGTGGGCATGGTGGAGGTGTTCGCGACGCCGGACGCGTTGCAGCGCTGGCTCGACGCGCTCGGGACGCAGGGCAACGGGGTCTTCGGTGTCGTCGGTCCGGCGATTCTGGCGTTCCCGCTGCTCGTGCTCGGTCTGTCCGGCTTCGAGACGGGCGTCAGCATGATGCCGCTGGTCGCCGCCTCCGGCAAGACGCCGGAGGAGCGCATGGAGAGCCGGGTGCGCAACACCCGCAAGCTGCTCACGACCGCCGCGTTGATCATGTCGGTGTACCTGATCGCGACGTCGTTCATCACCACTGTGCTGGTGCCGCAGGACAAGTTCGAGGCGGGCGGCCCCGCGAACGGCCGTGCGCTGGCGTACCTCGCGCACGAGCTGCTCGGTGAGGCGTTCGGCACGGTCTACGACATCAGCAGCATCCTGATCCTCTGGTTCGCCGGCGCGTCCGCGATGGCGGGTCTGATCAACATCGTGCCGCGCTACCTGCCTTCCTACGGCATGGCACCGGAATGGGGCCGCGCGGTCCGTCCGGTCGTGATCGTCTACACGCTCGTCTGCATCATCATCACGATCATCTTCAACGCCGACGTCAACGCACAGGCCGGTGCGTACGCCACGGGAATCCTGGCGATGATGGTGTCGGGCTCGTTCGCGGTCACCGTGTCCGCGTGGCGCAAGAAGCAGCGCGGCGCGATCATCGGTTTCACCGTCCTGACGCTGGTGTTGCTGTACGCACTGGTGGAGAACGTGATCGAGAAGCCGGACGGCATCACGATCTCGTTCTTCTTCATCCTCGGCATCGTCGTGATCTCGTTGGTGTCGCGTGTTTCCCGCACCACCGAGCTGCGGGTGGACAAGATCAAGTTCGACGAGAAGGCACGTCAGTTCATCACCGACACGATCTCCAACGACGGCAGGATCACGTTGATCGCGAACCGCCGCCAGGCCGGTGACAAGGCGGAGTACGACGAGAAGGAATCCGAGCAACGCGGTATCAACCCGGTGCCCGGCTCGGCCGACGTGATCTTCCTGGAGATCGACATCGTCGACCCGTCGTCGTTCAGCCACGTGCTGTGCGTGCGGGGCGTCGAGATCGACGGACATCGCGTGCTGCGTGCTTCCGCTCCTGCCGCGCCGAACGCGATCGCGGCGATCCTGCTCGCGCTGCGCGACTCGACCGGCGTGATCCCGCACGCGCACTTCGAGTGGTCGGAAGGAAATCCGCTCGGCCACCTCTTCCGCTACCTGATCCTCGGCCGCGGGGACACGCCTCCGGTCGTACGCGAGATCATCCGCTCGGCGGAGGACGATCCGTCCCGACGACCACGCGTGCACGTCGGATAGCTGGAAGACTTCCTCCTGTACGTCCGTCTACAGGGGGAAGGACGCCATGCATCGCCAACTGTTCGTCTTGGTTCTCTCGGTTTTGCTGGTGGGAGCAGGGATCGCTCCCGCGGTTGCCGCTGACCAGGGTTCGCGTCCGGTGCGTTCGTGCGCCGATTTGGTGCGTTCGTACGACGTGCCGAACGCCCGGACCCGTGTCACGTCGGCCTCAGTTGTCTCTGGCGCAACGGAGTTCTGCGACGTGCGCGGCACGATCGAGCCGAACATCGGCTTCCAGCTGAAGCTGCCGACCCGCACCTACCAGGGCCGCTACCTCCAGTACGGATGTGGCGGATTCTGCGGAATCATCGATGATCCGGCCTTCCCGAAGGGCTGCGGACCGGCCTTCGGCGACGCCGCGGTGGCCGCGACCGACGACGGTCACCAGGTGACGCCGGAGAACGGGTTCGACACGACCTGGGCGATCGACAACCAGCAGGCCCGCGACGACTACTTCTACCGCGCGCCGCACGCGTTGTCGAAGGTGTCCAAGCGAATCATCTCGGTGTTCTACGGCTCTGCGCCGCGCAAGTCGTACTTCAACGGCTGCTCCAACGGCGGCCGCGAGGCGCTCCTGCTGGCCCAGCGCTACCCGCACGACTTCGACGGCATCATCTCGGCCGCGCCGGCGTTCACCTACACCGCGCTGATCGGCTACCAGGCGTGGATCGCGCGCAACGCCATCCCGAACGACAAGATCGTCCTGCTGCACGACGCGGTGATGAAGGCGTGCGACGGCCTCGACGGCTTGGTGGACGGCCAGATCGAAGACCCGAGGCTGTGCAAGTTCGACCCTTCGTCGCTGGCGGGTCAGCTGACCGACGACGAGATCGCCCGCGTCCGCCGTCTTTACGCAGGCCCGTCCGACAACGGCGTGCGGCTGTACCCTGGTGGCCAGGCGTACGGCTCCGAGATCTCGTGGACGTTCTGGCTCAACCCGACGCCGGAGTTCGGCCAGGCGATCGCCGCCGGCCTCGCGGACAACGCGCTGAAGCACCTCGTCTACCCGATCGGAAAGCCGCACTCCTCGCTGGCCTCGTTCGAGTTCACGCTGCGCGAGTTCCGCCGCCTGGTGCCGGAAACGGTGAAGGCGAACGCGATGTCCCTGGACCTGCGCGAGTTCCGCCGCGGAGGCGGCAAACTGATCATCTGGCACGGCGCAGGAGACGAGGGCATCCCGTTCGAGGGCACGCTCGACTACTGGCAACGACTGACCGGCGGCCGCACGCAGGGCTGGGCGCGCCTGTTCGTCGTACCGTCGATGTGGCACTGCTTCGGCGGCGACAAGCTGACGGAGTTCGACCCGTTGCCGGCACTGGTCTCGTGGGTCGAGGGCGGCCCTGCACCGACACGCGTGGTCGCGTCCGGTCGCGACTCCGAGGGCAACCTGGTGCGCACGCGCCCGGTGTTCCCGTACCCGTTGCGCGCCAAGTACGACGGCTCGGGCTCGGTGGACGACGCCTCGAACTTCGTCGCAGCGCCAGGCTTCGGCTTCTCCGACCGAATCCGATGGGCCGGTGAGGACCTGTACCACCGACCCGGACCCGTTGCCCCTTAACGAAATCTCTCGACGGCGTCCGCAATGGCCTTGCTCATGCTGCCGCCGTCGCTCGCCTGGTGGCCCGCGTCGTTCAGAATCACGAGCTCGGCGTCGGGCCACCGCCTGGCCACCTCCCACGCGGTGCTGAGCGGGCTGCCGAAGTCGTTGCGCCCGTGGATCAGCACACCAGGAATCCCGCTGAGACTGCCGAGGTTGTCGAAGATGTAGTTCGGCTCCAGAAAGCAGTCGTTGCCCCAGTAGTGCGTGACGACCCTCGCCATCCGGTAGCGCGTCACCGGGTCTTCGTAGCGGGTGCCGGTGAAGTCGTTGTCGCCGCCGGTGATGGTGGAGAGATCCCACTTGTTCCAGTCCCACGCGGCCTTCTCGCGGACCTCCGGGTCCGGGTCGTTGAGGAGCTTGTTGTAGGCGCGGGCCAGGTTGCCCTCCCGCTCTTCCTCGGGCACGCCGTTCCGAAAGGCCTCGAAGTAGTCCGGGTAGAACATGCCCAGGCCGCGAGTGATCCACTCGAGCTCCTCGGGGCGACCGGCCGTCACCGCCGGAATGATGATCTCGCTGACCCGCTCGGGGTGCTGGACGGCGTAGGCGAGGATCAGGGTCGAACCCCAGGAACCGCCCATCAGCAGCCACTTCTCGATGCCGAGGTGTTCGCGCAGCTTCTCGGCGTCGTCGATCAGGTGCTGGGTGGTGTTGTGCTCCATGCTGGTGTCCGGGTCGCTGGCCGGCGGCGTGCTCTTGCCGGTGCCGCGTTGGTCCCAGAGGATCAGGTTCCAGTGGTCCGGGTCAAAGTCCTGGCGCCACACCGGGTTGGAGCCGGAGCCCGGGCCGCCGTGGAAGACGACCGCCGGCTTGCCGTGCGGGTTGCCGCTTGCTTCCCAGTGGATGTGCTGGTTGTCGCCTACGTCGAGCATGCCCTGGGCGTAGGGCTCCACCTGTGGGTACATGGTGGGGACTGTATTGATCTGCGGGGCGGGTGCCGATCGGTTTTGGCCTTGGGTTCCAGCGGAGGGGGCATGTGGCTTGCGTGAGGTCGCATTGCGTCGGTGGTTGCGTGGGCATTGACGAGCGGGGTCATTTCATCGCCGCTTCGCGACGATTGCGATTGGGGCTTGACTTCGGGGCCCTTGCGAGGCGCAGATCGGCCTTCAAAAGCCGGGCATAAGGAGCCCGGCCGATCCGAACACGTAATTACCGCTTGAACAGCGCGGCAGGCTTCGCGTCGGTTCGATTCACTCGATGGTGTTCCTTTTCGACCGTAATGTTCTCGTGATCTTGCGGTAGGGTCGAACACGTGAGCGAACCCCGGCTTCCTCTCCTCTCCACTGACGAGCTGCTGCGCAGCATCGTCGGCAAGGTGGCGGAAATTCGGGCCCGCGAATATGCAGTGATGCAGGAAATCGCCGAGCTGAATCGGCGCGGAGCCGCGGCCGAGCTGGGGTACAAAACTCTGCCGCAGGTGTTGCGGCACGCTCTCCGCTGGGATCCGACGACCGCCAGGCGCTGGGTGGAGCAGGCCGTGCTGCTCAGCAGTGAGATCACACCGACCGGCAGCGAAATCACCCCCGCCCTTCCGGTGACCGCCGCGGCCGCGGCCGAGGGCGCGCTGTCGCTCGACCACGTCGCCGCGGTCGCCGAGGCGATGAAGACCCTGCCCGCCGAGGTCGAGAACTTGGTCGTGGAGTGTGCTCGCGACCACGAGCCCGCCGCGGTGCGCACGTTCGGCAAAGACCTGGCCTACGGCCTCTACCAGAACGACCCCGAACCCCGTGACCCCGAACCCGCGCCCGATGGCAACCGGCTCACGCTGCGGCAGAACAAGGCCGGGGACTGGAAGCTCGCAGCGACCCTGGACGCGGTCACCGGCGCGAAGTTCGCGACGCTGCTGGACCCGCTGGCCAAGCCCCGGCCGACCACCGACGAGGGCCCGGACCCGCGTTCGCGCGACGAGCGCCAGGGCGACGCCCTGGCCGAACTGATCGACCTGACGCTGCGAGCCGACCAGCTGCCCGAGCACGGCGGCGAACCGGTCACGCTCACCCTGACCATGGCTTATCAGGATCTGGCCGAGCAGGTCGGTCACGCGGTGCTGGACAACGGCGACCGCGTCCCGGCCGATCAGGTCCGTCAGCTCGCCTGCAGCGCGGGCATCATCCCCATGGTTCTGGGCGGCAAATCTCAGCCGCTCGATGTGGGCCGCCGGTCGCGGCTGTTCACCGCCGGGATCCGCCGCGCCCTGGTCGCCCGCGACCACGGCTGCGCCTTCCCCGGCTGCAACCGTCCACCGAAGCACTGCGATGCCCACCACGTCCATCACTGGGCCGACGGCGGCGACACTCGCATCGACAACGGCGTCCTGCTCTGTCGCCACCACCACACGCTGATCCACCGCAGCGGCTGGGAAGTCACGATCGAGCAGGGCGTGTCGGTCTTCTACCCGCCTGCCTGGCTCGACCCTCAACGCAGACCCAGACGCAACCAGCTCCACACCGCCGCCTGACCCCGACCAGGGAACGCGAGCGGCCCCCACCATGCCAACCGCCACGGCCGTGCAGCTCCACCACGGCCGTGGCACAGCCATGCCCAGAATCCGGCCAGAGTGGGAAAGCTGCGACAGTGACAAGAGCGATCACGCTGGCGAAGCACCTGCACCCGCATCGGCAACGGCCCGGACGAGGCCTGGGTAGCAGCACAGGACACCGGCCAGACAGCCCGTGGCCCGGCACAAGCAATGGCATCGGCAAAGCCGAAGACAAGCACCGATCCCACTGCTGCTATGCGACGCAAGCAGCAAAGCCCCGCCCGCCACGTATTGCCAACGGCAAAGCCGAAGTGGCACCCGCGGAAACCGCGATGGCGAAGCCGAGCCGGACAGGACCCGATGCCACGCCGTTCAAGCGGTAATGTCCGGAACCCGACCGCCTAACGTGACCACGCACGCTCGCGATTGGGGCTTGACTTTGGGTGCGAGGTGCTACCGTGCTCGGATCGGCCGGGCTCCTTATGCCCGGCTTTTATAGGCCGATCTGCGCCTCGCAAGGGCCCCGAAGTCAAGCCCCAATCGCAATCGTCGCGAAGCGGCGATGACGTAACCAACGCTCGTCAAAGCGCCCACGCAACCGCGCTGGAACGCAACCCGCACAAGCCGACCCGCATTCACCGGTAGGACCGGCGGGTTCAGGCTTTCTTCTTGGCCGCGATCTGGTCGATCACCTCGGTCTGGGAGACCACGATCTTGCCCGCCAGCGCCTTCGAGCCCACGTGCACACCCTTGGCCTGGGCTTCCTTGGCCATGTCCACGCCGCTGCGCAGGTGGCGGGAGAGCGTGGCCAGGAAGAGGTCGTCGAACTGCTTGCCCTGGGCCGCCTTCAGGGCTTCCACGTCCTTGGCGGTCATCATGCCCGCCATCTTGTGGGTGGTGGCGGCGTCGTCGCCCGGGATCGGGATGTTCCACGAGCGGAGGTAGGTCGACATCTGCTCGATTTCGCCGGCTTCCGCTGTGGCGATCTTGTCGGCCACGTTGACGACGAACTCGTCCTTGGAGCGTTCCACGGCGACTTTGGCGATGTCGATCGTTTGGCGGTGGTGGGGGATCATGCGCAGCGAGAATGTCGCGTCCGCCTCGTTGGCTGCTGGTTCGCCGGCGGCGGTGGTGCCGCCCGCGCTGGAGCAGCCTGTCAGTGCTAGCAGGCCCAGCACGATGATGAGCAGACGCGCACGCATGAAGCCTCCCGTCTCGGTGTTCCCTGGTGAGGGATACGGGTGGCCGTTCTGTCCGGTTCAGCGCAACTAGGAACTCAGGGCGTTGAGGGCCTTGACCACGTTGAACACGACGTCGGGGTGGCCCAGGGGAAGTGGGGCCGGGATGCGGTCGTCCGGGGCGTCGTGACTGCGGACCACCACCTGGGCGAAGGGTTCGTCCACTTCGATCTCGGGGTCCACCAGCAGTACTGAGCGGACGAGGTCCTCGTGGTGGCGGACGAGGTCGATCACGTCGGCTGCCACCGGGCCGCTGGTGACCACGTCCAGGACGGTGCGCGGGTCGTCGCGGTGTTTGCTGAGGACTTTGTCCACTGTGGACTTCCACTCCGGAGCGGCGGGGACTCGGAGCCAGACGATGCGCAGCCGGTCGGCCAGCTCGCGCCAGGTCGCGGGGATCTCGTCGTGCGAGGCTTCGCCTGCTGGATCGATCACGAGCACTGTGGCCGCTCCGGCCGGTCCGTCGGCTACTACGCCGGGGCCTGTCGCCCTGGCGGGCTGGGTGAAATCGCGCATGTCCCTGGCTACCCGCGAAGACGCTTCTTTGCACCCAGTACCAGTGCGGTGAGTTGACAGGACCACCGGTCGAGGTGGACTTGTTGGTAGTCACCGATTTCCGGTTCCGAACCCGTGACTGCTTGACCGCTTTCCGAAGCCAGGTTTATGGTCTAGACCACACCGAAACTGGATCGGCGAGCGATCTGGACGCTCCCGGTTCCCGCCCCCTGCCACGGGTCCAGCCCGTTTGGGAACGATCCAAGGAGTTCGGACGATGAAACTCACCCGAAAAGCGGCGCTGGTCATGGCCGCGGTCCCCGTCATCGTGTTCGTCACGCCTGTTGGCTCGGCCAGCGCGCACGGTTACGTGTCCTCGCCGCCGAGTCGTCAGGCGCAATGCGCGTCGGGCGTGGTCCCGAACTGCGGTGGTCCCCAGTGGGAGCCGCAAAGCGCGGAAGGCAACAAAGGACTGGTCACCTGCAGCGGCGAGGACCGCCAGGACTTCGCCGTCCTCAACGACGACAGCAAGCCGTGGCAGGTCACCAGCACCGGCACCAGCCTGACGATGACCTGGACGTTCACCGCCCGGCACCGCACGCGCGACTACGAGTACTTCATCGGCAACACGCGCGTGCACTTCGTCGACGGTGGCAACGCGGCGCCGGTCGACCCGGTGCGGCACACCATCAACCTGAACGGGTTCTCCGGCCGCCAGAAGCTCCGCGCGGTCTGGAACATCGCCGACACGGTGAAGGCGTTCTACTCCTGCGTCGACATCAACATCGGTGGCACCGGCGGCAACCCGACGCCACCGCCCACCACCACGACCACGACATCCCCGCCCGTCGGTGGCACGTGGGCACCGAACACCTACTACGCGGTCGGCGCGCAGGTCACCTACGGCGGGTCCAGCTACCGGTGCCTGCAGGCGCACACCTCGCTGACCGGCTGGGAACCGCCGAACGCGGCGTCGTTGTGGCAGAAGATCTGATCCGATGAGGCGCCTGGTGATCGCGATCGCGGCCGCGGTCCTGGCGCTGGCGGGGTGCGGCGGGGAGGCGATCGTGCCACCGGGCCAGGGAGGTCACGGGCACGGCGCCACCTCCGCCGCACCACCCGTTCCCGCCGCCAGCGCGAGGTTCAACGACGCGGACGTGACGTTCGTGCAGATGATGGTGGACCACCTGCAGCTCGGCATCAGCCTCTCCCAGGTGGCGCTGGCGAAGGCCACCAAGCAGGAGGCGAAGGACCTGGCCGGCGCCATCGACGCGACCCAGCGGGAGGAGCTCTCCATGCTGAAGTCGTGGCTGAAGCTCTGGGGCAAGCCGGAGACCGGCGGCGCGGACCTGCACGCCGCTCACGGAGGCCAGCCGCTGCTCGACGACAAGGTCATCGACGGCACCAAGGAGAAGAGCGGAGCCGAGTTCGACCTCACGTTCCTCAACCTGATGGCCGGGCACCAGGGAGCGGCCGTGGAGATGGCCCTCACGGAGAAGAAGGACGGCTCCAACCCGGAGACGATGGCCTACGCGGAGCGCGTGGCCACCACCCGGCAGGGCCAGATCTCGCAGATGCTCAAGGTCATCAGCGAACAGTAGGCGTTTGGTCAGCGGCCCGGCGTTCCCTTCCGGTCATGGACGTTTTGATCTCGGGAGCGGGCATCGCCGGGCCCGCGCTCGCGCATTGGCTGGCACGCTTCGGATTCTCGCCCACGGTCGTGGAACGGGCGCCGTCGCTGCGTGAAGGCGGTCAGGCCGTGGACTTCCGCGGCGAGGCCCACCTGTCCGTGCTGCGGCGCATGGGCGTGCTCGACGCGGTGGTCGCCGCACGAACTTCGTTGCCGGACATGGTGTTCCGCGACCCCTCCGGACGTGAACGCTGCCGGCTGCCCGCGTCGTACATCGGGGGAGAGGTGGAGATCCGGCGCGGTGACCTGTCGCGGATCCTGTACGAGGCGAGCGTCGATGACACCGAGTACGTGTTCGGCGACTGGATCACCTCGCTGCACGACGACGGCGCCGGGGTGGACGTGACGTTCGCCAACGGGCGGCCGCGGCGGTTCGGCTTCGTCATCGGCGCGGACGGCATGCGGTCAGGGGTGCGACGGCTGATCTTCCCGGAGTACCGGCCGAAGTTCCAGGGCTACTACTTCGCGCTCTGGGACGCCGGCGGCAACGACCGCGACCTGACGTGCGCACCGGGTGTGACCACCGGGTCCGGCTGGCTGATGTTCAGGTCATCGGTACCGCCGGAGCTGATGCCGGACGCGCTGGTGGCGCCGGGCGTCTACTTCGACTCCATCAGTCAGGTCCGGATGCCCACGGTCAGTTCGGGACGGGTCACGCTGATCGGCGACGCCGGGTACGGATCGACGCTGGGCGGCATGGGCACCGGGCTCGCGGTCGTCTCGGCCTACGTGCTGGCCGGGGAGATGGCGGCGGGAGGGGACGCGTTCGCCCGGTACGAGGCCCTGATCGGCCCGTACGCGCGAGGCTGCCAGGGCAGTCCAGGGCGGTTCCTCGCGCCCGCGACCAGGCTCGGGATGTGGGCGCGGGACCGGCTCTTCGGCTTCCTGCCGAAGGCCCCGATGTTCGCGCGGATCGACCTCCAGCGGGCGACCGCGATCACGCTCCCGGAGTACGTCCCAGCTCGGTGAGCAGGTCCGCCAGTGCGGCTTCGACGCTCTGCTTGGCCGCGTTGTGCATCCACCCGAACCCCAGTTCCTGCTGGGCTTCCCGCAACAGCCGTTCGGCCCTGGCCAGATCACCCCTGCGCTGGGCGATCTTGGCCAGGCCCGCGTTCGCGAGCGCCCGAGTCGCGGCCAGACCGGCCTGCGTCGCCATCTCCAACGCCTGCAGGTAGTCGCGCTCGGCCTCGTCCGGGTCGATGTCGAGCAACCGGTCGGCACGCCGCCCGCGCAGCTCGGCCAGTTCCTCCTTGGCGCCGAGCTCCCCGACGGCCCTGAGCGCCTCGTCGGTCAGGGCGAGTGCCTCGTGCGGGTCCTCCGTGAGGGTGGCCAGCACGTCCAGGACCTGGGCCGAGCCCCAGCGTTCGCCCAGGTCCTGGAACTGCCGCAGCGCCGAGCGGGAGTTCTCGATCGCCGCCGGCCTGTCGCCGTCCGCCGCCCAGCTGAGGTAGGCCTTGCTGAAGCCCATCAGGCCCTTGATCCACGGGTCGTCGCTGCGCTCCACCTCGTTCTGCAGCTCGGTGCGCGGGGCGAAGGGGTCCGGCGGGCCGCTGAGCATGGCCCACGCGACGAGCGCGAACGGTCGTCTGATCGGGCCGGTCAAGCCTGCCAGCGCGTCCTGCATGCGTTCGGGAGCGGCCAGCGCCAGCAGAATCACGTAGTCCTCTGTGGACTGTTCCGGTACGCGCGCGAGGAGTTTCCCGGCGACGCCCTTGACTTCCGTGCGGCTGCCCTTCACGTACCAGTACCACGACAGCGCCGACACCAGCCGCAGCGCCAGCTCCGGGTCGTGCTCGGTGGCCCACTCGACCGCCTGCATCAGGTTCGCGTGCTCGGCGGTCAACCGGGCGAACCACTGCACCTGGTTCCGTTGCCGCAGCTCGGGATCCGCGCGCAGGGCCAGGTCGAGGAAGTAGGCGGCGTGCTCGGCGTCGACCCGCTTGTGCTCGGCGCAGAACTCCCTGATCGTCACCAGCATGCGGTAACGGCCGTCGGCGGCGTCCACCAAGGACTTGTCCACCAACGCTTCCAGCACCTCGATGTCGTGCCGGCAGACCTGTTCGACGGCCTCCAGCGTCGCCCCGCCGCTGAACGTGGCCAGCGACGCCGCCAGGTCCCGCTCGTCGGAGTCGAGCAGGTCCCAGCTCCACTCCACGACGGCGCGCAACGTCTGGTGGCGCGGTGCGGCAGCCCGGTTTCCCTTGGTGAGCAAGCGGAAGCGGTCACTCAGCCGCGCCGAGATGTCGGCTGTCGTCAACGTCCGGGTGCGCGCAGCCGCGAGTTCGATGGCGAGCGGCAGGCCGTCGAGCTCGCGGCAGATGTCGACGGTGTGCTGGTCCTGCACGAAGGCCGGGTTCACCAGGCGGGCGCGGTCGGTGAACAACGCCACGCTCTGCTCCGGCTTCAACGGCGGCACCGGGCACAGCGTCTCGCCGGTGATGCCCAACGGCTCCCGGCTCGTCGCCAGGATCCGCAACGAGGGGCACGAGCTGAGCAGGTGCTGCGCCAGCTGGGCCGCCTGCACGATCACGTGTTCGCAGTTGTCCAGGATCAGCAACGCCTCCCGCTCGCGCAGCGCCAGCGTCAGGCGGTCTTCCGGCGCGAGCACGGTTTCCTTGAGCCCCAACGCCTGCAGGGCGGCCGCCGGCACGTCTTTGACCGGCGCCAGGTCGACGAAGATCGCGTCGGGACCGGCGGCCTGCAGGGCGAGCCTGGTCTTGCCAGCACCACCGGGCCCTGTCAGCGTGATCAGCCGCGCCGTCAGCGACGCGATCCGCCGCAGTTCCTCTTGCCTGCCAACGAAACTGGTGAGCTGCGCCGGCAGCTCGCGGTGCGTCTGACCGCGCAGGATCTGCAGGTGGATCGCGCGCAGCTCCGGCGACGGGTCCGTGCCCAGCTCCTCGGCGAGCAGCGAGCGAGCGTCCTCGAACGCCTGCAACGCCTCGGCCTGGCGGCCCTGCTGGTTCAACGCCTGCATCAGGTAGCCGCGCAGGCGTTCGTCCAACGGGTGCTGCTGGACGAGGGAGGAGATCTCCTGCACGTCGGCCTTGCCGAGCCGGATCCTGGCGGCGATCAACGCACTCGTGGCGGCCGACCGCTGCTGTTCGAGCCGGGTCGCGTGGCCGGGCGCGTCGACGTCGGCGAGCGCGGGACCTCGCCAGAGCTGAAGTGCTTCGGCCAGCAGGGATTCCGCCACCTGCGGATCACCCTGCTCCAGCGCCTGCTGACCTTCGGCGGCCAGGGAGGCGAACCTGTGCGCGTCCACCTGGTCCGGTGCCAGGGCCAGCCGGTACCCGGCCGGGTGGAACTCGATCAGCGACGCGTCCCCGAGCGCGCGTCGTAGCCGGGACACCTGTCCCTGCAACGCGTTCGCCGCGTCCGACGGCGGCTCGGCGCCGTAGAGCTCGTCGATCAGCCGGTCTAGCGGGACGATGTCGCCCACCCGCAGGGCCAGCACCGCGAGCAGGGTGCGCGGCCGCGGCCCACCCACCGAGAGCTTGCCGTCCGGGGAGTGCGCTTCAACGGGACCGAGGATGCCGACGTGCACGGTGTCAGCGTACGAACCGGCCGGGACTCGTACCCAGGACACGGCGAAAGTGGCGGGTGAGGTGGGACTGGTCGTGAAAACCGGCCAGCACGGCAGCCTCCGCCGCCGAGCGGCCCTCCACCAGGTAGCCGCGCGCGAGATCCACGCGGCGTCCGGTCAGATACCGGTGCGGTGGCAGCCCGAACCGTCTGCTGAACGCCCGCACGAGGTGCGTCGGACTGGTCTGCAACCGCTCGGACGCCTCCGCGAGCGAGATCCCCGAAGGCAGCGACGCGTCCAGCAGCTGCCGCAACCGGTCGGCCAGCGTCGGATCCGCGTGGACGACGGGCGAGGTGCCCGCGAAGTGGTGCGTGAGCCGTTCGGTGATCAACGCCAGCCGGCTGGACGCCTCGAACGGGTCGTCCAGCGCCAGGTGCAGCTGGTGCACCCGCTGCCGCAGCAGCGGATCGACCAGCATCGGGGTGTCGACGGCCTTGCCGATCAGCTCCTCTGGCAGCACCGAGCCGTCCAGGTACAGCACGCGTTTGTGGAAGCCGGCCGGGTGGGCGGACCGGCCGTCGTGCGGCACGTGCGGCGGCAACAGCGTGACGCCGGAGACGAGTGCGCCGCGCTCGTGGCGGTCCAGTTCGTACCGCACGGCACCCGTGTCGAGCAGCATCAACGTCCACGCGTCGTGCGTGTGCACCGGATAGACGTGCGTGGTGAAGGAGGCGTGGAAGACCTCCTTGATGCCTTCCACCGCCGGCTTCCAAGCCACGACCGACATGTCAGAAACGTACAAGACGCGGACCCGGGGCCGCAGCGATCGTGGGTCCATGTTCGACACCAAGATCGCTGTGTTGCTGCGGGACGACCTGGCGGGGTGGCAGGCGCTGAACGTCACGGCCTTCCTCGTCAGCGGGCTCTCGACCGACCTGCGCGGCGAGCCGTACGTGGACGCCGACGACGTCACCTACCTGCCGATGTTCCGCCAGCCCGTGGTGGTCCTGCAGGGCGACCAGGAACTGCTCAGGAAGGCCCACGAGCGCGCCCTCAACCGGAACCAGTCCATGGCGATCTTCACGGCCGACCTGTTCGCGACGGGCAACGACGAGGACAACCGCGCCGCCGTCCGCAAGGTGCACACCCAGGACCTCGACCTGGTCGGGATCGCCGTGCACGGCCAGAAGAACGCCGTCGACAAAATCTTCAAGGGCGCTCGCATGCATCCATGATTGACTCGAAGCATGGTGGTCGGCACACGTGAGCTCGAGGTGTTCGAAGAGTCCAGGCCACGGCTGGAGGCGATCGCGTACCGGCTGCTCGGGTCGGCGAGCGACGCCGAGGACGCGGTGCAGGACACCTACCTGCGCTGGCAGGCGGCCGACCGCGACCACGTCGAGGTGCCGGAGGCGTGGCTCACGAAGGTGCTCACCAACCTCTGCCTCAACCGGCTGACCTCCGCACGGGCCAGGCGTGAGACCTACGTCGGCCAGTGGCTGCCGGAACCGGTGTTCGCCGGTGACCGCATGCTCGGCCCGTCCGAGACCGTCGAGCAGCGCGAATCGGTCTCGATCGCGATGCTCACCCTGATGGAACGGCTCTCGGCCAACGAACGCGTCGTGTACGTGCTGCGGGAGGCGTTCGGCTACTCGCACGGCGAGATCGCCGAGATCCTCGACCTCACCGAGGCCAACTGCCAGCAGGTCTACCGGCGTGCCAAGCAGCACCTCGCGAGCGGCCGCACCCGTGTGGAGGTCGACGCGGCCGGCGCGCGCAAGATCGTCGAGGAGTTCCTCGCCGCGGCGCTGAGCGGCAACACCGACTCGCTGGTGAAGATGCTCGCCGACGACGCGATCAGCGCGGGCGACGCGGGCGGTGTGTTCATCAGCCTGCCGAAGCCGATCACCGGTTCGCTGCGGGTGGCGAGGTTCCTGCGCACGTTGCTCACGCCCGACGACGCCAAGCGGGACATGATCGGCGGCAGCCCGTCGTTGTTCGCCGAGGTCGTCAACGGCGTTCCCGCGCTGGTGGTGGTGGCCGCTGACCGCGTCGCCGTCGTCGTCACGCTCGAGGTCACCACCGAGGGCATCACGGCCGTCCACACCCTGGCCAACCCCGCCAAGCTCGACCGCGTCACGCGTCAGTGGGCCACGATCGACCGCGGGGAACCTCTCGTCGAAAGCTGGTGACCCGGATCACAGCCGGCTCCTGTCAGGTTTCGCGTCGCTGTCCGGTTCAGGAAGCGACACCAGCCAGACCGGACAGGAGTGAAACCATGACGCACCGCATCGTCGTTCTCGGAGCCGGATACGCCGGAGCCAACGCCGCCGGCCGCCTCGCCAGGAAGCTGCACCCGGCCGACACCGAGATCACCCTCGTCAACGCCGACCCCGAGTTCGTCGAGCGGGTGCGCCTGCACCAGCTCGCGGCCGGGCAGGACCTGAAGGTGCGCAGGCTGACCGACGTCTTCGCGAACACCGGCGTGCGGGTGCGGATCGCGAGGGTCGCCGCGGTCGACGCCGAACGCAAGATCGTGCACACCGACGACGGGGACATCGCTTACGACACCCTCGTCTACGCCCTCGGCAGTGCGGCCACCGGTGTCCCCGAGCACGCCTGCGACATCGCCGGAAAGCAGTCCGCGCTGCGCCTGCGGTCCCGGCTGCGGGACCTCGGCGCCGGAGCCACCGTGCTCGTCGTCGGTGGTGGCCTGACCGGCATCGAGGCCGCCACCGAGATCGCCGAGGCCAGGCCGGACCTGGCCGTGTCGCTCGCCACCCGCGGTGAGCTCGGTGACTGGCTGAGCGACAAGGCGCGGCAGCACCTGCGGAAGGCGTTCGACCGGCTCGGCATCACCGTGCACGAGGGCGTCGACGGTCGTGAGCTGACGGCTGACGTGACGGTGTGGACCACCGGGTTCGCCGTCCACCCGATCGCCGCGGCCACGACCCTGGAGGTCGCCGCGTCGGGGCAGATCGTCGTCGACGAGACGATGCGCTCGGTCTCGCACCCGGATGTGTACGCCATCGGCGACGCGGCACTGGCCAAGGGCGGGAGCGGCACGACGCTGCGCATGTCGTGTGCCTCGGGCGTGCCGACGGCCCACCTGGCTGCCGACGCCATCGCCGCACGGCTGACGGGCGGCGAGATCCCGCAGAACAAGATCGGTTACAACGGGCAGTGCATCAGCCTCGGCCGCAACGACGCCGTCATGCAGTGGGTGACTCCCGACGACCGGCCCAAGCCGTCCGCTCTCACGGGCAAGGCGGCCGTCCGCCTCAAGGAGTTCATCTGCAAGGGTGCGGCCTGGAGCATCTCGCACCCGACGCTGATGCTTCCGGCCCGTCGTCGTCGCATCGCCGAGGTCAGCGCGGTCACCGAAAACGCGCTTCAATTCTGATGTGATCAAGCTGCTCCGGATGGCCGTGTTCCTGCTGGTTCTTTCGGCGGAGATCTACCTGATCGTCGCGCTCGGAGACCGGTTCCGGTTCGTCAACCACTTCAGCTACTTCACCGTGCTGTCGAACGTGTTCGCGGCGTGCGTGGCGTTGCTGGGGGTGTTCCGGCCGGTCTCCCCGCAGATCAGGGGCGCGGCCGTGCTCTACATGACCACGACGGGCATCGTGTACGCACTCTTGCTGAGGGGCATTGACGTGCAGACACCGGCTTATGCGAACTGGGTGCTGCACGTCATCGTCCCGGTCCTGGTCGTCGTGGAGTGGCTGCTGGCCCCGGAGCGGACGACCAGGGCGTGGATCTGGCTGTCCTTCCCGCTCGCCTACGTCACCTACACACTGATCAGGGGGCCGATCGTGGACTGGTACCCGTACCCGTTCCTCGACCCGCGCCCGCACGGCTACGGCGAAGTGCTCCTGAGCGGCGTGTTCGTCGCGGTCATCATCGCCGTGCTGGCCTACGCGGTGTCCTGGATCGGGGCCAAATTGGCCCAAAGAAGCAGAGTGGTCTTGGCCCAAGGTTAGGGCCAATCGTCGCCCTACGGTCTAAGTCATGACCAGGCGACTCGCGTACGCACAGCTGACGAACTCCATCGGTGACGGCGGCTTTCTCGTCGTTTCGGCGTTGTACTTCACCCAGATCGTCGGCCTGAGCGCGGCACGGGTCGGGCTCGCGCTCACCCTCGCGTGGGGCGTCGGTGCGGTCGCGGGCGTCGCACTCGGCCACGTCGCCGACCGTCTCGGTCCGCGCACCACCGCCGTCGTGCTCGCCGCCGCCACCGCCGCGAGCATCGGAATCCTGCTCCTGACCCGCAACTTCGCCGCGTTCGTGGTGGTCATGTGCCTCTACGCGAGCTTCCAGAGCGGGCTGCAGGCGTCCAGGCAGGCCCTCCTCGCGGGCCTCACGACGCAGGAGGAACGCACGCGGGCACGTGCGCGGATCCAGTCCACGGCCAACGCGGGCATCGCGATCGGCGCGGCGATGGGCGGGCTCGCGTTGCACCTCGGCACCGAGGCCGCCTACACGGCCGTGTTCGTGCTCGACGCGCTCAGCTTCCTCGTCGCCGCGGCGATCCTGAGCACGCTGCCGGAGACCGTGATGACCCGTGCCAAGGGCAAGTTCGACGTGTTGAAGGACCGCCCGTACGCGCTGATCACCGTGATCAACGCCGTGATGCTGCTCTACATGCCGCTGCTCAGCCTGATCATTCCGCTGTGGATCGTGCAGCGGACGCAGGCGCCGACGTGGCTCGCCGCCGCGCTGCTCGTGCTCAACACCGGCGCCGTCGTGCTGTTCCAGGTGCGGATCGCCCGGCGCGCCACCGGGTTGGACGACGCCTCGAAGCTCGTCAGGCACGCCGGGCTGATCATGCTCGCGTCCTGCGCGGTGTTCGCGGTGACGGCGTTCAGCCTCGGCGCGTGGCATGGAGCGGCGTTGCTGGTCGCCGCCGCCGCGTTGCAGGTGCTCGGCGAGATGATGCTCGCCTCCGGCGCGTGGGAGATCAGCTTCTCCCTCGCGCCCGCCGACCGGCAGGGCCAGTACCAGGGCTTCTTCGCGACCGGTACGGCCGTCGCCCGCATGGTGGGCCCCGCGCTGCTCACCACCGTCGTGCTCGGCTGGGGCTCGCTCGGCTGGCTCGTGGTCGGCGGGCTGTTCGTCGTGGCCGGCTACGCGATGGGACCCGCGGTGCGCTGGGCCCGCGAGAAGAACTCCACCAGCACCGGCGCCGCCGCCGACGCCTTGAGCATGTGCGTCTGACCCGGCAGCTCCTGGTACTCCACGTCCCCGAGCACCTCCGCGGCGTTCTTCATCGTGTTGCGGAGGTACTCGGGGCTCTTGCCGCCGTTCATGACGAGCGTCGGCACCTTGATCTTCCAGCGGTCCGCGGGCAACGGCTCGCCGCGGCCGTCGCCGCCGAGGATGCGCAGGTCCCACGGCAGCGTGTGGGCGACCAGCTTCAGCTTCTTCCACACCGGGGTCAGCTTCATGATCGCGAGGCCGAAGCCGGGAACCCCGACCATCTTCATGAACGTCGAGAGCATGCCGGAACGGTCTCCGCGGGCGAGCATCTCGTTCATCTGCTCGACGATGTCGGCGGGACGCGGGGTGTACGTGTCGTCCACGACCATCGGCAGCTCGTAGACCGCGAGCCGGGTGATGGACGGCAGCCTCGTCGCGGCGTCGAGCGCCAGCACCGCGCCGGAGGACTGACCGAACACGAACGCGCTGCCGCCGGCCTCCTTGATCAGCGCGTCGAGATCGTTGATCTCGTTCTGGAGCGACCACGGCGTCGCGCCGTCACCGGTCTCGCCGCGGCCGCGCCGGTCGTAGGTGTAGACGGTGAAGTTCTTGTCCAGCACGGACGCGAGCTCCGTGGACGGGCCGAACATCCGGTGGCACAGCGCGCCGTCCACGAGGATCAGCGCGGGTCCGGAACCGGTGACCGAATAGGCGATCCCGGTGCCGTCCGCGGAGGTCGTGAAGCGCGTCATCGCTGCTCTCCCAGGGTGGTGTCGAGGAAGTTCTGCCAGTCCTGCTCGGACTCGTCGCCTTCGAAGACGTGGTGCGTGGCGATCATGGGGCCGGAGAACCCGCGCATGAAGCGGTACATGGCCTTGTCGGTGCGCAGGCCGAGGGTGTGGGCGTTGCGGTGGTACTCGACGGCGCCCGGCAGCGTGGCCGCGATCGCCTCGTCGAGCTTCTTCCAGGCCTCGTCCCAGTCGCTGATCATCGGTCCGAACACGGTGAGCGGCCGGGCGGTGCGGCCGGCGAAGTGGTGCAGGTACTCCCTCAGCGTGCTGACGAACAGCGCGCCACCCAGCGTCATCGCCTCGAACTCGTCGGCCCAGTCGTCGCCGGGCAGGAAGCCGCTCGTGACCATCCGCAGCACCGTGCTGCCGTGGTCACGGCCCTCGACCATGAACTCGTAGGCGATGAACCGGCCGTCGGGTGCCTTGCCGCTGTCCTGCTTGAAGTGGTGGGGCGGTTCCCACGCGGTGATCTCGTGCGTCGGCCGGTACTCGCCGAACGCCATCTTGACCTGACCGTTCGCGACCTCGTTGCGACCCATGAACCACGAGTCGATGCCGGGCCCGGTCGCGATGGCCTGCCAGACGTCCTCGACGGACGCCGGCACCTCGATCTCGTCGACGCCTTCGAACTCGTGGCCCATCAGCTCTCCTCCTGGCTGCGTTGATGGTCCCATCCTGTCTCCGACAACTCCTCCCGTCAAGACAGCACGACTAGTCTTGACAAAAAAAGTTGTCGGTGGTTCCGTTCTCGCCAATCGAACCACTGGAGGAAGTCATGTCCCGCATCGCGTGCGGCGTCGTCGCCGGTCCGCTGTACCTCGTCGTCGGCTACGCCCAGGCCCTCACCCGCGAGGGCTTCGACCTGTCCCGGCACCCGTTCAGCATGCTCAGCCTGGGCTCGCTCGGCTGGATCCAGATCGCGAACTTCATCGTGAGCGGCGCGTTGTTCGTCGTCGCCGCCACGGGCATGGCGCGGCACACGAAGTGGGGTGCGCGGCTCATCGGCCTGATGGGCGTCGGGATGATCCTCGGCGGCGTGTTCACGGCCGATCCGGCTCTCGGCTTCCCCGTCGGAACGCCGGACGCGGTGCCCGAATCGATCTCGTGGCACGGCGCGTTGCACGCGGTGGCGTTCGTCTTCGCCATGATCGGCTGGGTCGGAGCGTGCTTCGTGTTCGCGCGTAGGCTCGGGGGATGGCTGGCGGTGATGAGCGGCCTGACGGGCGTGCTCCTGATGGTGCCGATGGCGTTCCTGGGCAACCCGTCGGGAACCGTGCTGCTCTACGTCGTGGCGACGATCGGCTGGCTGTGGACCTCGATCGTGTCCCTGCGGCTGAACCGGCCTGCCTTCTCGAACTGATCTGCCCCGAGTGCGGGCGCGTCACCACCGACGAGGACGCGCCCGGCTGTGCGGCCTGCCGTCAGACCAGCTGATCGTGAACAGCGGGTTGACCTCTCTCCCAGCTGAAGCAGGGAGATTCTTCCCTCGCGGGTCGAGTTTTCTGCTTCACGGCCCGCTGCCGCCTGGATTACCAGCACAGGGACGGTGTACCGCCCACGGTCTTACACGAGCTCCACAGACCTGACATCCCACCAGCCCGGCGGTAGACCCCTCCGACTCGGTAATCGCCGAACGGGTGCGACAACCGTAGCAGCCGCTCCGCCGCACCCGCGGGTCAGGGCACAGCCTCTGAGGTTCGCGCGCTGGCCAGCCGGGTAACCGGCAGTGCATGAGCGACGTGCAGGACGAGCTGCTGCGGACGCTGACCAAAGTCGCGAACGCCTTGCGCAGTGCGCAGATACCGTTCGCCCTCACGGGTGGATGCGCGGGCTACGCGCGAGGTGGCCCGGCGAGCGAACACGACGTGGATCTCCTGGTGCGGGAGCAGGACGCGACCGAGGCGGTCCGCGTTCTCGTGCAGCGCGGGATGCGGGCCGCGGAGCCACCGGAGGACTGGCTGCTCAAGGTCTACGACGGCGACTCGCTGGTGGACCTGCTGTTCCGGCCCAACGAACGCCCGGTCACCGACGAGATCCTGGCCATGGCCGAGGAACTCCCCGTCGGGTCGGTCGTGCTGCCGGTGATGCCGGCGACGTTCGTGCTGAGCAGCAAGCTGCTCGTGCTGGACGGGCACCGCTGCGACTTCAGCGAGCTGCTGCCGTTCGCCCGCGCCCTCAGAGAGCAGATCGACTGGGACCAGGTGCGCGAGGAGACCAAGCACTCGCCGTACGCGGAGGCGTTCCTGGTGCTCATCGAACGCCTGGAGATCATCGGGAGGGGCAATGGAATCCGAGCAGTACCTCGCGGCAAACCTGCGTAGGGCGGTGGCGGAGGACCCCAGGACGGCCGAGCTCGGCGTGCGGGTCACCGTGCGAGGTGATCACGTGATGCTCTCCGGTGACGTGGCGTGTGCGGAGCGGCGGACGGCCCTCGAGGAGGTGCTGCACGAGGCGGCGCCGGAACTCAAGATCTTCAACGACGTGCGCGTGACACCGGCGGGCGAACCGGAGGGAGAGGAGGACCTGCGATGATCCGGATCGCCGCTGTCGGCGACGTCCACCTCGGCGAGGACATGCGCGGCAGGCTCCGGCCGGCGCTCGAGAAGGTCGGCGAGCACGCGGACGTCCTGCTGCTGGCCGGCGACCTGACCCGGCACGGCACCGTCGCCGAGGCGCAGGTGGTCGCCGACGAGTTCGCGGACCTGCCGGTGCCCGTGGTGGCCGTGCTCGGCAACCACGACCATCAGGACGACAAGCCGCTCGAAGTCACCAAGACGTTGCAGGACAAGGGTATTCACGTGCTGGAAGGCACGACGTTCGAGGCTCGGATCAACGGCTGCACGCTCGGCGTCGCGGGTGTGAAGGGCTTCGGCGGCGGCTTCGCGGGAAAGTGCGGGAGCGCGTTCGGCGAACGCGAGATGAAGGCGTTCATCCAGCACACCTGCGACATCGCGGAAACCCTGGAGCAGGCACTGTCCGAGTTGGACACCGACATCAAGGTGGCGCTGACCCACTACGCGCCGGTGCCGGACACGTTGCGCGGAGAGCCGCCGGAGATCTACCCGTTCCTCGGCTCCTACCTGCTCGGCGAGGCGATCGACGCCACCGGCACGCATCTCGCCATCCACGGCCACGCGCACTTCGGCACCGAACAGGGGATGACCCCCGGCGGGGTGCGGGTGCGCAACGTCGCGCAGCCGATCATCCGGTCCGCGTACACGGTCTACGTGATGGAAGGTGCGAACGCATGACCGTCGGCGACTTCATCGTCCAACGTCTGCGCGACTGGGGTGTCAAGCAGGTGTTCGCGTATCCCGGCGACGGCATCAACGGGATCGTGGCGGCGTTCGGCAAGGCGGACAACGACCCCACGTTCATCCAGACCCGCCACGAGGAGATGGCCGCGTTCGCCGCGGTCGGCTACGCGAAGTTCAGCGACGACGTCGGTGTGTGCCTGGCGACGTCGGGGCCCGGCGCGATCCACCTGCTCAACGGCCTGTACGACGCGAAGCTCGACCACGTCCCGGTCGTCGCGATCGTCGGCCAGACCGCCCGCACCGCGCAGGGCGGCAGCTACCAGCAGGAAGTCGACCTGCACTCGCTGTTCCGCGACGTGGCCTCGTACCTCGTCGACGTGACGGTGCCGGAGCAGCTGCCGAACGCGCTGGACCGGGCGATGCGCACGGCGGCGGCCGACCGCGCGCCCGCTGTCGTGATCATCCCCAACGACGTGCAGGAGCAGGAGTACGAGCCGCCCAAGCACGAGTTCAAGTACATCCCGTCGAGCCCGCCGTCGCGTTCCTCGTCCTGCGTCGTGCCCGCCAACGACGAGGTGCGGCGCGCGGCCGACGTGCTGAACACGGGCGAGAAGGTCGCGATCCTGATCGGTCAGGGTGCTCGCGGGGCGGCGGCGGAGGTGCGCGAGGTCGCCGAGACGCTCGGCGCGGGTGTCGCGAAGGCGTTGCTGGGCAAGGACGTCCTGCCCGACGACCTGCCGTACGTGACCGGGTCGATCGGGTTGCTCGGCACCAGGCCGTCGTACGAGCTGATGCGCGACTGCGACCGGTTGCTGATCATCGGCTCGAACTTCCCGTACTCGCAGTTCCTGCCGAAGTACGGTGCCGCCCGCGGCGTGCAGATCGACGTCGACGGACGCGCGATCGGCATGCGCTACCCGACCGAGGTCAACCTCGTCGGCGACGCGCGGGAGACGCTGCGGTCGCTGATCCCGTTGCTGGAGCGCAAGACCGACCGCTCGTGGCGGCACACGATCGAGGCGAACGTCGAGCGCTGGTGGGAGGTCGTGGAACGGCAGGCCCAGGTGCCCGCCGACCCGGTCAACCCGATGCTGATCGTCTCGGAGCTGTCGAAACGCCTGCCCGCCAACGCGATCGTCACCGCGGACTCGGGTTCCGCGACGAACTGGTACGCACGGTTGCTGCGCATTCACGGCAACGTGCGGTCGTCGTTGTCCGGCACGTTGGCGACGATGGGCTGCGCTGTGCCGTACGCGTTGGGTGCCGCGTACGCCCAGCCGTCACGCCCGTTGATCGCATTGGTCGGCGACGGCGCGATGCAGATGAACGGCATGGCGGAACTGTTGACGCTCAAGCGTTACGGCATCCGGTGCGTCGTGTGCGTGTTCCACAACAACGACCTGAACCAGGTCACGTGGGAACTGCGGGCGATGGGCGGCGCACCGAAGTTCGAGGAGTCGCAAACGCTGCCCGACGTGTCGTACGCGAACTACGCGCGTTCGATCGGACTGCAGGGCATCGAGGTCGACTCGCCGGACCAGCTCGGCCCTGCCTGGGACACGGCGCTCGCCTACGAGGGCACGACGGTGCTCGACGTGCGCTGCGACCCGAACGTGCCGCCGATCCCGCCGCACGCGACGTTCGACCAGATCAAGGACATGACAGAGGCGGTGCTGCGCGGCGATCCCGACGCGTGGGAGGTGCTGCGCCGCGGCCTGCAGACCAAGATCCAGGAGTTGTTGCCGTGAAGCTCGGCTATTTCCTTTCCTCAGAAGAACACGGCCCGCGCGAGCTCGTCCGGCACGCGAAGATGGCCGGCGAGCACGGCTTCGAAGCGCTGTGGATCTCCGACCACTACCACCCGTGGAACGACGAGCAGGGCCAGTCTCCGTTCGTGTGGGGCACGATCGGCGCGTTGTCCGAGACCGTGACCCTGCCGATCACGACCGCCGTGACGTGCCCGACCCTCCGCATTCACCCGGCCGTGATCGCCCAGGCCGCGGCCACGGCCGCCGTGCAGTGCGAGGGCCGGTTCGTGCTGGGCGTCGGCAGCGGCGAGGCGCTGAACGAGCACGTTCTCGGCACGCACTGGCCGTCGGCGGACGTGCGGCTGGAGATGCTGGAGGAGGCGATCGGCCTCATCCGCGCACTGCACCAGGGCGACGAGGTCACCCACCACGGCAAGCACTACACGGTCGAGAACGCCCGCGTGTACACGCTGCCGGAGCGTCCGGTGCCGATCTACGTCTCGGCGTTCGGCCCCAAGGCGGTCAAGCTCGCGGCCAGGTGCGGCGACGGCTACATCTGCGTCGGCCCGTCCGGCGACCTCGTGCAGCAGTACCGTTCGGAAGGGGGCCGCGGTCCGGCGCAGAGCGGGTTGAAGGTCTGCTACGCCGAGTCCGAAGAGGACGGTGTGAAGACCGCACACCGCCTGTGGCCCAACGACGGCCTGCCCGGCGAGCTCGCCCAGGTGCTGCCGACGCCGAAGCACTTCGAACAGGCCTCCGAGCTCGTCACCCCTGACATGATTCAGAAGTCGATTCCCTGCGGCCCGGACCCGGAGAAGTACGCGGCGAAGGTGAAGGAGTTCGCCGACGCCGGGTTCGACGAGCTGTACGTGCAGCAGATCGGGTCCAACCAGCAGGAGTTCTTCGAGTTCTGGGCCAAGGAAGTCGTGCCGTTGATCGATGTTTAACGCCAGTGGCGCAGGGCATCCGCTCCTATGAGGAGATTCCTGCGCGAGCACAGCCTGACGCTCGTTTTCGCCGGTTTGTTCCTCGCGGCGCTGGTCGGCCAGCTGTTCGCGGGCCACGCCGACTACAACGAGCGTCAGGCCGCGTTGGGCCAGCCGTTGCTGACCCTGGGGTCGTACCTGTTCTCCGCCGACTTCCTGGTCGACGTCACCGAGAACTGGCAGTCCGAGTACCTGCAGTTCTTCCTGTACGTCACCGCCACCGTCTGGCTCATCCAGAAGGGCTCGCCCGAGTCCAAACCGGAGGGCAAGGTCGGCTACGAGAGCGACAAGGAGCAGCAGGTCGGCCAGTACGTGAGTGAGTCGTCGCCGAAGTGGGCGCGCGCCGGAGGCTGGCGCACCGCGGTGTTCTCGAAGTCGCTCGGCCTCGCGATGCTGGTGCTGTTCCTGTTCTCGTGGTCGATGCAGTGGGTCGCGGGCTGGTACGCCAACAACTCCGATCCGCTCGCCGAGAAGATGGGATTGGGCGCGTACTTCTTCAGCTCCGACTTCTGGAACCGGTCGCTGCAGAACTGGCAGTCGGAGTTCCTCGCGATCGCGTCGATGGCGATTCTCAGCGTCTACCTGCGGCAGCGCGGATCGCCGGAGTCGAAGCCGGTGGGTGCCGCGCACTCCGTGAGCGACGAGTCAGGCTGAGAAAGCGCGGCGGGACAACTCGTCCCACCGCGCTTCCCGCCAGGCAGCGCGACCACCTTCTCGGGTCGTCGCCACCGCCCTAGGCGAGGATCTCGCCGACCGTGCCTGCGCCCACGGTCTTGCCGCCCTCGCGAATCGCGAAGCCGAGCCCGGTGTCCATCGCCACCGCCTTGCCCAGCTCCACCACGACCTCGACGGTGTCACCCGGCATCGCCAGCGCCACGTCGGCGAGCTCCACCACCCCGACAACGTCGCCGGTGCGGAAGTGGAACTGCGGCCGGTAGTTCGAGGCGATGCCGGTGTGCCGGCCGCCCTCCGCGTGCGACAGCAGGTACACCGACGCGCGGAACCTCGTGTGCGGCGCCACGCTGCCCGGCAGGGCCAGCACCTGGCCGCGCCGGACCTCGCCACGGCGAACACCGCGCAGCAGCACAGCGGCGTTGTCTCCCGCCTGGGCCTGCCGCATCGGCTTGCCGAACGTCTCGATGCCCGTGGCGACACTCGACACGGCATCACCGAGACCGATCACCTCGACCGCGTCACCGAGGCCGAGCACACCGCGCTCCACCGCACCGGTCACGACCGTGCCGCGACCGGTGATCGTCATGACGTTCTCGATCGGCATCAGGAACGGTCCGGTCAGGTCGCGTTGAGGCACCGGCACGTGCTCGTCCACGGCCTCCAGCAGCCGCACGACCGACCGCGTCCACTCCGGGTCGCCCTGGAGCGCACGCAGGCCGGACACGCGGACCACCGGTGTGGCGTCGCCGTCGAAGCCGTACCTCGACAGCAGGTCGCGGATCTCCAGCTCCACCAGGTCGAGCAGCTCGGGGTCGCTCACCGCGTCGGCCTTGTTCAGCGCCACCACCACGTGCGGAACGCCCACCCGGCGCGCCAGCACCACGTGCTCGCGCGTCTGCGGCATCGTGCCGTCCTCGGCGGACACCACGAGGATCGCGCCGTCCAGCTGCGCCGCACCCGTGATCATGTTCTTCACGTAGTCGGCGTGGCCGGGCATGTCGACGTGCGCGTAGTGACGCGTGGGCGTCTCGTACTCGACGTGCGCGATGTTGATCGTGATGCCGCGGGCGAGCTCCTCCGGCGCGCGGTCGATGCGGTCGAACGCGGTGAAGGTGGTGCCCGACGGGTCCATTTCGGACAGAACCTTGGTGATGGCGGCCGTCAGCGTGGTCTTGCCGTGGTCGACGTGACCCATGGTGCCGATGTTGAGGTGCGGCTTGGCGCGCACGAACTCCTGCTTCATTTCCTTCGTCCTCGTAGCTGGCAGATCTCAGAACCGTGGACCGCTACGACCCTCCTCCAGCGGTCCTGAGGAGGAGAGGACTGGAGAAGGGTCAGATTCGGGCGCCGGCCAGCTGTGCCGAGGCAACGGCGAGCGCGCCCGCAGGAACACCTGCGAACGTGGCGTGCTCAGCCGTCAGGAACATGCGGTGATCGTGACAGGCCTAGAGATCTGTTGTCACGTGGTTTTCCGCGAGCCGGATCAACGCCCGCGCGGCCGGGCTGTGCGGGCCGGAGGAACGCCACGCGAACCCGAGCCTGCTCCACGGCGACGGATCGGTGATGCGCACCGCGTGCAGCCCCTCCGCCATGGATTCCGCCAGGATTGCCGGACCGAGCCCGCGCTGGGCCAGCGTGATCACCATCGGCGGTGCGGAGGCCTCGAACGCGATCCGCGGCTGCCGTCCACCGCAGGCCGCGTCCAACGCCCCGCGCAACCCCGTCCCCGGCGGCAGGCAGATCAGCCCGCGCGTCAACAACTCGTCGAGGGTGACGGATTCCCTGCCGTACCACGGATCCGCCGCGGAGACCGCGGCCACGAGCGGCTCGTCAGCCAGCACCCGCACCGACAGCCCTTCCGGCGTCGAATCGGCGTACCCGACCAGGGCGAAGTCCAGCCGACCGTCCACAAGGGACGAGATCAGCGCGTCGGAGTTGGCCTCCACCAACGTGATCTCCACGTCGGGGTGCCGGGAGTGGAACTCGGACAACAGCTCCGGCAGGTCCATGATCCCGCACGACACGACCATCCCGACGCGCACGACACCGCGCACCAGTCCGGCCATCTCCTCGACGGTCCGCCGGGCCGACTCCACCGACGACAGGGCCGCCCGCGCCAGCGGCAGCACCGCCGCTCCGACGTCGGTCAGCGTGACCGTGCGGCCGGACCGGTCGAGCAGGTCGTGCCCGAGCTCGCGTTCCAGCCGCCGGATCTGCGCGCTCACCCCCGGCTGCGCGACGTGCACCCGTTCCGCTGCCCGCGTGAACGAGGCCTCCTCCGCGACCGCGACGAAGTACTCCAGCTGCCGAAGCTCCATAACCAACGATTATAGGACTGAGCACAACTAGATCTTGGACATATAACCGCAGCCCAACCATGCTGAAGACATGCAGATCTTCCACCCCGGCGACACCGGTTACGACGACGAACGCAGCGGCTTCCAGACCGGTCTCCGCCACGAACCCCAGGTCATCTTCGCCGTGGAGAACGCCCGCGACGTCGAGGAGGCCGTCCGGTACGCGGAGACCTACGGCCTGGAGTACGCCGTCCAGACCACCGGCCACGGCCTGACCACGACGACCACCGGCGTCCTCATCTCCACCAGGCGGATGAACTCCGTCGAGATCGACGTGGCGACCAGGACCGCTCGGGTGGAAGCGGGCGCGATCTGGCAGCAGGTCGTCGAGAAGGCGGCACCGCACGGCCTCGCTCCGCTCAGCGGTGACGCGAGCGACGTCGGCGTCGTCGGCTACACCCTCGGCGGCGGTTACAGCGTGCTGGGCCGTGAGTTCGGCTTCGCGAGCGACCGCGTCCGCAGCACCGAGAAGGTCGGCGACGTCGTCACCGCGCTGGAGTTCGAGCTCCTGCCGATCGACCAGGTCCACGCGGGCGAGATGTACTTCGACGCGACCCACGCCAAGGCGGTCTTCGAGGCCTTCCACCGGTGGGACCTGCCGGACCACGTCACGCCGGCGCTCGCCACCATCGCCTTCCCCGACATCCCGGTGTTCCCCGAACCGCTCAGGGGGCGCGACGTCGTCCGGCTGACGTACGCGAGCACCAGGCCGTTCGACGTCGACCACCTCCGCGTGGCACCGACGCTGGTCGAGGAGTTCGGCCTGAAGCCGTTCGCGGAGGCCGCCGGCAAGCCGCTGCCGCCGCACACCTACCAGGGCGACAACGTTCTGCTGAACGACCTGCCGCTCGACGCGCTGCACCGCGTTCGCGAAAAGGCTGCCAACGCGGAAGTACCGATCTTCCTCGGCCTGCACCCGCTCGGCGGCGCCTTCACGACGAACGCCACCCACCTCCTCAAGCTGATCTCGCCCCAGCTCGGCGCCGAGGAGCAGCACGCGGCGGTGTTCGACGAAGTACGGCCGTTCGTGGTCGGCAGCGCGCGGAACTTCCGATACGCCGTAGGCTGACCGATATGACCAGAGTGGTTCTCGTGGAGGACCACGACATGGTCGCCGAGGCGATCGGGCTGGCGCTGGAACGCGCCGGGATCGAGGTGGTCGCCCGAGCGACCACGGTCGCGGCCGCGCTCGCGGAGACCCGCCGCAGCAGGCCCGACATCGTCCTCCTCGACCGCAGGCTGCCCGACGGCGACGGCACCGCGCTCATCCCAGAGCTCGTCAGGGCGGGCGCCAGGGTGCTGGTGCTGACCGGGGAGGCCACCGCGTCGGTCGCCGCCCGCGTCGCCGAGTCCGGTGGCGCCGGGCTGATCCTCAAGTCGGCGCGGCTGGACGAGCTGGTCGAGGCGGTCCGCAGGGTCGCGGACGGCGAAGTGGTGTTCGACGCGAAGCTGCTCTCCGGCGTGCTGGACCGGCTGACCGGCAGGGTCGGGCTCGCCGGAGCCACCCTCACCGCACGCGAGCAGGAGACGTTGCTGCTGCTCGCCGACGGCGCGGGCACCGACCAGATCTCGAGCAGGCTCGGCGTCGCCCGCAACACCGCGCGCAACCACGTGCAGCGCGTGCTCGACAAGCTCGGCGCCCGGTCGAAGCTCGAGGCGGTGTCCATCGCCCGCCGCGAGGGCCTGCTCGACTGATGCAGATGCACCAGACGGCCTGGTGGGCTTGCGTCTGCACCTGCCACCGCGGTTGAGGCAGTGTGCTGGTGTGGCCACGAGTTCACTCACCGAAGCCGTGTTCTCGCTGCCGGAACTCGACCGGCGCGGTGGCGTGGCACTCGCCCGCGACTTCGCCCGCCGCGCCTCGGCCGTCTGCGGCTACCTCGGCTGCCTCGACGACGTGGTGCTCGTGGTCAACGAACTCGCGACGGACGCCGTCTGCCACGGCAGCGGCCGTCCGTTCGTTCGCATCGTCGGTGGCAGGGACCGGCTGCTGGTCGAGATCATCGACACCGCGCTGCCGCGGCTGCGCGGCTGGGGCATGGAGCTCGTCGCCACGCTCGCCAGGAGCTGGGGCGTGACCGTACGCGCTGGTGAGAGAGTCGTCTGGTGTGAGCTGACGGCCTGAGCCCCATGATGAGGCCGTGCACCCCGACGACTGGCGCGAGAGCGACCTCTTCCGCCTGCTCGTGCTGGGCGTGCGCGACTACGGGATCTTCATGCTCGACCCCGGCGGGCACGTCGTGAGCTGGAACGCGGGCGCCGAGCGCATCAAGGGCTACACCGCCGAGGAGATCATCGGGCGGCACTTCTCGACGTTCTACCCGCCGGAGGACGTCCAGGCCGGCAAACCGGAGTGGGAGCTGCGGGTCGCGAAGGCAGAGGGCGCGCTGGAGGACGAGGGCTGGCGGGTGCGCAAGGACGGCACCCGGTTCTGGGCGAACGTGATCATCACCGCGCTCTACGACGACACCGGCGAACTGCGCGGGTTCGGCAAGGTCACCCGCGACATGACCGAACGGCGGCGCGCCGAGCAGCAGCTCACCGACCGGCGCAGGCTGCTCGCACACCTCGTGGAGGCGCAGGAGCAGGAACGGCAGCGCATCGCGTGGGACATCCACGACGACACCATCCAGGCCATGGTCGCGGTCGACATGCGGCTGCAGCACCTCGCCCGCAAGCTCCCCGCCGAGTACCGCGAGACCGTCGAGCAGCTCGACGGTGCGGTGCGGTCCGCGATCAGCAGGCTGCGCAACCTGGTCTTCCGCGTCCGGCCGCCCGGCATCGACCGGCAGGGGCTGCGGGACTCGCTGGCCGGCTACCTCGCCGACACCGCCATGGTCGGAGAGGTGCGCAGCGAGCTCGAACGCGAGCCGGACGACGCCGCCGCCATCACGATCTTCCGGATCTGCCAGGAGGCGCTCACCAACGTCCGCAAGCACGCCAAGGCCTCGTCGGTCGTCGTCACCATGTCCACAGTGGACCGAGGATTCCTGGTCAGGGTGGTGGACGACGGGGTCGGGATCCCCGATCTCGACCCCAACGCCGGCCACTACGGGCTGATCGAGATGCGGGAACGCGCGGAGGGAGCGGGTGGCTGGTGCACGGTCACCGCGCGGGACGGCGGCGGCACCGCGGTCGAGTTCTGGCTCCCGGACGTGCGGCCGTGATGGTCAGGATCCTGATCGCCGACGACGATCCCCTGATCAGGGACGTTCTGCGCGACGTGCTCGACGACGAGCCGGACATGGAGGTCGTTGCGGTCGCGGCGGACGCCCGCGAGGCCGTCGAGCTGGCCGAACGGCACTCGCCCGCGGTGGTAGTGCTGGACATCCGGATGCCGCACGGCGGTGGCTCGCACGCGGCGACCGAGATCCTGCAGCGCGTGCCCGGCACGCGGATTCTGGCGTTCTCCGCATACGACGACGCGGGTGCGGTGGACGAAATGCGCCGCGCGGGCGTCGCCGCCTACCTGGCCAAAGGAGTGCGGAACACCGAACTGGTCGCCGCGGTGCGCAGCCTGGGTGTGCAGTAGGTTGCACACAGCAATAGGTTGTGGTGTGGAAGCAACAGCCGTAACGTCGGAGTCTCAACCGGGTTCAGCAGAGTGCTCGGACCGGTATCTATGTGCTTCGGCCACCGGGGAGTGCTGGTGAACGAAGATCTGTTCAGGGAATCGCCGCTGCTCACCGTGCGTGCCGCAGACGTCACCGGAGCGGTGGTCGTCAGCGTTGAAGGTGAAATCGACGTGGACACGGCGGACGTCGTGCTGGACGCGTTGCGACTCGGCTTCGAGTCCGGCCCCCCAGCGGTCGTCGCCGATCTCACAGAGGTCAGCTTCTTCGGTTCGACCGGCATCTCCACGTTGATCACGGCCCACGAGCTCGCGGACGAGCACTGCAAGGACTTCCACGTCGTTGCACCGCATCGCACGGTCAAAAGACCGTTGCAGGTGACGGGAGTCGCCGACGTCCTGTCACTGCACGACTCGGTGAACGAGGCGTTGTCCGTGCTGAAACCGGTGCCCAGCGAGTAGGCACCGGTTTCCCCGGTTCAGCTCGCGAGTTCGACGAGCCGCGGCACGACCTCGTCCGGGTGCGGCATCGCGGCGATCTCCGCCGCGATGCCGGCGGCGGTGTCCCGCACGGCGGTGTTGCGCAGGAGTTCGCGCGCCGTCTCGTGCAGGGCTTCCCGCGTGAACTGCTCCCCGACGAGCTGCGCGCCGAGCCCGGCGTTCGCGACGATCTCGGCGTTGCGGAACTGGTCGGCGCCCTGCGGCACCACCACCTGCGGCACGCCGTGCGACATCGCGGCCGCCGTCGTGCCGGCACCGCCGTGGTGCACGACGAGATCCGCGTGCGCGAGCAGATCCGCCTGCGGCACCCACGGCAGCACGTGCACGTTGCCCGGCAGGTCAGGCAGCGCGGACGGCTCGACCAGCGGCCCGGTGGCGACCAGCACCTCGGCGTCCACATCGGACAGTCCGGCGACGGCGGTGCGCAGCAGGTCCTCGTTCGCGAAGGCGGTGCCGAAGGTCACGTACACCAGCGGCCTGCCGTGCTCGATCACCCAGCCGGGCAGTTCGCCGGGTTCGGCGAACGGGATCGGCCGCAGCGGAATCCGCCGCACGCCCGACAGGAACGCGAGATCCTGCAAAGACGGCGGGAAGATGTCGATGTAGGGCGCCCCGAGCCCGTAGTGCTGCCCGCCGGGCAAGGTGATGCCGAGCTCGGCGACGAACTCGAGGAGCCGGTCGCGCATGACATCGGGGACCAGCGTGCCGTCGATCTTGCCGAGTCCGTGGCACACGGCTGGAATTCCGGCCTCCAGGGCGACGATGCCCGCGCCGGGGTTGAGGATCTCGAAGACGACCAGGTCGGGTTTGTCCCGCTCCACCACCGGTCGCAGGTCCTCGACGAACCTGCGCGGCAGCACCGAGCCGAAGGCGTGGCCGGCGACCTCCAGCAGCGAGTCGCGGTCGAACTCCGGTGTGCCCTGCGGTCGGCTGACCTGCTGGAAGGCCTCTCCGATGCTGATGCCGGCGTCGATCACGGTGAAACCCAGTTTCCGCACCAGGTCGTGAAATCCCTGGTCGACGGCGTAGCTGATGTCGTGTCCCTGTTCGCGGGCGGCGATCGCGAGCGGGAGCAAGGGGTACATGTGTCCGTGTGAGCCCAAGCTCGAAAAGAGAATGCGCACCTACCCCACACTAGCTATTTCGGTGGGGTCAGGTCCTCCCATTGCCTGGCGATGTCCGAAGGTGCGGGCATCGCCGCGATCTCGTCGCGCACCTCGGCCGCGGCCCGTTGCAGCCCGGAGTCCTCGATCAGCCGCGTCAGCAACTCCGGCGTGACGGCCTTCGGCGTGGCAGCGAGCCCGGCCCCGCGCCTCATGACGGCCTTCGCGTGCGTGGCCCGGTCACCGGGGCCCGGCTCGACGAGCTGCGGCACCCCGGCCGCGAGGGCACCGAGCAACGTGCCAGCGCCGCCGTGGTGCACGATGCCGTCGCAGAACGGCAGCACCCGCGGGATCGGCACCCACCCGACCGTCTTCACGTTGTCCGGCAAGCCTTCCGCCCGCTCCGGCCGCACCAGCACGAACTCGGCGTCGACGTGCTCGGCGGCCTTCACGACGGCCGCCATCATCCTGCCCGCGCCGGGACCGGGCGCGGTGCTGCGGCTGACCAGGATGCGCGGTTTGCCCGCCGGTTCGGCGAGCCACCGCGGCACCTCGCCGTCGCCGCTGTACGCGACGAACCGCATCGGCTGCCCTCCTGGGAACTCTCCGAGACTCCGCGGCGACGTGCGCAGAACCGTTGCGGGAGAACGCACTTCGGCCTTCATCCGCGCGCCCACCGCCCTGGTCAGCTCGAGCCCGTCGAACACCGACACGTCGTGCACGATCGAGGGCACGCCGAGCGCGGATCCGGCGACGGCCAGCGGCTCGTGCACCACGACGTCCGGCTTCCACCGCGCGGCAAGCGCCCGCAGCGGCTCGGTCATGGCGTCCCCGACCGTGCCGAACATCCGGGAGACGAAGTCCAGCCTGCCGCTGCCTTCCATCTCCCTCTTGGCGACCAGCGGGTGCATGACCATGATCCGCAACGCGATCGGTCCGAAGCGGACGTTCGCGGGAACCACGTCCTCGACGGGCAGGCCGGAGTCGCTCACCCGCAGCGCCTCGCCGCCGGTCGCGACCACGACGTCGTGTCCGTTGTCGCGCAGGGCGAGGGCGAGCGGCATCAACGGGAAGACGTGACCGAGCAACGGCGCGGCAACCACGAGAACACGCATAGACCCAGGTTAACCACATGCACGGGGATGCTCCGGCTGTCAGACTCCCGCCATGCCGCGCCGCGACGACACGACCATCACCTGGGCCAGGGTGGAAGTCTCAGCTCCCGCTCTGGACCGGTATCTCGAGCAGCTCGCGGCCACTCACGTCAACGGCGGGTACCTGATCGGCCGCTGGCGCGCGGTCGAGCACCCCGGCACCGTGGTGAGGGTGGACTCCGGCCACCTGCGAAGCTTCTTCGACGACCAGGTGGTCAGGGACGGACTGAGTGAGCTGCGGATCCCGGCTCCGCTCACCGACGCTCTCGGGTTCGAGCCCCAGTGGGCGGGGTCGCTGTGCCTGGACGGCGTTCTGGCGGGGCTGATCGTCACCGGCGGCGCGTACGAGAGGTACAAGGGCCCGGCAGCCGAGGCGAAGGCGCTTGCCGTGGCCGCCGTCGAGGCGTTGACGCAGAACCGGTTCGCGGACTTCCGAGTGGACATCAGCACGGTGGCGTGGACTCCGTGGTTCTACGACATCGCCTGGGACCACACCCTGGTGCTGACCGACTTGGCGAACGCCGAACTGACGGTCCTCTGCATCACCGACACCGACTGACCTACGGCTCGACCAGCCGCCGCACCGCCTCCTCCACGGTCCGCCGCCGCACCACGTGGTCCGAACTGTCCACCGGCGCGTTCGACCACATCGACGCGATGGCGAGCACCAGCACCAACACCTGCTCGGCCGAGAACCGCGTGGACACGAGCCCGGCTGCCTGTGCCTGGCGGATCGCCTCGATCTCGGCGGACCGGCTGATCCGCCCCGGCCGCTCCAGCCGGTGCCAGGTCGCGAGCCTGGCGAACTCCGGGTGCTCGTGCTGCCGGTCGTACAACCGGGCCGCGTACCCCGGCAGGTCCGCGGCGTCGAACTCCACGAAGGCCGCGTCCACCACCTCGGACTGCACGGCGTCGAACAGCTCTTCCTTGCCGGCGAAGTACGTGTAGGCGAGGCCGGCGGAACACCCGGCGATGCGGGCGATGCGTTCCATCCGCGCGCCGGCGATTCCGTAGGCCGCGAACTCCACGAACGCGGCGTCCAGCAACCGGCGGCGGGTCTGCTCGCGATCGCGGCTGGCCATGGTCGTCAGGCTATGGCGAAGGGCCGCACTCCCTGAAGAGCGCGGCCGCAGACCGGTACTCACTTCGCCATGTCGAACCAGTTGAAGCCCTCGACCATCTGCCGGGTGGTGTCGCTGACGTAGCGGGGGCCGGTGAGCTCCCAGCGGTCCACCCACGTGTAGGTGCCCGGCTCCAGCGACTCGTCCTCCGCGGTGTCCTTGTCGTCCGTGGCGGGCGAGTACTGCAGGAAGTGGCGCTTGGTCAGGGTGACGTCGAGCGCCTCGTAGGTGGACTGGGTGTCCAGGTAGCCGTCGTCGCCGTGGTCGCCGGCGCGGCCGGGGTCGGCGAGCTTCAGCTGGATGGTGTTGCCGCCGAACGAGCCGGTGGCGGACACGACGGTGACGATGTGGCCACCGCTGCGCTGCAACGTGTCGTTGAGCGGGCCCTTCTTGTAGCGGCCGTACACGAGCTGCAGCGGGCCCTCGTTGAGCTTGCGGGCGAGGTCGCCGGCGAAGTCGGGGCGGTCGAGCGTGCTGACGACACCGCGGGAGGTCTGCCAGCCGGCGTCGCGGGCGGGCTGGGTGGCCTTGTCCCACGCGGTGCGCAGGTTCGTCAGGTTGGTGCTGCCGTTGTAGCCGGCGTCCGTGCCGATCCGCGAGATCGAGCCGGTGACCGTGCTGTAGTCGACCTGCTTCATCGGGTCGAGGTAGTTGACCTTCACCGGTCCCCAGCCGATCGGCGCGCCTTTCACGTGCGACCAGTAGTGCAGGACGTTGTACAGCGACGCCGGCCCGCAGTACGCGTTGCCGTTCGCGTCGAGGCCGGTGCGGAACTGGTCCACGTCGCTCACGCCGCACTTGCGGACGTTGAAGTCCGGTCCGGTGAGATCGGAGGCGGTCACGCACGGTGCCGGGGCGCCGATGATGTCGGCCGAGGCCATCGGGGCGAAGGCGGTGGCGATCGTGGCGGTCGCGGCGGCGGCGATCAGAGCGTTGCGGATCATGTCGGTGTCCCTCCGAGATCTTGTGCTTCCCTGTGGTGACACAAGATTCGCCGGGGCGGACCCCCAAAGGCATGAGGGGAGAACCCTCAACGTCCAGACGGGAAACTTGGGTGTATCAGGGGCACCCCCACGGCGCTCCGCATCAGGCGAGAACGCGGGCGAGATCCCTGCGACCTGCGATTCCGAGCTTCGTGTAGATCCGGCCGAGGTGGTTCTCGACGGTCTTCGGCGTCACGAACAGCTCCTGCGCGATCTCCCTGTTCGCCCTGCCCGCCGCCGCCAGGTCGGCCACCCGCCGCTCGGACGCCGTCAGCGCCTCCGCACCCACCACGACCTGCCTGCGCGGCCGGTCGCCGAGCGCCTCCAACGCCTCGACGGCCCGCGTCCGCAGCACGGCGGAACCGCACGCGGAAGCCAGGTCGATCGCGCGGTGCAGCTGTTCCCGCGCGTCCGAACGCCGTCGGGCCACCCGGAGCGCCTCGCCGAGGTCGACGAGCGACCGGGCGAGCTCCAGCCGTGACGGCGAGCCCTCCAGCACGGACACCGACTCGGTCAGCAGCTCCAGCCGTGACTCGCTCGTCGCGTGCGCGAGCAACCGCAGAGCCGCGCCGACTTCGGTGGCCGCGCCCCACTTCCGCGCGACACCCAGCTGTTCGGAGGCGAGTTCCGCGGCGGGCTCGCCGAGTTGCAGCAACGCCCGCACGGCCACCCCGCGCCACGGGATCGTCGGCGGATCCACCTGTACGGCGGCCATCGCGTCGCGCTGCCGGTACGCCTCGTCCAGGGCACCGGCCGCGTCGCCACGAGCCAGCGCGATCAGGCCCCGCACCTCGTGCAGCCAGATCGTCGGCATCATCGGGGTGGTGTCAGCGAGGTCGAACGCGTCCACCACCGCCTGAGCGGCGTCGACGTCACCGCGTTCCAGCGCCGCGTAGGCGGCGAAGTGCGTCGAGGTGGCCCTGAGCCCGATCACCTGCGACACCGGGTCTTCCTGGGCGATGGCCGCCAGCGCGCCCTCAGCCTCCGCCTCGACCGCCTGCATGTTGCCGCAGCGCCA
This sequence comes from Lentzea flava, assembly GCF_014648475.1. Classification (GTDB taxonomy): domain Bacteria; phylum Actinomycetota; class Actinomycetes; order Mycobacteriales; family Pseudonocardiaceae; genus Lentzea; species Lentzea flava. The sequence goes on along the minus strand of NZ_BMRE01000023.1, from coordinate 67,880 downwards.
GTTCAGGAACTGCGACGCGTTGGTGACCATCGCGAACTCGACGGGCGAGCCGTGCGCGCGCACCTTCAGCCGTGCGCGCTCGATCTCCCGTCGTGCGACATCCACACCGTCCGCGGCCATCAGCGCGAGCAACGCCACCAGCCACGCCACCATCGCGTCCGTGCTGCCGGTCGCGTCGTCGAAGTACGCGCCGTTGGCCAGCGCGCGGGTCGCGATCGCCGCCACCTCGTCGTGCGGCCACACCTCGTAGCGGCCCATCTGGGCGAGGAGGCCGAGCAACGTGCGTTCGTCCGGCGTGCCGCCCGCGAGGTCCGAGTAGGCGCTGAGGTGTGCCGACGCGACCTGCCGCTGATCCGGCAGGAACGAGCGGAACACCGCCAGCCGTGCCTCCAGGTGCAGCCGCGACTCGCCGTCCGGGCGCGCGGCGATGGCCTCGGTCAGCTCCTCGATCGCGGCCGCGGGTCCCTCGATCGCGGCCGTCGCGGACGCTGCCGCCGCCACGAGCTCGGCGTCCGGAAGCCCGGCCGCGGCTGCTTTCAGGTGCCTGTGCGCGTTCACCGCGTCGCCGGTGCGCAGCAACGCCCTGCCCAGCTCGGCTCTCAGCGCGGCGTCGTTCGGACGTTCGTCCACCGCCCGTGCCAGGTGTGCGGCGGCGGTCTGCGCGTCACCGGCGGACAGCAACGTGGCCGCGGCCTTGCGCAGCACGTCGGCGGCGTCCGGGAGTGTCCCTTTGGGAGCGTGGACGAGATGCGCCGCGACTCGGTCGGCCGAGGCGTGGGCTTCCCACAACGTCTTCGCGGCGCGCGCGTGCAGCGAGGCGCGCGCGATCGGCCCGAGACCGTTCAACACCGCTTCGCGCACAACGGGATGCACGAACTCCAGGTGTTCCCCGGTGACGATCACGTTGGCCGCCACGAGCGCCTCGACCGCGGCGGGCAGGTCGTCGACGTCGGCGAGAGCCGCCGCCTGCCACGGATCGGCGTGTGATCCGAGGACCGCGACCGCACCCGCGAGCGCCACGGCGCCCGAGGGCAACCTGCCGAGCGTGGCGCGGAAGACGGTGCTCGGTCCGAGCCCGGCGATCTTCGCGGCCGTCTCCGCGTCGTCCAGCGGCAGTCCGAGGGCCGCGAGCTCGTCGACCAGCACCCCGGACAGGAACGGGTTGCCGCCGCTGGCCGCGTGCAGCGCCTTGATCACCTCGGGGTGGCCGCCCACCAGCTCACCGAGGGCGTCCTCGGTGAGCGGGCGGGGCAGCAGCCGGTCCGCCGCCACGCTGAGCGCCGCGAGTGGCCCGGAGTTGTCCGCGGGCGGACGGGTCGCGACGACCAGCGCGATCGGCAGGTCGGCGATCCGGCGGGACAGGTAGACGAGGAACTGCAGCGACGACAGGTCGGCCCAGTGCGCGTCGTCCACCGTGATCAGCAGCGGGCGGGTGGAGGAGAGGTCCACCGCGACCCACCACAACGAGTGCAACGTGCGAGCCAGCTCGGCTTCGCTCGGGTCGTGCGCCGCGTCGTCGAGGGCCTTGAGCGCCGCCCCCGACGGCCCGGCGAGGATCTTCTCGCGGATCTCGCCGGAGTACCGCGACACCGACCGCTCGACCATCTGCCGGACGACGCCCCACGCCATGGCGCTCTCCAGGGCGTCGCCGACAGCCTGCAGTCGTCCGAAACCACGCTCTTTGGCCAGCTCACGGCATTCGTGCACGAGCCTGGTCTTGCCGATGCCTGCCCTGCCCTCGATGACGACGACGCGACCCTCACCACGGGTGGCTGCGTCGAGAGCTTCACGAATGTGCGCGATCTCGGAGTCACGTTCAAGTGGTTCGCGCACGAATTGATCGTAGCGGCCGTCCGGCGGGCTACATGCTGGTCATCGACACCGCATCCGGGCGACTTGATGCTCCATTGGTGTGAACGTCAGCTGACACACCCCGGCTCGGCCGGTGCGCCACCGCCGAACTGCTTCTCGACGAACTGCTTCGCCTGCGCCTGGTCGACGACGAAGCCGGCACCGGTCGAGGTGATCTCCTCGGGGCCGACGGGCAGCGTCGCTGTCCGGATCTTGACCGGTCCCCGGAACCGCTGAGCGAACTCCAGCACGTCCCAGCCCTGGTCGACGTGGATCGTCCTGCCGATCTCACGGGCGACCGGGAGGGCGTTCTCCTTGGTGATCTTCGCGGCGAGTGCGGTGAGGAATGCCTGGTGCCGCTTGATCCGGTCCAGGTCGCCGTTGCGCAGACCATACCGCTGGCGCAGGAAGGCGAGCGCCTGCTCGCCCTTGACCGTCGACCGGCCCGCGGGTAGGTCGACACCGCTGAACTGGTCCTTCGCCGGCGCGGTCAGGCAGATCTCGACACCGCCGACGGCGTCCGCGACCTTGCCGAGCTCGGACATCTTGACCGCGGCGTAGTGGTCGACCTTCGTGCCGGTCATCTTCTCGACGGCGTCCGTGAGCTTCGCCGGGTCCTCCTGGAACAGGTGGTTGATCTTCTGGCCGCCCGCCCCGCCCGTCCAGACGTCGCGCGGCAGCGACACGGCGCTGACCGACCCGTCGGTCTCGAAGCGCGCGTACACGATCGTGTCGGTGAAGCCGTAGCTGTCGAGGCCCAGGAGCAGCACGTTCTGCGCGGTGACCGTCGCCGGCGGGTTCGTCGCCGGTGAGGCATCGGTCTTCTTGACCGCCGTCGGGATGATGACGGCCGCGGCGGCAGCGGCCGCCGTCAGCGAGGCCACGCCGATGATCAGGCCGAGCGGCTTTCGGCGCTTCTTCGCCTTGTGCAGTTCGGCCAGCACGGTCCGGGAGTCGACACGCTCCTCGGCCTCCGCGGCGATGGCCGAGCGGATCAGGTCGTTCATGAGTGCACCCCCAGGGTGGCGGACCGGGCGAGTTCGTGGGCACGCAACGTCTGCAGTGCGCGAGAGAGTTGGCTGCGCACGGTCGATTCCGTGCAGCCGAGCACCTGAGCGATCTCCGCGTCGGAACAGTCCTCGTAGAACCGCAGCACCAACGCCGCACGTTGCTTGCGCGGCAGCACGGCGATCCGCGCGCGCATGGCCTCGCGTTCGGCGTGTGCGTCAGCCGGATCGGCCATGGACGGCACGTGCTTGGCGAGCTCACCGCGTTCCACGGCGACCTCCCGCGCGGCCTTGCGGCGACGCCACGACAGGTAGTCGTTGGTGACCATGCGCTTCACGTAGAGATAGGGAGCGTCCATCGCTCCGATGCGATCCCACTTGTTCTGCGCCCGTATGAGCACGTCCTGCACGATGTCCTGCGCCAGGTGTTTGTCGCAGGCGATCGCGGTGGCGTACCTCAGCAGCCGGTCGAGCCGCTCAGCGACGAACTGGTCGAACCCCACGCCGCCCCCTTCGTTGTCCATGGTCTGTTACGGCTCGGGAAACCCCCTTGCTGCCGCCATCCGCTGCATCGGCTTTTGTGGTCCAGCCCACAGATGTCTCGGTTCGGACGGATTTCGGTGTGAAGTCTTTTCACGTTCACGTCCATCGGTGAGCCTTCATCCCATGCGCATCATCCCTGCACTCGCGCTGTTGTCGCTGCTGCTCGTCCCCGTCGACGCTGCCGCGGCACCCAACGGCTCGTACTACCTGCAAAGCGCCGTGACCGGCCAGAACGCCGCCGTCTCCGGCACGTCCGTGGTCCAGCACCGCCCCAAGGGCAACGAGGACCACCAGCAGTTCACCTGGAACGGCAGCACGCTCTCCGAGGGCGGCCAGTGCCTCGGCCGCTCCGGCGACACCGCCAGGATGGTCAGCTGTTCCAGCGCGGACGCCCAGTGGACCGCCGTGCTGGACGACCAGGACGGATACCGCTTCAAGGACCCCGGCTCGGACCGCTACCTGATCGCGTCCGGCACCGACCAGGTCCGCGTCGGTACGGGCGACGACAGGTGGTTCCTCACCCCGGTCACCCCGGTCCGGTACCAGCCCCCAGGTGACCCGCGCCTGGACGAGGTGACGTTCCTGACCGCCCACAACGCCTACGCGAACGGCGTCGACGGCGGCTTCACCTTCGGCAACATAGCCCCGAACCAGTCCCGCGGCATCGTGCAGCAGCTGAACGACGGCGTCCGCGGCTTCATGCTCGACATCCACCAGACCGCGGACGGCGCGATCCTCTGCCACAACAGCTGCACGTTCGTCAGCAGGCCCGTGGCGCTCAACGTCGACCTCCAGCGCATCGTCGACTTCCTGAAGTCCCGCCCGACCGAGATCGTGACGGTCTTCCTGGAGGACTACGTCTCAGCCGACGTGCTGCGCTCGGAGCTGGCCCGCGTGAACGGCCTGAGCGACGTCCTGTTCCGCGCCGAGGGCGTGCGCGAGAACGGCTGGCCGAGGTTGTCGCAGCTGAGGGCCAGTGGCAAACGTTTGCTCATCTTCACCGACCACAGCCCGGACGGCCGGGAGAACTCCGGCGTCCTCTACCAGCGCGACTGGACCGTCGAGAACTACTGGTCCATGGGCTCTGGCACCGGCACGTCCGACTGGTCCTGCTACTCGCGCTGGAGCAAGCCCCTCACGGCGGAGGAGCCGAACTTCCGCCCGCTCTTCGTGATGAACCACTTCCGCGACGTCCCGGTGGAGGGCACCGTCGCCACCGACAACTCGAAGGCCGTCAACCGGGCCCAGCGCTTCTGCGAGCCCGCGGCCCGCAAGACCCCGAACTACCTGGCCGTCGACTTCTACCACCTGAACACACCAGTGCTCCCGGCCGAACGCCACCCGTCCGGCGCGGGCTCCGTCGAACTGTCCGCCGCACCAACGCTCTGCCTGGACAACAACGCCGGCGGCACCGCCAACGGCAACCCGGTGCAGATCTGGACGTGCAACAACTCCTACGCCCAGAAGTGGCGCGTCGTCGCCGACGGCACCATCGCCATCTCCGGCAAGTGCCTCGACGTCAACAACAGCGGCACCACCAACGGCACGATCGTCCAGCTCTGGGAGTGCAACGGCACCGGCGCGCAACAGTGGCGCGTGCGGTCCGACGGTTCGGTGCAGAACCCGCAGTCGGGGCTGTGCCTGGACAACCCCGGTGCGTCGACGACTCCGGGTACGCGCCTGAACATCTGGACCTGCAACGGTTCCGCCGCGCAGGCTTGGAGGTTCCGCTAGGGCTTGCGGGCGACGCCCACGTAGACGTCCTCCGGGCCACCCTCTCCGGCCGGGCCGAGTTCCGGGTGCCACTTCGGCGCCGGGACGACGCCCGGCTGGAGGACCTCCATGCCCTCGAACATGGGCTCGAACTCCGCCAGCGAACGGAAGTACATCGGGTCGCGGCTGTGCTTCATGGCCTCGACGACCGCGCCCATCTCCTGCGGCTTGAAGTCGGCCGTGAGGTGCGAGAGCGCGATCAGGCTGCCGGACGGCATGGCGTCGCGGTAGCGCGCCACGACCTCGGCCGGGCCCTTCTCGTCCGAGACGAAGTGCAGCACCGCGACCATGAGCAGGCCGACGGGCCTGGAGAAGTCGATCAGGTCCTTCACCACGGGGTGCGCGAGGACGTCCTGGGGCCGGCACATGTCGGCCTGCACGACGCCCGCGTTCGCGTTGCCCTCCAGCAGGAGCTGGCTGTGGGAGACCGCGACCTCGTCGTAGTCGACGTAGACCACGTGCGCGTCCGGGTTCTCCTGCTGCACGATCTCGTGGACGTTGCCGACCGTCGGGATGCCCGAGCCGAGGTCGAGGAACTGGTCGATGCCCTGCTCCATCATCAGCAGGACCGCGCGGCGCATGAACGAGCGGTTCGAGGCGGCGATGGCGCGGCCGTCGCGCAGGACCTGCAGCACCTTCTCGCCGACCATGCGGTCCGACGCGAAGTTGTGGCCACCTCCCAGCAGGAAGTCGTAGACGCGTGCCGCGCTGGGCACGTCCGTGTTGATTCCAGCGGGCACCCACGAAAAAGGCTCGGCCATGCCGCAGAACCTACCTGTTCGCGCGCACGCGTGTAGCGGCCCGGATCGGGTGAAAACGTCAGCCACGGTGAGCGAAGCGGTGCGCGATGTGCTTCACCAGCGCGGACGCGCCGGCGTCCCGCGCTTCCTCGTCCAGCCAGCGCAGGTGGTCGTCGACGCGGGCCGACCGCAGGTTCGCCGCTGCCGCCACCGCCTCTCCGGTGAGGTCGGCGGCCGCGGCCGGGTCGCCGAGCGCGAGGTGGTTGCGGGCCAACGCGGTCAGCGTGAGCACCCGCGCCCGGACGTGGTCAGCGCCGTACGTGCCGACCTTCGTCGTGAGTGCCGCGATGGCTTGTGGAGGATTGCTCAGTTCTCTGCGGTCGGCCCACGAGTTGTGCGCGGCCACGAAACCCAGCTGGAACGCCTTCAAGGCGTCGTCAGGTGCGTTGTGGTGCAGGAACATCCGGCCCGCGCGGGTCAGCACCGAGGCGATCAGCGCCTCGTTCTCCGCCTGCCGTGCCAACGTCAGCGCCCGCGAGAAGTGCGGCAGCGCGACGCCGGGCATCCCGCTGTCGAACGCGGTCCAGCCCGCCAGTTCGTGCACCTCGGCGACGGCTGTCCACATCTCCTCGGCACCGACGACGATCATCGGTTCAACGGCGTCGAGGTGTGCCAACACCAAGGTGTGGCAGGCAATTCCGCCGTATCGCCGGTCGAGCGCGCGCAACGCCCGTGTGCGCTCCTGCACCTCGGACGGCTCCACGCGGCCTGCGGGTACCGCCGCGGGAACCCAGTCGAAGGTGGGCGCGCCGACCATGGCACGGGCGGCGTGCTCCAGGAACCGTTGCCGTGCCTCGGAATCCTCCTGGATCAGTTCCTCCGCTTCGGGAAATCCGTCCGCCACGGCCGCGTGACACCACCGCGTCGCCTCGGCGTGCTCGCCGAGTGCGAACAGCACCCGTGCCAGCCGCACCGCAGCGTCACCGAGGCGCTGGTCGGCGGCGACGCGGTAGCGCACGGCGGCCTCGCGCAGGTCGCCGGCCCGTTCCGCGGCCTCGCCCAGGCGGTAGAGCCGTTCGACGGCCTCGTCGTGCTCGTGCTGGGCCAGCAACTTCTCAATCCTCATCGGAGCCTCCGAGAATCCGCCGCAGTTCGGCCCGGCCGCGGGTGAGGTGCGTCCGCACGGTCGACTCGCCGACCATGAGCACCGAGGCGATCTCGCTGACCGGGTAGCCGAGCAGGTGGTACAACGCCACGGCCTCGCGGTGCCTGGGGGAGAGCTGCCGCAGTGCCGAGTGCAGCGCCTCGGCCTCGTGCACCTGCTCCAGTGCGTCGGCAACCGGTACCGGGACCAGCGGGGTCTCGTGCTGGTGCCGCTGCTGCCACCGGCGCATCAGCCGGATGGCGACCTTCAGCACCCACGCCTCGGGCTTGTCGTACGCGTGGATGTCGCCCCAACGGTGCTGCGCGATCACCAACGCGTCCTGCGCGATGTCCTCGACCACGCGCGTGTCGCCGTTCAAGGCCGTCAGCGTTCTCGTCACCACCGGCAGGCAGGTGCGGAAGAACTCGGCGAAGCCCTGATCCGGCTCCGGTGTGCTCAACGGCCTTCCCTTCAGCGCTCGCTCGGGGTCTTCACCGCCCTCTGGCGACCTTCACCGGTGACAGGCGCTGAAGCCAGGAAAGGCTGAGTCGAACGCGCAGGTTCACCCGTTCAGAGTCATGGGCCGTGTGGTCAAGCTGTGACGTCCACACACACGAACGACCCGGAAGAGCGAACATCCTCTGTGGACAGTCGCGCACCGCGACGGCCGCGTCTAAACCCGAATCCTCGAACGTGCAGCGGACCTCACCCGGTGAGGTGAGCAGCGTTGGACGGAACGCAACGCCCGAGCGTTTTTCTGCGGCCGATCCAACGAGACAAGTTCACCGAAAAGTGCGACAAGCGATCACGTGTAAGTGGCTGACGGCAGGCGGACCTGCGGAAACGGTGGCATTTTCCAGAGTCCCGCAGTGTGTTCCCCCCGACCCTGCTGCCAAGGAGCGATTTCGTGAAACGTCCGCTCGCCGCCGCGCTCGCCGCGCTGATGGCCGCCTCGTTCGCCGTGGTGATACCGGCAGCGCATGCCGGTCCCGGTGACGGCACGCTGACCGTGAAGGTCATTCGTGACGTCAACGGCAACGGCAACTACGACGCCGCCGTCGAGGTGGGCGTCCAGGGTGCCGCCGTGCTCGTCACCGACCCCGCGGGCAAGACCGCGACCGGGACGACCGACGCGAGCGGAGGTGTGACCGTCGGCCTCGGGGCGGTGAGCGGCGGCAAGTACCGCGTGCAGGTGAGCCCACCGGCGGGCAGCGTGCTGCAGCCGGCTCCCGCCGGCGGCACGCTCGAGAGCAACACGATGTTCGTGGACGTCTCCGGCGGCAAGAACGTCACCGTCACCACGGGCCTGTGGAACCCGGCGGACTACTGCCAGGACAACCCCACCCTGGCGACCGCGTGCCAGCGCGACATCACGACGCGCCAGGACGATCCGGCCTCCCGGTCGCTGGTGACGTTCCCGTGGACCGCGCGCGACACACAAGCGGCGACGCAGATCGCGAGCCAGGGCCAGACCGGCACGGTGTTCGGCCTCGCGTACCGCAAGCAGGACAAGCGCCTCTTCTCCGCGGCGTACGCCAAGCGGCTCGCGAAGTACGGCCCTGGCGGCTCTGGTGCGATCTATGTGACGCCGCAGGGCGGTGGCGCGACGACGCAGTTCACCGTCGTGCCCAACGCGGGCAACACCGCGCACGCGATGGGCACCAACTTCGACGGCCCGTTCTTCGGCGTGCCCGGCAAGCAGTCGCTCGGTGACATCGACATCTCCGAGGACGGCACCGAGCTCTACGTCGTGAACATGGGCGACAAGAAGCTCTACGTCTACGACGCCACGCAGGCGACGGCGGCCGCGCCCAAGGCCTCGTACGCCATTCCCGCCGGTGCTTGCCCGAACGCCGATGACTGGCGGCCGGGTGCCCTCGGCATGCGTGACGGCACGGTTTGGGTCGGTGGCGTCTGCTCCGGCCAATCCACGAAGAAGACCAGTGACCTGCGTGCGGTCGTGTACCCGTTCAAGGCGGGTGCGTTCGGTGCGGCTGCCGTGAACAAGACGCTGGATTTCAAGCGCGGGTTCGCGATGGCCGGCAAGGAGGGCAGCCAGTTCTGGCACCCGTGGGAGGACACCTGGGACCCGGACTCGAAGCCGAACTCCGGCGCGCAGTTCGACCCGAAGTCGCGGAACATCACCTGGCCGATGCCAATGCTGACCGACATCGGCGTGGAGACCAACGGCGACCTGGTCCTCGCCTTCCGCGACCGGTTCGGTGACCAGACCGGCCAGCAGACGCCGGCGCCGGACGGCAGCGACCCCGGTACGACGTGGAACGTGATCATCGGTGGTGACCTCAACCGGGCCTGCAAGGCCGGCTCCACCTTCGTCTGGGAGGGCACCGGCAGCTGCCCGAACAACCGTCCTGCTGATCCGAACGGCGGCGGCGAGGCCGACGACGTGATCGAGTACTACCCCGGTGAGTACTACGACAACCCCGCGAACAACCAGACCTACCACCAGGAGACGTCGCTCGGGGCGATCGCACTCGTGCCGGGCGAGGACCGCATGCCCGGCAACGTGATGGACCCGCTCGCCGTCCGCAGCGGCGGCACCGGCTGGTTCGACCGCAAGACCGGTCAGATGCAGACCGACAACCGCTCGCAGTCGTACCAGATCACCAGCGCCGACACCGAGGGCTGGGGCAAGGCGAACGGCCTGGCCGACCTCGAAGCGTTGTGCGACCTCGCGCCGGTGCAGCTGGGCAACCGCGTCTGGTTCGACACCGATGGCGACGGTGTGCAGGACGGTGACGAGCCCGCGGTTCCCGGTGTCAAGGTGACCGCGACGCCGTGTGCCGGTGGCGCGTCGCTCGGCACCAAGGTGACGAACGCCAAGGGCGAGTACTACTTCGGCGCCGCGGACGGCCTGAAGCCGGAGACCTGCTACAACCTGACGTTCGACCGCAGTGCGGTGAACGCGGGCGGGCTGCCGAACGCACCGGACGCGGCGAGTCTCAAGTGGACGATCAAGGAGGCGGGACCGGACCGCGTCATCGACTCCAACGTGGACGCCGCGGGCAAGACCCAGGTGACCACGGGCAAGGCGGGCACCGCGGACCACACGATCGACGCGGGCATCACCGCGAAGGTCACCAACAGGCTCGGCGACTTCGTCTGGGTCGACACCAACCGCAACGGCCTGCAGGACGCGGGAGAGCCGGGCGTCCAGGGCGTCACGGTTGTGCTGAAGAAGGGCGACGGCACGCCGGTCGGCACGCCGAAGCAGACGGACGCGCAGGGCAAGTACCTGTTCGACCAGCTGGAAGACGGCGTCTACAAGGTCTGCTTCGACCTGTCGACGTTGCCCGCCCAGTACGCGGGCTACACCTTCACCGGCAAGGACGCGGGCGACGACACCAAGGACTCGGACGCGGACGCCGCCGACGGCTGCACCGCGACGACGACGCTGGGTGCCGCCAAGCGCGAGGACCTGACGCTCGACGCGGGTCTGGTGCCGCCGAACAACAAGCTCGGCGACCTCGTCTGGAAGGACACCAACCGCAACGGCCTGCAGGACGGCGACGAGCCGGGCGTGCCGGGCGTGACGGTGACGCTGAAGGACGGCACCGGCGCGACGGTGGGCACGCCGAAGCAGACCGGCGCGGACGGCAAGTACCTGTTCGACCAGCTGCCCAACGGTACGTACCAGGTGTGCTTCGACCTCTCGACCGCTCCTGCCGAGTACGCGGGCTACCTGCTCACGCGTCTCAACGCGGGCGCGGACGACGCGAAGGACTCCGACGCCGACCCGGCGACGAAGTGCACGCACACCACGACGCTGGGCCCCGACAAGCGCGAGGACCTCACGCTGGACGCGGGCATCCGGCCGCCGAACAAGCTCGGCGACTTCGTGTGGATCGACACCAACAAGAACGGTCAACAGGACGACGGCGAACCGCCGGTGCCCGGTGTGACCGTGAAGGCCGGTGACCAGACCACGAAGACCGACGCGCAGGGCAAGTACGTCTTCGACAAGCTTCCGGACGGCCAGTACACCGTCTGCTTCGACAAGACGACCCTGCCGCAGCAGTACGCGGACTACATCCCGACGACGCCGAACGCCGGTTCCGACGACGCGAAGGACTCCGACGCGGCCGTCGACACGTGGTGTGCTCCGCCGACGAAGCTCGACGTGGACAAGCCCGAGGACCTCACGATCGACCTCGGTCTGATCCCGCCGGTCAACCGTCTCGGTGACTACGTGTGGGTCGATGTCAACTCCGACGGCTTGCAGGACGCCACCGACATCCCCGTCGAGGGCGTGACGGCGAAGCTGAGCACCGGCGCGACGACGAAGACCGACGCGCAGGGCAAGTACGTCTTCGACGACCTGGCGGACGGCACCTACAAGGTGTGCTTCGACCTCGCGAACCTGCCTGCCGCGGTGAAGGACTACAAGGTCACCACGCAGAACGCGGGCTCCGACGACGCGAAGGACTCCGACGCGGGTGCGGACGGCTGCACGGCGGAAACCACGCTGGGCACCGGAAAGCGGGTGGACCTGACGCTCGACCTGGGTCTGGTCTCGCCGCCGAACAAGCTCGGCGACTACGTCTGGGTCGACGCCAACCGCAACGGCGTCCAGGACAACGGCGAGGCGCCTGTCCCCGGCGTGACGGTCAAGGTCGGCGACAAGACCACGACCACGAACGACCAGGGCAAGTACCTGTTCGACGACCTGCCCGACGGCACCTACACGGTGTGCTTCGACATCAAGAACATGCCGGCGCCGTACCAGTCCTATTTGGTCACTCGACCCGACGCGGGCGGGGATGACGCGAAGGACTCCGACGCCGGTGCGGACGGCTGCACGCCGCCGACGTCACTGGGTGCCGCCAAGCGCGAGGACCTCACGCTGGACCTCGGCATCAGGCCGCCGAACAAGCTCGGTGACACGGTCTGGAAGGACACGAACTCCAACGGTGTCCAGGACCCGGACGAGCCCGGTGTCCCCGGTGTGACCGTCAAGGTGGGCGACAAGACCACGACGACGAACGACCAGGGCCGCTACGAGTTCCCGAACCTGCCCGACGGCACGTACACGGTGTGCTTCGACATCGCGAACCTGCCTGACGCGGTGAAGGACTACGTGCCGACGACGCCGAACGCCGGTGGCGACGACGCGAAGGACTCCGACGCCGACGTGTCGACCGGGTGCACGCCGCCCACGACGCTGAACGTGGACAAGCCGGAGGACCCGACGCTCGACCTGGGTCTGATCTCGCCGGTGAACCGTCTCGGTGACTACGTGTGGGTCGACGTGAACTCCGACGGCCTGCAGGACGCGACCGACGTTCCGGTCGAGGGCGTGACGGTGAAGCTCAACACCGGTGCGACCACGAAGACGGACGCGCAGGGCAAGTACCTGTTCGACAACCTGGCCGACGGCAAGTACACGGTGTGCTTCGACATCGCGAACCTGCCGGACGCGGTGAAGGACTACAAGGTCACCAAGCAGAACGCGGGTGGCGACGACGCGAAGGACTCGGACGCCGATCCGGCCACGGGTTGTGTCGCGGAGACGACGCTGGGCGTGGGCAAGCGCGTCGACCTGACCCTGGACATGGGTCTCGTCGCACCGCCGAACAAGCTCGGCGACCTGGTGTGGCGGGACGACAACAAGAACGGCGTTCAGGACGACGGCGAACCCGGCGTTCCCGACGTGCCGGTGAAGTTGTCCAACGGCGCGACCACGAAGACGGACGCGCAGGGCAAGTACCTGTTCGACAACCTGCCGGACGGCAAGTACACGGTGTGCTTCGGCCCGATGCCGGACGCGGTGAAGGACTTCTTCTACACCAAGCCGAATGCGGGCTCGGACGACGCGAAGGACTCCGACGCGAACGTGGACACCGGTTGCACCCCTGAGGTGACGCTGGGCGTCGGCAAGCGTGAGGACCTCACCGTCGACGCAGGCATCCACGCGCCGATCAACCTGCTCGGCGACTTCGTGTGGATCGACGCGAACAAGAACGGTCTGCAGGACGAGGGCGAGAAGCCCGTGGCCGACGTGACCGTGAAGCTGAACACCGGTGCCACCACGAAGACCGACCAGTACGGCATCTACCTGTTCCGGGATCTGGCCGACGGCGAGTACAAGGTGTGCTTCGACGTCGCGAACCTGCCGGCCGCGGTGAAGGACCACACCCTCACCAAGGTCAACGCCGGTGACGACGCGAAGGACTCCGACGCCGATCCGGCGACGGGCTGCACGCTGCCGGTGGTCCTCGGGGTGGGCAAGCGCAAGAACCTGACGCTGGACGCGGGCCTGGTCGCACCGCCGAACCGCATCGGCGACCTCGTGTGGTCCGACACCAACCGCAACGGCGTGCAGGATCCGGGCGAGCCGGGTGTTCCCGGTGTGCCGGTCAAGCTGGTCGACTCGAACGGCAAACCCGTCGGGGACCCGGTGAAGACCGACAAGAACGGGAAGTACGAGTTCCCGAACATCCCGGACGGCACCTACAAGGTCTGCTTCGAGATGAACGCGTTGCCGGGTGAGTACGCCGGATACGTCGCGACCAAGCCGAACGTGGGCGACGACGCGAAGGACTCCGACGTCGACCCCGCGACCGGGTGCACGCCGCCGGTGACGGTCGGCGTGGGCAAGCGGGACAACCCGACCCTGGACCTGGGTCTGGTGCCGCCGACCAACCGCGTCGGTGACTTCGTCTGGTACGACAACAACTCCAACGGGCTGCAGGACGCCGGCGAACCCGGCGTGCCGGACCTGCCGGTGTTCCTGCAGGACGGCACCGGCAAGCCCGTGGCGCAGACCAAGACGGACAAGGACGGCAAGTACCTGTTCACCGATCTGGTCGACGGTGAGTACAAGGTCTGCTTCAACGCCGATCCGCAAACCGGTCTGGTCGCTGGTCGCCAGCTGACCAAGCCGCACGTCGGTGACGACGGCAAGGACTCCGACGCCGACCCGGCGTCCGGATGCACCCACGTCGTCAAGCTGGGCAAGGACAAGCGCGTCGATCTGACCCTCGACGCGGGTCTGCTGCCCAAGCCGCCGTTGGCCGCAACGGGTGCCGCGGTGTGGGCTCTGCTCGGTTCCGGTCTGGCCCTGCTGCTCGGTGGCGCGTTCATGACCCTGATCGCGCGCCGGCGCAGGTCCTGAGAAGCACCCTGCCCCCGGGAGTTCGTCTCCCGGGGGCAGGGGCACTACGGCAGGAGATGGCGGAACGCGGCGACCAGCAGCATGCGCTGCTGGTCGACGTCCAGTCCTTCGTCCAGTTCGTCGTCCGGACGGAACTCCTTGTTGTTGTAGGGGCCGCGCGGGCCGAACGACTCGACGCGGACCGCGAGGTCGACGAGGTCGGACGTCAGCTCCACAGTGGACTGGTCGTCGGGGATGGGTTCGTTCTGCTGGAACAGCTCGTAGGAGAACCGCATCCCGATCGCGCCGTCGAACGTGGCCTGTTCGGCCGGCAGCCGCAACGCCTGGAACACCGTCCGGTACAGCTCCGCTCCGGTCAGGTGCAACGGGGTCATGACGACGTGCGTGACGCCGAGGTCGTGGCTGCGCACCGAGATCGCGACGGTCGGACCGTCCGGCGTCGGCGGCACCGGTTGCGGGAAGACGGGAAGCTCCGACCTGCGGTCCGCGCGCCACGTCGCGACCAGCCGGTCGGCGGCCTCCACGAGGTCGATGTGCTTGCGCGGTGAGAGGAGGGGAGGCAGCGGTTCCTCGTCGAGCCGCACGATGAACAGAAAGGCGCGGCGGCGGGTCATCTCGAGGTTGAACGCCGCGGTCCACTCCGCGGTGACCCACTCGCGTTGCGGGGTGTTCGCCGACCACAGCAGCACGTAGTAGTCGGACGTGGCCAGCGCGTCGTTGATGGCGCCGACGACGTTGGTGCCGGGCGCTAGCTCGTTCTCGTCGAGATAGGCGTTGATGTTGCGCGCCTCCAGGTCGGCACGCAGCTGCTCGGCGTGCGGGCGGTCCTTGCCGGCGAACGACAGGAACACCTCGGGGCGGGTTTCGAGCGGCACGGGTTCTCCGTTCTTCCTGAGTCTTCTGCGCAGTGGGCCCGCCTTGGTCTGGATGCCCGCGTCGCCGTGCAGCGACCAGCACGCCCAGTCCGCCGGATGGCGGTCGGCCACCTCTCGCAACGCGTGCTGCAGCGCGCGGTCGCGGGGCATCCTGGCCAGGTTCCGGTCGAACGCGTCGAGCACCTGCCGCGCCGCCTCGTCCTCGGCCTGCCAGCGGGCGGCCACGACCGCGGCGGCACCCGCGGCGATCGTCGAGCGGACGAAGCCGGTCTTCTCGTCTCGTCCCCGTTGCTGGGCCACGCCGGACTCGCAGGCACCGAGTACCACCGTGCCGCACGCGCTGAAGTCCATGTTTCCCAACGCTTCCGCGGACACCCTCTCGGTGCCGAACGTCAGCCAGGACTGGTCGGGGTTCACGCGGTTGTACTTGCCGTGGGCGTCGATGCGGATGCGTTGGAACCGGTGTTCTTCCAGAACGCGTTCGAGTTCCCCGGCCGTGGAGAACTGCTCGCCCCGCGTCGTGGCCCTGCGGAGTCGCGGGTCCGGGCTGAAGATCGCCGTGTCGTCGCCCCGCTGCCCGCGGGAGCGGCGGTGCAGCACCGGCAGGGCCGACAGGCACGGCAGGCTGGACAGGGCGTGCGTGAGGCCGAGGCGGAGGCCGGTGCCGGGCACGGGCAGGCCTGCCAGCGGGACGTCCGCCAGGACGTCGCCTGCCACGACGGCGATCCTCGTGATCTTCCGCGGCAGGGCTCTGATCACGTCTTCCAGCGCGATCAGGTTCGTCAGCTCGGCGAGCAGGCTGCCGAGGATCGCCGGGTCGTACCTCGGTTTCCACGCCTTGAGCCTGCGGATCGTCTCGGCCAGCTCGCTGACGTGGACGTCGATGGCGACGTGCGTGATGCTGCGGCCGATGAGCACGTGGTGCAGCTGCTCCGGGGTGGCGTGCATCATCCACACCACCTGGTCGCGCGGCAGGTGTTTGATCGTCCTGCGCAGCCAGCGTTGTGCCGCGCGCAGGTCGGTGAACCTCGGCAGGTCGCGGGATTCGGCCAGGATCGTGGCGCCTCTGGCTGCCTCGACGGCGACCGCGAGGCCCGCCAGGGCTTTCCGGCCGTCGCGCTGGACACGGCGGACCGCGGCCAGGACGCGGCCGTCGTGTTCGTCCGGCGCCGCGCGCAGCATCCGCAGCCTGATGCCGGGGCTGTCCTGGTGGTCGGCGATGTCCTCTTCGACGTGGTGGGATTCGTTCCAGCACTTCGCCGCCCGGTCTTCGTCCCCTGCGTCCGCGTACGTGTCGCCGAGTTTGCGCAGTGCCAGCGCCTTGAGCTCGGCGTGACCGGTGCGAGCGGCCTGCTGGAAGTGCCGGGCCGCCTCGTCGAGCCTGCCGCCCGCGTAGGCGAGCTCGGCCGCGGTGAGGTGCCAGAGCGCCGAGGTTCCCTGTCCCAGCAGACCTTCCGCCTCGGTCAGCTCGTCTTCGGCGATGAGGCGGCGGACGTGGTGGAGGTGGCGTTCCTGGCTGAGCGTCCTGGTCGCGTCGGGCAGCTTCGAGAGCACCTCAGGACCGGCCGCGGCCACCAGCAACGGGAAGAGTCGGCGGGCCGCACCGGCCTGCCTGGTCAGGACGAGCAGGACGGTGAGCTCGTAGAGGACGGCGAACCGCAGCGCGGGCTCGATCTCGTAGCCGGTGACGCACTTCGTCATCAGCGCCAGTGCTTCCTCGTAGCGGAGGTCGCGTCGCAGAGCCGTTGCCCGCCTCAGGTACTCGGCGGGGGTGCGCGGAGTCCGCTCGTCGGTCGTGGAGACGCGGCTGCCTCTGCGCACGTCGAGGAGAAGCCTGTCGTTGCCGATCGCTTCCAGGAACTCGGTGCGTTCCGCGCGCCGGAAGTGACGTTCGGCCGCGTCCAGTTCGCTTTCCGCGGTGGGGTAATCGCCGCGGTCGGCGGCGGCCAGCGCGGCGACCCTCGCCAGCACCGCCTGCTGCAGTTCGGTGAGGTCTCGCCTGCGCAGCGCCCGCACGTCCTGCGCTGCCTCGGCGTGCTCGGTCGCGGCACTGCGGATCTGGGCGCGGAGGACTCTCAGGCCGGTGTCGTCCGTCGTTAGGTACTCGTCGCAGCGCTGGGCCGCTTTGCCGATCGCGCCGAGGTCGAGCAGGGTGGCGCAGTGGTCGTGGGCGACGATCCGGGTGATCTTGGCGGCTTCGGTGTAGGCGTGGTCGACCCCGTGCACGTCACCACGGCGGGCGGCGGCCTGCGCGGCCCTGATCGCGTCGGCGAGGGGTGTGCCGGGTTCGACGTCCATCAGTCACCGCAGCCCTTCGCGTTGTCGTCCTGCGGGCAGATCAGGACGATCCGCGCGGCCGGGCCGTTGTTCCTTGCCCGCGGTCACTTCTCCGACCGTGATGACGCTGTTGCACCGCAACGTCATCGGGGCGAAGCACGGTCGCAATGCCCGCAGCCGCAATGATTGCGACTGCGGCCAACGCGATCAGAAGCGTTCGTTTGCGCATGCACGATCCTCCGTGCGTC
The DNA here is from genome assembly GCF_014648475.1 of Lentzea flava. GTDB lineage: Bacteria > Actinomycetota > Actinomycetes > Mycobacteriales > Pseudonocardiaceae > Lentzea > Lentzea flava. The sequence continues at coordinate 50,287 of NZ_BMRE01000023.1, read as the reverse complement.
GCAGACTAACGAGCCAGACGGCCGACAGATCGTTTGTCCACTTTCTGTCCACGAACTGCCCAAACGATCTTGTCGGTGCTCCTCGGCACACTGGACGAGACACGACCTCCCCCGCTCACTCCAACCCCGAGGAGACCCCTGATGTGCTGGGACTGCGACCATCCCGCCAGCCGCATGGACGAACACCTGGCCACCCTGCGCCGCTGCATCGACGCACGCGGCTGGGCCGTGCAGGTGGTGGAACGCGACCGCGCCCACCCGCCCTGGGCCTACACCGTGGGCCTGACCCTGCGCGGCCTGCCTGAGCTCGTCGTCACGGGCATGCCCGTCCTGGAGGCGGGCCGCCTCCTCGACGACACGGCCGAGCACCTGGCCCACAGCTGCGTCCCGTCGCCTGGCCGGCGCTTCGCCCTGGAAGGCGGCCCGTTGCTGGAGGTGGTCCGCGTGGCCCGCCCGTGGGCGCACCTGCTGGTGTCCGCCCGGCTGTTCGGCGAGGGCATCGAGGCGCTGCAGCTCGTCCACGCCGACGAGTCCGGCAACTGGCCGTGGGACAGCTCCTACCAAGGCGTGCTCGGCGGTCAGCCGGTCCTGGGCGTCAGGGCGAGTCCACCGAGCGGGTGATCCGCTCACCCAGCACGCGCAGGTGGTCCACCAGCTCCGGCGGCTCGTGGACGGTGAAGTCACACCCCAGCGAGGTCAGGCGGAACGCGAGGTAGTCGATCGTGTCCTCGACGCTGTGCCAGACGCACGAGCCGTCGTCGAGGGCTGACAGGTCGCCGGCGAAGTCCGCCAGCCGAGCCCGTGCCAGGTCCACGGGCAGCCGCAGAGTCGCGCGCGCCCGGTAGGTGGGCGCCGACTCGTACATCTTCTGCGTCACGTACTCCGTCGCGTCCCCGCCGGGCGCGTCCCGTGCCGCGAACCGCGCCCCGGTGCCCACCGCGTCGGAGATGCGGTCCATCCGGAAGATCCGCCAGTCGTCCCGTTCCACGTCGAAGGCGAGGAGGTACCAGCGCCGGCCGAGCGCGACCAACTGAACAGGCTCGACGTGCCGCTTCGACACCACCCCGTCGTTCGACACGTACGCGAACCGCACCCGTTCCCGAGCGTGCACCGCCCCGGCGATCACCGTGAGCTGTGCCGGGTCGACCAGCGAGGCGAACGAGGCCGCAGCCGACGCGGTGGCCGACGTCAGCGACGACACCCGCCGCGCGAGCCGTGGCGGCAACACCTGCTGCAGCTTCGCCAGCGCCCGCAACGACGCCTCGGCGATACCCGCCACGGGTTGCCGGGCAGCCGTCCGCAGCCCGACCGCGATGGCGACGGCCTCCTCGTCGTCGAGCAGCAATGGCGGCATGGCCTTGCCCGCGACCAGCCGATACCCGCCGAGCACCCCCATCGTGGCCTCGACGGGATACCCGAGCTCGCGCAGCCGGTCGATGTCCCGCCGCACGGTCCGCGGCGTCACGTCGAGCCGCTCGGCCAGCTCACTGCCTGGCCACTCCCGCGGCGTCTGCAACAGCGACAGCAGGCGCAACAACCGGGCCGCATCACTCATGCCCGCAAAGCTAGTGCCGCACAGCCGATCTTCGCGGTGTCTTCGCCGCTGCACAGCCGATCTTCGCCGCGCCTTCGCCGCTCAGCAGGCCACCTCGCGACCGGCCGCCGGTGTTCCGGTCGTGGGGTCGGCACGCAATGTGGTGTGCCCGCCGAAGACGTGGGGTCGGCGGCGCGATGTGGCCGTGTGACCGCTGAGTGCGGGGCGATGGCTGCCTGCTGCACAGCCGACCTTCGGTCCTGGACCGGGCGCGGTGTCTTTGCCGCTCAGCAGCCGACCTTCGCGGTGTCTTCGCCACTCAGCGCGCACCAAGCGCCGCCATCTGCCCACCGAACACAGGGCAAGACCCAACTCCCACAACATCACCCGAAAAGTAGGACCGGACCTGTCCTGCATCCACCGTACGGTCGTGCTGCACAACATCGAAGGGATGGACTGATGAACGTCGTGCCCGAGGGCTACCACACCGTAACCCCGTGGATGATCACGAACGGCCGCACCGCCGAGCTGATCGACTTCGTCACGGAGGTGTTCGACGCGACCGAGCTCGGCCGCATCGGCGAGGCCCCGGAGATCGGCCACGCCGAGGTCCGCATCGGCGACTCGGTGGTGATGATGTTCGACGTGCCGAACTGGCCGAAGATCCCGGTCTTCCTCCGCGTCTACGTCGCCGACGACCTGGCGACGCTGAAGAAGGCGGAGGCGCTGGGAAGCACCGTGGTCACGGATCCGACGGAGTTGTTCTGGGGCGACCGGGTCAGCCGCTTCACCGACCCGTTCGGCAACCTGTGGTGGTTGCACCAGCGCGTCGCGGACCCGTCTCCGGAGGAGATGAACGCCAGGATGCACGATCCGGCGTTCATCAAGGCCATGGAGTACGTGCAGGGCGCGCAGTTCACTCCGGCGATGTGACCCGCTCCCGCTCATCGGGCCTCAGCGTGGGTTCCGGCGACACCTCTCGCCGGGGCCCGCGCATCGTCGCCCACATCATCCTGGGGCTGAGCAGCCTGGCCATGGGCCCGGACAACGTGAACGCGTCCAGGAACACCCGCGTCACCGCCGCCTCGGTGGTGGCCGTGCGCACCAGCCGTTCCACGTAGCGCTGGAGAACCCGCCCTGCCAACGGCAACGGCTTCCCCACGGCGCCCGGATAGAGGATGTCCTGGTTGGTGGCCATGGCCCAGGCGCCGTCGACGACCTTGCCGATGCCGCGCTGGATGCGCTGGGCGCCGTGCCCTGCCGCCAACCCGGCGTCCAGGACCTGGGCGCTCTGCGCCGCGATCGACATCCCGTGCCCGTAGACGGGGTTGTAGGTGGCCACCGAGTCGCCCAGTGCCAGCAACCCGCTGGGCCAGGACTTCAAGCGCTCGTAGAACATCCGGCGGTTGGCCGTGCTGCGTGACCCGTACACGGGCGACAGCGGTTCGGCCGACGCGATCAGCTCGCCCACCACGGGATTGCGCACGGATCGGGCGAAGTCCACGAACTCCGACTCGTCGGTGGACGGCTCGCCGCCTCGAGTCCCGGACAGCGTCACGAGCCACCGGCCGTCCTCGATGGGCAGCAGTGTGGCCGTGCAGCCGGGGTGCGGATCACGGGGGTTCGCCTGCACGTTGACGATCGGAAAGTTCGAAGCAGCGGAAGGAGGAGCCCGGAAAATCCGGGTGGCGTAAGCAAGTCCGGAGTCGACGCTCTCGGAGTGCACCGCGGGCAACCCCAACGAGGTCAGCCAGCCCGGCAGCCGTGAGCCGCGTCCGGTCGCGTCCACGACCAGGGTGGCCTCCAGCGAGATCTGCTCGCGCGAGATCCGGTCCTCCACCAGCACACCGGTGACGGCGTGCCGATCACCCAGCAACGACACGGGCTCGGTGCCGGTCAGCACCGAGATCTTGTTGTCCCGCAACGCCTGGCTGCGCACCACCCAGTCCAGCAGTCCGCGGCTGCACGAGACGATGAACTGCATCTCGGGGAACCGCGGCACCCACCCCTGGGCGCTCAGCGACACCAGGTCGTTCGGCACCCCGATCCGGTGCGCGCCCGCGGCGAACAACGCGTCCAAAGTCCCCGGCAACAACGACTCGATCGCACGGGCGCCACCCGACATCAGCAGGTGCGCGTGCCTGGCCTGGGGCACACCGGACCGCGGTGAGGGTCCGTCCGGCAGCTTGTCGCGCTCGACGACGGTGACCTCGTCGACGTGTCTGACGAGAACGGACGCCGCGAGCATGCCCGCGAGTCCTCCTCCCAGGACAACGGCGTGTGTGGGTGCCATCTAATCCATTCCCCCTGCTGCTTCCACACGAGTGGCGACCGCCGCGTCCACGATCGGCGAGTGCTGGAACGCCCGCGAGATGCGCACCCACCTGTCGTGCTCGGTGGTGAGGTCGGTGCCGTCGACGATCTCCGCGGCGGGACGGCGCTTGGCGGGCGTCCTGCGACCGCCGGATCCCGCTGCCCGCAGCTGGGCCGCCTCGACCACGGCGGCGACCTCGTCCTTGGGCAGGGCGGCCTGGCGTGCGAGGGAGGTCGCGGTCTCACCCACGGACAGGTCGAAGTACGGCGTGAGCGCCCAGCGCCAGTCGTTGAGCTCGATGATCTGCCGCCGCACCCGGTGGTGCGGGTTGAGGAACTTGCCCGGCGCCACCAGCACGATGCCGGGGTTCACGTGCACCAGAGCGCGGTGCAGCGGGCGCAGGGCGAAGTACGTCCGCCACCGCCGCAGCCACAGCGACGGCGACGGGCGGCGCGGGCCGAAGACCGGCAGCGCCATCGCGATCACCAGCGGGATCATGCTCAGCGACGCCATCAGCGGCGCGGTGAGGCTCAGGATGTCGAAGCTGCGCTCACCGGCCCAGTCCATCATCAGCACGAACAGCTTGATGGCCGCGAACGCCACCGGGAAGAGGCCGGCGAAGCAGTACCAGCGCAGGCCGCGAGCGAGCCACGGCCGGGCGGAGATCGCCTCGTCCCGCGCACCCTGCCAGCAGTGGTACGCCTGGCCGCCGCACCCGACCCCGGTCGCCACGAGGTAGATGAACAGGAACACCGCCACCGTTGGCTGCGTGGCGTAGAACGTGTCGAAGTCGACCTGGCGCTCCTCGTCGACCTCGGACTTGAAGAACAGCACGATCATCGCCGCGACGATCGAGGTGTAGCTGACGACGATCAGCCGGACCCGTTGCCACGCCAGGGCTGCCGGGTAGCGCCAGTACAGCACCAGGGAGAACGACGCGCCGGCGAAGCAGACCACGAGGCTGTAGACGAGCAGCGCCGCGAAGTTCGGCACGCCGGTCGTCCAGTTGATCCACGTGATGTTCGCGGGCGCGGCGAACAGCACGGCGAACGCCGAGAAGAACACGGTGGAGATCAACGCCACGACCCGCGGGCTGCCCCAGCTCGACCGCAGCGCACGGATCTTGTACGCGAGGAGGAGCAGACCGACGATGCCGCACGAGAGGTAGATCAGGTTAAAGATCGCCACGACGCACCCAGCGAGATCTTCCTTCGAGAGACTCGGCCACCCGGCGCACGTGCGCGGGCTCCTCGGTGGCGGCCGTGTCGGCCCACACCCGGTGTTCCGTGAGGCGCTCCAGCAGGTGGTCGGCGAGGTTCTCGGCCTCGCGCTCCTCGTCCTCGGTCAGCGTCGTGCGCCCGGCGATGATCTGCGCCATCCGCGGCAGCAGGTGCGGCGCGAGCCTGCGCATGCCCTCGCTGCGGCCGAGCGCCACCGGCTGGTGCTCCAGCAGCACGTGCGCGAACTCGTGCAGCAGCACGTGCAGGCGGTGGTACCAGGACGGGGAGTCCGCGCAGATCACGAGATACGTACCGTTCTCCAGCAACGCGGTCGCGCCGCTCAGGCAGACGGCGTTCGTGATCGCGGCGAAGCGGACGTCGACCGCGCGCCCGAGCCGTTCGCTCATGAGCTCGCAGACCCGGCGGCTCGCGTCCCGGTGCGTGGCGTCGGGCGGCAGGTCGAGGTCTCGGGCGACCTCGTCGACCAGCTTGCGCAGTTTCCTGCGGTTCACCCGTCGCCTCCTCTCGATGTCGTCTGCAGCGGTCCAAGCAGAGATCTTCACGCCGGTGTCGTCATCAAGTGTGGTCCGCGGATGTACGGCGGCTGTTCAGCGGGAACGACCAGCCCTCCCCGACTTCGAGCGCCTGCCGGAACCCTTCTACCGCAGCGGCCCTGGCCTGCGGGGAGAGTTCGCCCGTACGTTCGGCCAAGCGGGTGACGAACTCGACGACGCCGAGTTCGCGCAGTGCCAGGAAGTCCGTCAGCTCCGAGTCGACCCTGGCCGCGAGGTCGTCGTCGAAGAAGTACGCGGGGTCGGCGCCGAAGTGGTCCGCCAGACCGAGGATGTGCTTGAGACGCGGGTTGTCGCTGGTGTTGCTCAGCAGTTCGCGGATGTAGCTCGCGGAGATGCTGCCGAACTGGCCGGACGAGCTGATGGCCGCCGCGACCTCCTCCGGCGACCACGGCCCGCGGTCCGGCGGGTGCACGGCCTCGAACAGGGTGCTCAACGCGGTGGGACGCCAGCCGGGCCGCTCACCGGGGTGCAGCTCGCGGCGGCCGCCGACGAACACGGCGGGGTGCACGCCGAGCGCGCCGGCGAGGTCGACGATGGCCTGGCAGGTCGGGTTGTCCTTCACGCCGAGGCGGAGCTGCGAGATGTAGCCGTGCCCGATGTCGCCACCCCGCGACTTCACCGCGGCGGCGAGCGCTACGTTGGTCACCTTGCCCTGGCCGTTGGGCGGGTTGTTGCACAGCTCGTTGAGCATCTCGGCGAACGGCCTCACGCCACACCTCCGCTGGAGCGACCCCTGGCCAGCGATCATTCCACTGTTGTGGAACCCGCAGAGCATATGGCATCACAGGGGTTGAATCCACCACTGTGTAGCCCTATGATCACACTCCGCCGCTTCAACTGATGTGTCGCGTTTGATCCGAACGACGTCACTTCAGTTGAAAGTGGCAGTTCGAGCCAGTCAGAGCTGATGTCTGGGGGGACTCATGGCGACTGCGCGGATGGGGCTTCCGGTGGACCACGGTTCTCTGCGTCTGCACGACGAGAGCGCTCCCTCGCGCTGTGGCACGTGCGCACAACCCGTTGGCGCATGGGCGACGGATCGGCTGACGGGCCTGCTCGGCCGCTGGGGCTGGGACGACCAGGCGCCCGCGCTGTACCGCCGCGCTCAGCGCCGCTGGGAGCAGGTCGCGCTGCTGATGATCGACCTCGACCGCTTCAAGAAGATCAACGACGAGTACGGCCACCCCGCAGGGGACGTCGTGCTGGGCGACGTGGCCGGTGTCCTGAAAGCACACACGCGCTCGTCGGACCTCGTGTGCCGGTACGGCGGCGACGAGTTCCTCGTTCTGCTGCCGCGCACCACGGCGGGTGAGGCCGCTGTCGTGGCCGAACGGATCCTGCGCGGAATCCGCGCGCTGCAGACCGAGATCACCACCAACGACGGCTACGGCATGACGTTGTACGGCCAGACGGCGTCCATCGGCGTCGCGTCCCACGTCCCCGGCAGCGACGACACGTTGATCGACCTGGTCCGCGACACCGACGCGGCGTTGCAGCGGGCGAAGCGCAAGGGCAGGGCCCGCGTCCAGGTGCACGACGCGAGCGCTTTCGCGGCAGAGCGGAACCCCGACACCTCGGCGCTGCACCACCTGATCGCGTTGCAGGACCTGATGAGCACCGACCAGCTGCCGCACGTGCTCGTCGCGTTGTCCGACGGCGCCAAGGTGCTCGACGAACTGGTCTCAGCACTCGGCCCGAACGTGCACCGCACGCTGGACCACCTGCAGGACAACGGTTTCGTGCACCGCCGGGCGGCGCGCTACGAGCTCACCGCAGCCGCCCGCGAGTGGATCACCGACGTGCTGCCCGCCGTGGCCGCGTGGACCAACCGTCACCACACCAACTGACGTCAGAGCAGGGCGGCCAGCCTGGCCTCGACCTGCTCGACCGTGGCGTGTCCACGTGCGAGCGCGTACGCGTTGCTCCCCTTGACCGCGATCAGCGTCGGAAAGCTGCTCACGCCGAGCCGTGCCGCCAGCTGGAAGTCGGCGTCGGGCACAGCGGTCTTGAACGCGCCCACGACCGCGTCGGAGTCGAGGCCGAAGTCGTCGGCGATCTTCCGGTAGGTCTTCGCGTCGGACAGGCTCAACCCGTCGTGGAAGTACGCCTTCTGCATCGCGATCGCCAGCTCGGCGGCCTTCTCCGGCGCGGCCTGGCGCAGCGCGATCAGCCCCCGCGCGGCGTCCCCGGAGTCCATGACGAACGTGCCCTCGTCGAGCACCGCGTTGAAGGCCTCGCCGAACCACGCCCCGGTCTGCGCGGTGACCTGGACGTTGGCGGCCTTGATGAACCCGTACTCGCGAATCGGCACCCGCCGCTGCCCGGTGAACAGCCCACCGGAGACCACCTCGACCGGCAGGTCGGGATGACGCGCGATGACCTGCTCCAGGGTGCCGGAGAAGGCGTGCGACCAGCCGCAGTAGGCGTCGAAGACGTAGACGAGCTTCACGGTGGAAGCAAAGCACCTGATCGCGTGGAATATTTCCGTCTGTGACGACCGGCACTCCAGGACCAGCCGCACTCCTTGACGAGCGTCCGCCACGCCCCGAACCCGAAGCAGAACCACAGCACGTCCGTGGCCTTGTCGACCTCCATGCCGAGAAGACCTTTGTCGCACAGGTGTTCCGCGACATTCCGCAGCGCCTGCCGGTACGCCGTCGTGCTCCGCTCCCAGAGCGCTGCCCCGTCCTCGTGCGCAGGGATCGCCGCGTAGAGCACCTCGACCACCTGCTGCCCGCGCTCGAGTAGACGGTCTGCGGCGCGACCCCGGCCTGCTTCGCGATGTCCGCCACCGTGACCCGCGCGTACCCGTTGGCGGAGAACAACTCCACGGCCGCACCCTCGACGGGTGTCGGCGGCGTCCCAGGCACGGCGCGGCGAGTGGTAGGACCTCGTCATGGACCGGCTTCCAGCATCAGGACCACCTCATCCGCGTCCGGCATCGCGGCGATCTCCTTGGCGATCGCGGAGACGTTCTCCCGGAAGCTCACGTCCTCCAGCACCGACCGCACGGCCGCCACCAACGCCTCCGGTGCCTGCGCGGGCGGGTCGAGCGCGATCCCGGCCCCGGCCGCCGCCACCCGCTCGGCCTGGAAGAACTGGTCGGCCCCTGCGGCAGCACCACCAGCGGCACACCTTTCATGAGCCACCAACGGCCCCACGTAATCGCAGAGCTGGGCCACGACCAGATCGGCCTTGAAGCCCTCCACCACCGCGAACGCCTCGTCCGCCGTCAGGTCGATCCAGGTCCCCGCGGGCCTGGAACGCGCGGGCGAGGGGGAGCAGCGGCAGCAGGTGGCCGTGCTGCGGAACGCTTGAGAAGAGGATGCGCATATTCATCAGAGTGCCCATCTGACGAATTGCGGTGGGTGTCTTGCCCGACCTCCACGTCGTAGCGTGGTCGCGGGGTGATGTCGGGTGGCCAGAGTCGAAAACACCATGTCCGGAACCACCTGTGGAAACGTGGTGCAGGCCAGGACGATCGGTACGCTGAACATCCATTCCGGACCGCCTGGAATCGCTGTGCCGCAACAGTTGCCGCCCGCACCCAGGGTGTTCGTCAGCAGGGTCGAGGAACTGACGGAGCTCGACAGGTGGCACGAGCACGAAGATCATCAGTTGCTCGTCGTGGTCAGCGGACCTCCTGGTGTCGGCAAGACCTCGCTGGCGCTGAGGTGGCTGCACGACACGCGCGACCAGTTCCCCGACGGCCAGCTCTACGTCGACCTGGGCGCCCACGCGGACGCCGCACAGCCCGACGAAGTGCTCGAGTGGTTCCTCGGCGCGCTCGGTGTCGAGGTCGTGCCGCCGAGCCTTCCGCAACGCCAGGCGCTCTTCCGGTCGCTGACGGCTGATCGCTCGTTCGCGGTCCTGCTCGACAACGCCGCCAGTGCGGCCCAGGTCAGGCCTCTGCTGCCCGCTTCGCCGAGCTGCGTCGTGGTGGTGACCAGCCGGTGGCGGCTCAGCCCGCTCGGCATGGACGGCGCCAGGTTCATCGAGGTCGACCCGATGGACCTCAGTGCGTCGGTCGAACTGCTGGAACAGGTCGTGGGGGAGCCCCGGCTCGCAGTGGAAGCCGACGCCGCGCGCGAGCTGGCCAGGCTGTGCGGTGGCATGCCGATCGCGCTCGGGGTGATCGGCGCGCGGTTGTCCAGACGGCCGCGGCGCACTCTGGCGAGAGAGGTCGACGAGCTGAGAACCGAGAACCGCCGGCTGGCCGGCCTCGACCTCGGCGGTTCCACGTCGGTGAGCGCGGTGCTCGACTTGTCCTATGTGGACTTGCCGCAGCGACAGGCCAAGCTGTACCGCCTGACCGCGTGGCATCCGGGTCACAGTTTCGGTGTGGAGGCCGCGGCGGCGATGCTCGCCGACGACGTCGCCGATGTCGAGGACGATCTCGACGATCTGGTGGAGAAGAACCTGCTGATCGAGGTCGGTGACGACCGGTTCCGGTTCCACGACCTCCTGCGGCTCCACGCCCGTGGGCAGGACGACACCGAACGCGTGGAAGCGATCCACCGGGCCGTGGAGTTCTACCTCGACAAGGCCGCCGTCGCCGACTCCGCCGCGATCCCCGGCCGTCCTCGTGTGGGACTGCGCTTCAAGTCGGCGGACCCGGACGTGTTCGGGTCGCGGGCCGAAGCGCTCGACTGGCTCGACCACGAGCGCGACAACCTCGTGCAGTCGTTGCGCGCGGCCGACGTCCACGGCTGGCCGGAACTCGTCTGGCAGCTCGCCGAGGCCATGTTCGCGCTGTTCCAGCGGCGTCACCACTACTCGGACTGGCTCTACACCCACGAACTGGGCGTGCGGGCGGCGCAGTTGTGCGGTGAGCGGACCGCGGAGGCGCGCCTGCGCAACCAGCTGGCGGTGGCGTTGCGAAACCTCGGCCGGCTCGACGAGGCGACCTTCCAGATCCGCACCGTGCTCGACCTCGCGGGTGACCACGATCTCGGCAGCCGGGCGACGGCCCTGGTGCAGCTGGGCCACATCCACCGGTTGAAGGGCGAGTTCGACATCGCCCTCCGGTACTTCCGCGAAGGCGTGGACGTGGAGACCTGCCACGGGCGCGTGCGTGGCGTCGGTCTCGCTCGTCGACGGGTCGGCGAGGTGCTCATCGCGATGGGCCGCATCGACGAAGCGATCGCCGAACTCCAGGAGTCCGAGGCGTTGCTGGACAACGTGGTCGACAAGGCACGCGCACGGATGTTCTTGTCCCGCGCGCTTCTCCACGCCTCGCGGTTCGGCGAGGCTGCTCGACTCGCCGACGGCGTGCTGGCAGACGTCCGCGACGCGGGCTCACCGTTGCACGTCGCCGACGCGTTCGAGTTGATGGGCGAAATCGCCGAGCGGCAAGGCGATCTGGTGCACGCTCGCGACCACTACCGCTCCTCGCTGGCCTGCTACGGCGAATCCTTCGACCCGAGCGCCGACCGCGTCAGGGATCGGCTCGCCGCGCTGGATCGGGACGACGACGAGCGAGCAGCCGACGTACCTCTGCAGCAACAGCCGGGCGACCGCGAGCGCGACCGCGGCTGACAGCTCGGGCGCGGCCAGCAGCACGTCCGCCAGCGTCCACCACTTCGGTGCTGCCCGGTCACTTCGCACGAGCAGCACCCCGTTCTCCCGGATCACGCCGTCGTCAACGAACACGGCGCCACCGGTACGGCGTGGGCGGGTTCCTGGATGCCGAGCAGGCGGTACATGGTGGCGCGCAGAATGGCGCCGGCCTGGTCGAGCCGAGAGCTGATCAGGTCCGCGAATCCGGGTACGGCAACGGCTTCCGCGATGTCACCGGCGAACATCGGCACCACTCGCCGCAGGGCGTGTGCGAGGCTGCCGTCACGGACCTCTGGACACGTGGCGAGCAGGACGCGCGTCCCGACCGCGGCGGCGTACTGAGTCGTCGACCCGAAATCACCGACGACGACATCGCTCGCGATCACCGTCGCCCGCCAGCCCTCCTCCGGCGGAATGATCATCACCTCGCTGCCGGCGAGCCACGACCGCACCTGCCACTCGCCGTGCGCCGCCCAGATGTTCGGGTGCAGCACCGCGGCCACCTTGCCGCTGCGGGGGAGTTCCCGATACAGCTCAGGGCGTTGGTGGAACGTCGACTCCGCGGTCCAGGTGGAGCTGATCGTGACGAGCGTCTCCCCGGGTTCCACGCCGAGCGCCCGCCGGTAGTGCTCGCGAAACGGCAAGCTCGCCCGCATCCGGTCGAGGCAGATGTCCCCCGCCACGACCGCAGCCGGCAGCGCCTCCGGACACGACTCGGCCAGCACGTCGAGCTCCTGGTCGTGCGACAACACGATCGCCGAGGCGGGCACCTTGCCGTCGCGCATGAGCAGCTGCCGATCAAGCCCGTGCACCGGCCGCGCACCTTCTCCTGCCGCGCGAACCCGTTGCCGCGACTTCATCGCACTCGCCCCGTGCGGCAGCACGAGCACCGGCCCCGGCGCCCGGTCGATGAACCGGTAGCTGGCCGCGAGCACCAGGTCGAACTCGTGCTGCAACGCCATCTCCCAGGGAATGACCAGCCCACCGATCGCGCTGAGGAACCTGGTCGTGCTGCCACACGGCTCAGGCAGTGTGAAGTACACCTGGATGCGAAAATCGCTGTCCAGCAACGGCAAAAGGTCGAGCAGCCGCGTGCCCGCCACCACGCTGGGCACGATCACCAGCACTTTGCGGCATCCCGGCACCGTCGCCCGGTGCACACCTCCCGCGCCGAGCGGGGTCGTGAACCAGTTCATCCCGGCCTCCCTCCGTAGAAGCGATGCCAAGACCATCCGGCCGAGACCGTTCATTGAGCTGTCAAAAACTCTTCGCGCACTTCAAAGCACATCCGGCGACGGCGATCAGACGGGTTGCCGCCACCATTCACACGCGCATGTCAATGGACTGTCACTTAACTGTCACCTTCGGCCGAACGAGTGCGTTGCATCGGTGTTGAACAGGGAGGACACTCTTCGGCGGGGATGAGGGGTGGCGCTCGTGGATGCGCGATTCACGATTCTGGGACAAACGGGAATACGTGTCGGCGAGACCGTCGACACGCAATGGGGCCCGCCCAAGTTGCGCGCCATGCTGGCTGCTCTGCTGGTGCAGCCAGGAGCCTCTGTACCTGCGGCGGAGCTCGTGGACTGGGTGTGGTGCGAGGACGATGAGCCGCCGAAGAACCCGACCCAAACGCTCCACTCGTATTCCTGGCGGATCCGGCGAGCACTCGAATCGATGCAAGATCGAGTGGAATTGCTCGTCACGAACGGTGCTTATCGGCTCACCGTTGAACGAAAATTGATCGACTACTTCCAGTTCCGGGAGCTCGTCGATCGTGCCCGCGATCTGGCCAGGCGTGGCGATCATCAGCAGGCATTGGACGCGATTCGAGCCGCATTCACCATCTGGCGCCACCAACGTCCACTCGAAGACCTCAGATCCGACCGTGCCGAGGCGTGGCGCGACCGAGCCCTGCAGATCGTCCAGATGCCCGCGTACGACCTGCTCTGCACCGAGTATCTCGTGCTGGGTGAGTACCACTCGGTCCTGCAGGTGCTCGACGACCTGGCGCCCGACTACCTGGCGCATCCGACCTTGCTGAAGCGGCGGCTCGAGGCACTGCACCTGTTGTCGCGCACCGACGAGGCGACTCAGCTCTACCTGAGTGCGTACCAGGCCTGCAAAGCCTCGCTCAACGAAGCCGCGGCACAGGACCTGCGCGAGTTCCACGACCGCCTCAGGGAACATGGTGTCGCCCGTACCGCACCGTTGAGCGGCACGGCGGGTGTGCTGATTCCCGAGCAACTCCCACTCGACGTTCCGCTGTTCGTCGGTCACGCCGACAAGTTCGCCAAGCTCGACGCCATGGCGGCACAGCCGGGAATCGTTGTCGTGGACGGCCCCGCCGGCGTCGGCAAGACCGCGTTCACCGTCCACTGGGCCCACACCCGTCGAGCCCGTTTCCCTGACGGCGTGCTTTTCGTTGATCTGCAAGGATTCTCCGACGGTGCCATCGTTGAAGCCTCATCCGTCGTCGACCGCTTCCTGCAGGGCCTCGGCGTGCCTCCGGACCGGATCGCCAATCCTGAGCACCGCCTCGCAAAGCTGCAGTCACTGCTGTCCGGGCGGCGGCTGCTGACGGTTCTCGACAACGTCAGGGACACCGATCAGATCCACCAGCTGCTGCCGGTGTTCTCGTCCGGTGTGGTCGTCGTGACGAGCCGGTCCAGGTTGTCCGGCCTGGCGGCTCGACTTGCACCGCAACGGATCTCGATCGACCCGCTGAGCGCGGATGAAGCGTGCCGACTGCTCGTCGACCGCATCGGTGATCGCGGCAGCGGAAGCGACGAACTCGTGGAGCTGACTCAGGTCTGCGGTGGCCTGCCGATCGTGTTGAAAGTGCTCGCGAACCACATCGCGACACGGCCGGGTGTGCAGCTGGGTGCGTTCGTGACGCACTTCCGTGAACGGGGTGTGCTCGACATCGGCACGATGCACGGACCGCGTGCCGTCTTCATGCAGTCGTTGCGGGCTTTGGACACTGCCGCGCATCTGCTGTTCCGGACACTGGGCGCACATCCGGGTCCGGTGATCAGCGTGAGTGCTGCGTCCGCCATGGCGGCGTTGCCCGCGCGCAGAGTGCACGACGCGCTGGACGCTTTGGTGGAGGCTCACCTGCTGGAGCAGGCCGGCGCACTGGACAGGTACCGGTTGCACGACTTGCTGCGCGAGTTCTCGGCAGGGCTGCTCGACAACGCGGCGGAGCGCCGCGCGATCGAACGCCGCATGCTCGACTTCTACCTCAAGACTGCCGAGAACGCGGACGTACGAGTGCTCCCCACGATGGTTCGAGTGTCCAAATCGGACGCCGATGAGAACGTCGAGGCGCTCGAGTTCGGGGACAGGGTGTCAGCACATCGCTGGTGCACCGCGGAGGCGCAGAACATCGTTGCCCTGGTGCGGTTCGCGGTCAACGCAGGGTACTTCGAGCACGCCATGCGAATTCCTCAGATGGTCGGCCAGATCTGGCTGAGGCAGGGGCTGACGGCAGAGGTGCTGAACGTCCTGCACCTCGGTCTGGCTGCCGCGAAGGCGCTCGGTGAGCCGGCGGAGGAGGACGCCGCCGGGCTGCTGCAGCAGATCGGGCACACCTACCTCGCCCGTCAGGAGTACGGGCGGGCCGAGCACTACGTGCACTCCGCACACCTGGCCTACCAGCGAGCGAAAGGCGACCAGACCTCCGGGGTGGCGACCTGTTTGCACACCGGTGCACGGATACTCGTCGCCACCGGCAACGTGACCATGGGCATTGATTCCCATGAGCGCGCTCTCGCACTGGTCCGCAAGATCGGCGAAAGCGGTCCGGGGATGGAGAAGGTCTTTCTTTACCGCGCTGGTGAAGCGTACAAGGAAGCATTCGAGTACGAGCGTGCCGCTTCGTACTACCACAAATCGTTGGCGTTGGCTCGTGACCAGGAAGACGAGGCCTCCGAAGCCACCGTTCTGCAGCTGCTGGGTGAGTTGAGCTTTGCCAGGGAGCGCACTGCGGAGGCGCGTGGATTCGCCGAGGCGGCATTGTGGAAACACGCCGGCTTGCTGGCGGTGGGTCGTGTCGGTGAGGTCTGCGCATTGCTGAGTCAGATCGAGCTTGAAGACGGCAACATGTTCGAAGCTAAACAGTATGCGCGCAAAGCGATCCAGTTCTGCGGCCGCGCGGACGCGCCGCTCAGTGAAGCGACTGCGTTGCACGTGCTCGGCCGTGTTCTCGCGCGGGACGGCCAGCGGGATGGCGCGGTCGAGGCCCTGACGATCGCTGCGGCTCTGCTGGCCGACCTGCAGCCGGAGCGCGGTGAGCGAATCGCGGTTGAGCTGCGCGAACTTCAGCGTGAAATCGATTTGCCCGGCGCCCGCACGGATTCGCCCGTGGTCGATCGGCGTCCTGAAGCCTTCTGACGGCGTTCTTTACTGACAGGTATCTTTCGCGGACGACTGCCCTGTTCGAGTGTCGCACTGAAGTGCGACTGGTTGACGTCGGTGCCCGTCGGGGTGTTATATGCGACCTCACCTCGCATCTCAGCGACAAGAAACCAGGAGAACGGCCTTGAACAAGGCTCTACGTCGGTTTGTGTGCGCCGTCTTCGGCGTGTTCGCTGTTGCGGCGGCTGTGGCAATGACCCACGCCGACGCGACATCGACCGAGGTCAGGACGGCCTCGAAACACTGGGTCGACGAGATCAGCGGCGACGACCAGCTCGACTAGGCGATCGCGCTGGAACTCCGGCTTGCGTGCCCGTTTTGAAAGCAGTTCACGTTCTTCTTCTGTCTGGTGGGCGGACGTGTGCCGCCCACCAGCTCAGGAGGCGTACTTCTCGCCCGTTTGCCGATCCATGTCGTAGGCCCTGCTGAAGTGTTCGAGGTAAGCGCGCGACTGCTCCGCGTTCATCGCGCACTTCCGCAGCGAGCTGACGATGTGGCGGAACGGCTGCACGTCGTTGTCCGACGTGATCACCACTACTCCGGGGACCAGCGTGAGCACGGCCTGCCGGTCGTCGTGCACCTCGAAGCCGTGGGGAAGGACGGGCGTGAGCTCGCTCTTGTGGTGGATCACGCGAAGTACGACGTTCGGGTACCGATCGCTGATCGTGGCCAGCTCCCAGGTCTGTTCCGCCATGATCCGCGACGAGCCGACACGGGTTCCCAGCGCCGACGCGAACACGTAGAACTCGAACCGGAAGCCCGGCGTCGCCATCATTTGCTGCCGCCTGCGCAGCAGCGCCGTTGCTGCCTCGGTGTTGCGTTCGGACAACGGGCCTGCCGCCGCGAGCAGGTAGTCGCGGGTGCGCAGCCAGTCAGGCACGACGACGGGGTCCGCTGCCACGACGTATCCGGCGTTCCCGAACTTGGCCAGCAGTGCGGTGTGCTCCGTGATGACTCCACGGCGCAGCACGACACGACGCGCCGCGTGTTCGTCCTGCAGACGGTCGATCAACTCGAGAGCTCGTGCCGATGCATCGGCCTCCATGCCCAGCCCGGCGGCCAGCCGGCGCACGTCGTCCGGGCTCGGCAGCAGCAGACCGGTCTCGATCCTGGACAGCTTCGACTGGGTGAACCCAGCCCGCCGAGCGGCCTCGACCCCGGTGAGCCCAGCCCTCTTCCGCTGTGTGCGGAGAAGAGCACCCAGGTCGTCGAGGTCGTGCTGGGCGTCGTCGGAGCGGGCCATCGGGGTTCCTGTCGTTCGATTGGCCGCAAACGTACCGCCGAACGGCTCACGCGGTCGAGCCGACACTCTGGAACCGGCCCTCCCGGAACGCGTCCACGAACAGGCGGTGGTCCTCACGGGTCTGACGCGCGTAGTCGAGGGCGAACGCGACGATGGCGTCGGTGAACGCGGTCTCCCGGTCACCGATCACGGCGGCGATGGCTTCCTCGCACTGGAACGCGACGAGGGTCTGCTCGGAGTCCTCGTCGGCCACGCAGTGCATCTTGGCCGTGGCGCGGCCCAGGTGGTCGAGGACCGGGAGCATGTCGGCGGGCTCGGTGAGGTCGGACCAGTCGAGGTCGGCCTCGTAGGGGGAGAGCTCGGCGACGACGTAGCCGACGCCGTTGATCTGGGTGTGGCCGAGCCACGGGTCGGCGTGGGCCTGCAGGGCCCGTTGCGAGACGGCGGTGCGGTGGCCGTGGTCGGTGAAGTAGTCGCGGATGCGCTGGTCGGGGACGATCCGGCTGGGGGCGGCTACGTTGGCCTGCTTCATGGACAGGACGACGTCGTTCTCCAGCGCCTGGGTGCGGCCCTCGACCAGGATGTTGTAGGCGTGCAGGCCGGCTGAGCCGATGCCGAAGCCGCTGCGGCCGACGACGTCCTTGACGGTGTAGGTGCGGCTGCTCGCCCGCTTGCCGGTCGGGATGGTGTCGAGGTAGGACGCGAAGGCCTCCTCGACGGTGGCGCGCGCCTGCGGGTCGAGCTCGTGGGTGCCCTCGCGGTCGCGGCGGAAGACGCGTTCGTAGTCGACGATGACGGTTTTCTCGTCCAGCAGGCCGATTCGGGTGGCGAGGCGGGCGCGTTGCAGGACTCGGTGCAGGGCGCCCTCGGTGCTGTCGAGGCGCAGGCTGAAGAGTTCGTCGTTCGGGTGTTCGGCGAACGAGCGGACCTGGGCCACGTAGGCGGCGACGTAGGTGCGGATCAGGTCGGTGATCGCGCTGTCCGGCAGTGCCTTGCGCCAGCCCAGCAGGGCCATGGAGGCGGCGAAGCGGCGGAGGTCCCAGGTGAACGAGCCGAGGTAGGCCTCGTAGAAGTCGTTGACGTCGAAGACGAGCGTGCCCTCGGAGTCCATGTAGGTGCCGAAGTTCTGCGCGTGCAGGTCGCCCTGGATCCAGATGCGGCTGGTGCGGTCGTCGGTCCATTCGTCGGGCAATTCGGCCATGTCGGCGTAGAACAGGCAGGCGCTGCCTCTGTAGAACGCGAACGGTTCGGCCGCCATCTTGCGGAACTTGTGCCGGAACGCGGCGGGATCGGCGGACATCAGCCCGGCGAAGGCGTCCTCGAGCACGCTCACAATGCGGTCACCGCGATCGGTCATGGTGCCCCTCCCTCTCGCTCCTCCAGGACGCAGATCCCAGCACGAGGATGCTCGTGCGGAGCCATGCGTCTGCAAATTTCACGAGACGGGCAGGAATCGAGAAGCTTGCGGCGAGAGGGCCGGCCTAGCGTCGACGGCATGTGCTTCATGTTCGGAGCCAGCAGGGAACAGGTGTGTCACGTGCTCGGCCTCGATGACGAGGAGTTGCCACGGGAGGAGGTGCTCGTTCCCGCGGCTGAAGACCGGCCGCGGGACTAGGGGCGTGCGCCTGGGCCGTGGCCTGGGCGCATCACCTCACGCGTGGCACTCCAGCAGGGTCTCGGTGGATCCGCCGTACGCGCTCGGGTCCACTGTGGAGCAGTGCTGCTGGATCCACTCCTGGCGGCCGTGGTCGCCGCGGCCGCCGCGCGGGCCGCCGCGCTCTCCGCCGCCGAGCACGAACTTCAGCTTGCCCTCGCTCACCCACGACTGGAGCTGGTCGACCGACGGCGCGTTGTCCGAGCCGGAGAACCCGCCCATGCCGATCACCACCTCGTCCGAGCCCATGATGAACGGCGAAGCCGCCTGCGCCGATCCGTCGACCGCCAGGGTGATCTCGGCGCCGCCGCTGTTCTCCTTGGCGTACTTCAGGATCCGCTTCTGCTCGTCGGTCAGCTCGCCGCGCATGCCACCCGGACCACCGATCATCGGCCCGCGGTTGCGCATGCCTCCGGGTGGTTGCATTCCAGCGGGTGGCTGCATCCCGTTCGGCGGCGGCTGGCCGTTGCGGTAGATGAACCCACCGCCGGCGCGATCGATCGGCCCGGCCGCGGGCATCACGCCGTTGTTGCTCGCCCTGGCAGCGGTGGCGGTGGACCACACCGCGGGGGTCAGCAGCACGGCGACGAGCGCGGCCACCAGCCCGACCCGCCGCAGACCGAGAAGGAGCACGACCACCGCGACCACGGCGACTCCGATCGTCGCCCAGCGAGTCCACCCGTGGAACGACGTGTCGCGCGACACCACCACGAACGCCCACACCGCGGTGATCGCGACCGTCAGCGGCAGCAGGAACCGCACAAAGCTCTTGGCGCGCCAGAACATCACGATCCCGGCAGCACTGATCGCGGCCACCGCCGGCGCCAGCATCGTCGTGTAGTACGGGTGGAAGATGCCCTGCGCGAAGCTGAACACCGCGGCCGTGACGAGCAGCCAGCCACCCCACATGAACCAGCCGGCGCGTTCGGCGGGATTGCCGGGGGCCTTCGCCCGCCACCGCAGCACGCCGGCGACGGAGACCGCGGCCAACACCACCAGGCACAACGGCAACAGCCACGAGATCTGCCCACCGACCGAGGCGTCGAACATGCGCGTGATCCCCGGCTGCCCGCCGAACATCGCACCACCGCCGGGCCCGGCGAACTCCATCTCCGGAGGCGGCCCGGAACCACCCCGGTTGCCGTCACCGCCGAACACCCGGCCGAGACCGTTGTACCCGATGATCAGGTCCCAGGCGCCGCCGTCCGTGCTGCCGCCGATGTACGGCTTGGATCCCGGCCACCACGCGTGCAGCGCCACCCACCAGAACGACGACGCCACGAGCACCGCGGCGGCCGCCAGCAGGTCGAGAATCCGCCGCTTCACCGGCGTCGACACACCGACGAGGTACGCCAGAGCGAAGGCAGGCACCACGATCCAGGCCTGCAGCATCTTGGTCAGGAACCCGCAGCCGAGGAAGAACGCGCACCACAGCAACCACTTCCTGCTCCCGTCCGCGCGAACAGACCGTGTGAACGCGTAGGCCGCGGCCACGAGCAGCAACACCAGCAGCGTGTCCGGGTTGTTGTCCCGGTTGATCGCCACGGTGATCGGCGTCAGCGCCAGGATCAGCGCCGCGAGCAACGCCACCTTCTCGTCCGCCCACAGCCGGACCGTGCGGTGCAACAGGAACACCGCCGCCACACCCTCGATCACCTGCGGCAGCAACACCGCCCACCCGTGGAACCCGAAGAGCCACACGGCGACGGCCTGAGGCCACAACGCCATCGGCGGCTTGTCGACGGTCACCACCCCGGCGGGGTCGAAGGAGCCGAACAGGAAGTTGGTGAAGCTCGTCGACATGGACTTCGCGGCGGCCGAGTAGTACGCGTTGCCGATCTGGCCGGAGCCGATCGCCCACACGTACAGAACCCCTGCCACTACACAGATCGCGACGAGCGCCCACACGTGCCAACGGGAAGGCCGGTGGGATTCCGGCGTGTCGGCGGGAGAAGCCACTTCGGCAGTGGCGGTCATGCCTGGTCCTTTCGGTTGACCCGGCGGAACACCCAGCTCCGCAACAGGAAGAAGCGCCCCACCGTGCCGATGGCCGACGAGCCGAGCAGCACGGCCAGCTCCAGCGCGCGGGACGGGTCGGGAACGGCCGCGTGCAGGACGAGCAGCGCGGCCGACGTGAACGCGTAGTAGAGGCCGAACACCACGAAGCCCTGCAGATGCGTTCTGCCGCGGGCGGTGTTGCGGGCCGTGAAGGTGAAGCGGCGGTTGGCCTCCGTGTTGAAGAGAGTCGTGATCACCAGAGCGGCGAGGTTGGCCGTCAGCACCGGCCACCACAGCCGGAAGACGCCGTACAGAGCCAGGTTCGCGAGCGTGGAGATCACGCCGATCACCGCGAACGACAGCATCTGCCAGGAGAGCCCGCCCTCGCTGCGGCTCAGCACGGCGTCGGGGTGGATGGCGCGGGGCTGGGGCCGTTGCGGCAGACCGCGAACGAGCGCCGTGCCGTTGGCCTTGGCGCGCGCCACTCGGATCAGGCCCTTGATGTCGTCGATCGCGGTGCGCACGACGTCGACCCGGCTGTCCACGTCCTCGACCCAGTCGACCGGCACCTCGTGCACCCGCAGACCGTTGTGCTCGGCCAGGAGCAGCAGCTCGGTGTCGAAGAACCACGCCTCGTCGCGCGCCCGGTCGAGCAACGGCCGGACGACCTCGGTCCGCGCCGCCTTGAAGCCGCACTGGGCGTCGCTGAACCGCGCGCCGTGCGTCAGCCGGATCAACGCGTTGTACGCGCGGGAGACCAGCTCACGGCGTGGTCCGCGCACCGTCCGCGAACCGGGTGCGAGCCGAGAGCCGATCGCGAGGTCCGAGTGCCCGTTGAGCAGCGGCGCGACCAGCGGCAGCAGCCCGTCCAGTCCGGTGGAGAGGTCGACGTCCATGTAGACGACGACGGCCGCCTCGCTGGCACCCCACGACTCCCGCAACGCGAGCCCGCGGCCCTTGCGGTCGAGGTGGTGCACGCGGACCCGCTCGTACCGGGCGGCCAGCTTCTCGGCCACCGCCAGGGTTGCGTCGGTGCTGGCGTTGTCCACGACCACGATCGACCAGTCGAACGGGAACTGCTCTTCGAGGAATGCGTGCAGCACCTCGACGCAACCAGGCAGGGCGCGTTCCTCGTTGTAGACGGGGATCATGATGTCCACCGTCCCCGTGGCCTGTGCGGTGCTCACCGCCATTGGATCTCCGTTCTACTGTGGACACAGCGGTGATCGCTGCACCACCGAGAGTGGTGACGCGGTCGTGAGAACGTCCTTGGCTTCTGCTGAGAGATTCGTGAGAGGCGGCCGCTTCACACAGCGGGCTCACAGGTTCCGTCTCTACCGTCACCGGCATGCGACTGCTCGTGGTGGACGACGACCCGGACGTCCGGGACAGTCTGCGGCGCAGCCTCGAGTTCGAGGGCTACCAGGTCACCACCGCCGCCGACGGAGCCGAGGCGTTGCGCCTGCTCACCGGCATCGACCTGGCGATCCTCGACCTGATGATGCCGAACGTCGACGGTTCGGAGGCCTGCCGCCGGTTGCGCGCGGCGGGAGAGCGCCTGCCGGTGCTGATGCTCACCGCCCGTGACGCGCTGGGCGACCGGGTCACCGGCCTGGACGCCGGCGCCGACGACTACCTGGTCAAGCCGTTCGCGCTGGAGGAGCTCCTGGCCCGCGTCCGCGCGCTGCTCAAGCAGAACCGGCTGAGACCGGTCCCGAGCGCGCTGCGCTTCGCCGACCTGGCCATGGATCCGCAGGCCCGCGAGGTCACCAGGGCCGGCACGCGGCTCGACCTGACCCCGACCGAGTTCGACCTGCTCGCGGTGTTCCTCCGCGAGCCGCAGCGGTTGCTGACCAAGCAGCACCTCAAGCACGCCGTGTGGGGTCACGACCAGGGCACCAACAACCTCGACGTGTACATCGGCTACCTGCGCCGCAAGACCGAGGCAGGCGGCCGGTCCCGTCTGCTGCACACGGTGCGCGGCATGGGTTTCATCCTGCGCGAGTCGTCGTGAAGGCCCCGGTGTTGCTGCGCAGCAAACTGGCGTTGATCACCGCTTGCGTGGTGGCGGTCGCGATCGCCGGGATCAGCGTCGTCACCTGGCTCGTGACCGAGCACAACCTGCGCACCCAGCTGGACAAGTCGATGCTCGCGAGCCTGCCGCCACCCGTCCTGCGGCCACCGGAGCCAGGGATGCGGCGGGAGTTCAAGCTGCGGTGCGACGAGGGCGTTCCCGGCCAGGGGCTGCAACTGGTCCTCCAGGGCATCCAGCTGTTCAAGTCCGACGGCAGCACCTGCGCGCCGCCCGGCGTCGACCCGGTCGTCACCATCGCCGGCGACGACCAGGTGACCACCACGACGTTCCGCGACGGCCTGACGGCGTCGGGGGCGTCGGTGCGGGTTCTGCTGGTACCGCTGGACAACGGCGACGTCCTGATCCTCAGCCGCAGCCTGGTCGAGATCGACGACACGCTGGCCGCGCTGGCGGGGGTGCTGGTGAGCGTCGCCGTCTTCGGCGCGGTGCTGGTCGCCGCACTCGGCCTCTGGCTGACCCGCCGCGCGCTCGCCCCGATGGAACGCCTCACCGAAACCGCCGAGCACATCGCCCGCACCGAGGACCTGAGCACCCCGGTCACCGTCTCGGGTCAGGACGAGGTCGGCAGACTCGGCCGCGCCTTCACGTCGATGACCGCCGCACTGGCCGAATCCCGCCGCCGGCAGCGAGATCTCGTCAACGACGCCGCCCACGAGCTCCGCACACCGTTGACGAGCCTGCGCACCAACATCGATCTGTTGGTGCGCAGCGAACGCACGGGCCGCGAGCTGCCCCAGCGCGGTGAGGTCCTCGACCGCCTGCAGGCCCAGAGCCAGGAGTTCAGCGACCTGGTCACCGAGCTCGTCGTGCTCGCCCGCGACGACCGCGAACTGGCCCGCGAACCCGTCGAGGTCGCCGACGTGATCGACCGCGCCGTGAAACGCGCCCGCAGCCGTGCCCACGACCACGTCTTCGACGTCGACCGCTCGCCGTGGCGAACCCTCGGCGACGCCGCCGCGCTCGAACGCAGCGTGCTGAACCTGCTGGACAACGCGGTGAAGTTCGGCCCGCCCGGTTCGACGATCACCGTCCGCTCCCGGCCGGGCTGGCTCACCGTCACCGACGAGGGCCCCGGACTGCCGGCCGAACACAGGGAGGCGGCGTTCGAACGGTTCTGGCGCGCGCCCGGTGCCCGCGGCCTGCCCGGTTCCGGCCTGGGGCTGGCGATCGTGGCGGACATCGTTGCGGTGCACGGAGGTGCCGTGCGGTTCCTGCCCACCGGACAAGGCGCCTCAGTACGCCTCAAGCTGCCGACGATCGTCGGTGGTTGACGCGGGCGGCTCTGCACCACGGTGGTGGTATGGACCGCAGACACCGGCGCCCTGCCCTGATGATCACCGCGCTGTTATCGGTCGCGATGATCACTGCCGGCAACTCAGCCGCTTCCCCTGACCAGCCAACACATCCGTGGCAGTACGACCACTGGCCCCAGCAGCAGCCCTGGCAGCAGACCAGGGACGCGGCGCGCGTGGCCGCCGTCGACGGGTTCCCCGGCCCGATCGACCCGCAGAACTGGGTCAACCCGGACCACATGACGTGGGAACGGGACTACAGGAAGATCCCGGGAACGAACTGGGCCGACCCGGCTGTCCGCGGCTCGGTGCGCAACTTCAAGGGCGCGCCGGTCCTCCTGGACTACCCGAACCAGCCGTTCGTCGTCACGCAACCGAAGAACTCCACGGTGTTCGGCAACCCGAGTGCGGAGGCCAACAACGTCCCTCGCAACCAGGTCGCGCAGTTCTACCAGGACTTCCTCAACAAGCCGAACGGGCTCAACCGCGGCCACACCGTGCACGAGTACTGGATGGAGACCTCCGGCGGGCGCTACGGCGTCGAGCTGAAGGCGTTCGGCCCGTACACGATGCCGGGCAAGGACCACGAGTACGCCATGGAGTTCCAGGGCGGCACCGGTTGCCCCGCCGGTGACTCGTGCAACCGCAACATCCGCACCGACGGCCGTGCCGCGTGGGTCGCCGACGTCGGCAACGAGGTGCCCAACGGGTACGACTTCATCTACTACCTGTCCGCGGGCCAGGACGAGTCCGGCACGTGGCAGGAGTTCGGGATGATGAAGTTCCGGACCAAGGAGGACGTCACCGACGACTTCGGCCCGCCGGACCCCGCACTGCCGAACTGGTCGAAGACCCGTTATGTCGACTGGACGTCGTGGGCCGCGGGTTCGAGCATCTGGCCCAACGCGGGCGGTGGCTCCTCCGCGCAGGCCGAGAGCTCGGGCCAGGGCGTGTACGCGCACGAGCTGAGCCACATCCTCGGCATCGGCGACAACTACAACAACCCGTACGGCAGCCCGCCGCGCCGCGACTACAGCGGCCCGTGGGACATGCTGTCGCGCGGTTCGTTCAACGGCCCCGGCGGCCCCCACTCGCGCTGGACGATCCCCGCGACCGGTGGCGGGTCGCTCGGCGCACAGCAGACGTTCCGCAACCGGATCAAGCTCGGCATCATCGACGAGCGCAACGTGCTGCGGCTGTCCAGGGAAGCGCTCTCCGGCTCCGGCGTGGTCATTGCGAAGATCACCGCCCGCGAGGTCAACCCGGGGATGACCGGCCTGACGGGCATCAACCTCGCGCTCGGCACCGGTGACAAGTCGCCCGCCTGCAACGTGGCGACCAACCCGTTCTGCGATGGCGGCGGCTACAACAACTACACGCTCGAGGTCGTCGACAGGATGGGCGCCGACTCGTTCACTCCGGACGCGGGTGTGTTGCTGGCCAAGACGAAGAACCAGGACGCGGCCCCGTTCACGTGGGTGATCGACGCCAACCCGCAGGACATCGGCATGACCGACTACGTCCTGCCCGACGGCACCAAGGTCCCGATCACGGTCGGCGACTACCGGCAGCTGGCGGACGCCCTGTTCCACGCGGGTACGAACTCCGGCAGCGAGTACGAGTACGTCGACACGGCCAACCGGCTGCACTTCTACGTGCTGGACGTGCAACGCGACTCGCGCGGCGTCTTGTCCTACACGGTGGCGATCCGGTCGCTGGACGGCGCGGGTCCGCAGCAGCGAGGCGTGCGGGTCACCCCGACCGCGGCTCGCGTCGACGGCACAGGCGTTGCGACGTGCCGCTTCCCGCTGACCAACACGGGCCGCACCGCGCCGCCGGGAAGCCAGCACCCGGAGCCCGTCGACCAGTACCTCGACGGTGACGTGTACCGCGTGACCGCGAAGGCGGAGAACGGCTGGTCCGTCTCCGTGCCGAACGCCTTGGCCACGGCCAAGTTCGGCGGGCGCGTCGACGTCGCGGTGCACGCTCAGCGCACCGGTGGGCCGATCTCGTCGAAGGTGACCCTCACGGCCACCTCGGAGAGCAACCCGGCCAAGACCGCCACGGCCACCTGCACGGTGACCGGCCGTTAGACCGTTTCGTCCAGGTGCGCGTCCCACACCGCGTGGGCCTCGGTGTGGGACGCGGCACCGACGAAGAACGCCTCCGCCATCGCGTCGAACTCCGGGTCGTCGCAGTCCACGTCCATGAACTTCGGCTTGTGCACGGCGAATCCGCGCGAGTCCTGAGCTGGCCGGTAGGGCAGAGCGAGCCGCATGCTCTGCCGCTGCGGTCCGTAGTGGACGGCCTCGATCAGCAACGCGTCCGTCTTGCCCTGGTCGAGGTGGATGTAGCCGTCGGCCACGAGCACGGCGCCGAGCCAGCTGGGATCGCCGTCCGCCAGCGCGTCCTGCCCGGCGCGGGCACCCTCGGCGTAGTCGTCGAACATCAGCCGGTCCATTCCGTACTCGCCGTCGGGGTGCAGGTACCCGAG
Organism: Lentzea flava; assembly: GCF_014648475.1. Lineage (GTDB taxonomy): Bacteria > Actinomycetota > Actinomycetes > Mycobacteriales > Pseudonocardiaceae > Lentzea > Lentzea flava. The sequence goes on along the minus strand of NZ_BMRE01000023.1, from coordinate 23,890 downwards.
CAACGGGATCAGCGTCTCTCCTTCTGAGACACACCAAACACCGTGGGCGGCGAAGAAGCCTGCCAGCCTCGCTGTCTCGATCATGGCGGCCAGGATGTCAGTTTCGCCGGTGCGACGACTGCCGATCTGCGAATCTCGTTTCGTGATCAGGAATCTCCTGCCGGTCGTGCTGGTCGCCGCCTCGACGACCGCGACCGGCTGCGGCGTCTTCTGCACGGACACGTCACTCGAAGCCCGCCCGGCGTCCGGCACGCCCCTGGCTCTGGAGGCCGTGCTGTCCTCCGACGGCACACCGGTCTCCGGCGGCCGGGTGGCGTTCTACACGCGAGCCACCGGTCCCGCAGGTGAGGAGGGGCGCCTGATCGCACAGGCCACAACGGACTCCTCAGGCGTGGCACGGCATGTGGTGCAGGGCGGCGAGCAGGCGTTGTACTACGAGGGCGCGACCCTGAACGGGTACAAGGTCACCTTCGACAACCTCGACGAGGTGAACGGCGTGCGCTACTGCTCGTCGTCGGCGGAGGGCAGCATCGCGTAAGCCTCTGGGCGGACCTCCGACGAAACCCGGATGACCCCGGTCCGGTCGTTCGGACAACGCGTCGGCCTGAGGTGTGCCATCCTCTGGTCCGTACGGTCGAGTGTGGGGTGGAGTGCAGGTGAAGACGCCCGAAGAGTGGATGCGGGACTTCGAGGCGAAGATCGCCGCGGCGCAGGCGAAGGCCGCCGCTGTCCAGGAGGGACTGGCACAGGCGGGCGGTTCGGCGTCGTCGAACGACGGGGCGATCACGGTGACCGTGGCGCCGAACGGTGCGCTGACGGGCCTGGAGCTGACGGCGGACGCCATGCGGAAGGCGCCAGGTCAGTTGTCCGGGGAGATCCTCGAGATCGCGCGCAAGGCGCAGCGCGGTGCGGCGGTGAAGGTCGCGGAGACCTTCGGTGCCGTCGAGGGCGAGGGCTCCGAGACGTATCGCCTGATCACCGAGTACCTGCCGCCGCCGGAGGAGGAAGAGCAGCCGCAGACGTCGGGTTACGCGTTCAACGAGGAGTACGAGGAACGCGCCGCGACTGCCGCGCCACCGCCGCCTGCCCGTCGACCCGCGCCGCGTCCGAGCATCGATGAGGACGAGGACTTCGGCGACAGCTCGATCTTCAAGAACCGCTGATCGGCCCTGGGGGAACCGTGGCAGAGGAGAACAGCACGACCACGTGGTCGTCCGGCGCCGGCGTGGTGGACAGCGTCGCGAGCTTCGTCGATTCGCTGACGTCGGAGTCGGAAGGTGAAGGGCCGGACGTCATCGACGTCGCGCTCGGCGGTGCCGGCATGGTCGTGGACGTGGTCGCCACGATGGCGAACCCGCTGAGCATGCTCGCGTCCGCCGGTGTCGGCTGGCTGCTGGAGCACGTGGACTTCCTGCGGGAGCCGCTGGACGCGTTGCTGGGCAACCCTGACGAGATCAACGCGAACACCGACCAGCTCAAGCAGGCCGCGCTGGAGATGAAGATGATCGCCCAGGAGCACCGCGAGGACCTGCGCGCCGTCGCCGACTGGGAGGGCGAGGCCGGCGACGCGTTCAAGCGCGAGATGGAGCAGATGGCCGCCGAGTACGAGGCGCTCGGCAAGACCATGGACGGCACCGCGGCGATCTACGCGCTTTCCGGCGCGCTCGTCTGCGAACTGCGGTCGCTGGTGTTCGGCTGGATCTCGGACCTGATCGGTGAGCTGATCGCGAGCGCGCTGATCGCCGCGGCGTCGGCGGTGGTCACGCTCGGCAGCTCCATCGCCGCGTTCGCCGGCTACGCGGGCACGCGCGCCGCGATGATGGCGACCAAGATCGCGGGCAGGCTGTCGAAGCTGGCGTCGGCGATGGCCCGCTTCGGCGGTCGCATGGCCAAGCTGGCGCAGAAGATGGAAGGCCTGGTCAAGGGGCTGGAGAGGTTCGCTGAGTACGGCGGCTACGCGAAGTCCGCGTACGACGCGGTGAAGCCCTACGACATGCCGCCTGCCACCGCCTGATGACCGGCAAGACTCGGGGATCCTCCTCTCATCACGGCGGTAGCTCACACAGCAGCAGCGGTCACAGCACACCGTCGACACCGTCGTCTTCTCCGGGTGGTGTGGGTGGCCGCGGCACCCGGATGGACCCGGACGCCGTCGAGTCGCTCGGCGGCAAGATCACCAACCGCGGTGACCAGGTCCGCTCCAGCGTCGCGAGCAAGCTGAACATCAACGCCACCTCGGGCAGCGCGGGCGTGTTCGGCCAGGTGGCGATGCAGCAAGCCGACAAGGCGATCCAGACCGCCCGCGGCGGCGCCGAGAAGGCAGCCGCCGCCGCAGACCACGCGGGCACGAAAACCAGGGAAACCGCCCAAACGGCGCGCAACACCGACCAGTCGGTCGCGTCGTCGATGAACCGCATCCAGCCGAACGCGCAGACCCGGACCTCCAGCACCTCGTCGACCAGCACGCCGACGTCCACGTCGTCATCCTCGGGCAACCGCACCTCGGCACCGCCTCCGATTCCGGGCGGCACCTCGGGCAACGGGTCCGTGAAGACGCCTTCCGTCTCCGGTCCGTCGGTGAAACTGCCCGATCGGCCGGGCGGCTCGACCACGCCTTCGGGTGCGCCGACGACCAGCCCGGCCAAGTCTTCGGCTCCCACGGCACCTGCCGGTGGTGCCAAGCCGCCTTCGGGTGGCGCGCCGCCGCGCATGCCCAGCCCGGCAGGGCTGAACGCCGGCACCGGTGGTGCACCTCGTCCTGGCACGACACCCGCTGGTGGTCCGCCTGCGGCTGGTCAGGGCCGTGCTCCTGCGGGTGGTCTGCCCGCTGGTGCGCCGATGGCCGGTGGCCAAGGACGTCCGTCTGCCGGTGGTCCGCCTGCGGCTGGTCAGGGTCGTGCGCCCGGTGGCCAGCCCGTGGCTGCGTCAGCGGCTGGTCAGGGCCGCGCTCCTGTCGGCGGTCCGCCTGCTGGTGCGCCGATGGCCGGTGGTCATGGACCCGCGCCCGCCGGTCAGAGCCGTGCACCTGGTGGCCACGCACCCGCGCCCGGTCAGGGACGTGGTCCTGCTGGTGGCCCTCCCGCTGGGATGCCGATGGCAGGTGGTCATGGACCTGCGCGCGGTGGTCATGGACCTGCGCCCGCGGCTGGTCCGGGACGTACCCCTGCTGGCGGGCCACCCGCCGGAACGCCGATGGCCGGTGGCCAAAACCGCCCGCCGGGCGCCCCGGCGCACCCGATGGGCACGCCCAATCCCGGTGCACCCGTTCACCCCGCACCCGGCCGAGGCGGCCCCGGCCCGGCGAACACGGCTCCCAACCCGGGCGGCCCGCCGCCTCGCACCTCACCTCAAGGCTTCGGCGGCCCGAACCCCGGCGCACCTCCCGGCATGCGTCCGGGAGGACCCGGCCCGCACCCCGACGGCCCAGGCGCTCACCCCGGCATGCCTCCTGGCGGTCCCGGCATGCGTCCCGGTGGTCAGGGCATGCCTCCCGGTGGTCCGCCCATGCGTCCCGGCATGGCCCCCGGACACCCCAACGGTCCCGGCATGGGCGGACGTCAGCCGGGCCTGCACCCCAACGTTCCGAACGGGCCTGGTGCGCCTCGTCCTGGCGGTCCGCCCTCCGGCTTCCACCAGCAGCCCGCGCCGGCGGGACACGCTCCGGCACGTCCGGCACCGCCCGGCCACGGCAACCCGCCCGTCCCGCACGGTGGCGACCGCCGTCCCGGCATGCCGCCGCAGTCGTTCGCGCCTCCCGTGCGCCCGCATCCGGGTGTGCCGCCCGCCCCCGGTTCCTTCGGCCCGACCGGCTCCCAGCCGACGCCGGACACCCAGCACCGGACGCCGGACACCCATCAGTCCACACCGGACACTCAGCACCGGACGCCCGACACCCGGCAACCGCAACAGCAACACACCCCGCCGCCTCCCGGCCCGGACGGCGGCCCACCGGTCGCCATGCGGTACGTCGATCCGTCGACGTACGGGGTGGACCCGTCGAAGGTCGTGCACCGGGACGTTCCCGGCTGGATGCGCGACGAGAACGCCCTGTACCGGGGCGACCGGCGGTCACCGGAGGAGATCAAGGCGGCCGGCGGCTTCGACGTGCCGCGGCCCGACGAGAAGCCGGACCTGGTCCGGCACGTCGACGGGCACACCAACGCCTACGTCAGCACCAGCTCCGACCAGCGCGTCGCGATGGAGGAGGCAGGCGTCGGCGCCGGCAAGATGTACGTGGTCAAGGCGCCGGGCGGCATCATGACCGACGACACGCTGCACAACGTCGGCCATCACCGCGAGTACTCCGAGAAGGAGACGCTCTTCCCCGGTGGCATCGACTGGCGTTACGTCGAGGGCTGGCACCAGGTCCGGTACGAGGCGGGCGGATACGTGCTCGGGCCGTTCGTGCCGAACCCGGACTTCGTCGGCCACAAGACCACCTCCGACAGCACCACCGCGCAGTCGGACAGCCCAGCTGAGCGGCCGCGTCCGAGCCGGGAACCGGTGTCACCGCAGCACAGTGACAGTCCGGCGAAGGCCGACACGTCCGAAGAGCGCCGGCAAGGCCCGACGCAACCACTGCCGTCCCAGCCGCGGCAGTCGGACCTGCCACGCCCGTCCATCGCGGACCGGCTCAACACCTCGCAGCCGTCCCAGCCGACGTCCCAGCAGCCGCCGACGCGCACCGACCGGCAGTCCACGCCGTCGATGCTCGACCGCCTGAACGCGCAGGATTCCACCAGCCGACCGGCTCCCGACACCGCGCGGGACCACACCCCGCCGAGCCATCCCAAGCCCGAAGCCGATCGGACCGACCAGCCGCGCCCGGTCCAGGATCAGCCGCGCCCGGTTCAGGATCAGCCGCATCCGGCCCAGGACCGTCCACACCACGACCAGGACCGCCCGCTCCACGACCAGGACCGCCCGCACCACGACCAAGACCGCCCACACCACGACCCGGCCCCGCAAGACCAGGCGCACCACCACGACGAACCGTCCAAACAGGACCACGACCAGCATCACGACCAGCACCACGACACCGACCGCCGCGACGAAGAGCCCCCGCAACGCCCGCGGAAACCGCTCAGCGACCGCCTCGGCTCGCTCAGCGAGGAACTCGACCCGGTCGTGCGCGACCACGTGCGCAGCACTCCGGCCGGCATGTCGATCTACGACAAGAGCGTGGACGGCAACAGCATCTACTCGGCCGACGCACTGCCCAGGATCCCGGGCCAGTTCGTCGTCGACGTGCACAGCAACGCGGTCAACGCACATGTGGGCAACTACCCTCTCACCGCGAGGGACGTGGCAGACATCGTCCGCGCGAACCCCGACTACAAGCCCGGCGACCCGATCACCCTCATCGGCTGTGACGCGGGCAAGCAGGACGACGGGTTCGCGGCCCAGCTCGCCCAGGAGCTCGGCGTGCCGGTCACCGCACCGAACACGGACGCCTGGGTCGACTACGACGGCAACCTCTTCGCCAGCAGGAGCGACAGCAACAACCGCCCCGGCTGGCCGCCGGACGGCGAGTGGCGCACGTTCGGTCCGGACGGCTCGCAGACCATTCACGAAAGTCCTCACCCGCCAGGGCACGAGCCCAACTGGGGCGACGAAACGCCCGAGTCCGCGCCGGAGTCCGCCGAGCGGCGAGGCGAGCGGGAGGACGACTTCCGCGAGCTGCGCGAGGAGAACCGCGAGAAGCGCGAGGAGGGGCTCGACTCCGTTCGCGAGATGACCGGCCGCAACCCGAGCACGGACGCCGAACGCCGCCCGCACGAGCGCACCCTCTCGACGGCGCGTTACCGCAGCGACCGCGACGGCGAGTCGGCCGACTTCTACAACTTCAGCGGCAAGCAGCACGACTGGAGTCCCGCGGCGGAAGCCCCGCAGCAGCCGCCGAAGAACGAGCGCCTCTTCGAGACGTCCAACGCGACCTCGTACGACCCGGAGAGCGGCGGCTGGCGCGACGGCAGCGGCACGCCCAGGGTCAACGACTCGGAACCGAAGATGTTCGAGGACCTCGCGCGGCACCAGCTCGCCGAGTACAGCGGGTTGTCCCGCAAGGAGGTCGACGCGGCGTTGCGCGAGGCCAACAAGATGGTCGACACCCTCGCCAAGGAAGACCCGAACTACTACCGGGACGGCTTCAAGGGCGAGGTGCAGCGCACGCAGGACCGCATGTCCCTCGCGATCGACGAGCTGAACAAGCGCGCCGCGGCGCAGGCCGAGGCGAACGGCACGACGTACACGCCGTTCTCCGCAGCCGACATCTCGGGCGATCTCCGCATGGTGGTCGACCTGCCGTCGGCCAAGCGCGACGGGACACCGGCCGAGTTCCAGATCTGCATGTCGTGCCAGAAGGTCATGCTCGCCTACGAGCGCATTTTCCCGAACATGCGACTGGAAGTCGTCAACCGAGCTGGAGAAAGGCTCTACCCGCTGTGAACCAACCGACTGACAACCCGATCGAGCGCATCGACGCCATCTTCGACCGCGTGTGCGCGGCCGGTCTGCGCCGCGGGTCCGTGGTCGGCGCGTCCGACGACGAGATCGACCAGATGGCGGCGGAGCAGGGCGTGGACCGCGTTCCCGAGGCGGTGCGCGAGGTTCTGCGGATCATGGGTGTCCAATCAGGACTGTGGCTCGCCGGCACGGCGTTCGGGGTCAACGCGATGACGGCCGAACGCAAACGGCACGTCGTCGCCACGCTGAACCAGCTCGACCACGAGCTCGCCGACCCGCGCGGCCTGCTCGCCCTCACGGCCCACCAGGGCTACGCCTACCACGTCGTCGACGGCGCCGACCTGGACCAGGACGACCCGCCCGTCTGGGACGTCGTCGAGGGCGAGGGCGCGCGCAAGGCGTGGGACAGCGTCAGCGACTGGTTCGCCGGCACCTCGCCGAACGTCACCGATCTCCGCGACATGCTGGAGATGATGGAGGAGATGGGCAAGCAGCCGCCGAAGTGGGCCGAGTTCGTCGAACCGCGACAGTCGTGACCGTTTTCCCTGTGTGCGCCGAGGAGTGAAGCACGTGCAGTTCGACATCGCGATCGACGGGAACAAGGCGTTCCGGATCGAGCCTGGCGCGGACGCGACGACCGCGCAGTTCGAGACGGTGCTGGGCGCCGAGATCTGGCGCGTCACCGACGAGGGCGCGGCCCCGACCGACCTGGACCCGTTGCAGGGCCACCTGAGCGACGAACGGCTGGTCTTCCTCCGCGAACTGCCACCGCTGCCAGGGGCGTGGCCGCAGTACCCCTCACTGCCGTCCGGCGACAAGATGCCGCGCACCAACACCTCGATCGCCGGCCAGGTCGGGGAGGCTCTCGTCGCGCACGCTCCGGAGGGCTGGCAGCAGATCAACCTCCAGTGCCGTGCGCTCGTCCGCCGCATGGAGATCGAGGCGACGGTCATCATCGACGGCACCACCCACGTGTGGGTGCCGCCGGTGATGGTCAGCCAGTGGCTGCACCGGCAGCGGCTGCGCGACTTCCGCAACAGTCTGGGCACCTGGTTCGTCGCGAACCTCAAATTCGTCGCCGGTGGTGAGACCACGCGCCGGTTCCTGGTCGAAGGCGGGCCCGAGTGGCTGATCCCGCCAGGCCGCGATGATCACGTCGCACTGGAACACGCCGCAGACGAACTGCGCCTGTTGCCGCGGCGGCCCGAAGCGGTGCCGGACTGGATGTGGCACGCGGCCGGCAAGGTCCACGCGGACGGCCTTTCCCGAGTGATCACACCGCAGCAGGACACCGACACCAAGCTCGAACTGGCGCGCCCGTTCGACGCGGTCGAGGACGGCAGGGGAGTCTGGTACCGGCCGATGATCGGTGCCTGGGAACAGATTCTGCTGCTGCGCTACCTGGAGAACGCTCCTGTCGTCCTGTCGTCCCGAGGCTCGGCGAAGGACCTCTTCACCGGCGACGACGAGGAAGTCGTGCCGCTCGCCTTCCACACCGACGGCCGGTGGGTGTGGCCCGCGAGCGTGGCGTACTACCTGCGCAAGCACGAGATCCCGCCGTCGATGGCTCTGGTCGACCACATCCGCCAGCAGCGCTACGAGATCCACGCCGTCCCGGAGATCGCGAAAGCCCGCGCCGCCGCACTCGCGATGGGCAGGCCGTTCAGCGAGAACCAGGTCGAAGCGACGTTCCGCAAGGCCCTGACCCCGCTCCTCGACGTGATCAAGCGCGTCCAGACCAGCCCGCGCTTCTACAGCCTGGAGGGTCACCGCGACCAGGCGTGGTGCCTGGTCCGCGACGGCGACTGGTACGAGGTCTACTGGGCAGAGGGCGACCTGAAGAAGAAGCACGAGCGTTTCGGGGACATCCGCAACGCCGTCACCTACCTGATCGGCCAGCTCATCGAGAACCAGGACGCGCTGCAGTGGGAGATCGGGGAAGAACTCCCCGCGTGGCAGTCGCCGTACCAGGTCATCTCCGAACTCGACCCGCCGCTCGACACGATGTCCGACATCCGGTTCACCAAGGTCGAAGACCTGTTCGTGCACCGCTACGGCGCCCCGGACGGCAACCTCGCCTACGAGACCGAGATCGAGTCGGACCGCGAACACCACCTGTACCGCCTCAAGGGCCCGTGGGCGCTGATCACCGCCGTCACCGCGGAAGGCGCCCGCGTCTACGTCCTGCCGAAGCCGTTCCTCGAGTACCCGGACTACATCGACGACTTCACCCTGCACCCCGGCCTCCCCCCGGCCACGGAGTCCCTGCGCGACCAGGCCCGCCGCCAGGTCCCGGACAAGTGGCTGTGGTGCGCGGACCCGGAGGTCAACCCGAACTACATCGAGGGCATCCCGGACGCGACCCTGTTCGGCGCCTACGCCGTGGGCGAGGACGGCGAACTGACCGGCGAGACCTACCTGAACCCCAACTACAGCCCGGGCCCCCGCCGCCGCGGCTTCCCGGAACCGCTGTCGGACCTCGACGTCGTCCTGGGCTACGTCGCCGTCGGCTGGGCCACTCAGCAACGCCTGCTGACGGCCACGCTGGAAGCCAACCTGATCGCCGAAACCGACGGCCAGGGCAACCTGCGCATGGGCGTGACCCGGGACGGCCAACGCTTCGTGGCCGTGTGGACAGCACCGGGCCACGTACCGCAGGACGCCGCCTCCCCGATGCAGACGACCGGCCGCGAACTGGCCCCGGCCCTCGCCGGCGGCGTGCTGGTGATCAACCCCGGCGGCGTGCTCGGTGTGGAGCTGCCGGGCGACGACCTGATCGCCGCCCTGAACACGACTTCCTAGCCGAGCACCGCCCCGAACCGGCCCTGGCACTCCCGAAGACCTGGATCAGCAGGGCAGTTGCGCCAGTGGGCGAATCCTGTTAGCAGTCTATGTCGAAGAGTGCTAATCCCGGGTTCGGGGTTCGAGGAGGGGAAGTGGTGTTGAGCAGTGTGTCTTGTGTCGATTCGTCGTTGCGGGTTGCCATGGTCGCCCCGCCCTACTTCGACGTTCCTCCCAAGGCATACGGCGGCGTCGAGGCCGTTGTCGCGGACCTCACGAACGCACTGTCCGGCCGCGGTCATGCGGTGACCCTGATCGGCGCCGGTCAGTGCGACGCCGCGGCGGAGTTCGTACCGGTCTGGGACCGCACGGTTCCGGAGCGCCTGGGTGAGCCCTATCCCGAGGTGGTGCACGCGGTGGCCAGCCGCCGCGCGGTCGAGCGGCTCGTCGAGACCGGGGGTGTCGACGTGGTGCACGACCACACGTTCGCGGGGCCGCTCAACGCGGCCGCGTACCGCGCGCTGGGGGTGCCGACCGTCGTCACGGTGCACGGGCCGGTGAACGACGACCTGCACCGGTACTACCGCGAACTGGGTGATGACGTGCACCTGGTCGCGATCAGCGATCGGCAACGTCAGCTGGCGCCGGACCTGAACTGGATCGGCACCGTGCACAACGCTCTGAACGTCGAGGACTGGCCGTACGAGGAGCGCAAGGGCGAGTACGCGTTGTTCCTCGGCCGGTTCCACCCGGACAAGGCGCCGCACCTCGCCCTGGACGTGGCGCACGCCGCCGGCGTGCCGCTGATCCTCGCCGGCAAGTGCGCGGAGCCGATCGAGCAGGAGTACTTCGAGCGCGAGGTCCGGCCGCGACTCACCGACAACGACCACGTGTTCGGCGTCGCGGACGCCGCCCAGAAGCGCAAGCTCCTGGCAGGGGCGCGTTGCCTGCTGTTCCCGATCCAGTGGGAGGAGCCGTTCGGCATGGTCATGATCGAGGCCATGGCGTGCGGGACGCCGGTGGTGGCGCTGCGCCGCGGTGCGGTGCCCGAGGTCGTTGTGGACGGTGTCACCGGACTGGTCCGCGACGAGCCGCAAGAGCTCGTGAGCGCGCTGCACGACGTGCGCGACATCGAACCGGCCAAGTGTCGTGCGCACGTCAAGGACAACTTCGGCGCGGACCGGCTCGGTGCCGGCTACGAGGCCGCTTACCGCCAGGCCTTGCGACGGTCGCAGCCGGCGCTGGAGACGCTGCGTCAGGAGTACCCGGTGCTGGACTCCGCGCTGGAACAGCGCTACGGCAAGCGGTTCCGCGACAACGCTGACACGGCCAGCCTGCGCACCAGCGGAGATCGGTCATGACGGAGGGACCGGCGCCCACGGCGCTCAACGCCGGCGAGCCGGTGATGAGCCAGGCCGGCAACGGCACGGTCACGCTGGTCGACGGCAGCACGTTCTGCCTGTCCAACACCACCGGCGACGTCGAGCTCGGCACCTCACACGGGTTGTTCTACCGCGACGCGCGGATGGTGTCGCGGTGGGAACTGCGCCTGGACGGGCAGCCGCCACACGCGTTGTCCGTGGTGGCACCGGAGGCGTTCGCGGCGCGGTTCATGCTGCGCAGGCCGCCGAAGCCCGGTCAGGCGGACAGCACGCTGCTGGTGGTGCGCGAGCGGCTGCTCGGCGACGGGCTGCGGGAGACGATCACTCTGCACAACCTCGGCAGGGAAGCCACGGCGGTCTCGTTGTCGCTGCACGTGGACGCCGACTTCGCCGACCTGTTCGCGGTCAAGGAGGGCCGCACGTCCGGGGGCGGCGCGGACGCGACGGTGGTGGGCGCAGAGCTCCTGCTGTGGGACCGGTCCCGCGGTGCCCGCGGCCTGTCGGTCAGCGCATCGGCCGAGCCCACCGTCCTTCCCGGCGAACTCGTCTGGCGCGTCGTGGTGCCGCCGCAGCAGGTGTGGACGACCGAGATCGTGGTGCAGCCGACGGTCGCGAACCTGCGGGTGCAGCCGCGGTTCCACCCCGGCGAGCACCTCGAGAGCAGCGGCCCGGCGCGCACCATCCAGGCGTGGCGCGACGCGAGCACCACGATCGAGGCGGACGACGTCGTGCTCGACAACGTGCTGCGCTGCAGCGAGAGGGACCTCGGCGCGTTGCAGATCCGGGACCCGTCGCTGCCGGACAGGCCGTTCGTCGCGGCGGGCGCGCCGTGGTTCATGACGCTGTTCGGCCGCGACAGCCTGCTCACCGCGTGGATGGCGTTGCCGCTGGACACCGGTCTCGCCCTGGGCACGTTGCAGACGCTGGCCGACAAGCAGGGCAGGCGAGTGGACCCGGTGACCGAGGAAGAACCGGGCCGCGTCCTGCACGAGCTGCGGGTCGGCCCGGACTCGAACCGGGTGCTCGGCGGCAGTCACTACTACGGCACGGTCGACGCCACGCCGCTGTTCGTCGCGTTGCTGGGCGAGTGCTGGCGGTGGGGCGCCGACGAGGCGGAGATCCGCGCACTGCTGCCCGCCGCCGACGCCGCGCTGGAGTGGATCGACCGGTCGTGCGGCGCCGGGTTCCTGGCCTACCGGCGATCCACCGACGTCGGGTTGATCAACCAGGGCTGGAAGGACAGCTTCGACGGGATCAACGACGCCGCGGGCAGGCTCGCGTCCTCGCCGATCGCGCTGTGCGAGGTGCAGGGCTACGTGTACGCCGCGTGGCTCGCGCGGGCCGAGCTCGCGGAGGCGTTCGGCGACACCGAGACCGCGGTCCGGCTGCGGGAGCAGGCGGCGAAGCTGCGGCACCGGTTCGCAGAGGCCTTCTGGCTGCCCGACCGCGGCTGGTACGCGGTGGCGCTGGACGGCCGCGGAGACCGGGTGGACGCCCTGACCAGCAACGCCGCGCAGTGCCTGTGGAGCGGCATCGTGCCGGACGAGCACGCGGCCGTGCTGGTCGAACGTCTCGCGTCCGAGGACATGGACACCGGCTACGGCTTGCGGACGCTCGCCTCGAACATGGGCGCGTACAACCCGATGAGCTATCACAACGGGTCGGTGTGGCCGCACGACACCGCGCTGGCGGTCGCGGGCCTGCTGCGGTACGCGCACGTTCCCGGCGCGGTGGAGCTGGCGCAGCGGCTGGCGCTCGGACTGCTCGACGCGGCGGCGGCGTTCGGCGGGAGGCTGCCCGAGCTGTTCTGCGGGTTCGCCCGGTCGGAGTTCAGCCCGCCGGTGCCCTATCCGACCTCGTGCTCGCCGCAGGCGTGGGCGAGCGCGGCACCGTTGCTGCTGGTGCGGTCCTTCCTCGGGCTGCGGCCACACGTCCCGGGCCGCCGCCTGGAGCTGAACCCGCACCTGCCGTCCGCCTGGGGCACGGTGAAGCTCACGGACCTGCGGCTGGGCAACGCCACCTTGCACGTCAGCGCGACCGGCGAAAGCGCCACCGTGAGCGGAATGCCCGGCGACTGGACGCTGGAAGGTCGTTGCCAGGCGCAGGATTCGACGACGCAACCCGAACACCACGGCTGACTCCTGCTGCGGTGAAGCCGGGGACGGGACGGCTGAATCCACGCCGGACGCCGGCCGTCCCTCCCCGGCGAGTTCGAGACGAGGCAGCCGGTCACCCCACCGCTTCGTCCGTCCCGCACACCACGTCGTCTAGTGACTCCTCCAGCCGCACCCGCCGGCCGACCTCCGTGAGCCCGAGCACGAACCCGATCCGCGGTGTGACCACCACTCGCAACGCGATCCGTTCAGCGCGAGACCACCGCTCGGCGAGCTCCACGGCATCGATCCCGGCCGCGCCGAAGTGGGTCACCCCGCTCAGATCCAGCACCAGCACGGTCGACGGGGCCACGAGCCCGCACGCGTCGAGCAGGGCGGCGGTCAGCAGCGGCCGCGTCGCGATGTCGATTTCGCCGGCCACCCGCATCACGAAGGCATTGCCCACTCGCCCCATGCGCACCGTCAACGCGTCCAGATCCATGACCAGCCTCCGCGCGAAACCCAGATTCGGACGTCATCGGACGGCTGTTGGCTCAACCGGTCGTTTCGAAACGTAACGGACTGATTCGGGACTTTCGACCACCGCCGTGCACGGGGAGGCCCGCGATCTCGCGCAGGCGCCGGATGCGGTCGGCTGTGGGCGGGTGGGTGCGGAACAGCGCGGCCAGCCCGTCACCGGTGAGCGGGTTGGCGATCATCAGGTGGGCCTGGGAGGCGTGCGGGCCGTCGGAGGGCAGCGGGAGCCGCTGTGCTCCGCGCTCGATCTTGTCCAGGGCGCTGGCCAGCGCGAGCGGATCGCCGGACAGGTGTGCACCGTCGGCGTCGGCTTCGTACTCACGGCTCCGGCTGATCGCCAGCTGGATCAGTCCGGCTGCGACGGGGCCGAGGACCATCATCAGCAGCGCTGCCAGCGGGTTGGGCGCCTCCTCGTCGTCGGCCCCGAGTGGGAGGAACAGGGCGAGGTTGGCCAGCGAGGTGATGATGCCGGCCAGTGCCCCGGCCACGCTGGAGATGAGGATGTCCCGGTTGTACACGTGGGACAGTTCGTGCCCCAGGACAGCCCGCAGTTCACGTCGGCTGAGCAGGCGCAGGACGCCTTCGGTGACGCAGACCGCGGCGTGGCGCGGACTGCGGCCGGTGGCGAACGCGTTCGGCTGGGCGATGGGGCTGATGTACAGGCGCGGCAACGGTTGCCCGGCCGCGGTGGCCAGTTCGCGCACTGTCGCGTGCAGCTCCGGCGCCTGCCATTCGGCGACCGGCCGGGCCGCCATGGCCCGCAGGGCGAGCTTGTCGGACCAGAAGTACGCCGCGCCGTTCATGGCCAGCGAGAGCGTGGTTGCGATGATCAGTCCTGGACCGCGGCCGAGCCAGCGCGGCCCGCACGTCGACCAGAGCCAGTCGCTGAACCTGTTCGTCGCCTCGCCGACGATCGGCAAGCTCTCGTCGATTTACCTCGACGCCTGGAAAGCCGGGCTGAAGACCACGTACTACCTGCGCTCCCGCCCGGCGACGCGCATCCAGCAGGCGACCGTTCCGACGGTCACCTCGGCCGGCACCGTCGCCTGCTCCCCGGAAAACCCCGAGTCCTGTCTGTGAGGCCTGCCAGTGACCACGCTCGGGAACACCACCCGCAAGCATGCCCTGTTCGACCCCGGCATGGACCTCACGCTGCGGCCCATGCGTTACCCGCTGTTCTACGACCGGTTCCGTGACGCGAGCAAGAACACCTGGACGGTCGAAGAGGTCGACCTGCACTCGGACCTCGCCGACCTGAACAAGCTGCCGGAGGCCGAGCGGCACCTGGTGAACCGGCTCGTCGCGTTCTTCGCGACCGGCGACTCCATCGTCGCCAACAACCTGGTCCTGAACCTGTACGAGCACGTGAACGCCCCGGAGGCGCGGCTTTACCTGTCGCGGCAGCTGTTCGAGGAGGCCGTGCACGTCCAGTTCTACCTGACGCTGCTCGACACCTACCTGCCCGACGTGAACGACCGCGCCGACGCGTTCGCCGCCGTCGAGGCGATCCCGTCGATCTGCGCCAAGGCCGAGTTCTACTACAAGTGGATCGACTCGATCTCGGACCTCACGAGGCTGGAGACGCGGGGGGACCGCCGGTCGTTCCTGCTCAACCTGATCTGCTTCGCGGCCTGCATCGAGGGCCTGTTCTTCTACGGCGTCTTCGCCTACGTCTACTTCCTGCGCTCGCGCGGGTTGCTGAACGGCCTCGCCTGGGGCACCAACTGGGTGTTCCGCGACGAGTCCATGCACATGGCGTTCGCGTTCGACGTCGTCGACACCGTGCGGCGCGAGGAGCCCGACCTGTTCGACGACGAGCTGAACGAGCAGGTCAAGCAGATGCTGCGCGAGGCTGTCGACGCCGAGGTGCAGTTCGCCGAGGACCTGCTCGGTGGCGGTGTCGCTGGCATGTCGGTGGCCGACATGCGCTCGTACCTGGCGCACGTCGCGGACCGGCGCCTGCAGGCGGTCGGCATCGAGCCGATCTACGGGGCCAAGAACCCGTTCGCGTTCATGGAGCTGCAGGACGTGCAAGAGCTGTCGAACTTCTTCGAGCGCCGCGTGTCGGCCTATCAGGTAGGGGTGACCGGCACGGTGGCGTTCGACGAGGATTTCTGAGCCGTTGCCGGGGTCGGAGCGATCACTTCCTGCCAGGTGTGGCGACGATCAGGTCTGCGATCGCGGGTGGTGGCGCGGCAAGATCGGGCCCGCCCGCGTCGACCCAGTCGGCGACGCCATGCACCGCGTCGACGTCGAGGATCGACCCCGCCCAGACCGGCTTCGCGCCGGCGGCTCTCGCTGCCGGGCTGGGTTGCACGACGACCACGTTCGACACCTCGCACGTCTCCAGGCAGTCGGCCGCCTTTACGGACGGGAGCTGCTCAGGCAGCATCTCAGCTGCCGGTCGTGGTCGACGCCGGGGTGCTTGTGCTGGTGCCGCAGCAGCAACCTAGGCAGACTGTGATCCGTGACGTCATGATCTTGTTGTACTCGTTCACGGGATAGTGCGAAAAGGTGCCGTGGTTCTCGTCGATCGCCAGCGTGCGGCCGACCTGCGGGAACGCCCGCTGGGCACAGTCGATGCGGATGAATGAGAACGGCGCGCCGCGAGCAGAAGGTCCAACTGTTGGGCAAGAAGTTCGGAACAGGCTTTCACGCTTGCGCATGTGCGTGAGCGGTGTGGCAGTGCGGGGAGGGGATGCGGGCCCCGCCCATGAACCCGTTTAGGGGCACCGCCGTGTCCTACCTCAGTTGATCTTGTCGGGGTCGTGCCCTGGCCAACCACGAGCTCGGGTTCGGCCGGTCGGCGCACACGACGCTGGTGTGCGACCGACTGTGTCCCCGCTCGTTCTACTGTTGCCTGCTCAGGCGGATGTGCGCGCTGCCACAACCTGCTGGGTCGTGCTGAGGGGCAGCGCCATCTGTTGTAGGTGATTTGTCAGTTTCGACAGCAACGCGCGCGCTTCCTCCTCTCCCCACGCATCCGGCCGGTCGTCGATCCGCAACGCCAGTGCGTCACGATCCAATCGGGCGACAAGGGACAGCGGGTAGTGCGTGCCGTCTCGTACTTCCACTCCCCGCGCGGTAACCGTTCCCATCCGAGTCAGTGTTGCCGCGTCGAGCGGGTAGTTGTGGAACACCATGTGCGCGGTGAACAGGCCGCTTCTACCGAGGCGCCAGTCGTCGTGCTGGTGGGTGTACGTCGCGGTCTGCTGTTCATGCAGCTCTTGAGCCAGGTCGAGCAGGGTTGTAGCTAGGCCGCCGCCTCGCCCGGACCGGTACCAGGTTGGTGTGCAGGCCGACGATCTCCGTCATCGCAGGTACTTCTGGCGAGCGGGCCGCGACGGTCGCCGCGAACCCGTCGTCACCGCCGGCCACCCCCAGCAGCGTCGCGGGCCAGGCGGCACGGACAAGGGTGCTGAGGGTGGGGGCCGCGGTCGCGCGCGGTTCCGCAGGACGTCGGTCAAATGGGGGAGAGGCGGGCGGATTTCGCCTGGGGCGCCAGGTTCGGTTCTGCCGCCGTCCACGGTCCGACCATAGTGACCATCCGTCGGAGACGGCGTGATGGACGGTCAGCACGAACCTGTGTCGCTCCGGCCCGATTTTGGTCAAGTGGTACTGCACGAGCGGTGGAAGCGTTGGGTCGAACCGCTGAGCCCGATCGGCAGTGAGTGCCGACTCCAGCGCGCAATCACGTGTGCCGACATCCATGCCGGTCACGTCGGTGTGTCGCCACGGCACCTCCGCGTGTCCCATCACGATCTGGAGATCAGGCTCGGGGAAGCATGCCCGCAGAGCAGGGTGCCGGTCAACCAGCCGCTGTCCGGCCCGCCGCACGGATGTCCGGGTCGACCTCGCCGTCGAGATCGAGGTCGACCTGGACGTTGTAGACGTCGCCGCCATGCTTCACGCGGGCCGTGTGGCGGGGCAATTCTTGCTGCAGTGGCGTGACCGGCAACACGTCCACGACCGTCGGGTAGAGCGCTTCAACCTCTTCGACCTGTTCCTGGTCGAGCCGCACGAGCGGAAAGTCCGAGGGGGTATGGCCGCCCGAGTCCGCTGTGAGTACCGCGAGGTGTGACAGCACGTCGCACCACGCCCGTCCGAGCCGTTCCACCTCGACTGCGGTGAGCTTCGCCCTGTCCCACGACCAGTGGGCGCTGAGTACCGTGCCGTCCAGTGTCTCCTCGGCGAGCACGTTCAGTTCGAGGGTGTGCGACAGCGTTGAACGCTCGTCGGCCGTCCCGCCGAACGATCCGCGACGTCCTGCGGAACCGCGCGCGACCGCGGCCCCACCCTCAGCACCCTTGTCCGTGCCGCCTGGCCCGCGACGTGGTGCCGGTTCATCGCGATGGCGTACCCACGAGCAGGATCTCGTCCACCTTCGCGTGGAACGACTCCGGGACGCTCGTCAACAGCGGCGTGGCGGTCGTCGGTGGCAACTCGGTGGCAAGGTGGCCGTTGCTGCGACCCGTGTCGCCGGTCGGAGCACCGAGCACAGGATCGGGCACCTCCGCCCCTCCCGCCACTGCGCGAGCTCCGCAGTTCGGTCCGTCCTTGTCAGTTTGGCCGCCCAGCGGCGGAACGACGTGGCGGGCAACGGTAGGTCTGTCGTTCGCATGGTCCACAGGTAGGAGAGGTCGGACGCGATGATCCGCCACGACACGCCGTCCACCGCGAGGTGGTGCACGACGAGCAGCAGCGACTCACCACAGTAGACACCGGCGACGGCCGCCGGGAGCATCGCACCATCCAGGTCCTGCCGGTACCTGAGGACGTGTCGTTTCCCCGTGCGGCACAAGCGTTTCTGATCGAACGCTACGTCACCCACCACCGCCAAACGCACCGCGGTGGCCGTCCTCGGCATCACCAGCCTCACCCCGGACCGAGCCGGTCCCACAGAACTGGCCTACCACACCCGCAACCACTGGCGCATCGAGAACCGGCTGCACTGGATCCGCGACACCGCCCACACCGAAGACGCCTCCCGCATCCGCACCGGCCACGCACCCCGCACCATGGCGTCCTTACGCAACCTCGCCATCGACGCACATCGCCTCGCGGCCACACCAGCATCACCACCGGACTCCCCCACGCCAGCCGAGACTTCACCCGGCCACTCACCCTGCTCAGAATCCACCCCTGACCAGTACCAACACGACTTTGCTGGAACCCTTGGGACCACCCCCGCGCGTGCTGGGAGAACACTTCCCGACCAGCGCTTTTGTATGGCCCATTGCCAGTTCGGCCTCAGGTTGCTCCGGCGTTGTGCGCGGTAGCCTTGGTCACTGTTAACTGTGATCACTGGGACCGTGGCCACCGCCTGGCTAGCGAAGTTCACGAGCACCTGTTGGACGTCATCCGGGAGGAGGTCCGGTCGTCAAGCGCCTCCTTTGCGCTCCTCGGGAGGGGCACCATCGACGACCTCGGCGCCCGACAGGAGCCGAAGTACTGGTACTAGGATCGGTTCAACTCCTGCGTCGGCGCTGCCATCAAGGTCAACAAGGTTGAGTGTCGCAACGGCGTCTGCAACACGGTCGGCTAAGTCGCTTACCGGCTGGTCATCGTTGGTCACGGCGATGTTCTCACGCTCACGAGCACAACGCCTCCTCGGCGCAGGAAAACAAGATCTACAACGACGGCGGATTCGTCTTCATGGATTTCGAGTCGTGGTTCCAGTACAACTTCATCCAAGGCAAGGTCATGTACTACCAGGTCAAGCACGTGTGGGATGTGCAGAACCGCATCGAATCGACCAAGCCTGGCGACAAGTTCGCCAAGGTGGCCGGCGGCCGGGGTTCCGGAAGAATGCTTCGCAATCAGCCATTGGTGGGGCCTCCTGCGCCACCTCAGGCCTTAAGACTCTGCTGCCCCTTTAGACCCTCGACTTGGTAAACGCGGGTAATTCTACTGGGCATCCTCGGCGGCACGGCTAGCGTCTACAGAGCATGAAGAAACTTCGCCTGGTCGCCGCAGCCGTCACCGCAGCCGTCACGGCAATCCTCCTGGCGCCAATGCCCGCGAACGCTGACCCCCAGGCCGAGATCGCGCCGGACGCCAAGGCGGCGTTCGCCGTGTTCGACCGCAAGACCGGACGTACCACGATCGCCTGGGACGAACACGCGCAGTTCCGTTCGGCGTCGGTTGTCAAGATTCTCATCGCGCTCGACTACCTGGAGAAGCGCGGCCCCGATGCCGAGATCCCTCCGGCCGACCTGGCACGGCTGGAGCCGATGCTGAGGTCGAGCGACGACAACGCGGCTTCGGAGCTCTGGGTCCAGGAGGGCTGGGAGAAGATCGTCGAACGCATGGTCGTCAAGCTTGGGCTTCAGGACACCGCACCGCCGGTCAACGTCGGATTCTGGGGCTACACGGCGCTCAGCGCGGCCGACGTCGTCAAGATCTACCGTTATGTGCTCGACCGGGCACACCCGAAGTTCCGCGATTTCATCATGGGTAACCTGCACAAGGCGACAAAGTGCGCGACCGACGGCTTCGACCAGTCGTTTGGCCTGCCGAGCGTCGTGCACGGCGAGGTGGCCTACAAACAGGGGTGGTCGCGATTCGGTGACACGCCGCCGAAGCCGTGTGTCGAGTCGCCGAGGCCGCCGACCTACGCCGGCGTCGCCAAGGACGGTCCGCTGGGCCTTGGCGCTCGTTCGGCCGCCGACGTCGACCTGACGCGTCCGGCGATGCACACCACCGGCACCTACGGGCACAACGACCGCAAGATCATGGTCGTGCTGACGCTGGAGCCGGTGGGCACCACCTGGAACGTCTCCGCCGATCGGATCACCAGGCTCACGCGCGCTGTGCACCTTGCGGACCTCATCCTCGGCTGACCCGCTGCCGGTCCCGCGTCCAGGGCCCGGGACCGGCGCCGGGCGTTAGGGGGCGATGCGGTCGAGCGCGGTGCCGTCCTACGTCGCCTGGGTGCACGTGACACGGGGCGGGCAGCGGGTGCTAAGACCGCATCTCGTTTGGGTGTGTTGCGAGTTAGGCGATATCGTTGATCAACAATGGACGATGTGGAGAAGTGGTGCCTGGGGCCGTTGTGGCTGCTGGCACAGGCGCTGCTGCCCGGCAGCGGCCGGAAGACGGATGCGTCCGTCCGCGACTGCGGTGCGGTCGAGAGCGGTGCCGTGAAGGTCGAGGACCGTCTCGGATAGCGGTGGACGAGATGGCAGAACTGTGCGGCCGCAGCAGCGTCGTGGTTGAGGATTTCATGTCGATCAAGGAACGCGGCACCGTGCAGCATCTGGCATCTTCAGTGAGCGCACAACCTCCAAAAGAAGTTGGACCGTGGCAGGCGCTGGCCGCGTTGTTCCCTGCTGCCACCGCCTCGGGCGTGCCGAAGAAGGGCTGCCTATCGGATGATCACGGAACGTGAAGAGCAGGAGCGCGGGCTCTACAGCGGTGCCGTGCTCTGGGTGGACTCAAGCGGCATGATGGACGCCGCCCTGGTGCTGCGAACGGTGTTCCAGCGCAACGGTCGGACATGGTTGCGGGCAGGGGCGGGGATCGTGGAACAGTCCCAGCCCGAGCGCGAGTTTGAGGAGACCTGCGAGAAGTTGCGTTCGGTGGCCGAACATCTCGCTGGAGCGCGCAGCCACGACTGACACACTTTAGAGATAGAAGGGCCCGTGATGATCCCAGTCGCCGTGGTGGGGGCCGGTATTGGCGGCCTGACCCTCACCATCGCCCTGCGTGAGCAGGGCATCGAGGCCTCGGTGTTCGAGCGAGCCAACCGGTTGCGCGATGTGGGAGCGGGAGTGGCCCTGTCGGCCAACGCGACGCGACTGCTCAGCCGTCTAGGACTCGGCAAGGCACTGGACGTGGTGGGTACGGAGCCAACCGAACTGATCTTCAGGGACAGGGCAGGCGGACGGGTAGCTGCCCATCCGATCGGCGGCAGCTACCGCGATCGCTTCGGCGCTCCGTACTGCGGCGTGCGCCGGGCGGATCTGCAGCGGCTGCTCAGCTCGGCAGTGGATCCGCGGCAACTGCACCTGGGACGCGAGGTCCGGTCGGTGCGCGAGCTGCCCTCATCAGCAGTGCTCACGTTCGATGATGGCGAAGAGATCCAGGCTCAACTCGTAGTGGGTTCTGACGGCGTGAATTCTGTGCTGCGCAGCTGGGTGACCACCGAGCCGGGGCCAGCCCACTCGGGCACCAGCGGGATACGGGGCTTGGTGCGTGCCGAGGACATCCCGTCCCTGCCTGATTCTGGCGCTATGCAGTTCTGGATGGGCCCTGGTGCCCATGTGCTGCACTATCCGCTCGACGGTAGGAAGCTCATCAATTTCTTGGCTGTTGTGGACGAACCCGCGACCTGGACGGCATCCGGCTGGACGGAGCCCATCGACCTTGGCCAGGCCACCTCGCCGTTCTCTGACTGGCATCCCTGCGTGCGAGAGATGTTCGCGGCAGCTCGGCCGGGCATTCGTTGGGCGCTGCTCACTCAGCCGCCGCTGCGTCGCTGGTTCCGGGGCCGTGTGGTACTGCTTGGCGACGCAGTCCACGCGATGCTGCCGCACCATGGACAAGGCGCTAACCAGACAATCGAGGACGCCGTGGTGCTTGCGAACTGTTTGGGTGCGGCACGAGACGACCATCAGGCGCGGTTCGCGCGCTACCAGTTCCTCAGGCAGGCCCGCACACGCGCGGTGCAACGCAGCTCCTGGCAGGCGTCGGCCGTCCTGCACCTGCCGGACGGCCCTGAAGCCCGAGTGAGAAACGCAGAGCTTGCCGGACTGGCTGACAAGATCGCGTGGATTCACATGCATGATGTCGGACCAGTCGAGTCCGCCGCGTTGCTCCGTGCAGCGCGCTGAGGGCGCACTTGCCACTCGTGGGAATAGAGCGGACGGGTAGCTGTATATGAGGCCATGACGTTGGTGACGGTGGTGTGGAGCAGGGTGGCCGGTGGTGGCGTCTGAGCGATGGTTGTTGCACGCATGTTCCACACCATCTGGGTGTCGGTACGCTGTTGTTCGCTGGTCCAGGTTCGGGCGAAGAGGAGTTCTTAGGCCAGGACGCGGTGGTAGCGCTCAGCTGTGCTGTTGCGCTGCTGCGATCTCATTCAGCCATTCGAAGCCTTCGTGCGTCTGCGGGGTCGTGGTCGCGTGGTTCCTGCTGGGCGGGAATGATCGTTTTGAACGCCTTCGCTCCTGCTCGGTCGCCCGGACAGGGACACGAAGGTCATCCTGTACCGGTGGAACGGCGTAAGAAGGATGCGGGGTCACCGGTGCGGGGTGCGCCGACGAGGCCGTCCGCGGAAGGTGCTCCAGGACACCACGGACACCAGGCGAACACGCCTGTGGCAAGGGGCCGGCGCCCGTGGGAGCGTTCGCGGCTGGCGGAGGGTAGCTGCTCGTCGCGTTTCTCCAGCACGTCCGCCGGGGCCATGCTGCAGCAGACGTGTCTCGCACTGCGGATGAGGACCAGGCCCGCCACGACGGAGGCCGACGGCGCGGTTTCCCCGGCTGAGCTCCGTGGCCGTCAGACCCGAGGGATGAGGATGGTGTGGTCGAAGGGCCCGCCGTGCGCGGCGGCGTAGGTGACCGCGTCGTTGACCTGGTCGAGATCGAATCGGGTGATGCGGTCGGCGGCGATGTCCAGGGCGCCCGAGGCGATGAGCCGGATCATGCCCACGTTCGCGGTGCGCGGATACATTCATTGCCCGCGCACGGTCACCGAGTTGCGCATGATCCAGGGGTAGGGCAGGGCGAAGTCCGTGCCGCCGAGCATGCCGAACCCCGCCCATCAGCACGACCCGCCCGTACTCGCGCACGGTCATGGCCGCCGCACGTGCCGCCGAGCTGGGTGCCCGAGGCGGCAGGAGGTCGAGCACCATTTGATCGGACCGTCGGCGGCTGCGGCCATCGCGACACGGTCGGTGTCTTCGTCCGCGCTGAGCTCGACCGGGCGCCCCGGCCGAACCGGTCGGCGAGCAGGTCGAGGACGGCGCGGTTGCGGCCGGGAGCCGCCACGTGGCCGACGCCCATGGCGAGCGCGATGGCTACCGCGCTGTTGCCGAGGTTGGCGGTCGCCCCGCTTACCAGCAAGGTCTCTCAGGCCTCGAACCGTCCGGCCAGCAGCCCACCGTGGGGAATGGTGTTCACGCCCAACGCGGACCGCCGTGCCGGATCAGCGAACGCGGGCAGTGGGTAGACGTTCTCGGTGGGCACCCGCATGCGTTCGGCGAACGATCCGTCGTCCAGGCACTGGGCCAGGCGTGCGCCGCCCTCGCCGCGGGGGGCTCCAGCCCTGCAGCGTGATGTCCGGTGTCAGGGCTTCATCGCGGGCGCGCACCGTCGTGTCGCACCACACCAGGTCCCCCAGACGCAGCTTGGTCGCGTCCGGACCCGCGGCCACCACGCGGCCGATTCCGCCGACGCCCGGCACGACCGGCGGAGGTTCGAGCGGGTAACGCCGTTCGCCGCTGAACACCTCGTTCGCGTACGGAGGCACACACGTCGCGAGGACCTCGACCACCACCTCACCGCCACCGGCTTGCGGGTCCGGTATCTCGTGCACCTTCAGCTGAGAGCCGAACGTGGTCAATGTCGCTGCTCATTAGGCCACCATTCCTTGTGCAACCTTGATGGGTAGGGTTGTGACCACTCGGTC
>NZ_BMRE01000022.1 GCF_014648475.1 Lentzea flava | reverse complement strand
AGGACCCTGCGGCCTGGCTGGGGCGGGCCTGAGCTTCACAGCTCCATGGTGTCGGTGTCACAGGTCGCCCTGACGAACTGCCCCGCGAGCACCGTCGCCGGGTGGTTGACGCCCAGGACCCTGCGGAACCCGGCCACCGTGCGCGCGTAGAGGATGTCCGGCTCGTCGGCCTCCCCCGCCTGCTGCAGATCCATCGCGAGGTTCAGCGACACGGCCAGGGTCGACGGGTGGTCGGCGCCGAGCACCCTCGACGACCGCTCCACCAGCTCCTCGTCGAGCGCCCTGGCCCCGGCGAGGTCGCCGAGCGCCGCGAGGTCGCTGGCGAGGTTGGTGGCGGCCACCAGGGCGAACGGGTGGTCGCTGGAGAACGTGGCGCGCAGTCCGTTCACCGCCAGCTCGTCGAGCTCGCGCGCTCGCTCGACGTCTCCCAGCAACCGGTGGACCGAGGCCAGGTTCGTCGCCGCGATGAGCGTGTACGGGTGCTGGGGCCCGCGGATCTCGCGGAACAGGTCGTAGGCCGTCTGCGCCACCTCGTGCGCCGCCTCCAGGTCGCCGATGTGCCGCAGATCCACGGACAGGCTCGTCAGCGACGTCACGGTGTCGAGGTGCCGGTCGCCGTGCCGGCTGCGGTAGGTGGCAACGCACTCCTTCGACAGCTCCAGCGCTCCCGCGTGGTCGCCGAGCTTGCGCAGGGTCACCGCCATGTTCCTGGTCGCGCCGATCGTGTACGGGTGGTCCGCGCCGAACAGCTCCCGCTGGCGCCGCAACGTCTCCTGCTGCAGGTTGCCGGCACCGTGGTAGTCGCCGCACTCCCGCAGGTCCATCGCGAGCGCGTTCATGGACCGGTAGGTCATGAGGTGGTCGCTGCCCAGCACGTCGACCCTGCGCCGGTAGGTTTCCTCGTCGAGGTCCTTCGCGCGGAAGAAGTCGCCCATCAGCCGGTAGCAGCTCGCGAGGTTGCTCGCGTAGTAGAGGGTGGCAGGGTCGTTCTCGCCGAGAATCTCGCGCGACCTGTCGTAGACGGTCTGCTGCAGCGCGAGCTCCTCCGCGAACTTGCCCTGCGCGCGCCGGTCGGCCGCGACGGTGTCGAGCATGCTGAGCACGGTCTCGTGGTCCTCGCCCACGGCCTCGCGCAGCGCCTCCAGGTTCCGCTCGTTGAGGCGCATGGCCTGGTCGATCTTGCCGAGCCTGCGCAGGGCGACCGCGTAGTGCCGCGTCATCTCGACCGTGTCGAGGTTGCTCTGGCCGAGCTTGCGCTGCCACACCTGCACCGCGTACTCGGAGTGGTCCAGCGCGGCGCCGTAGTCGCCGCTGGCGAGCAGGTAGCGGGCCAGGTTGATCATCAGCAGGCGCACCCAGCGGTCGCTGCACTCCACCGCCCGCGCCACCGTCGCGTGCGGCAGCAGCTCGGCGTACCTCGACCAGTTCGTCGCGTCGTCCGGGTCGCCGGGATCGCCGTTGACCAGCAACATGTGGACCGCGTGGCGCAGGTGGTCCTGCTCTTCGCGGTCGAGCCGGTTCTTGAGCACCGCCTGCACCAGCCGGTGCAGCTGCAGGGTGTTGTTCCGGTGATCGATCTTCGCGAGGCTGTACCTGCTGATCTCCCGCACGGCCCGGTTGAGCTTGATCGGGTCTTCCAGGGCGTTCGCGAGCGCGTCGGGCACGGGGACGCCGCGCACGCCGCTGAACCAGCGTCGGGAGATCGGCTCCGGTCCGAAGAACGCGCAGACCTGCAACAGCTGCAACGCTGCCAGGTGCTCGTTCCTCAGCCGGTTCAACGGCACGTTCCACGCCGCCGCGACCGGAAGCTGGTAGTCGCTCGACGTACCGGCGTCCAGCAGTTCCGTGCGGCCCTGCTCCAGCAGCTCCAGGTACTCGTCGACCTGCATGCCGGTCTGCGCGCGCCACGCGGCCGCCTGCTCGATCGCGAGCGGCAGGTCGCCGAGCGCCTCCGCGAGCCGGTCGGCGTCGGCGTGCGGGAAGCCCGGATCCCTGCGCCGCAACAGTTCGATGCTCTCCGCACGGGTGAAGAGGTCCACCTCGACCGGTCGCGCGACGCCGGCCCAGTCGGAGTTGCGCGACGTCACGACGACGTGCCCGACGCCGGACGGGAAGAACTGCCGGACCGTCTCGGGGCGGTCGGCGTTGTCGAACACGAGGATCCAGCGGGAGAACGGTTCCCCCTTGCGCAACGCCTCCAGCACCGCGGGAATCACCGTGTCCGCCGAGGACCCCGGCACGCCGAGCCTCTTCGCCAGTTCCGCGAGGCTCGCCGTGATCTGCGCCGGGTGCTCCGCGGAGATCCACCACACGACGTCGTACTCCGAGGCGTGCTGGTAGATGTACTCGATCACGGTCTGGGACTTGCCGACGCCACCCATGCCGTGCAGGGCTTCCGGCAGCACTGCCGTCGCTCCGGGTTCGAGCAGGCGCCGGCGCAACTGCTCCAGGAGCGCTCCGCGACCGACGAAGTCCGGGTTTCGCAACGGGATCGGTCCCCACACCTGTGGCTGGCCGGTGGTCTCGCGGCGCTGGCCCAACGGTTCTTGGGCGGTCACGGCAGCTTCTCCAGTCGTGAGTTCGTCGAGTGCGGACGGGACGTTCCCCGCACGAGCGGCTTGGTCGGCGGAGGACTCCAGTTCTGTTCGCGCGGCCGCGAGTCTCCGCGCCCGCCGCGCGAACGGTCCGGACAGCGCTCGGAGGACGCTTTCCTGCACCTTCAGGTAGGGCAGGTCGTCGTCGGTGTACTCGGGAACGGGAGTCTCGTCGGGGGCGGTGAGCGCGGCGCGCAGGTCGCGCAACGTCGTGTGCGTGTCGGCCGCGTGCTCGCTGAGCACCCTGGCGACCCGGACGGTGTCCGCCCGGCGCGCGGTGCCGAGCAGTTCGTCGCGGACTCCGTCGTGGAACTCGTAGGCGATCCTGGTGCCGTCCGCGGGGGTGTCGTCGGCGGGCAGCTGCTTGAGCAGGCCACCGAGCATCACCTCGGCGAGCGTCGTCAGGGTGGAGCCCGGCAGCAGAACCCGTTGCACGAGCGACATCAGCGGCGGGGACAACGGGGTCGCGGCGAGCAGTCCGGCGAGCTCGAACGCCTCCACCGAGGCGACCGTGCGGAACCGCGACACCCGATCACGAGGTGTGAGGGTGCGCTCGTGCGGTGGGTGCGGCGCGGTGTCGGTGACCGACGGGGACACGAGCGTCGCCGTCGTCTCGATCCATCCGCCGTCCTCGGAGTTGAGCAGCCGCGCCCAGCCGGCCATCCAGTCCGCGGACAGGGCGAGCACCGGGACGGGCACCGACGTCGTCCGCTCGTGGGCGCCGATGTCCGAGTCGGGCAGCACGGCCCTGACCTTCAGGTGCCGGTTCGCCACTCCGGCTCTGCCCGCCGACATCCGCACGCGGCGGGTCGTGAGAGCGCTCCAGTGCCACAACCGGTGTTCGAGCACCTGGACGATCGCCACCGGCATCGTGCGTCCCCAGCGAGCCAGCATCGCGGGAACCGCACCGTTGTGCCAGGCCGCACCGATGGCGTCGGTCAGCATCAGCACCACCCGCCTGCCGGAGGGATCCACGAGGTGGTGCCAGGGCCACGCCTCGCCCGCGTCCCCGCCGACCTTCAGCAGCAGGTCGTCCGACGAGCAGTCGAGCTGGTAGTGGCGGACGTCGCGGAACGCGCCCTGCCGCCGCAGCAGGGCGAGGAACTCCCTGGCCGTGCGGCGCCAGATGTCCATCGACGGCCCGGTGTCGGTCACCAGTGCCACGTCGAACCGCCGCCACGGCGCCGGTTGCCACTCCGGCAGCCACAGCTTCTCCTGTGCGGCGCGGACAGCCGTGCCCTCCTCGTCGAGCACGGTGCGCCACAACGACGGCGTCGTGCGCATGAACGGGCGCAGGGCGCGGGCGATCTCCCGTGCTCCCGGCAACGCGGGAACGGCGGGCCAGGCGACGGGGAAGGTGTCGGTGCCCGCGGCGGAGGCGAGCTCGGACCGGCTGAGCCGCGGCCCTGCCGTCGGGTCCTCGGGTTCGCCCTGCGGCAGGTCGGTGTCCGCGTCCGCGTTCTCGGCCCGCGGCTCCTCCCGTGAGACGTCATGCGACGGCGCGGGCGCGTCCGGCCGGTCCGGTCCCCGTTCCCCCTGGTGTGGCAGGAGCTTTCCGCTGAGCCACAGGGCGTCTCGCAGTTCCTGACACGTCAGGTCCGCGGTGGAGAGCCTGTCGTCCCGGCGGGGTTCATTCATTCAGGTCCGCCGTCAGGGGATGCCAGATCGCGTTGAGCAGGTCGTTCCAGTCGCCGTCGAGCTGGTGGGCACCGGAGGTGGCCAGCTGGGTCGCGAGGTGCACCGCGTTGAGGAGCTGGTCGGACGCGAGGCCGCCGCGCTGGGTGCTGTGCTCCAGGAAGTCCGCGATCAGCCGCGCCAGGTCGATGCCCTCCGCCTCGCCGAAGTGTGCCGCGACCATGCCGCCGAGCTGGTCGAAGTCCGGTGGCCGCACGTGCAGTTTCAGACACCGCCGCAGGAACGCCGGCGGGAACTCGCGCTCGCCGTTGCTCGTGATGATGACGATCGGGAACTCGCGGCAGCGCACGATGCCGTCCTTCACGACAGCGGAACCACCGCGGTCGGCGGTCAGCACGCGCACGTCCGGCTGCCTGGCGGCGAACCGGACGAGCTCCGGGATGTGGTACTCGCCCTCCTCGAACACGTTGAGCAGGTCGTTGGGCAGGTCGATGTCGCCCTTGTCGAGCTCGTCGATCAGCAGCACCCGCGGCAGCTCGAAGGGCAGCAACGCGGTGCCGAGCGGTCCCAGGTGGATGTAGTCGCCGAGGTCGGACTCGGCGGGCGTCGTCCCGGAACGCTCCGCCGCCGCCTGCACCCGCCCGATCGCGTCGTAGAGGTAGAGGCCGTCCTTGAGCACCGTGCGACTGGTGACGGGCCAGCGCAGCACCGGTCCCAGGCCGAGCTCCCTGGACACGAGGTACGCCAGCGACGACTTGCCGGTCCCAGGGCTGCCCGTCACCAGCAGCGGGCGGCGCAGGTAGATCGCGGCGTTGACCATCAGGACCTCGCGGTCGTGCGGCTTGCGCCCGGTGGCGCGAGGCAGGCCGATCCGGCGGTCGCCCTCTCCCCCGTCATCGGTCGGGCGGAACACCTGACCGACACCGCTGAACCGCCGCCACGGCGGAGGTTCCGGCAGGCCCGCGAGCGGCGTGGCCGGTGCCTGACCGGTGCCCTGGTAGACGTGCCATCCCGCACCGGGTGACATCGACGAACCGGTATTCGCGTTCACGCCACCGACATCCTTTCTGGTGGTGCCGGATCGCTCGGCACCACGACTCGCACCGGATCGTCGAGGAGAATCGTCAGCTTCTCGCCCACGTGGCCGGAGACCGCGCCTCGTTCGAACGCGGTGACCCGCGCCAGGCGAACCCGTTCCAAGAGGTCGTGCGGATCGTCGTCGCCGTGCAGAAGGCTCTCCACGACCGCCTTGAACTCGGCGTCGCCACAATTCTCGCGATGCCACAGGATGAGCGGCACGCCCGCGCGCAGTCCCGCGGCCACCTCGTCACGCCCGACCATCTCCACTCGGGGTGGCGCGCTGAGCACCAGCGACACCAGTGTCGTCGTGCGGGCGAGGGCCGAAGTGAGTTCCCGCAGGCCCTGTTCGGTGTCCTGTTTGCCCCACCACGCGGATTCCCGGTGCACCGCACCGGTCTTGCGCAGCTGCAACAGCAACTGCTCCCACCGTTCGTGCCACAGCCGGTACCACTTCCGCCTCGCCATCCGTTCGAGGCTGCGCACGACCACCGGGTAACGACAGCCGATCGGTTCGGGAATGAGCGAGTCCGTCTCCCACGGCCACTGGTCGACGTCGAGATTGATGAACTCCCCCGGCAGCACGAACTCGATGCGGATGTTCGGCCGGTACTGCCCCCAGTCCACCTCGATCTGCTCGATCAGCGCGGCGACCCTGTCCTTCACCAGCTCGAGCTCACCCACGACGTCGGCCCCGCGCACGGGCGCCCACCCGGTGGACTGGCCGAGCTGCCGCCAGTGCGACAGCCGGTACCGGTCACCCGACGGGCCCTCGCGCTGGACCTGCAGCACCAGGTAGGCGAGCGACCGCGGCGGCCGCTCCGCCTGGTGATCGGACTCCGCCGCCGCACGCCGGACGGCCACGAGTTCCGCCGACAGCCCCATGTGCGCCGCCTGCCTGTCCGACCACCGCCTGAGTTCCGTCGCCAGTTCGGGCCGCACTCTCATCGCGAGGTGTTCGACGAAGACGAGTGGTTTCGGTATTCCATTCGCATCGGCATTCAGCGATTCCAATGCGCGCAGAACTTCGACGTGAGTCGCTTGCGCGGACAGTCTCGGTGCCGCGAGTCCCACGACGGCGTGGTAGATCTCGGTGATGTCCGGCAACACCGCCCCTTCGAGAAGCTGGAAAAGCCGCGCGCTTTCCTCGCTCGCCCACAGCTTGGGGGCGGTCATCGCACGCACGGTCTCCCGCAGGGCGACCATTTGCCGGGAACGCTGCTCAATCCGCTCCAGCACGAGCACCAGCGCGGGTAATCCGTCCGGATGCGTCCGGCAGACCTCGGCCAGGCTGTACAGGTGACCGGTGGCGTGGTCGTGTTCCTCGAACGGCAGCTGCTCACCGAGTTCCTCGCACACCATCCGCATGACGAGGTTGCGGCCGCTGCGGTTCATCAGACAGGGAATCCGCCGCAGGACTTCGACCAAGGGCCATAAAGCGCCGCTCTCAGCACTCTGCTCCGCCAGCGGCATGCGCGGCCTCCCCGTTCGAGGTCGGTGATCGAAGTATGACAGCGATCGACGGCATCACCGCAATGCTTCGAGAACGGAGTACATTACCCAGATTCGAAGCGTTCCTCCGCTGGCACTCGCAGCGCTTCAGCCGAATGGCGGACCGCAATTCGAATCGCCACCCAATTCGTGCGGAACTGCGCGGAAGGCGGTCTCGGGGCGGTGTACGGCAAACGGCCTCTTGATCGCTCCACCCCGTCACGCCAAGGTGAGGGACGTTCAGGTACCTGAACACCTCGGAAGCCGACGGCGTCAGACGAGGAGCACGGATGCGGAAACGCGCGACAGTCGTCCCCCTGCTGGCTCTGCTGGGTCTCCTGACTCCGGCACCAGCGACAGCCCAGCCGACCGGCACGGTCGTGTCCGGGCAGGCCAGGTTCCAGATCCTCTCCCCCACCCTCGTGCGGAGTGAGTACGCGGGTGACCAGCGCTTTGAGAACGCGGCCAGTTACAACGTTGTAAATCGCACGGGCTTCGCCCGCACGCCCTACCGGACGCGGGTCGAGGACGGCTGGCTGATCATCACCACCTCGGCGCTGACCTTGCGTTATCGCGTGGATTCCGGGCCCTTCCGCGCGGACAACCTCGAACTGAGGACCGGCGGCACGACCGCGTCCCCGTGGCGGCGGGTGGTCTGTGCGGCCGGTCAGCTCTGCGAGGCGGAGGACCAGCACCGGGAAGGGCTGCTCGTGGCGGCCGAGCACCCCGGGCACACCGGCGCGGGCTTCGTCGCCGGGTTCTCGTACACCGGCAACGGGATCACCGCGACCGTCAGCGCGACGGGCAAGCACCGGGTCGTCGTGAGGTACGCGAACGGACGGGGCGGCGACGGCAAGCACGAGAACCGCACGCTCAGCCTCGGTGTCGACGGCCGGCAGCGGCAGATCACGCTGCCCGCCACCGCGGACTGGCGTGACTGGAGGCTGGCCGAGACCGAGGTCGAGCTGTCCGCGGGTGAACACCGCGTCTCGCTGACCAAGACCGCGGCCGACTCGGGCAATGTCAACGTTGACAGCATCGCGATCCTCGCGCCTGGCCAGCCGTATCCCGGTACCCAGGACCGGGCGATCGACGACTGCCGGTTCGGCACCACCTGCGAGGCCGAGCACGGTGCCCTCACCGGTGCGGCCAAGATCGCGGACGAGCACGCCGGCCACGCGGGAACCGGGTTCGTCGCCGAACTGGTCGGCGGGACGAGGCTCAGCCACCGGGTGAGCAGCGTTCCCGCGGCGGGCACGTACCCGGTGAATCTCCGCTACGCCAACGGTGTCGGCGGCGACGGCAAGCACGAGCCACGCACCGTGCTGATCAACGGGCAACCGGTCACGCTGCCGACGACGGCGAACTGGAGCACGTGGGCCACCGCGACCGCGCGGATCCCGTTGCCCGCAGGCACTTCCGGCCTCACCGTCACGTGCCCGGACACCGGCTGTCACGTCAACCTCGACACGATCGGGATCAACGCGACCCAGCAGCACCTGGCGCTCGGCGGTTATCGGCGCTCGCTGGACGGCTACACCGGCACCAACGGGGACCCCAGGCTCTACCCCGGCCTGCTGTACCGCGACGGCTGGTACCTGTTGGACGACACGAATTCCGCCTACGCCAACGGCACACCGCGGCCGGATCGCGGGGCACAGCCGTATCAGGACGGGTACGTGTTCGGGTACGGGCAGGACTACAAGACCGCGCTGGGCGACCTCGCGCGGCTGACCGGCGGGCCGAAGTTGTTGCCGCGCTGGGCCTACGGCGTCTGGTACTCCGAGTACATCGACCGGACCGCCGCCGACTTCCGCGAGCGGATCGTGCCCGCGTTCCGGCAACACGGCGTGCCGCTGGACGTGCTGGTGGTCGACACCGACTTCAAGGCGCGCAACACGTGGAACGGCTGGCAGTACGACACGGCCAAGTTCCCGGACCCGCAAGGGTTCCTTGACTGGGTGCACGGCGAGGGGCTGCACAGCACGCTCAACATCCACCCGAGCATCCAGGGCACCGACCCGGACTTCCCCAAGGCCCAGGCCATCGCGAAGGGCAAGCTCGCCAGGGGCCAGTGCGCGGACTGCTACGTGTTCGACTGGGGCGACCCGGACCAGCTGCGGGCGTACGTCGAGCTGCACCGGGCGATGCCGACCGATTTCTGGTGGCTCGACTGGTGTTGTGACGGCTCGGGGTCGTCATTGCGCGGGGTCACGCCGGACTCGTGGATCAACGAGCAGTACGCGAAGCTGGGCGGGTTCGCGTTCTCGCGCGGGTTCGGGTCGTTGCAGGCCGGCGGGTACAGCGGCTCCGGGCCGTTGCCGACGGGCCCGTGGGCGGAGAAGCGCACGACCCTGCACTTCACCGGCGACACCTCGTCGACGTGGGGTGCGATGAAGGGAACCATCGGCTACACCTCGGCCGAGGCGGTGTCGACCGGGATGTCGGCGATCAGCCACGACATCGGCGGGCACAACGACACCACCGGATTGCGCGGGTCGGAGACGTACCTCGACAACGGTCAGGTGCGGTACACCACCAAGCTGCCCGACGACCTGTACGCGCGGTGGGTGCAGCTCGGCGCGTTCCAGCCGATCATGCGGTTGCACAGCAACCACAGCGACAGGTTGCCGTGGCAGTACGGACCGGCCGCGCAGGCGTCGGCGACGAAGTTCCTCAACCTGCGCGAGCGTCTCGTGCCGTACCTCTACACGTTGGCGGAGCAGGCCAACCGCACGGGAGTTCCGGTCGTGCGCCCGGCGTACATCGACCACCCCGGCAGCCAGGAGGCCTACTCCACTGTGGACAGTCAGTTCCTGCTCGGACCGGACGTGCTGGTCGCGCCGATCACCACGCCCGGTGAGGTCGGCGAGACGCGGGTGTGGTTCCCGCCTGGGCAGTGGACCGACTACTTCACCGGCCGCGTGTACCAGGGCAACACGTGGGCGACCGTCAGCGCGGGCTGGGACACCATGCCGGTGTTCCTGCGCGCGGGCGGAATGCTGGTCGAGCGCACCAACAACGTCAGCAACGACGTGCAGAACCCGGCCGACGCGCTGACGGTGCACGTGACCGCCGGGGCCACGGGCGAGTTCACGTTGTACGAGGACGACGGCCGAACGCGGATCACCCAGCACCGCAACACGTTGGTGCTGCACAACGCCAAGAAGCGCGACTGGACCGTGGTCGTGCACAACGCCGACGGGTCCAGCCGCGTGATCCGGGCCGGCAGGCAGGTGGTGATCAACCTGCGCTGAGTCAGTCCTCGGGCACCCAGGTCAGGAGGCGCACCTTGGCGACCGTGCGGACGTGTTTGCGCATGGCGGCCGCCGCCTTCTTCGCATCGCCCGCGGCGATGGCCTCGTAGATCGCCGTGTGCTGCGCCAGCGAACGGGACGGACGGCCCGGCTGGCGCAGCGACTCGGTGCGGCTCTCGGTGATCTGCCCGGCGATCGTCTTCATGAAGTCGGCGAGCAGCGAGCTGTGCGCGGCGGCGGTGACGGCGGCGTGGAAGCGGCGGTCGCCCTCCACGCCGAAGCCGCCGCCGTCGATCTCGTCGCGCATGAAGTCGAGCGCCTGGCGGATGTCCTCCAGCTCGGCGTCGGTGCGGCGTTCGGCGGCGAGCTCGGCGAGCTTCGTCTCCAGCGCCTCGCGGGCCTCCAGCACCTCCGGCAGGCGCTTGCGGCGTTCGACGAGCTGCTCGACCGGCTCGACGTCGAGGGTGTCGCGGACCAGGTACGTGCCGCCGCCGTGGCGTGCCTCGACGAGACCCTGGACCTCCAGCACCACGATCGCCTGCTTCACCGACGCGCGGCTCACGCCGAGGCTCGCGGCGAGCTCGCGTTCGGCCGGCAGCTTGTCGCCCGCTTTCAGACCCGCTTCGGCCACGTACGCGCGCAGGCGTTCGAGCACCTGCTCGTACAGGCGGGACTTCACCATCGGCCGCAGTGCCTCTGACATCGGTCCAGGATATCGGCTGAAGTGGCTCAGCCACTAGGCCACCTCTTGACACCCGCGGTGCCCGAGGCGGAAAGTGGCTGAGCCACTTAGCCACTGTCCTCTGGGATCGCCCAACGACGGGAGCCCCGCATGTCCGCCGAACTGATCTCGATACTCGTGCTGGTCGTGGTGTTCGTCATCGCCACGACCAGGTCGATCAACATGGGTGCGCTCGCGTTCGCCGCCGCCTTCGGGGTCGGCACGCTGGTCGCGGACATGAAGACCGACGACATCTTCAAGGGCTTCCCCGGCTCGCTGTTCGTCGTGCTGGTCGGCGTGACGTTCCTGTTCGCCATCGCGCGGGCCAACGGCACCACGGACTGGCTGGTGCACATGGCGATCCGGCTGGTGGGCGGGCGGATCGCGCTGATGCCCTGGGTGATGTTCGCGATCACCGGTGTGCTCACGGCGATCGGCGCGGTGAGCCCGGCGGCGGTGGCCATCGTCGCGCCGATCGCCATGGGGTTCGCGGCGAAGTACCGGATCAGCCCGCTGCTGATGGGCGTGATGGTCGTGCACGGCGCGCAGGCCGGCGGGTTCTCCCCCATCAGCATCTACGGCACGATCGTCAACGGCATCGTGGCCAAGGAAGGCCTGCCGGGCAACGAGATCGTGCTGTTCCTGGCGAGCCTCGTGATGAACCTGGCGATCTCCGTCGTGGTGTTCGTGGTGTGTGGGGGCATGAAGCTCGCCCGGCAGCCGTTGGACGCACCCGCGCTCGCTCGCGCCGGTGGCAGCGGCACGCACGCCGGAGGTGGGAGCGGCACGGGCACCGGAGGCGAGACCGACGAGGCCGATGAGCGCGTGACGCTGACCGCGCCCCGCATCGCCACCCTCGCGGGCCTCGCCGCCCTCGTCGTGGCCGCCCTGGTGTTCGACCTCGACGTCGGCCTCGCCGCGATCACGGTGGCGGTGCTGCTCAGCGTGGTGTGGCCGGAGACGTCCAAGCAGGCGATCACCCAGATCACGTGGCCGACCGTGCTGCTGATCTGCGGCATCCTCACCTACGTCGCCGTGCTGCAGACGATGGGCACGATCAAGTGGGCGGGCGACTCGGTCGCGGGCGTCGGCGCTCCGCTGCTCGCCGCGCTGCTGATCTGCTACATCGGCGCGATCGTGTCCGCGTTCGCCTCGTCGGTCGGCATCATGGGCGCGCTCATCCCGCTCGCCGTGCCGTTCCTGCTGCAGGGCGAGGTCAGCGCGGTCGGGCTGATCGCGGCGCTCGCGGTGTCGGCGACCGTGGTCGACGTGAGCCCGTTCTCCACCAACGGCGCGTTGGTGCTGGCCGGTGCGCAGGACGTCGACCGCGACAAGTTCTTCAAGCAGCTCATGGTGTACGGCGGGATCATGGTCGCGGCAGCGCCGCCGCTGGTCTGGCTCGCCTTCGTCGTTCCCGGAATCTGGTGACTCATGTTCTCTTCGCACTCTGACCGCGTCGCACTCCGGTTCGGCGACCGCACGCTCACCCACGCCGAGCTGGCGTCCTGCGCGGGAGCGCTCGCGCATCAGCTCGCCGGGCTGCCTCGGGTGGCGGTCTGGGCCACGCCGACGATCGAGACGTGCGTGGCCGTCGTCGCGGCGCTGCTCGCCGGGGTGCCCGCCGTGCCGCTCAACCCGAAGGTCGGCGAACGCGAACTGGCGCACATCGTGGCGGACAGCGCCCCTGCCAACGTCCTGGCGGCGCCGGGGGTCCGGCTGCCGGACGGACTGCAGTCGGTGCCCCGCCGGGAGGTCACGCTCGACGGCAGGTCGGACGAACCGCTCCCGGAGCCGGACGCCGAGGCGCCCGCGCTGATCGTCTACACCTCGGGCACCACGGGCGCGCCCAAGGGTGTCGTGCTGCCGCGCCGGGCGATCGTGTCCACACTGGACGCCGTGGCCGACGCGTGGGAGTGGACCTCATCGGACGTCCTGGTGCACGCGTTGCCGTTGTTCCACGTCCACGGGCTGATCCTCGGTGTGCTCGGGCCGTTGCGCAGGGGCGGCACGCTGCACCACCTGGGCAAGTTCTCGACGGCCGCGCTCGCCGAGGCGCTGAATGGCGACGGCACGATGATGTTCGGTGTGCCGACCATGTACCACCGGATCGCCGAGGAGGTCGGCGGCAACCCCGAACTGGCACAGGCGTTGAAGGGCGCTCGCCTGCTCGTGTCCGGCTCGGCGGCGTTGCCGGTGAGCGATCACGAACGGATCGCGGCGGCGACCGGGCAACGGGTGGTCGAGCGGTACGGCATGACCGAGACGTTGATGAACACCAGCGTGCGCGCGAACGGCGACCGCAGGCCCGGCGCGGTCGGGGTGCCGTTGCCCGGCGTGGAGGTACGGCTCGTCGACGACGCCGGTGCCGCCCTCGCCGAACCCGGTGCCATCGGCGAGATCCAGGTGCGCGGGCCGAACCTGTTCACCGAGTACCTCAACCGGCCGGACGCCACCGCGGAGGCGTTCGCGGACGGCTGGTTCCGCACCGGCGACGTCGGCACGCGCGACCAGGACGGCTACTACCGGATCGTCGGGCGCAAGGCGACGGACATCATCAAGAGCGGCGGCTACAAGATCGGCGCGGGCGAGATCGAGAACGCGTTGCTGGAGCACCCCGCCGTCGCGGAGGTGGCGGTGACCGGTGAGCCGGACGACGACCTCGGCGAGCGGATCGTCGCGTGGGTCGTGCCGAGCGGAGCCGCACCGGACGAACGCGAGCTCGTCGACCACGTCGCCCGCCTGCTCACGCCCCATAAGCGCCCTCGCCTGGTGCGGTTCGTCGAGTCGTTGCCGCGCAACGACATGGGCAAGGTCGTGAAGCGTGCGCTCCGGGCGTGAGCCGGCCCGTGCCCTGATCGACCGGCTGGCGCCGGCGTTCACCGAGCTCTCCGATCCCGTCGATCCCATCGGCGACGGACCGCTCGGCTGGCCCGGCTACGGCGACGCGATCGCCGCGGCCGCCTCCCGCACCGGGGAGAGCGAGTCCGTCGTGTGCGGGGTCGCGGAGATCGGCGGTGTGACGGCCGTGGTCGTGGCGTTCGAGTTCGGGTTCTTCGGCGGATCGCTGGGAACCAGGACCGGCACGCGCATCGAGCAGGCCTTCGAGCGGGCGCGCACGCTGCGGGTGCCGGTGGTGTCGCTGGTCATGACCGGCGGCAGCCGCATGCAGGAGGGCACGCTCGCGTTGCTGCAGCTGCAACGGATCGCGCGCCAGCTCGCGCTGACCCGTGCGGCGGGGCTGCCGCACATCGCCGTGCTGCGCGATCCGACGACCGGTGGCGGCTGGGCGACGCTCGGGGCGGGTGCCGACGTCGTGCTGGGCCTGCGCGGTGCCCAGGTCGGGTTCGCCGGATCGCGGGTGCGGCCGCCCGGTTACACGGTGACCCAGCAGTTCGCGGCAGGCCTGGTCGATCAGCTCGTGCCGCCAGAGGAGCTGCGGACCCGGCTGGAGCGCTGGCTCCGGCTCGTGACCTCGCCCGCGGACTCCCCCGCCCCGGTGCCCCCGGGACTGGGAGCATCGTCGTTGCCGGACACCGGGTGGGACGCCGTGGAACGTGCCCGCGCATCGGACCGTCCGCGCGCGGCGGCCTACCTCGCGTCCTATTTCGACTGGCACGAGCCGATCAGCGGTGACCGGTGCGGTGGCGTCGATTCCGGTGTGCTGTGCGGGTTCGGGCACCGATCCGGCGCGACGATCGCCTACGCGGCGCAGTGCGGCACGGCGACGCGGCCCGCCGGATTCCGCACGGCGGCACGCCTGGTGAGGCTCGCCGACCGGCTCGGCGTCCCGGTGCTGACGCTGGTGGACACACCCGGCGCGGCCAACGACGAAGCCGCCGAGAAGTCCGGTGTCGGGGCGGCGATCGCAGACATGTTCACGGCGGTCGCCGCCGCGCGCGTGCCGGTGACGACGCTGCTGATCGGCGAAGGCGGATCGGGTGGCGCGCTCGCGTTCGCCGCGGCGGACCGGATGTGGGTCACGCGGGACAGCTACTTCGCCGTGATCTCGCCCGAGCTCGCGGTCGCGATCCTGAAACGGGATCCGTCGCGCGTGCGGGGCACGGCGGAGGAGTTGCGGCTGCGGCCGCCGGACCTGGTCGAGCTCGGAATCGCGAGAGGGATCACCTGACCTGCTTCGGGTGCGGGTCGGCGTGGACGTGCGTGCGCATCCCCTGCGGGTCGAACAGGATCAGCAGCTCGACCGCGCCGCCGTCCGCGCTGCCCAGCCAGTGCGGCGACGACGTGTCGAACTCGGCGGCCTCGCCGGGCGGCACGGTCAGGTCGAGGTCGTCGAGCACCAGCCGCAACCGTCCGTTGAGGACGTACAGCCACTCGAAGCCGTCGTGGGTCTTCAGCGCCGGCTCCTGCGGTTCGGGCGTGGCCG
Organism: Lentzea flava; assembly: GCF_014648475.1. GTDB lineage: Bacteria > Actinomycetota > Actinomycetes > Mycobacteriales > Pseudonocardiaceae > Lentzea > Lentzea flava. Next base: position 113,502 of record NZ_BMRE01000022.1, on the reverse strand, counting down.
GGATGAGCATCTTGAACGCCTGCACCCCGCCCGGCCGCCGGGACAGCGGCACGAACGTCATGCCGAAGCGGTGGATCGGCTTGAGGTGGATGCGCGGATCGCCGGTGCGCGGGGCGCCGACGAGATCGTCCAGCGGGACGTTGTAGGTGCGCGCCAGTGGCAGCAGCAGTTCGAGGGTGGCACGGCGTTGCCCGCTCTCCAGCCGGGACAACGTGCTTTCCGAGATGCCGGTCGTCGTCGCGAGGTCGGCGAGCGTGATGCCGCGGTGGCGCCGCAGCGTCCGCAGCCTGGGGCCCACGCCGTCGAGGACTTCTTCCGTTTCGCGGTTCACGGACCGCATCTTGCCAGGGCGGCAACTTTTCGTGCCAGATCGGCGTGCGGCCGGTGAGGCTGAGGCCATGAAACGCCTTCTCTTCGCCTTTCTGCTGCTGATCACGGCGTGTTCGACGCCCAGCGAGCCGCACGCCGCCGTCACCGCGAACGATCCGGTTTTCCAGGGCCGGTTCCGGCACGAGTTCACCGACGTCGACGGTGTCCGCCTGCACTACGTGACCGGCGGCAGCGGCACACCGGTCGTGCTGATCCACGGCTGGCCCCAGACCTGGTACGGCTGGTGGCCGATCATGCCCGCGCTCGCCGAACGCCACACCGTCTACGCGATCGACCTGCCCGGCCTCGGCGACAGCACCGGCAGGCCCACCGGGTACGACAAAGCCGCTCTGGCGCGGTACGTCCACGCGTTGACCAGGAAGCTCGGCCTGCGCGACACCGCGATCGTCGGCCACGACCTGGGCGCCGCCGTGGCGTTCCAGTACGCGAGCCAGTTCCCCGCCGACACCGCCCGCCTCGGCTACCTCGACCTGCCGCTGCCAGGGCCGCAGGTCAGTGCCGCCGCGTACCGGAACCTGAGCTGGCACATCGCGTTCCACTCCCAGCCGCGGGTTCCCGAGGCGGTCGTGGGGAACGACGTCCGCGAGTACCTGAAGCTCTTCTACCCACAGGTTTCCTTCAACGGCACGGCTTTCGGCGGCACGAGCATCGCATCCCCGTTCAGCGACGCGGACATCGACGAGTACGCGCGGACGTACCGCCGCCCCGACGCCCTCACCGGCGGCTTCGACCTGTACCGCGCGCTCGACCAGGACGTGCAGGACACCGAGACGGCCGCACCGGTGCGGACGCCGACGCTGATCATGGCCGCGCAAGGGCAGGCCGACGCGATCCGGGGCACAGCGGCTCCGCGGATGACCAACATCGTGCGCGCGGTCGACGTTCCGCACGCAGGACATTGGCTCGCCGAGGAGAACCCCGGCTTCGTCACCGCGGAGCTGCTGCGGTTCCTCAGCGAATGACGGCCATCCGGTCCGCCCACGGCAGCGCTTCCTCGAGCTGGGCAGCGAGCCGGATCAGCAGCGACTCCCCCTCCAGCGGCGCGACGAACTGGACGCCGAGCGGCAGCCCGTCCGCCGTCCAGTGCAGCGGCAGCGAGATCGCGGGACGGCCGGTGATGTTCGCGAGCTGCGTGTACGGCACCCAGCCGAGGTTGTCGGAGATCATGTCGTCGAGGATCTTCGTGTACCGCAGGAGCCGGGCCGTGCGGGTCTTGAGCAGCACGTCCGTGGCGCGCTGCAACGACAACGGCAGGTCGAACGCCCCGACCTTGGGCGGCGGCGTCGCCAGTGTCGGCGTCAGCAGCAGGTCGTAGGACTCGAAGAACGTGCTGAGCCGCCGAGTGTGCTCGTGCCGCCGCTGGACGGCGTCCACGTAGTCGACCGGGCTCGTGGCCCGTCCCAGCGCGGCCATCAGCAGCGTGTCGCGCTCGAACGCGATGTCCGGCGCCCCGGACACCCGCTTCGCGTCGGCGACCTTCCAGGCGAGGTTCACGAACCACGTCAGCAGGAAGTCGCGGGCCAGCGCGGCGTCGTCGAACGGCGCCTCCGGCAGCTCCTCGACGTGGTGGCCGAGATCGGTCAGCACCCGCACGGCGTTCTCGACGGCCGCGTAGGCCTCGGCGTGCGGCTGTGGGTTGATCGCGGACGGCACCCGTACGCCGATCCGCAGCTTCCCCGGATCCTCGCCGACGCACGACGCGAACGACGCCGGCGGCATGGCCGGCGAGTACGGCCCGGACGGCTCGCCGCCGCAGATGACGTCGAGCATCGCGGCCGTGTCCCGCACGGTCCGCGACACCACGCCCTGCACCGCCGCGCCGTGCATCATCTCGGCGGACTCCGGGCCGAACGGCGTGAGCCCGCGTCCCGGCTTGAGCCCGACGAGCCCGCAGCACGCCGCCGGAATCCGCGTCGAGCCACCGCCGTCGTTCGCACCGGCGCACGGCACGATCCCGGCGGCAACCGCGGCCGCCGATCCGCCAGACGAGCCACCGGGTGTGCGTTCCAGATCCCACGGGTTGCGCGCGGGACCCCAGGCGAGCGACTCGCTGATCGCCTTCGCTCCGAACTCCGGCAGGTTCGTCTTGCCGAAGATCACGAGACCGGCGTCGAGCCAGCGGCGGACCACCGTCGAGTGCTCGGCGACCGGGTGCGCCTTGAGCGAGCGCGATCCGTTCGACGTGGGCAGGCCCGCGTAGTCCTGGCCGAGGTCCTTGATCAGGAACGGCACCCCGGCGAACGGTCCGGTGAGGTCTGGCGACGGCTCGGCCGGAACGTCCCGCACGATCGCGTTGATCCGCGGGTTGACCTCCGCCGCGCGCTCCCGTGCCACGGCCAGCAGTTCGGCCGCGGACACCTCCTTCGCGGCGACCAGCTGCGCCAGCCCGGTGGCGTCGTGTTTCCGGTACTCGTCGAAGTCCATCCGGTCAAAGTAGCCGCTCAGCGCCCCTGGGGATCGCCAACGCGGTCGCCGCCGCCTCGATGCCGATGTCGACGACGGCGCGCAGCACCTCGGGCCGTCGTTCGGTGCGCCCGACCCGCAGGCTGCCGAGCGGCGGGCGGATCTGCAGGCACGCGGGGTGCGATGCGAGCAGGTGCTCCTCCTCGACCCTGAGCTCCTTGTGGCGCAACCATGTCTGAGCGACTCCCGGGGCGTGCCGGGCGAACCACCGCGACAGCACGATCCGTTCGCCGCGGGACGGGGCTGACGGCATCTCGTCGCTGCGGCGGGTGCGCAGGGCGACGATGTGCGTGGCCTTCTGGGCGAGTGCGGTCCGCACGCCGAACGACTCGCTCAGGCCCGCGTCGACGTACGGGCGGCCGTCGATCACGACCGGTTTGCCGGCGAGCAGCGGCATCGCGGTCGACGCCCTCAGCGCGGCCTGCAGGCTCGGGACGTCGTGGATCGTCGCGTGCAGGTCGGCGGGCTCGCCGGTGAGGGCGTCGGTGGCGATCGGGTGGAACTCGACGGGGTTGTCGAGGATGTCCTGGAAGCCCATCGGCATGATCTGCGTGTAGACGGTGTGCACGAGGTGCTTGGTGTCCACGACCGGTTGCCGGATCAGCGCGCGCAGCGGGTTGATGGTCGTCCGCATCACGCGCGGGTCCCACCACGCGTGTTTGGTGCTCTCGGCCCGGCCGCACAACAGCCACGCGGCGTTCAGCGAACCCGCCGAGCTGCCGTAGACCGCGTCGAACACCGGCAGCAGGCCGAGGCGTTCGATCGCGACGGTCATGCCGCTGGAGTACGCGCCGCGCGAGCTTCCGCCCTCGATGAGCAGCACCAGGCGTGCGTCGTCGGTGCGCAGGCCCGGGGTGCTGTGGTGCTGCGCGCGGTCTCGGATCAGCTGCAGAACGGCGTCGGACATCTTTCGACTGTCTCACGCCGTGAATTGCTTCGTCCTGCTAGCGTGGAGGAGAGATCAACGCCTCGTGGAGGAGTTCGACGTGCTGCTGGTGGGTGAAGACGACATCTCCGGGTGAGCCCGAGATGTGACAGGCCATCGCTCGTGATGGCCGTTTCGTCGTCCCCTTTTCCACTCGCGCGCCGTCGTCGCGCGCAGCACACTCCGAGGTCTCACCCATGTCCATCGTTCTGTCCAACCTGTCCTTCGCCTGGCCGGACAACACCGCGGTGTTCGACGGCCTGTCCGCGACGGTGCCGGACGGCCGCACCGGTCTCGTCGCCCCGAACGGCGCGGGGAAGTCGACGCTGCTCAAGCTCGTCGCGGGGGTGTTGACGCCGTCCGGCGGCAGCGTGTCCGTCGACGGCGTGCTCGGGCATCTGCCGCAGGACCTGCCGTTGACCGCGGACCTGACCGTGGCCCAGGTGCTCGGGGTGGCGGACGTGCTCGACGCGATCGCGGCCGTCGAATCCGGTGACGTCGACGAGGAGCACTTCACCGTCATCGGCAACGACTGGGACATCGAGGAGCGCACGCGCGCGCAGCTCGACCGGCTCGGACTCGGTGATCTCGCGCTGGACCGGCGGCTCGGCACGGTGAGCGGCGGGCAGATCGTGTCGCTCGGGCTCGCGGCGCAGTTGCTGCGGCAGCCGGACGTGCTGCTGCTGGACGAGCCGACCAACAACCTCGACCTGGCTGCCCGGCACCGGCTCTACGACGTGCTGGCCGACTGGCGCGGGTGTCTGCTGGTGGTGAGCCACGACCGGGCGCTGCTCGACCGGATGGACCGCATCGCGGAGCTCGACGGCGGCGAGATCCGGTTCTACGGCGGCAACTTCAGCGAGTACTCCGAGGCGGTCGCGGCCGAGCGCGAGGTGGCGGAGAAGAACATCCGCAGTGCCGAGCAGGAGGTCAAGCGCGAGAAGCGGGAGATGCAGCAGGCGCGCGAACGGGCGGCGCGGCGGGCGAGCAACGCGCAGCGCACCCTCTCGAACGCCGGTCTGCCGCGGATCTTCGCCGGCAACATGAAGCGCAACGCCGAGGTGTCCGCCGCCAGGGCCGACGGCACGCACGCGGCCCGGCTCAGCGCCGCCAAGACCCGGCTGGACCAGGCCGAACGGGCGCTCAAGGACGAGCAGAAGATCAGCCTGGAGCTGCCGCAGACCGCCGTTCCCGCCGGGCGCACGCTGTTCCTCGGCTCCGGCATCCGGGTGCGGGAGCTGTTCGACGGCGTGGATCTCGCGATCCGCGGGCCGGAACGCATCGCGCTGGCCGCCCCGAACGGCGCGGGCAAGTCGACGTTGCTGCGGGTGATCCACGGGTCGCTGGAGCCGGACAGCGGTGAGGTCAAGCGGGCCGACGGGCGGGTCGCCTACCTGTCGCAGCGGCTGGACCTGCTCGACGACGCCCGCACCGTGGCGGAGAACCTGGCCGCGTTCGCCCCTGCCATGCCGCCGGCCGAGCGGATGAACCTGTTGGCGCGCTTCCTCTTCCGGGGCGCGCGGGCACATCTGCCGGTCGGGGTGCTGTCCGGCGGGGAACGGCTGCGCGCCACGCTGGCGTGCGTCCTGTTCGCCGAACCCGCGCCGCAGCTGCTGTTGCTCGACGAACCCACGAACAACCTCGACCTGGTCAGCGCCGGGCAGCTGGAGAGCGCGCTGAACGCGTACCAGGGCGCGTTCGTCGTCGTCAGCCACGACGAGCGGTTCCTGAGCGAGGTGAGGATCGACCGGTGGCTGCGGCTGGACAACGGCACGCTGCTGGAGTCCGGCAATGGCTGAGGTCGCGCTCGTCGCGCACGACCTGGTACGGGTCTTCGGCGGCCGCCGGGTGCTCGACGGGGTGTCGCTGACCGCGGCACCCGGCCGCCGGATCGGGCTGATCGGCGAGAACGGCGCCGGGAAGTCGACGCTGCTACGGCTGCTCGCGGGCGTCGACCAGCCCGACGGCGGCACCGTGGAACGCCCGCCGGACCTGGGTTTCCTGCACCAGGAGATGCCGTTCGCCCAGTCCGCCGCGGTCGCCGACGTCGTCGACGACGCGCTGGCCCAGGCGCGGGCGGACCTCGCCGAGCTGGAGCGCCTCGGGGCGTTGCTGGCCACGTCCGAGGACGCCGCGGCCGCGTACGCGGAACGGCTCGAACTGGCCCAGCGGCACGAGGCGTGGGACGCGGACCGCAGGGCGGGGATCGTCCTCAATGGACTCGGACTCGGTGACGTGGCCGGGGAACGCCCGCTCGGGTCGCTGTCGGGCGGCGAGCTCCGCAGGCTGGCGGTGGCCGCGCTCCTGGTGCGCAGACCGTCCGCGCTGCTGCTGGACGAACCGACGAACCACCTCGACGACGCCGCGGCCGAGTTCCTCGCGGACCAGCTGCGCGGACTGCCCGGCGCCGTCGTCCTGGCGAGCCACGACCGGGCGTTCCTCGACGCGGTGTGCACCGACCTCGTCGACCTCGACCCGTCGGTCGACGGCCCTGTCCGGTTCGGCGGCACCTACAGCGACTACGTGCGGCAGAAACGCGCCGACCGCGCCCGCTGGGAACGCCGCTACCTCGAAGAGCAGGAGGAGCTGGCCGAACTGCGCGAGTCGCTCGGCATCACCGCACACCGGGTCGCGCCGAACCGCGTGCCGCGCGACAGCGAGAAGATGGGGTACGGCGTGCGCGCCAACCGCGTGCAGAGCCAGATCTCCCGCCGCGTCCGCAACACCACGCGCCGCATCGAGGACCTGGAACGCCGTCGCGTGCCCGCTCCCCCACGGCCGCTGAGCTTCACCCCTGACGCGCTGACGTCCGTGCCCGCCGGCTCGGTTCTGGTGTCACTGCGGCAAGTTCACGTTCCCGGCCGGCTGCGACTCGACCAGCTCGACGTCCGCGACGGCGCCCGGCTGCTCGTGACCGGCCCCAACGGCGCGGGCAAGTCGACCCTGCTGCTGGTCCTGGCCGGTCGGCTCCAGGCCGACGGCGTGCGGCGGCATCCCGATCTCCGCGTCGGCCTGCTCGCCCAGGACACCGAGTTCGCCAACCCGCGCCTCACCCCGCGCGCCACCTACGGCCGGGCGCTCGGCGCGGAGCGGGTCGCCAGGGTGCCGCTGGAGTCGTTGGGGCTGCTGCACAAACGCGACCTGGGCAAACCGGTCGGCGCGCTGTCCGTCGGCCAGCAACGCCGCCTCGCGCTCGCGCTGCTCGTGGCCTCGCCGCCGCACCTGCTGCTGCTCGACGAGCCCACCAACCACCTGTCACCGACGCTGTGCGACGAACTGGAGGACGCGCTGGGACCGGGGCCCGGCGCGATCGTGCTGGCCAGTCACGACCGGTGGCTGCGGCGGCGGTGGCAAGGCGAGTCTCTGGCGCTCTGACCGACCACAGTGGACAGTCGCCTTCCCGGGCGGAGCTGTGTCACGCTGCGAACGTGAACGAGCCCGAGGACACACCCGACGTGAGCAACCACGTGACGGACGCGGGCGACGGCCTGGTCCTGCAGGCGGGCACCGTGCACGGCGGGATCCACGTGTACGGCGCCGCCGCACCACGGCCAGGACCGTCCACCGGCGACGCGTTCGGGGCACTCGTCGACGCGCTGCTCGCGGTGCCGTCCGTGCGCGACGAGGCGAGCCGCAGGCTGGTGCTGGCGGGGATGCGGCGGGAGATCGCCGAGGCGGTGCCGCATCACGATCGCGCCCGGCTGCACGTGGTCGCGCTGGTGCGGACCTGTCTGGACTACGACGACGGGCTCGGTGATCTGCTGCGGGTGCTGCGGGAATTGGAAGGGGAATCCATCCCGGTGCGCCGTTCGGCGGAAGCCGTGCTCCTGCTTACAGAGGAAAGTCCTCGAAATTGACTACCGTGGGTAATACACGATCGGGATAAACCGACACCCACAGGTCGATCGATCGCTGCCATACTCCGAACACGATCTCGACAGGAGGGCAGACGTGGTGCGGGCGGAGGAAATGCCGAACCAGGCACTCCGCGCCCTCATGCCGACGTCTGCAGAAAAATCGCCAGTTCCAAGCTCGCCGACGTCGCCGCAAGCCGAAACCGCTCTACACTCGAAACGGCGAACTTGCTGGCCCTTCCTCTCCCCGAGCTCATAGAATGACCACCCGCCCCGCGCGAACCCGCCCAACACTCGCGAACATCACGCTCGGCGGATCGCTGCAACGGCCACCGGATCGAAACCCGATCCGACTCGAGTCGCCGACGAGTTGCATGGCGGCGTACACGAGGAACTGCTTGCGGCAGACGAACGAAAATTCTTTCCACCTGCACTCGAATACGAGGTTTCTGTATCGATTCAGACGATGACCGGTAAAACCGTCAGGAAGAGAACGAGGATGCAGAGTTCAAACCCCCTTCAACTACGGAGAACACGTGACCGCCCCGAGATCCCCTCTTACGGTGGAAACACGACGCGCCGGCGTCAGCGAGCCCCAGGTGTGGGGCCATGTCCCGCTGCGAAATCCTGATTTCGTCGGCAGGGAGCAGTTGCTGGAAACCCTCCGCCGGCGCCTGCTCGAACCGGGCACCACGGCTGTTCTTCCGGAGGCGCTGCACGGCATGGGCGGTGTCGGAAAGTCGCAGACGGTCGTCGAGTACATCTATCGGCACGCCGCCGAGTACGACGTCGTCTGGTGGATTCCCGCCCACCACCCGGCGCAGATCACGTCCAGCCTGGTCGAGCTGGCGAAGAAGATGGAACTGCCCACGGCGACGACCGCGGACACCGCGATTCCCGCCGTCCTGGAAGCGTTGCGGCGAGGCGAGCCCCACCACCGCTGGCTCCTGGTCTTCGACAACGCCGAACGTCCTGACACCCTGCGGCAGTTCTTCCCCGCGGGGTCCGGTCATGTCGTCGTGACCTCGCGCAACTCCGAGTGGGCCGGCATCGCCAGACCGGTCAACGTCGACGTCTTCACCCGCGACGAGAGCAAACAGCTGTTGAACCGCCGCGGCGGCGCGCTGACCGACGGCGACGCGGAACGTCTGGCAGAAGCTCTGGGCGACCTCCCGCTGGCCGTGGAGCAGGCGGCGGCCTGGCTCGCCCAGACCGGCATGCAGGTCCCGGAGTATCTCGACCTGCTCGAGCACAACCGCACGGAGTTGCTCGAAGCCGGTGCGTCCAGCGACTACCGGCTACCCGTGGCGGCGGCGTGGAACGTCCCGCTGAACCGGCTGAAGCAGGACCACCGCGCGGCCCTGCAGCTGCTGCAACTCTGCGCGTTCTTCGGCCCGGAACCCATCTCCCGCAAGTGGTTCAGCGGCATGCGCGGCGCACCGGTGCCCGCGGCACTCGCCTCGGCGTTCGCCGATCCGATCAAGCTCAACCGGGCGGTGCGCGAGATCAGCCGGTACAGCCTCGCCAAGATCGACCACAGGAACAACACGCTGCAGCTGCACCGGCTCGTCCAGGCGGTGCTGAAGAACCGCCTGGACTCCGACGAGCACGACGTCATGCGGCACGCCGCGCACCTCCTGCTCGTCAACGGTGACCCCGGCGACCCCGACAGCGTGGGCAACTGGTCGCGGTACGCCGCCCTGCTCCCCCACGCGCTCGCGTCATCGGCGTTGAGCTGTCACGACGAATGGGTGCGTGAGCTGGTGATCAACCTCGTCCGCTACCTGCTCGCCAGCGGCGACTACGGCGGCGCGCTCGACTTCGCCGAACGTTCCGTCAGCGTCTGGCGGGCCGCTCTCGGCGAGGCTCACCAGCACACCCTCGAGATGACCCGCCTCTACGCGATCGCGCTGCGCAGGCTCGGCAAGATCAACCAGGCGATGGACCTCAACGAGAAGACACTCGGCCTGGTGCGGGAAGAACTCGGCGAGGACAACGACATGTTCCTCGCCGTGCTCGACACCGTCGCCGCGGACCGCCGCATGAGCGGCAGGTTCGCCGAGGAACGCGAACTGCAGCAGACCGTCTACGACAGGTCGTGCGACATCCTCGGCGAGAACGAACCGTCCACGCTCTACTACGCGAGCAACCTCGCCAGCTGCTACCGGATCACGGGTGACTTCTTCCGCGCCCGCGAGCTCGACCAGGAAACCCTCCGTCGTCGCGCTGTCGTGCTGGGCGAGGACCACATCCTCACCTACCGCTCCCGCAACGCGCTCGCCATGGACGTCCGCGAGTGCGGGGACTACGCCGGTGCCCGCGAGCTGCAGGAGGAGACGCTGGAGAAGCAGAAGGAGCTCTTCGGCGAGGACCACCCGTACACGCTCGGCGCCATCCGCAACATGGCGGTCGCGCTGCGCAAGGCGGGCGACGCCGAAGGGGCGCGGCGGCACTCGGAGCAGTGCGTGGCCCTCTACCGGCGGCGGCACGGTGACAAGCACCTCGACACGGTGACGTCGTTGATGTGCCTGTCCACGGACCTGGGGCTCGCGGGTGAGCTGGAGGAGTCTCGCGAACTCGCGGAGCGGAGTCACCGCCTGTTCCAGGAGATTCGTGGCGAGAACCACCCGTACACGCAGATCGCCGCGACGAACCTGGCGGTGGCGTGCCGGCTGACCGGCGACGTCACGCGGGCCCGCGTGGTGAACGAGAAGGCCGTCACGTCGCTGCGGGACGTGTTCGGCGAGAACCACCCGTGGACCATGGTCGCGACGACGAACCTCGCCAGCGACCTCGCGGCGCTCGGCGAGTTCGAGCACGCGCGCAGGCTCGACGCGGATCTGCTCGCGCGGTCGGGCCGCGTGCTCGGCGAGGAACACCCCGCCACGCTCGCCGTGTCGCTCAACCTGTCGATCGACCTCACCGGCGTGGGGCGGCCAGACGAAGCGGCGATCCTGCACGCGAACACCACGGGCGGCTTCCGCAAGGCGTTGGGTGACGACCACCCGGCGACCGTCGCGGCGAGCCGGTCCGTCCGCGCGAACTGCGACGCGGACACGATGGAGCTTTGAGAGAGCAGCTCGCCGTCAGCCAGGCGGCGAGCTCTCCACGGCCGTACGCGCGCAGATGCCTCAGGTCAGCGGTGCGGTCGCCCTGGCGAGCACGCGCCGTCGCCCGTCGGACGCGTTCAGCACGCGCCGCGCTTCCTCCTGCATCGACTGAATCGCGAGATCGTCACCGGCGTCGAGGGTGAGCGACTCCTCCCAGAACCGCGTCTCCATCGCCTGCCACTCCGGCTTTTCGACGACCGAGACGTCGGCGAACCCTGCTTCCGGCAGCTGCGAGGCGAGGTTCAGCTGCCGCATCCGGGCCGGCAGCCGTTCGTCTGCGGGATCGATGGCCTCCCACGTCGTGAGGACCAGGCGCCCGCCGGGCCGCAGCACGCGGAGGCATTCCCGCAGCGCGTCGAGCGCGGGCTCGGCGAACTGGATGGCGTCGACGACGAGCACGGCGTCGACGGATGCCGTGTCCAGGCCGGTGCCGGTCATGGTGCCCACGCGGAAGTCGGCGTCGGCGCGGCGGTGGGCCTGTGCGATCGCGACGGCGGAGAAGTCCACGCCGATCAGCCGGCAGCCGGTGCGGCGGGCGATCTCCAGGCCGTAGCCGCCGCGGCCGCACGCCAGGTCCAGCAGGACCTGGCCGGGGCGCGGGGCGAGGATCGCCACGACCTCGTCCAGGCCGGCGCCGCCGAGCAGGCTCGTCGACTGCAGGCCGGGTGGCAGGCCGAGCACGCGCCGCACGAGGTCGTCCGCCACCGGTGATTCGACGCGCTCGGCGTACCAGCGGTCGAAGTGCTCAGCGCTCGTCACCCTTCGACCCTGCCACAACGGGCTAATTCGCTTGATCTCGCCGAGCCCTCACCGTTCCACTGTGGCCCGTGAAGATCCGTTCCACGACCAGCCTCGACCTCGACGTCCTCGTCGACACCGTGCACACCGCTTTCGGGCGGTTCCCGGAGACGCCCGGCGAGAACGGCGGTGGGCTCTGGTGGTCGGCGGTCGAGATGGACCGCGGCGTGCTGGCGTTCACCGACGACGGGAAGGCCGTCGGTACCGCCACCGCGTACTCGTTCGAGCTGACGCTGCCCGGTGACGTGCTCGTTCCCGCCGCGGGGATCACCGGCGTCGGTGTGCTGCCCACGCATCGGCGTCAGGGCGTGCTCACCGGGATGATGCGGTTCCAGCTCGCCGAACTGCGGCAGCGCGGCGAATTCCTCGCCGTTCTGCTGGCGACCGAGGGCGGCATCTACGGCAGGTTCGGCTACGGGCCCGCGACCTACACGCGGCGGTTGACGGTGCAGCGCAGCCAGGGCGCGTTCCGGGCGGATCGCGCGGTCAGCGGGTCGATCGAGGTGCTGAAGCGGCCGGAGTGCGGCGGGATCATGGAAGAGGTCTACGACCGCTACCGCCGCGCACAGCCCGGCGCGTTGTCGAGGCCGCGGCGCTGGTGGGAGCTGGGTGCGGGGATGCCACCGGTGGTCCCGGCGCCGCGTTACGTCGCCGTTCACCGCGACGCCGACGGTGTGCCGGACGGGTATGCCGGCTACACGCTCACCGACGGCAGCCTGGTGATCGACGAGACGATCACCGGTGACGACGCGGTCTTCACCGCGCTGGCCCGGTTCGCGCTCGACCACGACCTGGTCACCGAGGTGACGTTCAAGCACTTCCCCACCGGACATCCGCTGCGCTGGCAGCTCGCCGACATCAACGCCGGTCAGCTGAGCAGCGAGATCGACTGGCTGTGGGTGCGGCTGCTGGACGTGCCGCGGGCGCTCACGGCACGCGGCTACGTCGGCGACGGCGAGCTGGTGCTGGACGTCGACGACCCGTTCCTCGGTGAGCACGGCCGCTACCTGCTGACCGTCCGGGACGGCCGGGCCGAGTGCGTGCCGACGGACCGCGCGCAGGACCTGTCGCTCGACGTGCGCGACCTGGGGTCGATCTACCTCGGCGGCACCACGCCGAGCACGTTGATCAGGGCAGGACACCTGCGGGCGCACAGCTCCGCGGCGGCGCTCACGGCCGACTCGCTGTTCCGCTCGGCACACCCGCCGCACTGCCTGCACTGGTTCTGATCAACACCTGGACCAAAGTATGACGGCGCGTTAGGCCCAGGTATGACGACGTGCGAGCGGCCACGTCGTTATTGTCCGATCCGGTGGCGACCAGGCGCCACGACCACCCTTTCCGCCGAAGGGACAGCCGCCTCATGAGGGAAGTTCTGCAGTCAGCGACGGACATGCGTTCGCGGGTGACCGGATGGATGGGGAAGCGGCTGCTCGCGCACCTCAGCCGGACCGGGTTCGACCTGGAGTCGTCGTGGTTCGTGCCCTCGCGCGTGCTGGCACCGCTGCGGCGCAACGGGTTGAACCCGGTGCCGGAGCTCGCGCGGATGCAGGCCCAGGGGCCGATCACGCGGCTGCCGCTGCCGGTGACGGTGTGGCTCGTGACCGGCTACGAGGCGTCCAAGCAGGTGCTGGTCGACAGCGACTCGTTCAGCAACGACTTCGGCAACCTCAAGGAGCTGGGGTTGTTCGCCGACGAGGCGCCGGGCGGGCTCGGGTTCAGCGACCCGCCGGAGCACACGCGGCTGCGCAAGGTCCTGACGCCCGAGTTCACCATGCGGCGGCTCTCGCGGCTCGTGCCGCGCATCGAGGCCATCGTCAACGACCAGCTCGACCTGATGTCCATGAAGGACGGCCCGGTCGACCTCGTCGAGGACTTCGCCATGCCGGTGCCCGCGCTCACGATCTGCGAGCTGCTGGGCGTGCCGGCGAGCGAGCGCGAGGAGTTCCAGCGGCGCAGCGTGGCCCGGTTCGACCTGGGTGGTGCGGCCACGGCGTCGTTGTCCGCGGTGTCGGAGTCGGTCGTGTACTTCCGGGAGCTGGTGCGCGCGCAGCGGCTGGCGCCCACCGACGGGCTGCTCGGCGAGCTGGTGCGCAAGCACGGTGACGAGCTGGCGGACGACGAGCTGGCCGGGCTCGCCGACGGGCTGCTCACCGGCGGGTTCGAAACGACGGCGAGCATGATCTCCCTCGGCACTCTCGCGATGCTGCGTTCCCCCGAGCTGTTCGACCGCGTGCGGGGTGACGAGGAGGCCGTGGGCGGCGTGGTCGACGAACTGCTGCGCCACCAGTCCGTCGTGCAGGTGGCGTTCCTGCGCATCGCCCGCAAGGACGTCGAGGTCGCCGGGACGCGGATCCGCGCGGGTGACATCGTGGCGTGCTCGCTGTCGCAGGCCAACCGCGACCCGAGCGTGTACGCGCAGCCGGACGAGATCCTCCCGGAGAGGGCAGCCGGTCAGCACCTCGCGTTCGGGTACGGCGCCCACCGCTGCATCGGCGCCGAGCTCGCCAAGATGGAGCTGCGGATCGCCTACCCGGCGCTGGCCCGCCGCTTCCCGGAGATGCGGCTCGCGGTCGACCCCGGCGCGCTGTCGTTCCGCAAGCTCTCCATCGTCTACGGGCTGCACTCGCTGCCGATTCACCTGGGCAGCGACACCAGTCCCGCCCAGCTGGATCTTTAACGGAGCCGGGTGGGGGATGGCCTGATACACCCAACTTCGCGCGGCCGGGGTTGAGGGATCATCCCTCATGCCTTCGTGTTCGCGTTCGAAGAGTCTTTACCTGCCAACGCAATCCGCGAACGGAAGGTAAGGACCATGATCCGCAAGGCCATCATCGCCGCCGCCACCCTCTCGACCCTCGCGCTCCCTGCCGTCGCGTCCGCCGACCCGGTCATCGGCCAGCCGGCGCCGTGCACGAAGGTCGTCGACCTGGTGGGCCCGGACTTCTCCGTGAAGCAGTGCGGGGTCAGCGACGTCGACCAGCACCGCGCGGGTCTGGAGAACAACGGCAGCGCCTACTGCGGCCCGACGTCGCTGTACAACGTGCTGCACTACTGGGCGCACGAGAAGAACGCGCCAGTCGGCTGGCTGACCACCAAGGTCAAGAACCTCGACCCCCAGGACCAGGCCGACTACAACGTCGTCACCAACTCGATCTGGCGGATCGGTGAGGACGCCAAGTACGACGGCGGCACCAACATGTACAACCTGCGCGCGGCCTGGAACATCGCGGCTCAACCCGCCCGTGACGCCGGCTGGACCGCGGTCACGGCGGGCGTGAGCACCGACGGCGCCGCGGACTTCGGCGGCGACCTGGCTCGCAAGCTCGCCCGCGGCCCGGTGCAGATGGTGTACGGCCGTTACTCGGCCGGTCCGAAGGCCGGCAGCCTGCAGCGCGGCGGCGGCCACATCGTCACGCTCGTGCAGGTCGACGGTTCCTTCAACGGCGACACCCTGCAGGTCCGCTACATGGACCCCGGCCGCGCCTCTGACCACGGCGTCGGCGACTACCTGAAGACCCAGTCCGACTACGCGACGCTCAACGCGACCCTGACGAAGAAGACCGTCGTCGAGTGGGTCCCGACCAAGAACAACCCCGACAACGACCTGGGCGACATCGCCATTCCCGGCACCTACCGCACCGTGACCCGCTGGCAGCTCACGACGCCGGGCTCGACCGCGACGACCACGCAGCTGGTCGAGGGCTACAACTGGTTCGACATGGCGCCGCCGGTCGGCTGATCACACGCCTGAAGGCCACCCCCTCGGTTCGGGGGTGGCCTTCTCGGCGTTCACTCACGGATGCCGATCGTGTCGACGGGCTTGGCGCGCAACGACAAGCGGGTGGACACGGCGATCGACACGACACCCAGCAGGGCGGCACCGGCGAGCACGCCCAGGTAGACCCAGATCGGGCCGGTGGGCAGCGGGGTGCCGGTGAAGCCGATCGCCAGCAGGGTCAGCGGCAGTGCGGCGACCGTCGTGCCGAGCGCCGCGGCGAGTCCGACGGTGATCAGCGCTTCCACCCGCATCATCCGCACCACCTGGCGGCGTCCGGTGCCGACCAGGCGCAGGAGGGCGAACTCGCGTCGCCGTGCCGCCGTCGACATCACCAGCGTGTTGGACACCGAGATGGCGACGTAGCCGAGGATCACGCCGACCGCGACCAGGTTGAGCAGGAACTGGGTTCGCTGGTCGCCCTGGTCCTGCGCGGTGATCCGCTCGGTCACGGTCAGGCCGGGATAGCGGCTGATCAGGTTCTGCAGCGCGGCTGTGGTGCCGGCTTCGACCAGTACCGCGCTGTCCGTGCCCGCGGTCGTGTGGGCGCGGGCGTCGGCGGCGGACAGCACGTGGTCGCCGAACGCGAGGTCGTGCTCGTAGGTGGCGACGACGCGCAGCCGGGCCGGCTGGCCGTCCGCGAACCAGAACTCCGCCGTGTCACCGACCTTCTTCCCCAGCGCGTCGCTCACCGCGACCGTTCCCGCCGTGAGGTCCTCGAGGCGGCCCGAGGTGATGCCGAGGTCGACGGTGTTCCCGGCGCGTGCGTCGAGGCCGTTGGCCGGTCCGCGGTTCACGTCGACGCTGTCACCGGTCTTGCTCGCGGTGATCACCTGGGTGCGCACCAACGACGTCGCGGCTGTCACGCCCGGCAGTGTCCGCGCCGCTTCGGCCACTTCGGCTGGCACGCCGGCCGGGCCGGTGATCACGTGGTCGGCGGTGATCGATTTGACCGTTTCCTGGTGCACGGCGGCGGTGAACGTCGTCTGGCTGTAGAAGTTCACCACGGCGAAGCCGATGGCCAGCATCAACGGCGTGACGGCCGCGGCCAGCCTGCGCGAGTTCTTCGTGACGTTCGCCGCCGCGAGGTAACCGCTCACGGACCCGCTGAACATCGGCACGATCAGGCGAACCGCGCCGCCCACGATCCTCGGTCCGACCAGGGTGAGGCCGATGATCAGCACGAGTGCGGCCATGACCGACATCGCCGCGCCGAGCTGGCCGCGCAGGAACAACGGGAGCGTCGTCGCCGCCGCGCCGATCGCCAGCAGGACCCAGCCGATGGTCAGGCGGACCCGGCCCAGGTCCCTGCGCTGGATCGCCGCCTCCCCCAGCGCCTCGACCGGCTTGATCGAGGACGGGCGCCGCGCCGCGCTCCAGGCGGCCACCCGTGCCGCGGCCAGGCCGATCAGGAGGGCGGCGAGCAACGGGATCGGGCTGATCGACAGGGCGAAGTCGTGCGGTACCACGCCGATCGCGGCGAACGCGCTGCGCAGTCCGTGACTGACGGCGATGCTCAGCAGACTGCCGAGCACACCGGCCGCCAGCGAGACCACCAGCGTCTCCAGGCCGATCATCGTCCGGATCTGGCGCGGGGTAGCGCCGACCGCGCGCAGGAGGGCGAACTCGCGGCGGCGTTGTTCGACGGTCAGGGCCAGGGTGCTGGCGACGACGAAGATCGCGACCAGGACCGCGTAGCCGCCGAACGACCCCGCGATGAGCGCGAGGATCGCCTTGGTCTGGCTGACGTCGTCGAACTCGGCGGCACTGCGGTCGGCACCGGTCGACACCGTGACGTGGTCGTCGGCCAGCATGTCCTCGATGCGATCGGTGACGTCGCCCGTGGTCAGGACGCCGATGGCGCTGACCTGATCAGGGCGTCCGGCGAGCTCGGAAGCCTTGGCGGAGCTGAAGAACACCGACGCCTGCCGATCTCCCCTTCCTTCGGCGACTCCGCTCACGCGGTACGACACCGGCGCGGACCGGGTCATCACCTTCACCTCGCCGCCGACCTGGGTTCCCGCCCGCGCCGCCAGACCGGAGTCGAGCACCACCTCGTCGTCCGCGGCGGGAGCACGCCCCTGCGTCAGGGTGAACGGCGCCAGCACGGCCGACTCCCAGTTGTGACCGAAGGACGGCTTGTCCACCACGGCCTGCCCATCCGGCCCGACCACCACGGCGGGGAACGTCCGCTCCGGCACGACGCCCTTCACGCCCGGCACCGCGGCAATTCTGGTAGCCAGCGCGGCGGGAATCGCCGGTTGTTCGGCGGCGTGCTCGAACGCGAGCACGTCGCCACCCGGCGGGCGCACCGTGCGATCGCCGGTGACGACCACGTCGGCTG
The DNA here is from genome assembly GCF_014648475.1 of Lentzea flava. GTDB lineage: Bacteria > Actinomycetota > Actinomycetes > Mycobacteriales > Pseudonocardiaceae > Lentzea > Lentzea flava. Next base: position 95,840 of record NZ_BMRE01000022.1, on the reverse strand, counting down.
CCGCATAGCGCTGGGTCGGCACTCCGCCGCGAAACCCGGACTCCATGAGGATCCCGCAGGCCGCGACCAGCGCGGTGCCGCACAGGATGGCGACGAACGCGCCGATGAACCCGCTGGTGCGGGCCTTGACCGTCTGCCACGCAAGGGTCAGCACCGCTCACCACTCCCCCAGACGCGTCATGCGCTCGGCGACCTTCTCCGGCGTCGGCGAGACCAGCTCGCCCGCCAGCCTCCCGTCCGCGAGGAACAACACGCTGTGCGCGGCGGACGCGGCAACCGGGTCGTGCGTGACCATCAGCACGGTCTGCCCCATTTCGTCCACAATGGACCGCAGCAACGTCAGCACCTGGTGCGCCGGCCGCGAGTCCAGCGCCCCGGTGGGCTCGTCAGCCAGCACGACCTCGGGCCGCGCCACCAGTGCGCGGGCGATGGCAACCCGTTGCTGCTGCCCGCCGGACAGCTCCGCCGGGTGGTGGTCGAGCCGTCCGTCGAGACCGACCCTGCTCACGATCTCGCGCAGCCAGCCCTGATCGGCGCGGCGGCCGGCCAGCCGCAGGGGCAGCGTGATGTTCTGCAGCACGGTCAGCGACGGCAGCAGGTTGTAGGCCTGGAACACGAAGCCGATCCGGTCCCTGCGGACCTCGGTCAGCTTCGCCTCCTTCAGCGCGCCGAGGTCGGTGTCGCCCAGCAGGACACGGCCGGAGGTCGGCCGGTCCATGCCCGACGCGCAGTGCAGGAAGGTGCTCTTGCCCGAACCGGACGGGCCCATCACCGCGGTGAAGGTGCCTCGCCGGATGCCGACGGTCACCTCGTGCAACGCCGTGACCGCGCCACCGCCCGTGCCGTACACCTTCCGCACCGCCTGCAGCGACAGCGCGTCTGCCCTCATCACGTTCTCCTTGGCTCGCAACGACTTCCACGGAGAAACGTAATTTCCGAGAGCACGCGGAACGATCACGCAGGCTGCCCGGACCGAGGTGGAGCCTGCTCTACCTCACGCAAGGTTCGTCGGCGCGTCTGTGGCGGCCAGGTGCCGCCGAGCCAGCGCCACGAACGCCGCCGTCGACGGATGCGCGGGCGGTGACGGCCAGGCCAGGTGCACGGTGATCGGCTCGGCGTCGGTCAGCGGCAGGTAGGTCACGCCGGGGTGCGGGTTGTGGTGGCTGGTGCCGGCGGCCGTGACCCCGACGGTCGCTCCGGTCGAGATCGACGTGAGCCACTCGACGACACCGGGCACGTCCACGGACTTCGGCCGTGCCCCTGCCGGCCAGAGATCAGCGGTCGTCGTCCCCGCCGTCTCGCACATCGCGACGCACTCGCCCACCAGGTCGCCGAGTGAGATCGCCGCACGGGTGGCGAGCGGGTGGTCGTCCGCGACCGCCGCGACGCGGGGTTCCTCGATCAACGCCACGTGCTCCACCCCGGAGCGCGCGGGTTCGGTGCGCAGCACCGCCACGTCCGCCTCGCCGCGCCGCAGGGACGCCTCGGGATCGTCGGACCGGCGGATGCGGACGAGCACGTCCGGGTGCCGCGCGCGCCACTCGCGCAGGAACGGGATCGTGAACCGGCCGAGCGCGGCCCAGGCGAAGGTCAGCCGCAGCGGCTGGGGGCGCACCGCCTCGGCCAGGGCGGTGTCCAGCTCGGCGAGGATGCGGTGGCTGTGCTCCCACAGGCGGTGGCCGGTGTCGGTCAGGGCGACGTGCCGGGTGGTCCGTTCCACGAGTCGCACGCCGAGCCGTCGTTCGAACTGGTCGAGCGTGCGCGAGAGAGCGGGCTGCGTGACGTGCAGCGACTCCGCGGCCGCCGTGATCGACCGGTGGTCGCCGATGGCGGCCAGCGCGCGGAGGTGGCGCAGCTCGACATTCATGACTGCCGATCATAAGTGCTGCGTGAACGGCATTTCACCGGCGCTGGAAGCGGACCTAGCGTCGACGGCATGAGGATTCTGCTCGTAGGAGCCACCGGCACGCTGGGGACCGCGGTCCACCAGGAGCTCGTCGAACGCAAGCACGACGTCGTCACCGTCTCCCGCACCGGAGGCGACCTGCAGTACGACGTGACCGACCCGGCCCAGGTCGCCGAGCTGTACCAGACGGTCGGCCAGGTCGACGCCGTGGCGAGCGCGGCGGGCTCGGTTCCGTTCAAGCCGCTGGCCGAACTGACCGCGCAGGACCACCAGGCGGCGTTCACCGGCAAGGTGCTGTCGCAGGTGACGCTGGTGAAGGAAGGTCTTGCGCACGTCACGCCACACGGCTCGTTCACGCTGATCACCGGTGTGCTCGCGCGCGAACCGATCGTCACCGGCGCTGCCGCGTCGCTCGCCAACGGCGCGGTGGAGGCGTTCGTGCGTGCGGCGGCCATCGAGATCGCGCCGCAGCGGATCAACGCGGTCAGCCCGACCGTGTTCACCGAGTCGCTCGACGTCTACGGCGACTTCTTCCCCGGCATGAAGCCCGTGCCGCTCGCCGACGTGGTGCGGGCGTACGTCAGGTCGATCGAGGGACGGCAGACCGGGCAGGTCTACGAGCTCTGAACGCGGAGCCGGCGGTCGACGAGGGCGGGCGGAGGCCGCTCTCCCCCACCCTCCAGCCACAGCGCGGTCCCGGTGCGGACGGCGGCGAGGAACGTCGCCGCCGTCCGCCGCGCCACTTCCCCGTCCGGTCCGCGCGTGGTCAGCACGGCACTCACGTCGCGTTCGAGCGCGACCTGGTCGGCTGCCTGGCGTGCGAGCAGTGACGGGTGCCGCCTCAGCAGCCGCAGCTGAGCCATCCACTCCACGTCCGGGACGGCCAGGTGCGGTACAGCTCCGCCGTCGCCGCGCGCAGGGCCTGCCACGGCTCCTCGCCCGGCGGCCTCGACCCGACCAGCGCGACCAGCGCTTGGAACCGCTCGCGGTCGGCGTCCAGTACCGCGTCCTCCTTGCTGGTGAAGTAGCTGGAGAACGTCCGGCGCGAGACACCGGCCTCATCGGCGATGTCCTCGACCGTCACCCCGTCCAGCCCCCGCTCCATCGTCGGCGGCAGCGCAGCGTGGTGAGGGTCTCCATGCGATCAGGCCGGACCCGGAGTAAGTTGCCTATTGTGCAAATTTGCACGGCGCGCAAGAATTGTGAGGAACGAAGGGGCGGTACGTGAAGATCGAGACTCGGGCGATGGGGCACCGGCAGGTGCTCGAGTCGCTGTCCGGGCTGCTGCTCGCGTTGTTCGTGGCCATGGTCAGCTCGACGGTCGTGTCCACCGCGCTGCCGCGGATCATCGGCTCGCTGAACGGCACCCAGACGCAGTACACGTGGGTGGTCACGGCGACCCTGCTCACGGCGACGGCGACCACGCCGATCTGGGGCAGGCTGGCCGACCTGTTCAACAAGAAGACGCTGGTCCAGGCCGCCATCGTGATCTTCGTGATCGGCTCGCTGCTCAGCGGCTTCGCCCAGGACACCGGTCAGCTGATCGCCGCCCGCGCGTTCCAGGGCCTCGGCGTCGGCGGCCTGCAGGCGTTGGTGCAGGTCGTGATCGCCGCGATCATCCCGCCCCGCGAACGCGGCCGCTACAACGGCTACCTCGGCGCGGTCATGGCCGTCGCCACCGTCGGCGGCCCGCTGCTCGGCGGCCTGATCGTCGACGTGTCCTGGCTCGGCTGGCGCTGGTGCTTCTGGATCGCCGTGCCGATCGCCGCGCTCGCGTTCGTCGTCCTGCAGGCCACGCTGAAGCTGGAGACCGTCCGCCGCGAGAACGTGCGCATCGACTACCTCGGCGCGGCGCTGATCGCCGCGGGCGTGAGCGTGCTGCTGATCTGGGTCTCGTTCGTCGGCAACTCGTTCGACTGGGTGTCGTGGCAGACCGGGGCCATGGTCGCCGGCGGTCTCGTGCTGCTCGGCGCGGCCGTCCTGGTCGAGCTGCGGGTCAGCGAACCCGTTGTGCCGCTGCACATCGTGGTCCAGCGCACCCCAGCACTCGCGATCATCGCCTCGCTCGCGGTCGGCATGGCGATGTTCGGCGGCTCGGTGTTCCTCGGCCAGTACTTCCAGATCGGCCGCGGCTACACCCCGACGGAGGCGGGCCTGCTGACCATCCCGCTGATGGCGGGCGTGCTCGTGTCGTCCACGATCTCCGGCCGCATGATCAGCCGGTCGGGCGCCATCAAGCCGTACATCGTGTCGGGCACGATCATCCTGGTGCTGGGCTTCCTCGGCCTGGGCACGGTCGACCACGCCACCGCGCTGTGGGTGGTCGGCATCGCGATGGCCGTCGTCGGCATCGGCGTCGGCATGACGATGCAGAACCTCGTGCTGGCCGTGCAGAACAGCGTGCCGTTGAGCGAGCTGGGCGCCGCCAGCGCGTCGGTCACGTTCTTCCGTTCCCTGGGCGGCACCATCGGCGTGTCCGTGCTCGGCGCCGTCCTCGCCAACCGCGTGACCGCCGACCTGTCCACCGCGCTGCACGTGCCCGCGGGCCAGTCGACCGGCGGCACCAGCGCGTTGAACCTCTCCGCCCTGCCGCCGCAGGTGCAGACTATCGTGCACACGGTCTACGGCGACGCGACGGCACACATCTTCCTGATCTCCGCGGCCGTCGCCGTCGTCGGCGTGATCGCCGCACTGCTCCTCAAGCCGATCACCCTGCGCACCACGATCGACCTGGAGCACGAGGAGAAGGACTCAGCGGTCGTGCGCTAGGAGGAGCCGTGAACGCACCCTTCGAATCCACAACGGACTCCTACGGTCCCACTCCCCTGCCGGCCGCGCGCACGATCCTCGTCGGCGTCGACGGCTCCGACACGGCGATGCGCGCGGCGGCCTTCGCGTTCGGCATGGCGCGGCGCCAGGGCGCCCGCCTGGTCGTCGCCTTCGTCGCCTCGCACTCCTCGCTCGCGGTGCTGACCCCGGCCGCCGCCTCGGTGTACGAGCACGAGGCGACGGCCAGGCTCCACGCCGAGCTGCGCGAACAGGCGCGGTCCGCGGCGGAGGAACTCGACGTGCCGGTGACGTTCGTGAAGACGTTCGGGGACCCGTACACGACCCTGCGGGACGCCGCCGACCGCTGCCAGGCCGACGTGGTGGTGGTCGGGGCGTCGCAGCAGGCGGGGCACCGGTTCGCCGGGTCGGTGGCCACGCGACTGATCAGGTCGGGGCACTGGCCGGTGCTCGTGGTCCCCTGACCCGCGGTCAGAGCGTCAGGCTCCAGCTGTCCAGCGTGCCGGTGTCGTACCGGTAGAGGTCCTGCACGCCGAGCTTCCAGTCGCCGTTGCGCTGCTCCGCCGAGAGGTTGGCGGTGAACGTCGTGCGCACGTCGTCGGCGTGGTCGACGGTGCTGGCCTCCTTGAGCCGGTAGGTGCTGCCGTCCGGAGCGATCAGCGTGAGCACCAGGTCACCGCGGTAGGGGTGGCTGATCGCCACCTCGACCTGCGCGGACGCCGAACCGGTGCCCTCGCAGCCGGAAATGGTGATGGTGCTGGTCACCGCGCTGCCGGCGTCCGGGATGGCGACGTCGGTGTCGTTCGACTTCTTCGCGCACCCCGGCGCACCGGTGATTCCCTTGGTGTACAACAGCTTGTTCGGCGAACCGGGGCCCGCGTTGGTCACCTTTCCGGGCGTGGCGGCGTCGACGATCGCCTTGTTGACCTCCGCCTGCGTCGCGGACGGGTGGCTCTGCAGGTACAGCGCCGCGGCACCGGTGACGAGCGGCGCGGAGAACGACGTGCCCTGGTCGGACCGGGTCGCCGTGTCGCTGCTGTAGCTCGCGCCGGTGTTGCTGCCACCCGGTGCGAACAGGTCGACGCACGTGCCGGTGTTGGAGAAGCCGGAACGGGAGTCGTCGCGTTCGGTCGAGGCGACGGTGAGTCCCTCGGTGACGCGGGCCGGGCTGTAGCCGCAGGCGTCGGCGCCGTTGTTGTTGCCGGCGGCGAAGACGTGGACGAAGCCCTTCTGGATCGACGCCCTGATCTGCTCGTCGCCGATGCCCGTCTGGTACTGGCCGAGGCTCATGTTGACCACCGCGGGCTTGCGGCCGTTCGCGTCGATCCACTCGACCGCGTCGACGACCAGGTCGTCCGGGCCGGAGGCGCTGCAGTCGAACACCCGCAGCGCCACCAGTTTCGCCTTCTTCGCCACGCCGTAGGTCTTGCCGACCGACGTGCTGGCGGTGTGCGTGCCGTGGCCGTGGCAGTCCTGCGCGATCGCGTCCCTGTCGAAGAAGTCGTAGCCGTTGGACGCGCGGCCCTCGAACTCGGAGTGCGACACGCGGGTGCCGCTGTCCACGTTGTACACCGTCACGCCCTCACCGGTGGCGTTGTACTCGTACTTGGTGTCCAGCGGCAGGTTCGCCTGGTCGACGCGGTCGATGTTCCACTGCGCGTTGCTCTGCACGTCCGTGCCGCGGGCGGTGCCGGTCTGGTACACCGCCTTCACCGCGGGGTTCCCGGCCAGCCTGCGGGCCGCCTGCTCGGACAGGCCCCGCACCGAGAAGCCCTGGACGGTCCTGCTCCACGTCGACCTGATCGTGCCGCCGTACCGCGCCACCAGCGACTGGGCCGACGACTGGACGCTCGTGGCGGCCGCGTCGTGCAGCCGGACGGTGTACCAGCCCGCCGCCCACGGTTCGCGTGCGGGCACGATCACGCCCTCCTGCGGTGCCGCGACGGCCTGCGGCGTGGCCGCGAGCAGCACCACCGCCAGCGCCGCCAGCACGGTGCGCCTGTTGCTCTGACTCATCTGCGTGACTCCTCGTCCGAGCGGCGGAGGCAGGGGTGTGGCCGCTCGGCCCCACCCTGCATCCACACCGGACGCGGGCACATCGGAGCCCGCATTCATCGGGGATACCCAATCATTGCGGGGCGTCGCGATTCGGTTACTCGTCAGTACCATCAGTGGGCATGACGGTCGGTCTTTCCGCTGCCCGGCCACCGCGCTCGGTCTTCGTCGGCCGCGACGCCGAACTGGCCGAGCTGGCGCGGGTGGCGGTGCGGCCTCCCGCGCTCGCCCTGGTCGAGGGCGAGGCGGGGGTGGGCAAGACCCGGCTCGTCCGGGAGCTGGTGCGGCGCCCGGAGCTCGCCGGGCGGACCGTGCTGCTGGGCTGCTGTCAGCCGATGCGCGAACCGTTCCCCTACGGACCGGTGGTGGACCTGTTGCGCGACACCGCGCCGCTGCTCTCCCGCGTCGCCGGGACCCTCTCGCCGATCGTCGGCGCGTTGCGGCCGTTGCTGCCCGAGCTGGCGCCGCTGCTCCCGCCGGAACCGCCCAGGGGTGACGCCGCCGCGGAACGGCACAAGGTCTTCCGCGCCGTGCGTGATCTGCTCGCCGCGTACGGCCCGGTGATCGTGGTGATCGACGACCTGCACTGGGCCGACGAGGGAACCCAGGACCTGCTGCGGTTCCTGATGAGCCCGCCGACGGCGAACCTCGCGCTGATCGCCGCGTACCGGCGCGAGGCGTACGCGGCGGGGGCCTCCTCGGTGCTGGAGGCGGCGCATCGACTGCTGTCGGACGACAACACCACGTTGTTGCGGCTGCGTCCGTTGGCGGCCACCGACGTCGGCGTGCTGGCCGCCGGGCTGCTCGGCACCCGCGAGGTCGGCCAGGACTTCGCCGCGGCACTGCACCACCGCACGGCGGGGATCCCGTTCGTGATCGAGGAGGTGCTGCGCGAGTTCCGCGAGATGGGCGCCGAACCGCGCTCGCACGCGCTCGACCTGGTCGACATCCCGGTGTTGCTGCGCGACACCATGGCCGACCGGTTGCGGCGGCTGGGCCCGGCCGTGGCCGCCGTGGTGCACGCGGCCGCCGTGCTGGACGCGCCTGCCACCGAGGACGACCTGGCCGTGGTGTCCGGACTGCCACCCGGCCGCGTGGCCAGGGCGCTCACCGACGCGTTGACGGGCGCGGTGCTGTTCGAGGTGGACACCGGCCGCTACGCGCTGCGGCACCCGCTCGCCAGACAGGCCGTCGACGTGTCGATCCCGAGCCCGCAACGCCGGAAGCTGCACGCGCGAGCAGCCGAGCTGCTGGCCGGGCGACCGGACCGCGTGCCGGTGCGGCTGGCGCACCACTACCGCCAGGCCGGTGACATCGCGAACTGGGTGAGCAGGACGGTCGCGGCCGCCGACCACGCCACCGAGGTCTCCGACGCCGCCCTCGCGCTGCAGGTGCTCGAGACGGCGCTGGCCGACACCGCGCTGCCGCCGCGTGCCGCGCGCACGCTCGCGGTGCGGCTGAGCCGGGTGGCGGCCACCGGGATCGCGCGGGTCAGCACCGTCGACCGGCTGCGGGAACTGCTGCGCGACGGCCTGCTCACCGGCACCGCGCGCGGCGAGGTCCGGATCAACCTCGGCAGGCTGCTGATGAACCAGGCCGGCCGCGTCGAGGAGGGCCAGGGCGAGATCGAGATGGCGGTGCACGACCTGGCCGACCGTCCGGCACTGGCCGCACGCGGCGCCGCCGCCCTCGTGCTGCCGACGTTCGGGTGGCGGCCGATCTCCAGCCAGTTCGCCTGGCTGGAGAAGGCGACGAAGCTCGCCGCCGCCGTGCCGCGCGACGACGAGCTCGCCATGGTCGTGCACGCCAACCGGCTGTCGTTGCTGGCGGGCACCGGCGATCCGCGGCTGCGCCCGTTGCTGGACCGGTTGCCCCGCAGCTCCCGCTCGCCCCGCGTGCGCCGCCAGCTCGCCCGTGCGTTCAGCAACGTCGGCGACTCGCTGGCGTGGACGGGCCATTACCCGACAGCGCGGTCGTTGCTGCAGATCAGCAGCACGTTGATGGCGGAGACGGACGTGCCGTACCTGTCGACGCTGCGCACCGGCACCGGGCTGCGCATCGACGCGCTCACCGGGAACTGGGGCACGCTCGACGCCGACGCCGCGCACCTGATCGAGCAGGCGGGTGAGATGCCTTCGCTCGCCATGGACGCGTTGCTCGCGCTGGCGTGGGTGGCCATGGCGCGCGGTGATCGTGACGCGGCCGGCCGGTACCTGGACAGCGCCCACGCCGCCGCCCAGGAAACCGCGCCCCTGCAGATCGCCGTGTCGGCGGCACGGGTAGCTCTCGCGCTGGCCCGCAGCGACGTGGCCGCGGCGGCGGTCGGCGCCGACCGCGCGCTGATCCGGGTGCGTGCCAAGGAGAACTGGGTGTGGGCGGCCGACCTGGTGCCGCAGGCGGTCCGGGCGTTCCAGCGAGCCGGCCGGGACGCCGACGCCGTCAGCCTGGCCGACGAGTACGCGGCGGGTGTCGCGGGCACCGACGCACCCGCGGCTGCCGCGGCTGAAGTGCTGGTCCGGGCGTATCTGGCGGCGGACCCCGCTCAGGCGCTCGACGGCTACCTGCAGGCCGCTGCCGCGTATGCCGCGCTGCCTCAGCCGCACACCGCGGCGACCGTGCACGAGGCGGCCGCGACCGCCGCCATCGCGCTCGGTGATCCGGCCACGGCGCTGTCCTCGCTCACCGCCGCCGTGGAGGCTTACGCCGCATTGGGTTGCACGCGGGATGCCGACCGCTGTCGCCGGGCCAGCCGCCGGTTCCGTCCGGCACGACCGCGTGGCCGCAAGGGGTACGGCGACGAGCTGTCGCCGCGGGAACGGGAGGTCGTGGACCTCGTGGCGGCGGGGCGGACCAACCGGCAGATCGCGGACGAGCTGTTCCTCTCGCCGCGCACGGTCGAGCACCACGTCGCTCGTGCGATGCGGAAGCTGAACGTGGCCTCGCGGGCGGAGTTCGAACGCGACTGACGGCGGGTCAGCGCGCCAGGAGCTTGGCGACGCCGAACTCGAACCGCTCGTCGAACGACTCCTCCGCGAGGAACGGCAGCACCTTCTCCAGCGCCGGCCGTTCCCCCGGCGTGAGGTCGCCGGACGAGCGCTGCGGCAACGCCTGTTCTTCCTGGCACAGACCGAGGACGAAGTAGATGACGCTCCAGCACGTCCAGGCGGCGTCGCGTTCGGACAGACCGCCTTCGAGCAACGCGCCGACGAACGCCTCCGCGACGTCGAGGGTCGCGGGCTCGTTCGCGTAGGTGCCCGCGACGACGGCCGCGCCGTCGCGGTGGGCCAGCAGAGCGCGGCGGTACCGGCGAGCGATCTCCGCGGCGCGTGCGTGCCAGTGCCGCGGCAGGCCGGTCAGGGAGACACCCGCGACGATCGCGTCCGCCATCAGCTCGCTCAGCCGGGCCTTGCTCCTCGCGTGCCACACCACGGAGTTCATGTGCACGTCCAGGCGGCGGGCGATGGCGCGCAACGTGACGGCATCGGCGCCCTCCTCGTCGAGGAGCTCCAGTGCGGCCCGCACGACATCGGCTTGACTCTTGGTCACTGACCAAGTCTACTCGAAGGAAGAGCATTGGTCAGTGACCAAGAGAGGTGTCGCATGGACGTCGTCGTCGTGGGGGCCGGGCCCACCGGGTTGTGGCTCGCCGGAGAACTGAGGCTGGGCGGGGCATCGGTCACGGTGCTGGAGTCGAGAACGCAGCGAGACGCCAACTCGAAGGCGCTCACGATCCACCCGCGCACGCTGGAGATCTTCGACAGCCGCGGTGTCGTGGAGCCGTTCCTCGACGAGGGCATCCGGATTCCGGACGGGCACTTCGCGGGACTGCCGCAGCGGCTCGACTTCTCGGTGCTGGACACGCCGTACCCGTTCACGCTCGTGCTGGTGCAGGCGCGCACGGAGGAGCTGCTCGAAGACCGTGCGAGGCGGATGGGCGCGATCATCCGCCGCGGGTGCCAGGCAACCGGGCTGGCCGAGGGCGGCGTGGTGCTGGCGGACGGGGAAGTCGTGGAGGCCCGTTATGTCGTCGGCTGCGACGGAACGCGCAGCACGATCAGGACCGCGGCGGGAATCGGCTTCCCCGGCACCGGTCCCACCACGTGGGGCTGGCTCGGCGACGTCGTGCTCGACGCGCCGCCGGAGCGCGGGTTCGCCGGCGTCGCCGGGGTGAACGGCGGGCTGATGGTCGTGCCGCTGCCCGGCGGGGTGCACCGGATCGTCGGGGGTGATCCCGGCGCGAACCAGGCCGCGTGGCCAGGTGAGCTCACGCTCGACGAGCTGCGGGCGACGGTCGAGCGGATCGCGGGCACCGACTTCGGGATGCGCGATCCGGTGTGGCTGTCGCGGTTCAGCAACTCGACGCGGCAGGCGGTGACCTACCGCAAGGGCACCGTGCTGCTGGCGGGCGACGCTGCCCACATGCACTTCCCGACCGGCGGAGTCGGCATGAACGTGGGCATCCAGGACGCGCACAACCTCGGGTGGAAGCTCGCCGCGGTCGTCACCGGACGCGCGGACGAGGCGTTGCTCGACACGTACCACGAGGAACGGCATCCGGTGGGCGCCGATCTGCTCGAACACACGAGGGCGCAGACGGCGTTGATGACGACGTTCTCACCGGAAGGGCAGGCGTTGCGGGCGGTGGTGAGCGACCTGATCGCGAAGGCGCCGGACATGTCGCGCGAGCTCGCCGAGCGGTTGTCGGGACTCGGCGTCACCTACCCCACCGGCAGGCGCGCCGGGAACGTGCGGATGCCGGACGGGAGCACGTTGTTCGAGCGTCTGCGCACCGGCGAGCACGTCGCGACCGACGCGGGACTCGTGCGGCCGGACGGTCACCTGGCGGCGTGATCCGGCACGATCGTCGTGCCCGCCACCCCCTTCAGGATCTTCTCCGCGTCCGCCAGCGCACCGATGGCGGCCGGGGAGCCGGTGGCCGTCACGAACCGGCGGCACGCCTCGATCTTCGGTGCCATGGATCCTGCCGGGAACTCGAAGCCGTCGAGGTCGGCCGGCGACAGCTCGGGCAGCGGAACGGCCTCCGGGGTGCCGAAGTCGCACATCACGGCGGGCACGTCGGTCAGCAGCAGCAACCGGTCCGCGTGCAGTGCTATCGCGAGCTGCGCCGACGTGAGGTCTTTGTCCACCACGGCTTCCACGCCGTGGAGACGGCCGTTGTCCGTGACGGGAGCACCTCCGCCGCCCGCGCACACCACGACGGTCCCCGCACGCACCAGCTGGTCGATCGAGTCCTGTTCCACCAGCCGCAGCGGCTCCGGTGACGGGACCACGCGCCGCCAGTGCGTGCCGTCCCGCGCGATGGTCCAGCCGTTCGCGTTGGCCAGGGCCAGTGCTCGCGAGTGGTCGTAGACCGGGCCGATGAACTTGGTCGGGACGGCGAAAGCGGGGTCGGCAGGGTCGACGACGGTCTGCGTGACCAGCGCGAGCACCGGCTTGCGGACGCCCGCGTTGCGCAGCGACTGGGCCAGCCAGTAGCCGATCATGCCCTGGGTCTCCGCGCCGAGGGTGTCGAGCGGGTACGGGCGGCTCAGCGCTCTGTCGGCCTCGCTCTCCAGCGCGAGCAGGCCGATCTGCGGGCCGTTGCCGTGGCAGATCACGAGCTCGTGGCCGGCGGCCAGCGGCGCGAGGGCTCGCGCCGCCGCCTCGACGTGCTGGAGCTGGACGGCGGCGTCGGCGGGTTCGCCACGCATCAGCAGGGCGTTCCCGCCGAGAGCCACGACGATGCGCATCAGGTGGCCAATCCGGCGACGATGACCGCCTTGATGGTGTGGAGCCGGTTCTCTGCCTGGTCGAACACGATCGAGGCCGGCGAGGAGAAGACCTCGTCGGCCACCTCGGCGCCGTCGAGGCCGTACTTCTCGTACACGCGGCGGCCGACCGTCGTGCTGCGGTCGTGGATCGAAGGCAGGCAGTGCAGGAACTTCACGTCCGGGTTGCCGGTGGCCTTCATCAGCCCGGACGTGACGCGGTACGGGGTCAGCTCGGCGACGCGGCTGTCCCAGACCTCGTCCGGGTCGCCCATGCTGACCCACACGTCGGTGTAGACGAAGTCCGCGCCCGCCACGGCTTCCTCCGGGTCGGTGGTCACCCGCACACGGGCACCGCTCGCCGTCGCGAGCTCGTTCGCCTTCTCGGTCACCTCGGCCGGCGGCCACAGCGACAGCGGTGCCGCGACGCGCACGTCCATGCCGAGCAGAGCACCGGTGACGAGCAGCGAGCGGGCGACGTTGTTGTGACCGTCGCCCACGAACGCGAAGCTGATGTTCTCCACCGGGCCGTCGTGGTGCTCGATCATCGTGAGGACGTCGGCGAGCATCTGGGTCGGGTGCCAGGAGTCGGTGAGGCCGTTCCAGACGGGGACGCCGGCGTGGTCGGCCAGTTCCTCGACGGTGTCCTGGGCGAAACCGCGGAACTCGATGGCGTCGAACATGCGGCCCAGCACCTTCGCGGTGTCCGGAACGGACTCCTCCCTGCCCATGTGGGAGCCGGTCGGGTCGAGGTAGGTGACGTGCGCGCCCTGGTCGTGGGCGGCGACCTCGAACGCGCAGCGGGTGCGCGTGGAGCTCTTCTCGAACACCAGCGCGATGTTCTTGCCCTTCAGCAGCTGGTGTTCCGTGCCGGACGCCTTGGCGCGCTTGAGCGCCCGCGCCCGGGAGACGAGGTCGAGGAACTTCTCCTTCGTGAGGTCGAGCTCCTTGAGCAGAGTGCCGCGGTGTCGCATCGAGATGTCCTTTCAGATGCCGTCGCGCTGGATCGGGCAGGTCATGCAGCGGGCGCCGCCGCGACCGCGGCCGAGTTCGTTGCCGGGGATGCCGATCACCTCGATGCCGTGGTCGGTCAGCATCGTGTTGGTGACGGTGTTGCGCTCGTAGCCGACGACGACACCGGGCGCGAGGGCGAGGAAGTTGTTGGCGTCGTCCCACTGTTCGCGTTCGGCGGCACGGGCGTCCTCGGCCGCGCACAGCACGCGGACGCGGGTGCCGAGCTGCTCGGCGATCGTGGTGAACACCGAGTCGCGTTCCTCGACGCGCAGGCCGGCCGAGCCGCGTTCGACGACCTCGCGCGGGTCGGCGGGGGTGATCAGCCACGTCCGCAGCGTCGCCGGGTCGAGCTGCGGGTAGCGGATGAACGTCGCCGTGTCGAGCATGGTCATGACGGTGTCGAGGTGCATGAGCGCGTGCGAGCGCGGCAGCTGCACGGCGATCACCGAGGTGGCCTGGCCGGTGCGGAACAGTTCGCGCGCCAGGATTTCCACGCCCATCGGGGTGGTCCGCTCCCCCATGCCGATCAGCACCGTGCCGCGGCCGAGGACGAGGATGTCGCCGCCTTCGAGCGTCGCGGGTTGGTGGTTGGCGTCGTCGGCGCCGTAGTAGGTGGGGAACGTGGCGTCGGAGAACAGCGGGTGGAAGCGGTAGATCGCCTGGCAGTGCAGGGACTCCCGGCGGCGCGGGGCCTTGGCCATCGGGTTGATCGTGACGCCGCCGTAGATCCACGCCGAGCTGTCGCGCGGGAACAGGGTGTTCGGCAACGGCGGCAGCACGAAGTCGTCCAGGGCGAGCGAGCTCCAGCGCAGGCTGTGCGCGCCGAGCGGCGAGAGGTCGGCGCGGGTGACGCCACCGACGAGCAGCTCGGCCAGCTGGTCGGTGTCGACCTTCTCGGCGAACTCCCGCACCGGGGCCACGAGGGTCGGGCCGAGCAGCTCCGGCGTGCAGACGCGGTCCAGCACGAACGACCGCGCCTCCGGCAGCGCCAGCGTCTCGGCGAGCAGGGTTCCGGTGTGGTGCACGGTGATTCCGCGGCCGCGCAGGACATCCGCGAAGTGGTCGTGTTCCTCCCTGGCCTTCGCGGCCCAGAGCACGTCGTCGAACAGCAGCTCGTCGCAGTTGCGCGGGGTCAGCCTGCTCAGTTCCAGCCCCGGCCGGTGCACGACGACCTGGCGCAGCGTGCCGACCTCCGAGCCGACGCCGAGGGTCATGCCTTCACCTCGCCGTACTCACCGCGGCCGGCCTTGAGCCAGATGTAGAGCGGCACGCCGAGCAGCAGGCAGACCGAGCCGTAGTAGACGGCCTGGTAGCCGCTGCCGGCCAGCGCCCAGAACGCGAAGGCCAGGGCCAGCACCGACACGCCGCCGTCCCGGACCAGGTGCGGCCATTCGGCCCTGCGTCCGCGCACCAGCAGCCAGAACAGCTGCGCGGCGGCGCTGAACAGGTACGGAACCACGGCGGTGAACACCGACAGCAGGACGAGCGTGGTGAAGACCTGCTCGAAGCTGGTGTAGCTGACGACCACGAGAGCCGAGGCCAGCACGGTCGAGCTGATGATGCCGAAGCTCGGGATGTCGCCGCGGGTGCGCAGGAACGCCCTGGGGAACAGCTCGTCCTTCGCCGCGGCCATCGGCATCTCCCCGACGATCAGCGTCCAGCCGATGAGGCAGCCGAGGCCGGAGACGACGGCGGCGATCGCCACGGTCTGCCCTGCCCACTCACCGCCGAAGATCGCGTTGGCCGCGTCCGTGAACGGGGCTTTGGTGTCGCGCAGGGAAGAATTCGGCACGGTGCCGAACACCGTCAGCGTGCCGAGGACGTACACGACGGCACAGCCGATCGTGCCGAGCACCGTGGCGCGGCCGACGTTGCGCTCGGGATCCCGCACACGACCGGCGGCCACCGACGCGGTCTCGATGCCGATGTAGCTGAACAACGCGATCGCCGCGGCCGCCGAGATGGCGCCGCCGATCGACGTGCCGCTGGCGTTGAACGCGCCGAAGTTCGCCGACTTCACGAAGAACAGGCCGATCGTGGCCATGAACAGCAACGGGATGATCTTCAGCACGGTGGACAGGATCTGCGTGACGGCCATGTTCCGCAGTCCGGAGAGGTTCACCAGCGCCGGAATCCACAGGCCGGCCAAGGCGATGACGATCGACCAGCCGACGTTGTGCTCGGTGTTGACGAACACCTCGGCGTACCCGACCAGCGCCACGACGATCGCCGCGTTGCCCGCCCACGCCGTGATCCAGTAGCACCAGGCGTTGAGGAATCCGGCGAACTCGCCGAACGCGTCCCGCGCGTAGGCGTAGGGGCCACCGGAACCGGGGATCCGCTTGGACAGCGCGCCGAACGTCACCGCGAGGGCCAGCGCCCCGATCGTGACGAGCACGAACGCCACGAGGCTGACCGGCCCGAACGGCGCGAGTGCCGCGGGCAGGCCGAACACGCCGGTGCCGATCACCGAACCGACGACGAGCGCGATCGCGGTGGGCAGCCCGAACCGCGACGGGCGTGATCCGCCTGGTCCTGGCTGTGTCGACGCGGCAGGTCCCGCGATCTCTGTGCTCACGGCGGACTCCTCACTCCGATGTGGACTGGTCGCTGTCAGCAGCGTCCGCCGGAAGCCAGGCCGATCCCACCTCCCCAGGGCACGCGGCCGGCGGGCACTAGGTCCTCACCCCGGCGGGACCCCGGTCTCTGCGCGACCCCTCGACGCGCGACAAGCCTTGGGAAGCAAGCGACTCACCAGGAGGTACCGATGAAGGCGCTGGTCTACGGCGGCCCCGGCAGGCGCGAGTGGAAAGAGGTGCCCAGGCCGGAGATCCAGGATGCGACCGACGCGATCGTGCGGGTCACCGCGGTCACGATCTGCGGCACCGATCTGCACATCCTCAAGGGTGACGTGCCCGAGGTCGAGCCGGGCCGGATCCTCGGTCACGAGGCGGTCGGCGTGGTGGAGGAGGTCGGCGCGTCCGTCACCGGACTGCAGCGAGGAGACCGCGTGCTCATCTCGTGCATCACCACGTGCGGGCGGTGCCGGTACTGCCGTACCGGCAGCTACGGCCAGTGCCTCGGTGGCGGCGGCTGGATCCTCGGCCACACGGTCGACGGCGTGCAGGCGGAGTACGTGCGCGTGCCGTTCGCCGACACCTCCACGCACAGGCTGCCCGACGACGTCTCCGACACCTCGGCCGTGGTGCTCGCGGACATCCTGCCCACCGCGTACGAGGTGGGCGTGCTCAACGGCGCGGTGAAACCGGCGGACACCGTCGTCATCGTCGGCGCGGGGCCGATCGGGCTGGCGGCGGTGCAGACCGCGCAGCTCTACAGCCCGAGCCACATCGTCGTCGTCGACCTCTCCCCCACGCGGCTCGACGCGGCCAAGCAGTTCGGTGCCGACATCACCGCGTCGAGCGCGGACGAAGCCGGGCGCGTGGTCCGCGAGGTCACCGGCGGTCTCGGTGCCGACGTGGCGATCGAGGCGGTGGGCGTGCCGGAGACGTTCGAGCTGTGCACGAAGCTCGTGCGGCCGGGCGGGCACGTCGCGAACGTCGGCGTGCACGGCAAACCGGCGACGCTGCACCTGGAGAGCCTGTGGATCCGCAACGTCACGATCACCACCGGGCTCGTGGACACCGCGTCCACGCCGACGTTGCTGCGGATGGTCGAGGCTGGCCGGATCGACGGCGAACGGTTCATCACGCACCGGTTCGCGCTCGACGAGATGGAAAAGGCCTATCAGGTGTTCGAGAACGCGGGCGACAGCGGGGCGCTCAAGGTGGTGCTGCAGGCCTGAGCGCGGGCCGCGGGGATGTCGTCGACCGCCACCACCTCGCGTCCTCCCGCCAGCACCAGGTCGCCGTCCGACGCGGCGGTGAGCATGGCGCGTTTCTCGGCCGGTGACCTCGCCTGGTGGACCACGCCGAGGCGATCGACGCGGATCAGCGTGACGGCCGGGTCCGTCACGCTGAACTCCGCGACACTGCTCAGCCTGCGGACTCCGTCCAGGCTGAAGTGGGCGAACTTCGGCATGACAATTGGTCTACACCAATAACCCGGCCTGACGTAAGGGGCCAGTTGCGACTGGCCCCTGTGCTGCGCCTCAAATTGGCGTAGACCAATCGGTATGCGACTCCGAGCTTGGGCGGTCACGTGCGGACTGTGCGTGTCACTCGCCGTTGCGCCGCCCTCCTCCGCCGATCCGCCGGCGGGCGGTCCAGTGTCCGAAAAGGACAGAACCATCACGCTGATCACCGGGGACCAGGTGGTGGAGCACAGGATTCCAGGCGGCGGAACCACCTATCGTCCACGACCGGCGCGCGGACGTGCCCAGGTCCAGTTCGTCCAGTACGGGATTCCCGGTCACCACTACGTCATTCCCTCCGACGCGGCCCGGCTCGTGGCGACGGGAAAGGTCGACGAGCAGCTGTTCGACGTGCCACAGCTGTTCGCGCAGAATGATCTGCGGGTGGTCGTGCAGCACGGCGACGAGGTCACGTCCCTCGCGTCGGGTGGCGACGCCCGGCACCTGGCGAGCCTGCCTGGTTCCGCCCTGCGCGTGCGGGACGCGGCCGCGACGTGGCCGAAGCTGACGGCGCCCGGCGTGAGCAGGGTGTGGCTCGACCGCAAGGTGCAGGTGTCGCTGCACGAGAGCATGCCGCAGATCGGCATGCCCGCGGCCTGGTCGGCCGGGTACACCGGCAAGGGCGTCAAGGTCGCGGTGCTCGACACCGGTGTGGACGACGGCCATCCCGACCTCACCGGTGCCGTGGTGGCTGCGCGCGACTTCACCGGCAGCACCAGCGGCACCGCCGACCGGTACGGCCACGGAACGCACGTCTCCTCGATCATCCGCAGCACGTCCGGCCGCTATCGCGGTGGTGCGCCGGGAACGTCCCTGCTGTCCGGCAAGGTGCTCGACGACTCGGGCTCCGGCTTCCTGTCGTGGGTCGTCGCGGGCATGGAGTGGGCGACGGCCAACGGCGCCCAGATCGTCAACCTCAGTCTGGGCACCAGCGTGCCCAGCGCCGGTGACGACGTCATGTCCGTCGCGGTCGACCGGCTCACGAAGCAGACCGGGGCGTTGTTCGTCGTCGCCGCGGGGAACAACCCCGCCGTGCTGGGTTCGCCCGCTGCCGCACGGGAAGCGCTCACGGTCGGCGCGGTGACCAAGCAGGACGTCGTCGCCGGGTTCTCCGCACGGGGCCCGCGCGCGATCGACGGCCTGCTCAAGCCCGAGATCACCGCGCCGGGCGTCGACATCACGGCGGCACGGGCGAAGGACACCGAGATGGGCACGCCCGTGGACGACCGCTACACCACGGCGTCGGGCACGTCCATGGCGGCGCCGCACGTGGCCGCGGCGGCCGCGGTGCTGGCCGAGAGCCGTCCTGGCTGGCACGCGCCCGAGCTCAAGGCCGCGCTCATGAGCACGACGAAGGCCGTGGCGGGCGAGACCGTGTACGCACAGGGCGCCGGGCGGGTCGACGTGGCGAGGCTCGTCAGCCAGAACGTCCACGCGAGCCCTGGTGGCGTGAGCTTCGGCCAGGTCTACGACAAGGACTCGAGTCAGGTCGTGACCGTGCACAACACCGGGCGCTCACCGGTGAGCCTCGGCCTCGCCCTGGACGTCCGTGATGCCGCGAAGAACCCCGCTCCGGCGGGCATGTTCATCACGGACGTGCAGCGCGTCGACGTGCCGGCAGGGGGCACCGCGCAGGTCAGCGTGCGCTCGCGGCCCGATCCCCAGGCGCCGGCCGGCAACTACAGCGGATGGCTGACCGGTTCCTCCGCGGAGGAGCGCGACGTGATCCGCGTTCCGATCGCGTTGACCAAGGAAGCCGTGCCGCACCACGACATCGACGTGGTCACGCTCGACACCGCGGGAAAGCCGGTCACCGGCTACCCGGTCTGCGTCAGCCTCGAGACGGGCGAACGCTGCCGCACGGTCGAACGCGGTGACGGCCGGTTGTCGGCACGGGTGCCCGCCGGGCGTCATCTGCTCGCCACGAACGTCTTCGAACCTGGTGCCAGGCCGGACACCTGGCAGGTGTCAGCGATCGTGCGGACCGTATCGGTCGGCAAGGACAGCACGTTCGTCCTCGACGCGCGCACCGCGATCCCGTCCCGGGTCTCCGCGGACCGCACGGACAGCACCGATCTCGGCGCCATGCTCACCGTCGCCTGCGAGACCCCGGCGGGCAAGGCGATGTTCAGCGCCTCGGCGGCACGGCTGGCGGACCTGCGCGTGGCACCGGCGAAGGACGAGGCCGGAGCCGGGTGCCGCAGCACGTTCGGCACGGTGCTCGTGTCCGAAAAGGACAAACTGGCGAGCCCGTGGACCTACCACCTGGTGTTCGAGCAGAAAGGCGACATCCCCGCACCGGTGTGGCAGGTGCGCGACGACCAGCTCGCCGTCGTCGAGGCCCGCAGCGCCGTGCAGGGAACCGTGCGGCAGCACGCCGTCAAGACCGTCTCGCCGATCTCGGACGGCTGGTTCGTCGTCCCGTGGAACTCGCTCGTCACCCCGCTTCCCGGCGTGCGGACCGAATACCGCTCCCCCGGCCCGTGGACCTGGTACACCTACTTCAACACCTACGCCGACGACAACGAGACGTTCCTGTCGCAGCAGATCGCCAACACCACGTATCCGGCGGCAGGTCCGCGGGTCGAACGGTGGAACGCCGCGGTGTTCGGACCGAGCCTCGCCCCCGTGGACAGCACGGCCTACCGCTACGGCAACACGGTCCTCTTCCAGATCCCGCTGTACGGCGACCAGTCACCGGACCACTCCGGCTACCTGCCCGGCATGACCGGCACCGTGTCGTTGTTCCGCGACCACGACCTGATCGGGCCGGGCTCCATCCCGTTCGGCAACGTCAGCGCCTGGGCCCAGGTCCCGCCGGAACCGGGCCGCTACCGGCTGGTCGCCGAGGCGGAGCAGTCGTCGGCGGGCACGCCGCTCTCGCCGAGGATCAGCGCGGAGTGGACGTTCCACTCCGGCCGCGTCGACGACACCACGCAGATGTCGTTGCCGCTGCAGGTGGTCCGCTTCGCGCCGCCGGTCGACGAGCACAACACGGCACCGGCGGGGCAGGACTTCCGCGTGCCGGTGACGGTTCAGCGCGTCGCGGGCGCGCCGCCGTCGCCCGTTATGGGCATCTCGGTGTTCGCCTCCTACGACGAAGGGACCACCTGGTACCCCGTGCAGCTCATTCCCGATGTTGGCGGCTGGGACGCCGTACTGCACCATCCGCCGAACGCCCGCACGGTGTCGTTGCGCGCCACCGCGACCGACGCCGGCGGCAACTCGGTACAGCAGACCATCATGCGCGCCTATGAACTGAGCTAGGCCTTTCTGCCCCAGCGGAAGTAGGCGAGCGGTCCGGCGAAGTTCACCAGGATCGCCCACGCCCACCAGACCTTGCGGCCCTTCACGAACTCGGAGGGCCGCAGGGCCAGGTCGGTCCACGCCGCGCCGGCCAGCAGCACCTGCACGACACCCAGTGCCACGAGGGCCTTGCGCTGTCCCGCCGACAGTTCACTCCAGTGCCTGGCCACGGTCAGATCCGTTCCGGCGCGGCGATCCGGACGTCGGTCACGCCCGCGGTCGCGCGGGCGAGCACCTCGGCGACGTGCCGGTCGGTGGCGTTGTCCATCTTGTCCACAATGGACACGCGGCCGCCGGTCACCTCCACCGTCCAGCGGTGCGGGTCGCCGATCACGCCCAGCCGGTGCCGGATCTCGGCCTCGATGATCCAGTCGGCGCGGCTGATCGAGCGCAGCAGGTCGCGGCGGGTCACGATGCCCGCCAGACGCCCGTCGCGCACCACCGGCACGCTGCGGATGTCGTGCCGCAGCATCAGGTCGGCGACCTCGGCGAGGTCGGTGTTCGGGGTCACCGTCCACGGCTTCGTCATCACCTCGGACACCAGGTCCGCCGGAACGTGCCGTGCCACGGGCGGTTCGCCGTGCACCAGCCAGCGCGGGTCCTGCGGCAGTCGGTCGCGCAGCAGCTCCGCCTCGCTGACGATGCCGACCAGGTCACCGGAGTCGTCGACCACGGGCAGCGCGGTGTACCCGTGATCGGCGAGCAGCCGGGCGGCCTCGCGGGCGGCGGTCTGCGGGTTCACGACCACGACGTCGGTCGTCATCACGTCTCGCGTCCTCATATCGGCCTCACCCGAAGATCTCGGTCTGGCGGGTGTGCACGGTGTCGTTCCAGCTCGGCCGCAACCGGTTGTGCACGTCCACCACGCCCGGCAACGAGCGCACGAGGTGTTCGGCGATCTCGACCTCGCTCTGGCGTTCGAGGTCTCCGTTCAGCGTCACCACGCCCTCGGCCACCTCGACGTCGACGCTGAACGGATCCACCCACAGCATCCGGCCGAAGATCTCGTCACGGATCACCGTCCGCAGCTCCTCGTCGTCGCGCAGGAAGAGCTTCAGCAGATCGCGGCGGGACAGCACGCCGACCAGCGCGCCGTCGGAGTCCATGACGAACAGCCTGCGCACACCGGAGGAAGCGAGCTCCCGTGCCGCGGCGCTGGCCGTGGTGTCCGGCGCGATGCTCTTGACCGGGCTGGTCATCACGTCGCGGGCGGTCACTCCGCCGGACTGCTCGAAGCGGTGCTTCTCCGCGCGCCCGGCGAACAGGCCGGGTGCCTCGGTCGTGCCGCCCCGGTACTCCTCCTTCGGCATCAGGTCGGCCTCCGACACGACGCCGACGGGATACCCGCCGTCGAGGATCGGGACCGCGCTGATCCCGTTGTCCTCCAGCAGCTGCACGAGCTCCTTGAACGAGGCGCCGACGTCCGCGGTGATCACCTCCCGCGTCATCAGCGAGGAAACAGTCGGTTCACGCATGACATCCTCCGGCGATCCGTGGTTCTGGTCGGCTCCAGCCTTCCCGCGGTGGAATGCGGCGGACACGTGCCAAAGGCGTCGTCGCGCGGGACCCCGGTCCCGCCTCGCCGGGGACCTAGGCCCCTCACCCGCGACCTGCGGCGCTGCGAGGTTTGAGCGGAGGGACTTCGACCTGGAGGTGAGCCGGATGGACCGCGGTCAGCCGGACGAGAACACGGTGCGGGCGGCACTGGCACTCGCCTGCCGCGCGCCCTCGGTGCACAACTCCCAGCCGTGGCGCTGGGAACTCGGTGCGCACAGCCTGCACCTTTACGCCGACCTCGCGCGCAACCTGCCCGCGATCGACCCGCTGGGCGCGGATCTGGTCGTCAGCTGCGGTGCCGCGTTGCACCACCTGCGCGTCGGGCTGGCCGCGCTGGGGTGGAAGGCGATCGTGCACCGGCTGCCCAACCCCGCGATGCCGGACCACCTGGCCGCCGTCGAGTTCGAGGCCCGCCAGCCCAGGGAACCGCACATCGCCCTCGCGGCGGCGATTCCGCGCCGGCGCACGGACCGTCGCGCGTTCTCGTCGTGGTCCGTGCCAGAGGGGATCATCGACCAGCTGGTCAGGGCCGCGCGTGCCGAAGGCGTGGAAGCTCACGAGGTCGTCGGCAGGGCCCGTTCCGAACTGCTGGCGGCGGTCGTCAGGGCTGCCGAAGCGCAGGAGTCGGATCCGGCGTACCGGGCCGAGATCCGCGAGTGGACCGGTGTCTACCCCGGCGCCACCGCGGGCGTTCCCGCGGCGAACATCCCGGCCGGGTCGCGGCAGTACGGCGATCTGCGGCTGCGCGAGTTCGCGCCCGGTGAGCTGCTCCAGGCCGACAACCGGCTGCTCGGCCAGGACGCCGGGTCGTTGCTGGTGCTGAGCACCTCGTCCGACGACGTGCTGTCGCGGCTGCGCGCCGGCGAGGCGACGAGCGCGGTGCTGCTCGAGGCCACGTCGGCCGGGCTCGCGACGTGCCCGCTCAGCCAGCCGCTGGAGGTCGTCGAGACCAGGGAGCTCGTGCGCGACCAGGTGCTCGGCGGGTCGACCTGCCCTCAGCTCGTGATCCGCGTCGGCTGGGCCGCCTTCAACGCCGACCCGCTGCCCGCCACGCCCCGCCGCCCCCTCGTCGACGTCCTCACCCGTCAGGAGCAGAAGTGACCACCACCGTGACCACCTACATCCGCGACTTCGGCACGCTCGGCAAGAACGACACCGGCATCGCGGGCGGGAAAGGCGCGAACCTCGGTGAGCTGACCAGGGCCGGGCTGCCGGTACCGCCCGGTTTCGTCGTCACCGCCGACGCGTTCCTCACCTCCATGAGCCAGGTCCGCGACGACCTCGCCGCGGAGCTCATGATCGCGCTGGACCGCGCGACTCCGCCGGAGCGGCTGGAGGAGTGCGCCGAGCGGATGCGCGAGCTGGTGCGCAAGGCCGGGGTCTCCGACGACGTGCGGCACGCGGTGCTGCAGGCCTACCGCGACCTCGGCCACGACGAGTCCGTGGCCGTCAGGTCGTCGGCCACCTCCGAGGACACCGCCGGTTCGTCGTTCGCGGGCATGAACGCCACGTTCACCAACACCAGGGGCCCGCACGCGCTGCTGGACCGGCTGCTGGACTGCTGGGTGTCGTTGTTCGGCACGCGGTCGATCGCCTACCGCGCCGAACAGGGCATCACCGACGAGCCCGCGATCGCCGTCGTGGTGCAGAAGATGGTGAACTCCGAGCGTTCCGGCGTCATGTTCACCGCCGACCCGTCCACCGGCGACCGCGACAAGATGCTCGTCGAGGCGTCGTTCGGGCTGGGCGAGGTCGTGGTCAGCGGTTCGGTCGAGCCGGACACGTACGTGTTGCGCCGCAACGGCGACACCGTGTCCCTTGTGGACACTCGAATCGGCCGCAAGACGCACAAGATCGTGCGCGGGGCGAACGGCAACGACGAGCGGATCGAGCTCACCACCGAGGAGTCCCACGCCCAGGTGCTCACCGAGGCGGAGGCGATCTCCATCGGGCAGCTCGGCACGCGGGTGCAGCGCCACTACGGCGAACCCCAGGACACCGAGTGGGCTATCGCCGACGGCAAGACCTGGCTGGTCCAGTCGCGGCCCATCACGACGCTGCCCGACGCGGCGGCTGTCTCGAACGGCCCGCTCGTCGCCGGTCTGGGCGCCTCACCGGGCATCGTGTCCGGCCGCGTGCGGGTGCTGCGCTCCCCCGACGAGGGCGGGCGGCTGCGCGACGGCGAGGTGCTGGTCGCGGAGATGACCAACCCCGACTGGGTGCCGACGATGCGGCGTGCCTCGGCCGTGGTGACCGACGGCGGTGGCATCACGTGTCACGCCGCGATCGTGGCCCGCGAGCTGCGCGTGCCGTGCGTCGTCGGCACCGGTTCGGCCACCTCGGTGTTGAAGGAGGGCCAGCAGGTCACCGTCGACGGCAGTGCCGGAGAGGTCCGCGCGGGCGCGGCACCGATCACCACGGCGCCGCGGATCGTCGCCCCCGCCACGCCGTCGTTCGAGGCTCTTGGCACACGGGTCTACGTGAACCTCGCGCTTCCCGAGCACGCCGCCGAGGTGGCCGCGATGCCGGTCGACGGAGTCGGCCTGCTGCGCGCGGAGTTCATGCTGACCGAGGCGCTCGGAGCCGAGCACCCGCGCCGGTTCCTCGCCCAGCGCGGAGCCGACGACTTCCTGAACGCGATGACGACGTCGTTGCTGCAGATCACCCACGCGTTCGCGCCACGCCCGGTCGTCTACCGGACGATGGACTTCCGCACCAACGAGTTCCGTGAGCTCAAGGGCGGCGACGAGTTCGAGAAGCACGAGCACAACCCGATGATCGGCTACCGCGGCTGCTACCGATACGTCGACGACCCGATGCTCTTCGGCCTCGAACTCGAAGCGCTGGCACGGGTTCGCGAGCAGACGCCCAACCTGCACCTGATGATCCCGTTCGTCCGCACGAAGTGGGAGCTCGACGCCTGCCTGGAGCAGATCGACCGCAGCCCGCTCGGCCGCCAGCGCGGCCTGCACCGGTGGGTCATGGCCGAGGTTCCCTCGGTGGCGTACTGGATCCCCGAGTACGCGCGGTCCGGCATCGACGGGGTTTCGATCGGCAGCAACGACCTCACGCAGCTGATGCTCGGCGTCGACCGCGACTCCGAGCTGTGCGCGGACCTGTTCGACGAGTCCGATCCCGCCGTGCTGGACATGATCGGCCGCATCGTCGGTGCCGCACGGGACGCGGGCATCACGTCGTCGCTGTGCGGACAGGCACCGTCCAACAAGCCGGAGTTCGCCGAGAAGCTCGTCGAGTTCGGCATCACGTCGATCTCGGTCAACCCCGACGCCGTGCCGGCGGCCCGAGCGGCGATCGGGTCGGCCGAACGCCGGCTCCTGCTGCGCAACCACCGCTGATCCCAGGAAGCTTCCACGACCACGCCCGGTCCGAGACGCCGCGCGTCACCACGCTCGGAGCCGATGGCACCCGCTCCGCTCCCCGTTCCCCGCTAAGGAGACCCCATCATGCCGGTTCGCGTTGCCATCAACGGGTTCGGCCGCATCGGCCGGGACGTGCTGCGCGCCGCCGTCGACCGTCACGACACGGCGATCGAGATCGTCGCCGTCAACGACATCACGACCCCGGACACGCTCGCCCACCTGCTCGCGTTCGACTCGACGTACGGGCCGTGGCGCCGGCACGTCACCGCCGACCACGACAGGATCACCGTCGACGAGCACAGCATCCTGGTCACCGGGCACGCCGATCCTCACGACCTCAACTGGGGCGTGCTCGGTGTCGACATCGTCATCGAGGCGACGGGCAGGTTCCGCACCCGTGAGGCGGCGGGCGTCCACATCGAACGCGGTGCGCGCAAGGTGCTCATCACCGCTCCCGGCAAGGACGTCGACGCCACGATCGTGCTGGGCGTCAACGAGGACACCTACGTCCCGGGGTCGCACCACATCATCTCGAACGCCTCCTGCACCACGAACTGCGCGGCGCCGATGGCCTCCGTGCTGGACGAGTCGTTCGGGATCGTCGAGGGCCTGATGACGACGATCCACAGCTACACCAACGACCAGGCGTTGCTCGACAGCCCGCACAAGGACCTGCGCCGGGCCCGGTCCGCGGCGGTGAACATCATCCCGACGTCCACCGGCGCGGCCCGCGCGATCGGCCAGGTCATCCCGTCGCTCGACGGGAAGCTCGACGGGCTCGCCGTGCGGGTGCCGGTGGAGGACGGCTCGCTGACCGACCTCACCGTGCGGCTCGCCGAACCGGCCACCGCCGGGCAGGTCAACAGCGCGTTCGCCGAGGCGGCCGCCCGGCACCTGAAGGGCATCCTGCGCTACACCACGGATCCCGTCGTGTCCCGCGACATCATCGCCGACCCGGCGTCGTGCGTGTTCGACGCGTCGCTCACCAAGGCGCAGGGGAACATCGTCAAGGTGATGGGCTGGTACGACAACGAGTGGGGCTACGCCAACCGCACGATCGATCTCGCCGACCTGATCGCGCGCACCCTGCCGTGACACGACGGAGCCGGGCAACGCGCAACGCGCTGCCCGGCTCCGTCAGCCGTCGGTCACCTCGTCCACGGACGCAACACCACCTCGTGCCCGCACGCCTTCAGCCCGCCGCGGTCGCGCAGGCCACCAGATCGACGTCAGCACCCGGTGTCCCGGCGCCGAGGAGCACAAGGGCTCTGTCCCGGCCGGACGGTGCCGTCGAAAGTGGTGGTATGACTGAGATTCTCGTCGCCTATGCGACCAAGATGTCCGGCACCAGGGAGATCGCCGAGGCGATCGCCGCACGGATCCGCGCGTCCTCGCACGAGGTGGACGTGCTCGACGCCGCCGACGTCCGCTCCGTCCTGCCCTACAAGGCGGTCATCGTCGGCAGCGCGCTCTACGCGGGACGCTGGCGGCCGGAGGCGGTCAAGCTGTTGCAGCGCAACGCGGATCTGCTCGCGCGGCGTCCGGTGTGGCTGTTCCACAGCGGACCGCTGGGCACGGAACAGGTCCCGCAACGCGCTCCGCGCAAGGTCAGGGACCTGGCGGCACGGATCGGAGCGGACGAACCGAAGACGTTCGGCGGAAGGCTCACGCCGCAGACCGCTGTCGGATTCTTCGCGAAGAAGATGGCCAACGGTCCGATGGCGGGCGACTACCGCGACTGGGACGAGATCGAACTGTGGGCGTACGAAATCGCGCAACAGCTCGTCTCCGCCCGCTGAGGTCCCAAGGACCCTGGGTCCGCGTCCCCTCGCGAGCGAAGCTCGCACCACGCCGCCGACGACTCGAAAACAATTGGGAGGTAACGATGTCCACTGTTCACGCAGCAGTCCGCACGCGCACCGACGTAGGCGCCGCGTCCCTCGCGGTGCTGCGCATCGCGACGGGCCTGCTGTTCCTGTGGGCGTTCTTCGACAAGGCCTTCGGCCTCGGTTACGCCACGCAGGAGAAGAACGCGTGGTTCTCCGGAGGCTCGCCCACCAAGGGGTTCCTGGGCCGTGTCAACGTGGGACCGTTCCAGGAGACGTTCCGCGACTGGGCCGGCGCCTGGTGGGCCGACACGCTGTTCATGGTGGGGCTGCTGGCGATCGGTGTCGCGCTGGTGCTCGGCATCGGCCTGAGGGTCGCCGCCGTCACCGGCTCGCTGATGATGCTGCTGATGTGGGCCGCCGAGTGGCCGCCCGCGCAGCACGACTCCGCCGGTGAGCTCACGATGTCCACCAACCCGCTCATCGAGTACCACGTCATCTACGCGCTCGTGCTGATCGTGGTGGCCGCCACGGCCTCGGGCGCCACGTGGGGCCTCGCCACCTGGTGGGCAGGCCTACCGCTGGTCAAGTCCAACCCCTGGCTGCGGTGACGGCACCGCGGAAACGGGGCACCGCGATCGGCGGCGCCCCGTTTCCCAGTCGGCTCCGCCGACGGCGCCCATCTGTTCGTCCAGGGCAGGCCGCACGAGAAGCACAGGACACGGCGCCTGCCGCAGCACCGCCTGGCTCGTCGACCCGAGCAGCGTCCCCCGCAGGCCACCGGCGCCCCGTGAGCCGACCACGAGCAGGGAGGCCCCCTGCGCGTGCTCGACGAGCCGCTGAGCGGGCGAACCGTGCACGACGTGCGTTTCCACCCGCACGCCCGGATGCCGGTCGGCACAGGCTTCCAGGCGCTGCCGTACGAGCGCTTGGCGGACGTTGTCGAGCTCAGTCCACACGATGCCGATGGACTCCGCGATCCGTGCGTTGCGCATCGGTGGATGCCAGGCGTGCACGCCCACCAGCCACGTGCCGCGTGCTTCCGCCTCCTCGAACGCGCGGTCCAGGACGTGCCAGTTCTGCGGGGAGCCGTTGATCCCGACGACCACCGGCCCGTCCGGCACCGGGTCCGCGCCGCGAACCACGACGAGCGGGCACTTCGCGTGGCACGACAACGCGACGGCGACCGACCCGACCATCAGGCCGGTGAACCCGCCGAGGCCGCGCGAGCCGACCACCACGAGCGCGGCGGTCGCGGACTCCTGCTCCAGCAACCAGGCGGCGGTGTTCACCTCGACGTGCACCTGGACGTCGACTCCCGGTGCGACCTCCTGCGCCTCCGCGGCGGCCTTCTGCACCCAGGACATCGCTTCCTCGTGCAACGCGGCGCGCGCCATGCCCGTCATGTCGAGCGCGTCGGCGGGCAGCGCCAGCTCGGCGTGCACGATGCGCAAGGGCGCACCTCGCCGCACGGCCTCCACGGCGGCCCAGCGGACGGCACGCTCCGCGGAGTCCGATCCGTCGAGCCCGACCACGACGACGTTCTCGTGTCCGATGGGGACGCTCACCAGGCTCACCGCCCCGTCCACTCCGGAGCGATCCGCAGCCATTCGGTCCCCCACCGGCGCTCGCGGATCCGCTGGTGCGCGAACCTCACGGCCAGGTACAGCAACGTCATCGAACCGGCGGTGCCGCCCCACAGCAGGAGGGCGAGCAGGATCGCGTTGATCGCGGCACCCTCGTTCGTCATGGGCGGCACGGTCACCGCGCCGTTCCGGTCGATCCAGACCGGCACCTTCGCGCCCGCCTTCGCGTCGTAGTGCGCCTGCACCACGCCTTCGCGGGCACTGCCGTCCGGCAGCCGCCAACGCGCGAGCACGGGCGTCGACTCGACGACGCCACCACGCTCGGTGGAGCCGATCGTCGGCGGCGCGTCCTCGATCAGCACGGCGTCCACGTGGTGTCTGCTCGCCTGCTCGACGGCGACCTGGGCCCGGTGCGTCGCGTAGACCTCGGAGCCGGTCGCGGCCACCACCGGTACGGCCAGCAACGCGACCGCGACACCCGCCGCGAGCACGGCACCCTCGATCCGGTCACCTGTCGTCGCGAGCTTGTTGCGGTAGGGAAAGGCCTGATGGACGAGCCTGGTCATCGGTTTCGCGGTCATGGTCCACCTCCGGTACCAAGATTTCCGCGTGGGCGCCCGGATCCCCAGGGACCTTGGTCGCGTCACGGATGAGCCCGTGGTCTCGGGGTCAAAGGAGTCGCCGTGCGGTGGTCGCCACCGTCGGCGGGGCCGGAGTCTGAAACGGACTTCGAAAGCCCTGCAGAACGTCCGTCCGCGACCGCCGTCTCGCCGTGATGCCGGCCGAGGAGGACACGGCGCGCGCCTCGTGCCGGCAGCACCGCCGATGGCCGCGTCACTACGTGCAGTCCGCGGACCAGGTGATCACGGCGTGACGTCGAGGCCGCCGGCCCAGTCCGGCACCTCCCGCTGCAACGCACGAGGCGTGCGGTGATAGCCCTGCGACGCAGGGCGTTGCGGCAGCACGATCTCCTGCGCCTGCACGTCGTGACGCTCGATCGTGCCGAGCAGGTGCGCGATCATGTTGATCCGCGCGCGCCGCTTGTCGTCTCCTTCGACGACGTACCAAGGGGATTCGGCGATGTCGGTGTGCACCATCATCTCGTCCTTGGCGCGGGAGTAGTCCTCCCAGCGCGCGAACGACTCGAGGTCCATCGGTGAGAGCTTCCACCGCTTCAACGGGTCCGAGAGGCGCTTGCGGAAGCGGCGTTCCTGCTCGGCGTCGCTGACCGAGAACCAGTACTTGCGCAGCAGCAGCCCGTCCTCCACGAGCATCCGCTCGAACACGGGGCACTGCCGGAGGAACACCCTGTGCTCGTCCGGCGTGCAGAAGCCCATCACCCGCTCGACGCCCGCGCGGTTGTACCAGCTGCGGTCGAACAGCACGATCTCGCCGGCCGCGGGCAGATGGGCCACGTAGCGCTGGAAGTACCACTGGGTGCGCTCACGTTCGCTCGGTGCGGGCAGCGCGGCGATCCTGGCGACGCGCGGGTTGAGGTGCTCGGTGATCCGTTTGATCGCCGAGCCCTTGCCCGCCGCGTCCCTGCCCTCGAACAGGACCACGAGCCGGGCCCCGGTGTCGCGCACCCACTCCTGCAGCCGCACCAGCTCGATCTGCAGCCGCAGCAGCTCCCGTTCGTAGACCTCCCGCTTCATCACGAACCCCGCAGCAGGCGGTGCCGCCACTTGTCCAGCTCCACCAGCACGTACGAGACCGCGCTCAACCCGAACACCACGAGCCACGGCTGCCAGCCGAGCGGAGCCGTGTGGAACAACGAGTTCATGAACGGCACGTAGGTCAGCAGCAACTGCAGGCCGATGGTCAGCGCCACTCCCACGAGCAGCCACCGGTTCGGGCCGGTGCGCGGCCGGATCCGCACCAGCGAACGACAGTTGGCCAGGTAGGAGATCTGGGCACCGACGAACACGTTGACCGCGACCGTGCGCGCGACCTCCAGCGACGCGCCGGCCGACAGCTGCCAGCGGAACGCCCAGAACGAGCACGCCAGCAGGATCGCCGACACGAACAGGATCCGGCCCACGAGCGTGCGCGTCAGCAGCGGCAACGACGGCGGGAGCGGTGGTCTGCGCATCACGTCCGGCTCGCGCGGTTCGAAGGCGAGCGTCAGTCCCAGCGCGACGGCGGTCGTCATGTTGATCCACAGGATCTGCACCGGCAGGATCGGCAGTGCCGCGCCGAGCAGGATCGCGGTGAGGATCACCAGGCCTTCCGCCATGTTCGTGGGCAACGTCCAGATGATGAACTTGCGCAGGTTGTCGAAGACGGCCCGGCCCTCCTCGACGGCGGCGCGGATCGAGGCGAAGTTGTCGTCGGTCAGCACCATGTCCGCCGCCTGCTTGGCGACCTCCGTGCCGCCGCGGCCCATCGCCACGCCGATGTCCGCTCGCCGCAGCGCGGGAGCGTCGTTCACGCCGTCACCGGTCATGGCGACGACCTGGCCGTCCGCCTGGAACTGCGTGACCAGCCTGAGCTTCTCCTCCGGCGCGACGCGGGCGTGCACGTCGGAGATGCCGAACTCGGCGGCGATCACGCGGGCCGTGGCCGGGTGGTCGCCGGTGATCATCTTGACCTCGATGCCGGCGGCCTGGCAGGCGTGCACGGCCTCGATCGCCTCGGGGCGGGCCGGGTCGTGCATCGCGACGAAACCCAGCAGCTCCACGGTTCCCCGCAGGCCTTCCTCGGTCAGCTCGGCGCCGGCAGCGCGGCCGATCGCGAGCACCCGCAGCCCCGCGGCCGCGAGTTCCTCCGCTTCGGCGCTGTGCCCCAGCCCGGCGAGGTCCAGGACGCGTTCGACGGCGCCCTTCACGTAGATCACGTCGTTCGCGTGCCTGGTCGCCATGAACAGCCGTTCCGAGCTGAACGGCAGCACGTCGACCCGCTCCGGCACGTCCTCGGCGCTCAGCCCAGCCTTGCGCGCGGCCACCACGAGCGCGGCCTCGGTCGGGTCGCCCACGGGCTGCCAGCGGCCGTCGTCCTCGACGATCCGGGCGTCGTTGCACGCCAGTCCGGCGAGCAGGCAGTCGCGCACGGCCGCGTTCGCCGACGGTGTGAACGTTCCTGTTGGCGCGTAACCGATTCCGGACACGTCGTACCGCACACCACCGACCACGACCGCGTTCACGGTCATCGCGTTGGCGGTCAGCGTTCCGGTCTTGTCGGTGCAGATCACCGTGGTGCTGCCCAATGTCTCCACCGCGGGCAGTCTGCGGATGATCGCGTTGCGCCGAGCCATCCTCGCCACCCCGATGGCGAGAGTCACGGTGACCGCGGCGGGCAGTCCCTCGGGGATCGCGCCGACGGCCAGCGCCACCGCCGCGGTGACCATCTCGGCGAACGGCTCGCCGCGCAGGACCCCGACCACCACGCTGAACGCGGCGAGGCCCAGGATCACGACCGTCAGCACCTGGCTGAAGTGCGCGAGCTTGCGGGTCAACGGGGTCTGCACGGTCGCCGTCGTGCTCACGAGCCGGTGCACGCGGCCGATCTCGGTCTCCGCGCCGGTGGCCACGACGACCCCGCGCCCGCTGCCGGACGTCACCAGCGTGCCGGAGTAGGCCATGTTCGTGCGATCCGCCAACGCGGTTTCCGGTGGCAGCACAAGAGGATCCTTGGTCACCGGCACGGACTCGCCGGTCAACGCCGACTCGTCGACGCGCAGCTCCCGCGCGCCCACGAGCCGCAGATCGGCGCCCACCTGATCGCCCGCGTCGAGCAGCACGACATCACCGGGAACCAGCTCCGCCGAAGGCACCCGCATCGGCACTCCGTCGCGCACGACGGTCACCTCGGTGCGCACCATCGCGACCAGCGCGTCCAGCGCCCGTTCGGCACGGGCCTCCTGGACGAAACCGATGATCGCGTTGACCACGACGACAGCGAACACCACGGAGGCGTCCACGACCTCGCCGAGCACGGCGGTGATCGTCGCGGCGGCCAGCAGCACGTAGATCAACGGGTGGTGCAGCTGCAGCAGCAGCCGCACCACCCAGCTCTGCCCCCGGCGCGGCGGCAGCTCGTTCGGCCCGAGCTCGGCGAGCCGCTGCCGCCACCGCTCGGTCGAGAGCCCGGTGTCGGAGTCGGTCTCCGTGAGCAGCACGACGTCGGGCACCGGCAGGCCGTGATGCCCGACGTCGTCGCGGTCAACCGTGGTGACCGGCATTGCCGGCTCGCAGATGGGGATCGTCGTGGCTGATGGCCTCAAGAACGTCGCGCCGGGTGACCATGCCGATGACCCGTCCCTCGTCGATGATCGGTACACAGAGGACCTCGTAGAGGCTCATCGCGCTGAAGAGCGTCTCCGCGTCCATGTCCGGGCCCGCGGTGAGCTTCGGTTGCGCCATCACCTGTTCGACCCGCGGTGAGGGCACCCCGTTCCTGCCGAGCACGCAGCCGGACTTCGTCACCACGCCGAGGAAGACGCCGCCCTCGTCGATGACGGGCAGCATCGTGAACGCGAAGTCGTCCATGAGTCCCTCGGCGTGGCGGGCGAAGTCACGCGGCCCCACCGACACGAGGGGCCGCACCACCACCTCCTTCGCCTTCATCGGCTGGTCTCCGCGAGTTCGCGGTCGCGCACCGGGATGACGACGACCGGGGCGTGCGCGTGCCGCACGCAGTGCATGCTGGTCGAGCCCAGCACGATCTGGCGCACCGGGTGACCGGTGTGCGACCCGACGACCAGCATCGCCGCGCCGTCCGACGCCTTCTCGAGCACCTCGGCCGCGAAGCCGCGCAGGCTCTGCCGGACGATCTCCGGCACCTCGGCGCGACCGGCCGACGCCGTCCGCACCGCCTTCTCGATCACCGCTTCCGAGTCGGCCTGCGCCTGCTGGGCACTGGTTTCGTGCCAGTCGGTCAGCGGTTCGTACGTCCAGGCGTGGACGACGGTGAGCGGGCAGCCGCGCACGACCGCCTCGTCCATCGCCCACTGGAGCGCTCGGTCCGATGCCGGTGTCCCGTCGACACCGACGACGACAGGGGCTGAGTTCGTGCTCACTGGATCCTCCTCTTGTGCGGGTCTCAGGGGGTGCGGAGCTGCCGCAGGAACGGGTCGGTCCGGTGTGGCCGCGCCACCCGGACCCTGGCGTCCACCACCAGGCATCCCGTGTCCGTCACGACGAGCGGGTTGATGTCGAGCTCGACGACCTCGGGCAGCGCGGCGGCGAGCTCGGCGACGCGCAGCAGGACGTCGCGCACGGCCTGTGCGTCCACGTCGGCGAGAACGCGGCCGGCGGACCGGAATCCGTGCACCAGGGCATCGGCGTCCGTTGTGGACAGTGGGGCGAGCGCCGCCGCACGGTCGTCGATCAGGTCCGTGTCGACGCCACCGAGCCCGGTGACGAGCAGCGGCCCGAACTTCTCGTCCGTCGCGACGCCGACCAGCAGCTCGCGTCCGCCCGCCGCCATCGGCTGCACGAACACGCCGCGCAGCCGGTCGCCGAAGCGCTCGCGGAAGCCGCGGAAGGCCTCCGCCACCCCGGCCTCGTCGGAGATGCCGAGCACCACGCCACCGCCTTTGCTCTTGTGCAGCAGGTCGTCCGCGACGGCCTTGAGCGCGACCGGTGCGTCGTAGGCGCGTTGGGCGGCCACGGCGTGTTCGGCGGTGGTGACGAGCGTTCCGCCCAGAACGGGCAGGCTGAACGCCTTCAGCAGCCGCACGACCTCGTCCGGCGGGAGCCAGCCGTCGCCCTGCCTCCGCACGATCTCCTCCGCCGTCGCCAGGTCGATCCCGCCGAGATCGGCGAACTCCCTGGGCCGGCCGAGCCACTCCGCGCGTTCGGCGAGCCTGGCCAGAGCCGCGGCGGCCCGCGCCGGTTCGGCGTAGCAGGGCACCTCGTCGGCGAGCCGCTCGGTCTGCCCGGTGCGGACCGCCAGGACCGGTGTGCCGTCGACGCGGTGCACACCGGTGGTCGGGTCGCCGAGCGCGGTCGGGACGGTCACGGTGATCACGGCGTCGACCGCCGGATCCGCGCCGACGAGGTCGAGGCACCGGGCGAACGTCTGCTCGTCCACCGCCGCCGTCGTGTCGATCGGGTTCTGGACGCTCGCCGCGGCGGGCAGCAGCTCGCGCAACGACTTCAGCGTCTCGCCGGACAGTTCGGCCAGGTGCAGCCCTTCGCGCACACAGGCGTCCGCGGCGAGCACGCCGAGACCGCCCGCGTTGCTCAGCACCGCCACCGACCGGCCGCCCGGCACCGGCTGCCAGCTCAACGCCATCACGACGTCGACCAGCTCCGGCACCCCGTCGACGGCGATCACCCCGGCCTGCCGGAACAAGGCGTCGCGCGTGACCGACGGCGTGGCGGTCGAGGCCGTGTGCGAGGCGGCGGCGCGTTGACCGGCCTCGCTGCTGGCGGCGCGGATCGCGAGCACCGGCTTGTGGGCGGCGATCTCCCTGGCCAGGCGGGCGAACTTGCGCGGGTTGCCGAACGACTCGAGGTACAGCGCGATCATCCGGGTCTGGGGGTCCTGGCCCCACCACATGAGCAGGTCGTTGCTGCTGATGTCGAGCTTGTCGCCGGTGGAGACCAGGTTCGACAGGCCGAGGCCGAGCCGCCGCAGCTCCTCCTGCACCGCGATCGCGATGCCGCCGGACTGGGTGACCAGGCCGATGTCGCCCGCGAGCGTGCTGTGGGCGGAGAACGTGGCGTTCATCCGCACGGCCGGAGAGCTCGTCGAGACACCGAGACAGTTCGGCCCGACGAGACGCATTCCGTGTGTGCGCACGATTCGCAGCAGTTCCGCCGGGTTCACGCCCGACGAGATGACGACCAGCGCGCGCACGCCCCGCCGTCCACACTCGTCGGCCACCCGCGGCACGGCTTTCGCCGGCACGCACACGACGGCGAGTTCGGGTGCTTCTGGCAGCTCGGTCACCGAGGCGTAGCAGTCGACGTTCGCGACCGACTTGGCGTGCGGGTTGACCGCGTACAGGTCGCCGGTGAAGGCACCCTCGACGAGGTTGCGCAGCACAGCGTGCCCGACCGAGTCCGGCGACCGGCTCGCGCCCACCACGGCGATCGAGCCGGGCCGCAGCACGTGGCTCAGGCTGGCGGCCTCGGCGACCTGCTCGCGTTCGGCGACGGCCTCCAGGTAGCGCTCGCACGGGTCCAGGCCGAGGTCGACGTGGACGACGTCGCCGTCGGCCACGACCGTCCACACGAGACCCATGTCGGTGAACACGCGCAGCATCCGGAAGTTGATGGCGAGCACCTCCGCCGTGAACCGGCGGATGCCGCGCCCGCGGGCCAGCGACACCAGGTGTTCGAGCAGCAGCGTGCCGACGCCGTGGGTTTGCTCGGCGTGCGACACGACCAGCGCGACCTCGGCGCCGTCGGACTCGCCGACCACCACGTAGCTGGCCGCGCCGAGCAGCCGGTCGCCGCGCATCGCCCCGATCACCACGTGCCGGGGCTCCTCGGGCGACACCATGCGCTCCACGAAGTCCTCGAGCTGCCGCGGTGACGTGCTGAAGAACCGCAGGTACTGGTCCTCCAGCGGCAACGACCGGTGCAGCTGGAGCAACGCCGTGACGTCGCCGGGCCCCAGCTCGCGCACCGTGACGAGCGAGCCGTCGGTGAGCAGCGCGGTCGCGGTCACAGCAGCGGTCCGGGCGTCAGCGGCGCGGCGGCCTCGGCGACCGGCCGCTCCTTCTCCGCCTTCGGCTCGCGGATCACGACCACCGGGCACGACGCGTGGTGCACGCAGTAGGAGCTGACCGAGCCGAGGATCGCCTCGGCGAGCGGGCCGTGGCCGCGGCTGCCGACCACGAGCAGCTCGGCGTCCTTCGACGCGTCGGTGAGGATCGTGCGCGGGTCGCCCTCGACGAGAACGCGGCGGATCTCGACGCCTTCGAGCCCTTCCACGGCACGGTCGAGCACGCTCTGCTGGGCGGAGCGCATGGCCTCCGGCGAGATCCGCATGCCGATCTCCGCGGGCACCGGTCCGATGACGATGCCGTAGTCCGGGTGCCACGCGCTGATCGCGTCGACCCGGCTACCCCGCCTGCGCGCGTCCTCCACGGCCCAGCGGAGGGCTTCCTGCGCGGCGGCTGATCCGTCTACGCCGACCACCACGGGCCGGGATTCCTTCTCGCTCATGACTTCAGCGTCGTCTTCGCGCCAGTGGCGGGTGAGTGCCCGCAGTCCCCCTCACCGAAGGACCTTGGTCCTACCAGGCCAGGGCCAGCGCCACGGCGGCCACGACCGGCACCAGCCACGCGCCGAGCCGCAGCGCGAACCCCAGTCCTCCGGTGGCCGCCGCCAGCACGAGCTTCACGACGGTGTTCGTCGCCAGTGCCGCCCCGCACGCCAGCACGGCGGTGTGCACCGGGATCGACTGCGGGGCAAGGGAAGCGGCCGCGATGGCGGCGGCGTGGGCGTCCGCGAGACCCCCGAGCGCGCCGGCGGCCACCACTCCCCCGCCGCCCAGCCAGTCCGCCGCCGCGCGGGTCACGACGAGGAACAGCACGAGGATCGCGGCCAGCGACAGCGCGGCCCTGATCGACATCGGCCTGCCGACCACGGGTTCGTCGTCGGTCTCGGCGGGTTTCGTGCGCCACACGAGCCAGGCCACCTCCACGAGCAGCACGGCCACGCCCGCGCCGATCGCGGGCAGGAGCCGCAGGGCGACCGGTGGACTCGCGACCGCGGTCACCGCGACGATCTGGGCGAGCGTGGCGAGGTTGACCGCCACCGCCCCCGGGAAAGCCGCGCTGCCGACGTCCCGGTACTTCCGTCCCATCACGGCGGTCGTGGCCGATCCGGACACGAACCCGCCCGCGAACCCGGTGACGAGCAACCCCCAGCGCTGCCCGAAGGCCCGTGCCGCGACGTAGCCGGCCCAGCCGATGACCGTGACCGCCACGACCAGCCACCACACGCGCGCCGGGTTGAGAACCCCGTACGGCCCCAACGGTTTGTTCGGCAGCAACGGCAGCACGACGAACGCGACGACGAACAGGATCATGGCGTCCTTGACGTCCTGATCGCTGATGACCTTGCGCGCGAACCGGTGCAGCGGCCGTTTCGCCGACAGCAACGCGGCCACCACCACTCCGACCGGCACGGCCACCTCCGGCCGTTGCCACGAGAGCGCTCCCAGCAGGAACGTCGTCACCGCCGCGATCTCGGTCGTGGCACCGGGTTCGGTCGTGCGCAGGTACCAGGCGATCACCAGCGCGGCCACCGCCGCAAGGCTCACGCCCAGCGCCACCGGGCCCAGCGCGGCGCCCAGCACCCCGGCCAGCGCGATCAGCGGGAACGTCCGCGACCCCGCCGGCCTGGTGGAGTCGCGGGCGTTGTCGTGCTCGCGTTCCACGCCCAGCAGCAACCCGATCGCGAGCGCCGTCGCGATGTGCACCAGCGCCGCGGTGAGCCCCACCGCTCAGCCCGCGCGCAGCCGTGCAGCGTCCTCCGCCGGGACGACGTGCGCGTCCGGACCGGGAAACACCAAAGCCTCGTGGTCGTTGTCCAGCCACCGCACCACGTACGGCGGCGTGCCGTCCTCGTGCCGCACCTCGACGATCAGCCCCCGCTTGCCGCCGTGGTCGAGCACCGGGCCCTTCACGACGAGCCAGTCACCCGCTTTCGCCTTCATCGCGAACCTCCTCCGGACGAGGTTCGCCCCGAGGCGTCCGCGTCAGCAGTGCGGATGGGCTCGGCCGTCTCATGACGTTGGTCCCTGCCAGCCGGCCGGTCCCGGCGGCGACGCTCGTGCCAAGCGATGGGAGAAGACGATGAGGACACCCGTGATCCTGGTGGGAGTGGACGGCTCCGAGCAGTCGGGCGCCGCGCTGCGGTGGGCGTTGAAGGAAGCGGTGCGCTTCGGCGCGAGGGTGGAGGCCGTGCTCGCCTACCACCAGGAACCCGCGTTCGTGCCGGCGACGTCGATGGGCCTGCACCCGTACGGCGAACAGCCGCACCGGCACCCCGCCCGCGACCTGCACAGGGCCGTCGAGCAGGCGCGCGCCGCCGTGCCCGGTGCGCCGGACGTCGCCGAGACGGTCGTGGTGGGTGATGCGGCGGACCACCTCGCGGAGGCGTCCAAGCACGCCGAGCTGCTCGTCATCGGCACGCACGGGCATGGCGCGCTGGCTCAGGCGTTGCTGGGCGGTGTGGCCGCGAAGTGCCTGCGCGACGCCGAATGCCCGGTCGTCGTCATCCCGCCGCACGCGGCCCGATGAACGCCGAGGCGGCCTCCCGCCACCGAGAGGCCGCCTCGATCCCACTCACTCGGCAGGGCGCACGATCGCCAGCGGGCACGGGGCGTTGTAGACGAGCGCCTGGCTCGTCGACCCGAGCAGCATGCCGGCGAACCCGCCGTGCCCGTGGCTGCCCACAACCACGAGCCGTGCTTCGGCGCCGTACCTCATGAGGGCCCTCACCGGACGGTCCCGCACCACCACGCGGTGCACCGGGACGTCCGGGTACTTCTCCTGCCACCCGGCGAGCCGTTGCGCCAGGAGCCGTTGTTCCTCGGACTCGACCTGGCCCCAGTCGACGGTGAGCGGGGTCGCCGTGTAGGCGCTCTCCACCATGAAGTCCTGCCAGCACATCACGACGGTCAGCGGGCACTCGCGCATCGACGCCGCCTCGAAGGCGAACGCGAGCGCGGCCTCGCTCGTCGGGGAGCCGTCCACGCCGGCCACGACCGGGCCGCCGGGCACCTCGGCGCCGCGCACGACGACGAGCGGGCACTTCCCGTGCGACGCCAGGGCGAGTGCCGTGGAGCCGACCAGCAGGCCCGTCACGTTGCCGAGTCCCTGCGAGCCAAGGACCATCAGCCTGGCGTCGCGCGACTCCTCGATCAGCAGGTGGTTCACGGCGTCACCGACGACCTCCGTGGTCACCTCGACGCCGGGGGCGACGGCACGAGCGGCGGCGACGGCCTCGGTCAGCCAGTCCTGGGCCTGCTCCTCGATGGCGCGCCTGACCTCGTTGCCGGTCAGCACGATCTCCGGATATCCCCTGGTGGGCAGGGAGTACCCGTGCACCAGCCGGAGCGGGGTGTGGTGGCGGGCGCAGTCGGCGGCGGCCCAGCGCACCGCGGCGAGCGCGGACGACGAGCCGTCGACACCGACGACCACCGGGGCGGACGGTCCCTTCATCGCTTTCCTCCTGTCAGCACGCGCACGCGCAGAACGCCGTGCACGGAACCGGCGAGTGCGGTCAGCACCCGTTCGGTCTCCTCGTCCGGGTTCTCCGCCGCGATGACGGCCTCGCCGTCCTGGACCGCGACCGTCCACTTGCGACCGCCGCCGTAGATGTCGAGCACGTGCTGGACCTCCGCCGACACGGTCGTGTCCGTGCGGGCCAGCGCGCGCACGAGATCGCGCCGGGTCACCACGCCGAGGACCTTCGAGCCGTCCACGATCGGGACGCAGCGCACGTGGTCGTCCAGCATCACGCGGGCGAGCACCTCCGCCTGCGCACCGCCGTCCATCGCGAACGCCGGTGTGGTCATCACGTCGCCCACGGTGCTGCCGCGGGTCTCGTCGACGTAGCCGTTGCGCAGCAGGTCGGCCTCGGTCACGATGCCGATCAACCTCTTGTCGCCGTCCACCACGGGCAGCGCGGTGAAGCCGTGCGACACGAGCAGCGCCGCCGCGCCGCGCACGGGTACCTCCGGTGTCACCGTGATGGCCGGACTCGTCATGATGTCGCGAGCACGCATGGCGCTCCTCCCTTCGTCGTTTGCGACGCTAGGAACGCGTCGCGCCCGTGGACGCGGTCGTTGGTCCCGCGCCGTCCGGGTCCTTGGCACCCACGACCAGCACGGCCTGCGGGTAGCCCGCCAGGCCGTGGCGTTCGATCAGGCCGGCGCGCCACTCCTGGCGGTGCATGAGGTGCACGACGGGCCGTACGCGCATGCCAGCCGCCCGCGCGGCGAGCACGGCGGCTTCCAGGGCGGCGCCACCGCGGATGTGGTCGGGCCGTCCGTCGCCCACCGTCACGACGACGAGCGTGTCCTCGGTGACGGGGTGCAGTTCCGTGCCGGCCCAGTGGTTGGCGTACACGAGCTCGCGGGCGTCGCCGTCGCCCGTGCCGTCGCGCAGCAGCATGGCGCGGTGCTGGCTCAGCTCCTGCGGTGTCGGCGGCTGCTTGCCGTCCGCCTTGACGACGGCGATCAGGTCCGGGTTGGCGTAGTCGTGCGGGAACACGACCTTCGCGTGCCACCCGCAGGACCGGACGGCCAGCACGACGTGTTCGAGCGCCGCGCCGCACGTGAGCAGGCGGTCCATCCCCAGCGGGTCGTGCAGCGACTTCTGCGCGACCTCGTACAGGTAGACCGATCGCCCGTGCAGCTCCAGCACCCACGGCTTGCTCCCGCTGTAGACGGGCGCGTTCCTGGCCGCTTCCACGATTTCCGCCGCTTCGGCGGGACTCCAGCGCATGTCTCGACGATCCGGCCACCGCGGGTGGGTCCGACAGGGCGGACGGTCTCGCCCGGTGCAGGCCCTTGGACTCTGCGCGCACGCCGGTGCGGCGGCCGAACCTGGAACTCCCAGGACGAGGAGGTTCCATGAGCACCGCCAAGAAGTGGACGGTCGAGATCCGCATCGACGAGCACGAGTCGCGCACGAGGGCGGAGGCACGCCTGCACACCGACGACAGGACCCACCTGGTCGGTGTCGGCCTGGCCCGGCTCAACCCCGCCGACCGCGACGTCCCGGAGATCGGTGACGAGCTCGCCGCGTCCCGCGCGCCGTCCGACCTCGCGCACCTGCTGCTGGACGCCGCCGCCAACGACATCGAGGGCGTCACCCACGTCCCCGCCCAGCTGACCGAGTGAGGAGAACACCGTGATGTACCCGTACTACGGCGGCGGTCCCATGGGCTGGGGCGGCTTCCTCGTCATGATCCTGAGCATGATCGTGTTCTGGGGAGGTCTGCTCACGATCGTCGTCGTGCTGCTGCGCAGGCACGACGGCACCGCGGTGCGCATCCTCGAGGAGCGGCTGGCCAAGGGTGAGATCGACACCGACGAGTTCGATCGCGTGCGAAAGACCTTGCGATCCAGATGATCAGAGTCTTTGGTCCCTGTGTGCGACCATCCGGGTGAGGGATCGTTCAACTCGATGTCGGTGAACGAGAGGTGGTAGCCGTGGCCGCGCGAGTCTTCCTGGTGGACGACCACGAGGTGGTCCGCGTCGGGATCAGAGAGCTGCTCAGCGCCCAGGAGGACCTGGAGGTCGTCGGCGAGGCGTCCTCGGTCACCGAGGCGCTGACCAGGGTGCCCGCGGTGAACCCGGATGTCGCCGTCCTCGACGTGCGGCTGCCCGACGGCAACGGCATCGAGCTGTGCCGCGAGCTGATGTCGCGGCTGCCCGACCTCAAGTGCCTGATGCTGACGTCGTTCACCGACGACGAGGCGTTGTTCGACGCCATCATGGCGGGCGCCTCCGGCTTCGTGCTGAAGCGGATCGTCGGCAGCGACCTCACCAACGCCGTGAAGACCGTCGCCGCGGGTGGCTCACTGCTGGACGCGCGCTCGACGGCCGCGCTGCTCAACCGGATCCGGCGGGAACGCGAGCAGGGCGACCCGGTGCGCATGCTCACCGAGCAGGAGCGCACGGTGCTCGACCTGATCGGCCAGGGCCTCACCAACCGGCAGATCGCGGACCAGATGTTCCTCGCCGAGAAGACGGTGAAGAACTACGTCTCGCACCTGCTCGCCAAGCTCGGGCTGGAGCGCCGCACCCAGGCCGCGGTGCTCGCGTCGAAGCTCTCGAACAAGCCCGCACCGCGCGAGGACGGTTAGGTCCTGTCTCGAAGTGGCCACCGTTCACCCACAAGCACCTCACCCGCACCATTTCGTGACACGCGGGGCGTGCCAACCGTCAGCAGGGTTGTGCCGGCTTCGGCACAGGCGCTAGTCGAGGGGCACCTGCCAGGTCACGCGGGTACCGCCGCGGGGTTCGTCCGCCACGGTGCAGGTGCCGCCGTAGCCGGCCGCCCGCTGCTCCACGTTGCGCAGGCCGCTGCGCGCGACGTGCGGCGGCATGCCGACGCCGTTGTCCACCATGCTGATGACCAGGGCGTCGCCCGCCTCCACGGTGAGCGTCATCTCGGTGGCACGGGCGTGCCGCACCGCGTTGCTGACGAGTTCCCTGACCACGGCCTCCGCGTGCTCGC
Source organism: Lentzea flava (assembly GCF_014648475.1). Classification (GTDB taxonomy): domain Bacteria; phylum Actinomycetota; class Actinomycetes; order Mycobacteriales; family Pseudonocardiaceae; genus Lentzea; species Lentzea flava. The sequence continues at coordinate 52,406 of NZ_BMRE01000022.1, read as the reverse complement.
CGATGTGGTCGGGCACCAGGTTGTCGATGGTGCCGCTCATCCTGACCGCGGGCGACACCGGCGCGTCGTCGGTCAGCTCGGCGACGATGTCGAGCAGCCTGCGGCGCAGGCCGGTGTCGTCGTCGGCGGCCTGCAGGTCGAAGATCGACGTGCGGATCTCCAGCACCGTCTCGTCGAGGCTGTTGACGGCCTTCTGCACCCGCCGCTTGGCCTCGGGGTGGTTCACCCAGGTCAGCGCGCCCTGCAGGCTCATGCCGGTGGCGAACAGCCGCTGGATCACGTGGTCGTGCAGGTCGCGGGCGATGCGGTCGCGGTCCTCCAGCACGTCGACCATGCGCCGCGCGTTCTGGTTCTCGGCGAACTCCAGCGCCACGACCGCCTGGTCCGCCAGCGAGGCGAGCAACGGCATGAGATCCGGCCCGAAGTGCGCGGCGCCCTTCTCCCGCACCGTCACCAGCAGGCCGCTGACGGTCGCGCCCGCACGCATCGGCACGATCACGCAGGCGCCGAGCTCCGGTCCGTCGACGCCGAACAGGGTGTCCACGTCCTCGACCAGGACCGGCGCGCCGGAGTCGAGCACCTCGCCGAGCACGGTGCCCTTCGGGTCCAGCGTGCCCTCGATCAGCCCGACGCCTGCCTGCGCCACCGGGCGCAGCAGCCGCTCCGCGCCGTCGGCGAGCAGCACCACCGAGCTCGACGCGCCGGCCAGCTCGACGGAGCGCTGGGCGATGAGCTGGAGAGCGTCGTCGGCCGACGCCCCGCCCAGCAGCTGCGAGTTGATCTCCGCGGTCGCCTCCAGCCAGCGTTCGCGCAGCCGCGACCGTTCGAACAGGCGGGCGTTCTCGATGGCCACACCCGCGGCGGCCGCGAGCGCCTCCAGCACCACCTCGTCGTCGGGCGTGAAGTCGACGTCGCCCCTCTTCTCGGTCATGTACAGGTTGCCGAACACCTCGTCGCGCACGCGCACGGGCACGCCGAGGAAGCTGTGCATCGGCGGGTGGTTGGGCGGGAAGCCCACGGACGCCGAGTGCTCGGCGAGGTCGTGCAGGCGGATCGCCCTCGGGTCCTTGATCAGCAGTCCGAGCAGGCCCTTGCCCTCCGGCAGGTGGCCCATCTTCGCGCGCGTCTCCGCGTCGATGCCGACGTAGACGAACTGCGAGAGGTTGTCGCGCTGGCCGAGAACACCCAAAGCGCCGTAGCGGGCCCCCACCAGCTCGGTGGCGGCCTGGACGATGCGCTGGAGGGTGGAGTCCAGCTCGAGGCCGGCGCCGACCGCCAGCACGGCGTCGAGCAGGCCCTGCATCTTGTCCCGCGTCGACCCGATCTCGGCCAGTCGCTCGCGCATCTCGTCGAGCAGGTCGTCCAATCTCAACCCGCCCAGCAGACTGCGCGACTGGCTCTCAGCTGAACCCGTCATGGATCAACCCTGTCATGAGGTGCTTGCGACGCCAAGCAGTCCCTGCCAGGTCGGGACCTTCGGCGCTGGGGACCGCCCCGCGAACGGGTGACAGTGGCGGCAACGACACGAACGCACGAGGACAACGGGGTGACGGGGATGGCCGAACTGACCGCAGCACTGGGGCTGACCGCGGACCAGGTGGAGGCCGCCCTCCACGCCGCGTCCCTCGCGCCGTCCGTCCACAACACCCAGCCGTGGCGGTTCCGGGTCCTGGACGACCGCATCGAGCTGCACGCCGACAACGAGCGCACGCTGCCAGCCACCGACCCGGAGGACCGGGAGCTGCGGCTGTCCTGCGGTGCCGCGTTGTTCAACCTCCGGGTGGCACTGCAGGGGTTCGGGATCCGGCCGCTCGTCACCCTCCTGCCCGGCAAGGACGCTCCTGGCGCGCTGGCCACCGTGCGGCGGGGCGGAACGGTCCGGCCCGACGACGAGATGCGCGACCTGCTCAGAGCCGTGCCCGCGCGCCGCACCAACCGGCGCCCGTTCTTCGAGTCCGGTGTGGACGGTCGGCACCGGCACGCGCTGGTCCGCGCGGCCGAGCTGGAACGCTCCTGGCTGCACGTCGTCGACACGCGGCAGGAGGTCGCCAGGATGAAGGAGTTCGTGCTGCGCGCCCACCGGATCCAGCAGCAGGATCCCGGCGTGCTGGCCGAACTGCGGTCCTTCACCGGGCACCGGCCGGACGCGACCGACGGCGTGCCGCCCGCCTCCGCCGGATTCCGGCCGGAGGCCCAGGACGAGTGGATGTTCCGCGACTTCTCCGCCGATGCGCGTCCCGAGGGCAAGGACTACGAGTCCAACCCGCTGGTCGTGGTCGTCTGCTCGTTCTACGACGGACCGCTCGGCGAGCTGCAGGCGGGGCAGGCGATGCAACGCGTCCTGCTGACCGCCACCACCATCGGCCTGTCGGCGTCGTTCATGTCGCAGCCGGTCGAGGTGCGCACCGTGCGCGAGGAGCTGCGCCGGGCGCTGGGCGGGATGCTGGTGCCGCAGGCGGTGCTGCGCGTCGGGTACAGCACACCGGTCCCCGCCACACCGCGGCGACCGGTCACCGAACTGCTGATGGAACCCACGAACTCGGCGAACTGACTCAGACCAGGACCCGTTCGCCGTCCCTGGGCACGACGGCCGTCCAGCCGTGCTCGGTCTCCAGCCGCTCGGCCAGCGTCGCCGCGCTCTCCGGCTCGCCGTGCACGGCGTAGGTCGTGGCCGGGGCGGGTCCGCTGGTGGCCCACTCCAGCAGCTCGTCCGCGTCAGCGTGAGCGCTGAACGCGTCCAGCACCCGCACCTCGGCCCGCACCGGCACGTACCGGCCGTGGATCTTGATCTCCCGTGCGCCGTCGACGAGGTTGCGCGCCCGTGTGCCGACGGCCGCGTACCCGACGATCAGGATCGTGTGCCGGTTGTTCGGCAGCATGGCCTTCAGGTGGTGCAGCACGCGGCCGCCGGTGGCCATGCCGGACGCCGAGATGATGATCGACGGCTGCCTGGGGTCGTTGACCTGCATGGACTGCGCCGCCGAGTGGAGTTCGGCGAGCCGGCCGGGATCGAACGCGTCCTCACCGTGCATGAGCTCGGGACGGATCTCGGGCCAGCTCTTCGCGATCGCCTGGCGGTAGACCCGCAGCGACGCGAGCGCCATGGGGCTGTCGACGAAGACCGGCAGGTCCGGGATCTCCCCCGCGCGCGCCAGCCTGGTCAGCTCGACCAGGATCACCTCGGTCCGGTCGACGGCGAACGCGGGGATCAGCACGCTGCCGCCCCGAGCCGCGGTGCGCCGGATGGTCTCCGCGAACAACGCCGTCGCCGCGGCGTCGTCGTGCGCCCGGTCGCCGTAGGTCGACTCGAGCAACAACGCGTCGCAGGCGGGTCGCGGCTGCGGTGGCAGCAGCACGCGGTGGGCGCGTCTGCCCATGTCACCGCTCACGACGACGCTGCGGTCGCCCATCGTCAGGTGCGCCCACGCGGAGCCGAGGATGTGACCGGCCCTGCCGAACTCGAGCGTCACGCCGTCCGCGATGGACCGCGCGGCCTCGAAGTCGATCGGGCGGAACAGCCGCACGGCCCGGTCGGCGTCGTCGGCGTCGTACAGCGGCAGTGCCGGCTTGTGCTTGGTCCAGCCCGCCTCGTTGGCCTGGCGGGCCTCCTCCATCATCAGGTGCGCGCTGTCGGCCAGCACGATGCCCGCCAGGTCGGCGGTGCCCTCGGTGGTGAACACCGGTCCCCGCCAGCCGTGCCGCACCAGGACCGGCAGGTAGCCGCAGTGGTCCAGATGAGCGTGCGTGAGCACGACCGCGTCGAGCCGGTCCAGGTCGAGCGGCGGCTGACGCCAGTTCCTGCGGCGCAGCGGTGCGAGGCCCTGGAACAGGCCGCAGTCCACCAGCACCTGGGACTTGCCGGTGTCGAACAGGAACTTGCTGCCGGTGACCGTTCCGGTACCACCGAGAAACGTCAGCGTGCTCATCGTCGATCTCCTCGTGCTCGGGAGCTCACGGTCCTTCCCCGCACGCCCGTCCCGCACCGGCACGAGGCCCCGTGGCATCAGGACTTTCGTCCCGGGCGAGTGGCTGCGTTGCGCTCTGGGTGCTGCCGTTTCCGCAGGCCACCGTTGACCCATGGAACCTGTCGTGGTGATCGTGGACGGCTCGCCGTCGACCGAGGAGGCCGCGCGCTGGGCCGCTGCCCACGCCAAGCTCGTCGACGCCGAGGTGGAGGCGCACAGCCTGCACGACGACTTCCGCGCTCAGCTGGTGGTGGTCGGCTACCAGGGTCCGTCCAGCTCGCCGCTCGGGCTCGGCAGCCACGTGCTGCCCGTCGTGTGCTCGCTCGGCTGCGACGCGGTGGTCGTGCGCGGCACCGCTGCCGCGCGGGACGGGCTGCACGGCCGGGTCACCGCGCTGGTCAGCGGCGGCCACGACGACGCGGCGGTGCTGGCGCGCGCCGCCGGCCTCGCCCGGCGCCGCGGTGCGGCCTTGCGCGTGCTGCACGCCGCGCCGCCGCCCGTGCTGCGCCAGGACCTCGACTTCGACCACAGCTGGGTCCTGGAGCGCTCAGCGGAACTCCTCCGCGGCTATCTGCACACGGCCGTGCTCGTGCGCCGGCAGCCGCACGAGGCCATCAGCCGCTGCCTGGACAGCGACCTCATCATCGTCGGCGCCGGAGAGACCCGCGAGTGCGGCGCGGTGACCAGGGCCGCGCTGCACCACGCCCCCTGCCCCGTGCTCGTCGTGCACCGACCCGTCCAGGAGGAACGCCATGGCGCCCCTTCCATCCCCGCTCCTCGCCGACCAGTTCGCACCGCGGTGTGAGTTCGGCCGCACCGACCACGTCGTCGTGGACGCCGACCCGGTGTCCACGTATCAGGCGGTGCACGACCTCGACCTGTCCGACCTGCACGGCTTCCTCGTCAACGCCGCCGTGGGCCTGCGGGAACTGCCGGAGCGGTGGCGTTCGCGGGGCACCCGGCGGCAGCGGACCCGGCTGACGATCAACGACCTCGCCGCGGGGTCGGACTGGGTCGTGCTGGGCGAGCAGCCGGGCCAGGAGCTGGTGTTCGGCGCCATCGGCAAGGTGTGGCAGCCGATCGTCAAGTGGGTGCCGATCGAGGCCCGCGACTTCTCCGACTTCTCCGAACCCGGCTACGCCAAGGTCGTCTGCTCGATCTCGGCCCTGCCCTACGGACAGCGCAGGACGATCGTCACCGCCGAGATGCGCGTCGTGCTCACCGATCCGCACGCGTGGCTGAGCTTCCGCCGCTACTGGCGGATCAGCACGCCGTTCGTCGGCATCATCGGCCGCGCGATCCTGCGCACCGTCAAGAACTCGGCGGAGAAGGGCGGTGTGCGATGAACGTCATCAGCACCCGTCAGCTCACCAAGCGGTACGGCAGGACAGTCGCCCTGCGGAACCTGAACCTCGAAGTGCACGCCGGTGAGGTCTACGGGCTGCTCGGCCCCAACGGCGCGGGGAAGACGACGACGTTGCGGTTGCTGATCGACGTCATCAGGCCGACAAGCGGCAGCATCACGTTGTTCGGCGAGCCGATGTCACCGCGGTTGCGCGGCCGGATCGGGTACCTGCCCGGCGATCTCGTGCTCTACGACCGCCTGACCGGCGCCGACTACCTGCGCTTCTGCGGGGCCATGCGCTCGCACACCGACCTCGGCGAGGCGGTGCGGCTCGCCAAGCGGCTCGACCTGGACCTCGACCGCGAGGCCGGTGAGCTCTCGAAGGGCAACCGGCAGAAGCTCGGGATCGTGCAGGCGTTCGGTCATCGTCCGGACCTCGTCGTCCTCGACGAACCGGCGAGCGGCCTCGACCCGTTGGCACAGCGGGAGTTCCACGCGTATCTGCGCGAGTACGTCGACGGCGGCGGCACCGTGCTGTTCTCGTCGCACGTGCTGTCCGAGGTCGAGCAGGTGGCCGACCGGGTCGGGATCCTGCTGGCGGGCAGCCTGGTCGTGCAGGACACGGTGGCGTCGTTGAAGGCCAACGCGGTGCGGGAGCTCACCTTCACCTTCGCCGAGGACGTCTCGGCCGCGTCGTTCAGCGGAATCCCCGGTGTGCGGGACGCGGTGCAGGCGAGCGGCACGGAGGTGCGGTGCCGGGTCTCGGGCGCGGTGGGCGAGCTGGTGCGCGCCGCGGCCCGGTTCCCGCTGGTCAACGTGACGAGTCACGAGCCGGACCTCGAGGACATCTTCGTGCACTACACCGAGGAGCGCGGCGATGACGACTGAGCTGGTGACGAAGTCGGTGCGGGACAACAGGGGCAGCACCCTCGGCTGGGGCATCGCCCTGGTGGCGAGCGTGGCGCTGCAGCTCGCCGTGTTCCCGGCGGTGCGCGACGCGGCCGGCGAGTTCGAGAAGCTCCTCGAGTCCTATCCCGAGTCCTTCAAGGCGTTGTTCAACGTCCGCCAGTCCCTCGCGAGCGGCGTCGGGTACCTGCAGGGCGAGGTGTTCGGGTTCCTCGCGCCGTTGGTGCTGCTCGGCATCGCCATCGGTCAGGCGTCCAGGGCGACCGCGGGCGAGGAGAAGGCGCACACGCTGGACCTGTTGCTGGCCAACCCGGTCTCCCGCACCCGCGTGCTGCTCGACAAGGCGCTCGCGGTGCTCGCGTCGGTCGCGGTCGTCACCGTCGTGTTCGCCCTGGTGTTGTTGGTGGGCAACGGTGTCGTGGGGCTCGGGGTGCCGTGGCCGGACATGGTCATGGCGGTCGTCGCGAGTGCCGTGGTGGCCTTGCCGTTCGGCGCGCTGGCGCTGCTGACCGGCGCGCTGACCGGCAGGCCGGGGCTGGCCGTCGCCGTCCCGGTCGGGCTGGGGCTGCTGACCTATCTGCTGGACGCCCTGTCCTCGCTGTCCGACGGGTTGCGGCCGTGGCGGGTGCTTTCGCCGTTCCACCACGCCGCGGTGAACGACGCGCTGACCGGCTCGCCGAACTGGCTGGGGCTGGTCGGCTTGGTCGTGCTCACCGCGGCTGGCGTGGCGGGCGCGGCGGTGGCGTTCGAGCGGCGGGAGGTCAGGGCCTGACCCGAGTGCCGTCGTTCGCCTTCCCCGCCAGTGACCAACGTCCCTATCCCCCGCAGGCCGGCCGGCACACGATCGGGCCATGCGCTTCGCCGATCGAGCCGAGGCAGGGCGGCTGCTCGCCGAACGGTTGACGCACCTGCGTGGCCAGGACGTGGTGGTGCTGGGCCTGGCCCGCGGCGGTGTTCCCGTCGCTCACGAGGTGGCGAGATCGCTCGGCGCTCCGCTCGACGTCGTGGTGGTGCACGAGCTGGGCGTGCCGCACCGGCCGGAACTGGTGATGGGGGCCATCGGCGAGGGCGGTGTGTACGTCGTCGATCTGCCGGTGCTGATGACCTGCCGGGTCACGTTGATGGACCTGGAACGCGCGGAGGCACGGGAGCGGGCCGCGCTCGGCAGGCGTGCGCGCCGCTACCGGGAGGCGCGCACCGCGCTCCCGCTCGCCGGCCGGACCGCCGTCGTGGTGGACGGCGGCACCGTGACGGGAGCCGTCGCGCGCACCGCGTGCCGCGTGGCCCGCGCACGGGGAGCCGGCCGAGTGGTCTTCGCGGCGCCGGTCGTCGCGGCCGGCCTCCTCGGCGTGCTTCACGAGGAGGCCGATGACGTGGTGTGCCTGGAGAGTTCGTGACCCGTCAGTCCAGGCTGCCACTCAGCTGATCGGACTGCTCAGCCGAGTGGCTTGCCTGCTCGGGAACCTGCTCCGCGGCCTCGAGTTCCGCGGCGAGCGCATCGAAGATCGGTGTACTCGTCATGCCAGCCACTCTGTGGCATTGGCCGTCACGGCGTAAGGGGCCGATCCCGCCGCCGCAGTCCGCGCATCAGGACCGCTTTCGCCGCGGCGTCCGCCAGCACCACGACCGGGACCGCGGCGAGAGCCAGCACCCAGCCGAGCGCGGACGGCGCGTGCCCGCCGAGCAGGTCCGGCAATGGTGGGACGAACAGGAAAACGCCGAGCACCGCCAGTTCGAACACCACGGCCCACAGCAGCAACCTGTTGCCGCGCAGGCCGATCCGCGGCACCGGGCGGGTCGCGCTGCGGCACGCGTACGCGTTGGCCAGCTGGCCGAGCACGATCGCCGTGAACGCGGTGCCGGACGCGACCGCGAGCAACCCGGCGTCCGGCGCCTGGCCGAGCCGCCAGCCACCCACGTGGAGCACCACCAGGAACGCCAGCATCGACATCACGGCCTCCGCCGGTCCGAGCACGAGGAAGACCCGGCGCAGCACGCCGCCGTCGATCAGCGATCCGGTGCGCAGACGTCCGCGCATCGTGCGCTTGTTCGGCGGCTCCGCGCCCAGGGCGAGCGCGGGCAGCAGGTCGGTGCCGATGTCCAGGGCCAGCACCTGCAGCACGGTGATGGCCAGCGGGATCGAGCCTCCCGACAAGGCCCACACGACGAACGGGGTGAGCTCGGCGACGTTGTCGGTGAGGTGGTAGGTGAGGAAGCGGCGGATGTTCGCGAACGTCGCCCGGCCCAGCTCGACGGCCGCGACGATGGTGCCGAAGTGGTCGTCCAGCAGCACGAGGTCGGCGGCCTCCCGGGCCACGTCGGTGCCGGACGCGCCCATCGCGACGCCGATGTCGGCCGCGCGCAACGCCGGGCCGTCGTTCACGCCGTCGCCCGTCATCGCGACCACGTGTCCTCTGCGCTGCAAGGCCTTCGCGATGCGCAGCTTGTCCTCCGGCGTGACGCGGGCGACCACGACACCGTCGCGGTCGAGCAGCTCGCCGAGCTCGTCGGGGTCGGCGGGCAGGGCCGATCCCTCGACGACGAGGCGGTCGTGGCCGAGCAGGCCCACCTGTTCGGCGATGGCCTGCGCGGTGGCCGGGTGGTCGCCGGTGATCATGGCGATGCGGATGCCCGCGGACCGGCACGAGGCGATGGCCTCCGCCACGTCGTCGCGCGGCGGGTCCTGCAGGCCGACCAGTCCCAGCAGCTCCAGGTCGCGTTCGGCGCGCTGCCAGGTGTCGTCGTCCGGCCGGGCCGGCCTGCGGGCCACCGCGAGCACCCGCAGTCCTCGCCTGGCCAGCGCGGCGATCGCGTCCTGAGCACCGCGGGTGTCCACGCAGAGCGGCAACACCGAGTCAGGAGCGCCGGTCACGTGCACGCCGTCGGAGTCCACAACGGACGATCGGCGCCGCCTCGGGTCGAACGGGAACCGCACGGCGTCCGCCGACGGCCCGTCCACCCCCACGCGTGCGGCGAGGACGTGCAGGGCGACCTCCATCGGATCACCGACCGGCAGCCACCTGTCGTCGTGATGCCGGGCGTGGGCGCCGGGCGAGCACCGCTTGGCGGTGGACGCGAGGTCGCGCACCTGCTTGACCGCCGCGAGAGAGCCCTCCACCGAACCGGTCGGCTCATAACCGTTGCCGCGCACGGAGACATCGCCGAGCGGCGTCCACACGTGCACGACGGACATCTCGTTGCGGGTCAGCGTGCCGGTCTTGTCGGTGCAGATGAACGTCGTCGCACCGAGCGTCTCGACCGAGTCGAGCCTGCGCACCAACGCGTTCTTCGCCGCCATGCTCTGCGCCGCTCTGGCCAGCGAGAGGGTGACGGTCGGCAGCAACCCTTCCGGCACGAGCGCCACCGTGACACCGATGGCGAACAGGAAGCCCTCGGCGAGCGGCAGCCCCAGCAGCACGGCGACTCCGAAGAACACCGCACCGATCGCGATCGCCATCACCGCGACCACGACGACGACCTTGTGCAGCTGAGCCGCGAGCGGGCTGCGCGGCGGCTTCGCCTCCAGCGTCAGCGCCGCGATGCCGGCGAGCCGCGTGTGCCCGCCGGTCCCGGTGACCGAGACCGATGCCTCGCCTTCCGCGACGTACGTGCCCGCGTAGACCTGCTGCCCCACAACAGGCCTCGTCGGCACGCTCTCCCCGGTGAGCATCGACTCGTCGACGGCGAGCCCCGCCGCGGTCAGCACCTCGCCGTCGGCGCAGACCCGTGCGCCCGCCTCCAGCACCAGCTCGTCCCCGACGACCAGCTCGGAGGCGTCGACCTGACGGAGATGCCCGTCCCTGCGCACCGTGGCCCGCACCGGCATCAGGTCGCGCAGCCGCTGGGCCGCGCGATCGGCCCGGTACTCCTGGGCGAACGCGAACACCCCGTTCAGCACCACCACGACGACGATGGCCACCGCCAGCGCGGGCATCCCGGCGACCGCCGCCAGCACCGCCGCACCCCACAGCATGAGCGCGAAGAAGTGCACCAGCTGTTCCACCAGCAGCAGCAACGGATGCCGCCGCCGCGCCTGGGGCAGCGCGTTCGGCCCGTCGTCCCGCAGTCGTCTCGCCGCCTCGGCCGAGGAAAGTCCCGTTGTCGCGACAGTCATGACTGCATCACAACGAGATCGGCGGGTGACTCCCAGGGCGTGACGTCCCAGCGATCAGGGACCTCTGGCCCCCGTCAGCGCGCCGCGAACGGGTCGGCCGGCTGCCACGCCACCGGCAGCACCACCTCGACGTCGTCGCGCCTCGCCAGCGCGGACAGGCGCCGCACGGTGAGGTCCAGGTCGTCGGCCAGGTAGGGCAAGGGGCGCAACGGCTTGTCCAGCGCGACGAAGAAGTCGTCCCAGTGCACCAGCACCACCCGGTGCGCGCCGGTCGCCCGCACCACCTCGTCCCAGTACGCCTCGACGTACCCGAGCGGCTGCCTGCCGAGCGTGCCGACGCCGAGGTACACGACGTCCGCCCGCCGGCCGTGCAACGCCCCAGGCCGGAAACCCGCGCTCGCATGCAGCAGAACCGTTCCCCGTGCGTGCGAGACGAACACCGAGTAGACGGCACCGGTCCGCCACTCCCGGCTCCGGCGCGGCGGGATCAGCGGTGCGTCCACCGTGCCGGGGTAGTGATCGCCGGGGCTGTGCACGGACTCCACGAACGTCAGCCCGAACCCGCCGTACGAGAGCGTGTCACCGTCGCCGACGACCCGCAGGCTCCGCTCCGGCACGCCGAGGCCGCGGCCGACGTTCGCGGTGGACTCCGAGCCGACCAGCTCCGCCCCGGTCAGCGACGCCCACACGGGAGCATCCAACGCGTGGTCGTAATGCGAATGCACGCACACGACGGCGGCGATCGGCGGTGTGCCCAGCCGCCGCCGCGCCTGCTCGACGACACGCCGGTCGGGCGCGATCCGGCCGAGCGCGACCCGCGCGAGCCCTGGCCGGGTGACGAAGCCGTCGCTCAGCACGGCGGTGTGCCCGTCGCTCAGCAACACCGAGCTGGTGCCCAGAAAACGGGCCGTGACCTCGGCTTCAGCCGTGCTCGCCTGGAAAGCCGCAGGCAGGCGGCGCACGTCAGGACGGCTCAACCAGAACTTCACCGGCGCATCATCCCGCCCGTGGGCGAAAGGCCCGTGGCAGGGGCGACCCAGGTCCCTGGCCCGATGCCCGCGCCGCCTCGACGCTCAATGCATGGACACCGACAGCTACATCGCCTTTCTGGTCGTCAGCACGCTCCTGGTGATCGTCGACGCCGTGATCATCACGATCAGCGGCCGCAAGTACCTCAACGACGACGCCCACCCCGGCATCAGCCTCGCCGCCAGCTGGCTCACGACGACCTTGTTCTCGCTCATCGTGCTCGGCCTGGTCGCGCTGATCTCGACGATCGACCTCCCGATCGAGGGTCAGCTGCAGAAGATCGTGACCAAGCTCGGCATCGTGCTGCTCCTGCTGGCCGTCGCCCACGCGATCACCATGACGGTGCTGGCCAGGTACCGGGGAGAGGAACGCCAGGAACACCTCGCAGAGGAACTGGCGCAACGCCGCGAACAGGCCAGGAAGCCGGAGGTCACGCGGTCGATCGAACGCGACGAGCCGTACTCGACGGTGTAGGGGGTTGTGATGACGCGATTATCCGGACTGACGGCCGGGTTCCTGACGGTCGTGCTGTGCCTCGGGATGTCCGCCGGACCGGTGCTGGCGGATCCCGAGACCTCAGTGGCGCAGGGGCCCGCGGAGACGTCCCCGGTGCCGGTTGTCACCGAACCCGCCGCGCCGGAACCGACCGCGCCGGAACCGACTGCGACCGAACCCGCCACACCTGAAGCCACCAAGCCTCAGCCCACCTCGACCGAGCCCACCTCGACCGAGCCCGCCACGTCGGCCCCGTCGGCCGAAGCGGCCGCACAGGAGCTGGCGGACCTGCGCCTGCGGGTCTGGTTCGACAAGCCCTCGTACCGCTCCGACGAGGTGATCCTCGTCCACGCCGCCGTCACCAACGCGGGCACCGCGACCGCCAACCAGGTCGTGCTGAGCTGGACCGGAAACCTGGACAACCACTGGTGGCCGCCGTTCGACATCTACGGTGTACCGATCGAGCCGGGACAAACCGTCGAAGGAACCACCTCCGGCCGGATCTCCACGGACGAGGAGACACTGCACCTCGTCGTGACCGCGCGGCAGTTCGGCGGTGAACAGGACGCCAACCCGGAAGACAACGCGGTGACCGCGTCGGTGCCTGTCGAAATCCCGCGCGGCAGCTTCCGCGCCACCGTCTACGGCGACCGCGAGGGCGACCACGTGATGGATCCTGGTGAGGCACTGGCCGGTGTCCCGGTGCACATCTCCGGCGGATTCCCCCACACCGAGCGCAGCGCGACGACCGCGGCCGACGGCGTGATCGAGTTCCGGGATCTGCCCGCCGGGGCCTACAACGTCTTCCCGACCTGGTACCGCTCCGGCTGGTGGGTGCCCGGCTGGAGCGGAACGGTGGACGGCGTGGACGATCCCGATCTCCTCCTCCGGGCGACACCGGAGGTCACGGACAGGCTCACGGCGTCCCTGGCTTTCACCCGGGTCGAGTACCGGGCAGGTGACGTGCCCCGCGCGACTCTCACGTTGCACAACACGGGCACTGTGCTGCTCACCGATCTGAGCGCCCACTGCGGCAGCGCGGACGTGGGAGAGCTGGATCCGGGTGGCCCCGGTGCCGTCCTGCACCCCGGCGAGACCCGCGTGTTCCCCGTGACGATGTCGCCGATCACCGACGACCGGGCGCGGTGGGGCTACCTGTCCGCGATGTGCCAGGTCGGCGCACCGGTCCTGCACAACGACATCCCGTACGTCACGGCACTGGCCCGCGTCCTCGGTCCCGTGGCGCCACGGGTGACCGGCCGGCTCGGCGTCCAGACGTACAAGCCGATGCAGGGGCCGCCCACCGGCTACGCGTTGCCAGGCGTCAAGATCTACCTGCGGGACCGGATCGACAACGCGGTCGTCGCCCGTGACACCTCGAACGCCAACGGCGAGTTCACGTTCTACAACGTGAGGCCGGGCCTGTACCAGGTGGGTGTGGTCGGTCCGTGGCGTGTCGTCTACGGCTCGGAGATGGTCGTGGAGGCCGGCGAGAACGGCTCTTCGCGTCACCTGGTGTTCGTCCTGCCCGGTCCGGACCAGCCCGATCCGGATCCGGCACCGCCTGCCGGCGGATCGGCTCCCCCGCCGCCGGTCGTCCAGGAGCCGCAGCTCGCGGCGACCGGTGCCAACGTGGCGTGGCTCGCCCTCAGCGGCCTGCTGAGCCTGCTCACGGGCGCCGCCCTGGTGCTGCGCACACGTCCTGGCCGCCGGTAGACGTGGAACTGCCCCGGATCCGCGGATCCGGGGCAGTTGCCGCGGTCAGTCCTGCTGGACGTCGATCTGCACCTTGCGCTCCTCTGGCGGCGTGGCGATCGGCACGCGAACTCGGACCTGTGTTGCTACCTCGATGTGCGAGGGATGCCTCGTCGGGCAGGAGGCTGCCGGCCGGACGACGACCGAGCGACAGCATTTCGTCTCCTTCCTGTTGCCGGGCAACGAATCCAGCCCACGACCGCGACCAGGGACCGAAGCGCCGCGCGGGCAGGGCCCTTCGTCACTGGGAGCGCAATCCGCGGGTGGCCACGATGGGAGGACGACCAGCGAGGAGGACGGCATGACGAACCGGGTGCTCGACCTCGGCGGCCTCGACGCGCTCATCGGAGTGCTCCGCGAGGACGGCCGCGTCGTCGTCGGTCCCGTCCTGCGCGACAACGCGATCACGCTGGCCGAGCTGGAGTCCGCGGCGGACCTGCCGGGCGGGTGGGGCGTCGAGACCGGTCCCGGCCACTACCGGGTGCGCCGGCGCGCCGACACGGCGGTCTTCGGCCATTCGGCGGGCCCGCAGTCGTGGAAGAGGTTCCTGCACCCGCCGCGGCGCACGCTGGTCACCAGTGACGGCAACGGGTTCCGTGCAGCACCGGACCCCGCGCCGGACTACGCGTTCCTCGGCGTGCGGCCCTGCGATCTCGCCGCGATCGCCAAGCTGCGCCAGGTCATCGGCGGGCGCAAGCCGTTCGTGGTCGCCGCTCAGTGCACCGAACCCGGCGAGGTGTGCTTCTGCGCGTCGATGGGGTGCGGGCCGGCCGCCGGTCCCGGGTACGACATCGCGCTCACCGAACGGATCGACGAGCAGGGGCAACGGTTCCTCGCCACCGGCGGCACCGACGAAGGGGCCGCGGTGCTCGACCGCGTACCGGCACGCCGGGCAACCCCCGAGGACACAGCGCTCGCCGAGCAGGACGTCCAGGCGGCCGCACGGACCATGGGACGGGCGATGCCCGAGCTCGACCTGCGCGACCTCCTCGCCGCGAACCGGGACTCCGCGCACTGGGAAGCCGTCGCGGAACGATGTCTCACCTGCGGCAACTGCACGATGGTCTGCCCGACCTGCTTCTGCGTGTCCGTCGAGGACCACACCGACCTCGACGGCACCGCGGAACGCGCGCAGCGGTGGGCCTCCTGCTTCGAGATCGACTTCTCGTACCTCCACGGCGGTGCGGTGCGCACGTCCCCAGCGGCGCGCTACCGGCAGTGGATGACGCACAAGCTCGGCACGTGGCACGACCAGTTCGGCACGTCCGGCTGTGTCGGTTGTGGACGGTGCATCGCCTGGTGCCCCGCCGGGATCGACATCACCGAGGAAGCTGCAGCACTCACGAGGGAACACGGCGGTGAGCAACGATGACCATCCCGATGACCGACCTCGACGCCCTCCCGTTGCTCATGAACCTGTCGCACACCCAGCGTGCGGCGCTCGCGGGAGTGAGCCGGATCGAGACCTACGAGCCGGGCACCCGGTTGTTCGACGAGGGCGGGCTCGCCGACCAGTGCTGGGTGGTGCTGTCCGGCTGCGTCATGATCGACGCGGCCGTGCCGCCGCGGGGCCGGGTGACGCTGCAGAGCATCGGGCCGGGCGAGCTGCTCGGCTGGTCGTGGCTCGTGCCGCCGTACCGGTGGCACTTCGGTGCGACGGTCGTGTCGCCGACGCGGGCGGCGGTGGTGGACACCGGGGCGTTGCGGCAGCTCGCCGACGACGACCCGGCGCTCGGCTACCAGCTGTCGCTGATCCTGATCGACGCGTTGCTGAACCGGTTGCAGGCGACCAGGATCCGGTTGCTCGACCTCTACCGGAACCCCTCATGACGTGGACACCCACGCCCTACCGCGTGGCGACGCGCACCGTCGAGACGCACGACACGGTGACCCTGGCGTTGCGGCCGGTCGCCGAGTCGTTGCCCGCCTTCCTGCCCGGCCAGTTCGCGATGATCTACGCGCACGGTGTCGGCGAGATCCCCATCTCCATCAGCGCCATCCCCGGTGACGGCACGCTCGTGCACACGATCCGTGCGGTCGGCGCGGTGAGCAAGGCGCTGCACGACGCCGAACCGGGCACCGTGCTCGGCGTGCGCGGACCGTTCGGCACGGCGTGGCGGCTCGACGGCGTCGAGGACCTGCTCGTGGTCGCCGGAGGGATCGGGCTCGCCCCGTTGCGGCCCGTGCTCGGCCACCCGAGCAAGCACACGCTGCTGATCGCGGGTGCCAGAACGCCGCAGGACCTGTTGTACCAGGCCGAACTCACACAACTGTCCGATGTGGACACCGTGTTGACGGTCGACCACGGCGACGACGACTGGCAGGGCCGCGTCGGCTTCGTCACCGAACCCCTCGCGTCGGTCCCGCTCGATCCGGAGCGCACCACGGCGCTGTTGTGCGGCCCGGAGCCGATGATGCGGTTCTGCGCCAGGACGTTGCTCGGCCGGGGCGTGCCCGCCGAACGGATCCAGGTGTCGCTGGAACGCAACATGCAGTGCGGCGCCGGGCTCTGCGGCCACTGCCAGCTCGGCCCGTTGCTGCTGTGCCGCGAGGGCCCGGTCACCGGCTATCCGGTGGCGGAACCGCTGCTGCTGGCGAAGGAGCTGTGATGCCGAGCATCGCCGTGTGGAAGTTCACCTCGTGCGACGGCTGCCAGCTCACGTTGCTGGACTGCGAGGACGAGCTGCTGCCGTTGACCGAGCACGTGCGGATCGCGCACTTCCTCGAAGTGACGAGCGTCAGCGAGCCGGGTCCGTACGACATCTCGATCGTCGAGGGATCGGTGAGCACACCGGAGGAAGCCGAACGGATCCGCTGGATCAGGGAGCAGTCCGCGGTGCTGGTCGTCGTCGGCGCGTGCGCGACGTCGGGCGGCATCCAGGCGTTGCGGAACTTCGCCGACGTCGACGAGTTCCGCTCCATCGTCTACGCCCGACCCGAACACATCGCGACCCTTGGTACCTCGACGCCGATCTCCGCGCATGTCCGCGTGGATCTCGAACTGCGCGGATGTCCCATCGACAAAGGACAGTTGCTGGAGGTGCTGACGGCGTTGCTCGCGGGACGCAAGCCCGACCTGCCGGACACCAGCGTGTGCACCGACTGCAAGCGCCGAGGTCTCACGTGTGTACTCGTCGCGCACGGGACTGCGTGCCTCGGCCCGGTGACGCACGCGGGATGCGGCGCGTTGTGCCCGGCGGTCGATCGCGGCTGCTACGGCTGCTTCGGACCGATGAACCAGCCGAACGTGCCCGCGCTCGTGCCGCTGCTCAAGCGCACGGGCATGGGTGACGACGAGCTGCAACTGGTGTTCCGCACCTTCAACGCGAACGCGGAGTGGTCATGACGCATCGTTCGAACCGCACGTTGCGGGTGGCGGGCCTCGCGCGGGTCGAGGGCGAGGGCGCGCTGCACGTGCGCACGGTCGACGGCGAGGTGGACCGCGTCGAGCTGAACATCTACGAACCGCCGCGGTTCTTCGAAGCGTTCCTGCGCGGCCGCGACTTCCGCGAACCGCCGGACATCACCGCCCGGATCTGCGGCATCTGCCCGGTGGCGTACCAGATGAGCGCGTGCCTCGCGATCGAGGACGCGTGCGGGATCACCGTGGACGGGCCGCTGCGGGACCTGCGCCGGTTGCTCTACTGCGGCGAGTGGATCTCCAGCCACGCACTGCACATCTACCTGCTGCACGCGCCGGACTTCCTCGGGTTCCCCGACGGCATCGCGATGGCGCGCGACCACCGCGCCCTGGTCGAGCGGGGGCTCGCGCTCAAGAAGGCCGGCAACCAGATCATGGACCTGATCGGCGGACGGGCCATCCACCCGGTGAACGTGCGCGTCGGCGGCTTCTACCGCGTGCCGACGGCCGACGAGTTGCGGCCCCTCGCGGAAACCCTGCGACGGGCGCTGGACGAGGCCCTCGCCACCGTCGAGTGGACGGCCGGGTTCGGCTTCCCGGACGTCGAGATACCGCACGACCTGATGTCGTTGCGCGACACCGAAGGCTACCCGATCGATGGCGGCACACCGCACGTCAGCACCGGGCTTTCCTTCGACGTCACCGAGTTCGGCAGCCACGTCGTCGAACACCAGGTGCCGCACTCGACGGCACTGCACGCGCGGCTGGACGACCGGACCTACCTGGTCGGTCCACTCGCCAGATACAGCCTCAACCGCGACCGCCTCTCCCCCACCGCACGGCAGGCCGCAGACGCCGCAGGGCTGGGTGCGGTGTGCCGCAACCCGTTCCGCAGTGTCGTGGTGCGGGCGGTCGAGGTGGTGTACGCGGTCGAGGAGGCGTTGCGGATCATCGGCTCGTACCGGCGCCCGGACCGTCCGAGCGTGGAGGTGACACCCCGCGCCGGCAGCGGACACGGCGCCACCGAAGCACCACGCGGCCTGCTCTACCACCGCTACGAGCTCGACGCGTCCGGACGGATCCTCGGTGCGGACATCGTGCCGCCCACTTCGCAGAACCAGACGGCGATCGAGGCGGACGTGACGCAGGTCGTGCGGTCGCACCAGCACCTGGACGACCACGCGCTGCAGTCGTTGTGCGAGCAGACGATCCGCAACTACGACCCGTGCATCTCCTGCTCCGCGCACTTCCTCGACTTCACCAGGGAACGCGCGTGACCACCGTCGTCATCGGGGTGGGCAACGAGTTCCGCCGCGACGACGGCGTCGGGCCCGCCGTGGCGCGCGCGGTGGCCGCGGCCGGGGTCCGGGCGGAGATCAGCGACGGTGACCCGGTCCGGCTGATGGAGGCGTGGGACGGCGCCGACGTCGTGGTGATCGTGGACGCGGTGCGCTGCACGCCCTCGGTGCCGGGGCGTTGGCACCGCACGACGTTGCCGCACACGATTCCGGTGGCGAGTTCGCACGGGTTCGGTGTGCCGGAGGCGGTGGAGCTGGCCGAGGCGCTCGACCGCCGGCCGGAGAACCTGGTGATCTACGCCGTCGAGGTGGCGGACTCCGGTTTCGGCACCGGGCTGAGCCCTGCCGTGGCGGCCGCGGTTCCCCGGCTGGCCGCCGCGGTGCTCACCGGGTTTCCGGACCTCACGAATCAGGCCGCAGTACCGTGACGCACCTATCAAAAGCATTGACAGCCGACGTCGAAACAAATCGGGACAGATGTGTCCAGCAACCAGCGAAATCGGACATATGCGCTGGTCAGCGGCCAGGACAGCGGGTCACAAATGGGAGTTTTGCAGTCGTTGCCAGAACGTTAGTATCGCCATCTCGCTTTCGCTTCAATTCGCCTCTGACCGATCTGGGAGAGTGATCCCGCTGAGACAGTCAGCGCAACCGCACTTCCTGCACCAGGGCTGCATCTACGGCAGTGACGCGGAGTTCCTGGCAATGGCCGTGCCCTTCGTGCTGGACGGTCTGCACCGAGAGGAACCCGTTCTCGTCGCCACGACTCCGGCGAACCTGGAGCTCCTGCGCGACGAGATCGGCCCGGACGCCGCAGGAGCCGAGTACGCCGAACCGGAGCGGCTCGGGCTTCGCCCACCACAGCGAGCCACGGCCATCCACCGCTACTGGACCCGGCACCAGCCCGACGAGCCCGCCCGCGCCGTGCGCATCCTCGCCGAACCGGAGTGGACCGGCAGGTCCGGCCGCGAGGTGTCGGCGTGGCAGCGCATGGAGGCGGCCCTCAACGTCGTGCTGGCCGACACCAGGATCTGGATGATCTGCCCGTACGACACCAGAACCGTGAGTCCCGGCATCGTCGAGGACGCCCGGCGGACGCATCCCGAGTGCGTCGTGGGCCCCCGTGTCGAGCGGTCCGCGCAGTTCGTGCGGCCGGAGGACTTCCCGCGGTCGCAGGCGGAACCGTTGCCCGGTCCCGCCGAGGAGCTGTTCCGGTTCGAGGGCGACATGACGACCGTGCGGCGCTACGTGCTGAGGTCGGCGGCCAAGCTGCTGAAGTCCGATGAGGACGCCCAGGGCATGTTCGGCATCGCCGTGGGCGAGGCGATCGCCTACCTGATGGCGCAAGGCATCGAGCACGCGGCGGTGTGGGTGCGGCCCGCCGCGGGACGGCTGGTGTGCACGCTGCACAGCGACCAGCCGCTCGGGCACGTGCCCGCCTTCGTCGGCTATCGGCAGCCAGGTCAGGAGCAGGAGCCCGGTGACGGCCTGTGGCTCACCAACCAGATCTGCGAATGGCTCGACGTCGGCTCCGACGCGTCGGGGTGCACTATCGAACTGGCCGTGCCCGCCGGCGCCTGAACGCCTGGCCAGAACTCCTGTCCGAAACCTCGGACCTCGCAGCCCGGCTCGCGTGCTCGCTCGTCGTGGATGAACGGAAACCGGGCAAGAGCAGGAGTGGTCCTGCCCGGCGAGTTGCGGACACGACTTCCGACAACCCGCTCAGGCATCAGCTGGTCCAGTCACGCAGCTGCGCGGTCCACTCGCCGGTGCCGGCACCGGCGGTGGCCGACAGCGGGAGGAGCCGCGCGCGGTCGTTCACCCGGTGCAGGTGCCGCACGAAGGCGCCGACCTCGAAGTCCAGGTGCGGCAACAGGTCGATCTTGTTCAGCACCACGACGTCCGCGCTCGCGAACATGTGCGGGTACTTCAGCGGTTTGTCCTCGCCCTCGGTGACCGAGGTGACGACGACCCGGTGCCGCTCGCCGAGGTCGAAGAGCGCGGGGCACACCAGGTTGCCGACGTTCTCCACGAACACCACCGAGCGCGCCGGCGGATCCAGCTCCCGCAACGCCTTCGCCACCATCGCCGCGTCGAGGTGGCACCCGGAGCCGGTGTTGACCTGCACCACGCGGCACCCGGTCGCGCGGATCCGCTCGGCGTCGCGCGCGGTCTCCTGATCGCCCTCGACCACCGACACGACCGGGCTGCCGCCGAGGTCGTGGATCGTGCGCTCCAGCAGCGTCGTCTTGCCGGATCCCGGTGAGCTCATCAGGTTCACCGCCAGGACGTCCCGTGCGGCGAGCCAGTCGCGGTTGTGCCGCGCGAGCTCGTCGTTGCGGGCCAGGACGCGGTGCTCGAGCGGGATCGTCACCGTGTCCGCAGAGCATCCGCAGGTGCCGCACACTCGCGACTCACCTCCACCGATGTGATGCGCAGTTCGTTGCCGGACAACACTTCCGCGGCCGCGCTGCCGCACTCCGGGCACAGCACGACCAGCCACTCGGCCTCGTACTCGTGCACGCACGCACGACATCGGGCCCGGCCGGCGGGTTCCTCGATCACCAGCGCCGCGCCCTCGACCGCGGTGCCCTCGGTGACCAGGTCGAAGCAGAACCGCACCGAGTCGGCCACCACGCCGGAGAGCTTGCCGATCTCCAGTCGCACCACGGTGATCCTGGTGTCCGGCAGGCGTGCGGTGATCGCCGCCACGACCTCCTGGGTGATCGACAGCTCGTGCATTCAGCAGATCCTCGGCAACGGGTCGCCGACCAGCACGTCGCAGATCCTGGTGCCGCCGAAGCCCGTCTTCAGCAGCACGAGACCGGCCGGGTCCGCGGCGACCCGGCCGATCACCGCCGCGTGGGCGCCGAGCGGGTGGTCGCGCAGCACGTCGATCGCGCGGTCCGCCTCGGCCGCGTCGACGACCGCGACGAACCGGCCCTCGCAGGCCACGTACAGCGGGTCGATGCCGAGCAGCTCGGCGGCGCCGCGGACCTCCTGCCGCACCGGAACGGCGTCCTCGTCGACGACGACGGCCACGTTGGCCGCCCTGGCGATCTCGTTGAGCACGGTCGCCACACCGCCGCGGGTGGCGTCGCGCATGATCCGCACGCCCGGTGTCGCCAGCAGCAACGCGTCCACGACGTCGTGCAGCGGTGCGGTGTCGGAGACGAGGTTCTCCGCCTCGATGCCGAGGTCGCCGCGCGCCAGCATGATCGTCACGCCGTGGTCGCCGATCGGGCCGGACACGATGACCGCGTCACCTGGCCGCACGCCGTCCATCCCGAGCCGCCAGGCGTGCTCCACCACCCCGATCCCGGCGGTGTTGACGTAGCAGCCGTCGCCCTTGCCGCGCTGCACGACCTTCGTGTCGCCCGTGACGATCGTGATCCCGGCGGCGTCGGCGGCCGCCCTCATCGACTCGGTGATCCGCACGAGGTCGGCGACCGGCAGACCCTCTTCCAGGATGAACCCGGCGGTCAGGTAGAGCGGCCGGGCACCGGACACGGCGAGGTCGTTCACCGTGCCGTTGACGGCGAGGTGGCCGATGTCGCCGCCGGGGAAGAACAACGGCGTCACCACGAACGAGTCGGTGGTCAGCGCGAGGCGGGAGCAGCCGATCTCCAGCTCGGCCGCGTCGCCGAGCGGTTCGAGCCGCGGGTTGCGGAACGCCTCCAGGAACAGCGCGTCGACCAGCGTCCTCGTGGCCTTGCCGCCAGCGCCGTGGGCGAGGGTGATCCGTTCCTCCTTGACCTCGGCCCGGCGCCGCCGGGCGCGCTCGATGCGGTCGAGCACCTGCTGTTCCCGATCGGACGGAGTCATCGAGCGCTCGCCTCCCGCACGCGTTCCCGCGTGAACCGGCCGAAGTTGTAGTAGGCCGCGCAGGCGCCCTCCGGCGACACCATGCACGTGCCGATCGGCGTCTCCGGGGTGCAGGCGGTGCCGAACACCTTGCACTCCCACGGTTTCAGCACGCCCTTGAGCACCTCACCGCACTGGCAGGCCTTCGGGTCGGCCACCCGCACGCCCGGCAGGTCGAAGATCCGCTCGGCGTCGAAGCGGGCGAACGCCTCCTTCACGCGCAGCGCCGAGTGCGAGATGAACCCGAGCCCGCGCCACTCGAAGTGCTGCCGCGGCTCCATCACCTCGGTGATCACCCTGAGCGCGGTCGGATTCCCCTGCCACGCGACGACCCTGGCGTACTGGTTCTCCACCTCCGCCCTGCCCTCGCGGACCTGCAGCATCAGCCGGTAGATCGACTGCAGGACGTCGAGCGGCTCGAATCCCGCCACCACGAGCGGTTTCCCGTAGTCCCGCGCGATGAACCGGTACGGCTCGCAGCCGATCACCGTGGAGACGTGGCCGGGGCCGAGGAACCCGTCGATCCGCTGGTCCGGCGAGTCCAGGATCGCCTTGATCGCCGGGAGGATCGTGACGTGGTTGCAGAACACGGAGAAGTTGGTGATCCCTTCCTCCGCCGCTCGCAGCACGGTCATCGCGGTGGACGGCGCCGTCGTCTCGAACCCGATGGCCATGAAGACCACGTGCCGGTCGGTCTGCCTGGCGAGCTTCAGCGCGTCGAGCGGCGAGTAGACCATCCGGATGTTCGTGCCCTCGGCGTTGGAGTCGAAGAAGTTCCCGCCGCTGCCGGGCACGCGCATCATGTCGCCGAACGACGTCATCAGCACGCCCGGTGTGCGCGCGATGTGGATCGCGTCGTCGACCCGTCCCATCGGGATCACGCACACCGGGCAGCCGGGACCGTGCACCAGCGTGATGTTCTCAGGCAGGTAGTCCTCGATGCCGTGCTTGTAGATGGTGTGCGTGTGCCCGCCGCAGACCTCCATGAACCTGTACTCGCGGCCGGGCTCGCACAGCGCGGCGATCTCCGCCGCCAACGCCCTGGCCTTGGCCGCGTCGCGGAACTCGTCGACGAACCTCATCAGCCGCATCCCCTAGTCGATTTCGCTGTCCAGCAACGCGTCCATCTCGTCCTGGTAGGCCTTGCCGAGCGTCTCGAGGAACTCGAGCGTCGCCCTGGCCTCCTCCTCGTCGATCTTCGACAGCGCGAACCCGACGTGGATGAGCACCCAGTCGCCGCGGCGGACCCCTTCGTCGGCCAGCAGCCCGACGTTGATCGTCCGCCGGACGCCGCTCACGTCCACTTTCACGAGATCCGGGTGCTCGTCGAGGATCTCGACGACCTCTCCCGGTATGGCCAGACACATGCGCGTTCACCTGCCGTGGTTCTCGACGAGGGCGACGACCGCACCGGTCGCGGTGGCGACCGCGCGCTCCACCACCGGGCTCAGGCCCATCCGGTGGTCGAGCACCTCCGGTTCGCAGCCGACCAGCACGACCCTGGACGGGGTGGCTTCGAGCCACGCGAGCAGGTTCAGCACGACGTCGGGCTGCATGCCGTGCGCGTCGAGGCACGGCGGGGTGGTCAGGGCCGTGTCGAGCTCGACGACGTGGACGGTTCCCGCCTCGTCGCCGCGTCTGGTGGCGTCGACGAGGATCGTGAGCTCGTAGTCCGCTCCGGCCAGGTCGTAGGCGAGGTGCAGGCCGCGGATGCCGTAGTCCGCGACCTTCACCCAGTCCGGCAGCGGGACGTGCGCGAGCCTGCGGACGACCTCGACGCCGAAGCCGTCGTCCGCGAGGAAGACGTTGCCGACGCCCGCCACCAGGACCCGCGCGGTCACAGGGGTTCGACCTCCTCGGGGCCGAAGTAGCGGTACAGGCCGCACTCGGCGAGGAGGTCCGCGGCGGGGTCGTCCTCCAGGGTGACGGCGAGGTGCCAGACACCGTCCACATCGGACATGACGGCACGGACCCGTGCGGTGCGTCCGGTGAGGAACATGTCCTGGGCGTCGGCGGCCCGGCGGGGGCGCAGGCGGACCCGCGAGCCCTTGGACACCTGGACCCCGGCGATCACGACCGTGCCGGTGGGGTCCGGGCCCTGCCGATCGGTGCGGCGCATGGTCCCGTGCAGTGCTTCGATCGACTCGCCCGGCAACGCCTCCACCCGGTCCAGCAGCTCCGCCGCCCTCGCGTCCGTCGCCCGCACCTGCCGCTTCTCCTCCTGCGTCAACGTCAGCGTGCGCAACGTCAGCAGCTCGTCGATCTCCGTCCCGTCGAACAGGTCGCCGTGGCTCTCCTCCGCGACCGCGGGGTGGTCGTAGAGGATGATCGGCGCGCACAGCACGGTGTCCGCCCGTCCTGGCTCGCCCATCAGCACCGGCCACGTCCGCTCGTTGCGGCACCCGGCCGTCGCGGACGCCGCCCACTCCGGCGGATCCACCAGCGACAGGAACTGCCCTTCCGACACCGAGAGCAACGTGTGCGCGGCGATCAGCGCGTGCCGCAGCGCCGCAGGCCGGTCGGCGCCGGTGTCCTCCCACGAGGAGGCGTTCCGCACACCGACGTGCAGCCGCAGCAGCCCGGGCGGCACCGGATCGGCCCGCACGGTCACCACACCGCTCAGCTCCTGCCGCCGCCGCACCAGCCGCACGTCGTCCGCGACCTCCTCGACGTCCTCGCCACCGTCCACTGTGAACGGAACGCACGTGTCCATGCCGATCAGGTCGGACACCAGCAGCACGACGTCGACCTCGCGGTCCACCGCCTCGTCCCACGTCGTGCACTCGCGGCCGCCCGCCGTCACCGACCGCACGGCGCGGCCACCCACCTCGGCCACTCGTTGCTGCAGCTGCAGGAACCGCAACCGCACGGTCAGCGTCGACAGCGGGCTCGGGACCAGGAGAAGTTCGGCCGTCGAGTTCGGGTGCTCGCCGCCGAGCGTGAACGACGGCGGCATCAGCACGCCCCACTGCCAGCGCAGCTGGTTCTTCGTCGCGGACGCGCGGTACGGGTAGAGCAGGTAGCCCTCGTACAGCACGGCGTCGGCGATCGCCCGTGCCAGCTCCATCGGGTCGGTCATCGGCTCTCCAGCGCGGCCGCGGTGAGCTCCCACAGCACGTGGTAGAGCGTTGTCTGGGTCTCCTGGATCCGGTGCACGGACGAGGAGGGCACCACGAAGAGGTGGTCGATGTCGGGGGAGGAGGCCATCGCGCCGCCGTCGCCGCCCGCGAGGCCGACCGTGAGCAGGCCGCGCCGGCGGGCCTGCGCGAAGGCCGGGAGCAGGTTGGTGGAGCTGCCGCTGGTCGACAGGCCGACGGCGATGTCCCCCGCCCGGCCGAAGGTCGCTATCTGGCGGGAGAACACCACGTCGAAGCCGACGTCGTTGGACAACGCCGTGATCACCGCGATGTCGTTGGTGAGACCGAACGCGGGCAGCTGCGACGAGCTGACGAAGAGGCTCGCCAGGTCCTGCGCGTCGGTGGAGCTGCCGCCGTTGCCGAACGCCAGCAGCCGGCCACCGGCGGCGAACCGGGAGGCCATGGCCTCCGCGCACGCCTCCAGCAGCTCCGCGTCGAAGTCGAACACCTGCTGGCGCAACGCGATCGCGTCGGCGATCTTCGCCCTGGTGGAGGCCGCCACCTCGGCGAGGTCCACAGCGGACTGGCCGGTGCACAGGAACGGGTAGAGCGACTCGGTCATCCGGCGTCACCGGGCAGCAGGGCGATCGCCTCGCCCGCGTGCAGCAGCACCACGTCGCCGACCGCGGCGGTCACGAGCGCGATGCTCACCTCCTGGGTGTGGCCGTCGTCGCCGCGCACGACAGCCATGTCGTCGGGGAGCAGGTACACGACCTTGCCGGGCACCGCGAGGTCGGCGCACGTCACGCAGATGTCCTCCCGGCACACCTCCTTGTCGTCGTTCACGCCGCACCCTCCAGGAACACGTGCGTCAGCTCCCACAGCAGGTGGTAGGCGGTGACGTGGATTTCCTTGACCACCAACGGATCCGCGGAACGCGCGACGAGCACGTGGTCCGCGACGATCGGCCCGCCGTCGCCGCCGGTCAGCGCGACGGTGAGCATGCCGAGCTCGGCTGCCGCGGCCAGGCCGCGCGCGACGTTCTCGCACGAACCGTCCGCGGACAGCCCCAGCGCGATGTCGGACGGTTCGCCGAGGCAGCGGATCTGGTGCGCGAACGTCTCGGCGAACCCGGCGCGTGCCGCGACGCCGGTCAGCGTGGCGACGTCCGAGGTGAGGGAGACGGCGGGCAGGGCGCGCTTGCCGACGATCACCGGGTGGACGAACTCCACCGCGACGTGCTGGGCGTCGGTGCTCGGGCCGCCGTTGCCGAAGACGACGAGCTTGCCTCCCGCACGGAACCGTTCGGCCATTCGGTGACAGATGCGCGCGATGTCGTCGGCGTGGCCGGCGAGATCGGTCAAAGGGATGGCGCGCCGTTGTGACAATTCGTTGAATCGGTCGGCACGATCAGTAGTCGGAGCTTTTGACACGAGCCCTTCTTCACGTCGGAAGACATTTCGGTGAGCCAGGGGTGGTTGTTTACTTCACGGTCGGCACGACACGCAAGACCACTCCATTCCTCCTCACCGAGAAAGCTGATGGCTTCAATTCGACCCTCAGCGAAACGGCATGTGCCCGAACCTGTCCTGCACCCGGCGCAGCTCGCGCAGGCGCGGTTCGGTCTCCCCTCCCGCCCACCGGCTGACCGTCTTGACCGACACCCCGAGCTGCCTCGCCGCGGCCTCGCGGGTGATCCCCTCCCTGCGCAGCACCGCCGTGATCCACTCGGCGAAGGTCGCCGGCTCCTCGTCGCCGATCACCGGATCAGAAGCCTCTGAACTGGGCGAAGACAACTCGTTCGGGTGCCGACCACTTGGGTGAAGGAACTCGGTCACCGAGGGCAGCACGTCGAACTCGACCCGGTCGGGATAGGTGCGGCACGACACCTGGACCCGCCCGCCGGGGCCGGCCGCCGCCAGCAGCACCTCCATGATCGTCTTGTTCAGCTCCCTGTTGTCGGACTCCGACCACGCCACCCCGCCGGAGCAGCGGCGGATGAAGTCACGCATTTCCGGCACCGAGGACGGCCTCGCGGCGAACACTCTGGTCAGCACAACGACGGGAAAGATCTCGATCGACTCGGGCACGCACACCTTCCCTTCCCGTGACCGCGGATCCTAACCCTTCCGGCCGTTTTTCCGATCCGGACACCATTGTCCAGGCCAATGACAGATCAGTCTTGCGAGAGCGACGAGAAAAGGTCTAGCGTTGCGCCTCCCGGACATCCGGGGAATTCTTCACCGGAGGTGTTCCAGCGATGACCAAGGGCGAGCCGCCCGCGGTGCACGTCCTCTGGATGAACGGCGGTCTCGGCTGCGACGGCGATTCGGTGGCGCTCACCGCGGCGACCCAGCCGAGCATCGAGGAGATCGTGCTCGGCGGCCTGCCGGGCCTGCCGAAGATCGCCATGCACTGGCCGTTGCTCGACTTCGAGTGCGGCCCCGCCGGCGGCGTGGACAGCTTCATCGACTGGTGGTACCGGGCCGACCGCGGCGAGCTCGATCCCTTCGTGCTCGTGGTCGAGGGTTCCGTGCCGGACGAGAGCACCAACTCCGCCGGCTGCTGGGCGGGTTTCGGCACGGACCCCGCCACCGGCCAGCCCATCTCCACCACCGAGTGGCTGGACCGGCTGGCGCCCAAGGCCACGGCGGTGCTCGCCGCCGGCACCTGCGCCGGGTACGGCGGCATCCACGCCATGGCCGGCAACCCGACCGGTGCCATGGGCGTGCCCGATCACCTCGGCTGGGACTGGAAGTCCAAGGACGGGATTCCCGTCGTGGTCGTGCCGGGGTGCCCGGTGCAGCCCGACAACCTGTCCGAGACCATCCTGCACCTGCTGTACCAGGTGGCGGGCAACGCGCCGATGATCGACCTGGACGAGGCGCTGCGGCCGAGGTGGTTGTTCGAGACCACCGTGCACGAGGGCTGCGACCGCGCCGGCTACTACGAACAGGACGACTTCGCCCGGCAGTTCGGCTCGCCCAAGTGCCTGGTGAAGCTCGGCTGCTGGGGCCAGGTCGTCCGGTGCAACGTCCCCAAGCGGGGCTGGATCAACGGCATCGGAGGCTGCCCGAACGTCGGGGGCATCTGCATCGCCTGCACCATGCCCGGCTTCCCCGACAAGTTCATGCCGTTCATGGAACACCCGCTCGGCGGCACCACGCCCGCACCGGCGAAGACCCTGAACGGCACCGCCATCCGCGTCCTGCGGGACGTCAGATCGAAAGCCGCGGATCCGATAATCCAATGACTGCCAAGGACACCGGACTCGTCGAGATGACCTGGGATCCGATCACCCGGATCGTGGGCAGCCTCGGCATCCACACCAGGATCGACTGGGCAGCGCGGCGGGTGGTCGAGTGCTACAGCACCTCCTCGATCTTCCGCGGCTACAGCGTCTTCATGAAGGGCAAGGACCCGCGCGACGCCCACTTCATCACCAGCCGGATCTGCGGCATCTGCGGCGACAACCACGCCACGTGCTCGGTCTACGCGCAGAACATGGCCTACGGGGCCCGGCCTCCGCAGCTCGCCGAGTGGATCATCAACCTCGGCGAGAGCGCCGAGTACCTCTTCGATCACAACATCTTCCAGGAGAACCTGGTCGGCGTGGACTACTGCGAGAAGATGGTCCGCGAGACGAACCCCGGCGTGCTCGACCTCGCCAACCGCACCGAGGCGCCGAACGCGGCCGCGCACGGCTGCCGCACCATCGGCGACATCATGCGCTCGCTCAACCCGCTCGAGGGCGAGTTCTACCGCGAGGCGCTGCAGGTCTCCCGGCACGCCAGGGAGATGTTCTGCCTGATGGAGGGCAGGCACGTGCATCCATCCACTTTGTACCCCGGCGGGGTGGGCACGGTGGCGACGCTGCAGCTGTTCACCGACTACCTCACGCGCCTGATGCGGTACGTGGAGTTCATGAAGAAGGTCGTGCCGATGCACGACGACCTGTTCGACTTCGTCTACGCCGCGCTGCCCGGCTACGAGGAGGTCGGCAGGCGCCGGATCCTGCTGGGCTGCTGGGGCGGCCTCAACGACCCCGAGCACTGCGACTTCCGCTATCGCACCATGTCGTCGTGGGGCCGCAAGATGTTCATCACGCCGGGCATCGTCGTCGACGGCAAGCTCGTGACGACCGATCTGGTGGACATCAACCTGGGAATGCGGATCCTGCTCGGTTCGTCGTTCTACGACGACTGGGAGGGCATGGACAAGTTCGTGACGCACGACGAGCTGGGCAACCCGGTCGACGCGCGCCATCCGTGGAACCAGCACACCCTCCCCCGGCCCGGCAAGCGCGACTTCGGCGACAAGTACTCCTGGACCATGTCTCCCCGCTGGTTCGACGGCGAGCACCACCTGCCGCTGGACACCGGCGGCGGACCACTCGCCCGGCTGTGGACGACCGCGCTCGCCGGCCTGGTGCGCACCGACCACGTGGAGGCGACCGGCCACAGCGTGCGGATCACGTTGCCGCGCACCATGACCAAGCCCGAGGTCACGTTCGAGTGGCGGATCCCCCGGTGGAGCAACGCCGTCGAACGCAACCGCGCCCGCACGTACTTCCAGGCCTACATCGCCGCGCTGGCGCTGCACTTCTGCGACAGGGCGCTCGCGGAGGTCCGCGGCGGGCGCACCGACACGTGGTCGGAGTTCACCGTGCCGGACGACGCGTTCAGCTGCGGGTTCACCGAGGCGGTGCGCGGCGGCCTGTCGCACCACATGGTCATCCGCGACGGCCGCATCGCCAACTACCAGCCGTATCCACCGACACCGTGGAACGCGAGCGTGCGGGACACCTTCGGCACACCCGGCCCGTTCGAGGACGCCGTGCAGAACACGCCGATCTTCGAGGAGAACACCAAGGAGAACTTCAAGGGAATCGACATCATGCGCGCGATACGCAGCTTCGACCCGTGCATGCCCTGTGGTGTTCACATGTCCATCGGCGCGGGCAAGACGCTCACCAAGATCCACACGCCGCACGCGTTCACCGGTGCGCCGTGACGAACGACGTGGAGAACACCAGCGACAGGGTCGAGGAGCTCCTCGCCACCCTGCGGTCGGGGCAGGACCGCGCGGCCGCGGAGGACCTCGTGCGGGTGCTGATGGACCTGTACGGCAACGGTCTCGCGCGCATCGTCGCGATGCTGGCCGAGCACGACGCGGCGTTGCTCGGCGCGATCGCCGCCGACGACCTCGTGGCGAGCCTGCTCCTGCTGCACGACCTGCACCCGGACGACACGGCCACCCGGATCCGCCGCGCGCTGGCAGGGCTCGGCGGCCGGTTCGGTGACGTCGACCACCTGGGCACCGACGAGGACGGCGTGGTGCGGTTGCGGCTCACCACCAGCGGCGGGTGTGGCGGTGGAGCGGCGGCGAAGGTCGTGGAACGAACCGTGCTCGACGCCGCTCCCGAGGTCACGGCCGTGGACATCACGACGGCCGCGGCGCTGTTCCAGATCACGGTCGGGCCGCCGCCGGGCCGGAGCGTGGTGTCATGAGCCCCCACCGCCTTCGCCGTTATGCCGGGACACCGCGTTACCTGCGCGAGCAACGGGCGGCGCGGATGGAACAGGTCGAGCGGTGCGAGATGTGCGGAACGCCGGTCGCGGCGCGGCACGGCCACGTGGTCGACGTCCAGCGGCGGGCGCTGATGTGCTCCTGCCGCGCGTGTTTTCTGCTGTTCACCAGGCACAGGGCGCACCGGAGCAGGTACCGGGCCGTGCCGGACCGCTACCTGTGGGATCCGGAACGCCCCGTCAGCGCGGCGGAGTGGGACGCGCTCGGCCTTCCCGTGGACGCGGCCTTCCTGCTGCGCTCCGGCACCGGCATCACCGTGTTCCACCCGAGCCCCGCCGGCGCCACCGAACGCCCGCTCGACGGCGACGTGTGGAACGGGCTGGCCGCCGAGCACCCGCTGCTGACCGTCGCCGAACGCGACGTCGAGGCGATCCTCTTCCGCCGCACCGGCAACGGTGTCGACTGCTTCCTCGTCCCGATCGACGTCTGCTACCGGCTGGTCGGCACGGTCCGGCTGCACTGGACCGGCGTCGACGGCGGCAGCCACCTGCACGAGCACATCGACGAGCTGTTCGCCGAGATCACGGACAAGGCACTGGCACTATGACCCCGCTGCACTTCGAATGCGTTGGCGCACAGGCCAACCCCTGCGCCGCCGTCCCGTCCATCACGCTGCACCTGCGGCTCACCCAGGACCACGGCGACCCGGTCGACGCGGTGGCGCTGCGCTGCCAGATCCGCATCGAGCCGCACCGCAGGCGGTACTCGGCGGACGAGGCCCGGCGGCTGGTCGACCTCTTCGGCGACACCGGCCGGTGGACGCGGACGCTCAAGCCGGTGTCGTTCGCGACGGTGTCGACGATGGTGCCCGGCTTCACCGGCAGCACCGTCGTCGACCTCGACGTGCCGTGCACGTACGACCTCGAAGTCGCGTCCACCAAGTACTTCAACGCACTCGACCGGGGCACGATCCCGTTGCTGTTGCTGTTCAGCGGCACGGTGTTCGGCAGCCACGACGGCAGGTTGCGGGTCCAGCAGGTGCCGTGGAGCAACGAGGAGGCGTTCTCGCTGCCGGTCAGCGTGTGGCGTCAGGCGGTCGACCTGCACTTCCCCGGCAGCGCGTGGCTGCGGGTGCGGCAGGACACGATGGATTCCTTGCAGCGCTTCAGATCCGAGCACGCCTTCGCCACCTGGGACGACACCGTGGCCGCGCTGCTCGCCACCCGCCCGTGACCCGGCTGGTCGGGCGGGACCTCCGCGTCGCCGGGGTCGTGCAGGGCGTCGGCTTCCGCCCGTACGTGCACCGGCTCGCGTCCCGGCTGCGGTTGTCCGGCCTGGTGGGCAACGACGTCGGCGGGGTGTTCATCGAGATAGAGGGCGAACCGGAGCTGGTCGCGGAGTTCCTGAGCGCGCTGCCCCGCGACGCTCCCGCGCGGGCGCGGATCGACCGCGTCCAGGTGACCGAACGACCCCCGCGCGGCCTGCTCGGCTTCCGGATCACGACCAGCAGGACCGGTGGGCCGCGGGCCACGCTGGTCCCCGCGGACATCGGCACGTGCGCGGACTGCCTGCGGGAGCTGTTCCACCCCGCCGACCGGCGCTACCGGTACCCGTTCGTCAACTGCGCCCACTGCGGGCCGAGGTACACCATCGTGCGCGGTGTGCCGTACGACCGGGCCCGCACGACCATGGCGAGGTTCCCGATGTGCGCGGCGTGCGCGGCCGAGTACTCCGATCCCGCGAACCGGCGTTTCCACGCCGAACCCACCTGTTGTGCCGACTGCGGGCCGCGTCTTCTCCTCGGAGCCGCCGTCAACCCCCTCCGCGAGGCCGTGGCGCGCTTGCACGACGGCCAGGTGGTGGCGATCAAGGGGCTCGGCGGGTTCCACCTCGCGGTGCTCGCGGCGCATCCCTCGGCGGCCGCGACCCTGCGGAACCGCAAACACCGGCCCGACAAGCCGTTCGCCGTGATGGCCGCCGACCTGCGCCAGGCGTCGACGCTGTGCTCGGTGGACGAACTGGGGGCGCGCAGCCTCACCGATGCCCGGCGTCCGATCGTGCTGCTGCCTCGGCTTGCGGACGCACCGGTCGCGGACGCCGTGGCGCCCAACACCAACGAACTCGGCGTGATGCTGCCGTACACCCCGTTGCACCACCTGTTGTTGCACGAGGTCGGCGAGCCGATCGTGCTCACCAGCGGCAACCTGTCCGACGAGCCGATCGCCCACCGGCACGCGCGCTCGCTGGCGGGCGTGGCCGACGCCGTGCTCACCCACGACCGGCCGATCCGCGCCCCCGTCGACGACTCGGTCGTACGCGCGGGCCAGGTGCTGCGCCGGGCCAGGGGGTACGCGCCGGAACCGCTCGTGCTGCCCGTGCGCAGCGCGCGGCCGGTACTGGCGTGCGGTGCGGAACTGAAGAACACGTTCTGCCTGGTGCGGGACGAGCACGCGTTCCTCTCGCCGCACATCGGCGATCTCACCGACCACGAGACGTACACGTCGTTCACCAAGTGCGTCGAACGCTTCCGCCGCCTGTTCGGCATCACCCCTCGGGTCGTTGCCCACGACCTGCACCCGGACTACCGCTCCACCCGGTACGCGGCCGAGCTTCCCGGTGTCGAGCTGGTCGGCGTGCAGCACCACCATGCGCACGTGGCGTCCTGTCTGGCCGAGAACGGCGAGACGGGGCCGGTCATCGGGGTCGTGTTCGACGGCACCGGGTACGGGCCGGACGGCACGATCTGGGGTGGTGAGTTCCTGGTCGCCGACCTCACGGGCTACCGGCGGATCGGGCACCTGCGGCAGGTGCCGCTGCCCGGCGGCGCGGCGGCGATCCGGCAGCCGTGGCGCATGGCGGCGGCGTACCTTCCCGACGTCGACCTCCCGGTGGTGCACCGCAACGCGTGGAATCCGGTCGTCGCGTTGGCGCGCAACGGCGTCAACGCGCCGCTGACGTCCAGTGCGGGCAGGCTCTTCGACGCCGCGGCCGCGCTGCTGGACGTGCGAGACGTGATCACCTACGAGGGGCAGGCCGCGATCGAGCTGGAACAGCGTGCGGATCCGTCCACTTCGGACTCCTACTCCGCCGGGACCGACGGTCTGGTGCTGCACGGGGAGGACCTGCTGCGGGCCCTGGTGGCCGACCGGCAGGCCGGGGTCGACGTCGCCGTGATCGCCGCGCGGTTCCACAACGGGCTCGCCGCCGCGGTCGTGGCCTGCTGTGCGGCCGCGCGGGAGGAGACCGGGCTGGCCGCGGTCGCGTTGTCCGGTGGCGTGTTCCAGAACGCGTTGTTGCTGCGCCGCACGGCGGAGGGACTGCGGCGCGGCGGGTTCCGGGTGCTCACCCACCGCCTGGTGCCCCCGAACGACGGCGGCATCAGCCTCGGCCAAGCCGCCGTCGCCGCCTCGCGCAACCGATGAACGGCGCCGTCAGTTGTGCAGCTTGAGCAAGCGGCTGTGCAGCTGGTCGTGCACCGCGTCCACGGCCTCTTCGAACGTGGCTGCTTCCGCCTTCGCCACGACCGACGTGCCGTCGACGTCGAGGTTCGCGTGCACGGCGATCGTGCGCGGCCCGGTCGTGGTGAGCCGCACGTGAGCGAACCGGGTGGGTTTCGGCGCGTAGCGGGCCAGCGGGGTGATCTTGTCGCGGGCGTACTGCTTCGCCCGGTGAGCGATCGGGCCGTCGAGCTCGACCACGACGTTGCCGATCTCCGTCGCGCCTGCGTGCTTCATCTGAACCTCCGTACGAAGTGAACAACCGCACTGTCGCTCGCGCCGATCCGCCGGGACAGGTCCGAAAGAGCCGGCCACACCGGGACCTGAGTCCCTGGTCCTGGATCCGTTCAGTCAGCACCGTGGAAGGCACATCGAGCAGAGGAGTGCGTCATGTCCCACGCCGACCTGTCGCTGGTCGACGCGTACTGGCGAGCCGCCAACTACCTGTCGGCTGGCCAGATCTACCTGATGGACAACCCGCTGCTGACCGAGCCGCTCGCGCCCGAGCACATCAAGCCCCGGTTGCTCGGGCACTGGGGAACGACGCCGGGCTTGAACTTCGTCTACGCCCACCTCAACCGGGTCATCCGCGAACGCGATCTGGAGGTGCTGTTCGTGACCGGACTGGGCCACGGCGGTCCCGCGCTGCTCGCGAACACGTGGCTGGAGGGCACCTACAGCGAGACCTACCCGGACGTGCCGCGCGACGGCGAGGGCATGCGCAGGCTGTTCCGGCAGTTCTCCTTCCCCGGCGGCGTGCCGAGCCACGTGGCGCCCGAGGTGCCCGGCTCCATCCACGAGGGCGGTGAGCTGGGCTACTCGCTGGCCCACGCGTTCGGTGCGGCGTTCGACAACCCGAACCTGATCGTGGCGTGCGTGGTCGGTGACGGTGAGGCCGAGACCGGGCCGCTCGCGACCAGCTGGCACGCCACCAAGTTCCTGAACCCGGTGCGCGACGGCGCGGTGCTGCCGATCCTGCACCTCAACGGCTACAAGATCGCGAACCCGAGCCTGCTCGCCCGCATCCCCCGCGACGAGCTCGACTCGTTGCTGCGCGGGTACGGCTACACGCCCTACTACGTCGAGGGCGACGAGCCGGACGCCATGCACGCCCGCATGGCCGAGGTGCTCGACCAGGTCGTGGACGAGATCGCGCGGATCAAGGTGCGCACCGACCGGCCGCGCTGGCCGATGATCGTGCTGCGCAGCCCCAAGGGCTGGACCGGTCCGTCCGAAGTGGACGGTGTGCCGGTCGAGAACACCTGGCGCTCCCACCAGGTCCCGCTCGCCGGGGTGCGGGACAACCCCGACCACCTGAGGCAGCTGGAGGCGTGGCTGCGCAGCTACCTGCCGGAGGAGCTGTTCGACGCGAACGGAGCACCGCGTCCGGAGCTCTCCGAACTGGTGCCGGACGGCACGCGCCGGATGGGTGCCACCCCGCACGCCAACGGTGGTCTGCTGGTGCGCGAGCTGAAGATGCCGCCGATCCGGGAGCACGCGGTCGACGTCGTCAAGCACGGCACCACGCTGTCTGAGCCGACCAGGGTGCTCGGCCGGATGCTGCGCGACGTCATCACGCTCAACGCCGGCGCCGCCGACTTCCGCGTGTTCGGCCCGGACGAGACGGCCTCCAACCGGCTCGGTGCGGTGTTCGAGGTGACCGGCAAGCAGTGGCAGGCCGAGACGCTGCCCGTGGACGAGAACCTGGCGCACGAGGGCCGGGTCGTCGAGGTGCTGTCCGAGCACCTGTGCCAGGGCATGCTGGAGGGTTATCTGCTGACCGGCAGGCACGGGCTGTTCAACTGCTACGAGGCGTTCATCCACATCGTCGACTCGATGTTCAACCAGCACGCCAAGTGGCTCAAGACGCACCAGAAGCTGAACTGGCGGCGGCCGATCGCGTCGCTCAACTACCTGCTCAGCTCGCACGTGTGGCGGCAGGACCACAACGGCTTCTCCCACCAGGACCCCGGCTTCATCGACCACGTGATGAACAAGAAGGCCGAGGTCGTCCGCGTCTACCTGCCGCCGGACACCAACACGTTGCTCCAGGTCGCCGACCACTGCCTGCGCAGCCGCGACTACGTCAACGTGATCGTGGCGGGCAAGAACGACACCCCGGACTGGCTCTCCGCCGACGAAGCCGCGCTGCACTGCGCGCGTGGCGCCGGCATTTGGGAGTGGGCGAGCAACGACGAGGACGAGCCGGACGTGGTGCTGGCGTGCGCGGGCGACGCGCCCACCGTCGAGGTGCTGGCCGCGACATCGTTGCTGCGTCAGCACTTGCCGTCGTTGCGCGTCCGCGTGGTCAACGTGGTGGACCTGATGCGCCTGCAACCCGACACCGAGCACCCGCACGGCATGCCGGACCGCGAGTTCGACGCGCTGTTCACGACGGACCGTCCGGTGATCTTCGCCTACCACGGCTATCCGTGGCTGATCCACCGGCTGACCTATCGGCGCACCAACCACCGCAACCTCCACGTGCGCGGCTACAAGGAGGAGGGCACGACCACCACGCCGTTCGACATGCTGGTGCTCAACGACATGGACCGCTACCGGCTCGTCATCGACGTCGTCGACCGCGTGCCGGGACTCGGACCGAAGGCGGCCCGGCTGCGGCAGCTCATGCAGGACCAGCGCACCCGCCACCACGCCTGGATCCGCGAGCACGGCGAGGACCTGCCCGAGGTGCGCGACTGGACCTGGCAGTGACACCCTCCGGGAACGTCCTCGTGGTGAACGCGGGCTCGTCGAGCCTGAAGCTGAGCGTGCTCGCCGAGGACGACACCGTTCTCGCGTCGCGGCACGTCGAACGCTGGGACGCGGACACCGGGCCGCTGCGGGACTTCCTCGCCGCGGCCGGTGTGATCGACGCCGTCGGGCACCGCGTGGTGCACGGCGGCGCCGCCACGTCGGCTCACCTGATCGACGACCGGCTGCGGACCGGCCTCGAACGGCTCACCGCGCTCGCCCCGCTGCACCAGCCCCGTGCGCTGGCGGGCATCGACGCGGTGCGCGAGCTGCTGCCTCGCGTTCCACAGGTGGCGTGCTTCGACACGGCGTTCCACGCCACGATGCCGTCGCACGCCACCACCTACGCGCTGCCTGCGCAGTGGCGGCAGAAGTGGGACCTGCGCCGGTACGGGTTCCACGGTCTCTCCCACGCCTACGCGTCGCGCAGGGCGGTCGAGCTGGCCGGGGCGCCGGACGCTCGCGTGGTCAGCTGTCACCTGGGCGCCGGGGCGTCGCTCGCGGCCGTCCACAGAGGACGGTCCGTCGACACGACGATGGGCTTCACTCCCCTGGCCGGCCTGGTGATGGCGACCCGCGGCGGTGACGTCGATCCCGGCCTGCTGGTGTGGTTGCTGCGTGCCGGGCTCTCGCTCGACGAGCTGGAGGACGGCCTGGAACACCACTCGGGGCTCGCCGGTCTGAGCGGGACCGGTGACATGCGGGACGTGCGCCGTGCCGCGGACGCCGGTGACGAGCGCGCGGTGCTGGCGTTGCGCGTGTACGTGCATCGGCTGTGTCAGGCGATCGCCGCCATGACCGCGTCTCTCGGTGGTATCGATGTCCTGGTGTTCACCGGAGGCGTGGGTGAACACGATGCAGAGCTGCGCACCGAGGTCCGCGCCGAGGTCGCGTTCCTCGGTGCGATGGACGTGTTCGTGGTGGAGGCGCGTGAAGACCTGGAGATTGCGGGTCAGACACGCGCCGTTCCCGACTTCGAGGAGTCTCAATGAAGGTGGACGAACTGATCGCGAAGACCAAGGACTCGCTGGAGGCGAAGAAGGTCTACGCCGAGCCGTACGAGAAGGACGGGATCACGGTGATCGCCGCCGCGACGCTCTCCGGTGGCGCGGGCGGCGGCACCGGGAAGGACGAGAAGGGCCAGCAGGGCGAGGGCGGCGGCTTCGGCCTCACCGCGAAGCCCACGGGGGCCTACGTCATCAAGGACGGCAAGGTGCGCTGGGAACCTGCCGTCGACGTGAACCGCCTGGTCGCCACGGTCGGGGCGGTCGCCATCGCCGCTCTCTTCGTGGCGCTGCGGATCGTCAAGGCCCGGCGCGGGTGAGTCAGCGCGTGGTCCAGTCGCGGGAGACCTGCCGCCACTCCAGGTCCCACCGCCGCGCGCGCAGCCGGGTGTGCACGAACCGGATCACGAGGTAGAGCAACGCGAACGCCGCCGTCACCGCGCTCCACACCAGCAGGGCCACGCCGATCGCGGTGATCACGGCACCCTCGGCGGACAACGGCGGCGGCGTCAGGCCACCGTGCCGGTCGATCCAGATCGGCACGGTGGTGCCGGCGATCGCGCCGTAGTGCGCCTGCACCTCGCCCTGCCGTTCCTGCCCGTCCGGCCCGTGCCAGGTGGCACGCACGGGCGCCGTCTCCAGGACGGTGCCGCGGTCGTCCACGCGCACGACCGGCGGAGCGTTCTCCAGCAGCACGGCTTCGGCGCGCTGACGGGTCTGCTGGTCGGCCGACACCTGCGTCTGCTGCCTCGCGTGGAGTTCGGAACCGACGGCGCCCGCGACGGGCACCGCGAGCAGCGCGACCGCCAGAGCCGCCGCCAGCACCGCGCCTTCCAGCCGATCGCCCGCGGTCGCGAGCTCGTTGCGGCCGGGGAAGGCCTGCCGGACGACTCGCGAGAGCAGCTTCGATCCCATGGTCCACCTCCGCGAGCAAGGTTTCTCCCGACCAGGATCGCACCCCCAGGGTCCTTGGTCACCTCGGGGAAGGACAGTTTCCGCACTTCCCTGGCAGGACGAAAGCCCCTGCGCCACGCCAGGGTCGCGCGGGCACGCTGAAGACACGTCCATCCGAGGAGCCGATCATGAACTCCCAGTCCCGCATCGTCGTCGGCGTCGACGGATCACCCGCCGCGAAGGCCGCGCTGGCGTGGGCCGTCGGGGAAGCCAAGCGCACCAGCGCGTCCGTGCTCGCCCTGTCGGTCTGTCAGCTCGACGTCACGTCCAGCGCCGGTCCGTTCACCCAGACCCACCGCCACGAGCTCGCCGCCGCGATCGAGGCGCTCGGCACGGCGGCGGAGGGCGTGCGCATCGATCAGGAGGTGCCGCACGGCCTGCCCGGTCCCGTGCTCGTCGAACGGTCGGCCGACGCGGGCCTCCTCGTGGTCGGCGGGCACGGCTACCGCAAGGCCGGCGTGCTGGTAATGAGCTCGGTCACGAGCTACTGCCTGCGGCACGCGCGTTGTCCGGTCGTCGTCGTTCCGCTGGAAGGAGCGCGCAATGACGGTCCTCTCATGCTCCGGCCTGAGACGTCGGTTCGGTGACGTTCTCGCCGTGGACGACGTGTCGTTCACGATCGCCGAGGGAGAGACCTACGGCCTGCTCGGTCCCAACGGCGCGGGGAAGACGACCACGATCTCGATGATCACGGGCGTGCTCGAACGCGACGCGGGCGAGGTGGTCGTCGACGGGGTGCCGATGTCACCGGACGCCGTCGCCGCCAAACGTCTCGTCGGCTACGTGCCGCAGGAGCTCGCGCTCTACCCGGACCTGACCGGGCGGGAGAACCTGCGGTTCTTCGCGAGCCTGTACGGCGCCGGCCGCCGGCGGGTCGACGAGGTGCTCGAGGTGGTCGGCCTGGCCGACCGCGCGGGCGACCTCGCCCGCGAGTACTCGGGCGGCATGAAACGGCGGCTGAACGTGGCGATCGGGCTGCTGCACGAGCCGCGGCTGCTGGTGCTCGACGAGCCCACCGCCGGGGTCGACCCGCAGAGCCGCAACCAGATCATGGAGAACGTGCGGGCGCTCGCCGCCGAGGGCATGGCGATTCTCTACACGACGCATTACATGGAGGAGGCCGAGCGGTTGTGCGACCGGGTCGGCGTGATCGACTCCGGCCGGTTGATCGCCGAGGGCACCCGCCGCGAGCTCGTCGAGCGGCTCGGTGAGCGGGACCGGATCTCGTTGCAGCTGGACGGGGATCTCAGCCACGCCGCCACCGTGCTCGGGGCGATTCCTGCGGTGCGCGGGCTGGCCCCGCACGGGCACGGGCTGGAGCTCGTGGTGGACGACGCGCGGGAGTGCCTGCCGGTCGTGTTGTCGGCGATCTCGACCAACGGCGCCGTGGTGCGCTCGGTCGAGGTGACCGAGCCCAACCTGGAAACCGTCTTCCTGCACCTCACCGGCAAAGCGCTGCGGGAGTGACGATGCGCCACGCTCTGCTGATCGCCGCACGCGACCTGCGCGAGCGGGCCCGTGACCGGACGGCGTACCTGCTGGCCGTCGTGCTGCCGCTGGGGCTCGCCGGCATCTTCACGCTGATCCTCGGCAACCTGGGCGGGGACGGGGAGATCTTCCGCTACGTCGTCGCCGACGCCGACCGCGGCCAGGTCGCCAGGACGTTCACCGACGACGTGCTGCGCGGTGCGGCCGCGTCCGGCGTGATCGAGGTGCGATCCGTCGCCTCCGCGCGGGAAGCCCGCGGCGAGGTGGAGAAAGGTGCTGCCACCGCGGCGTTCCTGCTGCCCGCCGGTTTCACCGAGGACGTCCTCGCGGGCCGTGCCGCGCGGATCGAGGTCGTCGGCGACGTCGACGCTCCGACCGGCACCCAGATCGCCAGGTCGCTCGCACAGACCTACACCGACCGGCTCGCGGCCGTGCGCCTCGCCGTCGCCGCGACCGTCCACTCCGGAGTGACGACGGCACCGGCCGAACTCGCCGCGGAGGCCGCTGCCGGGCTGCCGGAGGTCGTCGTGGCCGAGGACACCGCCGCGCGCAAGGAACTCGACATGAAGACCCAGTACGCGGCGGGGATGGCGGTCTTCTTCCTGTTCTTCGCGGTGCAGTCCGGCGTGACGGGACTGCTGGACGAGCGCCGCACCGCGACGCTCGCCCGTCTGCTCGCCGCACCGGTGCGGCGGTCGTCGATCCTCGCGGGCAAGCTGATCACCAGCGTGGTCGTCGGCGTGCTGAGCATGACCGTGCTGATCGTGGCGAGCTCGCTGCTGATGAACGCGCACTGGGGCCATCCCGCCGGTGTGGCGTTGCTCGTCCTGTCCGGTGTTCTGGCCGCCACGGGCGCCATGTCCGTGGTGGCGGCGATCGCGAAGACCGCCGACCAGGCGGGCGGATGGCAGGCTGTCGTGGCGATCGTGCTCGGTGCGCTGGGCGGGGCGTTCTTCCCGGTGGCGCAGGCGGGTGGCCTGCTCGAGAAGCTCACTCTGCTGGCGCCGCACCACTGGTTCCTGCGCGGGCTCGCGGACCTCGCGGGCGGTGACGTCACCGCCGTGCTGCCGTCCGTCGCCGCCATGACCGCGTTCGCGGTCGTCACCGGTGCTGTCGCCGTGGTGTTGTTCCGGAAGGTGGTGCGGCCGTGAAGGTCCTGTCGATCGCGTGGATCAACGTGCACCGCGCGCTGCGCGACCGCACCGGGCTGTTCTTCCTGGTGGCGCTCCCGCTGCTGCTGGTGTTCATCATCGGTGCCGCGTTCGGCGGCTCGATGAAGCCCGTGGTCGGGGTGGTGGGCGACGCGGGAGCGCTCCGTTCGGACGCTTCGGTGCAGGTGCGGGACTTCGCGGACGAACCGGCGTTGCGCGCGGCGGTGGAACACGGCGAGATCAGCGCGGGGCTCGTGCGCGCAGGCACGCCGGTGCTCCTCACCCGCTCGGACCGGTCGGGGCAGCAGGTGCGGATGCTCGTGACGTCGGCGCTGACCAGAGAGGCGAACCGGCTCTCCGCCGGTGAGTTCGTCGCCTCGCACGCCGGCATCGACCGGGACACCGCACTGTCCGTTGTGGACTCGATGCGGGTGGAACCGGTCGAGGTGCGCGCCACCACCACCGGCGAGGCGTTGTTCCCGGAAGGCTTTTCCGGTTTCGACCTCGGCGCGTCGAACCAGCTGATCGTGTTCACGTTCCTCAACGCGCTCACCACGGCGGCCGCTCTCGTCGAGACGAGGTCGTTCGGCGTCACCCGGCGCATGTTCGCCACGCCCACCCCGGCGAGGGTGATCGTCGCGGGTGAGGCGCTCGGCCGGATCGCGATCGCGTTGCTGCAGGGCCTGATCGTGGTCGCCGGCTCGGCGCTGCTGTTCGGCGTGCGGTGGGGCGACCCGCTCGGCGCGGCGGCGTTGCTGGTCGCGTTCGCGCTCGTCTCCGGCGGCGCGGGTCTGCTGCTCGGTGCCCTGTGCCGCACCCAGCAGCAGACCGGCGGCTTCGGCATCCTGCTCGGGCTCGGGCTCGCCGCGTTCGGCGGGTGCATGGTGCCACTCGAGTTCTTCAGCCCGGCGCTGCGCACGGTCGCCTTCGCGACGCCGCACGGCTGGGCCAACGACGGGTTCGCGGCCCTCACCCGGCGCGGTGGGGATCTGCTCTCCGTCGCGCCGCACCTCGGTGTGCTGCTCGGGTTCGCGGCCGTGCTGTTCAGTCTCGGCGCGTGGCGGCTACGTCTCGCCGTGACGCGGTGACGAGTTCGGCGATCGCCTTGCGCAGGGCCGACGACAGGACGTCCACGTCGGGCGTGCTGTCGCGGTCCGCGGTGATCCCGATCGCCAGCCGGTCGGCGTAGGACAGCACGGCGATGCCGGTCCTGATCCGGATGGCGATGGGGACGTACGGCAGGATCTCGACGATCCGGCGGCCGAGCACCTTCAGCGGTTCGCGTGGTCCCGGCACGTTCGTGGTGACGGTGACGATGCTGCGCTGCGGCATCATCCCGCCCAGCCGGATGGTCCAGGCGAGCGGGGCGAACGGCTCGTGCTTCGCCAGCTGGGCGAC
The DNA here is from genome assembly GCF_014648475.1 of Lentzea flava. Lineage (GTDB taxonomy): Bacteria > Actinomycetota > Actinomycetes > Mycobacteriales > Pseudonocardiaceae > Lentzea > Lentzea flava. The sequence goes on along the minus strand of NZ_BMRE01000022.1, from coordinate 9,422 downwards.
CGCGTTGCCGGACTCGCTCTGGTGTCCCGCCTTGAGCGCCGTGAACTGTCCGTGCACCAGCGAGAGCGCCTCGACCGGGGTCTGGGCGCCGACGGGCAGGAACGCGAGCCGCAGGCTGATCTGGTTGTCCACCTTGCGGTCGCCGCGCACCGACACCGGCACCATGGTCCGGACGCTGTGCGGCGTGGGCCGTTCGCCCCGCTGCAGCAGCACCTCGCGGTACGCGCACGTGACGGCCGCCAGCACGACGTCGTTCACCGTGACCCCGAACGCGCGGGCGACCTGTTTCACCTCGGGCAGCGAGGCCCGCACCACCCGGTAGAGCCGGGGCGTCCCGATGCGCCCCAGCAGGGACGTCGCGTTCACGGGCAACAACGACCAGGCGAGCGACACCAGACCTCCGGCGATGGCCCACGGCGCCTTCAAAACGCCGCCCAGCAACGAGAGCAGGCTCTCGCCGCGGTCGTCCGCCGGTTCGTCAGGCGCGGGCGCGTCGCCGTACATCACGTCGTAGAGCATGGTGCCGCTGACACCGTCGGCCATGCAGTGGTGCACCTTCGCCAGCACGGCCCAGCGTCCGCCGGCCAAGCCCTCCACGACCCAGTACTCCCACAGCGGCCGGTCGCGGTCGAGGCGTTGTCCCATGATCCGCGCGACCAGCGCGCACAGCTCGGCGTCGCCGCCCGGCGCGGGCAGGGCGGTGCGGCGCACGTGGTAGGTGAGGTCGAACTCGGGGTCGTCCTGCCACGCGGGTGAGCTCAGGTCCAGCGGGGCGCGCACGAGTCTCTGCCGCGCCCGTGGCAGCAGCGGCAGCTTCGACCGCATCAGCGCGAGGAACTCGTCGTGGCTCGGCGCCGGTCCTTCGACGACCGCCACCGAGGCGATCGCGAGCGACACGTGCGGGTCGGCGTCCTCGATCTCCAGGAAGGCGGCGTCCAGGGGGCTGAGGTGCTCCATGCATCGAGTGCAGCACCGGAAAGCCCCTGTGCACACGGCCTGGCGGCCCGCACCGGCCGAGTCCTTCGGCCCTGCTCGCGCGGCGAACACCGCACCGACGGCGGCGTTCTGCGTCAACGCGGGTGAGGGAGGGTCCTCGCCGCGGCGATGCCGGCGCGTGATCTCCTCCACGACGTCCACAACGGACTGCGTGTCACGTCAGGCCGTCGCGAACGAACTCAGCACCTGAACTCCGCTCGTGGTCAGCACGGCCGGCGCCGACGCCCCGAAAACCGCCTCCCGCGCGGGCCGGAACAGTCCACCCGCGAACAACTCGTTGGTGGCGGTGAAGTCACACCACCGGCCGTCGACGGTCAGGCTGGGGATCCGACCCCACACCAGCTCGCCGCGTCCGTCCGCGATGGCCTGCAGCATGGCCCGGTGCCGCGCTGTGTAGCCGTTGGTGGTCATGTCACTCCCCTTCCTGTTCGGCGACTGAGGAAAGCCTGCTCTGTGTGACCGGCGTCACGCAGATGCCGAAGGCGGCAACGCTCAGGGACCATTGCCGCGTCCGGAGCGGACCTCGGTCTCTGCTCGGGCACGGCCCCCTGTCGCGACGCTGGAACCATGAACACGGGTGTGCGTTCCATTCCGCTCGGGCGCGTGTGCGGGATTCCCGTCGGCGCCCACTGGTCGACGCTCGTCGCGGTGATCGTGATCGGGCAGGTCGTCGCGGTGTCCGTGCTGCCGCGGGAGGCGCCGGGGCAGTCGTCGGCCGTCTACTGGACGGCGGGCGTGCTCGCCGCGCTCGCGTTCATGGCGTCGTTGCTGTGCCACGAGCTGGCGCACGCGCTGACCGCGAACCGGCTCGGTGTCGGTGTGCGGCGCATCGACCTGTGGCTGCTGGGCGGGGTGTCGCAGCTGTCGTCGTCGCCCGCCACGCCGAGGATCGAGTTCCTGATCTCCGTCGCGGGTCCCGGTACCAGCGCGCTGATCGGGGCTCTCGCCTTCGGCACCGGCACCGCCCTCGCGGCGTGGGGCGCGCCCGCGGTCGTGGTGTCGCCCGTGGTGTGGCTCGCGGTCGCCAACGGGGTGCTGGCGGTGTTCAACCTGGTGCCTGCGGCACCGCTGGACGGCGGCAGGGTGCTCGCGGCGGCGGTGTGGTGGCGGACCGGGGACGAGCGGCGCGGCGCGAAGGCCGCCGCCTTCGCGGGCAGGGCGTTCGGGACGCTCCTCGTCGCGTTCGGGCTGATGCAGGTCTTCGCCGGGCTGCTGACCGGTCTCTGGCTGGTGCTGATGGGCGTGTACCTCACCGTCAGCAGCAGCGCCGAGCAGTCCGCCGGCGAGACTCGGCACCGGCTGGGCACCTTGCTCGTGCGGGACGTCATGGTGCCCGATCCGCAGATCGCGCCGGGGTGGTGGACGGTGCAGGCGTTCCTGCACGACCTCGCGTCCGGGCCGCACAGCAGGGTGTTCCCGGTGGTGGCGTTCGACGGCGCCGCGGTGGGGGTGGTGAGCCTCGCCGAGCTCGTCGGAGTTCGCGAGCCGCTCAACACGAGGATCGCCGACGCGTGCCGGGCGCTGCCCGACGTGCCGACGGCCGCACCGGACGAACCTCTGCTCGACGTGCTCGGCAGGACACCGCTCGGTCAGCGCCGCGGCGTGGTGCTGGTGGTGCGGGACGGGCACGTCGAGGGCCTCGTCGGGCCGCAGGACGTGGCCTGGGCGCTCGAACTGGCGCGGGCCGTTCCCCTCGGCCGGCACGAGGTGACGTCATGAGGTTCAGCGACCGCACGCAGGCGGGACGTCTGCTCGCCGGGAGGCTCGGCGAGCTGCGCGGTCAGGACGTGGTCGTGCTGGCGGTGCCGCGCGGTGGTGTGCCGGTCGCCGCCGAGGTGGCCGACGCGCTGGGCGCTCCGCTGGACATCGTGGTCGTGCGCAAGCTCGGGCTGCCGTTCCAGCCGGAGGTGGCGACCGGCGCCGTCGGTGAGGGCGGTGTGCGGGTGCTCGACCGGCGCGTGCAGCGGCTGTCCGGCGTCACCAAGGCGGAACTGGCGACCGCCGAGCACGAGCAGCGCCGCGAGGTCCTGCGCCGGTTGCGCCGCTACCGCACCTCTCCTCCGATTCCGCTCAAGGGCCGCACCGCGGTCGTCGTGGACGACGGCGTGGCCACCGGCGCCACGGCGCGGGCCGCGTGTCAGGTCGCCCGCGCCCGTGGTGCCGCGCGCGTCCTCTTCGCGACGCCGGTCTGCTCACCGGAGGCCGTGAGCCTGCTGCGGCTCGACGCCGACCAGGTGGTGACGGTGACGGCACCACCGGAACCGGACGCGGTCGGCCGCTACTACGACGATTTCCGCCAGGTCAGCGATGCCGAGGTCATCCGGCTGCTCAGCCGCCGGGCCGGACCGCCGCCCTCAGGACGTCTGGCGGTGCGGCAACGCTCGATCGAGGTGCCCGTGGGCAGGGTGCGGCTGGCGGGCGACCTCGCCGTGCCGGAGCACCCGGTCGCGAGCGTCGTGTTCGCGCAGGCCGGTGCGAGCGCCGGGCACAGTTCGCGCACCCGGCACGTGGCGGCGGAGCTCAACCGCGCGGGCGTCGCCACCGTGATCACCGGGCTGCTCACCCGCGAGGAGGAGCTCGACCGCGTCACGGTCGTCGACGTCAACCTGCTGGGCCACCGGCTGACCGCCGTCACGAGGTGGGCCCGCGGTGAGGCCAACCACCGGGCGCTGCCCGTCGGGTGCTTCGGCGTCGGCCACGGCGCCGCCGCCGCGCTCAGGTCCGCCGCCGATCCGCGCAGCGGCTTCTGCGCCGTGGTGAGCCTCACCGGGCGGCTCGACCTCGCCGAGCCGTGGCTGGGCCGGGTGCGGCCTCTCCGACGTTGCTCGTGGTGGGCAGCGCCGACGACGACGGCGTGGCGCTGCACGAGCGGCTGGTTCCGCGGCTGCGGTGCGAGCACAGGCTCGTGGTGGTGAACGGCGCGAACGGGCGGTTCGAACACCCGGACGTGCTCGACACCGTCGCGAGGATGGCGCGCTACTGGTTCACCGGTCACCTCACCTCGTCCGCCAGGCCCAGCGCATGATCGCCGCCCTGTCGATGGGCGTCGAGGAGGAGTACCTCGTCGCCGACGCCGTGACCAGGCAGCCGCTGGCGGCAGGCGCCGCCATCGTCGAGCAGCTGTCCGATGTGGACTTCCACCGCGAGTTCGCCGCCACGCAGGCGGAGTTCGCGACACCGGTGTGCTCGGACCTCGCGTCGCTGCACCGGGAGCTCGACCGCGGCCGCACCGCGCTGGCCGGGGCGGCGCGCGGGCACGGAGCCCTGCTCGTCGCGTCCGGCACGCCGCCGTTGGGCAGGGCGGGTCCTCCCCCGGTCACGGCGAAGCCGCGCTACCAGAACATGGCGGCGGTGTACGGCGCGCTCGCCGAGGACCAAGGCGTGTGCGGCTGTCATGTGCACATCGGCGTGCCCGACGCCGACCACGCCATCCGCGCGAGCAACCACGTCCGCCTGTGGCTGCCCGCCCTGCTGGTGCTGGGCGCGAACTCGCCGTTCTTCGACGGCCGCGACACCGGGCACGCGAGCTGGCGGACCGCGATCTGGTCGCGGTGGCCGGTCTGCGGCGTGCCGCCGCGGTTCCACGGCGCCGCCGCCTACGACGACCTCGTCGCACGGCTGATCTCCGCGGAGGTCATCACCGATCCCGGAATGGTCTACTTCTACGTCCGCCCGTCGCGGCACGCGCCGACGGTCGAGGTGCGGGTGGCCGACGTCGCGGCGACCGTCGAGGAGGCACTGCTGCAGGCCGCGCTCACCAGAGCGCTCGTCAGCACCGCGCTGGTGATCACGCCGAGGGACGGGCCTCCGGACGTCGTGCTGCGCATCGCCTGCGCCCGCGCCGCCGCGGCGGGACTGGACGGCCGGTGTCTCGACGCCGCGTCCGGCCGTCCGTGCACGGGCTGGGAACTGGTCGAGGACCTGGTGGCGCACGTGCGTCCCGCGTTGCGCGACGTGGGCGATCTCGCGTTCGTCGAGCACTGCCTCGCGTGGCTGCGCAAGAGCGGAGGCGGTGCGGCGCGGCAACGCCAGGTGCTCGGCGAGACGGGCGATCTCCGCGCTGTCGTCGACCGGTTCAGCGTCCCCGTCCCCGGCAGTGGCTGACGGCCCGGCAGGCAAGACCGAAGGTCACTGCCCCACGTGCGGCGACAGCGACATCGTTGAGGTGGAAGGGAGACGACACCATGACCGTAGAACAGGAAAACAGGATCCGTGTCCGCGGCGAGGAGTTCGCGGAGAAGGTCAAGCAGCTGATCCACGAGGGCAACGTCCGGCGTCTGATCATCAGGAACGACAAGGGGCACACCGTCATGGAGATCCCGGTGACCGCCGGGGTCGTGGCCGCGATCGCCGCGCCCGTCGTGACGGCCATCGGTGCCATCGCGGCGCTCGCGAGCGACTGGTCGATCGAGGTCGAGCGCCAGGAGCACACGGGCGGCCGGCCGTGAAACCCGTCCGGTTGTGGGTGGGGCTCGTGCTGCTCGCGCTCGGCCTGTTCGGCATCCTCGACGCGACCGGCGTGCTCGACGCGGGTCCCGTCATCGCGGACTGGTGGCCGGCGGCCGTGGTGGTGCTCGGGCTCATCGCGATGGCCGCGCAGCGCCGGATCTCGCTCGGGCCCGCCGTCATCGTCGTGCTCGGGCTCGTGCTGCTCGCCGGCACCCTCGACTGGACGAGCGGGGACCTGCTGCTGCCGACCGTGCTCGCCGGTGTCGGGATCGCCGTGCTCGTCGGGCTGCGCAGGCATCACAACTCCCGCACGCCCGTCGCCGTGTTCGGCGGTGCGACGACGCGGGAGCGCTCCCAGCACCTGCGGCACGCCGATGTCTCGGCCATCTTCGGCGGCGCGACGCTCGACCTGCGCGAGGCGCACATCGACACCGACGCGGACATCGACGCCTTCGCGTTGTTCGGCGGCGTCGACGTGCTCGTGCCGGAGGGGTGGCGGGTGTCGGTCGGCGGTCTGCCGTTCATGGGCGGCATCGAGGACAAGACCGGCAACGGCGGCCACGAGCTGCCGGACGACGCGCCGGTGCTGACGGTCAACGGCACCGCGTTGTTCGGCGCGGTGGTGGTGGCGAACCAGCCGCACCCGTGACGACGCGATCAGTGTCGCCGTCCTGGTCCTGCCGGGCCACAATGGAAACGCGGGCGAAGGGGTGACGACCATGGCGATGACCGCGAGGCAGGACCAGGCGCTGCACGACCTCACCACGCGGGGCGTGCTGTCGGCCGACCAGGAGAGCGCGGTCCGCCAGGCACTCGAGGACACCGGTGCGCCGAGGCGCGTGGCCGATCTCATCACCGAGCTGGCCGCGTACGTCGGCGGCGGTCTCGTCCTCGGCGGGGCCGCGTTGCTGCTGGGACTGTCCTGGGAGGACATGTCCCGGCTCACCAGGGTCGCGGTGCTCGCGGCCGCGACGGTCCTGCTGGTCGTCGCGGCCGTCGTCGTGGCGGGCGGGCCGGTGCGCGCGGTCGCGGGCCTGCGCAGGCGGGTGGTCAGCACGTTGTTCTCGCTCGCCGTGGTGACGTCGGCGTTCACGGCGGGAACGGCGGTGTCGTCTCGCGAGTTCGTCGTGGGTGCGACCACGGGTCTCGTCGTCGCGGTTGTGGCGTACCTGCTGGTGCCCACGGCACTGGCGTACCTGGCGCTGGCGGCAGCGGCGTTCGCCACGGTCATCGCGTGGTCCACCGAGTTCGCCGCCGACATCCCGCTCGTGGTGGGTGTGGCGCTGTTCGTGCTCGGGCTGATCGGCGCACTTCTGTCCCTTGTGGACGTTCTGCGGCCGGCTCCGCTCGCGCTGGCCGTCGGCGCCGCGGTGGCGTTGTTCGGTGCCCAGCAACCGTTGGGCAGCAACGCCTGGGTGACCTACTCGCTGACCGCGGGGCTCGCCGTCGCCTGTTTCGCCGTCTACCTGACCGTGCGTTCGACGGTGTTGCTCGTGGCGGGTGTGGTCGCCACGACCGTCGTGGTGCCCGAAGTGGTGTGGGATCTGACCGATGGTGCCGTGGGCGGAGGCGTGCTGCTCCTCGTGGCGGGTGCCGTGCTGCTCGCCACGAGTCTCGTGAGCACCTGGCTGCGCCGCACCCGTTGAGCCGCCGGGATTTGGCCACTTATGCGGCTGCCGCGACGGCAAGAAACTGCTGACATGAGTGACTATCGAAGATCAGTGGTACCCGTGCTCCTGCTGTCCGCGGGAATGGTGCTGTGGCCCACGGCCACGGCGTCCGCGCAACCGCAGGTCTGCAACGGCCTTCCGGCCACGCAGGTCGGGACCAACGGCAACGACGTCCTGTTCGGCACCGGCGGACGGGACGTCATCGTCGCGCTCGGCGGCGACGACGTGGTGTTCGGCATGGCCGGCGACGACACCGTCTGCCTGGGGCCCGGCAACGACGAGTTCTTCGGCGGCGCGGGCAACGACTGGGCGGACGGTGATGGCGGCGCCGACTCCCTCAACGGCGAGACGGGCAACGACACCCTGCTGGGTGGCGAGGGCCCGGACCGTCTCGACGGCGGCGCGGGCAACGACCTCCTGGCCGGCGGTGCGGGCAACGACATCATCGAGGGCGGCGCCGGTGACGACACGGTCAACGCCGGACCGGGCGCGGACTCGGTGAGCGGCGGCGATGGCGCCGACACCCTCAACGGCCAGAACGGCGCCGACCGGATCGACGGAAACAACGGCAACGACCGCATCACCGGCGGCCCCGGCGTCGACGACCTCAACGGCGGCGCCGGCAACGACATCGTCAGCGGCGACGCGGGCAACGACACGCTGACCGACCCGTCCGGCCTGGACGTGGGCGACGGCGGCGCGGGCGGAGCGGACCGCTGCGACTCGCGCTTCGAGTCGCTGTCCGACTGCGAGATCATCTTCTGATCGCACACCGACACCGGACCCGGCCCTCCCGGGAAGCTGACGATGAACGGCGCATTTGTTCACCTCACGTGGACAAATGCGCCGTTCATCCTCCGCAGGTCGTCAGACGGGCCGCGCACACGCCTGCACCACAACGGAACGCACGCCCGGCACCGACATCGCCAACGCCTCCGCGGAAACCTCCTCGTCATGGCTGTCGAACGGCCCCAGCACGGACGCCATCCTGCCCAGCACCACCACGTCCCACGGCCGCGCACCGAGGTGGTCGCACAACGACTTGCTCACCCGAGCCGCGGTCACCTCGTCCCGTGGCGTGAGCGCACGGAGCAGGTCGCCCCGGCTCACCACACCGACGAGCTCACCGTCGCTCACCACGGGCAGCGAGCGGTAGTGGTGGCCCAGCAGCTGCCTCGCGACCTCGCCCACCGGCATGTCGGCCTCCACGGCCACCACATCCGGGTTCATCGCGTCGATGACACGCACCGCCGTGCGGCGGGCGCGCAGCTGTTCGCGCAACAGGTCCTCACCGGAGACCACGCCCACCAGCTCCCCGTCGCACACCACCGGCAGGGCCGCGAAACCCCGCCCGGCGACGACTGCCGCCGCTTCCTCGATCGGCGTCCACGGCGTCACGGTGACCGCGGGTGCGGACATCACGTCGAAAGCACGCATCTTCAGTCATCTCCTGATTTCCCCGTCACCACGAGCCGTTGGACTCTGCCCCGCACCCCGTCCACTGCGGATCCTCAGGCACATGACCTACGACGTGACCCTCACCGAGTTCCCCTCCACCGTCACCTGCCACCAGCGGGTGCACACAACGGCGGCCCGCATCGCCAGCGCCGTCGGGGAAGGGCTGCAGAACCTCTACGACTTCGCCTCGCGCTCCGCCGTGACACCCACCGGACCGCCGCAGCTGTCCTGCCCGGCTCCCGGCGAGGAGGTCGACCTCGACCTGTACCTGCCGATCTCCGGCAGACCCGCCGGCACCGACGTGATCGACATCGTCGTGCTGCCGGAGGGGCCGGTCGCGACGACGTTCCACCGCGGCCGCTACGACGAGATCGGCGCCGCCTACGAGGCCGTGTTCGCGTGGATTCGCGAACACGGCCACCAGCAGGCGGGGCCGCCGCGAGAGCTGTACCTCACGGGACCGGACACCGCGGCGACGCCCGGCGACTACCTCACCGAGGTGGTCGTGCCGTTGCGCCGGGACTGACCGGCCGTCACGGCGGCGACGAGCATCATCGCGAGGCCCAGCAACGCCATCAGGCTGCCGCCGATGAGCAGGCCCGTCGACAACGGCCGCAGCGCGGGCACCTCGGCCTGCGCGGAGATCCTGGCGTCGACGCCCCGTGCGCCGGTCGCGTTGAACACCACCGCGGTCCAGCTGCCGGGCTCGGCCCGCCAGGTCACCTCACCGGTGCCAGAGGCCGCCCAGAACGTCTGGCCCGCGGGGTTGGCGGGCGCGCCGCCGTCGCGGTGTCGTGTCTCGGGTGATCTGTCGCAGGTTTGTCTCGGTTGTTGTGACACAAGGTTAGG
>NZ_BMRE01000021.1 GCF_014648475.1 Lentzea flava | reverse complement strand
CGCCGCTGACGCGGCGACCCGTCCCAACGAACTCACCCCCGGTTAAAACACCAGGTGGACAAAAGCGCCGTTCATCGTTTGAAGTCAGACCGCGACGGCCTCGGCGTCGGCGACGCGCTCCAGGCCCGACCTGGTGGAGAGCGGCTTCTCGCGCAGGAACCACACGAGGACGAACGCCGCCACCATCACGATGCCGCCGGTCATGAAGACCAGGTCGATCGCGCCGGAGAAGCCGTCCAGGAACGGACGCGCCAGCACCGGGTCGAGGTGGTTGAGGAACTCGGTGTTGTTGATGTCCACACCGGACCCGCCACCGCTCTGCAGCATCTTGGCGAACTCCGGGTTGTGGCTCAGCGCCACCTTGAACGCCTCGGTCTGCATCGCGGCCTTCAGGCCCTCGGCGATCTTGTCACCGACCGTGCTGAACAGGATCGACAGGAACACCGCGGTACCGACCGTGCCACCGATCTGGCGGAAGAACGTCGCCGAAGCGGTCGCCACACCCATGTCACGCGGCTCGGCGTCGTTCTGGATCGCCAGCAGCAGCGTCTGCATGCACTGGCCCAGACCGGCACCCATGATGAACATGTAGATCATGACGAGCCAGTTCGGCGTCTCCGTGCCGATGGTGCTGAACAGGAACAGCGCGATCGACATCAGCGCGGCGCCGATGATCGGGAAGATCTTGTAGCGCCCGGTCTTCGACGTGATCCGGCCCGCGGTCGCGGTGGCCGACATGATGCCGAACGTCATCGGCAGCAGCATCAGACCGGAGACCGTCGGCGAGACGCCCTTCACGATCTGCAGGTACAGCGGGATGGAGACCATGCCGCCGAACATGCCGATGCCGAGCACGAAGTTGATCGTGTTGCCCAGCGCGAACGTGTGGTTGCCGAACATCCGCATCGGCAGCAGCGCCTCGTCGCCCATGCGGGTCTCGACGAAGACGAACGCCAGCAGACCGAGCACACCGATCACGTACATGGCGATCGACGTACCGGACGCCCAGCCCCACTCGCGGCCCTGCTCGGCCACGATCAGCAGCGGCACCAGCCCGACGGTCAGCGTCAGCGCGCCGAAGTAGTCGATGCGGTGGTCGACCCGCTTGTGCGGGATGTTCAGCACGCGGCCGACGACGAACAGCGCGAGCAGCGCGATCGGCACGTTGACCAGGAACACCCAGCGCCAGCCGGTGACGCCGACGAACGTGTCGAGACCGGCGAACACACCACCGATGACCGGCCCGAGCACGCTCGCCGAACCGAACACGGCCATGAAGTACGCCGAGTACTTGTTGCGCTCACGCGGCGAGATGATGTCGGCCATGATCGCGAACGCCAGCGACATCAGACCGCCGGCGCCGAGACCCTGAACCGCGCGGAACGCGGCCAGCTCGTACATCGACGTCGCGATGCCCGACAGCAGCGATCCGAGCAGGAACAGCGAGATCGCCGTGAGGTACATCGGCTTGCGGCCGTAGATGTCGGACAGCTTGCCGTACAACGGCGTCGTGATCGTGGCGGTGATCAGGTAGGCCGTGGTCGCCCACGCCTGCAGCGTCTGGCCGTGCAGCTGGTCCGCGATGGTCTTCATGGCGCTGGCGACGATCATCTGGTCCAGCGCCGCGAGGAACATGCCCAGCAGCAGGCCGGACAGCACCGTCATGATCTGCCGGTGCGTCAGGGAGACCCCTGGCGTGGGTGTCGCCTCGGTTGTTTCTGACATCTCTAGTTTTCCCCTCCTGCGCGGGTCCCCGTCCCGCGTTCGGTCAAAAGCGCCGGAATCGTGCGCTCGTAGTCCTGGACAAAGCGTTCGAACAGGTCCGCGAAGCCCTTGAAGTCCTCGTCGGCCCAGTCCGCGAACACCCGCTCGATCGCCTCGTTGCGCTGCCGGCGTCGCTCGATGAGCAACTGACGCCCTGCCTCGGTGACCGCGAGAACGCTGGCCCGGCCGTCCGCCGGATCAGCACGCCTCTCCACGAGCCCGTCCTTCACCAGCCCGGCTACCTGCCTGCTGACCGTGGACGGGTCGGAGAGCACCGCCTCCGCCAGTGCGCTGGAGCGGCACTCGCCCAAACCGGAGAGCGTCGCGAGGAGCACGAAGGCGGACTTGTCCATCCCCTGCTTGGCCATCTGGTGGGCGACCTGGGCGTGCATCTTGTTCAGGCGCACCATCGCCATGCCCACCCGATCCGCGAGCTCGTGCTCGGAATCGATGGGGATGCACCTGCCCGGATCCACCATCTGACACCTCGTTGCTTGTATCACCCAACTAGTTGCTCGCTACAAGCATCCATCTCGGTGCGCAGAAATGCAAGTGAGTTCCGAGTCTCACTCCACAGTGGAGCGGTACGGACGCGGCGAGTGGTGGTTACCGACGGGTAGCAAACCGTGTTACTCACCGGTAGCATCCGCTTCATGAGCCAAGACGTGTCGTTCGTCGCCGATGCCATGAAGCAGGCGGTGCCGCTGGTGAAGACCACCGGCATCGAGTTCGAGGAGGTCTCCGGGAGCCGGGTCGTCGCGACGCTGCCGGACGACGAGACGCTGCGCAACCACGTCGGCGGGCCGCACGCCGCGATGATGTTCGGTCTCGGCGAGACCGCGTCCGGCGCCGTCGTGATGGCCGCGTTCGCCGCGCACCTCGGCAAGGCCACGCCGCTCGTCGTCCGCGCGGAGATCGCCTACAAGAAGGTCGCGATGGGCGTTCTGCGCGCCGAGGCCGTGCTGGGCCGCTCCGCGGAGGAGGTCCTCGCCGAACTGGAGTCCGGCACGAGGCCCGAGTTCCCCGTCTCTGTCATGATCACCAACGCCGAGGGCGTCACCACCGGTGAGATGACCGTGGTCTGGACCTTGAAGCCCGCACGCTGAACTGGGCATCTCCGTATTTCAGTTCGGACAACGCGTGAACCGATCCGGGCCAAATACGTAACCTTGGCCACTCTCGCGCCGGAGAGCACCATTCGGGTTCATGTCGGGGTGGAGAACTGTGGGCGGCGGAGTCCTGCTGGTTGCACTCACCGCCGGGTGCGCGGCACAGCCACAGCAGTCGACTCCTGTCGCGGTGGAGAAGCCCGTCGGGGAACCGGTGGCCACGACGTCGCCGTCGGTCCCGCCCGCCATGCTGGGCATCACGGTGGCGTCGATCGTGGACGGACGCACGGTGATGCTGTCGGACGGCTCGAAGGCCGAGGTCAGCGGTCTCGCCCAGCCCGGACCGTGCTGGGCGGACGCCGCCGCGGCCTTCGCCAGGAGCATGCTGCTGAACCAGCAGGTGCGCTACGACCGCACCACCGGCGCGCTCAGCCTCGCGGACGGCACCGACTTCACGCTGCTCGCGCTGGGCAACGGGGCCGGCCGCACCACGGGCACCCCGTCGCCAGTGCAGCGGGAAGCGGAGGGCGCGGCGCAGCGGGTCCCGATCGGGCTGTGGGGCGCGCCCTGCGGCGGTAAGGACACCACCGAAACACCGACTCCCCCGCCACCGCCTCCTCCACCACCACCCGCCCCGAAGCCGACCACGACGACGCCCAAGCCCAAGCCGGTGTTCTACGCGACCTGCGAGGACGCGTGGCGGGCCGGCGCGGCGCCGATCTACTGGGGCCAGCCGGGCTACCGGGTCGAGCTGGACGCGAACCGGAACGGAATCGCCTGCGAGCCGCAGTACCGCCGCTGACCACCTCGTGCCGGAGGCTCCTGGCTGCAACGAGCTGCTCGAGAGTTTTCTAACCTCGACGGCATGAAGCTGGACAGGAGCGCCGTCGACTACACGCCCGGCAACGTCGGGGCCATCGCGAAGCGGGCGGAGGACCGGGGCTACGACGGGTTCTGGCTCGCCGAGACCAAGCACGACCCGTTCCTCGCGCTCGCGGGAGCGGCCGCGGCGACCGAGCGGATCGAGCTCGGCACGGCGATCGCGGTGGCCTTCGCGCGCAACCCGATGACCGTCGCGACCACGGCGAACGACCTGCAGCTGCTGTCGGAGGGCCGGTTCAACCTCGGGCTCGGTTCGCAGATCGAAGCCCACATCACCAAGCGCTTCTCGATGCAGTGGAGCAAGCCCGCTGCCCGCATGCGCGAGTTCGTGCTGGCGATCCGGGCCATCTGGCACGCGTGGGAGACCGGCGAGCGGCTGGCGTTCCGCGGCGAGTTCTACCGGCACACGCTGATGACGCCGTTCTTCGACCCCGGCCCGAACCCGCACGGCACCCCGCCGATCTACCTGGCGGGCGTCGGCGAGCTGATGACCGAGGTGGCGGGCGAGGTCGCGGACGGCTTCCTGTGCCACAACTTCACGACCGAGCGGTACCTGCGCGAAGTGACGCTGCCCGCACTCGAACGCGGCCGGGCCAAGGCGGGGAAGACGCTGGAGGGCTTCGAGATCAGCGGGCCCGTGTTCGCAGCTGCCACGGACTCCGAGATCGCTGACGTCAAGCGGCAGATCGCGTTCTACGGGTCGACGCCCGCGTACAAGCCGGTGCTGGACCTGCACGGCTGGGGCGCGCTGCACGAGGAGCTGCACCGGATGTCCCGGCGGCAGCAGTGGACGGAGATGAGCGAGCTGATCACGGACGAGGTGCTGCACGAGTTCGCCGTCGTCGGGTCGTCACCCGACACCGTCTCGGCCGCGCTGCTGGACCGTTACGGAGACGTCGTCACCCGCATCTCACCGTCGGCGAACGTGCTTCACCGGCCGGAGAAGTGACTGAGCCCCTGCCGTGCCAGCTCGGCGTGGAAAGCGTCGAGCTCGGCGCGCACCCTGGCGACGCCTCTCTTGCGGATCCACCTGCGTCTTCCCACGTTGGCGGCGGTCAGGGCGAACGGCAAAGCCAGCAGGGTCAGCACGAGCATCGTGATCATGTTGTCTCCTCAGGGGTTGCGAACAAGCAACGACCAATCGAGACACCGCTTACGGTACCGGGTCGAACGCCACCCAGGTGGAGCAAAGTCACCGACAGCAACGCAGTTCTTGACTAATTTTGTTTTCGGTGCGAGGGTGGTCCCATGTTCGAAGTGGCGGTGATCGAGGACCCCGCAGCGGCCGAGGTGTCGCTGGACCCCGTGCGGGCGCGCCTGCTCGCGGAGCTGGCAGAGCCGGGATCGGCGACGATGCTCGCCGCCAAGGTCGGCCTGCCCAGGCAGAAGGTGAACTACCACCTGCGCACGCTGGAGCAGCACGGCCTGGTGGAGCTCGTCGAGGAACGGCGCAAGGGCAACGTGAACGAGCGCCTGCTGCAGGCGACCGCGGCCTCCTACGTCATCTCGCCGACGGCGCTGGCGGCCGTGCAGCCCGACCCGGCGCGCTCACCCGACCGGTTGTCCGCGCGGTGGTTGCTCGCGGTCTCGGCCAGGCTGGTGCGCGACGTCGGCACGTTGATCACGGGCGCGACCAGGGCGAAGAAGCGGCTCGCCACCTTCGCGCTGGACGGCGAGGTCCGGTTTGCCACGGCGGCCGACCGGGCAGCGTTCGCCGAGGAGCTCGCCACGTGCGTGACGCGACTCGTCGCCAAGTACCACGACGAACAGGCCGAAGGAGGGCGAGCGCACCGAGTCGTCGTCGCCCTGCACCCCAGCGTCGCCGCCAAGGAGGAGGAGTCGTGACCCGCGAGTTCGAGATCAGGAAGGAAGTCGAGGTCGAGGGCACCCCCGAGCAGGTCTGGGACGCCATCGCGACAGGGCCGGGCATCGACTCGTGGTTCATGGGCCCGCACACCGTCGACGGACGCCTCGGCGGCCGCATGTCGATCGACATGGGCTTCTTCCAGGAAGCCTCGACGATCACCGCCTGGGAGCCCGGCAAGCACCTCGCCTACACCAGCGACAAGGGCGAGGACGGCACGTTCCACGCGATGGAGTACCTGATCGAGGGCCGTGACCAGGGCTCGACGGTGCTGCGGTTCGTGCACAGCGGCGTCCTCGGCGACGACTGGGGCGACGAGTACCTGGACCAGACCGCGAAGGGCTGGGACATGTACCTGTTCACGCTGGCCCAGTACGTCAGGCACTTCGCGGGCAGGCACGGCACCTACGTGTTCGCGCAGTGGCCGGAGGGTGAGAAGAGCTGGCCGGCGCTGCTGAAGGCGCTCGGCGTCCCCGAGGACGCGCAGGTGGGCGACGAGGTCACCCTCGAACCGTTCGGCGTCACCGGTGTCGTCGACTACCTCGTTCGCCACTCCCCGCACGAGTTCCTCGGTGTGCGCGGTGAGGACGGGCTCTACCGCTTCCACGGCACGAACGCCGTCGGCCACCACCTCTTCGGTGACGCGACGGGCCAGGCCGAGAAGTGGCAGGCGTTCCTGGCTCAGCTGGCCGGGCAGACCTCGTTGACGTAGTCGGAGTGCCCGTACGGCACCACGTTCCGGTCGCGGCGGATGATCGACACCTTGCCGCCGCGATCGGCACACGACTTCCTGAACGCCTCGTCGGTGTACTCGACCTGGAAGAAGTTGTCGCCGAACGCCTCCGCGTAGAGCCGGCACTCGTCGTGGGCCTCGCAGTCCTCGGTGATCGCGAAGTCGAAGCCGATGTCCCTGCGGCCGGAGTCGCCGAGCTCACCGCCGTTCTTCTGGGCGACGGCGAGCCCCTTCTCGTGGGCGTACCGCACGAACGCCTTCATGAACTCCTTGGTGGCGTTGAGGTCGAACGCCCCGTCGGCGCGCGTGTGCGAGTCGAGGTTGTCCGCCTCGATGGCCTGGAACCGCGAGGTCTTGCAGCCGTCGATCCACTTCTGCTGGATGTCGAGGATCTTCTGCCGCCTGTCCGGGGTGGAGATGTCGAGAATGCCCTCGTCCCACTCGGGGTCGAGCACCGGCTCGCCGTCCGGCTTCTTGACCAGCAGGTCGTCGTGGTTGCGCCGCCACCAGGTCAGGCTGCCTTCCATCGGTTCCGGCTGCGTCTGCAGGGCGTTGAGGTAGCAGACGTTGTAGCGGTCGCCGACGGGGGTTTCGCCGCGGTCCCGCACGACGATCCTGACGCGCGCGTCCGGCCGGTAGGGCCCGCCGATCTGGTAGTCGAACCTCGCACCGGCGGGCGGCAGCTCGACCCGAGGAGTCTCGGGTTCGCTCGTGCCGCAGGAGGCGACGAGCAGGAGCAGCGTGCCAACCGTCAGATAGCGCAGGCGTAACACTCAGGACACTCCATCGCTCATAAATGAGATTTAGCTTCCGGGATGTGAAAACTCGGTCGCTGTTCCTGCAGCTCCTCGTCGCGGTCGTGGCCGGCGTGCTGGTGGGCCACTTCTTCCGGGCCTTCGGCGCCGACCTGAAGCCGATCGGGGACGGCTTCATCAAGCTCATCAAGATGGTGATCGCGCCGCTGATCTTCTGCGTCGTGGCCACCGGGATCGCGAAGGTCGGTGATCTGCGGGCGGTCGGGCGGATCGGTGTGAAGGCGCTGATCTACTTCGAGGTGGTGTCGACGGCCGCGCTCGCGTTCGGGCTGCTCGTCGGCAACGTGGTGCGGCCAGGTGCGGGCATGAACGTCGATCCGTCCACACTGGACGCTTCGGCCGTCGAGGCGAAGACGCAGGGCGGTCACCTCCCCGGAGTCGTGCAGTTCCTGCTGGACCTCATCCCTTCCAGCGTGGTGGACGCGCTGGCGCGCAACGCGTTGCTCCAGGTGCTGTTGTTCGCGGTGCTGTTCGGCTGCGCGCTGGCCCAGCTCGGCGAGCGGGGAACGCCGGTCGTGGACCTCCTGGACCGCGTCAACCTGGCGTTCTTCACGGTGCTGGGCTACGTGATGAAGCTGGCGCCGCTCGGCGCGTTCGGGGCGATGGCCTTCCTGGTCGGCCAGTACGGGCTGGGCTCGTTGCGCACGTATCTGTGGCTGATCCTCGCTTCCTATGGCGCGGCACTGCTGTTCTGCGCGTTGCTCGGGGTGATCGCGTGGACGTTCGCGCGGGTGAACATCCTGCGGTTCATCAGGTACGCCAAGGAGGAGTTCGTGCTGGCGCTCGGCACCGCCTCGTCGGAGGCCGTGCTGCCGCGGATGATGGTGAAGCTGCAACGCGCCGGGTGCGCCCCCACGTCCGTCGGCCTGGTGCTGCCGACCGGGTACTCGTTCAACCTGGACGGCGCCTCGATCTACCTCTCGCTCGCCACGGTGTTCCTCGCCCAGGCGCTGAACGTGCCGCTGGATCTCGGCGACCAGCTGACGATCGTGCTGGTGCTCGTGCTGACCTCCAAGGGCATGGCGGGCGTGCCGGGTTCGGCGTTCCTGGCGCTGTCGGCGACGGTCGCCGCGGTCGGCTCGATCCCGGCCGCGGCGGTCGCGTTGCTGCTCGGCGCGGACCGGATCATGGACTCGATGCGCGTCTTCACGAACCTGCTGGGCAACTGCGTCGCGACGTTCGTCGTGTCGCGCTGGGAGGGGATGCTGGACCTCGACCAGATGCGGTCAGCGCTCGGCAAGCCAGGCCGTGACGACGTCGTCGAGCAGGCCGAGGGTGAGCTTGCCGTGGCCCAGGACGACCTCGTGGAAGTCGCGGAGGTCGAACGCCGCTCCTAGCGCCTGCTCGGCTTTGCCGCGCAGCTCCTGGAACTTGAGCTGCCCCACCATGTACGCGAGCGCCTGGCCGGGTTGAGCCAGATAGCGATCGACCTCGGCTTCGGCCAGTGCGCGCGGCATCGGGGTGTTCGTGAGGAGGTAGTCGACGGCCTGCTGCCTGCTCCAGCCCTTGGCGTGCAGTCCGGTGTCGGCGACGAGCCTGCCCGCGCGTTTGGCGTCCATGGTGAGCATGCCGAGCCGGGCTTCTTCGGTGCTGTAGAGGCCCATCTCGTCGGCCAGGCGTTCGGAGTAGAGCGCCCAGCCCTCGCTGAACGCGGTGATCCGCGCCTTGCGGCGGAGCAGCGGCAGGTGTCCCAGCTGTTCGAGCCTGGAGCTTTCGAAGTGGTGGCCGGGCACCGCCTCGTGGAACGCCGTCGCCTCCGCGATGTTCCGGAGCCGGGTGTGCGGGTCCTTGGTGTTGACGAAGTACGTGCCGGGCCGGCTGCCGTCGAGCGCGGCGGCAACGTAGTGCGGCGGGGTGCTCGCGGGCACGGACGGCGCTGTCGCGGCGATCTCGCACCTGGCCTGCGGCACCGTCCGGAACCATTGCGGGGCAAGCGATTCAGCTCGGCGAACGGCCTTCTCGGCGTCCTCGATCATCTCCTCGGCGCCGGCGTACGTCGAACTCCCGCTTGATGTCGTCGATGAGCCGCAGTCCGGTGGCGTGCAGCTCGTGCGGGTCGAGGTCCAGCGTCGTGTGCGTGCGGATTGCATTGCGGTACAACGCTTCGCCGCCGGGCAGCCAGCACAGCCCCGCGTGCTCTTCGTCGCGACCGTGCGGCAGAACGTCGTTCACCAGCACGTCGCGGTAGTGCCGGACCGCCGGATCGTCGTACTGGTCCACGAGTGCGATCGCCTGCTCGACGAGGTGCCTGACCGGCGTCCGTCCTGCCGCGACACCCGCACGGTGCCGTTCGGCGACGGTCGCGATGAACCGCGGCACGGCGTGATGGCTCTTCAGGTGTCCCAGGAAGTAGAGCAGCTCCGGAACCGCGGCCTGGAGGTAGCCGCTCACGCCGTACTCGATCGCCCTCGACTCGATGGTGTCGCACTCGGCACGGGTGAGGTGCAGGACCAGGTCACGCGTGATGCGGTCGTCTTCCGTTTCCGCGGTGCGTCGTTCCGCTTCCCCCGCGATGGCCCGGTAGCGCCGCAGGTAGGCCTCGTCCGCCTCTTCGCTGTGGTCCTGCAGCTCGCCGTCGTCGCGCAGCCCCATCAGGTTCGGCCGCAGCGTGTGGTGGTCCAGGATCAGGTCGGACAGCTGGTCGGCGAGGTCACGCATCGGCGATCCACTCCTGCACGACCTCGTCGAGCAGCGCGAGCGTGAGCCGGCCCTGGCTGAGCACCACCTCGTGGAAGTCGCGGACGTCCTTGCCCGCGTCCTCGGCTTTCCCGCGCAGTTCCTGGAACTTCAGCCGCCCCACCATGTAGGCGAGCGCCTGGCCGGGCTCGGCGAGGTACCGGTCCACTTCGGACTCGATCTGCGCGAGCCCCATCGGGGTGTTCCCGACCAGGAAGTCGATCGCCTGCTGACGGCTCCATCCCTTGGCGTGCAGGCCCGTGTCGACGACGAGACGGCCCGCGCGCATGGCGTCCATCGTGAGCATGCCGAGCCTGGACTCGTCGTTGCTGTACAGGCCCATCTCGTCCGCGAGCCGTTCGCAGTACAGGCCCCAGCCCTCGCCGAACACGCTGATCGGCGCCATGCGCCGCACCACAGGGAGGTCGCTGAGCAGGGCCATCCTGGCGTACTCGAAGTGATGCCCCGGCACGGCCTCGTGGTACGCCGTGGCCTCGTCCTCGATCCTGAGCCGGTTGTGCGGTTCCTTGGTGTTGACGAAGTACGTGCCGGGACGGCTGCCGTCCTCCGCGGCCGGGTAGTAGTGCGGCGGCACGTGGGCTGGGACCGCGGGCGGCGCCTCCTCGATCACGCACTTCGCTTCCGGCAGCGTGCGGAACCAGTGGGGCGCAGCGGCTTCCGCCTTCGCGACGGCCTTGCGCGCGGCGTCGAGCATCTCCTCTGCGCTGCTGTGCCGGAACGCCGGATCGTTGCGGATGCGGTCGAACACGTCGGCGCCGTACTGGGCGAACTCCTCCTTGAGGTCCTCGATCAGCCGGAGGCCGGTGGCGTGCAGCTCCTCCGGGTCGAGGTCCTCGGTCGTGTGGGCGCGGATCGCCGTGCGGTAGACCGCGTCACCCTCCGGCAGCCAGCACAGTCCCGCGTGCTCGGCGTCGCGGCCCACGGGCAGCGCTTCGGTTTCGAGGAAGGCGCGGTACTTCTGGAGCGCGGGGCGGACGAACTCGTCGGCGACCTCGCTCGCGCCGTCCACGACGTCGAACGCGCCGAGGTTGCCGAGGTGGCCGTCCATCAACGCGATGGCCTGCTCCACCAGGTGTTTCACCGGTGTGCGGCCGTTCGTGAAGCCCTTGCGGTGACGCTCGATCATCGTCGCGAAGAACCCGTCGAGCCCGCGCAGCCGTTCGAGGTACCCGGCCCGGCGTTCCGGCGTGTCGACCGGCACGCGCGGCAGGAACGCCAGCGTGCCCGGCACCGTCGTGCGGATGTTGGCGCTGATGCCGAACTCGACCTGCTTCGAGTCGACGTCGTTCACCTGCGTCCGCACCTCGTGCAGCACGATCCCCTGCGTGATGCGGTCGGAGAGCGTCTCCGGCTCCAGCTGCCGGGCGGCCTCGCCGAGTTCGTGGAGCTTGTCCCGGTAGCGCCGACCGGCTTCCTCGCTGTGGTCGGTGAGCGAGGAGTGGTCGAGGTCGTAGCCCATCAGGCTGGCGTCGACCGGATAGCGCTCGAGAATGGTGTCGAAGAGGCGGTCGGCGAGCGCGTCGACTTCGGACATCTGTCCCCCAGAGTTACGCCGTTGAGCGGCCTTCCCGTCCAGTTGTAGCGGGTATGCCCTCCTCATGCGGTGGTTGTTGCTGATCATCCTGCTGACCGGCTGTTCCGCCATACCCCTCTCCTCCTCCACGCCGCAGGTAGACCGCGTACCTGCCGGAACCCTCGACGCCGCGACGGCGCGCACCTCTCTCGCGGCGCTGGCCGTGAGCGCACCGGGCCGCCTGGACGGCTACTCACGTGACTGCGACAGCGGCGCGTGCGTCTTCGGCCAGCCGTGGTTCGACACCGACGGCGACGGCTGCGACCAGCGCAGCCAGGTCCTGGCCCGCGACCTGACGGACGTGCAGCGCAAGCCGGGCCGCTGCGGCGTGCAGTCGGGCACGCTCGACGACCCCTACACCGGCACGCGGATCACCAGCGTGTCGAAGATCCAGATCGACCACGTGGTGCCGCTCGCAGAGATGTGGCGCAGCGGCGCGGCGGCGTGGGCTCCCGAGCAACGGGTGGCGGCGGCGAACGACCTGCGGAACCTGGTGGCGGTGTCCGGCAAGGTCAACCAGTCGAAGGGCGACAAGACGCCTGACGAGTGGATGCCGCCCAACGCGGCCTATGCGTGTTCGTACGGACGGATCTACGTCACCGTCAAAGCGGCGTACAAGCTGACCGTGGCACCGGCGGAACGTTCGGCTCTGGAGAACGCGCTCGCCACCTGTGACACACCTCCTGCGACATAAACCGCGGAACAATGCCAATTGATTGACAATTGAGTCCTCCACCCATTCGTACCAACTTCGATGACTACCCGACAGGCCCCGAGTTACCCTGTTTGGTCCGGCGCGTGCGGGCCGGCCAGAGGGGTGGACCGGGGTGCTGAAGTCGTTCACGCAGTGGCTGGAGAAATTCCTCCAGGAGGAAGGGGCAGTCGGCACCGTCAAGGGACTGCTCGGCCTCGTCGCGTTCGGTGCCGTGTTGTCGGCCCTGTTCGGCTCGGTCGCCATCCGGGCGGCGTTCGTGATCGGCGCGATCGCCCTGATGCTCCTGCTGCTGACCTACCTCACGACCCGCGTCACCAAGCTCGACGCGGAGGCCCGCGAGTACCGCGCCCTGCTGTCGAAGTACTCGTACATGCTGATGGAACTGCAGCCCAGCCAGTTCGACATCAAGGTGTGGGAGCAGGTCGCGGTCATCGAGGCCAACGGCGACACGCAGGAGTTCATCACGGTCAACGCCGTGATCCGCAACGCCGAGGCCAAGTTCTTCCGGCTGCGCTTCGGCGCGGGCTGGAACCAGCCCAAGTCGGTCCAGAAGGAGGTCAATGCGAAAGTCCGCAGCCTCCTGGTCGACGGGAGCATGGGCCCGAGCTTTCTGGTCACGTCGCATTGGAGTGAGGACGGCAAGCTCGACATGGTTTCCCACTTCCACTCACCGGCGGAAGTGGACAGCGAAATACGCCTGAAAATGGAGTGGACCTGGCCGAAGAAATGCGTGCCGCTGATGGTCCACAAGAAACCCGACCCGTTCACCTTCTACTTCAGGCAACCGGTCGAACGCGCCACCTACACGATCGTCCTGCCACCGGGAGTCGACGTGCACTGGGACGTCATCGCGCTCAACCGGATCCGGGACGACTTCGAAATCATCCGGCGAACCGACGCAGGCCGCGTCGAGATCAAGCTGGTCATCAACAACCTGCCCGCGAACCGCCGGGCGGGCATGCTGCTGGAGCTGCAGAGGTAGAACGGCCTGCACAAGCCGCACGGGGTGACCGTGCAGGCCCCCTTGACGGGGCACAATTGCCCAGGTCAGCGACTCACTTGTCGCCGTTCTCGCCGCCCATGTACGACATGGTGTGCGTTCCTCCTTCTAGCTTCCGAGGTGTGCGCATCAGATCACCTGGGCACGGGGCGACGCTCAAGACTCGCCGGACCCGATGGTGGTTCATCGCGCGAAGGTCGGCGATGTTAACCAGTGAGACCCGGCTCACGTTAGGCGCCCCGCTGGAAGGCCCTGGTAACCGCGTCTTCCACCGGACACGAGCGAGCTTAGTCCGCGGTTCGGCTCCCGGCCTGCCGTCCCACTAAATGGTCGTCACGGCTGGACCGCGTCGTAGATCGGCTTGGCCAGGTCCCGCAACGGCGTGCGGCACTGCTCCGACGACGGATCGAGCCCGGCCCCACCGAAGACGTCGTACCGGATCTGGAGCACGGCGTTCTCGTCCAGCACCGCGAGCTGGCAGCCCGTGCCGCGGTGCTGCCACTTCGCCTTCTCGCCGAGCCGCACGTCGGCCTCGCCGTCGTCGGCGAAGTTCGAGGTCGACGCGAACCGCTCTCGCGCGCGTTGCCTGCCCCTGCCGGGATCCGCCGGGTCGTTCTTCCAGGTGGAGAACGTCACCTCGACGAACGGCCCGCCCTTGGCCGGGTCGCCGAACTCGCACAGGACGTCCTGGTCCGCCGCGCCGGGCACGGAGTCCTGCAGCAGCGCGGGCAGACCCGGCACCCGTTGCGCCAGGTACCGGCATCCCGTCTTGCCGGTGTACTTCTCCGGTTCGGCGGAGGCCTTCGCCGCCGTGGTCGGAGGGGCCGTCTCCGGCGCCTTCGCCTCACCGCACCCCGCCAGCAGCAGGGCGAGACCGGCGACCAACACCCTGCTCACTGCGAACCGAATCCCTTCCACAGGTCGTCCTCGATGACAACCTCGTCGTCGCGCCGCGGCCTGCGCACCGGTTCCGGTTCCTGCCGCGCGGTGCTCGGAGAGGTGAGCCCGGCGTCGGAGAACGCCTCCCACAGTGCTTGCTGCACCATGCCGGCGTTGGCCTTGGAGAGCGCCTCGGTGTTCGTCGCGATGCCGAGCAGGTTGCCGCCCCGCACGCGCAGCATCAGCAGCCCGTACGGGCCGTGCACCTCGATCACGCCCTGATCAGCGGACGCGGCGGCGTTCTCCTCGATCTCCCGCAGCTTCTGGCCGATCGCGGCCCGCCGTTGCGCGACGTCGGCGAGCCAGTCGTGGAAGTCGGTCACGACGTCGTCCGCCGACGGCTCTGCCGGGCCTTCCGCCGCGGCCCGCAACCGTGCCGGAGCCTCGGCGGCGGCCGCCATCTGCACCGCGTTGACGTACGTCATGAACACCGCGTCGTCGAACTCGGCGACGGGCAGCCGGTCCTCCCAGGTGCCGCTCACCTCGATCCGGAGCACCTTGGAATCCCTGTCGACAGTGATCCACAACGACCGCGACGGGTCGGTCGCCTGGTAGGAGTCGGCGGGCTCCGGCGGCGGCCCGGCCGGCGCAGGAGGCGCAGGTGGGATCCGCACGTCGGCGATCTTCAGATCGCGCAGGTGGTCGAACATCAGCGCACCGCCTGAGGCCAGAGGCCGTACGGGAACGCGTCCTTGTCCTCGTGGATGCTGAGCGCGTCCCGCATGTAGCCGACCGCGCCGGTGTAGTAGCTGACGCTCTTCGAGAAGACGCTGACGGCGTTCTTGATGAAGTCGCCGGCGATGTCCGCGGCCTTGCCGATCGCTTCCAGCACCCCGACGATCGTGACCGCGGAGACGGCCGTGGCCAGGACCTTGGCGATGCCTTCGCCGACCTTCTCCGCGTACATCAGCAGGAACTCGACGTTGGCCTGAGCCACACCCATCAGCCACTTGCTGATCAGCTCCGCCTTGGGGTGCGTCTGGCTCAGCGCGAGTGCCTGCTGGGGGACGACCTCCCCGAAGTAGTACGAGCTGGCCGACCCGGTCCACTCCCGCATGCTCGGGCTTTCCGACCGGCGCACCACCCCGGCCATCTCGGAGACCGGCCCGCGCACGTCGGTGATCCAGCCGAAAGCCGTGCGGATCAGCGCCACCACCGGCGCGTGGTGGTCGATGAACGCCTGCCACGCCTGGACGATCTTGTCCAGGTACCCCCGCAGCTCCCCGACGAGCCGTCGCAGGCCCATGTCCGGTGCCAGGTAGATGAGCGGGTTGCCGGTGATGTTGCCCATGGTGCCGTTGAACGCGTCGATGAGCAGTTTCACCGCCTGCCCCGCGAGGCCCATCCCGTTGTCCAGCTCGCCGATCATCGCCTCGCAGTCGGCAGCGTTCAGACTCGTCACTTGTCCCCCCAGGAACTCAGTACGTCTGGTCCAGGTCGAGCTCGATCACGTCCTCCGCCTCGTCGTACGTGTCGGCGATCTTGATCAGCGTGTCGCCGACCTCGGAGAACTCCTCCTCCGCGTCCAGCAGCAGGTTCGCGATGAACGCGCGAACCTCCTCGTACGACCGCGCCAGCTGCTCAGGCGCCGTGGGCAGCCCGAGCGAGAACCCGGCGAGGCTGACCGCGTCCAGCGCGGTGAACGCGAGCGGCGAGAGGGTCAGGCCCTCCACCGCGCGGTGCACGGGAGCCATCCGGTACGACAGCTCGTCCCACTTGCCGGCCTCCGCGCGCAGCGCCGAGGTGACCACCTGAAAACCGGTCATGAGCCCCTCCCCCAGGAATGCGGCGTGATCACCGTAGCGAAGGTGACGTGCTCCGGTCGGCGTAATGGCGCTCGTCGGCCGAAGTTCCAACGGACGGGTACGTCGTAATGGACCTCGGAGACGTCCACGGCCAGGGAGGACACCTCGATGAGCCAGCTCGCCCACCCCGTCTCGATCAACTACGTCGAGGTCGCCGGGAAGAACGTGTTCATCGTGACCTACGGGTGCCACCCGGACAGCGACAGCGAGCCCGTGCTGTCCCACGAGCACAAGGAAGTCGGTCTGTTCGCCGAGGACGACGTACCCGGCTTGACCATGCCCGAGGGCTACAAGCGCTCGATCGCGACGTGGTTCGAGCGCCTCCGGACCGACCCGGAGATGCAGAAAGACCCAGGTCAGGAAGCCTGACCTGGGTCTTATCTCACCGAGCCGCCTGTCGGAATCGAACCGACGACCTGCCCATTACGAGTTCCCCGGTGTTCGTGTTGTGGGCTGACGGGTAGTAACGCATCGATCTGATTGGTCCTGGTCAGGCCGGTGCGGCTGCCGTTCGATGCCGTTGCGGATCAGCTCGTTTCGGAGCGTTCGGGCACACAACGGGCACACCTTGCGGGTCCCCATCTCACTCTCGCTGACCAGCACAGATGCCGCTCCGCAGACGGCGAACCAGAGTGCGATCCCTCGGAAGTCGATCGGCCGTTCTCGCGCGTCGACCGCGTGCACCAATGATCGGAAGACCCCGGCTGCCGGTCTGACTATGGCGTCCACAGGATCGGCCCGGTCGCCTTCACGAGCCGAGGTGCGAGCCGATCACCGGGAGCAGGAACGCTCAGCAGCTCCTGAACCACGTTCGTCAGCGACCCCGTGCGCTCCCACACAATGCCGGGCGGCTCATCTCCATCGGTGCGCAACGCCATCGCGTCGTCCTGATCGCGAACGCGGACAGCGTCGATCCAGCCACCCGGCCAGACCCTGTAGCCGTCGACCTGTGTCGGCACTCCTTCGACCGCGTCGCGGTGGACGAAGGTCCAGCCCGCGTCTCTGATCGCGATGAGCGCAGCGAGTGCGGGAAAGGCACGGATCGCCGCGTCGTCGTTCACGCGGCATCACTCGACGCCCGGACGCGAACGCCGGTCGCCACAACCAGTTCCGGCAACGGATCTCCGTTCACGCGGTGGACCACGCGCTGTCCGGTGAACGCTCGTCGACCGTGCAACCAGCGGTGGTTGTCGAGGACGTAACCCTGTCCGGCAGTGAGCCTGAACTCGAACGCGTGGCGGTCGATCGCCGCCCGGAGTGCCGGAATCCAGCGGTTGACCTCAGGCGCGAACTGAGCGAGCTCGTCGAGCCGAAGTCTGACGGCGATTCGACCTCGACCGTTGTCGCTGAAGATCGAGCTGAGATGCCCTGCCGCACCGCCGAACAGCACGGAACGCGGCGTGCTCAACACGGTGAGCGCTTCGGGCTCCGACTCGGCGAGATCGTCGTACACGGCCTGGCCGTCGATGAGCACGCACTCGCCACCGGTTGTCGCAGGCTGTGTGCAGCTCATCATCAGCAGGGCAGGCGGGTGCGGAACGCCTGAGCGATCGGTGTGCGGGTTGAGTGCACAGGCGCTGAAGCCCGCGAACCCGCTACGCACGATGGACTCGCCGAGGTCAGCGATCGTGGTGACGCCGTCAGGTCCGCTGTCGCGATGCGGAACGACTACGGCGATCGACTGCGCGAGCCTCAGCAGGTCCTCGGGGCCGTCGAGACCGTCGACTACAGCGAGTCCCTGCTCAGCGATCAGCTCGACCAGGTTGGTGGAGTCCGCGTTGACGCGATACGGCTCGATCATGGCGTCTACCTCCCGAAACGACTCGTCTATGGGATCAGCAGAACGCCGTTTGATCCACCACGTCCAGTGACAGGTTGTCAACACCGCGTCGCCTCGGCATGGTGGGTTCCGGTGCTACGTTGCCGTTGAGCAGCCGCCCGCAATCACGGAGGACACCTCGATGAGCCAGCTTGCCTACCCCGTCTCGATCAAGGGCGTGGTGGTCCGCGACGGCAAGGTGTTGCTTCTGAAGAATGAGCGCGAGGAGTGGGAGCTTCCGGGCGGCCGGATCGAACCGGGCGAGACGCCGGAAGAGTGCGTTGCCCGCGAGATCACGGAAGAGACGCAGTGGAAGGTGACGACCGGGCCGATCCTCGACACGTGGATGTACTACATCAACGTCGCCGAGAAGAACGTGTTCATCGTGACCTACGGCTGCCACCCGGACGGCGACAGCGAGCCCGTACTTTCCCACGAGCACAAAGAAATCGGCCTGTTCACCGAGGACGAAGTGCCTGGCTTGAACATGCCAGAGGGCTACAAGCGGTCAATCGCAGCGTGGTTCGAACGTTTGCGCGCGGACGCGGTCAGGTAAGCCGTGACGGGCGGGCGGTGTGACGCGTGTGGAGCCGAGCTGAGTCGGCTTGCTGTCGAGCCGATCTGCCCCACCTGTCACGCCAGTGCTCGCCAAGTCGCCCCGGTCGTCCCTGCTCGTCGACTCATGCCCGCCGTGTGGTTGTGGTCGGCACCAGAGGCAACCGCGGCCCTCAGAAGTCGTGACCTGGCAACGATCCTGCGGGTGTACCGCAGGCTGAACAAGCTCAGTCAGGAACGGCTCGCCGCGCTACTCGGCTACGACAAGACCTACGTGTCGATGATCGAGACCGGTCGCCGGAACATCAGCGATGTCGCCACACGCCGGCACATCGCGCGGACGCTCGGACTGCCGATGCACGCACTCGGCGTGACCGACAACGACGACGCCGACTTCGCGGCGATGATCCAGTTCGGTGACTCGACCATCCGCCTTGCTGAGATCGCACGCCAGTCCGGCAGGGCCGTCGATGCGGTCAACGAGCTGTGGCCGCTGGTCGCTCGGCTTGAGGCACGAGCCGCCGAGGGACGGGCCGAACGGGACACGATGATCCTGCTCGGGCAGGGCCGTGCCGCACTCGGCGTCTCACTCGGCACGGTGCTGCCCGAGGAGCGGCTGACGGCTGCCGCCCGCTGGACGGGCAAGGCACTCATGATCGCTGAACGCCTTGGCGACCGGACGTTCCTCGCTCACGCGCTCCGGATGCACGGGAACGAGCTGCGTAAAGCTGACCACGTCGGCGCAGCTATCGCCCGGCTCAGCCGGGCTGTTGCCGTGTCCGAGGATCGTGAGGGGCAGGGAGCCGCGTTCGCGCTACTCGCTCGTGCCGCAGGAGAACACGGCGACCCGGACCTGTTTGACCTCGCGATCAACGGGTACCGCGAACGGCTCGACGACGGTGGCGGCCGAAGCATGCTGTTCAACCCGTTCACGCTCCGGGAGATCGAGCTACGCGGACTGGTCGCAACCGGCCGAGCCGCCCACGCGGTCCGGATCATGCAGACGAACATGCCGGATGCAGCGCCGGTCGCGCCGCAATGGCACATCATCGAGCGAGTCACTGCCGGGCAGGTTCTGCTTGCAGCCCGACAACGAGACGGCGCAGCGGACGCCTTGCGCACAGCACTCCTTGCGGCGGAGACGCACCGCCTGCCGCATCAGATACAGCGAACAATCCGCGCTGCCGACGATGGCGGACTCATCGAAATCAGCACGGGTGGGCACCTGGCACTACAACGCCTCAACGCCCTTCTGACACCGGGCTGATGAGCATCGACTGAGTCGATCTCAGCGGACGACGCCGGAGCAGACCGGCGAATTCCTCGACCTCGTGCACGAGCGTCCTCCCCGAGGTCGCTCACCGGGCCGCCGAAGCGGCGGCCAAGCTCGTCCCGCGCAAGTCCACCGGAACCGATGGGCACACTTCGGGCACACACGAGGCCCAGAGCAGCGCGGCTCTACAACTCGTCACGAACCTGGGAACAAAGAAAGACCCAGGTCAGGAAGCCTGACCTGGGTCTTATCTCACCGAGCCGCCTGTCGGAATCGAACCGACGACCTGCTCATTACGAGTGAGCCGCTCTGGCCGACTGAGCTAAGGCGGCGAGACGCGATAACTATAGCGGGTCCGAAGACCCGTCACTCACGGGGGTCGGCTTCGTTGTACGGACCGTGACCGATGTCACCACCTTCTCACCGCCGAGGAGTGGTTCATGCGCCGATCGTTGTCCGTGCCGCTGGCCGGGGTGCTGCTCGCGCTCGTCGCGGCGCCCGCGCTCGCGCAGCCTCCCACCACGCCGGTGCCGGGGCCGCGTGATCCGAACCAGCCGCCCGCATCGGCGCCCAACGGGCCGCAATCGCTTGCGCACGCTGTCGGGGATGCGGGGACGGGGTTGACCGTCGTGCGTCTTGGGCCTCAGGGGGTGCCCACGAACACGATCCTGCCCGGGCTCGGCGACCAGCTGCCGAAGCAGTCGGTCACCGAGTTCGGGCTGGGGCTCGCCAGTGCGCAGGTCAACACCGAGGCGTACCTGAGCACCGAGCGGGTGGTCACGCAGGCCAACCCGTTCGGGTTCGCGGTGGCGGGGCGGTCGCCGCAGGCGCCGGGGACGCTCGTGCAGACGGCGATTCCGGACAACCCCGAGCCGACGAGCGGCGGGCTGCCGATTCCCGAGACGCCGCTCGGGAAGCTGCGGGTGCTCAACGGCAGCGTGCACGCGCGGTGGGACGAGAAGCTCGGGCCGTGCATCAGCCCGCTGGCGACCGCTCGCACCTCCCTCGCCGGGCTCGAGGTGCTGAGCGCGTTGCCGGCCGAGGTGCCGTTGCCCGCCAAGAGCAGCCTGGTCAGCGTCCCGGACACGTTCGAGGCGAACTCGCAGGTGAGGCTGGTCGACCTGCCGGGGAGCAAGAACAAGGCCGTCGAGTCGACCTCGACGATGCGTGCGGTCAGCGTGGAGATCGCGGGCGGGGTCAAGATCGATGTCGTGAGCCCGCCGACGCTCACGGCCACGGCTACCGGGGACGAGAAGACGTCGAAGATCACCTACACGGCGCCGGTGCTGAAGGTCAGCCAGAACGGCAAGGAGCTCGGCACGCTCGATGCCGCGCACCCGGTGCTGGACGTGCCGCTGCTGCTCGACCTGGTCGTCATCAAGTTGCAGATCGCCGGGCTCAACGAGAAGAAGGCGAGCTTCACGGGCAACGGGTTCAGCGGCTTCCAGCTCGGTGCCACGGCTCGGATGCTCGACGTGCAGCTGCTGCCGACGGACAAGCTGAAGCTGCCGAACCTGCCGACGGCGCTCGCGCAGATCTCGCTCGGCGAGCAGATCGTGCGGGCAGCGGCGCCGCAGGGTGGCGTGGTCTGCGGGACCGCGCAGCCACCCCAGACCCCGCAACCGGGCGGCGGGGCGGCGCCTCCGGAGCAGAAGACGCCGCCGCTCGCCTACACCA
The DNA here is from genome assembly GCF_014648475.1 of Lentzea flava. Lineage (GTDB taxonomy): Bacteria > Actinomycetota > Actinomycetes > Mycobacteriales > Pseudonocardiaceae > Lentzea > Lentzea flava. Next base: position 109,527 of record NZ_BMRE01000021.1, on the reverse strand, counting down.
ACGCCGCGTACCAGTCGATCCCGCTGTTCTGGACCGGCACGGGACTGCTGCTCGCGGGCGTGGTCCTGGTCGCCGCGCTGCCGGTCAGAGGCCGATCGCGCGTGCGAGCTCCCGAGGTTTCAGAACCCTGAGCAACGCCTCCATGAGGTAGTAGTCGCCGTAGGGCAGGGACACCTCGATGCCGACCTCGATCCGCCGGTTGCGGGTGCCGCGCGCCAGGATCGCCTCGTGCCGTTCGGAACGGGTCGTCAGACACGTGCGGCACAACGCGTCCAGGATGCGCAGCGCTGCCAGCCGGTAGCCGATGCGTCCCGAGGCGGCGGCGAGGTCGATCAGGCCGCACGCCATGATGGCGCCCGCCGACGAGTCCTTGACGTCGTTGGGCGCCAACGGTGAGCGGTAGTCCCACACCGGAATGTGGTCCGGGGTGAGGGCGTCCAGCGCGAAGTCCGCGAGTTTTCGCGCGGCCTCCAGGAACTCACGACGCCGCGTGCGCCGGTACATCGTCGTGAAGCCGTAGATGCCCCACGCCTGACCGCGCGACCAGCACGACGTCGGGCTGTAGCCCTGGTTCGTGTTGGGGCCGATGTCCGCGCCGGTCTCCGGATCGAAGTCGAAGACGTGCGGCGTCGAACCGTCCGGCCTGATGAACTTCGCTCGGGTCGTCAAAGCGTGTGCCACGGCGACGTCCAGGTACCGCGGATCCCCTGTCTGCTCCGACGCGAACGTCAGCAGGTCGAGGTTCATCATCGTGTCCATGATCGCGCGGCCCGCGTTGTTCGGCGTGCCGAGCGCTCCCCACGCCCTGATGAAGCGGCCCTTGTCGTTGTACCGCTGGATCAACGACGACGCCGCCTGCACCGCGCCGTCACGCCAGGAGGCGTCACCGGTGAGCCGGTACGCGGTCACCCACGACGGGTAAAACAGGAAGCCCAGGTCGTGGATCGACGTGTCGGTGCGCCGCGGGGACAGCCTCAGCGCCGACTCCACGGCCCACTTCCTGAACTGCTCGTCGCCGCTGTCGAGGAACGCGAGCCAGTGCATGCCGGGCCAGAACCCGCCGACCCAGCCGCCGGAGTTGACGTAGACCCACTTCTCGAACTTCGTCTCCTCGGGGAACGAGGTGACGTTCGGGGCTACCTGCCTCAGCTTCCCGAGCGCGTAGTCCAACGACTCGCGGAACAACGACGAGGACGCTTCCGCCGGCGCGGCCGACAGAGCGACGGGACTCGCGGCGGCCGCGCCGAGCAGAGTTCGACGACTGAACGTCATGGCACCATCCATCCGAGCACCGGTGTGGCCTGCAGGTACGCGATCACGCACATCGCCAGCAGCAGCAACAGACTCCAGCCGAACACCTTGCGGAACAGGTCGCCCTCGCGTCCCACGAGACCAGCCGCCGCGGTGCCGATGGCGAGGTTCTGCGGCGAGATCATCTTCGCCATCACGCCACCCGAGCTGTTCGAGGCGCCGAACAGGAACGGCGACGTGCCGAGCTGCTGGGCCGCGGTGACCTGCAGGCCGCCGAACAACGCGTTGGAGCCCGCGTCCGTGCCGGTGATCGCGACGCCGAACCAGCCCACGACCGGCGACAGGAACGCGAAGAACGCGCCGGTCCCCGCGAGCCACAGGCCCAGCGTCGTGATCTGGCCCGAGTAGTTCATGACGTACGACAGCGAGAACACCGCGAGGATCGCCAGGATCGCCCAGCTGAACTGCCTGATCGTCTGGCCGTAGATCTCCAGTCCCTTGCGAGCGCCGATCCCCAGCACCACCAGCGTGATCAGGCCGGAGAGGAACAGCAGCGAGCCCGTCGCGGACGCCCAGTTGAACGCGTACTCGACCTTGATCGGCTTGCCGTTCGGCGCGACGAGGTGCATGCCGGGCCACGCGAACTTGTACGTCAGCGAGTCGAGGAACTTCTTCACCGGCAGGATCTGCGCGATCGAGAAGATCGCCACGATGATCGCGTACGGGGTGAACGCCACGATCACGTCGCGCCGGGAGTCCGTCGCCGCACCACCCGCGATGACCGGCGGGATCGACCGTTCCGGCTGCCACACCCGTGCCAGCACGATCACCGCGAGCACCGAGACGACGGCCGCGATGATGTCGCACAGCTTGTAGGACCAGAAGTTCGAGACCAGGTACTGCGTGATCGCGAACGAGCCGCCCGCCACGAGCGCCGCGGGCCACGCCTGCTTGAAGCCGCGCTTGCCGTCCACCACGAAGATCAGCACGAACGGCACGAGCATCGCCAGGAACGGCACCTGACGGCCGGTCATCGCGCCGAACGTGTCAGCGGGCAGCCCGGTGACCGTGTTGAGGACCGTGATCGGGTTGCCCATGCCGCCGAACGCCACCGGCGAGGTGTCGGCGATCAGCGACAACGCCACCGCCTTCATCGGGTCGACGCCCAAGGCGATCAACATGACCGAGCAGATCGCGACCGGACCGCCGCCGCCGGCCAGAGCTTCGAGCAGCGCGCCGAACGAGAACGCGATGACGATCGCCTGCACGCGCTGGTCGTCCGAGATCGAGCTGAACGACCTGCGCAGCACGGCGAAGTGTCCGCTGTGGACGGTGAGGTTGTAGATCCAGATGGCGTTGAACGTGATCCACAGGACCACGAGCACGCTGGTCGCCGCGCCGAACGCCGCCGAGTTGAGCGCCTGCCCGAGCGGCATCGAGTAGCCGAGGATCGCGACGCCGATCGCGAGCACGAGGGCGGTCAACCCCGCCCAGTGAGCCTTCCACTTGAAACCGCCGAGCAGCACGAGCACGGCAACGAGCGGTATCAACGCGAGCAGAGCCGACAGGAACAACGATCCTGTCGGATTCGGGTTCTGCTGGTACACCAAGGCCGCCTTTCCTAAGCCTGAACAGGTCTCCGGCGGCGTGGAGACGGGAGGCTTGTTCCAGTCCACGGAACGTAGTTCCATGTTGGTCGGCGCACATCGTGTCACTCCGCCGCCCCGATCGGAAGGCATCCCCAGATGCAAATCAGGCACTCGACCCATCCGGCGCAGTTGCCGGGATTCGACACGGACGGGCTGCGGCAGCACTACCTCGTGGACGACCTCTTCGTACCGGGCAAGATCCGCACGGTCTACACGCACGAGGACCGCATCGTGCTGGGCGGCGCGACCCCGTCACCAGGCCGTCCGCTTAAGCTCGACAGCGCTCCCCCGCTGCGATCGGCGCACTTCTGCGAACGCCGCGAGCTCGCCGTGCTCGCGATCCGCGGTTCCGGAACGGTGACCGTGGACGGAACCGAGCACAAACTCGGTACGCGCGACTGCCTCTACGTGGGCCAGGGCGCCGTCGACGTCGAGTTCCACGCCGCCGACGAGGACACCCGCTTCTACCTCTTCTCCACCCCGTCGCACGCCTCGTTCCCCACCGCCGTCGCGCGCTTCGACGAGGTCGACGTGCTGAAGATGGGCGCGCAGGAGACGGCCAACGTCCGCGAGATCCGCAAGTTCGTGCACGCGGACGGCATCCGCTCGTCGCAGCTCGTGCTGGGCGTGACGTCGCTGGCGCCGGGCAGCGTCTGGAACACCATGCCGCCGCACACCCACGACCGCCGCACCGAGTGCTACCTGTACTTCGACCTCCCGGAGGACCACCGGGTCATCCACCTCTGCGGCGAGCCCCAGAACACCCGCAACATCGTGGTGCGCAACGAAGAAGCCGTGATCTCCCCGTCCTGGTCTGTCCACAGTGGAGCAGGCACGCACTCGTACACCTTCGTCTGGGCCATGGGCGGCGAGAACCAGGCCTACGACGACATGGACCAGGTCGCCGTGACGGAGCTGCGGTGAGCTTCTCCCTCGAAGGCAAAACGGCGCTGGTGACCGGCGCCCGCACGGGCATCGGCCGAGCGATCGCACGCGGCCTGCACGAGGCTGGCGCACAGTTGATCCTCGTGGGCCGCGGCGACCTGTCCGACGTGGCCCCCGCCGTCGCCACGGTGTCGATCGACCTGTCGGATCCGGCGTCGGTCGAGCCCGCGCTGGCACCGGTGCTGCGCGATCACGAGGTCGACGTGCTGGTCAACAACGCCGGAACGATCCACCGCGGCCCGGCCGTCGACGTGTCGTTGTCGGACTGGCAGCGGGTGATGGCCGTGAACCTCGACTCGGCGTTCGAGATCTCGAAGCTGTGCGGCCGTCAGATGGTGGCGCGCGGCAGCGGCAAGGTCGTGAACATCGCGTCGCTGCTGTCCTTTCAGGGCGGGATTCTCGTCTCGGCCTACACCGCGTCCAAGCACGCGCTCGTCGGCATGACGAAGCTCCTCGCCAACGAGTGGGCCGCGTCGAACGTGCAGGTCAACGCCATCGCGCCGGGCTACATCGAAACCAACAACACGGCCCCGCTGCGCGCCGACCCCGACCGCGAACCCGCGATCAGGGGCCGCATCCCGGCCGGCCGCTGGGGCACCCCGGAAGATCTGGTGGGCCCGGCGGTGTTCCTTTCGTCCACGGCGTCCGATTATGTGACCGGACACGTGCTCGTGGTCGATGGAGGCTGGCTGGCGAGATGACCGATACCGCCGTCGAAAAAACGCTCGCCGTGCTGGAGGCCCTGGCCGACCACACGCGCATCACGGACATCGCGCGGGTGACCGGCCTGCCGAAGTCCACGGTCCACCGCCTGCTGCAGACGATGGTGGACAGGGGCTTCGCCACCCTCGGCTCGGACGGCTACCTGACCGGTCCGCGGGTGCTCGCCCTGGCGGGCAAGGTCCTCCGGCCGCTGGACGCGGTGGAGCGGGCCCGGCCGTTCCTGCGCTCGTTGCAGGAGTCGACGGGCTGCACGGTGCACCTGGCCGTGCTCTTCGGCGACGAACTGGTCTACGTGGACAAGATCGAGGCCAACAAGCCGTACCGCATGGCGTCCCGGCTGGGCATGTCGCTGCCCGCGCACGGGACGGCCATCGGCAAGGCCGTGCTGGCCTCGATGTCCGCCTCCGAGCTGGACGCGTACATCGAACGGGTGGGGCTGCCGGGCCGCACCCCGCGCACGATCACCTCGTCCTCCCGGCTGAAGTCGCAGCTGACGCGGGTGCGGCGGTCGCGGTTCGCGCTGGACGACGAGGAGAACGAGATCGGTGTGCGGTGTGTGGGCGCCGCGATCCGCGACCACACGGGCGTGGTGATCGGCGGGCTTTCGGCGTCCTCGCTGGCGATGGAGCACTCGCTGCCCGAGCTGATCGCGCTCGGGCCGCGGGTGCTGCGGGCGGCGGACGAGGTGTCAGCGGCTCTCGGCTGGGTCTGATCGGCGGCTCAGCGCGTCGAACCACGGCCACCCGTCGAGCTCCCAGTGGGCGTCGGGCTGCCAGCCGCGGTCGATCGCCTCGTCGAGCACGGCGCGGATCACCCGTGGCAGGTTGAAGTTCAGGACTCGTCCGTCGGGGTGCTGCACCGCGCCCGCGTGCGCGTAAACGCCGTCACCGGACCGGAACACCAGCACGAGCTGCCCCGGCGCACCGTCACGGGTCAGCCGGACGAACTCACGACAGACACCGTCGTCGTGAGCGTGCCGGACAGACCAGACGTACTGATCGGCACCGACGCGCAGCCACCTGACCCGGCGGCGGCCCACCGGACTCAGCCCCGGTGCAGCGTCGTCACCATCGCCTCGATCGCGATGCGCGGCTTCACGTTGACCTCGATCGCCTCGCGGCAGGCCAGCACCGCCTCCAGCCGCCGCAGGATCGACTCCTGCGACCACTGGGCGGCCGCCGTCTTCGAGTCCCCGGCACGGTCCGGGTGCATCAACGCGGCCTCGGACCCGGTCTTCGTCACCAGCGCGTCCCGGTAGAACCCGGCGAGGTCCACCAGCGCCATGTCCAGCGAGTCGCGCTGGGTCCGGGTGGCACGCGACTTCTGCCGCTTCTCCAGATCCTTCAACGCACCCTTGGCGCCACGGGTGGCGGCAGCGGTGCCCTTGCCGGTGCCACCCGCGCCCATCGCGGTCTCCAACGCGGCCCGCTCGGCCTCGTTGCGGGCCTCGTTGGCCGTGGTGGCGTCCTCCTCCGCGGCCTTGATCAGCTCGTCGGCGCAGGTGAACACGTCGGCGGGTTTCCGCAGCGCCAACGGGATCCGCAGCACCGCCTCGCGCCGGGACCGGGCCTCCTCGTCGACCGCCAGGCGACGCGCACGACCGACGTGCCCGCCGCAGACGGAAGCCGCCCACTGAGCCATCTCGGGCGCGACGCCGTCCACCGACTCCAACGCCGCGGCGATGGCAGCCGGCCGCGGCGAGCCCAGCGACACCAGGCGGCAGCGCGAACGGATGGTCACCGACACGTCGTCGGGGTGGTCGGAAGGCGCGCACAGCAGGAACACCGTCCGCTCCGGCGGCTCTTCGACGGCCTTCAGCAGGGCGTTGGCCGCGCCCTCCGTCAACCGGTCGGCGTCCTCGATGATCACGACCTGCCACCGTCCCGAGGTGGGCCGGCGAGCGGAGATCTGCACGAGGGCACGCATCTCGGCCACCGAGATCGACAGTCCCTCCGGAGTCACGACCCGCACGTCGGCGTGGGTGCCGTGCAACGCCGTCCGGCAGCCGGTGCACTGACCACAGCCCGGACGATCATCCGTCACCACGCACTGCAGGGCACCGGCGAAGGCACGCGCGGTGGACGAACGACCGGATCCGGGCGGTCCGGTGAACAGCCAGGCGTGCGTCATCACGCCGGGCGCCGGCGTCCCACCCGCCACGATCGTGGCCGCGGCCTCGGCAGCCGCGGACAAAGTCGCCACCGCGTCAGGCTGCCCGACCACCTCGTCCCACACGCTCATGGCTGCAAGTCTTCCAGCGAACGCTCAGACCGCGGCTTCGGGGACCGCCCGCTTGCGGGTGGCCAGCAGCGGCACGACAGCGGACCGGACGCGCTCGGCCACCACGTCCGCGTCGCCGTCGGCCTCGACCACGACGTAGCGGTCCGGGTCGGCGGCGGCCATCTCGCTCAGCAGCCGCTGCACGCGCCAGTGGTGTTCCAGGGCGATCGACTTGCCGTCGGTGACCGGCCGGTCCAGCAGGATCGTCAGGTCGGGGCGCAGGCGGCCGGTGGCCCAGTCGACCAGGCCTTCCAGCTCCTGGTGCTCCAGCGAGCTGGTGGCGGTGAAGTGCGCGAGCGGTGAGTCGACGTAGCGCTCCATCACCACGACGGAGCCCTCGTCCAGAGCAGGGCGCACCTGCCGTTCGACGACATCGGCCCGCACGGCGGCGGCGACCAGGGCCTGAGCGCGTACGCCGGCCAGCTCGGCCGAGGACAGCATCGTGCGCAGACGGCGTTCGTCGTGTTCGGGATCGGCGGCGAGCAGCACGTCGAGACCCTCGGCACGCAGGGCGGCGGCCAGGCGCCTGGCCTGCACCGAGGTGTCCTCGCGGGTGTCGCCCTCGACCGCGATCAGCAGGCCCTTGGTGTTGCGGCGGCCGCGAATGGCGGCGAAGAGCGACGACAGCACCGGCTCCTCGCGGCGGTCGTCCATCTGCCGGTACGCGACGAGGCCGAGGATGATCGCGATCACGGCGCCGCCGAGCATCACCGGACGGGTCGCGTCGACCTCCATCGGGTGGCCGAACACGCTGACCTGGCGCTTCTGCAGCAGGGCGACCAGCAGCGGCGCGCCTGCCGACGCGCCGAACAGGACGATCTTGAGCAGCGACTGGATCAACGCGACCGTGCGGCCGCGCATCTCGTCCTCGACCTGCGAGCCGACGATCGTCAGGCCGGTCAGGAACGCGACGCCGGCGCACGCGCCGACCAGGGCCACGGTCAGCAGCGCGATCCACAGGTGCGGCGCCAGGGCGACCACGACCAGCGTGATGCCGGCCGCCACGATCGTCACGCCGAACAGGCGGTTGTAGGCGAGGCGCTGGGCCAGCCGGGGCGCGGTCGCCATGCCGATCGCCAGGCCGACGAACACGGCCACGAAGAGCAGGCCGAACGTCGAGGCGCCACCGAGCAGCGACTGCGCGTAGAGCTTCGCCGTGGCGATCACGACACCGGCCGCGGCGAACGCGCCGATCATGCCTATCACCAGGCCGCGGACCAGCGGCGTCGCGGCGGCGAACCGCAGGCCGTCGCGGAACATCGCGACGAAGCCCGGCTTGTCGGCCTCCTTCTTGCGGGTCGACGAGACGCGGCCGGACAGCTCCGGCAACCGGGTCGCGACCAGGATCGCCGAGGTGAAGTACAGCAGGCCGTTGATCATCACGGCGATCGTCGCGATGCGGAACTCGAGGTTCCCGCCCTGCAGGTTCAGGTAGCCGGGGATGCCCGCGATCAGCGAGTACAGGCCGAAACCGCTGATCGTGGAGATGCCGTAGGTCATCACCAGGCCGAGCTGGTTCGCCGACTCCACCTGGTCGGGACGGCGCAGCAGGTTCGGGACCGCCGACTCCTTGGCCGGGATCCACAGCATCGCGCAGCAGCCGACCAGGAAGTTCGCGACGAAGAGCCAGATCGGCGACCCGACCAGTGCGATCGAGATGAACAGCGACCCGCGCAGGACGTCGCAGGCCACCATCACCTTGCGGCGGTCGAACCGGTCCGCGAGCACACCGCCGAGCGGCGCGAAGAGGATGCCGGGCAGCAGCTGTGTGAGCACGACCAGCGACAGCGCGAACGACTGCCACTGGTAGCTGTTCATCATCTCGGAGACCAGACCGGTCAACGCGAGCAGCGACAGCCAGTCACCGACGCTGCACAGGTAGGTGACCAGCCACAGCCTCCGGAACGGCCTGATGGCCAGCACCGAGCGCAGCCGGTGGACCGTGGACACGCTGGACTGGGCCTGCCCCGTCCGGCCTGCCTCGGTCACTCCTGTGTCCGCGTCCTGAATGTCAGTCACCCCAAATCGACCTGCTCCGTTCGGTCAGCGTAACCGGAGCGGGCGCGCGAGGTCGCCGGACTCTCAGCCTCAGCCGCTGAAGATCGCCCCGAGGATGTTGACGACCACGAGCACGAAGAAGCCGATCACGATCAGACAGCCGATGAACGCCGCCACGCCACCCGACTGCTTGGCGGGCTGTTGTTGTTGCACCACAGGCATTTGCGCGGGCATCTGCGGAACCGCCACGCCCTGCTCCTGGGGTGCGCGCTGACGGCGGCCGCGCGGCCGCCGGTGCTCCTGCTCCATCGCGGTCCAGATCGCCTGGCGCATCTCCTCGGTCGGCGTCGGCGGTGTCGGCACCGACACACGTGACGTGGAGTACCCGGAAGTCCACTGAGGAGCGATCCACGTGTCGGCCGTCACCAGTCCCGCGAGGGGATCGGGGAACAGCCGGGGAGGCGGCGGGGCCTGGGTCCCGTCCGGACCGAAGTCGGAATTCGGCACCGCCACCTCCTCTGGTTCAGCTCTTCGACTTGGCAGGAGCCTTCTTGGTCGCCGCGGGCTTCTTCGCGGCGGGCTTCTTGGCAGGAGCCTTCTTCTTGACCGGCCCCTTGGCGCGCTTCTCCGCCAGCAGCTCGGCCGCGCGCTCGTCGGTGATCGTCTCGACGCTGTCCGTCTTGCGCAACGACGCGTTCGACTCGCCGTCGGTGACGTACGGGCCGAACCGGCCGTCCTTGATCACCATCGGCTTGCCGGACACCGGGTCGTTGCCCAGCTCGCGCAACGGCGGCGCCGCGGCGGCGGAACGGCCGCGCTTCTTCGGCTCGGCGTAGATCTTCAGGGCCTCGTCCAGCGTCACCGTGAAGATCTGGTCCTCGCTGGCGAGCGACCGCGAGTCCGTGCCCTTCTTCAGGTACGGGCCGTAGCGGCCGTTCTGCGCGGTGATCTCGGCGCCCGTCTCCGGGTCCTTGCCGACCACGCGCGGCAGCGAGAGCAGCTTCAACGCGTCTTCCAGCGTCACGGTGTCCAGCGACATCGACTTGAACAGCGAGCCGGTGCGCGGCTTCGGCGCCTTCTTGCCGTTGTCCGACGACTCCGGCAGCACCTCGGTCACGTACGGGCCGAAGCGGCCTTCCTTGGCCACGATCTCGTTGCCGGAGACCGGGTCGGTGCCGAGCGAACGGCCCTCCTGCGGCGTCGAGAACAGCTTCTCGGCGATCTCCGCGGTCAGCTCGTCCGGCGGCAGGTCGTCCGGCAGGTTGGCGCGCTGCGCGGCACCGTCGACCTCGCGCTCCAGGTACGGCCCGAACCGCCCGACGCGCACCACGACCGTGCGGCCCTCGGCGTCGCTGAACAGCGGGATCGAGTTGACCTCGCGCGGGTCGATGTCCTCGACACCGGTGCCGACCAGCTTCTTCAGGCCACCGGAGCGGCCGATCGAGCCGTCGGGGCCGACCGAACCGCCGAAGTAGAACCCGGAGAGCCACGTCGTGCGCTGCTGGCGACCGGCGGCGATGCCGTCCAGCTCGTCCTCCAGCGCTGCGGTGAAGTCGTAGTCGACGAGCCGGCCGAAGTGGTTCTCCATCAGCCCGACCACGGCGAACGCCACCCACGACGGGACCAGCGCCGCGCCCTTCTTCCACACGTAGCCGCGGTCCTGGATGGTGCTGATGATCGACGAGTACGTGGAGGGACGGCCGATGCCGAGCTCCTCCATCGTCTTGATCAGCGACGGCTCGGTGTAGCGCGAGGGCGGCGAGGTGGTGTGGCCGTCAGCGGACAGCTCCGCGATCGTCAGGTCCTGGTCCTTGACGAGCTGCGGCAGGCGTGACTCCGCGTCGTCCGACTCGCCACCGGCCTCGGCGTCGATGCTCTCGACGTAGGCCTTGAGGAAGCCGGCGAACGTGATCGTGCGGCCGGACGCGGCGAACGTGACCTCCTGGCCGGTCGCGGCCTTGCCGACGATCCGGACGCTGGTCGTGTTGCCGCGCGCGTCGGCCATCTGGGACGCGATCGTGCGCTGCCAGATCATCTCGTAGAGCTTGAACTCGTCCGCGTCGAGCTCGGCGGCCACCTGACCGGGCGTGCGGAAGACCTCTCCCGCCGGCCTGATCGCCTCGTGCGCCTCCTGCGCGTTCTTGACCTTGCGGTTGTACTGGCGCGGCTGCGGCGAGACGTACTGCGCGCCGTAGAGGTCCGTCGCCTGCGTGCGGGCCGCGTTGATCGCCGTCTCCGACAGCGTGGTGCTGTCGGTACGCATGTAGGTGATGTAGCCGTTCTCGTACAGCTTCTGCGCCGTGCGCATCGTGCGGTCGGCGGAGAAGCGCAGCTTGCGGCCGGCCTCCTGCTGCAGCGTCGAGGTCATGAACGGCGCGTACGGCTTGCGCGAGTACGGCTTCTCCTCGACGGAGGCGACCTTGACCGGCGCGTTCTCCAGCCCGGCCGCGATGGCGCGTGCCTGTGCCTCGTCCAGCACGACGACGTCGGCCTTGCCGGTGAGCTTGCCGTCCGAGCCGAAGTCACGGCCCGTGGCGAGACGCGTGCCGTCGACGGCCACGAGACGTGCGCCGAACTGCCGCGGCGTGGCCTCGGCACCGGCGTCCATCTGCGCGGAGATGTCCCAGTAGCTCGCGCTCACGAACTTCATGCGCTCGCGTTCGCGCTCCACGACCAGACGCGTCGCCACGGACTGCACGCGGCCTGCCGAGAGCTTCGGCATGACCTTCTTCCACAGCACCGGGCTGACCTCGTAGCCGTAGAGGCGGTCGAGGATGCGGCGGGTCTCCTGGGCGTCGACCAGGTCCTGGTCGAGGTCACGGGGGTTGGCGGCGGCGGCCTGGATCGCGGACTCGGTGATCTCGTGGAACACCATCCGGCGAACCGGGACCTTGGGCTTGAGCGTCTCCAGCAGGTGCCACGCGATGGCCTCGCCCTCGCGGTCACCGTCTGTCGCGAGGTAGAGCTCGTCGACGTCCTTCAACGCTTCCTTGAGCTCGGTGACCAGCGACTTCTTGTCGGCGGAGACCACGTAGAGGGGCTCGAAGTCGTGGTCGACGTCCACGCCGAGCCTGGCCCACGCCTGGCCCTTGTACTTCGCGGGAACGTCGGCGGCACCGCGCGGCAGGTCCCGGATGTGTCCCCTGGAGGACTCCACGACGAAGTTGGAGCCGAGGTAGGAGGCGATCTTGCGCGCCTTCGTGGGCGACTCGACGATCACAAGTCGTCGGGTGCTGCCCGCTCCTCCGCTGCTCTTTCTCGTCCGTGTCGATCCAGCCACTCGCCGTCCCGCTCTCTTCCAAACCCGGTTCCCAGGCCCGCCAGTGTTGCCCAGCGTCGGCCGAAAAGCACACCATCCGCGACGCCTGTACGACGAGACAGAGTGACACAACCTTGCCGGACCGCCCGCTCAGGCCGCCGGCCAGGTGCTGCACGCCACCCCGTGCGGGGGGCTTCCGACCAGCTCAGCGAGCCGTGCCAGCCTTCGTCGGCCGGTTACCCGCAACGCCGGAGCTCCTACCAGGGTGCACGGAAGTCCGGATGCGAGCAGGGCATTTTGCAACGGTTCGTGTGTCTGGGGTGCGTTGGGGTCCAAACCGAGCAGGTACGCCGACTCCATCCAGCTGCCAGCGGCCAGCGCCCAGACCCGCAGCACTGCTCCGTTCAGCTCGAAGTCGGCCGGCACCTTCTTGACGGATCCGTCCAGCCAGCGGGCGGCCAGTCCGGTGAGATCGGTGCGGAACGGCGTGCGGACGAACCGCGTGCCCTCCTCGTTCACGCAGAGCTCGGTCGTGACGCCGCGCTCGGCGCACGCCTGCCTGAGGGGCTGGAGGCGCCACTCGTCCTTGAGCTCGACGTACACGCGAGCCGCCGTGCCGCGCGCGAAGCTGACGGCCTGGCCCGGCCCGCAGAGGAAGCCGGCGAGGTCCGCCTTGGCCGGCGTGCGCGCCTCGGCCGAGAAGAAGGACAGCTGCCCAACCACGGCCCACAGAGTAGAACAGGCGTTCGACTGTGACCAGTGGGACGCCTGTGAATGCGCCGGTCGAGTTACCGGACGGTCCTCAGCCCGGAGCAGGGCCCGGCCTTGTCCAGCGCCGCCGCGTACTTGGGCGACCTCTCCAGCGCGTCGAAGGTCGCCCGCAGGTCTTCCGGGCTGCTGACCTGCGAGGTCTCGGTCAGGACCTGCTCGGCGTTCTCCCAGAACCCTGCGTTCGGTTCGAGCTTCTCGACCGGGCCCCGCGCGGCGGCGTACGACCTGGCCGACTCGGCGAAGTACTTCGTCAGCCGATCGTGCACGTCCTTCAGCTCGTCGGAGGGCGGGCCGAGCTCCGTCAGCTTCTTCTCGGCGTCGGTGAACGCGGTCGTGTTGGCCGAGATGAGGTTCAGGTAGGCGGTCTTGATCCCGGCCGGGTCGGCGGGATCCTTGCCCTTCAGCTCCTGGCCCGCCTTCATGCCGGGCAGCAGGCCGCCGCAGAACGCGTCCACCCACTGGCCCTGCGCGTCGGTGAGCGGCTTGTCCTCGTCGGATCCGCAGGCGGTCAGCACGACGGCACCGGTCAGCACGGCAGCGAGCAGAGGCGTCCTCATTCCGGCTATTTTCCTCTGGCCGGCGCCTGCCAGTCCGAGCACACCTTGTTCGCGCGGAACGCCTCGGCGTACCTCGGCGTCCTTGACGGCGGCCCTGCCCTGCTCAGCCTTGCTGGACCGGAGCGGGCGGCGAGCTGCACGACGCGATCGCGGCCGCGCTCAGCACGGCCGCGATCAGGCGAAACGTCGTCACTGGCCGATCAGCTTGCCGAGCTTCTGCCGCATCTCGGTGCACTCCGGCGCCTTCGCGATGGCGTCCTTGTACTTCGGGTCGGAGTCGAGCTTCTTGATCTGCTCGGACAGCTTCGACGGGTCGGCCGACTCACCGCCGAGCTTCTCGACCTGACCCAGGAAGTCGGGCGCGTTCGCGTCGATCTTCTTGACCTGCTCGGCGACCGTCACGTACTCCTTGGCGCCGTCGCCGAACATCTTCACCATCTCGTCGTGCAGGGCCTTGGCCTCCGGGCCGGGCGCGCCGACCTCCTTGAGCTTCTTCTCGGCCTCGGCCAGCGACTTCGAGCCGGCGTCGAGGACCTTGAGCATGCCCTCCTTGAGCGCGGCCGGGTTGTCGGAGTTGGCCGCGGCGATGGTGACGAGCTCGACCGCACCGGTCAGCACCGGCGTGGTGCCGCTGCAGAACGCGCCGGCCCACTTGACCGGGTCACCTGCCGGCTGGGTCGTGGTGGTGGTCGTGGGTGCCGCGGTCTGCGTGGACGGCGCGGCACCACCGGAGCAGCCGGTGACGGCGAGCGCGGCACCCGCGCAGGCAGCGATGATCGACAAACGTGCGTTCACGGTGAATCCCCCAGAAAAGGTCGAACCAGACCGCTGCACGGTACACGTTCGGGCGAACCCGTCCGCATCTCATTTGCCCTGCATGTATCGCACTCCGGCGCACACGCGGTCCTGGTCGAGCGCCCTGCCGTACGCGGGCTCCCTGCCGAGGGCCTCGAACAGCTCCTCGACGTCGTCCTCGCTCGATCCGACCTGCTCCGCGAGCACGTCCCGGAAGGCGGCGCCGAACCCGGCGTCCGCCGCCAGGCCCTCGATGGGCCCCGCAGAGGCGGCGTAGCCGTCGGCGACAGCGCGCAGCGACCCGACCAGCCGCTCGTGGGTGTCCTTCGCCTCGGGGGTGAGGACCCCGAGATCCTCCGTCGCGTCGGCGATGTCGTGCAGGGAGTTCATCGCCGTGAACGTCAGCTTGAGCGCCGCGGCCTTGGCCGCCTTCGGATCGGACGTGTCCCGCAGCTTCGGGTCCTGCCTGGCGCTGACGAACAACCCGTACTCGGTGCAGTAGGTCCGAGCCCACTTCGCCGTGTCGGTGGGAACGCGCGTGGTCTGCGGGCTCGGCGCGGACCTGTTGTTGCCGCAGCCGCCGAGCAGGACGAGGAGTGCGCAGGCCAACGCCACACCGCACGAGCGTGCAACCACCGAAACCCCCAGCCGAGCCACGAATCGCCCGAACAGTACGCGTTCGGGCGACTCGCGGAGCAGGAATTACGAAGTGGGCGTGGCACTCGGCGCGATCTGCAGGTCCTTGCAGTTCGGCGCCTTCTGGGCGGCAGGGGCGAGACCCGTCTCGTCGAACTTCTTCTGCACGTCGGCGCCGGTCTTCTCGAGCGTGGCCGCCTTGCTGACCATCTCGGTGAACGCGGCGACGACCTGCGTGGCGTCGGTGGACGAGTCCAGCTTCGACTTGGTGTCGGTGAGCAGGGTCTTGACCTGGCCCATGCCCTCCTCCGCGGTCGAGACCAGCTCCTTGGACTTCGGGTGCGGGCCGTTCTCCAGCCCCTTGAGGTCCGAGATCGACTTGTCGACCGCGGCGATCTTGCTGCCGAGCCAGTCCGAGAGGCCCGTCTTGAGCTTCGACGGGTCGCTCATGTCGATGTTCGGCTCGTCCGACATGGCCTTCACGGTGCCGTCGACGGCACCGCAGACCTTGTCCATCCACGCCACGACGTCGGCCTCGTTCGGGGTGGCCGACGTCGACGTGGAGGAGCCTCCGCTGCTGCACGCGGTGAGCGCGAGCAGGCTCGTCAGAAGTGCGATGACTGTGCGACGCATGGGGCGGAAGCTACTCCGAACGGCCTCGCTCAGCTCGTCGGCGTGACGTTGAGGCGCTGCATGTCCTGGCACTTCTGCGCGCTCTGCGTCGCCTTCTGCAGCTCGGGAACACCCTTGAGGTCGCGCAGCGGGTCGGCGAGCTCCGAGAGCTTGGCGATGGCCTCGCCCGCGGCCTGGAGGCCTCCGGTGGCGTTGTTCGCGTCGGCCTGCTCGACCTTGGTCTTGGCGTCGGCGAAGACGGTGCCCAGGGAGGTGAAGGCCTCCGCCATCTTGTTGACGGCCTCCTCGCCGCCCGCGACGGGCGACGGGCCGACGTTCTTGAGACCGTTCGCCGACTTGGTGAACGCGTCGGCGAGCTGACCCATGTAGGCGGCCATCTCGGCCTTGAGCTTGGCGGAGTCGCCGGCGTCGAGCTTCGGGGCGGTCTTCTCGACCTTGGCGAACTCGGACGCGGCGCCGCACACCTTGTCCATGTAGGCGACGGCCTCGGGGCTGGCCGCGTCGCTGGTGGGCGTCGATGAAGTGCCGGAGTTGCCGCCGATGGTGCAGCCGGCGAGCGCGCAGGCGGTGACAGCGGCAGTGGCGATGAGGCGGAGCCTCATGTCGTAACTCCTCGGTCGGGGTACGTCGGGGGGATACCCGAACGTACCCCGACCGGGGCCGGAACTACGCGGCGCCGTTGCTCACGGTCTCCGCGGGCGCGTCGGCGATCGCGGTGCCGCGACGCTTCGACACGACGATCGCACCGACGATGATCAGCGCTGCGACCACGGCGATCGCGATGCGGATCGGGTCGGACGCGGAGTCACCGATGGAGAAGGTGACGATGGCGGGCGCGATCAGCACCGAGACCAGGTTCATGACCTTGATCAGCGGGTTGATGGCGGGGCCGGCGGTGTCCTTGAACGGGTCGCCGACGGTGTCGCCGATGACCGTCGCGGCGTGGGCGTCGGAGCCCTTGCCGCCGTGGTTGCCGTCCTCGACCAGCTTCTTGGCGTTGTCCCAGGCACCACCGGAGTTGGCCAGGAAGACCGCCATGAGCGTGCCGGTCGCGATCGCACCGGCCAGGTAACCGGCCAGCGGGCCGACGCCGAGGCCGAAGCCGACGGCGATCGGGGCGAGCACGGCCATCAGACCCGGCGTCGCGAGCTCGCGCAGCGAGTCCTTGGTGCAGATGTCGACGACCTTGCCGTACTCCGGCTTGACCGAGTAGTCCATGATCCCGGGGTTGTCGCGGAACTGACGGCGCACCTCGAACACGATGGCACCGGCGGCGCGCGTCACGGCGTTGACCGCGAGACCCGAGAACATGAAGACGACGGCCGCACCGATGGCGACACCGACGAGGACGTTCGGGCTGAACACCAGGTTGGTGAACGACACGGGCAGGTCGCCCGCGACGTTGCCGACCTTGACGATGGCCTGCTCGATCGCGTCGCGGTAGGAGCCGAACAGCGCCGTCGCGGCGAGCACGGCGGTCGCGATCGCGATGCCCTTGGTGATGGCCTTGGTGGTGTTGCCGACCGCGTCGAGCTCGGTGAGGATCTGCGCGCCCTCGCCGTGCACGTCACCGGACATCTCGGCGATGCCCTGCGCGTTGTCGGAAACCGGGCCGAAGGTGTCCATCGCGACGATGACGCCGACGGTCGTGAGCAGACCACAACCGGCCAGAGCGATCGCGAACAGCGCGACGACGACCGAACCGGAGAGCAGGAACGCGCCGTAGACGGCCGCACCGATGACCAGCGCGGTGTAGACGGCCGACTCGAAACCGACCGAGATACCGGACAGGATCACCGTGGCCGCGCCGGTCAGCGAGGTCTGGCCGACCTCCTTGACCGGCTTGTGCTCGGTGCCGGTGTAGTAGCCGGTCAGCCAGAGGATGACGCCGGCCAGCACGATGCCGATGATCACCGCGACGGACGCGATCAGCGCCGGGTTGCCGCTGGTGGCCTTGATCGAGTCGCTGATGCCGTTGAGGTCGGCGAAGGAGCTCGGCAGGAACGCGAACGCCGCGATCGTGCACAGCACCGCGGAGATGACCGCGGAGATGTAGAAGGAGCGGTTGATGGCCGTGAGGCCGCTCTCGCCCGTCTTCGCGCTCGTCGTGTACACACCGATGACCGCGGTCAGCACGCCGATCGCGGGCACGATCAGCGGGAACAGCAGGCCCTGCGCACCGAACGCGGCGGTGCCGAGGATCAGCGACGCGACCAGCGTCACGGCGTAGGACTCGAAGAGGTCCGCGGCCATGCCGGCGCAGTCACCGACGTTGTCGCCCACGTTGTCCGCGATGGTGGCGGCGTTGCGGGGGTCGTCCTCCGGGATGTTCTGCTCGACCTTGCCGACGAGGTCGGCGCCGACGTCGGCGGCCTTGGTGAAGATGCCGCCGCCGACACGCATGAACATCGCGAGCAGCGCGGCACCGAAACCGAAGCCCTCCAGGACCTTCGGGGCCTGACCGGCGTACACGAGCACGACCAGCGCGGCGCCGAAGAGGCCGAGGCCGACCGTGGTCATGCCGACCACGCCACCGGTGCGGAACGCGACGCGCATCGCCTTTTCGCGACCGCCTTCACCTTCGTTCGCGGCGGCGGCAACACGCACGTTGGCGCGCGTGGACAACCACATGCCCAGGTAGCCGATCGTCGCCGAGAACGCGGCACCGACGACGAAGAACAACGACCGCCCGATTCGTTCGGCGAGATCGTCGGCCGGTAGCGCGAACAGCAGCACGAACACGATCACGACGAAAATGCCGAGCGTGCGGAACTGCCGGTTGAGGTAGGCCGCTGCGCCCTCCTGAACCGCCTTGGCGATGTCCTGCATCTTCGGGGTGCCCTGGCCCGCGGCCAGCACCTCCCTGAGCAGCACGTACCCGACGGCGAGAGCAGCCAGGGCGACCACGGCGACCACGGCTACGACGCCGCGATCACCTCCGGAGAGCTCGAGGCTCTCCGCGAGGAATTGCCGGGACATCCGTCCTCCTGGTGAGTTGCCATGTGCAGCGCCAAGGCAGACCAGCCGCCCTCGCGCGACGTGACGCATCCCTCATTGGATGCGATGAGCGGGGAGTCTAGGGGTTGCTTGCAACGAGGCAACGAAGTGTCCCGATCCGTGCACACACCGTTATCTGCGCAGGAAGTCCACCACGCGGGCAGAAGTGTCGGTGTGGTGTGCAAAGCTCGCCTCGTGGTGGATCAGGGACGGCGGTTGCTGGACCGCGTGCTGGCGGGAGTACCCGCCGGGGAGTCACCTCTCACACACGCACGTGATCTGCCGTTGCGGCAGGCTGATCACGTCGAATGGCCCTCGTGGGCCGCTGCGGCGGTGGTCGCCGCCTTCACCGAGACCGGCGTGCGCGAGCCGTGGCGGCACCAGGTGGAGGCCGCCGAGCTGGCGTGGTCCGGGCAGCACGTGGTGCTCGCGACGGGCACGGCGTCTGGCAAGTCGCTTGCCTACCAATTGCCCGTGCTTTCCACTCTTTTGGCGGACACGAAGGCCACTGCGCTGTACCTTTCACCGACCAAAGCCCTTGGGGCGGACCAGCTCCGCGCGCTCGACGAGCTCGGCATCAAGGGCGTCCGCGCGGCGGCCTACGACGGCGACACCCCGATGGCGGAGCGCGACTGGGTCAAGGCGCACGCGAACTGGGTCTTCACCAACCCGGACATGCTGCACCGCGGAATCCTGCCGCAGCACCCGAAATGGCTGCGGTTCTTCCGCAGGCTGAAGTACGTTGTGATCGACGAGTGCCATTCCTACCGCGGTGTTTTCGGTTCGCACGTGGCGTTGTTGATGCGGCGGCTGCGGAGGGTCGCCAGGAAATACGGCGCGAATCCGATCTTCGTTCTGGCATCGGCCACTGTGGCTGATCCTTCTTCGTCGGCGGAAAGGCTGCTCGGAGTTCCGGTTTCCGCTGTCGTGGACGACTTCTCGCCGCGCGCCTCGCGGACCGTGGCGTTGTGGGAGCCTCCGCTCACCTCGCTGGAGGGTGAGAACGGCGCGCCCGTTCGGCGTTCGGCCGGTGCGGAGACGTCGCGGATCCTGGCCGACCTCGTGGTGGAGGGCGCACGGTCGCTCGCCTTCGTGCGCTCCCGGCGCGGTGCGGAGCTGACCGCTCTTGGCGCCCAGCGGATTCTGTCCGAAGTGGACAGTGAGCTGCCCTCCAGGGTGGCCGCGTACCGGGGCGGGTTCCTGCCGGAGGAGCGCCGCGCGCTGGAGAAGGCGCTGTCCACGGGCGATCTGCTGGGCGTGGCGACCACGAACGCGTTGGAGCTGGGCGTCGACATCGCCGGGCTGGACGCCGTGGTGGTGGCCGGTTTCCCCGGCACCCTGGCGTCGTTCTGGCAGCAGGCCGGCCGGGCCGGCCGGTCCGGCGACAGCGCTCTGGTCGTGTTCGTGGCGCGCGACGACCCGTTGGACACGTACCTGGTGCACAACCCGGCCGCGGTGCTCGACCGGCCGGTCGAGGCGACCGTGCTGGACCCGTTGAACCCCTACGTGCTGGGGCCACAGCTGGCGTGCGCCGCGGCCGAGATGCCGTTGACGCCGGCGTGTCTCGACGACTTCGGCGGACCGCTGGCCGAGGCGGTGCTCGCCGACCTGGTGGCGGAGAAGCTGCTGCGCAAGCGGCCTGCCGGGTGGTATTGGGCCTCGCACGACAGACCGCACGCCGGGGTCGACATCCGCGGCTCCGGCGGCGATCAGGTGGCCGTGGTGGAGGCCGACTCCGGCCGGATGCTCGGCACGGTCGACCCTGGATCCGCCTGCTGGCAGGTGCATCCGGGTGCCGTCTACCTGCACCAGGGCCGGGCGTACGTGGTCGACGAGCTCGACCTGGAGACAGGTCTCGCGATGGTGCACCGCGAAGACCCGGAGTGGACGACGCAGCCGCGCGATTGCGTCGACATCACGGTGGTGCGCGAGATCGAACGCGCCGACTTCGGCGGCGTGTCGGTGTGCCTGGGCGAGGTGGAGGTGACCACGCAGGTCGTCGGCTACCTGCGGCGACTGCCTTCCGGCGTGGTGCTCGACCAGATCCCGCTCGACCTGCCGGAGCAGACGCTGCAGACCCGCGCCGTCTGGTACACCGTCGACGAGTCGCTGCTCTTCGACGCGGGCGTGGAGGCCAAGCGGATCCCCGGCGCGCTGCACGCCGCCGAACACGCGGCGATCGGTCTGCTACCGCTCTTCGCGACGTGCGACAGGTGGGACATAGGCGGCGTGTCGACCGCCGTGCACCCGGACACCGGGATGCCCACGGTGTTCGTGCACGACGGCCACCCCGGCGGCGCGGGCTTCGCGGACCGCGGCCACTCGGCGTTGCGCGCGTGGCTGTCGGCGACGCGGTCGGCGATCAGTTCGTGCTCGTGCCCGATGGGCTGCCCGTCGTGCGTGCAGTCGCCCAAGTGCGGCAACGGCAACGAACCGCTGGACAAGGCCGGTGCCGTGCTGGTGCTTGACGTCGTGCTGGGCAAAATTTCCTGACCGGGTCACCGCTGCCTGGTTATGGTGGCCGCGTGAACGCGTGCTGCTGCAACGCCACCCGGACCCGTCGCGCCTAGGCGCGGCCGAGTCCGATGCTCCGCCGCGCCCGTCCCTTCCGGCCACGGGTTCATTGGAGTTTGCCTTGTTCACGCCCTTTGCTGATCTGAACGCACTGCTCGCCGACCTCGTCTCGGCGGTCCGCGAGATCCTCGGTCCCACCTACGTGGGGACGTACGTCCAGGGCTCGTTCGCCCTGGGTGCCGGCGACATCCACAGCGACTGCGACTTCATCGTCGCCTGCACGGAGCTGCCGTCCGGCGAGCGCGAGGCCGGGTTGCGCGCGTTGCACGACGAGATTCCCCTGCGGCCGGGCCACTGGTCGACCGAGATCGAGGGCTCGTACGCCGACGTCGAGTCACTGCGCTCGGTGGCGGGCCTCGGGGTTCCGTGGCTGTTCAACGACCACGGCACGCGGACTTTGGTGTGGGACACCCACTGCAACAGCCCGCACGCCCGGTGGATCCTGCGCAACCACGGCATCGTCCTGGACGGCCCGCCGATCACCTCGCTGGTCGACGAGGTTCCCGCTTCCGTTCTGCGATCGTCGATGCGTGCCGAGCTGCCAAACGTGTTGGAAGGCATCAGGGAGTGGGCGCCGATGGAGGTGGCCTGGACCCAGCGCTACATCGTCGCGGCCTACTGCCGGACGCTCTACACGATCCACACGGGAGAGGTCGCTTCGAAGCGCGGCGCGCTGGAGTGGGCGTTGAAAATGCTCGATCAGCGGTGGCACCCGCTGATCGAGCAGGTCATTGAGGACCGGGACCTAGGCTGGGACGCCGACGCGGCACCGCGTCCGGGAAGCATGGAGCAGACCTTCGCTTTCGTGGCCCACTGCGAGCTTCTCTAGCTTTCGTGGGCGCGCGCCGCGGGCTCACGGGTACCCGCGGCGCGCGCTCTCCACGTGCCGAACACTGTTTTCCCGCCTGCTACCGCTTCGCGACCGGATCCCGTGGAACATCGGCGGAATCTGGTTGTCCGTCTCGACAGGACACGCGGGAGGCGACGGTGTCGACTGTCTTCGAGACGAACTCCGGGGAGGAGCCGGCTTCGCCGATCGCAGCAGAGCAGTTGCCCTGCCACTAACGTCCTCGGTCCGGTCGTTACTTGCGGGAGGCTGTCCTTCGGGGTGCGTGTTCGGCTTTTCGCCCGTTCCTCGCCGGCCCCCGAAGTGCGGGGTACGGAGGCCGATCACGGATCGGGCTGGGGTGGAACGGCCGCGCAGGGCATCGCCTTCGGGGTTGTCGGGGAGAGTCCACGACGACACCCAGCGCGGCCGGGCTTGTGCAGTTGTGTCAGACGGTTTCGAGCTGGAGACCGGCCGGGGCGTGCAGCGCCTCGACCAGTGCGTCCTGCACGACGTGCGCGTCCGGCAGGTTCC
Organism: Lentzea flava; assembly: GCF_014648475.1. GTDB lineage: Bacteria > Actinomycetota > Actinomycetes > Mycobacteriales > Pseudonocardiaceae > Lentzea > Lentzea flava. Next base: position 87,099 of record NZ_BMRE01000021.1, on the reverse strand, counting down.
AGCCGCAGATCGACGGCTTGACCCGCCAGTGCACGACGCCGTGCGCCATCGGGGTGGGCGGCAGCGGGATGTACTCGCCCTCGGCGTACTGGTGCACGTCCGGGTTGCCGGCCAGCTCGGCGGTGAGCTTCGAGCCGGACTTCACCAGGAACATCCAGCGGCCGGACGGGGTCGCGGCGATCGGCACGGGAACGCCGATCGACCGCAGTGCCGTGGCCGCGCGGCGGCCGAGGCCGGTGCCGACCTCGATCGCGTCCACCACGTGACCGGTGGCGACGAGAAGGCTGTAGGAGCGGCCTGCCCACCAGGTGGCGACCTGGTCGGCACGCGTACCGATGCGGTCGACCCAGTCGCGGTGCACGGGGATGGGCCCGTGCAGCTCGAGCCCGCTGCGGCCCGCCCACTGGGTGACGCCCTGCTCCGAACCGGCCGGATACGTGCCGGGCAGTACGGGCCAACCGCGGTACGCGAGGCTCACGGCCTCGGCACGCAGTTCGATGCGGAAGGCCCCGCGCCAGCTATCCGACCAATCCATCTTCCTTCGCCTTCTTCCTAGGCTCTGACTCGACATCGACGTGGTGTCGGTTTCTCGGGACACCGCGTCGGTGCCGCCACTACAACTAACGACACCGGCCCTGGGCTTGGTAACCCCCGTCGCGACAACTGGTAGCTACGAGACGGCGAACGCCATCGGCGAGAAAGAGCCACTGAACTCCGCGCGTTTGGTTCGATCACCGTTCAGCATGTCCGGGCACCCGTGTGAGTCCGCTCACCGCCCGGAGGCGACCGCTCGTCGCGCTCCAAACGCTTCGATCTTCGGCCGGACCTGCTCTCGACCGTGCGCTCACCGGGCCGAACGGCGTAACAGCCGACACCTCCACCACCACCTCCCAACCGCTCGTCGAGCAGCTCTCGAGCACGGCCCCGTTGCTCTGCGCCACCCGTTTTGCCTGCTCACAAGCTCTTTCGTCACCGTCGACGAGACTCGCCGCACCGGCGAGCGCCGCCAGATCGGCCGCACCTGTCACCCGGTGCCGCACGACGACCGCCGCACCGACCTGTGCACCGGTGATCGTGACGATGATCAGCAACAACATCGCCACCACACCGCTCACCGCAGCCGAACCGCGTTCGCCATCAGGCACTTCACCGTTCATCGCGGCTCCAGCACGGCGAACGCCTCCGCGCCGAGCGGCACGCCCAAGGGCCCGCGTTTGGTCACGACGACCCGCACGGCGTCGCCTTCCGCCCGGAACACGACGCTCGCTCCGGGCGCGATCTGCCCGACCGCCTCCTCGCCGCGCTGCCGTTCACCGCGCGCCGTGAGCCGCGCCGCCTCTCTCGCCGCGTCGGTGCACCGCATCTGCTCGATGACCGCCGTCAGCCCAGCAGCCGCCAACGCCATGACCACCAGCAGCGCAAATACGGCAATCGCCGCCTCCACCGTGACCATGCCCCGGTCATCAGACAGACGACAGCGCACGCTGTATCAGTCCTTGCAACAGGTTCTGCATCCAGTCGCTGGAGAGAACCGCGTACAGCACCCCGGCGAGCGCGGCCACCGCCAGCGTCCCGATCGCGTACTCGACCGTGCTCATGCCGCTGTCGTCCTTCAGCAGTTCCATCGGATTCACCTTTCATCACTTGAGGAATTGGTCCGCCAGCCCCAGCACCACCGGCACCACGCCGAGGCACAGGAAGGCGGGCAGAAAACACAGCGCCAGCGGTGCCGCCACCGCGACCGCGGCGCGTTGCGCCTCGGCCTCGGCCCGGTCCCTGGCCTCGGCCCTGGTCCGCTCGGCGAGCTCGGCGGCCTGCCTGGCGAGCGCCGCACCCGAACGCGCGGTCCTCCGCGCCGCCCTCGCCAGCGCGGCGGTCGCGGGCTGACCCAGCGCCGGCGCCCACGCCGTTTCCGGGTCCGCGCCGAGAGCAAGGAGTTCGGCCGTGCGACTCAGTTCCGCGACGCCGACAGCGCGAATCGCCGTGGGCACCGGCAACCCGGCCTTGAGACAGGCGGCCAGGAGGTCCAGCGCCGCCGCCCGTTCGAACGGACCGTCGGGCTTGGCGCTCCGTTTCGGCGGATCGTGCGCCTTGGGTCGCAGCCGCTCGACCGCCCTGCGCGGCGCCGGTGCGACGAGGATCGCCAGTGCCAGGAGGAAGAACGTCACGGCTTCCCCTCCGTGATCCGCTTCGTCCACCACAGACCGACCGCCAGGAACACCGCTCCCAGCACCAGCAGGAACTGGCCCGCCGCGGTGGCGACGAGGGTGTGCACCGGTCCGGCCCCGCTGAGTTCGCCCAGCAGCACCCCGAAGACCGGCAGCCCGGCGAGCACCGCCGCACTCGCCCGCGGCCCAGCCATCCGAGCGTGAACCTGCCGCGCGAACGCCGAGCGCTGATCCAGATCGCGCCTGGTGGCGTCCAGCACGTCGGCCAGCGCCACACCGTGCTTCGCCGACACGTGCCACGCCCTGGCCAGCTGATCCACGGCCGTCCTGAGGAGCGGCTGCCGGAGATCGCGGAGCGTCCGTTCCACATCACCGCCCAGCCGTGCGGTGGCCGCAGCCGCCCTCAGCACCTCGTCGGCAGGGCCCGGCGTGTCCTTCGCAGCGCTTTCGGCCGCGGTCGCCGCGTGCGCTCCTGCACGCAGCTCGTCGACGACGCCGCCCAGTCCGTTGCTGAGCGCTTCGGTAGCCGCCCTCAGCGCACGGTTCCGCCTGCCCTGCTTGACGATCCGGTAGACCACCACTCCGAGGACCGCCCCCGCGACCAGACCGCCGAAGCCTGCCACGAGGTAGGTGACGGCGACGGCGGCGACGACGTACAGCCACTGCGGCACAACGATTTCCCGTTTGCCCGCCGGCCTGAGCCGACGGAGCGGTTTGACCTGCGGCCACACCAGCAGGGCCGCCGCGAGTAGCAAAAGACTCACCACGGCAGCTCCTTCTCGTGCCAGCCGCCCGCCCGCGTCCAGATCGGACGGACCTGTAGCCCGCTTCCCGTGCGCGCAAACGCTCCGATCTCGTCGAGGTACCTCGCGCCGTCGGCCGCCCGCCGCATGTGCAGCACGAGCCGGACGGCCGCGGCCACCTGACTGTGCAGCGCCCGCGAGTCGAGCCCGGCCAACGCCCCCAACGCCTCCAGCCGCGCCGGAACCTCGGCCGGCGAGTTGGCGTGGAGTGTCCCGGCACCACCTTCGTGCCCGGTGTTCAACGAGGCGAGCAGCTCCCGAACCTCGGCACCCCGAACCTCCCCGACGACGATCCGGTCGGGCCGCATCCGCAACGCCTCCCGCACCAGCGCCCGCACGGTGATCTCGCCGGCCCCCTCGACGTTCGGCGCCCGCGCCACCAACCGCACGAACTGCGGGTGGTCGGGGTGCAACTCCCCCGCGTCCTCCACGCACACGATCCGCTCGTTCGCCGGCACACACCCGAGCAGCGCCGACAACAGGGACGTCTTGCCCGACCCGGTCCCACCGATCACCAGAAACGCCAGGCGCTTGCGAACGATCTCCCGAAGCGCCTCGGCGATCTCGGCGTCGAACGTGCCAAGCCCCTGCAACGCCGCGAGGTCGTGCGACGCCGGCCGCAGCACGCGCAGCGACAGACACGTCCGATCCGCGATGGGCGGCAACACCGCGTGCAGCCGAACCCCACTGCCCGGCAACCAGCCGTCGACACACGGCGAGGCATCGTCGAGCCGCCGCCCCGCCGCCACCGCCAGCCGCTGGGCAAGGCGACGGACGGCGTCCTCGTCCGGAAACGTGACGGCGGTGCGCCGCAAGCCTCCCGAGCCGTCGACCCATACCTGGTCCGGCGCGGTGACGAGGACGTCGGTGGTGCCGGGATCGGCGAGCAACGGGTCGAGCGGCCCCGTGCCGCTGAACTCCTGACGAAGGACTTGGAGTGCTTCCAAGACGTCGGAGTCGGCCAGCACCCCGCCCGCCTCGGAGCGAACGGCGTCGGCGACCACGGCGGCCGTCATCTCGATGTCCGCGCCCGCCAGGCGATGCCGGACCCGGTCGATCAGGGCAGCGGTCATGTGGCGACCTCTGGGCGTCGAGCGTGACGGCCGTAGGTGATCTCGCGGCCGGTCAGGCGGAGCCAGGTCTCGTGGCACCAGATGAGGAAGCGGTTCATTCCGGCGGCTCCCGGAAGACGAAGGGAGGTGGGATCGGGCGGCCGTAGACGACGAGGTTGCGCAGCATCCGCAACCAGATGCGGAGGCGGGTCACGGCTGGGGTTCCTTTCGTGGCAACGGAATCTCGGTCCGAGGGGAGGGCGTGAGCACGCCGGTATCGGGCGTGGTCTCGTGCCGCGGCGGAGGAGACTGGGCTCGGTGGCGGTCGGGACGGCGCATCGCCGCACTTCCTTTTCGCGGCAACGGAACCTCGGCCCCAGGGGAGAACGCGAGCAGGCCAGTCTCGTTCCGCAGCGGAGGAGACTTAGCCCGGCCGCGATCAGGACGGCGCATGACCGCATCTCCTTTTCGCGGCAACGGAACCTCGGCCCCAGGGGAGAACGCGAGCAGGCCAGTCTCGTTCCGCAGCGGAGGAGACTTAGCCCGGCCGCGATCAGGACGGCGCATGACCGCATCTCCTTTTCGCGGCAACGGAACCTCGGTCCGTGCGTGGGCGCCACCGTTCAACTGCGTGAGCTCGCCGGTGTCGGCGGGCCCGGTCGCAGCCCGCAGCGGCGACCCGGTTTGACTGGGATCGGCACGGCTCATGGCCGCAACTCCTTTCGCGGCAACGAAAACTCGGTCCGACGAGGGATGGCGCTGCGCGACGGCGGCTCCGGCTCGGCGGATCCGATGACATTCAGCGGTTGGGCAGAAGCGGAGCTCCTGCCCAACCGCGGCCCGAGCTGGCCGGGCCCGGCCAGCTCGCACACAGGGGAAGACCAGGTCTCACTGGGATCGGCACTGCTCATGGCCGCACCTCCGTTCGCCGCAACGAAAACGCTGGTCGCACACAGGTGGTGGCGGGTCCGATTTGGCCGGGATCGCGGCACGCAGCAGAGGCGGTGCTCCAGCCCGACGGCAGCCTGGGCCGGCTGGCCTCGGCGAGGCCAACGGCCTGGGGCAGAGGAGAAGACGCGGCTTGGGCGCGACCAGGAGGGCTCATCGGGGCCGCCCTTCTCGCGGCAGAGGGGCCTCGCTTTGGGTGGGCTGCGGCCGCTGGCGGGGGCGGGCGTGGTGGCGGCGGGTCACGGGTGCAGCTCCTTCAGCACCAGGCGGGCTGCGGCGGCCAGCGGGCCCTTGGGGTTGCGCGGGAAGTGGCCGCGTTCCAGGGCTTCGGGCAGGCCCGGTTCTGGGCGCATCTGGGTCAGCAGCGGGATGCCGATGACGTCGGCCATTTCGGCGGCTTTCAGGTTGCCGGGGGACGGGCCGCGGACCACCAGGCGGAGGTTGCGACCCTGGGTCAGCAGGTGGGAGGCGACTCGGCTTGCCGCGGCGGTTGCTCGCACCTCGGCCGGCACGACCAGGACCGTCAGGTCCGTGCGGTCCAGGGCTGCGGAGGCGGCGGATGTCGGGTGGCGTGGGAGGTCGCACACGACGGTGCAGCCGGAGCGGCGGCCCGCGTCCAGCACTGCGGCCACTGCCGCGGGTTCCGGGTCTGGGCCCGCTCGGTCGCACGCCAGGATGCTCAGGCTGCCCGAGGTGGGGAGGGCGGAGCGGAGGGCTGACATCGGGACTCGGCCGCCGCTGCAGTGCACGCCCGGCCAGCGGGCGCCCTCGGCGGACTCGGTGCCCAGGGCCAGGTCCAGGCCGCCGCCCAGCGGGTCGCAGTCGACGAGCATCGCCTCGCCACCTGCGGCCACGGCCTCGCGGCCGCAGGCGATGGCCAGGATCGAGGCGCCCGAGCCGCCGCGGCCGCCCACGAAGGACACCACGCGGCCTCGGTCGGACGGCGGGCCTTCGCCCACGTCCGTGAGAGCGCTGACCAGGGCGCGGCCCTCCACCGGCAGTTCCAGGACGCCGTCGGCGCCCAGGGCCACGGCCGGGGCCCAGGGCGGGTCGCCTCCGTGCACGACCAGGACGCCGGAGCGGCGCGGGAGGTTCGCGTCCAGGCAGGCGGACACCGCTGCCGGGTCGAGCAGGACCAGGGGCGCGCTGTGCCATTGCGAGCGCAGCGACGTCACGTCGGAGGCGCAGACGAGTTCGCAGTTGGCGGCAGCGGCCATGCGGAGGACCTCGTCCAGGAGGTCCGGGTCTGTGAGCAGGGCGGTGGGGTGGGTCATGGGGTCCACCGTGCTGAGTCGTGATGAACGACACAACGAGCGAAGATCCAGATGTGGACAAATCGCCGGGTGTGGACAAGTCGCGATCTTGGACCTCTTGGGACACGGGAAGTGTCGGACCCTTGTGCGACGCTGAGGGGTTGGGGGCCGGAACCCTCGGAAAGGGCGGCAGAGGTCCAGTCGCGGTCACCGGGAAACCGGACGTGGATATGGGACGACCCCCGCCAGGGGGGAGGGACGGGGGTCGTCAATGGTTCAGTCCCGGGGGTCGGACTGAACCCGTCCGTCGAACCGGACTCTCCTACTGTATCCCCATGCGCCAGTGCCGCGCGCAACTTCGGCAACAGCTGCGGGCCAAGTTTCGGTAACCGTGGGGCACAACGGTTTCGTACACGAACGAAATGCCGCCCGAACGGCCTACTGACGAGTACACCTAAGCTGAGGTACATGAGTCGGATCGCCGCCTTCTTCGACCTCGACAAGACCGTGATCGCGAAGTCGAGCACGCTGGCGTTCAGCCGTCCCTTCTTCCAGGAGGGGCTGATCAACCGCCGCGCGGTGCTGAAGAGCGCATATGCCCAGTTCGTGTTCATGCTCGCCGGTGCGGACGCGGACCAGATGGACCGCATGCGCGCACACATCACGGCACTGGCCGCGGGGTGGGACGTCGAGCAGATCCGCAGCATCGTCAACGAGACGTTGCACGACATCGTCGACCCGCTGGTTTACAAAGAGGCGACGCAGTTGATCGCCGATCACAAGGCGGAGGGTCACGACGTCGTCATCGTGAGTGCGTCCGGCGAAGAACTCGTCGCTCCCATTGCCCAGATGATCGGCGCCGATTACAGCGTCGGAACGAAGATGGTCGTGAACGACGGCCGCTACACCGGTGATGTCGAGTTCTACTGCGCGGCCGACAACAAGGCGGTCGCGATCAAGCAGCTCGCCGCAGAGCACGGTTACGACCTCTCCCGCAGCTACGCCTACTCGGACTCCGTCACGGACCTGCCGATGCTCGAGGTCGTCGGCCATCCGACCGTGGTGAACCCGGACAGGGGCCTGCGCCGCACCGCCGCGCAGAAGGACTGGCCGGTGCTGCAGTTCTCGGATCCGGTGAGCCTGCGTTCCCGCATCCCCACGCCATCGGGCAAGGCGGTCGCGGTCACGGCCATCAGCCTCGGCGCGGTGGCCGCCGCCGGCGCGGCCTGGTACGGCCTGCGGCGCAGGCGCAACCGCGACTGAAGTCAAGCCCTCCACGGCCAGGAGAGCCCTTCGTGAGGGGTACCGGCGAGTAGCGGCGACACCGCGCACACGTGGTGCCCGCGTGAGTGCACGCCACCGCCCTGTCAGCGGTACCGGAACATGTACAAAACCTCACAAACGCTGAAACCGCAGTACTTTCACTACTGAACGTGGCTTGAACGGTGCACCCTTCCGAGCCCTTGCTGTGACCGGCCACACGCACTTAAATGGTGGTGCGGACCTCGGGTCGGCCAGGGACCTGGCGAAGAGAAGCCAGACTCCACCCCGACAGGGCTCCGTGCGCGGACTTCGAGTACCCACGCGCAGCACGCCGCGGGAGGCTTGTCGTCTAGGGCCTGCGTACCGGGACGCCGGACGCCGAGGCCAGGGTTGTACGACACGAGTTGCACGCTTGGTAACTCGCAAGCCCGCGCTGTCGACGGGGCACCCTTTCGAGGGTGCCCCGTCTGCTTGTGCGCTGAAGAAAATGCCGCCGAACGGCAGAATGTGCGCCCGTTGACCCACCTCGCAGCCGTGAGTAACTTGCGAAATACGCCAGTTACCTGTGGGAACATCACCGGGAGGCACGGACAAGTGCGGAAGATTACCGCGTTGACGCTGGTCACAGCCATGGTCGCCCTCACGCCGGTGGCGAGAGCGGACGCCTCTGTGACGACGCTGCGCGGGATGTCGCTGGAAGAGAAGGTGGGCCAGCTCTTCGTCACGTACGTCAACGGCCAGGCCGCCGACGTCCCGCACCCCAAGAACCAGACCGACTTCGGAGTGGCCACCGCCGCGGAGATGGTGCGCAAGTACCGCCCAGGCGGGGTCATCTACTTCAACAACTCGACGCGCGACAACATCGACACCCCGAAGCAGATCGCGCAGCTCTCCAACGGCCTGCAGAAGGCCAGCAAGATCCCGTTGCTCATCTCGATCGACCAGGAGATGGGCCAGGTCACGCGCATCGGCCCGCCAGCCACGCAGCTGCCGGGCAACATGGCCCTCGGCGCCGGCCGCAGCACGCAGGACGCGGAACAGGCCGCCCGCATCACCGCGCAGGAACTCCGCGCGATGGGCATCAACCAGAACTTCGCGCCGGACGCGGACGTCAACTCCAACCCGGCGAACCCGATCATCGGCGTGCGCAGCTTCTCCAGCGACCCGAAGCTCGCGGCCGACATGACGAAGGCCCAGGTCACCGGCTACGAGGGGCGCCGCTGGTTCGACAACGACTCGGTCACCTCGACCGCCAAGCACTTCCCCGGCCACGGCGACACGTCCGAGGACAGCCACACCAGCCTGCCGGTCTCGAACCGCAGCCTCGACCAGTGGCGCCAGATAGACGCGCCGCCGTTCAAGGCCGCCATCGCCGCGAAGATCGACTCGATCATGACCGCGCACATCCAGGTCCCGCAGATCGACCCGTCCGGCGAGCCGGCCACGCTCTCCCACAAGGTCATCACCGGCCTGCTGAGGGAGGAGCTCGGCTACGACGGCGTCGTCGTGACCGACTCGCTGGAGATGGCCGGCGTCCGCAAACTGCACCCGAACGACGCGGAGATCCCGGTCCTCGCCCTCAAAGCAGGCGTCGACCAGCTGCTCATGCCGCCGAACCTCGGCCTCGCGATCGACAGCGTCGTCAAGGCCGTCCGCAGCGGCGAGATCTCCGAGCAGCGCATCGACCAGAGCGTCCTGCGCATCCTCAAGATGAAGCTCCTGCGCGGGGTCATGCTCAACGCCGAGGTCGACGTCAACAAGGTCGACCAGATCGTCGGTTCCAACACCCAGGCCGCCCAGCGCATCGCCGACCGCACCATCACCGCCGTCCGCAACGACGGCCAGGCGATCCCGCTCAACGCCCAGGCTCCTCTCGTCGTCGGCACCGGCGACGCCCCGGCCACTGCCCTCGCGACCAGGCTCAAGGCGACGAAGGTCGTCACCGCGACCAGCCCCACCCCCGCGCAGGTCCAGCAGGCGCTGGCAGCGGCGGCGAACGCAGACAAGATCGTCGTGCTGACCAACGGCCTGAGCACCAGGCCGGCGCAGCTCGACCTGCTCAACCAGCTGATCGCCACGGGCAAGCCGGTCATCGCGGTCGCCACGGGCGTGCCCTACGACGTCGCGTACAGCAACGCCAAGACGTGGCTCGCCACCTACTCGACGACGACCGTCTCCATGGAGGCACTGGCCAAGGTGCTGCTCGGCGAGACCAAGCCGCAGGGCAAGCTCCCGGTCGGCGTGCCAGGCCCGACGCCCTACCCGTTCGGACACGGAGTGACCTGGTGAGAAGGCGGCAGTTCCTCGCAGCAAGCGCACTGTCCGTCCCGCTCGCCACCGCAGGAACCGCCACCGCGGCCCCGAGGCTCGCCACCGGAGCACAACAGCTCGCCCAGGACGGCTGGCGCAGGCTCAAGGGCCGCAAGGTCGGCGTGCTCACGAACCCGACCGGCGTCCTCACCGACCAGACCCACATCGTCGACTCGATGGTCGCCCACGGCGCCACACCGGCAGCGGTGTTCGGCCCGGAACACGGTTTCCGCGGCACGGCACAGGCCGGTGGCTCCGAGGGCGACTATCAGGACCCACGCACCGGCATCCCGGTGTACGACGCGTACGGCGCCAACGCCACCAAGCTCCAGGCGATGTTCACCAAGGCGGGCATCGACACCGTCGTCTTCGACATCGCCGACGTGGGCGCGCGGTTCTACACCTACATCTGGTCGATGTACACGGCGATGCAGGCCGCCGCGAACCTGGACTTCCTCGTCCTCGACCGCCCGAACCCCGTCGGCGGCAAGGCGAACGGTCCGCAACTCGACCCCGCCTACGCCACCGGCGTGGGTCTCAAGCCGATCGTCCAGCAGCACGGCATGACCGTCGGCGAACTGGCCCGCTTCTTCCAGGGCGAGTTCGACGTCAAAACCAACCTCGAAGTGGCCAACGTGAAGGGCTGGCGCAGAGACCAGCTCGACACCGGCCTGCCGTGGGTGCCACCGAGCCCGAACATGCCGACGCAGGACACCGCGCTGGTCTACCCCGGCACGTGCCTGTTCGAGGGCACCGTGCTGTCGGAGGGCCGCGGCACCACCCGCCCGTTCGAAACCGTCGGCGCTCCCGGCATCGACTGGCGCTGGGCCGAAACGCTGAACGCGGCGAACCTCAGGGGAGTCCGGTTCCGCGAGACGTACTTCGCGCCGACGTTCAACAAGTTCCAGGGCAAGGCCTGCGGCGGTGTCACCCTGCACGTCACCGATCCGCGCGAGTTCGACGCGATCAAGACGGCCGTCGCCATGCTGATCACCGCGAAGTCGTTGTACCCCACCGTGTTCGCGTGGCGTCCCGACAACTGGATCGACAAGCTCAGCGGCTCCGACCGGCTGCGCAGGATGATCGACGCCCAGGCACCCCTGGACGAGGTCGTCGGCGCGTGGCAGCAGGAGCTGCAGCAGTTCCGCCGCACCCGCCTGCCCTACCTGCGCTACCGGTGAGGACGCCATGCTCATCCCCGCACTGGCCGTCGCCGTCGTGACGGCCGCGGTCCCCGGCCACTTCGACCAGCCCCAGGACGGTTTCGCGCACCCCTGGACGACCCTGCGCGAGTCCAACCCGTACTGGGCGAACCTCGACCCGGAGCCGATCAACGCGGCCCTGCGCCAGCTCCGCGACTTCACCAAGCCCCAGGCCAACGGCAAACCGCTCTTCGCCGGTGCCGTCACCATGTACGTGCACGACGGCAAGATCGTCACGCACGACCGCCTCGGATACGCCGTCCTCTACTCCGACCAGCAAACCCAGCTGCCGGAAGAAGAACGCGTCCCGATGCAGAAGGACACGATCTTCGACTTCGCCTCGATCTCCAAGCTCTTCACGTCGATCGCCGTGATCCAGCAGGTAGAGAACAACAAGATCGACATCGACGAGAAGGTCGCCAGCTACCTGCCCGAGTTCGGCGTGAACGGCAAGGAGAACATCACCGTCAAGCAGCTCCTCACCCACACGAGCGGCCTCGAACCGTTCATCCCGTTGTGGAAGCTGTACCCGGACGTCCCGTCGCGCATCAAAGCCGTGATGGACGTGAAGCCGAAGTCGACGCCCGGCACCACCTACGTGTACTCCGACCTCAACCTGATCACGCTCGGCGAGCTCGTCCACAGGGTGAGCGGGAAGCGCCTCGACGAGGCCGTGCGCGACGGCATCACCAAGCCGCTCGGCATGAAGGACACCGGCTACAACCCGAAGGCCAAGAGCCGCACCGCGGCAACGGAGTTCCAGTCCGCACCACCACGCGGCATGGTCCGCGGCGAGGTGCACGACGAGAACGCGTGGTCCCTCGGAGGAGTCGCCGGCCACGCGGGCGTGTTCGGCACGGCCAGGGACCTCGCCGTCCTCGGCCAGACGATCCTCAACGGCGGCACCTACCAGGGCCGCCGGATCCTCTCCGAGCGCTCCGTCGAGCTGATGCTCACGAACTTCAACCAGCAGTTCCCTGACAACGCCCACGGGCTCGGCTTCGAGCTGGACCAGCGCTGGTACATGGGCGCGTTGAGCAGCAAGGGCACCGCGGGTCACACCGGCTACACCGGCACGTCGTTCGTCATCGACAGGGCCTCGCGGTCGATCGCGATCCTGCTGTCCAACCGCGTGCACCCGTCCCGCGACTGGGGCAGCGTGAACCCCGCCCGCCGGGTCGTCGCCGACGGTCTGGCCAACGCGCTCGCGGTCAAGTCGCACGGAAAGCAGTGGCGCGCAACGACCTCCGGCGGCACTCTCACCGCCGAACGCCCGGTCGAGGTCTTCGTCGACGTCGACAAGGGCGACAAGCTGACCATCCAGCACTGGGACGGCACGCAGTGGCAGGACGTCCGCACGATCACCACCACTGAACGCCGATGGGTCGCCACCGAACCGAAGAAGTCCCGGTTCATCTACACCAAGGCAGGTCAGTACAACGGCCGTGGCGTCTACGTGCACGCACGCGGCGACGTCACGGCCGAGGGCTGGTCACCGGCACGCCGCTAGCACCTCGGTGAACGCGGGGAGCGCTCGTGGAAACGCGGGCGCCCCGAAGCTCACCACGATCCCCGTGCGGTCGTCGTCGCTGAGTTCGTGCCGGAACGCCGAGAGCGGGCTGATCTCGATCCCACGTTCGCGCGCCGCCCGCACGATGGCGGTTTCGTGTGGGGTGTCGAGCACGGCGTGCATTCCTGCCGCGATGCCGGAGATCTCCGCGTACGGCGAGACAGCTTCCACGAGCCGGTCGCGCCGTCGTTGGTACTTCAACCGCATCCGCCGCACGTGGCTGTCATACGCACCGCACGCGAGGAAGTCCGCCAACGTCAGCTGGTCGAGCATGCTGATGTACTGCTCGCGATCGGTCTTCAACGCGAGGATCGGGTCGACGAACCGGTCCGGCAGCACCATCCACGCGATCCGCAACGCCGGGGACAACGCCTTGCTCGACGTGCCCAGATACGCCACGTGCTCCGGGTCCAGGCCCTGCACCGCTCCGACGGGCTGCCGGTCGTAGCGGAACTCACCGTCGTAGTCGTCTTCCAGCACAAGGCCGCCCACGCGCCGTGCCCACTCCACCGCCGACGCGCGCCGCCGTGGGTGCAGAGGACCGCCCAACGGGAACTGGTGCGCCGGTGTCAGCACGCAGGCACGTCGGTCATCGGGCAACTGTTCGGTGTTCGCGCCGTGGTCGTCCACGGGCAACGGCACGGTGGACTTCCACAACGACCGGTGGAAGCCCAGCCCGTACTCCTCGACGACGATCGGCGGCTTCAGGAGCCGGTTGAACATCCGGATGGCGTCCGCGAAGCCGGAACACACCACGATCCGCTCGGGATCGGCCCGCACGCCACGCGCCCGCGCCAGGTACTCGGCCAGCGCCGTCCGCAGCTCGATCCGTCCCTGCGGATCGCCCGGTCCGAACGCCTCCGACGGCGCCGCCATCAACGCCCGTCGCGTCGAGCGGACCCACTCCGTCCGCGGGAACTCGGTGATGTCCGGCGTCGACACCGTGAGGTCGAATCGCACGTCCGAGCCGGGCAGCTGGCGCTTCACCGGCGGCGGAGGCGCCACCCGTTGCGCGACAACGGTTCCAGAGCCCTGTCGCGCGGTCAGCCAGCCCTCGGCGACCAGTTCCGCGTACGCCTCGGCGACGGTGTTCCGCGCGATCCCGAGATCGGCGGCCAACGACCGCGAGGCTGGCAACCGGGTACCGGGAGGCAGACGCGCCGAACGGACCGCTTCCCGCAGCGACGCCGTCAACCGGTGCCGCAGCCCACCCGGACCGGACAGGTCGAGGTGGAAGTCAAGATTGGCCCACGATTCCACGATCGAATTGCACCACGTCCAGGGCCAATCAGCGCCATAGGTTTGTTGCCATGACGAACCGCATCGACCTCGCCAAGAAGGCCCCGAAGGTCTACCGCGCCATGATCGCCCTCGACGCCGCCGCCAGCGAGGGCATCGACCCGCAGCTGGCCGAGCTGGTCAAGATCCGCGCCTCCCAGCTGAACCACTGCGCCTACTGCCTCAACATGCACACGGTCGACGCACGAAAGGGTGGCGAGACCGAGGCGCGCATCTACCTGCTCAACGCGTGGCAGGAGGCGGGCGACCTGTACACCGAGAAGGAGCAGGCCGCACTGCTGCTGACCGAGGCCATCACGGTTCTGAGCAGCCACGAGTACGTCAGCGACGAGGTCTACGAGCGGGCCGCGAAGCACTTCGACTCCGAGGAGCTGGCCCAGCTCATCTCGCTGATCTTCACCATCAACTCGTGGAACCGGATCGCCGTGTCCACGCGAAAGGCGCCCGACGTTCGGTGACATGCCACGCCGGATTCGCCCTCATCGGGTGACTTTCGGACACACTTGGGGTGAGTTGACCGTACACTCCGTTGACCCTCGCAGTGGCGGTTAGTAAGTTTCCCACGTGTCCACTGAGAGCAGTGCCGAGTCCAGTCCGCTGGTGAAGATCCGGTCGTTGCTGCCGGGTCTCGCGCGCGCCGAGCAGCGCGTCGCGAAGGTGGTGCTGGAGAACCCGGCGTCGGTCGCGCACCGCAGCATCACCGAGGTCGCCGAGCAGGCGGGCACGAGTGAGACGACGGTGACGCGGTTCTGCAAGGCCATCGGCGTCGGCGGGTACCCGGAGCTGCGCATCGCGCTCGCCGCCGACACCGCCCGCACCGCCGCCCGTGCCAACCCGGACATGGGCGGCGACATCGGGCCGGGCGACGACCTGCGCCAGGTCGTCGGCAAGGTCGCGTTCGCCGACGCCCGCGCCGTCGAGGAGACCGCCGAGCAGCTCGACATCGAGTCACTCGATCGTGTGGTTCAGGCCGTGGCGGGCGCCCGCCGCGTCGACGTCTACGGCTTCGGCGCCTCCGCGTTCGTCGCGTTCGACCTGCAGCAGAAGCTGCACCGCATCGGCCGCACCTGCTTCGCGTGGAACGACACGCACATCGCGCTGACCTCCGCCGCCGTGCTGACCGGCGAGGACGTCGCCGTCGGCATCTCGCACACCGGCTCGACGGTGGAGACCGTCGAAGCCCTGCGCGTGGCCAAGGAGGCGGGCGCCACGACCGTCGCGCTGACGAACTTCCCGCGCTCTCCGATCACCGAGGTCGCCGACCTGGTGCTGACCACGGCCGCGCGCGAGACCACGTTCCGCTCCGGCGCCATGGCGAGCCGCATCGCCCAGCTCACCGTGATCGACTGTCTGTTCATCGGCGTCGCCCAGCACCACGTGGACACGGCGAAGACGGCGCTGGAGGCGACCTACGAAGCGGTGTCCGGCCACCGGCTCGGTGCGAGACCAGACGGCCGCCGGCGGCCTCGGGAGACGACTAAATGATCTCCCCCCGGAACGGTGTGGTGGTGCGCGTGGAATCTCCGACCGAGCAGCGGAACCCTCGCACGACGGACATCGACCGGGTCCCCACGATCGACGTGCTGCGGATGATCAACGACGAGGACCGCACGGTCCCGTCCGCCGTCGCCGAGGCACTGCCGGAGCTGGCCCGCGCGGTCGACCTCGGCGTCACCGCGATCATGTCGGGCGGCCGCGTCCACTACGTCGGCGCGGGCACTTCGGGACGTCTGGCGACGCTGGACGCCGCCGAGCTCGTCCCGACGTTCAACGCCCCCGCCGACTGGTTCGTCGCCCACCACGCCGGCGGCTCCGAGGCCCTCGTCCGCGCGGTCGAGGAGGTCGAGGACCACTCCGGCGCCGCGCAGATCCGCCGCTCGGCCACCGCGAAAGACGTGGTCGTCGGCATCACGGCGTCAGGGCGCACGCCGTTCGTGATCGGCGCGCTGGAAGAGGCGCAAGCGCTTGGCGCCCAGACGGTGCTGGTGTCGAACAACGCGTCGGTGCCGTTCACACCGGACGTCCTGGTCGCGCTGAACACGGGCCCGGAAGCCATCGCCGGCTCGACCAGGATGAAGGCGGGCTCGGCGCAGAAGCTGGTGCTGACGTCGTTCTCGACCGCGGTGATGATCAAACTCGGCCGCACCTACTCGAACCTGATGGTCAGCATGCGGGCGACCAACGCCAAGCTGCGCGGCCGGACGATCCAGATCCTGCAAGAAGCCACCGGCCTGCCCGCGGGCGACTGCGAACAGGCGCTGGCGGACGCGTCCGGCGATCTCAAGGTGGCGCTGGTGCATCTGCTGTCGGGCGTGCCGACCGAACGCGCGGCCGCCGCACTGGCGGACACGAAGGGGCACGTCCGCAACGCGCTGGACCGGCTAGCCGGGTAGGACGGGACGCCACGGGATGGGCGTCGACAGCACCATCGCGCTGGACGTCTCGCCGTGGCTCGCCAGACGGACCAGGAGGCGTTCCAGCTCCTGGATGGACGTGGTGACGACCTTCACCACCGAGCAGATCTCCCCCGTCAGCCGCACGACCTCGACGACCTCCGGCACGTCGTCGAGCAGTTCGGGATGCACGGTGATGCACCTCGGGCCGTAGCACTTCATGCGCACCAACGCGACGACCGGGCGGCCGACGACGGTGGGGTCGACCACGGCGCGGTAGCCGGTGATCGCGCCCATGTTCTCCAGGCGGCGGACCCGTTGGGCGACCGTCGGCGGTGAGACGTGCACGCGGCGTGCGAGCTCGTTGTACGACAGGCGCGCGTCCTCTTGGAGGGCCTCCAACAGGGCCTTGTCCACCTCGTCCAACATGAACGCAAAGCTACCCCGCGTTCCGTTTTGCGTTTGAAAGAAGTTCGGGCCGAACGCCTTTCGTCATCCATTCAGGTGAGCGGCCGTTCCGGCGAGGATTGGAGGCATGAGCTGCCCCGTGTCCCCCAAGCTGGATTTCGGCGGCACCACGCCGTACGAGGACTACGTGCACGCGTCGGTGCTGCACACCCTTCAACAGCAGTGGTCCAAAGATCCGCGTGAGATGTCGTTCCTGGTCATCACGCAGGTGATGGAGCTGTACTTCGGCCTGCTCTGCTTCGAGTGGCGGCAGGCCCAGACCGAACTCCGCGCCGACGACCTCCGCGCGGCCGTCCGCACGCTGCGCAGGTCCGATCTGCACCTGCAGGCGCTCTCCGCGGCGTGGCGGCCGATCGCGCGCATGACGCCGACCGAGTTCAACTCGTTCCGCGACGCGCTCGGCGAGGGCTCCGGCTTCCAGTCGGGCATGTACCGCGAGATGGAGTTCCTGCTCGGCGAGAAGTCCGCGTCGATGCTCGTGCCGCACCGGGCGGTGCCGGCGATGCACGCGCAGCTGGAGAAGTCGCTGAGCGAGCCGTCGCTCTACGACGACGTGCTGGCCGCGTTGAAGCGCCGCGGTTTCGACATTCCGCAGAGCGTCCTCGACCGCGACCTGACGAAGGCCTATGAGCCGTCGCCCGAGGTCGAGCAGGTGTGGGCGCAGATCTACCGCGGCGACGACCGCGACCTGCTGGAGCTGGGCGAGGCGCTGACCGACATCGCGGAGGAGTTCGCGCGCTGGCGCTACGACCACCTGCTCGCGACCCGGCGGTCGATGGGCGCGAAGGTTGGCACCGGTGGGTCGGCTGGTGTTGCCTGGCTGGAGAAGCGCACCCAACGGTCGGTGTTCCCCGAGCTGTGGACCGCCAGGAGCTACGTGTGAAGCGTGAGCTGTTCGACATCCCCGAAGGCGTCATCTACCTCGACGGCAACTCGCTCGGCGCACCGCCGAAGCACGTCGCCGAGCGGATGCAGGAGGTCGTCAAGCACCAGTGGGGCACGCGGCTGATCCGCTCGTGGTCCGAGGGCTGGTGGGAGGCGCCGCAACGGATCGGCGACCGGATCGGCAGGCTGATCGGAGCCGCACCCGGACAGGTCGTCGTCGGCGACTCGACGTCGGTCAACGTCTTCAAGGCGTTGATGGGAGCGGTGAAGGGCACCGACCGCACCGAGATCGTGTGCGACGAGTCGACGTTCCCGACCGACGGCTACATCGCGCAGTCCGCGGCCTCGTTGGCGGGGCTGAAGATCCGGGCGGCGCATCCGTCCTCTTTGGACCTCACCGACGAAACGGCCGTGGTGCTGCTCAACCACGTCGACTACCGGACCGGCGCGCTCAACGACATGAGGGCGCTCACCGAGCAGGCACACGAGATCGGCGCGCAGGTGGTCTGGGACCTCTGCCACAGCGCGGGCGTGCTGCCGATCGAGCTGGACGCGCTGAACGTCGACTTCGCGATCGGGTGCACCTACAAGTTCCTCAACGGCGGCCCCGGCTCGCCCGCGTACATCTACGTGCCGCACGAGAAGCAGGCGGGTTTCGACAACCCGCTCTCCGGCTGGAACGGCCACCGCGAGCCGTTCGCCATGCAGCCGAGTTACGAACCGGACCCCGGCATCGTCCGGGCGCGGGTCGGCACACCGGACATCCTGTCGATGCTGGCGCTCGACGCCGCGCTGGACGTGTGGGACGACGTGGACCTCGCCGAGCTGCGGCAGCGCGGTCTCGCGCTGACCGCGTTGTTCCGCGAGCACGTCCGGAAACTGACCTCGTTGGAGATCATCACCCCCGAGGCTCGCGGCAACCAGATCTCGGTGCGCTGCCCGGACGCCAAGGCCGTGATGGACGAACTGATCGCCCGCGGGGTCATCGGCGACCACCGGCCGCCGGACATCCTCAGGTTCGGGTTCGCGCCGCTCTACGTGACCGACGAGGACGCGATCACCGCCGCCGAGGTCCTGGCAGAGATCACCCGGTGAGTGCGGCGTCCGCGATGCTGCGAGCCTCGCGAGCGCCCGCCTCCAAGGCAGAGCACACGAACAGGATCCACTGAGCGAGGCCCTCCAGCGTCCCAGAGGCGAACGCCACGGACGCGGCCTCGTACTCAGCCGACCGGCGCAGGCACGCCACCTCCGGCACGCCGAGGCCCTTGGGGTCGAGGCCGGTGGAGATCGACGTCAGCCGGGCGGCCGCCCGCGCCACCACACCGTTGGCGACCTCGAACGGTGCCAGGCCGAGCAGTTCGCCGTGCACGACCGCGACGAGCACCGGCGCGGGCACGGACGTACCACCGGTGACGAGCGACGCGAGCAGGTCGAGCCGCTGCGACACGTCCTCGGACACCCGCGGCCGGCCGACGTCGGACGCCAGGTCGGCGGCGGCCAGGACGTGCAGGCGGGCGAGGGCCTGCAACGGCGCGCGCTGCCACGTGCCGACGAGACCGCCCAGCGCCTCGGCGACCCGCAACGACCCGGCCAGCACCGGATCGGAGACCTCACCGGACGTCGGGATCTCGGTCGGTCCGCCCTCCAGAGCCGCCGACGCACGGGCGGCGCGCACGGACGCCTCGGCCGCGGTCGTGGCCCAGCCGCGCAAGTTCACCCGATGGCGGTGCACCTGGAAGACGGCGTCCTTGGCCGCGTTGGCGGCGTCGGCCACACCGGGCAACGAAAGCAGCGGAGCAAGCGGATCGGTCACGGTCGCGCAGAGTACCTGACCAGGTGAAACGCGTGATCCAGCTCACTGCCCAGACCGTTGAGCGCGCAACTTCGCCCGTTCAACGCGCCGCACGTGCTTCAACCAGACAAAACGGGTTACACAGTGACAGCCGTGTAACCAACCTCCCAAGATTGGTCTGAACCTTTTGAGGGAGGAGCCTGTTGGAAGTGAACTGGCTCGCACTACGGTCAGTACCCGCATCCCCAACGGGTCTGGATTTTCCAGGAGGTCTCGCACCATGACGCAGTCGCCAGGCCAGGGCCAAGCCCTGGACAACCTGCTGACGGAGAGCAGGACGTTCCCGCCCTCCGACGAGTTCGCGGCACAGGCGAACGCGAAGCCCGAGCTGTACGAGGAGGCGAAGGCCGACCGCGAGGCGTTCTGGGCGAAGCAGGCGGAGCGGCTGCACTGGGACACCAAGTGGACGCAGGTGCTGGACTGGTCGGACGCGCCGTTCGCCAAGTGGTTCGTGGGCGGCAAGCTCAACGTCGCCTACAACTGCGTCGACCGGCACGTCGAGTCCGGCCACGGTGAGCAGGTCGCGATCCACTGGGAGGGCGAGCCCGGCGACTCCCGCGCCATCACCTACGCCGAGCTGCAGCGCGAGGTCTCCAAGGCCGCGAACGCGTTGGCGTCGCTGGGAATCGGCGCCGAGGACCGCGTCGCGATCTACATGCCGATGATCCCCGAGGCGATCTTCGCCATGCTCGCGTGCGCCCGTCTCGGCGCGATGCACAGCGTCGTGTTCGGCGGCTTCTCCGCGGAGGCGCTGCGCACCCGCATCGAGGACTCCGAGTGCAAGCTCGTCATCACGACCGACGGCCAGTACCGCCGCGGCAACCCGGCCCCGCTCAAGCCCGCCGTGGACGAGGCCGTCGCCGGCGCGCCGTCCGTGGAGAAGGTGCTCGTCGTCAAGCGCACGAACACCGAGGTCGCGTGGACCGACAAGGAGGTGTGGTGGCACGAGCTGGTCGACTCGCAGTCCGACCAGCACACGCCGGAGGCGTTCGACTCGGAGCACCCGCTCTTCATCCTCTACACCTCGGGCACCACGGGTAAGCCGAAGGGCATCCTGCACACGTCCGGCGGCTACCTCACGCAGGCGTCGTACACGCACTACAACGTGTTCGACCTCAAGCCGGACACCGACGTCTACTGGTGCACCGCGGACATCGGCTGGGTCACCGGCCACAGCTACATCGTCTACGGCCCGCTGTCGAACCGCGTGACGCAGGTCGTCTACGAAGGCACGCCGAACACCCCGCACGAGGGCCGCCACTGGGAGATCGTGCAGAAGTACGGCGTCTCGATCTACTACACGGCGCCGACGCTGATCCGCACGTTCATGAAGTGGGGCGCGGACATCCCGGCGAAGTACGACCTGTCCTCGCTGCGCGTGCTGGGCTCGGTCGGCGAGCCGATCAACCCCGAGGCGTGGATCTGGTACCGCGAGAACGTCGGCGGTGGCAAGGCCCCGATCGTCGACACGTGGTGGCAGACCGAGACCGGCGCGATCATGATCTCGCCGCTGCCCGGTGTCGTGTCGACCAAGCCCGGCTCCGCGCAGCGCCCGCTGCCCGGCATCGGCGCGAAGGTCGTCAACGACGAGGGCGTCGAGGTTCCGCACGGTGGCGGTGGCTACCTGGTGCTCGACGAGCCGTGGCCGTCGATGCTGCGCGGCATCTGGGGCGACGAGGAGCGCTACAAGGAGACGTACTGGTCGCGGTTCGCCGAGCAGGGCTTCTACTTCGCCGGTGACGGCGCGAAGTACGACGACGACGGCGACATCTGGCTGCTCGGCCGCGTCGACGACGTGATGAACGTGTCCGGCCACCGCATCTCCACGACCGAGGTCGAGTCCGCGCTGGTCTCGCACCCGACCGTGGCGGAGGCGGCTGTCGTCGGTGCGTCCGACGCGACCACGGGCCAGGGCATCGTGGCGTTCGTGATCCTGCGCGGTGGCGCGGGCGACGAGGCCGGCGGCGCCGAGGCGATCAAGGCGCTGCGCGACCACGTGGCCAAGGAGATCGGCCCGATCGCGAAGCCGCGGCAGATCATGGTCGTGCCAGAGCTGCCGAAGACGCGCTCGGGCAAGATCATGCGCCGCCTGCTGCGCGACGTCGCGGAGAACCGCGCGGTCGGCGACGTGACGACGCTGGCCGACTCGTCGGTGATGGACCTGATCTCCGCCGGTCTGCAGTCGGGCAAGTCCGAGGACTGATCAGCGCAAACGTGACGGGCGTCCTCCGTGGAGGGCGCCCGTTCGCGTTAAGATCGCATCAGGGTGAGCCGGGAAGTCTGGTCGGCGCGAGGATTCGTGTACCCGCTGACCGCCCTGGGAGCCCTGTGTCGCGCAAGAAGGCAGTTGTCGCCGAGTTCGCCCGCTACCTGCGCACGGAAACCGTGGGTGGCACCGTGCTGCTCGGGGCGACGGCCATAGCGCTCATCTGGGCCAACTCGCCGTTGTCCCCTTCCTACTTCGGCCTGCGGGATCTCCACGCCGGACCGTTGTCCGTGGGTGAGTGGGCCACGGACGGACTGCTCGCCCTCTTCTTCTTCGTAGCCGGGCTCGAGCTCAAGCGCGAGCTCGTCGTCGGTGAGCTGTCGGAGTTCAAGGCGGCGATCCTGCCGGTGGTCGCGGCGATCGGCGGGATGATCGCGCCCGCGTTGATCGCGCTGACGGTCGGCTGGGGACAGCCGGGCATCGAGAAGGCCTGGGCGATTCCGGTGGCGACGGACATCGCGTTCGCGCTGGGCGTGCTGGCCCTGACGGCGTCCGGGCTGCCGTCGAGCCTGCGGGTCTTCCTGCTCTCGCTGGCCGTGGTGGACGACCTGGGCGCGATCGTCGTGATCGCGGTCCTGTTCACGACGAAGTTCAACCTGCTCGCGGCGGGCGCGGTCGTGCTGCTGCTGGCGCTGTACTGGTTCCTGCAGCACAAGAGGATCACCTCGCCGTTGCTCTACGTGCCGATCGCGTTGGCCGTGTGGTGGTTCATGCACGAGTCGGGCATCCACGCCACGATCGCGGGTGTCGCGCTGGCGTTGCTCACGCGGGTGAAGCGCGACCCGTACGAGCAGGAGGCGCCGGCGGTCCGGCTCGAACACCTGCTGCAGCCGTGGTCGGCCGGTGTGGCCGTGCCGGTGTTCGCGCTGTTCGCGGCGGGTGTGCCGGTGGGCGCGGAGGCGTTCGGGAAGCTCTTCGCCGACAAGATCGCCATCGGCGTGATCGTCGGGCTCGTGGTCGGCAAGGTGATCGGGATCGTCGGCGCCTCGGCACTCGCGGTGTGGTTCAAGGCGGCGGTGTGGCCGTCCGGCGCGGGGCCGAGGGACATCATCGCGGTGGCGGTGCTGGGCGGGGTCGGGTTCACGGTCAGCCTGCTGATCGCGGAGCTCGCACTCGATCACGCCGAGACCGCCAAGGCGGCTGTGCTGCTCGCCTCGATGATCTCCTCACTGCTCGCCGCGGTGTTGCTCATTCGCCGCAGCCGGGCGCATGGCACCATGTCCGGGTGACCACCAGGGAGCACATCGCGTCGATTCCGCTGACCGCAGACGACCCGACGGCCGAGGCCTCGATCGGCGGTCTCGTCCGTGACGCGACCACGCACATGTCGACTCTGGTCAGAGCAGAGTTCGAGCTCGCGAAGGGCGAGGTCACCGCTGAGGTCAAGAAGGGCCTCAAGAGCGGCGTCTACTTCATCGTCGCGCTGACGGTGCTCTGCTTCAGCCTGTTCTTCTTCTTCATGTTCCTCGGCTACGGGTTCTCCGAATGGTTCGGCTGGCCCACCTGGGGTGGTTTCCTCCTGGACTTCGGGGTCATGTTCCTGACCGCCGCGCTCTTCGCCGTTCTCGGCGTCCGCAAGGTGAGGAAGATCCGGGCGCCGCAGAAGTCGATCGCGGCCGCGAAGGACACGGTCGCGGCCCTCACGCGCAGGGGCGACGACAACTGAGCCGCAAACCCGACCCGTCGGTGGTGCGGGTCGCGGGTCCGTGGACGCACCGCGACGTCTCGGCCAACGGCATCCGCCTGCACGTCGCCGAACTCGGCGAGGGCCCTCTCGTGCTGCTCCTGCACGGGTTCCCCGAGTTCTGGTGGTCGTGGCGGCACCAGCTGACCGCGCTCGCCGAGGCCGGGTACCGCGCGGTGGCCGTCGACCTGCGCGGCTACGGCGACTCGGACAAACCACCCCGCGGCTACGACGGCTTCACGCTCGCGGGTGACATCGCGGGCCTGATCAAGGCGCTCGGCGCCCAGCGCGCACACCTGGTGGGTCACGCGTGGGGCGGCGCGACGGCGTGGACGGTCGGCGCCATCCACCCTCGCCTGGTGTCGTCGATCTCGGTGCTCGCCGCACCGCATCCGCTGGCGCTGCGCAGGGCGTTCCGCAGGCATCCCCGCGTGAACTCCCACGTGCTGCGCTTCCAGCTGCCGATCTACCCCGAACGCTGGCTGACCGGCGAGAACGCGCTGCAGGTGGCCAAGCTGCTGTCGGCCTGGTCGGGCCCGAAGTGGCGGTCGGCACCGGAGTTCGACGAGGTCATCCGCCGCTGCCGGCAGGCGATGATGGTGCCGGGCGTGGCCCACAGCGCGATGGAGTACTACCGCTGGGCGGTGCGCTCGCAGCTGCGCAGCGACGGCCGCCGGTTCGCCGAGGCCGTCGACAAGCCGATGCGGGTGCCGGTGCTGCAGATCCACGGCGCGCTGGACCCGATCACGCTGGAGTCCTCCGCCCGCGAGTCGCGGCGGTGGCTCGGCGCGGGGTCGGAGTTCCGCTGCCTGCCGGAGGCAGGGCACTTCCCGAACCAGGAAGCGCCCCACACCACCAGCAGGTTGATCACCGAGTTCCTGCGGAAGCTGTCCTGAACGCGGCCTCCAGGGCCGTGGCCGGGTCGTCCGGCAGATCGACCGAGCGCCAGGCGATGTAGCCGTCCGGCCGCACCAGCGAAGCGCCCTTTTCGGACAGTCCGAACGCGTCCAGCTGGTCGATCCGCTCGTACCGGACACCCGCTCGGTGTGCTGCCTCCTCCCACTGCGGGTGGTCCGCGACGAGCACCCAGCCGCGTTGGAACAGATCCAATGTGGACTTTCCCGGCTCGATCCACACGTGCGGTGCTCGCGTGCCGGGCTGGCCGTTCCACTGCTCGGGGCGCTGGGCAGGAGGCAGCTCAGGGCCTGCGCCGAGCACCGCGCCGGAGCGGTAGAGGACGCCGTAGTGCATCGCGTTGTTGTCGTACAGCGTCGCGTCCTCGGGCTCGCGATCGCGGTTGTGGCCGTCGTTGCGCGCGAAGATCTGCTGGTGGCACAGCGACGCGACGGGGCGGCGTTCCGCGTCGTAGGTGTCCAACAAGGACGGTCGGGACTCGCCGTTCAGCACTGCCGCGAGCTTCCACGCGAGGTTGTGCGCGTCCTCGATGCCGACGTTCGCCCCGAACCCGCCGCGGCTCGGCGGCAACGTGTGCGCGGCGTCGCCCGCCAGGAAGATCCGGCCCTTCGAGAACTGGTCGGCGACGCCGGCCGTGATCGTCCAGCGGCCCGTCGTGATGATCTCGACGTCGAGGTCGTCACGGCCGATCGCCCGGAAGATCAGCTGCCGCAGCTCGGCCTCGGTGTACTCGCGGTCTTCGAGCATCAGCACCCAGCGGCCGTCGCCGTACGTGGTCAGGAACCCGACGCCGTCGACGACGAACTGACCGATCCCGTCCTTCAGGTACTCCTCCAGCGGCGCGCGGAACAGCACGCTGCGCGAGGTGTGCATGTGGCCGCGCCCGGTACGGGTGATGCCGAGCGCCTCCCGGATCGGGCTGCGGTGGCCGTCCGCCGCGATCAAGTAGTCCGCCCGGATCTCGTACGGCTCGCCGTCGCCTTGGACGATCGCCGTGACGCCGTCGTCGTCCTGGGTGAACTCCAGCATCCGGGTGCTCATCCGGATGTCCGCGCCGAGCTCGCGGGCCTTGTCCCGCAGCACGGGCTCCATCCTGTCCTGGGCCAGTGCCACACCCTTGCTGGGCGAGTACTCGATCTCCGAGATCTCCTCCGGCGGCGTCCAGAACGTCTCCTCGAACCGCTTCCCGACCAGGCTCTCGACCCGCACCCGCCGGACGCCGAAGCCCTTCGCCACCCTGCTCGGCGGCAGCCCGTCCTCCAGCCCCACCGCCCGCAGCAACTCGCCCGTCCTGGCCGTGAAGCCGACCGCCCGTGGATGCGGTGAGCTGCCCGGATGCTTTTCCACCAACGTCACGGGCACCCCGCGCCACGCCAGGAACAACGCGGCCGACGTCCCCGCCAGCCCCCCGCCAACGACCAACACCGAAGTCTTCACGACATCCCCTCTCGATACGGCGTATCGCTCAATACACTGTATCGCCACCAGACGCTGTATTGTCCAGCGCGATGACGAACGAACTGGTGTGGGACCGCCCGGAGCCGCCGAGCAGGCCGTCGCCGACCCCGTTGAGCAGGGCTTTGATCGTGCGCACCGCGATCGAGCTCGCCGACGCGGGCGGCCTCGACGAGGTGTCGTTGCGCAAGGTCGCGGCCGCGCTGAACGCGGGCCCGATGCGCCTCTACGGCTACATCGAGACCAAGGACGAGCTGCTCGACCTGATGGTCGACGAGGTCTACGGCGAGATCACGCCACCGGATCCGGCCGCGGACTGGCGGACCGGGTTGCGGCACATCGCCCACGAGATCCGGAACGCGACGAAGCGGCACGAGTGGTTGATCGACCTGATCGGCGGCAGGCCGAACCGGGGCCCGAACTCACTCGCGTTCATGGAGAGCACGCTCGCCACGGTCGGGTTCGAGAGCATCGACGAGGTGATGAGCGCGGTCGGCGCGGTGATGGCGTACGTCTACGGCGCCGTCCGCAACGAAATCACCGAGATCCGCGCGGAACGGTCGACCGGTCTGACCGAGGAACAGTGGCAGCGCGCGTCCGGCCCGTACATCGAGCGGATGCTCGCCACGGGCCGGTATCCGACGCTGGCCAGGTTCATCTACGACGGCAGTCACCCCGACCCCGCGCAGGTGTTCGACCGCGGCCTCGACTACGTGCTCGAAGGCATCGCTACGAGGCACAGCCCTGGGTCGAAGCGCGGCGGGTGAGCGACGGCGCCTTCTGCACCATCGACTGCACCTGCTGGGCCGTCAGCACGAAACCGGTCTCCGGGTCGTCGACGGCGGCGCCGAACACCACGCCCATCACGCGGCCGTTCGTGTCGACCAGCGGACCGCCCGAGTTGCCGGAGCGGACCTCGGCGCGAACCGTGTAGACGTCGCGGGTCACCGTCTGGGCGTCGTAGATGTCCGGGCCGCGCAGCAGCGGGATCCGCTCCCGCACACGGGCGGGAGAGGGCTTGTACGGGCCGTCCAGCGGATAGCCGAGCACGATGCCGTCCTCGCCGGGCTGCACCTCGTCGGAGCGGAACTGCAGCGGCGTCGCCTCGAGGTCCGGCACCGCGAGCACGGCGATGTCGGTCTTCGGGTCGTAGAGCACGACCGTCGCGTCGAACTGGCCGCGGCCGACCTCGACCGTCACCTCGTTCGTGCCGGCGACGACGTGCGCGTTGGTCATGACGCGTTCCGGCGCGATCACGAACCCGGTGCCCTCCAGGGCACGCGAGCACGACGGCGCGCGGCCGCGGACCTTCAGCACGGACGACTTCAGCTTGTTCGCCACCGGGGAGCTCGCGAGCTGGCCGTCCGGCGGCTCGACGTCCTTGAGCGGCGTGCGGTTGAACGGGTCCATCGCCTGCGGGAAGCCCGAGACGTCGAAGAGCTTCTGCAGGTCGCCGGACAGCACGCGGGCGGCCTGCGGCATGGCCTTGTCGACCTTGCCGAGGATCACCGACTGCTTGAGCGAGGACGTCAGGTCGGGCAGGCCCACGACCGAGGTCAGCGGGAGCGCGATCATCCACGCCACGACGAACACGACCAGGCCCTGCACGATCGCACCCAGGGCGTTGTCCGCGCCGCGCAACGGCGACGCGTTGACCCGCGCCTTGATCGTCCGGCCGATGTAGACGCCGATCGTCTCGCCGAGCGCGACGAGCAGCACGACGATGCCGACGGCGAACACGACCTTCGTGACGACGTTCTCGAACTGGGAGACGAGCAGCGGTGCGATCTGCGTGCCGAGGATCAGGCCGACGAGCACACCGACGAACGCGGGCAGCGCGACGACCATGCCCTGCCTGGCCCCGGAGACCGCGGCGATCGCGGCAAGGCCCAGCACGAGCAGGTCAACCCAGTTCAACCCAGAACCTCCGCCTCACTGTGTAGCGCGCAACGCTAGTTCAAGGTCACGCACATCGGTCGCATCCCACGGCTGTTCCCAGCCGCCGAGTGCGATCAGGCCGTTGATCAACCCCGCGGTGAAACCCCACACCAACATGCCCGGCGCGGAGAAGGCCGCTCCGACGTAGCCCGCAGGGTGACGCACTCGGAACCTGTTCGCAGGATCGGCGAGATGCGCGACCGGCACCCGCGCGACCGCGGCGGTCTCCGCCGGGTCGACAGGTGCGACGGGGCTCGGCTGTTCCCAGTAGGCGAGCACGGGCGTGACCACGAACCCGGACACCGGCACGTAGAGCTCCGGCAGCAGGGCGAGCGGTCTCACTCCTGACGCAAGTACACCGGTCTCCTCGTAAGCCTCGCGTAATGCCGTGGCGACGGGCCCGTCGTCGGTCGGGTCCGCTGCCCCGCCGGGGAACGCGACCTGGCCGGGGTGCGAGCCCAGCGTGTCCGCGCGACGCAGCAGCAACACGTCCGGACCGTGGCTCTCGTCCTCGCCGAACAGCATCAGCACCGCGGCCTTGCGCACACCGTCGGACGGAGCGCGCGGGACCCGCATGAACGTCCGTGCGTCGATCTCCTCGGTGGCCTTGGCCAGACGCTGCATCCAGTCGGGTGGCTGGGCTGCCTCCGTCATCGCACCGCCTTCTCCACCTGCTCGGGCGCCTTGAAGACCGGCGGGTCCGTGATCAGCCGGACCGAGCCGTCGGCGCCGACGAAGTACGTCGCCGGCAACGGAATCGGAGCCTTGACGCGCTTGCGCAGCTCGTCGGCACCGTCGTAGACCGAGGGCAGCCGCACGCCGAGCCGGGCGAGCAGCTCGAGGCCGTCGGCTTCCCTGCTGTCCACAAGAACTGGGACGACCGGGACGGCACCTGGTTGCTTCGCGTACGAGTCGAGCACGGGCAGCTCCTCCTGGCACGGCTGGCACCAGGTCGCCCAGAAGTTGATCAGGAGTGGCCCCTTCAGCGCGAGGGCCGTCCGGGTGCCGTCGCCGAGGCACGTCACGTCGACGCCGCCCTCGCCCGCCGGCGGGCACGCCCGCAGCTGGGCCTGCGCGCGCAACGCGGCCACGTCCTGCGTCGGACGGGTCGGCGTGGGGGGCGGTTCCGGTGCGCGGTCACGCGGCCACAGCGCCACGACGCCCGCCACGCCCAGGACGAGCACGAGGACCAGCCAGCGCGTGCGGTTGTTCACCCCACCAGCTTCTCACCGGCACGAACCCGCTCGGCGAGTTCGAGCAGGTGCGGCTTCTCGTCGCCCTTCACGAGCTTCGCCGCCTTGACCGGATCTTCTGGCCCGAGGCCGTACGACGGGCAGTCCTTCATCAGCAGGCAGGCCCCACACGCAGGCGTTTTGGCGTGGCAGACGCGGCGGCCGTGGAAGATGATCCAGTGCGAGGCCATCGTCCAGTCGCGCTTCTCGATGAGCGCGCCGACGGCGTGCTCGACCTTGACGGCGTCCTCCTCCGCGGTCCAGCCCCAGCGGCGGACGAGGCGGCCGAAGTGGGTGTCGACTGTGATGCCGGGCACATCGAAGGCGTTGCCGAGAACCACGTTGGCGGTCTTGCGTCCTACACCGGGGAGCTTGACCAGCTCCTCCAGCGTGCCCGGAACCACACCGTCGTGCTTCTCCACAAGAGCGGCACCGAGACCCATCAGAGACGTCGCCTTGTTCCGGTAGAAACCGGTCGGGCGGATCATCTCTTCGAGTTCGATCCGGTCGGCGCCGGCGTAGTCGGCGGCCGTCGGGTACTTCGCGAAGAGCGCGGGAGTGACCTCGTTGACCTTCTTGTCGGTGCACTGCGCGGACAGCACCACCGCCACGAGCAGCTCGAGCGGCGTGGTGAAGTCCAGCTCGCAGTGCGCGTCGGGGTATCCCTCGGCAAGCACGCGCACCATCCGGCGGGCCCTGCGGGTCAGGCCGAGCTTGGTTTCCGGTTTCTTGGTTGCGGGCACTGATTCAGCGTAGTCAACACGCCGGAACCACCCCCTAGACGCGTACTCGAATCCCACATGCGCCACACTGCGGAGCATCATGACTGCCTGGTTTGTGATCGTCGTCCCGATCGTGATCATGTTCTTCGCGCTCTTCATGGAGCGCGTGGAAGCGAAGCTCCGGCACGTCGCCGTGCAGGAGAACGAGGTCGAGGAGTTCCTGGAGTCCGCCCGCCCCGACGAGGTGAAGGCGCTCTACGGACACGGCATCGGTCGCGCTCTGGAGCTGTTCCGCCTCCGTCGCCGCGGTCGCGGCAGCGTGCGCAAGCGCGTTCGCTGACGACCCCCCGCTGATCGCCAACACCCGAATGGCGTAAACTGGTTCGTTGGGCTCTGGATCGAGTCAGTCGGGTTGTTCCTAGTAAGACGGCGAGCCGAGCGGCGATCCACAACACAGCCCTTAGACTGCAACGCAGTGATCGGCGGCACGGCGCTGACTCCACCAAAGAAGGTGGTAGGCGTGCCGTCGCGTCGATTAGGAGGGATGAGGTGGACGAGACCCTGGCGCGAGCGGGCATCTTCCAGGGAGTTGACCCGGCAGCCGCAGAGGCGCTGGCGCAGACCCTGGAAACGGTGGAGTTCCCGCGTGGCCACGTGATCTTCGCGGAGGGTGAGCCGGGCGATCGCCTGTACATCATCCAGTCCGGCAAGGTGAAGATCGGCCGCAAGTCGCCGGACGGCCGCGAGAACCTGTTGGGGATCTTCGGACCCTCCGACATGTTCGGTGAACTGTCCATTTTCGATCCCGGCCCCCGCACGTCGACCGCGACGACGGTGACCGAGGTGCGCGCGGTGTCGATGGACCGCCCCGCGCTCCGTCAGTGGATCACCAACCGGCCGGAGATCGCCGAGCAGCTGCTGAGGGCACTCGCCCGCAGGCTGCGCAGGACGAACTCCATGCTGGCCGACCTGATCTTCACGGACGTGCCCGGCCGCGTCGCCAAGGCGTTGCTGCAGCTCGCACAGCGCTTCGGCTCGCAGGAGGCCGGTCTGCTCCGCGTCACGCACGACCTGACGCAGGAGGAGATCGCCCAGTTCGTCGGCGCGTCCCGCGAGACCGTGAACAAGGCGCTCGCCGACTTCGCGCACCGCGGCTGGCTGCGGCTGGAAGGCAAGAGCGTGCTGATCCTGGACCCCGAGCGCCTCGCTCGCCGGGCCCGCTAGATCAGGAAGTTCTTCCGAAGGCTTCGAAACGCAAAGGACCGGGCGCCACCCCCGACGTGGCGCACCGGTCCTTTGTGTTGCACGGCCCATCCCCCGACGAACCGTGCCTTCCATCCCTCTGGCGCGTAGGCCCCGACCCTCAAGCCAGAGGTTGGTCTCGGTGGATGAGTCAACTTTCGCACGTCTCCACCCCGACCGCTCAAGCCCTTTCACCCTCAAGGACCCCCTGAGTGGCCGATTCGTTGCATGTTTCACCCGGTCATCCCATTCCCGTGACCCAATCGCAACCATGGTGACCCTGCGCACCCGATCTGGTACATCCGTACCAGCTTTGGCATACTGGTACGCATGTCCCACTCTGCCCGCCTCTCCGACTACCGCGCCGCCCTGACGACCCCCGGCATGCGCGGCCCCGTGGTCGCGTCCCTGCTCGCCCGCCTCCCGATCGCCATGGTCGGGCTCTCGCTGCTGCTCTACGTGGAGCGCGCGACGGGTTCGTTCGCGGTCGCCGGCATGGTCTCGGCGGCGGCGCTGGTGGGCGTGGCGATGGGCTCGGTCGTCCAGGGCCGGCTGATGGACCGCTTCGGCCCCACCCGGCCACTTGCCTTCGTGACCGGCCTCTTCGCCCTCTTCGTGACGTTCTCCGTGCTCGCCGTCGAGGCGGGCGCGCCGGTGTACGTGCTGGTCCCACTGGCCCTCGGCGTCGGCGCGACCGAGCCGATGGTGGGCTCGGCGTCGCGTGCGCTGTGGGAGCGGATGGTGCCTTCCGGCGCGACGCGGATGGCGGCCTACGCCTACGAGTCGATCAGCATGGAGGTCTTCTTCATCCTCGGGCCTGGCCTCGCAGGCCTGCTGCTCGCGGCTCCGTGGGCGGGCACCGGTGTGGTGACCGGCGCCGTGCTGATGGTCGTCGGCGCGCTGTGGTTCGCCTTCAACCCCGTGGTGCGAGCCTGGGGCCCGGTCGCCGCCGCACCGCGTCCGCTGCTCGGCGCGTTCGCCTACCCCGGCATGCGGACCGTCGCGCTCGCCGCGCTGGGCTTCGGCGTGACCATCGGTTTCGTCGAGGTGGCGGTGCCGGCGTTCGCGAAGGCCGCGGGCCACGCCTCGATGGGCGGCCTGATGCTGTCGCTGTGGTCGATCAGTTCGGTGATCTTCGGCGTGCTCTACGGCATGCGCCCGTGGCCGCGCCCGATGCACCTGCGCCTGCCGGTGCTGCTGGGCGGGTTCGGCCTGCTGACGCTGCTGCTGGCGATCCCTCTGACGCTGGTCGGGCTCGGCATCGCGCTGTTCGTGGTCGGCACGCTGATCACGCCGCAGTCGACCGCGCACTCCGCGGCGATCGAGCAGGTGACGCCCAACGGCATGGCCGCGGAGGCGTTCGGCTGGGTGATCACCTCGGTGACCGTCGGTCTCGCCATCGGGCAGGGCCTGTCCGGCCAGCTGATCGAGCACTTCGGCACGCGTCCTGCGTTCGTCGCGTCCGGGGTGGCCGGGCTGCTGATCGCGCTCGCGGTGTGGCTGCTGCGCGGGACCGTGCGGCGCGGGGTGCCGCGCTCTGCTGAGCCGCTGCCGCAGCGTTCCGAGATGGAACTCGCCGCCCGTTGAGCCGGTTGCGGTGCGGGCCGTTGCAGGGGACCGTCCTTCGGGGCGGTCCCGCTGCGTTTCGGAGGTGGAGCAGGCCGCTCGGCGAGCTCGCCTGCGGTGCGCTGCCGGGCGCGCCTCGTGAGGTTCCGCCGCGTTCCGCGATGGAGCGACGTGGCGGCAGCGGTTCGGCATGGAGCCCGCCGCCGCTGAGCCGGTCGCGGTGCGAGCCCGTTGCAGGGGACCGTCCTTCGGGGCAATCCCGCTGCGTTTGGAGGCTGAACTGGCCGTCCGCAAAACTGTCTGCGGACGGGCTTTGCAACGCGGGCCCGAAAAAGCCCGCGTTGGTCAGGCGACTGAGCGCATCGGCACCACCAGGTAGGTCAGCTCCACGCCGTCCTCGCCCGGTGTCGACGTGAGCACGGTGGACCGGAGGCCGTCCTGGATCCGCAGCTCGACCCGGCGGCCGGCGAAGGCCTTCAGCGCGTCGGCCAGGTAGCGGGCCTGGAAGGTCTTGGTCAGGCGGTCGCCCTCGACGGTCGCCTTGACGAACTCCTCGGACTCGCCCTGCTGGGGATCGCTGCCCTTGACGCGCAGCTCCGAGTCCTCCACCTGGATGGTCACCGCCTGGTGCGGGCCTCCGTAGGGCGTGGCTCTGCGGACGGCGCGCGCCAGAGCGTCGGCGTCCACGAGCACCGTGCTGTCGATGACTGCCTCCAGGAGTCGGCGCGCCCGGTCGTCCGGGAACGGAGCGGCCAAGAGTGCGGTGGAGATCGAGTTGTTGCCCCAGGCGAGGCCGAGGCGGTCTTCGTCGGCATGCAGGGCCACCTCGCCCGAGGCCTGCCTCGCCGCTTCCGCTAGGGGCTTCGCCGGGACCAACAGATCGACATGGCCGTTCTGTTCCCACGGCAGCGTGGCGTAGGCCATGCGGTAGCGGTCGGTCGCGATCACGTGCAGCTTCTGCTCGTCGGACTGGATGCGGATGCCGGTGAAGATCGGCAGCGCGTCGTCCTTCGAAGCCGCGCCCGCCACCGCCGCGATGGTCTTGAGCTTCTCGGCGTCGATGTGGCCCTGCAGCGGCGGCAGCTCGGGGACGCCGGGGTGGTTGGCCAGGTCGAGCAGCGGGATCGCGAACCTCGACGACGGCGTGCGGATGGCCAGGCGCTGGCCCTCGACCTTGAGCCTCACCTGCGGCTCGTCCAGCGCCTGGAGGGTCGCGGCCAGCGGCTTGGCCGGCACGAGCACCTCGCCCTCGGTGTGGACGGTGGCGGGCACCGTCAGGCGCACGCCGTGCTCCTGGTCGCTGCCGGCGACCTCGACGTCCGTGCCGGCGGTGAGGCGGAGCCCGGCCAGCACCGGGTCGAGCACGCGGGTGGGCAGCAGGCGCGCCACCTCGGCGGCGGCGCCGGCGAGCTCGGCTGTCGTGACGGTGAGGTCCATGGCTGGGACGCTAGCGAGCACCCCTGACAATTTTCGGCGCCTTCGTCTCGCGGAGGAAGCGCGTGCGCCTCATCTGCGACAAGCACTCAGGTCTCGGACCGCTGGTGGGGCCGGTGGAGACGCGCAGGCACGTCGAGACCTTGGACCTGCTCACCGTCGCGGAGGCCGAGGCGGTGGCTCGAGCGGTGCGGTCGGTGGCCGTCGGCCTGCGAGCCGAGCTGGATCCCGAGTTCGTGTTCTCGGCGGTGGTGGGGCGGGCGGTGGCGCACTTCCACCAGCACGTGTTCGTCCGGCATCGGGGGACACCGGACGAACTGGCGTGGCACGAGGACTGGCCGGATGCGCCCACCGGTGATGTGGCCGCACTCTGCGCGCGGCTTCGCACGTACTTCTAGCGCTCGGCCTTGCGGCGGGCCAGGTCGATGATCCGCTGGAGGTGCAGGCCGCGCCGCACGTCGCACTCGTGCGTCGTCGTGCCGCTGTCCACCATGGCCACGAAGTCGTCGAGCAGGTTCGTGAAGCAGTCCAACGCGGACGTGTCGCGACTGTTCAGCGTGCGGTGGCCGTTGACACCGAACACGGTGAAGTCCGCGAACGGTGGCTGCAGCGGCAACGACAACGTCAGCGACAGCGTGCTCGTGGCGCCGGAAGCGTGCTGCAGGATCAGCTGCCACAGGCCGGAAGCCGACACGTTCGCCGCGATCACGTCGGTGATCTCGCCCAGCGCCGCGTCCAGCAGGTCGAACGCGTGCGGGCCGATGTCGTCCAGCGCGCCCTTCTCGTGCCGCCACGGGGAGTTCGAGAACGGACCGTCCAGCAGGGCACCGGTCAGCCAGCGGCCGTCGGCACCGGTCCAGCCGCCCGTGCGGTGCAGCTGGGCGAGGAGCTCCTTCGTTTCCGGGGCGTAGCGGCGGGTCAGCACGACCAGCGAGGCGACCCCGGCATCGGCGACGGCCGCGGCCAGCTGCTCGGCCACCTCGACCGACTCCGCGATCGGCTTCTCGAGGATCACGTGCTTGCCCGCGCCTGCCGCCTCGATCGCCATCGGGCCCTGGACGCCCGGCGGGACGCAGAACGCGACAGCGTCCACAGTGGACAACATGGCCGCGAAGTCCGCGAACGGTTCCGCGCCGTGCGCACGCGCGAGTTCCGCGGCGGCCTCGGGGCGGCGCGCCCACACACCGGTCAGCGTCGTGCCGGGGTGGTTCGCGATTCCGGGAGCGTGGATCATCTGAGCCCACGGGCCCGCACCGACAAGTCCAACGCGCAGCTGTTCGTCCACTCGCCCATCCTGCCTCAGGAGTAACTGGCCTTGGGCACGAAGATCTCGCCCCCGTTGCCGAACTTCAGGCGCAGGCCGTCGTCGGTGGTCTCCCGCCGCGGGTCGTGATCCCACCCGTTGGGCACCGTCACCACGTGACCGCGGTCGGGCGACGGGCCCAGCCAGATCTCGTAGTAGGTGCCGCCGACGAGCCGTTCGACCTTCTTCACGTACACGCCGGGAGCGGTGGAAGTGGGGTCGACGCTGCTCACGGTCGTGCGGTCCGGCAGGAACAACACCACGCCCGCCACCGCGGTGAGGCCGGTGCCCATCACCGCGCCGAGCAGGAACAGCAGCATCTTCACCAGGCAGCCGGAGACCTTCGTCGCCATCACACCATCCTCGGGTAAGCGCGGTCGTACGCTCGGAGGATGCCCGACGACATGACCTTGCCGGGAAACCTGGTACCCGCATCGCCGGCCGCTCAACCGGCTCAGCCCCGCGACGCCGTCACAGTCGTGCTCCTGCGGGACGGTGCCGACGGCGTGGAAGCCTTCCTGCTCCGCCGCGTGAAGGGCATGGCGTTCGCGGGCGGCATGACCGTCTTCCCCGGCGGAGGTGTCGATCAGCGCGACGCCGACACGTCCGCCGCGTGGGCCGGTCCAGCCCCGGAGTGGTGGGGCTCGGTCTTCGGCGTCGATCCCGCCACGGCCCGTGCTTTCGTCTGCGCGGCGGTCCGCGAGACGTTCGAGGAGTCCGGAGTTCTGCTGGCGGGTCCCGACGCGAACTCGGTGGTGGCCGACACCTCCGCCTACGCCGACGCCCGCCGCCAGCTCGTCGACCGCGAGATCTCCCTCGCCCAGTTCCTCGCGAACGAAGGGCTGGTGCTGAGGGCCGACCTCCTGCGGCCGTGGGCCAACTGGGTCACCCCGCTCGAGGAACCCCGCCGCTACGACACCCGTTTCTTCGTGGCCGCCCTGCCCGAAGGCCAGCGGGCCGACGGGGAGACCACCGAAGCCACCGACGCGTCGTGGCAGACGCCCGCGGAGGCGATCCAGCACGCCCAGGACGGCCGTCGCATGCTCATGCCGCCCACCTGGCGCACCCTCGACGAGATCGGCGCGCTCGGCACCGTGGAGAAGGTCATGGCCGAGGAACGCAGCGTCGAGAAGATCATCCCCAAGCTCATCCGCGACGGCGACACGATCCGGGTGGTGCTCCAGTGAGCGGCTCCCCTCTGATCGGCGCCCGCGCCGCCCACCCGCTCTACGGCGAGCTGCGCCAGGTCACTCCGCACGCCGCCGTGCTGCTGGCCGACAACCCGTCGCCGATGACGCTCGACGGCACCAACACGTGGCTGCTGAAGGCGCCGGACGCGACGGAGTACGTCGTGGTCGACCCCGGCCCGCTCGACGAGGCCCACCTGAAGCGCATCGCGTCGCACGGACCGATCGCCGAGATCCTGCTGACCCACGGCCACCCCGACCACTCCGAGGGCGCCCGCGAGTTCGCCGAACTGGTCAACGCTCCGGTGCGCGCGCTGGATCCGACGTTCACCTACGGCTCAGAGGGTCTGGTGGACGGCGACGTGATCACCAGCGCGGGCCTGGAACTCCGCGTTCTCGGCACGCCCGGCCACACCAGCGACTCGCTGTGCTTCGTGATCGACGGCGAGGCGGTGCTGACCGGTGACACGGTCCTGGGCCGCGGCACGACGATCGTGGCTCACCCGGACGGCAAGCTCGGCGACTACTTCGAGTCGCTCAAGCTGCTGGCCGAACTGCCGGAGCACACCGCGGTGCTGCCGGGCCACGGTCCCGAGCTCGCGGACGCCGGCGAGGCCGCCCGCGCCTACCTCGCTCACCGGACACAGCGCCTGGAGCAGGTGCGGCGGGCCGTGGAAGCACTCGGCGGCGCTCCGACCCCGCGACAGGTCGTCGAGGTCGTCTACGCGGACGTGGACAGGGTGCTGTGGCCCGCGGCGGAGTGGTCCGTGCGGGCCCAGCTGGAGTACCTGCGCAACGACTACTGAGGCTGGTGGCCGTTGTTCGACGTGCCGAACGCCGACTGACGAGCCGATGAGCGGTCGATCTGCCAACGACCGCTGTCGGTCGTCTTCGCCCCCGTCTGCTCCCGCTGCGCCAGCTCCTCGTGCAGCTGCTGCAGCAGCGCCCGCTCCCGTTCGCTCAGGTTCGCGTCCACCGACGACGGTTCCGGCGACTCGGCGAGGGCGGCCTGCAGGGCAGCCAGCTCGTCCGGCTTCAGCTCCGTGGTCACCTCGGCCCTGTTGATCGGCATGGGCTCCGGCAGGGCCTCGATCTCCGGTTCGGCTGGAGCCATCGAGATCCGCTTGACGGGCTTCGGCGGGAACGGCTGGGAGCCCTCCAACGCCTTCGTGTTGTTCGTGCGCGCGCGACGTGAGCCGGTCTCTTCCGCAGGCTCCGGCGCCGGTGTCGGCTCGGCCACCGGCGCCGGAGCGGGAAGTTCGTCGGACTGGTCGAACCAGGTCGCGGCCGGCTCGTGGGCCATCGCCGGGGCTGGCGACGGCGGCGGTGCCATCGGGGTGCCGGAGATCGGCACCGGACGCGAGGCCGTCGTCGCCGAGGCGTGGTAGTCGCTCAGCTGCGTGCCGACGGTGAGCACCTCCACCGCAGCGCGGATGCCCGCCTTGCGCAGCACCGAGTCGACCCGGTAGGCGGTCGCGGGCGCGAAGCCCTGCGGACCGATGTCCACCAGCACGACCCGTTGCGGCAGCGGACCGGGCGTGGAGCCCGCCGGGGACGAACGCCAGACGCAGCGCACCGAGCGGATGTCCGGCAGCACCGACACCGCGCGGGACAGCACGCCCGACAGGTCGGCGGCCGGGTCGCCCTCGGCGGTGAAGCGGTGGCGCACGAACGGCAGCACCTCGACGACCGGCAGGCGGTCGGTGAGGGACGCGTCCGAGCGCACCTCGTGCAACGCCCACGTGATCGCGGCTCTCTCGTCCGGCAGCACCGGGATGCCGCCGGCGAGAAGCGTGCCGACGAGCATCTCGACCGCGCGGTCGAGCTCTCCGACCGCGAGGAACTCGCGTGCCTGCGACAGGGCGTCGTCGTCGACGCGCCCGGCCATCGACAGCAGGAGATCGTGGAGACGGACCGGCAGGCCGACACCGTCGTTCGTCACGTCAACTCTCCTTAGCTGAGCACCAGGTGCTCCTCGGACTCGGCGCCGGCGCACACCAGCTCCGATGCCGCCAGCGCCGCCCGGTGGTAGGGCGGCAGGTCCAGACCGGACGGCACGACCTCGACGCACGGGTCGTGTTCGCCCAACGCCCGCAGAACGCGCTGCAATTCGCCGGTCAGCCTGGCGTGGCCGGTGGTGGCGGCGACCAGCAGGACGCGGTTGACCCCGGAGGGACCGATGCGCCAGCAGGACCGAACCTCACCGACCCCCTGCCGGCCTCGCAGCGTGGCACCGAGCACGACGGTCGCGGAATCCCCCATCGGCACCCGATCGGGTGACTCCGGGGAAAAGGTGTAGTCGGTGGGTGGCAGTTCGTCCAGCCCTTTGACCGAACTGACAGCACCGGGTTCGGCCCCGTAGGGCACGAGCGCGTCCTGCAAAAGGCGCATCTCGTGATCGGTCAGAGGGATGCGGCCGTGCAGCAGGGTGCGCGGCAACGACCGCGCTAGCACCGCATACGCGTCAGAAGCCGCCCAGTCCCGGTACCGCCAGAGCAGGTCGTCCGGCAGGCGTCCCGCGAGCCGCAGCAGCAGTTCGTGGCACGTGTCCGACATGTCACACCTCGACGATCAGTTCGATCTCCACCGGAGCGCCGATCGGCAGCTCGGCCACCCCCACGGCCGACCGGGCGTGCTTGCCCGCGTCACCGAAGATCTCCCCGAGCAGCTCCGAGGCACCGTTCACGACACCGGGCTGACCCGTGAAGCCCTCAGCAGAGGCCACGAAGCCAACAACCTTCACGATTCGCTTGATCGAGTCAACGCCGACGAGGTCGTGCACGGCCGCGAGCGCGTTG
Organism: Lentzea flava; assembly: GCF_014648475.1. GTDB lineage: Bacteria > Actinomycetota > Actinomycetes > Mycobacteriales > Pseudonocardiaceae > Lentzea > Lentzea flava. Next base: position 47,891 of record NZ_BMRE01000021.1, on the reverse strand, counting down.
AGGATGCAGGTCCTGGCGTAGGCCTTCGCCTCCTCCGGCGAGACGTCCGCGCCGACCTTGCCGGTGGCGGGCAGCTTGCCGTCGACGAACGGCAGCTGGCCCGAGGTGTAGACGTGCGAGCCCGACTGGATCGCGGGCACGTAGGCGGCGAGCGGGGCCGCGACGCCGGGCAGCTCGATGCCGAGCTCCTTCAGGCGCGTGGACCAGGCGCTCATGACTTCGCCCGCTTCAGGTACGCGACGTGCTGCTCACCGGTCGGGTTCGTCAGCACGGTGACCAGCTCCCAGCCGTCCTCGCCCCACTGGTCGAGGATCTGCTTCGTGGCGTGGATCAACAACGGCACGGTCGCGTACTCCCACTTCGTCATGCGCGGAGCCTAACGCGCCACCCGAACGACGCCTGCGCGGTTGTCCCGGTTCGAGCTACCTTGATCACGTGGAGACCTGGCGGATCATCGCCACCAGCCTGTTCGGGGTGGGCGGGCTGGTGATGGTGCTCGTCGCCATGGCGCAAGCGCGTGATCGCAAGCACAGTCAGCACGCGGACGTCGTCCGCGCCGGGCTGATCGGTCTGGTGGTCGTGGCCGCGATCACGGTCAGCATCGCGTTCTGGCTGCCCTCGGTCGTCGCGTGGGCGCTGGTCGCCGCAACCGCGATGGCCGTCTTCTTCCTCACGATGATGGATTGACCGACGAGTCCACCTTCTGCCGGTTTCACACATAGTCTGGATGTGTGACGTCGTGGACCGAGGAGCTGACCCGAGCCCGCCTGCACGTGGTCTCCGGCAAGGGCGGCACCGGGAAGACCACGATCGCCGCCGCGCTGGCCCTCGCGCTGGCCACCGGCGGACGGCGGGTCCTGCTGATCGAGGTGGAGGGCCGCCAGAGCATCGCCCAGCTCTTCGACCGCGCCCCGCTGCCCTACGCCGAGGAACGGATCGCGTCCGCGCCCGGCGGCGGTGAGGTGCACGCGCTCGCGATCGACGCGGAAGCCGCGCTCCTCGAGTACCTCGCGATGTTCTACAACCTCGGTTTCGCCGGCCGCACGCTGCGCAAGATGGGCGCCATCGAGTTCGCCACCACGCTCGCGCCCGGCCTGCGGGACGTCCTGCTGACCGGCAAGGTCAAGGAGTGCGTGAACCGGACCGGCTCCGACGGCCGCCACCTCTACGACGCGGTGGTGCTGGACGCGCCGCCGACCGGGCGCGTGGTCAAGTTCCTGGACGTCACGAAGGCCATGGCCGACCTCGCCAAGGTCGGGCCGATCAAGGGGCAGAGCGAGGGCGTGGTGCGGCTGCTGCACTCCGGTGACACCGCGGTGCACCTGGTGGCGCTGCTGGAGGAGATGCCGGTGCGCGAGACCCTGGACGCGGTCGCCGAACTCGACGCCGCGGACCTGCGTCCGGGCGCGGTGCTGGTCAACCGGGTGAACCCGGTCCGGCTCCCTGCCCGGTCGGTCTCGGTGGCCGCCGAGGGCAGGGTCGACGCGACACGGGTGCGTGCCGGGCTCACCGCGGCCGGGCTCGACCTCGACGAGTTCACGCTCGAAGGCCTGGTGGACGAGACGGTGGAGCACGCCATCCGGGTGCAGTCGGAACAGGAGGCGATGGAGCTGCTCAGCGAGTCGGACCTGCCGACGGTCGAGCTGCCGGAGCTGACGGACGGGGTGGACGTGGCCGCGCTGTACGAGCTGGCCGAGGTGCTGGTCGCGGCAGGTGTGCGGTGACCGCCAGGCTCGAGTTCGACCCGCTGCTGGACGACCCGGCGACCCGCGTGCTGGTCTGCTGCGGCTCCGGCGGCGTCGGCAAGACGACGACCGCGGCCGCGCTGGCGTTGCGCGCGGCGGAACGCGGCAGGCGCGTCGTCGTGCTGACCATCGACCCGGCACGGCGGCTGGCGCAGTCGCTGGGCCTGCGGGAACTCGACAACCACCCGCGCGAGGTCGTCGTCGAGGGCTTCGAGCCCAAGGGCGAGCTGTTCGCGATGATGCTCGACATGCGTCGCACGTTCGACGACATGGTGCTCACCCACGCGGGCCGCGACCGGGCCGACCAGATCCTGTCGAACCCCTTCTACCAGACCATTTCCTCGTCGTTCTCCGGCACGCAGGAGTACATGGCGATGGAGAAGCTGGGCCAGCTGGTGGCGCAGGACGAGTGGGACCTGATCGTCGTCGACACCCCGCCGTCGCGGTCGGCGCTCGACTTCCTGGACGCGCCGCAGCGGTTGTCGACGGTGCTCGACGGCAAGTTCATCCGCATGCTCTCGGCACCCGCGCGGGCGAGCGGGCGCGGACTGCTCAAGATCGTCGGGACCGGTTTCAGCCTTTTCACGCGAGCCGTGTCCACCATCGTCGGCGGCCAGCTGCTGCAGGACGCGTCGACGTTCGTGCAGGCGTTCGACAGCATGTTCGGCGGCTTCCGCGAACGGGCGCAGCGCACGTACGAACTGCTCCGCTCGCCGGGCACCGGCTTCGTGGTGGTGGCGGCGGCTGAACCGGACGCGTTGCGCGAGGCCAGCTATTTCGTCGAGCGGCTCAGTGCCGAGAACATGCCGTTGTGCGGGCTCGTCGCGAACAGGACGCATCCCGTGATCGCGACGGACCTGCCCGCGGCGAAGGCCCTCGCGGCAGCGGACGATCTGGACCGCTCCGGTGAGGCACCTCTCGCCGCGGCAGTTCTCCGGCTGCACGCGGACCGGGTCGCAGTCGCCGATCGGGAACGGCGGCTGCTGGCCCGGTTCACGCGAGCTCACCCCGGTGTGGCGCTGGTCGGCGTGCCCGCGTTGCCCGCGGACGTGCACGACCTGGACGGCCTCCGAGAGATAGGTCGGCGCCTGGCCGGGGAGTGAGTGCTCAGCCGACCCTGGAGTCCTCGAGGTGCTCCTGACGTGCGTTGTCGAGCAGTTCGAACCACGACTCCACGTCAGGCCGGCGACGCAGCAGAGCACGGCGTTCGCGCTCGGTCATGCCTCCCCAGACCCCGAACTCGATCCTGTTGTCCAGCGCTTCGGCCAGGCATTCCATGCGAACTGGGCAACCCAGGCACACGAGCTTCGCCTTGCGCTGCTCCGCACCGCGGACGAAGAGCTGGTCCGGCTCCTCATCACGGCACGAAGCGTTGATACGCCAATCCCCCTGGTTCATATCCCCCACTCCTCAGTGCTGTCCAAATGTGGAAAATCCGCCACACCCCTGCCACGGATGCCGTAGCGTTCGAGCCACGGCTGCATTCCTTGGACGTTGACGGACTGTAGAGCCTTCCGGTTCCACGTCCAACCCTGGGTCACCCGACTGTTACATGTCTTGCGTATCTCTACTCATGCTGAGTAACGGCCCTTACTGATCACCTTCACCCGTTCGTGTACGGCGTACGCTGACCCGCGTGCGAGTCAGGAATGGCGTGCTCAAGATGCTCGGCCTGTGCCTGCTGGCTGGGGTTCTCCTCGCCGGCATGCTGTTCCCGGTCGTGGGTGCGACGGGCCTCGTGTCCAACCGCGCCAGCGACACCGTGGACAGCATCTCCGCCGACCTCGTGACCACGGATCCCCCGTTGATCACCACGGTCACCGACAAGGACGGGCAGCCGATCGCCTACCTGTTCGACCAGTACAGAGTCCTGACACCGCCCGAGAAGATCTCGCCGACGATGAAGGCGGCGCTGATCTCGGTCGAGGACCGCCGGTTCTACGAGCACCAGGGCGTCGACTGGAAGGGCACCATCCGCGCCGGTCTGACGAACCAGGTCAGCGGCTCGGTGTCGCAGGGCGCGTCCACGCTGACCCAGCAGTACGTGAAGAACTACCTGGTCCACGTCGTGGCGCGGAACAACAAGCTGGAGCAGGCCAAGGCCCAGGAGCAGACCATCGCGCGCAAGATGCGCGAGGCCCGGATCTCGTTGCAGCTCGAGCGAAAGCTCGGCAAGGAGGAGATCCTGGCCAGGTACCTGAACGTCGTTCCTTTTGGTTCCACCATTTACGGCATCGCGGCGGCGGCCCAGGCTTACTTCGGCACCACGCCCGACAAGTTGACGGTTCCTCAGGCGGCGATGCTCGCAGGAATGGTCAACAGTCCGTCAGCGCTCGACCCCGAAGCGTATCCGGACAAAGCGCTGGAGCGGCGCAACAAAGTGATCGACAGGATGGTCGAGAACGACAAGCTCTCCCGCGATGCGGGTGAGGCGGCCAAGAAGGAAGGTCTCGGTCTCCAGAACCCGGTTCGAACGCCACCGAACGGTTGTGTGGGCGCCGGTCCGGAAAACGGTTTCTTCTGTTCGTACGTCGTGAACTACTTGCAGCGCGCGGGTTTCAGCGAAGAGCAGCTGCGCACCGGCGGCTACACCATTCAGACCACTTTGGACCGATCGGTCACCTCGCAGGCGAAGGCGGCGGCCGAGGCGGGGGTGGCCAAGAACATCGACGGCATCGCCAACACGATGGCGGTCGTCAAGCCGGGCAAGGAACGCCACGAGGTGCTGGCGCTGGTCGCGAACCGCGACTACGGCCTGAAGGCCGAGCAGCACCAGACGACGTTCGACCTGCCCAGCGGCGTGGAGAACAAGTTCGGCGCGGGCTCGGTCTACAAGGTCTTCACGGCCGCGGCGGCGCTCGAAAAGGGCATGGGCATCGAGAACGTCATGGCGACGCCGACCCACCACGTCTCTAAGGTCTTCAAGGGTGGTGCGCAGCGCTGCCCGAGCACCGGTGAGCCCGGCACCCGCTGGTACTGCCTGTCGAACTTCGACGGCAGCTACCCGTCGTCGATGACGTTGCAGCAGGCCCTCGCGACGTCGCCGAACACCGGCTTCGTCATCCTCGAGGAACAGACCGGCATGGATGCGGTCGTCGACATGGCCTCGCGGCTCGGCATGCGCGAGACGATGGCGACGAACCTGCAGGGCACCAGGCCGGACCCGAAGGCGAAGGACAAGCAGAACCGCATCTCGCAGACCGAGTTCTACAAGCAGAACGGCGGCAACGCGTCGTTCACGCTGTCGCCCGCGCCGGTGTCCACTCTGGAGCTCGCGAACGTCGCCGCGACCATCGTGAGCGGTGGCAAGTGGTGCCCGCCGACGCCGATCGCCAAGGTGCTGGACCGCAACGGCAAGGCGGTGCCGGTCAACGAGGCGCCGTGCGAGCAGGTCGTGGCCGAGGGACTCGCGAACGGTCTCGCCGCCGGCATGAGCAAGGACGACCAGGGCAACGGCACCGCCGCCGCGGCCGCCCGTGCCGCCAAGTGGACCCGCCCGATGATCGCCAAGACGGGCACCACCGAGGAGTACAAGTCGGCGGCGTTCATCGGCGCGACCCCGGACTTCGCGGGCGCCGTGCAGGTGTTCAACGACGGCACCGCGCCACGCCCGATCTGCCTGGGCGCTCCTGGCGCGCCCCGGTTGTGCGCCAACGGCAACATCTTCGGCGGCACGATCCCCGCCAAGACGTGGTTCGACACGATGACGAAGGTGCACGGGTCGTTGCCGGTGTCGCAGCTGCCTCCGGTCGAGCCGCGCTACCTCAAGGGCGGCAGGGAGATCCAGATCCCCGACGTCGTGGGCCGCCAGGTCAACGACGCGGTGCGGATCCTGGAGCAGGCCGGCTACAAGGTGAGCCAGCAGACGGTCAACTCCGACCAGCCGAAGGGGACGGTCGTGAGCCAGTCGCCGCGCGGCAACGCGTTGCGCGGCACGATCATCACGCTGTCGGTGAGCTCGGGCTACGTGCCGCCGCCGGTGGCGACCGATCCGTCGAACAGCAACCCGAACCCGCCGCCACCCACGCAGGGCAACCCGAACGAGCCACCGCCGATCACGTTGCCGACCGAGCCCGGCGAGCCCAGATAGGTCCTACCGGCGAGCGTCGAGCAGCTGCTTGAGCTGCTCGACGCTCGTGTCGATGTGCGCGCGGATCTCCGCCACCGCCCGGTCGCGGTCGCCCGCGCGGATGGCGTCGAGGATGAGCCGGTGCTGGGCGACGACCTCCTCCGGCGTCTCCGACTTCGAGAGCACCGTGAGGTAGAAGCGCAGTTCCTTGGTCATCGCCGCGTAGAACTCGTCGAGCCTCGTGCTGTCCAGCACCGCCACGATCGCCTGGTGGAACGCCAGGTCGCGGTCGACGATCGTGCCTAGGTCACCGGTGTCCGCGGCTGCGCACAGGTTCTCGAACGCCTCGGTGATCGCGTCGAGCTGCTCGGGGCGCGGCGTGCGGGCGGCCGCGGCCGTTTCGAGGCGTTCGCGGGCGGTGTAGAGGGCCTCGACGATCTCCGGGGTGGGCGCGATGACGACGGCGCCGCGGTTGACCTCGTAACGCACCAGGCCGGTCAGCTCGAGGATCCTGACGGCCTCGCGGATGGTGTTGCGCGCGACGCCCAGCTCGGCCGCGATCGCGCTCTCCCTGAGCCTGTCACCAGGGCCGAAGGCACCGGCCATGATCCGTTCGGCGAGGCCGTCGGCCAGCTGCTGGGCCGTGGTGGTGCGGCGCACTGCGAGGCCGTCGAGGGCTGACATGCGGTCAGTTTAACCGGTTGCCCTACAGTTGAACTGTACTACAGTTCGAGTCATGGACCTGACGAAGTTCCAGGCGCTCAGCTTCGACTGCTACGGCACGCTCATCGACTGGGAGACCGGCATCGCCGCGGTGCTCTCGCCGTGGGCGCGCGAACAGGGCCTCGATCTCACCGACGAGGAACTGCTGCTGGCCTACGGCGACCAGGAGGCGGCCGTCGAGGCGGAGACGCCCGCCGCCCTGTATCCCGACGTGCTGGCTGCCGCGTTCCGGCGGACCGGGACTGCTCTCGGGCGCGAGGTGAGCGACGAGTGGGCTGAGCGGCTCGGTGGCTCGGTGCCGGACTGGCCGGCGTTTCCCGACTCCGCGGATGCGTTGGCACGACTGGCGAAGCACCACCAGCTGATCATTCTGTCCAATGTGCACAGGGCGGGGTTCGCGGGCAGCAACCGGCACCTGCGCGGGGACTTCGCGGCGATCATCACCGCGGAGGACGTCGGCGCGTACAAGCCGGCCGAGAACCACTTCCGGGCGTTGGACGAGAAGCTCGGTGAGCTGGGCGTGGAGCGTTCGGCGCTGCTGCACGTGGCGCAGAGCCTCTTCCACGACCACGTTCCGGCGAAGCGGGAGGGGCTGCCGTCGGTGTGGATCAACCGGCGGCGCGACAAGCCGGGCTGGGGCGCGACGCCGCAGCCGTCCGGCGAGTACAGCTACGACCTCGAGTTCGGGTCGATGGGCGAGTTCGCGGACGCGGTGGAACGGGCGTTCTGAGTTGGGGTGCCGCAGCGGGTTCGCCGCTGCGGCACGTCGTCAGCTGGTGAGCTTGGCCTTCACCGCGGCGGCGACACGGCCACCCTCGGCGCGTCCGGCGACCTCGGCGTTGACGGCCTTCATGACCTGGCCCATCTGCTTCGGCCCCGGCGTCTCACCGAGCTGCGCCGCGACGGCCTCGACAGCCTTGTCCACAATGGACTTCAGCTCGGCGTCGTCGAGCTGGGCGGGGAGGTAGGCCTCCAGCACGGCGAGCTCCCTGCGCTCGAGCTCCGCCTGCTCGGTGCGACCGGCCCCGGCGAACGCCTCCGCGGCCTCCTTGCGCTTCTTCGCCTCGCGCGTGAGGACCTTCACGACCTCGTCGTCACTCAGCTCGCGAGCCTGCTTGCCCGCGACCTCTTCGTTCGTGACCGCCGTGAGCGCCATGCGCAACGCACCGGCCGTGACAGTCTCCCTGGCCTTCATGGCCGCAGTCAGGTCGTTCTGCAGCCGCGTCTTCAACTCCGCCATGGCGCAGAACGGTACCGCCCGCAGGATGCCGCGCCGATCGAGTTAACCGCCTTCCGTACCCTTGACACGTGAACAAGCTCGGCCGCGCACTCCTCGCCACGACCGCACTCGGCGCCGCAACCATCGCGTACGCGGCGGGAATCGAGAGAAGGCACTGGACCCTGCGCACGGCGACCGTGCCGGTTCTGTCGCCGGGAGCCAAGCCGATCCGTGTGCTGCACATCTCAGACCTGCACATGACGCCGAACCAGGTCTCGAAGCAGCGCTGGGTGGCAGCTCTCGCGGACCTGAACCCCGACCTGGTCGTCAACACGGGCGACAACCTCGCGCACAAGGACGCCGTCCCCGCGGTGCTGCGCGCGCTGGGCCCGCTGCTCGACCGTCCGGGCGTGTTCGTGTTCGGCAGCAACGACTACTACGCGCCGAAGCCCAAGAACCCGGTGCGCTACCTCCTGCCGTCCTCCAAGACCAAGCGCATCCACGGCGTGACCCTGCCGTGGCGCGACCTCCGCGCCGGCATGGTCGAGCGCGGCTGGGAAGACCTGACCCACGTCCGCCGCACCCTGACGGTGAACGGCCAGACGATCTTCTGCGCGGGCCTGGACGACCCCCACCTCAAACGCGACCGCTACGCCGACATCGCGGGCACCCCGGACCCGGACGCCGTGCTGCGCCTGGGAGTCACGCACTCGCCGGAACCGCGCGTGCTCGACCCGTTCGCCGCCGACGGCTACGACTTCGTGATGGCCGGCCACACCCACGGCGGCCAGCTGCGCGTGCCGTTCTACGGCGCCCTGGTGACCAACTGCGAACTGGACCGCGGCCGCGCCCGCGGCGTTTCGCGCTGGGGCTCGCACATGTGGATGAACGTGTCGGCCGGGATGGGCACTTCGCCGTACGCGCCGGTGCGGTTCTGCTGCCCTCCGGAGGCTTCCCTGCTGACCCTGGTTCCGCGGCCCGTTACGCCTGGTCAGGGGCGAAATGAGGGGGCCCGATTCGGAGCTGGAGCGGACATGATGTAGAGTTCTACTCGTTCCCAGCCGGGGTGTGGCGCAGCTTGGTAGCGCGCTTCGTTCGGGACGAAGAGGTCGCAGGTTCAAATCCTGTCACCCCGATTGAAAATCGGGCCGATTCCATGTTGCAGTGGAATCGGCCCGTTTTTTGTTTTCCTCGGACGTGCCAGTCTGGTAGCCGACAGCGCGTGCACCCGCGGAAGGCGGTGTGGTGAGCGTGGCGGAGTCCGAGGAACGAAGACTGACGTTGTCCACCGGTCGCAGCGGCGCTCCGGCCGGGGCCGACGTGCTGGTGGTCGGATTCGACGATCAGGCTGCCAGCCTCGCCGCGCTGCGCACCGCGGCTGATCTCGCTCGCCGGCTGCACGCGGATCTGCACGTGGTGCACGGTGTCGACCTGCGCGACTACCCCATCGATCCCGACTCGGACGCCGAGGTCTGGGAAGGCCATGCGCGCGAGGCGCTGGAGCACCTGCGCGCGAAGGTCGTCGAGGCGCTGGCCGACCATCCGGGGGCCTGGACGTATCACGCGTGGACCGGGAGTCCGGTGCGGTTGCTGGTTTCCGTGGCTGACGAGCAGCAGGCGTTGATGATCGTGGTGGGCACGCATCGGCACCGGTCGCTGGCTCGGATGATGCGTGGCTCGGTCAGCCGGCGGGTGGCGCGGTCCGCGCATCGGCCGGTGTTGCTGGTCGCCGACGGGCAGTCGTCCAGATAAGCCACCCGATCGTGTGGTGTGGCTCGACACCGGCTGCCGCAAGGGTCACGGTGGTGGCATGACGCACTGCCACCGTTCTAGGCCAAACTATACGGTACCCACATGTGGCGTTAAGCCATACGAGTGAGGGTTGAAGATTCAACTCACGGTCCGTAACGGCTACCTAGATCCAAACGACGTAGGCAGTGGTTCGGCACTCGTTGAAATGGTCGGGAGATGCAGTGATGAACTCCGTCGCCGTCAAACCTGTTCATCGGTCGTGGATAGTCCTCGCGGCCAAGGTCGTCGTGGTGCTGCAGTCACTGGCGATCGTCTACATGCTCACGTCGGGCTGGGTGGCGGCAGTGGTGGCCGCCTGCTTCGTGGCGATCGTGGCTGCGGTCAAGGCGTTGTCGCGGGCTTCGCGGCAGGTTGACCGGATCTTCGAGGAAGAACTCGGCTGAAGACCTAGCATCGGACGCATGCTGACTCGTGTGTCCGAAGCGCTCGTGAAGCCGGGGCGGGAGCAGGAGTTCGTCGAGCGGGTGCGGGACCTCGTCAGGACTTTTCCCGAGAAGTACGACGGCCTGCTCGGGCATGAAGTGGTCGTCGACGTGCAGGACCCGCAGCGGGTGCAGTACGTGAGCCGGTGGCGGGACGAGCAGTCGCTCGAGCGCTACGCAGGCAAGAACTGGCGCACCGATCCGGTGACGTTCCCGGACGAGGACGAGTACCTGCAGCAGCCGCTCGCGCTGCGGCACTTCCACGTCGTCAGTTGAAGAAGCCCCTCGCGGGCAGGCCCTCCGGGAAGCGTTCCAGCGCCTCTCCCGCGACCAGGGCCAGCGATTCCAGGAGTTCGGTCTCGGCGGGCGTCGCGGCGTGCGGGATCGCCCAGTAACAACCGATGGCACCGATTGGTTCGGGACGCAGAATCGGAGCCATCAGCAAACTGCGCACGAATGTCGGCCGATAGGCTTCTTGAGGAATCCTCGAATCGAAGCGGATGTCCCTGATCGCCACGGTTTGGCGGTTCAGCATCGCCCAGCCGCTGATGCAGTTCGCGGCGGGGAAGCGCTGACCCTTCCACAGCGGACTCATCGAGTCCTCGTCCGCGTAGTAGCAGAGATCGCCGTCGAGCAGCACCAACGTCGCACCGTGCGCCGCCAGCGAGGAACGGGCCGTGGTGCGCACGATCCGTTGGACTTCCTCCAACGTGGCAGCCTCAGCCAGGCGATCCGTGGTTTCGGACATGCCCCAACGTTAACTCCGAAAGGGCCGCTGGCCTAGGTATTCCGGCCCCTTCGGAAATCGATCAATTGGCGGCCGGGCAGGTCATCTGCGGTTCCTCGGCACGTGGCCCTGCGCCAGCGACAGCTGGTGCTTCGCCACGATCCACTGCTTGACCGCCGGTCGCGTCGCGAGGACCAGGCTGAAGACGCAGACCGCCAGCAGCACCGCCGACCCCATCGACGGCACGAGCTCGGCGACGCCTCTCCTGACCGAGCGGAACAGCGCCACCATGAGCACCAACCCGGTGAAGAGGCCCGACATCTGCGAGGCGATCGTGTTCGGGAAGTGCGGGTGGTTGATCGACATGGCGCCCAGGACGTTGAGCACGCCGAACCCGGCGATCACCGCCGCCAGCAGGATGCCGATGATCAACGTGCCGCCCGACATCAGGAAGCTCATGATCACGAACGCGGCGATCACCAGCATGCCGGCGGCGAGGATCCAGTTCAGGACCGCCAGGACCACGAGCGGTGCCGGTTTGGGCGGCAGGTGGCCGGGCCAGGGCTGTTGCTGGTACGGCTGGTGGTACTGCGGCGGCGGTGGCTGCTGCTGATGACCCGGCTGCGGATAGCCCTGCGGCGGACGGCCCTGCGGCGGGTACGGCTGCTGATATTGCTGCTGGTACTGCTGCTGGTACGGCGGCCGCCCAGGTGGCGGCGCTCCCCACTGAGGTGGTGTTGTCATCTCAAGTCCCCCTAGAACTGCCGCTGACTCTAGTGTTGAGACGTGACGACGCACCCTGCTCCCAACGTTCCGGACCAGCTTTTCGACGATCCGGCCGCCGAGGCCCGGTGGCGTGAGCGGTTCACCGCTCCCCGGATGAGCCTGCCCGGCTGGGCCGACGACGCACCGGACCGCACCCTGTACGTCTCCAACGCGAGCGGCGTGTGGGAGATCTACGTCTGGGACCGGGCCAAGGACGAGCACCGCAAGGTCACGGACCGCCCGAACGGCACCTCGCACGGCACGCTGAACCCGGACGGCACCGAGATCTGGTGGTTCGACGACCACGACGGTGACGAGTTCGGCGTCTGGGTTCGCGAGCCGTTCGTCGCCGACGGCAGCAAGGCCGAACCCGCTGTGGAGAACGTCCACGCGGGCTACCCCGCCGGTCTGGAGGTCGGCAGGGACGTCGTCGCGGTCGCCGCGTCGACCGACGACGGCACCACGGTCTGGTTGTCCCGCAACGGCACCACCGAGGTGATCTACCAGCACGTCAACGACGCCGGTGTGACCGCGCTGTCGAAGGACGAGTCGGTGGTCGTGATCGCGCACTCGGAGCACGGCGACAACCGGCACATGGCACTGCGTGCGCTCAACACCTCCACCGGCGAGACGGTGGCCGAGAAGTGGGACGGCAAGGGACTGGGCCTGGACGCCGTGTCCTTCAGCCCGGTCCGCGGCGACCAGCGGCTGCTGGTGCTGCACGAGCGCCGCGGCCGTGAGGAGCTGCTGATCTGGGACGTCGCCGCCGACACCGAGACCGAGATCGTCCTCGACCTGCCGGGCGAGGTCGCCGCCGACTGGTACCCGGACGCGTCCGCCCTGCTGATCGTGCACACCCACCACGCCCGCAACACCGTGCACCGCTACGACCTCACGACCGGTGAACTGTCCACTCTGGACACCGCACCCGGCGTGATCGGCTCGGCGGGCGTGCGCCCCGACGGCACCATCGAGTACTCGTGGTCGTCCGCCGAGAGGTCCACGGTGATCCGCGCGCTCGCCACCGACGGCACCGAGCGCGTGCTGGTCGAGCCGCAGGGCGCCCGCCCGGCTACCTCGCTCCCGCTCGAGGACGTCTTCGTCGGCGACGTGCACGCGCTGGTCTCGAAGCCTGCGGGCGAGGGGCCGTTCCCGACGGTCTTCCTGATCCACGGCGGCCCGCACGCGGCGGACGAGGACCGCTTCTCGCCCTACCGCGCGGTGTGGCTCGACGCCGGGTTCGCCACCGTGCACGTGAACTACCGCGGCTCCAGCGGTTACGGCTCGAAGTGGCGTGACGCCATCGAGGGCAGGCCCGGCCTCACCGAGCTGGAGGACATCGCCGCCGTGCACGACTGGGCGGTCGAGTCCGGCCTCACCGACCCGGCGCGCTCCGTGCTGAACGGCGCCTCGTGGGGCGGCTACCTGACGCTGCTGGGCATCGGCGTGCAGCCGGAGCGCTGGGCCGTCGGCATCGCGGGCGTCCCGGTCGCGGACTACCTGGCCGCGTACGAGGACGAGATGGAACCGCTGCGGGCGTTCGACCGCGCGCTGTTCGGCGGTTCGCCGGAGGAGCTGCCCGAGCTGTACCGGGAGTGCTCGCCGCTCACGTACGTCGACAAGGTCACCGCGCCGGTGCTGATCCTCGCCGGTGAGAACGACCCCCGCTGCCCGATCCGGCAGATCGACAACTACCTCGACGCGCTCGCGGCCCGTGCCCACAGCTACGAGATGTATCGCTACGACGCGGGACACGGCTCGCTGGTCGTCGCCGAGACGATTCGGCAGACGGCGGCCGAGGTGGACTTCGCACGGCGACACCTCGCCAAGTAGGGAACGCGGGGGCCCCGCGTTTCCCTGAAGGAAACGCGGGGCCCCCGCGTGACGCCAGGAACTAGGCCGCCTGGGCCTGCCACATCCAGTGCGCCTGCTCCAGTTCCTGCGTGATGCCGATCAGCAGGTCCTGGGTGACGAGGTCCGGCTTGTCGGTCTCGTCGATGCGGGAACGCATCCGCGAGATCAGCGAAGCCAGCGAGGACGTGATCGCCGTGACGACCTGCTCCTCCTTCAGCCAGCCGGTCGCGATCTCGGGCACGCCGGACGACGCGGCGATGGTCTTCGCCGTGCCGTTCGGCGTCACGCCGAGAGCGGCGGCCCGTTCAGCGACCTGGTCGGCGGCGTTGCGCGCCATCGTGACCAGTTCGTCGAGCTGAAGGTGGACGCTGCGGAAGTTCTTGCCGATCACGTTCCAGTGCGCCTGCTTCCCGATCAGGGACAGGTCGACGAGGTCGACGAGTGTCGCCTGCAGCACGGCACCGACCGCGTCACGGTCGCCGTCGGCGAGCGGGCTGGTGATCGGGTTCTTGGCCATGGTTCTCCGCGCCTCCTCAGACGGTGACGGTGAGCGCCACCTCGATGTTGCCGCGCGTCGCGTTGGAGTACGGGCAGACCTGGTGGGCCTGCTCGACGAGCTTCTCCGCGACCGCCTGGTCGAATCCGGGGATGGTCACGGCGAGCTCGACGGCGAGCTGGAAGCCGCCGGTCCCGTTCGGGCCGATCCCCACCTTGGCGGTTACCTCAGAAGAAGCGAGCTGAATCTTGGACGCGCGTGCGACGGCCGCGAGAGCGGAGTTGAAGCAGGCCGCGTAGCCGGCCGCGAACAGCTGCTCAGGGTTGGTCGCGTCACCGCCGGGGCCGCCCATCTCCTTCGGGACCGACAGGACCTCGTCGATCACGCCGTCGGACGAGCGCACCTCGCCGTTGCGGCCCTCGCCGTAAGCAGTCGCCTCGGCCGTGTACAGCGCTTCCATTCCGCTCTCCCTTGAGTCCAGTGGTTTTGTTACCCACTGGTACCAACGGATCGCACACGACTTGTCTGCCCGATCGTGAGTCAGTTCACGTCGAGATGAGACGCCTGGCGCAACGCGAACTCGACGACCTGGCGGCCGATCACCCGCAGGTTGCGGTCGACGTCGGCGTCCGAGCAGGCGCCCTCGCCGTCGAACTTGACCTGCGCGGAGTTGATCGCGGCACCGAGCGGCGTCGGCCAGCCGCGCAGCGCGTGCACGATCGAGCGGACGGCCGTGAGCGTGTTCACCGCGGCCTGCCAGCCGTACGCGGCGGTGATGCAGCCGACGGCACGGCCGTCGAGGTAGGGGCGCTCGTCGTCACGCAGGTCCTCGACGTAGTCGAGGGCGTTCTTGACCAGGCCGGACACGGTGCCGTGGTAGCCGGGCGACACGAGGATCACGCCGTCGGCCCTGCGCAGGTCCTCGACCATCTTGACGGCGATGTCGGGCCGTTCCGGCACGGACGGGTCGTAGAACGGGAGCATCAGCTCGGGACCGCTGTACTGGACCGTCTGCGCACCGAGCTCACGAGCACCCTCCAGAGCGACCCGCAGCGCCCGCTCGGACTGCGAGTCGGACCTGATCGAGCCGCCGATGCCCACCACCGTCACCGTCATGGCATCGATCCTTCCACCTCCAGTTACCTGGAGATCCAGCACTACTCGCTAGTAACGTGCAACACATGTCGAACTTCCAGGCGGCCCTGCTGGCCGGTGCCCTGCGCTTCGCGTTCGGTCTTCCCAACCCCGTACGCCGACTCATCGCCGGTCCCCCGATCCGCCTGGACGGTCAGGACCTGCACCCCGAGGCGCAGCTGCTGCTGAAGCTGGCCCACCTGTCCGGGACCGACTGGCGCACGAAGTCAGCATCCGAGAGCCGGCTCGACCTGGAGTTGAGTTCCCAGCTCGTCGCAGGCCCGAAGATCACCGGGGTCGGGACGCGCGAGCTCACGATCGGCGAGTTCGCCGGAAGGCTCTACACGCCGGACGGTCTCGCGCCCGGCTCGGCATTGTTGATCTTCTACCACGGTGGCGGCTGGGTCACCGGCGGTCTGGAGACCCACGACAACCTCTGCCGGTTCCTCGCGAAGGAAGCCGGCGTGCGCGTGCTGGCGGCCGACTACCGGCTCGCGCCGGAGTACCCCTTCCCCGCGGCGGTGGACGACGCGGCCGAGGTGCTGCGCTACGCCGTCGCGAAGGCGGAGGACCTGGGCATCGACGAGAAGCGGATCGCGCTCGGCGGTGACAGCGCCGGCGGCAACCTGGCCGCGGTGACCGCCCACAACGCCGAGATCGACCTCTCGTTCCTGCTGCTCTTCTACCCCGGCGTGGACGCGTCGGTGCGCCGCCGGTCGCGCGAGATCTTCGGCAACGGGTTCTTCCTCACCGACGAGAAGATGGACTGGTTCCTCGACCAGTACAGCGCGGGCGGCAAGGACCGCCACGACCCGCGCCTGTCGATCATGCTGGCCGATGACCTCTCGAACCTGCCGCCCACCTACATCGCGACCGCGGGCTACGACCCGTTGCGCGACGAGGGCGAGGCCTTCGCGGAACGCCTGGCCTCCGAGGGTGTCCCGGTCGTGCTGCGCAGGCACGAAGGCCTCTTCCACGGCTTCGCGAACGTGCTGGGCGTCGGCGGGATCTTCCGCGAGGCCGTGTCCGAAGCCGTGGGCGCACTGCGGACCGGCCTCGCACTGGCCAACTCCGCTCAGGACGTGGCCGAGACCGCCTGACGCTGGCGGGACAGCACCCAGCCCAGCCCGGCGATCACCAGTCCGGCCAGCCCGGCGACGACGAAGCCGAGCGGGGGTCCGCTGTGGTCCACGGCGACCCCCGCGAGCGGCTGACCCGCCGCGACGCCGAACGTGAACGCCGAGCCCTGCAACCCGAGCGCGAGCCCGCGCGCCGAGGCGGGCGCGAGCTTGCTGATCTGCTCGGTCGAGGCGGCGATCGTCGGCGCGCACACGAAGTTCATCGGGACGAGCGCGAGCGCCAGCAGCGCCACGTCGCCGTCACCGAGGCCGGCCGGGAGCTCCAGCAGTGCCATGCACGCCAGCAGCACGATCCCGCTCGGCACCCGTTTCAGGCTGCCGTAGACGAGCCCGCCCAACGCCGAGGCCGCGCACATCACCACGAAGATGAGGCCGAGCCAGCTCTGCTTGCCCGCGTGCTCCAGCGACGCGATCGAGGAGATCTCCATGCCGGACAACGCCATCGTCGCTCCGAAGGGGATGATCAGCGCGGCGATCATCGGCCCGCGCAACCACTCCCTCAGCTGCGGCGGCGGTCCCTCGGCGACCTCGTCCTCGTGCACCAGCGGCGGGTTCACGGCGAACAGCAGCGCACACGCAGCCAGGATCGCCACGCCGATCGTGACGAGCGCCGCGCCGGTGGAGAACCTCGTCGCGATCAGCACGCCCGCCGCGGGCCCGACCATGAACGACAGCTCGACCGAGATCGAGTCCAGTGAGAACGCGGGCCGCCGTTGCGCTTCCGGCACGAGCGCCGTGAGCGCCTGCCGCCCGATCGACATCATCGGCACCGCCACCAGCCCGTTGGCGAACGCGAGCACGAGCAGCACGTAGTAGTCCATCAGCGGCGCCGTCACCCAGAAGACGCCTTCCAGCAGGCTGAGCGTCAGCGTGACCCGCAGGCCTTTGCTGTCGATCAGCTTGCCCATCAACGGCGACCCGAGGCCGATGCCGACCATGGTCGCGAACCCCACCGTGCCCGCCGCCGCGTAGCCCTTGTCCAGCGTCGTGACGACGTGGAGGGTCACCGTGACGCCCGCCGCCGTCGGGGGGATCCTGGCGAAGAGCATCAGCAACATCAGGGGCCGGACCCCCGGCAGCGCCAGGACGTGTTTGAAGGGGGCGAGGTTCACGCCCCTCATCGTCACCCCACTGGCAATGGAATTACCCGCTGGCGCTGACGGGCCAGCGCCCAGGCGACCACCGCCACGAGCAGCCCCGCCACACCCACGACCGCGAACCCGTACGGGGCACCGCCGCGGTCGATCGCCACACCGGCGAGCGGTGCGCCGATCGCGTTGCCGACGGTGAACGCCGATCCCTGCAGGCCGATCGCCAGCCCACGGGCCGTGGGCGGCGCGAGCCTGCTGATGCTTTCACCGGAGGCAGCGATCAACGGCGCACACATGAGGTTCATCGGCACGAGGAGCAGGCACAGCAGCAGCACGTTGCCATCGCCCAGGCCGACCGGGATCTCGAACGCCGCCATCAGCACGACGAGCACCAGCACACTCGGCGCCTTCTTCACCCCGCCGTAGACGAGACCGCCCACGATCGATGCCGCGCACATGGCGAAGAACACGACTCCCAGCCAGCTCTGCTTGCCAAGGTGCTCCAGGCTCGCGATCGCCGAGACCTCCATGCCGGTGAGGCACACGGTCGCGCCGGCGCACACGACGAGCACGCCGACGATCCGGCCGCGCATCCACTCGAAGATCTTCGGCTTCGGACCGTCGACCACCTCGTCCTCGTGCAGCATCGGCGGGTTCGCCCAGTACAGCAGCGTTCCGGCGGTCAGGATCGAGAGACCGATGAACATCAGCGCCGCGTTCGTGGAGAACCTGGTCGCGACGAAGACGCCGAGCGCGGGCCCTGCCATGAACGACAGCTCGACGGAGATCGAGTCGACCGAGAGCGCGACCCTGCGCTGGTGCTCCGGCACGAGCGCGGTGATGGCCTGCCGTCCGATCGACATCATCGGCACGCCCATCAGCCCGACGAAGAACGAGCTGACCAGCAACACCCAGTACCCCATCAGGGGCGCGGTCAGCCAGAACGCCGCGGACGCCGTGACGCTGATCGCGAGCATCGACCGCAGCCCTCGTTCGTCGACCAGCTTGCCCATCAACGGGGCACCCAGACCCATGCCGACGGTTCCCGCCGCTCCCACCAGCCCGGCTGCCGCGTAGCCCCGATCCAGGGTGACCGCGACGTGCAGCGTCAGGATCACGCCGGTCGCCGCGGGAGGCATCCTCGCGAAGAACATCAGCAGTGCGAGCGGCCGGACCCCGGGCAGCAGAAGGACGTGTTTGAAGGGGGCGAGATCCACACAGCCATCCTCACTCGGATGGCAAAACATTTAACCTTTCGCTTTCTGCTGCGTTCAAGATCGCAGGGCTAGGGTGATGCCCGTGCATGCACTGGACCACCTCGTGTGTCGCGAATGCGGCCGGGTCGAGGACGTGGACTGCGTCTTCGAACCGGCGGTCGAGGTCGCCGGGTTCCACGTCGAACGCGCAGAGGTCACGTTCTGGGGCCGGTGCCCTCGTTGTACAGCTCTTCCAGCGCCCGGTACGCCTTCGCCACGAACGGCCGGGCCTTCGCATATCTCGTGATCGCGTTCTCGTCCGGCGTGATCGTCCTGACCGGCTGGACGAGGTCGGCGGTCAGCGACTCGATCTCGCCCAGCGCACGCCAGGCCAGCAACGCCGCGCCGACGGCGGAGCCGCCGGTGTCCTCGGTCAGGTGCAGCGGCATGCCCAGCGTGCTGGCCAGGGTCTGAGCCCAGATCGGGGCGCGGAACGCACCACCGGTGATCCGCAGCGACTCGACGTGCGGGACGGCGTCGAGGACCAGCGCGAGCTGCTGGCAGACGCCCTCCACCAGGGCTTTCGTGATCTGTTGAGGGGTGTGCTCGCGGCGCAGGCCGAGCAACGCGGCGTGCGCGGTCGGGTCCCACCACGGCGCTCGTTCGCCCAGCAGGTACGGCAGCGCGACGAGACCGTCCGAGTCCACGGACGCGGCCTGGTCCAGCAGGTCACCGACGGGGATGCCGAACGTCTCCGACGCCCACTGGGCCACGACGCCACCGTTGCTGATCGCGCCGCCGCGGACCCAGAGTCCCTCGGCGATCGCGTAGCTGAACGTGCGGCCCTCCTCGTCGACGCCGGGGCCCTGCTGCGCCACGCGCAGCGCGCCCGACGTGCCGAGCGAGACCGCGCCGGAGCCTGGGGTGGCAGCGCCGACGCCGAGGTTGCCGAGCGGGCCGTCGCCGCCGCCGATGATCACGGGGATGCCTTTGGGCAGGCCGGGAATCTCGGCTCTCAGCGGCGTGGAGTGGGTGGGTTCGACGAGCGGCGGGAGCTGGTCGGCCGTGACGCCGGCGAACTCCAGCGACGGCTCGTGCCAGCGCAGGGTGCGGATGTTCATCAGGCCCGTGCCGGAGCCGCACGAGTGCTCGTTGAGCAGCTCGCCGGTCAGGTGGAGGTGCACGAAGTCCTTGATCTCGCACCACTTCGCGGCCCGGACGCCGTTCTCGTGGAACCAGGCGAGCTTCATCAGCGGCGTGAACGAGTGGATCGGCGCGCCCGTCGCCTGGTGCAGGGCGAGGCCGTCGGCCGTGCCGCGCAGGCGTTCGGTCTGCTCGATGGCGCGGTTGTCGGCCCAGCTCAGCGACTCGGTGACCGGGTTGAGCGACGCGTCGAGGCCCATGATCGAGTGCATGGCGCCGGTCAGCGCGATGGCGCGGACGTCGTCGGACGCCAGTTCGGCCAGTGCGTCGAGAGCGGCGTTGAGGACCTCGTACGGATCATGGGTGGCTTCGGGACCGTTGGTGCGCATCGGATAGCCGCGCTCGGTGGACGCCACGACCTTCGCCTGAGCGTCGACCGCGACGACCTTCGTGGCCGTGGTGCCGAGGTCCACCGCCAGAACGATCATGAGTCGGCTCGCAGGGCCGTGAAGACGGCGAAGCTCGGCGACGTGCGCAGCGGTCCCCAGAACTCCTCACCGCGGTCGTCGTCGGGAGTGACGGCCGGATGGCGCGTCACCTCGGTCAGCCCGGCCCGGCTCAGCGCACCGTCGAACACACCGCGCTCCCAGTAGAAGGAGTCGAAGTCGAACGGCGGGTCGCCCAGCACGTGCACGGTGACCGGCTGCTTGACGTTCATCGGGCCGGTGCGCGTGATCTCGTAGCCGTAGCGGCCGTACTGGGAGAGCAGGTCCCAGTCGGCGTCGGGGTTCGGCACCAGCACGACGAGCCGCCCGCCGGGAGCGAGGTTCGCCTTCAGGTTGCCGATCATGGCGTCGAGCGCGGCCTCGTCGTCCGCGTAGCCGAGCAGCCAGACGGCCGTCACGACGTCGAACTCACCGAGCGCCGGCAGCGCGGTCGCGTCGTGCTGCTCGTAGGTGATGCCGCGGGGTTCGCGTTCCTCGACGTGGCGGGCGTAGCCGATCATCTCGCCGGCCGAGTCGACGCCCACGACGCGGGTGGCGCCCAGGTCGTGGAAGAGCCGCGCGTAGAAACCGGTGCCGCAGGCGACGTCCAGCACCGACTTGCCGCGCAGGTCGCCGACCGCCGAGAGCAACGTGGCGCGCTCGGCCAGTCCGGTCGGGATGTGCTTGGCCCGCTCGTAGATCGCGCCCAGTGCGTCGTACTGCTCGTCGCTCTCCGCCATGAACTCACCTTAGGAGGGCGGGTAGCGGGTCAACCACTCTTGATCCGTCGGCGGGTTCGAGCCGGTCTCGGTCACCCAGTCGGCGACCATCTGGTCGATGACGGCCCGGAACTGCACGCGCTCGACCCAGTCCGGACGGATCTTGTCGGCGCCGTGCAGCACTCCGACGAGGTTGCCGCACATGGACGCCGTCGAGTCGTTGTCGCCGCCGTGGTTGACCGAGATCAGCAACGCCTCGTTCGGGTCGTCGGTCACCAACGCCGAGTACAACGCGATCGCGAGCGCCGTGTCGCCGACGCCGCCACGACCCAGTTCCTCGACGCGGGCCACGCTCGGGTCGCCCAGCGCGGCGAGTTCGACGGCGTGTTCGACGGCGGCGACGACCTCCTCGTGGTCCGCGTACCGCACGATCTCCCGCATCGCGGCGTCGACGCCCTGGAGCAATCCCCTGCCCTGCAACGCTTCGTGGATCAGCACCGCGAAGAACCCCGCGGACAGGTAGCCGCTCGGGTGGCCGTGGGTGAGCTCGGCACTGGACTTGGCCAGCGCGAAGGCCTGCGCGGCGTCCTCGGCGTAGAAGGCGATCGGCGCGACGCGCATGGCACCGCCACAGCCCTTGGAGTTGTTGGCGGGCTTGTCGGTCGTGGCCATCACGCCGGTGCGGGCGTACTGCTGCAGGGCCGAGGTGACGGTGAGACCGGGCGCGCGCATCCGGAAGAGGTCGCGGTGCCCGATCAGCCAGCCGTCCGGTTCGTCCAGAGTGGACAGGGGGCCGCGGGCCTTCTCCCACGGCGTCTTCTGGGTGTGCAGCCAGCGCTGGTAGGCGTGTTGCACCACCTCGACGAAGCCGGGGTTGCCGGTGGTCCGCTCGCGCACGTGCGCCCTGATCACCGCCTCGAACGTGAACAGCGTCATCTGCGTGTCGTCGGTGATCGCGGGGTCAGCGGGCAGGTCGGTGATCCCCTGTGGACCGTGGCGTTCGTAGATGACCTCCATCGGCAGGTTCTCGGTGTTGGCACCCAGCGCGTCACCGATCGCGCCCGCGACGAGACACCCGCGGATGCGGTCGGTGTCCACGGACTCGTCGTCCTTGACGATGAAGTAGCGGTCGTAGGCGTCCTTGGCGAGCGTGAACGAAAACTTCGTGGTGACCACCGGCACCGCGTCGACGGGTGCCGCCCGCATGATCCGTCCCAGCACACCCAGGTCGGCGGGCGCGATCCACGGGCCCACCTCGCTTCCCCACCGGTCGTGCTCGTAACACCCGCACATCCGCTGGTGTTGCGCCGCCTCGTCACCGAACTCGCTCAACGGCAGCACGGTGTCGTAGCGCTGACCTGGGTTGATGTGCAGCTTCACCGGCCGCGTGCCCTGGAACTCCCGCCCGCAGATCCTGGAGATGATCGTGGTGAGCGCGACCCGGTACCAGCTCGTCGTGCCCTCCGGCAGCAGGTCGGACGTCGTGTGGACCTCGAGCGTCTCCGGGTAGTCGAACCGCTTGAGCGACGCGTCGCCCGGGATCAGCACCTCGCCGTGCACGCCGTTGTGCGCGAGGCCCTGCCGGTCGTACCAGCCGCGCTGGAAGTAGCTGAGGAAGTGCTCCATCGGCGTCACCGGCCGCGGCTCGCCCGACGCGACAGGTCCCGGCACGTGCGCGGGGTTCGAGTGGAACTCGCCGTTCTCCTTCGACCGGAAGCCCACGACGGCGGTGAAGTTCGGGTCGGTGCGCATGCCCGGCATCGAGATGAACTCGGGGTCGAACACCGCCTCCCACGGCCGGTCCAGCACGGTGCCGTCGTCGATCTCGGCGACCGTGCCGAGCACGTGCACCTCGACGCCGGTCTTCGGCCACTTGCCACCACCGCGCACCCGGCCGTCCTCGCTGGGCACCGCGTAGCCGACGGTCCAGCCGTCCCGCGTCTGGAACACGCTGTCCTGATCGACGCGGAACTCCTCGCCCCGGTGCTCAGCGACCCACCGCTCGGCCAGGGAGATCGCTTCGTCCCGCTTCACCACGACCTCCGGTACAGCTCTTCTGCGACGCGCCGGATGTCGTGCTCGGGTCCGCCTTTCAGCGCACCGGCGATGGCCCGCGCGACACCGCGCCCCTCACCCGTGACCGCCTGCCTGAGGGCGCCCGCCGCGGTGAACGGCTCGGCGTCCGGCGGATCGAGGGGCTCCGGCGTGAAGAGGTGTTCGGCCAGCGCGATCACGGCGTCGGCCGCCGGCGAGTCCGGCCCGTGGGTCAGTGCGACGAGCTCACGGATGCGGTCGGCGTCGAGACGCTGGACGGCCGCGGGCAACGCCCAGATCAACGCGCCCGGCCCCTGGGAGATGACCCTGCCGGGGTTTCTGGCGCCCTCCCTGGACACCAGGTCCGGTTGGTGACCCGGCTCTCGCGCCCACTCGGCGAGTGCTTTCGCGGGATCTTCCGCCGAACACGCGACCAGCTGGCCGACGAGTCCTGTTCGGACACCCGCGCCCTGTGCAAAACCCTGATAGGCGGCCACGACCTGACTCAGCCGCGGCGGCCTGATCCATTCGATCTCCCCCATCGCCGCCCGACCATACCGGGCCGGGCGGCGACGAGAGGACGGATCAGAGGCGCTTCGCGAGCTCTTCCGCGATCTCGTAGGTGTTCAGCGCGGCACCCTTGCGCAGGTTGTCACCGCACACGAAGAAGTCCAGCGTGTTCGGGAAGTCCAGCGCCTGACGCACGCGGCCCACGTACGTCGGGTCGCCACCGACCACGTCGGCGGGCGTCGGGAACTTCTTCGCGGCCGGGTCGTCGACCAGGACGATGGTCGGCTGGGCCTCGAAGATCTTGTGCGCGGCCTCGACCGTGACCTCGCGCGCGAACGTCGCGTGGACGGACAGCGAGTGGGTCGTGACCACCGGGACGCGGACGCAGGTCGCGGACACCTTCAGGTCAGGGATGCCGAGGATCTTGCGGGCCTCGTTGCGGACCTTGAGCTCCTCGGACGACCAGCCGTCGTCCTTCAGCGAACCGGCCCACGGCACCACGTTCAGCGCCAGCGGAGCCGGGAACGGGGAGTCCTCTGCCGACAGACCGGCGGCGGCGAGCGCCTCGGCCACGTCACCCGCGACCACCCCCGCCTCCCTGCCGGCCAGCGCGGCGATCTCGGCGTACAGCCGGTCGATGCCGGACTGACCCGCGCCGGACGCGGCCTGGTAGGAGGCCACGACCAGTTCCTTCAGCTCGAACTCGCGGTGCAGGGCACCGAGCGACGCCATCATCGACAGCGTCGTGCAGTTCGGGTTCGAGATGATGCCGCGCGGGCGGTTGTCGATCTGGTCCGCGTTGACCTCGGGCACGACCAGCGGCACGTCCGCGTCCATCCGGAACGCGCCGGAGTTGTCGATCGCGATCGCGCCGCGCTCGGCGGCGATCGGGGCCCACTGCGCCGAGACCTCGTCCGGCACGTCGAACATCGCGATGTCGACGCCGTCGAACGCCTCCGGCGACAGGGCGATGACCGTGACGTCCTGACCGCGGACGTTGATCTTCTTGCCCGCCGATCGCGCGGACGCGATCAGCCTGATCTCGCCCCACGGCACGGAGGAGCGGGTGTTGATGATGTCGATCATCACGGTGCCCACGGCACCGGTCGCGCCAACCAGCGCGAGAACGGGGGCGGTCATCGTCCAGTCCCTGCGTAAACGACGGCCTCTTCCTCGCCACCGAGCTCGAACGCGTCGTGCAGGGCACGGACGGCGTCGTCGAGCTGGGTGTCGCGGCAGATGACCGAGATGCGGATCTCCGAGGTGGAGATGATGTCGATGTTGACGCCGGCCGAGGCCAGCGCCTCGCAGAACGTCGCCGTGACACCGGGGTGCGAACGCATGCCCGCGCCGATCAGCGACACCTTGCCGACGTGCTCGTCGTAGAGGACCTGGTCGAACCCGATCTCACCGCGGGCCTTCTCCAGCGCGGCCACCGCGCGCGGACCGTCGACCTTGGCCAGCGTGAACGTGATGTCCGTGCGGCCGGACGCGGCCTGCGAGACGTTCTGCACGACCATGTCGATGTCGAGCTCCGCCTGCGCCACGACGCGGAAGATCTTGGCCGCGATGCCGGGGTGGTCGGGGACGGCGGTCACGGTGATTTTGGCCTCGGACCGGTCGTGCGCGACGCCGGTGATCATCGCCTGTTCCACGGGAAGGTCCTCCACTGAACCGGACACGATGGTTCCGGTCTTGTTGCTGAACGAAGAGCGGACGTGCACGGGGACGTTGTAGCGCCGGGCGTACTCCACGCAGCGGAGCATCAGCACCTTGGCGCCACAGGCGGCCATCTCGAGCATTTCCTCGTACGTGATCGTGTCGAGCTTCTTCGCGTTCGGCACGATGCGCGGGTCGGCGGTGTAGACGCCGTCCACGTCGGTGTAGATCTCGCACACGTCGGCCTTGGTCGCCGCCGCGAGCGCCACCGCGGTGGTGTCGCTGCCGCCACGGCCGAGCGTGGTGATCTCCTTCGAGTCCTGCGACACGCCCTGGAAGCCCGCAACGATCGCGATGGCCCCCTCGGAGGTGGCGTCCTGGATCCGGCTGGGTGTCACGTCGATGATGCGGGCCTTGCCGTGCACCGAGGTCGTGATCACGCCCGCCTGCGAACCCGTGTAGGAACGGGCCTCCGCACCGAGCGAGTGGATCGCCATGGCGAGCAGGGACATCGAGATCCGCTCACCGGAGGTGAGCAGCATGTCGAGCTCACGCGCGGGCGGCACCGGGGACACCTGGCGGGCGAGGTCGAGCAGCTCGTCGGTCGTGTCACCCATGGCGGACACGACGACCACGACGTCGTTCCCCGCCTTCTTGGTCGCGACGATGCGCTCGGCCACGCGTTTGATCCGCTCGGCACTCTCCACCGATGAACCGCCGTACTTCTGGACGACGAGCGCCACCGACCTGACCTCCTTCGCGCGACTAAAACCCCACGTCGTAGGCAGCCTACCCGGACCACCTGGTGAGACTGGGGAGCCGTGACGCGCGTGACTACTCTGTCCGGGTGTCGTCGACCGCCTTTGACGTGGAGGCCCCAGCAGCCGTGCATCAGAGCAGTGCGCGCTCACGGTTGGCCGAGGCGCTCAGACACCCCGCCGCGCTGTGGTCGGTCCCGGCGCTCATCTACCTGTTCGTCCGCCAGGTGGGTCTGTACGTGCTGCAGCTGGTCGTCGAGTACCAGAACCAGCTCCACGGCACCACCAACACCGCGGCCGGCGAGCTGAAGTCGTGGGACGGCGAGTGGTTCCTCGGCATCGCCGCCGGCGGCTACAACGACGTTCCCGCCCGGTTGGCCGACGCGGCGGGCAGGCGCACCGCCGAGACGCCGCTCGCGTTCTTCCCCGGCTACCCCGCGCTGATCAGGTGGGTCGACGGCCTGCCTGGCGTGAGTGTGGAGGGCGCCGCGTTCGCGGTCAGCACGATCAGCGGCCTGTTCTGCGCCTACGGCCTGTTCGTGCTCGGACGCACGGTGCGCGGCGGCTCGACGGGGGCGGGCCTGATCCTGGTCACGCTCTTCGCCGCCTCCCCGATGGCCGTCGTGCTGTCGATGACCTACTCGGAGGCGACGTTCTGCGCGTTCGCCGTCTGGGCCCTGGTCGGCGTGGTGCGCAAGCGCTGGATCCTCGCGGGCGTGTGCTGCTCGGCGGCGGGGCTGGTCCGCCCCACCGCAGGCGCGCTGATCGCGGCTGTCGGCCTCGCGACCCTGGTCGCCGTGATCGCGGACCGCCGCGACTGGCGCGCGTGGGTGGGCGGCCTGGTCGCCCCGCTGGGCCTGCTCGGCTACCTCGGCTGGGTCGCGCTCCGCACCGGCGATCTCGCGGGCTGGTTCGGCGTGCAGCAACGCGGCTGGAACTCGAAGTTCGACGGCGGCGCTGCCACGCTGAAGTTCGCCTTCGAACACCTCGGCAACCCGCGCTCCGAACTGGAGACCGGCACCGTCTGGCTCCTGATCCTCGCCATCGTGCTGGTCTTCTACGCGATCCAGCGCCGCCTGGAGTGGCCGCTGGTCGTCTACGGCATCGGCGTCCTGGTCATGGACATCGGCTCCAACGGCCTGATGAACTCCAAGGCCCGCCTCCTCCTGCCGGCGTTCACGCTCCTGATCCCCCTGGCCCTCGTGCTGGCCCGCCGCCGGCTGTCCACCGTCCTCACCGTGCTGGGCGTGGCGATCTTGTTCAGCGCCTGGTTCGGTGCCTACTCCCTGGCCGTTTGGCAGTATGCGATCTGATGAACGAGCTGATCTCGAAGCGCTGGAGCCCACGCGCTTTCTCCGCTGAGGCAACGGTTTCCGACGACGAACTCCGCACCCTGCTGGAGGCGGCCCGCTGGGCCCCGTCCCACGGCAACAGCCAGCCGGCGCGGTTCGTCGTGGGAAAGCGCGGCACTCCAACCTTCGCGGCGATCCTCGAAACCCTCCGCCTGGGCAACAAGACCTGGGCGTTCCGCGCCTCGGTCCTGCTCATCGGCTGCGTGATCACCGCCGACGCACGCGGCGACCTGCCCAACACCGAGTTCGGCCTGGGCCTGGCCATGGAGAACATCGCCCTTCAGGCCGTCGACCTGGGCCTGATCGCACACATGATGGGCGGCTTCGACAAGACAGCCGCCCACGAGACGTTCAAGATGCCCGACGACGTCCGCCCGCTCGTCGCGATGGCCATCGGCCGCCCAGGCCGCCTGGAAGACCTCCCCGAGGACCTCCAAGCGCGCGAACAGCGAGAACGCCTCCGCCACCCGCTCTCCGAAACGGCCTTCACGGGCACCTGGGGCCAGTCACTGTTCGGTTGAGAAGTACTTGGTGGCAACCTCGTTGTGCAGCGGAAACGCCAACGGCTCGCACTCGAAGATGACCTTGCGCTCGGACGCCTCCTCGTTGGGCACGAACGGCGGCATGTCCTCGGCGTTGATCGCAGGCGCGGTGGCGAACAGCAACACCGTTCCCCCGTCCGGCGTCGAAACGAAGTGCAGAGGCCGCAGCTCATCGGGGTCGACGAACACGTTCGCTTCCTCTTGAAGCTCCCGCGCCGCACTCTGCTGCCAAGACTCCCCGTGATCCATGAACCCGCTGACGAACGCCAGCTCCCCCACCGGCGGAATCGCCCGCCGCACGGTGAGCAGCCCGGTGCGCGCACCGTCCTTGACCGGCACGAGCAACACCACCACCGGAACGGGGTTCGCCCACACCATGTGCGCACACCCAGGGCACGTGCGCGGGTATCCGGACGTGTCGGCGTACCGAGTGCCGCAGCTGTTGCAGAAGTCGTCGCGCGCCATGCGCCCGAACCTAGTCGAGCCGCCTCACAAGCCTCAGGACGATCGCTCGAACGACCAGCCAGAACAACGCCGCCAGCCCGAAGTTGACCAACACCCGCAACTTCGCGTCAGCAGGCGTGAACAAGTCCCTGAACGCGAGCGCCAAGGGCTCCGCCACCGCCTTGACCGTACTGGTGATGGGGTTGTCCGGGTTGGCCCCGCCGACGGTCAGCACGACGTGAACGACGAGCACGACCGCCAGCGCGAGGCCCACCCAGCTGACGATTCCGGCGGCGATCCCGACCACGCGCGTTCGCATGGGCCGGGAATCTACTACTCAGTAGCGAGACACCGCACGCGCAAGAATGCCGGTCACGACCAGCCAGAACACGGCGGCGAGACCGTAGTTGAGCAGGACGTCGACGTTGTAGTTGCCGGTGTTGAACAGACCGGGGAAGAACAGGGCGAGCGGCTCGGCGAGCGACTGGATGAACTTGAAGAACGCGTTCGCCTGGTTCGCGCCGAGCACGATCATCAGGATGTAGAGGATCTCGATCAGGGCGAAGACCACACCGATGCCGCTGATCACGCGTGAAGCCGTGCCGCGGCCACTGGTCGTACGTAATCTGGACATACATGAGCTTTTCCCGGATTCACGCCTGGCAAAACTTGCCAACACGCCTGCTTCCGCCCCCCAACGCGAGCGAAGCCGCAGGCGAGCCCGAGCGATGGCGAAGCCGAGCAGTCCCTGGCATGCCGGGCTGGTGGGGTGGGTCCCGTCACGAGTCGTGCCTGATCGTCTGCCGCGCCCGGGGAGGGCGTGGCTCGCTCACGCGCGGCTCGTGACGGCACCCACCCCACCCGGAACGCAACCACCTACGCAACCGCAAGCCGCCCAACGCAACCGGCGTGCCATCAGCCTGCGCGCGGCGCTGGTGGGTCTTTGATCAGATTGGCGGGGTCTGGGGCGGAGCCCCAGAAAGCAGCCGGAACACACGCACGCACCCCAACCACGTACGGACTCGAAACAGGAACCCGCCAACGCACCAGGGGGACGACCTACGGAACCGGCGCGCCCCCACCACGGACCGTAACCGCAAATCCCACGATCCGGTCCCTGAGTTCCATCCAGCCCCACCCTGTGGCTACTCTGTCCAGCGTGTGGCGTTCCCTCCTGCTTCGCTGCCGTGACGGGGTCTGATCAGACCGGCCCCCCGTCGCGGGATTCAGCGTTGCCGCCGGTCGTTCCAACACGACCCGCAGGAGCAAGAAATGTCCTCGTCAGACGCCTACACCTCAGCGGACGCCTACACCTCCGGTAGCAGCCGAATCCGCCAGCCGGCGCGCCCGGCCCCGCAGTCCCAGCCTTCCTGGAACCCCCAGCGAGGCAGCAGCATGCCGTTCCACCGCTACCGCCCGTTCCACGAGCTGGTAGAGGTGATCGACGTACCGGACCGCACCTGGCCGACCAAACGCGTGGAAAAGGCCCCGCTCTGGTGCGCAGTAGACCTGCGTGACGGCAACCAGGCCCTGATCGACCCGATGTCCCCGGCCCGCAAGCGCAAGATGTTCGACCTCCTGGTCCGGATGGGCTTCAAGGAGATCGAGGTCGGCTTCCCGGCAGCGAGCCAAACGGACTTCGACTTCGTCCGGGAGATCATCGAGGACGGCGCGATCCCGGACGACGTGACCATCCAGGTGCTGACCCAGTGCCGGGAAGAGCTGATCGCGAGGACCTTCGAGTCCCTGCGCGGCGCGAACAAGGCGATCGTCCACTTCTACAACTCGACGTCGATCCTCCAGCGCAGGGTCGTCTTCCGCTCCGACAAGGCCGGCATCAAGAAGATCGCCGTCGAGGCCGCGAAGTTCGCCAAGGAGCAGGAGAAGCAGTACCCGGAGACCGACTTCCGCTACGAGTACAGCCCAGAGTCGTACACCGGCACCGAGCTGACCTACGCGCTCGAGGTCTGCAACGCGGTCACCGAGGTCATCCAGCCGACCCCGGAGAAGCCGCTGATCATCAACCTGCCGGCGACCGTCGAGATGGCCACGCCGAACGTCTACGCCGACTCGATCGAGTGGATGAGCAGGAACCTGGCCCACCGCGAGTCGATCATCCTCAGCCTGCACCCGCACAACGACCGCGGCACCGGTGTCGCGGCCGCCGAGCTGGGCTATCTGGCCGGGGCCGACCGCATCGAGGGGTGCCTGTTCGGCAACGGTGAGCGCACCGGCAACGTCTGCCTGGTCACGCTGGCCATGAACATGTTCAGCCAGGGCATCGACCCGCAGCTGGACTTCTCCGACATCGACGAGATCCGCCGCACCGTCGAGTACTGCAACCAGCTGCCCGTTCCCGAACGGCACCCGTACGGCGGCGACCTGGTCTTCACCGCGTTCTCCGGCTCCCACCAGGACGCGATCAAGAAGGGCTTCGAGGCGCTGGAGGCCGACGCCAAGGACGCCGGTCAGCACGTCGACGACTTCCCGTGGGAGGTCCCGTACCTGCCGATCGACCCGAAGGACGTCGGCCGCAACTACGAGGCCGTCATCCGGGTCAACTCGCAGTCCGGCAAGGGCGGCGTGGCGTACCTGATGAAGCAGGAGCACCACCTGGACCTGCCGCGGCGCCTGCAGATCGAGTTCTCGAAGGTGATCCAGGAGGTCACCGACACGCAGGGCGGCGAGATCAACCCGAAGGAGATGTGGGACGCGTTCGCGGAGGAGTACCTCCACGGCAAGGTGCCGCTGTACCTGCTGAAGCACCGCGCGTCGTCGGACGGCAGCGGCCACGAGGAGATCACCGCGACGCTGCTGATCGACGGCGAGCAGCAGGAGATCACGGGGTCCGGCAACGGTCCGATCGCCGCGTTCGTCGACGCGCTCGCGTCGGTGGGCTACGACGTGCGGGTGCTGGACTACGCCGAGCACGCGCTGTCCGCCGGTGACGACGCCCGCGCGGCCGCCTACCTCGAGTGCGCGGTGGGCGACCGCGTGCTGTGGGGTGTCGGCATCGACAGCTCCACGGTCGCCGCCTCGTTCCGCGCGATCGTCAGCGCCGTCAACAGGGCTAACCGCTGACGAGCGACGGGGAGGACGCGTGCGGCACCAGCTGCCGCGGCGCGCCCTCCCCGTTCGCCTGCACGGCCCAGATGCCCTCGCCCGGCAGGCCGTAGGCGATGGTGTCGTTGTCGAGCCACACCACCTGGTCGTCGATCCCCCGCGTCTCGGCCAGGGGCGTTTCCACCATCGTGGTCAGGTCCAGCACGTGCTCGCGCCACGGCCGGGCGCCGTCGCCGGGCACGCGCTTCTTGAACGCCACGCGCTTGCCGTCCGGGGACAGCGACGGGCATTCGGCGTTCTCCCGCACCGTCTTCGCGGCGATGTCGACCGCGTCGCCGTTGATCAGGTAGGTCTTGCCGCCCGTGGACATCGTCGCGTAGTAGGAGCGGTCGTCCTCGGTGAACGTCACGCCCCAGAAGTTCATGTCCTCGGCCCGTTTCATGCCGACGATCCGCGTGGTCTCCAGGTTGCTCTGGTACAGGAGCGTCTCGCGGTCGTAGATGCCCGTGCGGGTGGAGAAACCGCCTGTCTGCGCGTATGAATCACCGGTGACGAACGTCGTCCAGGACGCCATCCGCCCGTCCGGTGACAGCTTCGCGCGGTTCGGCACGCCTGCGACATCGATGCGGTTCGTCTCCGTCAGCGACTGGTCGACGAAGATCGAGACGGATCCCGGGAACGGGCCTGACCGGTCCGCGAGGCACAGTCCCTGCTTCGCCGCGGTGTAGAACCGCTTGCAGGACAACGAACTCACCCGGCGGGGACCACCGGGGTCCGACATCGGGACCGACGCGACCTTGCCGCTCGCGTCGTCCACGAACAGCAGCCGGCCCGCGGTCAGCTCGACCGGCCCCGGCTCGACCGCGACGGAGACGGGAACCTCGTCCGGCGCACGCAGGGCGTAGGCGGTGGCGCCCACGCCCAGCACGATCACAGCGGCGATGACGAGCACGATCCTCACCAAGCGAACCACGTCCACAACGCACCGAACAGGACAGAGGAACTCGCCCGCGCGAGCACCTGGCCGGTCTGGAGCAGGGCCAGACCGGACGTGCGCAGCTCGTCCGGGACCAGCGGACCGGCGACGGCCATCAGCACGCCGTCGGTGCACGCGTAGAACAGGCCGTGCAACAGCAGAACCCCCACCAGCAAAGCGATTCCGGAACCACCGATCAGCAGCAGGTAGGCACCGAGCAACGCGAGGTGGCCGGCGAGAAACATCCGCCACCGCCCGGCCCGGTCGGCCAGCGCACCCATCGGCACGGCGGCGAGCAGGTACACGCCCGCCGTGCCGAGGGGCAGCAACGCGATGTAGGCGACGTCGACCTCGAGCTTCTTCTGCAGCAACAGGTAGACGAACCCGTCGCCCAGCGTCAGGAACCCGAGCCCGCACGCGACCAGGCAGACCCGCCGGAACGGCCTGGACCGCAGCAGACCGAAAGCGCTTCGCAGCGACACCGCGACACGTGGCAGCACGTCGCGGTGATCCCGCACGAAGAGCACCAGAACGAGAACACCGACCGCGGCGAAGCAGAAGCTCACCACGAACACCACGTCGTAGCGAGCCGGCAGCGTCCACAAGAGACAGAACGCCACCAGTGGGCCGAGGAACGCGCCGACGGTGTCCATGGCGCGATGAACACCGAAGGCGCGTCCGAGTGCCGAAGGCTCGCTGCTCAAGGTGATGAGCGCGTCCCTCGGCGCGGTGCGCAAACCCTTGCCCGTCCTGTCCCCCGCCAGCACGAGCCCCATCGCGGTGGCGGAGGTCCCGGCGGCGAGCAGGCCGAGCTTGCCCACCGCCGAGATTCCGTAACCCAGTCCGGCCACGAGCTTGCGCCGTTGCCAGCGGTCAGCCGCATGACCGCCGACGATTCGAACCAGTGCCGTCACACCGGTGTAGATGCCGTCGAGCACACCGAACTGCAGCGGGGAGAACCCCAGCCCCAGCACCAGGTACAGCGGCAGGATCGCGGTCACCATCTCGGAGGAGACGTCCGTGAGCAGTGATACCGCGCCCAGGGCGAGCACGTTCCCCGCGATCCTGCCGGTGCCACCCGCGGCGGGAGCTTGTCTAGCGGTTGCGATGTACACGACGGCCTCCGATCAACAGCCAGAACCGGTCACTTGCAGCTGTAGGGACCGGCCTTGTCGCGCACCGTGCCGGCCGTGTCGATGACCTCCCACGAGTAGGAGGTGCCGGACAGGGTGAGCTTCATGACGCCGTGGCTGTCGGAGAAGTACTTCTCGACGCCCGCCACGCGGTCGGTGCGCTCCTTGTAGAGGTAGTCACCGCCGATGCCGACGACCGCCGACCTCACGCCGTTGGTCTGGTCGACCACACCGCTCTTGTTCAACGGAGCGAGCCGCTCGTAGTGGTGGTTGTGGCCACCGAGCATGAGGTCTGCCTTGGCGTCCACGAACGCGTTCCAGTACGGCGCCATCTTCGCGTTGTCGCCGTACTTGCCCGAGGTGAACCGCGGGTGGTGCATGTAGCCGACGACGCAGGGCTTGGTGTTGTTGGTCAGGTCGGTCTTGAGCCAGCTGAGCTGCGTGGAGTCCGAACCGTCGTTGTCCATCGGGTCGGAGTCGACCGAGACGAAGTGGAACTGGCCTGCTTCCCAGCTGTAGTAGGGCTTGCCCGCGGGGAAGGCCTGCGCCCCGAAGTACGCCTTGTAGCCGTTGAGGTTGTCGTACCACTCGTGGTTGCCGGTCGCGGGGTGCGTGATGCTCTTGTACTTGCCCCACGACTTGTCGTAGTGGGCCAGGAACTCCGAGAGCTTGCCGTTGTCGTACTGGTTGTCGCCGACCGTCAGGATGTGGTTCGGCTTGATCTGGTCGATCAGCCTCGCGGTCTCGTAGTGCTCGGAGTTCGTGAGCGACGCGATGTCACCGGCGACGACGACCGTGATGGTGTCGCCGGGACCGGCCGGCTGGGTGGTCACCTGCACCGCGTTGCTCGCCGGCGAGAGGTTCCCGGCCAGGTCGCGTGCCCTGACCGTGTAGGTGAACGCCGTGCCCGACGCCAGGCCGGTGTCGGTGAACGTGGTGCCGGTGGTCGTGCCGACCACGCTGCCGTTGCGGAGCACCTCGTAGCCGGTCACACCGACGTTGTCGGTCGCGGCCGTCCACTGCAGACTCACCGAGCTCGACGTGGTGCCGGTGCTGGTGAGGTTGCTCGGCGCGGTCGGCGGCGTGGTGTCGCCGTTGCTGATGCTGCCGTAGACCTCCATCTCCCACAGCGAGTAGCCGTACGGGGTACCGCGCTTGGTGCCGTAGATCCGCACCCACCGGCCGCTCGTGGAGATGGCGATGTCGTCGATGCCGCCGTTCTGGCTGTAGAGCGTCTTCTTGGTGCTCCACGTGGAGCCGTCGCTCGACGTCTGGATCTTGTACTCCGACGCGTACGCGACCTCCCAGTTGAGCTTGATCCGGGAGATGGTGGCGGTGCCGCCGAGGTCGACGGCGATCCACTCCGGGTCGTGACCTTCGAGGCTGGCCCACCGAGTGGTCGGATCACCGTCGACGGCGTTGGCACCGCCGAAGGTGGCGGCCTCGACGGACGAGACCTTGGTGGGCTTGTTGGCGGACAGCAGGGTGTCAGCCGCGTTTGCCGTGCCCGAGCCTGCGATCTGGGGTATGACCAGGGCAAACAGGGCTAACGCGACACCCGCCTTGGTGCGCTTTCTGATCACTTCGTCCTCCTGGGCGTGGGCAGCGGCTCGAAGGATTGGTAAACAAGCTTTCCTATTGGACCTCGGAGGTTAATGACGCCCGAACGCGCAGGTCAACGACAGATGTGCCGATTGAACGCGTGACAAAACAGAACCGATCACCCGAAGTGATCGGTCAGCGCTTGTCATTTCGTGACTGACCGATGCCCCAAAGAACGGCGTTAACTGCCAGTCCCGCGCATGTGCCCTGGATCACGCCAAGCAGCAGCCTTCGCACCCAGTCATAGAGGCTCACCTGACTGACCGGATCGGACAGCGACCACACAGCGCCGACGACGGCCGCGAGGCCGATGAAGATCCGGAACTGGTACCGGGAAATTCCGGTGCGTGACGGCCAGTCATTGCCCCTGGGTGCAACCAGACCGATCCAGACGAGCAGCGCGACGCCGCCGAGAGATGACACGTACCCGATCACGTTGTAGAGCCGATGTGGACCGACGACGGCGATGTCCAGCCAGTCCCACCGCCGAACGAACCACCCGTCGGTCTGCGTGAAGGCGTCCCACAGCAGGTGTGTGAACACTCCGACCACAATGGACAACGCGCGCATGAACGGCTGACGGAAGCCTCCTGGGCGCGGCACCCTCGTCCGCACGAACTCGGGCGACAGCGCCATCACCGAGGGCAGCAGCAGGCGTCCGACCAGCAACAACACCACTGCGGCAAGGGATCCGCCGACGACGTCGTGGGTCGGCAGGACCGGGACGTAGTAGCCGAGGTCCGGTGCCATCGCGCCCGCCACCAGTCCTGGGAACCACAGGAAACGGCGCAGCGGGAGCACCGCGACCGGGTGCGCGAGCGTGAACGGCACGACCAAGCGTAGATCGAGTTCGTTCCTGTGGGTGCCCTGAAGAAACACCCAGGTCGGGATTGTTCATCTGGGTCACGTACGTTCACCGATCATGAGCACCACAGCCGCCAGCCTCGTCGTGCTGTTCCTGGTCGCCGTCGTGCCGCTGGCACCGACGGAGGCCGTGCTCATCGGCGCCGGCGTCCTGGCCGCGTCCGGTGAGGTTCCGCTCTACCTGGTGGTGCTCGTCGCCGCGGCCGGGTGCCTGGCCAGCGACATGATCAACTTTACCGCGGGCCGCCGCATGGGCATGAAGGCCCTCGACAAGGTCAACAAGAACGCCAAGGCGCGGGCCATGGTCGTGTGGACGGCCGACCAGCTCGCGTCCAAGGGCGAGACCATCCTCATCGCGGCGCGGTTCCTGCCGGCGGGCGGCATCGTGGGAGCGCTGCTGGCGGGTGCGCTGAAGTGGCCGGCCAGGCGCTTCGTGCCGGTCGCCGCCGCGGG
The DNA here is from genome assembly GCF_014648475.1 of Lentzea flava. Lineage (GTDB taxonomy): Bacteria > Actinomycetota > Actinomycetes > Mycobacteriales > Pseudonocardiaceae > Lentzea > Lentzea flava. Next base: position 11,762 of record NZ_BMRE01000021.1, on the reverse strand, counting down.
GTCGGCGTTGTGGAGCGTCTACCCCGCCACCGTCGGGTACATCGGCGGTCAGATCGTCGACGAGGCCTGGCTCGCGATGCTGCTGTCGTTCGGCGTGGCGACGCTCATCTCGATCCCGGTCGGCATGGCGATCCGTGCGCGCAACGCGAGCCGCACTCTCTCGTACGCCGAGGCGTCGTCGTAGAGCACGGCGAAGCGGTCGGCGGCGACCAGCAGGGCATCCACCTCGAACGCCAGCTGGGCGTCTCCGCAGAGCCGTTCCAGCAGTGCGACCCAGCGCAGGGTGAAGAGCATCAACGCGTCGCGCACGCGGCCGGGGCGGGCCGCGAACTCGGACCGCGTCACGACGAAGAAGCAGCCGCCGGGGAACACCCGGCGTTTCGAGTAGTCGAGCCAGCGCCCGCACAGGTCGAGCAGCGGCCCGCCGGCGACGACCACCTCGCGCGAGAAGATCTCGGCGGCGGCCTGCACCGTGGCGAGCTGCAGCTCCTCCTTGGCACCGAAGTGCGAGAACACCCCGCTCTTGCTCATGCCGAGCTCGACGGCGAGCCGCCCGATCGTGACCCCTTCGAGCCCTTCGATCGACGCGATCTCCGCAGCCCTCAGCAGGATCGACCCACGACTGTCCATCCACCGAGGACAGCGCACGGCCCTGGAGAAACGAACGGGGCCACCTCGAAAGGTGGCCCCGAATCGACTTACGGGTTCAGCGCCTCGGTGACGGACGCCGGTCCCACGAGGGGGACGTCGGGCGAGATGCCGTCGTCCTCCTCGACCAGGATCGGTTTCACCTCGTGCGGCTGGATCTCGCCGGACTGGATCTGCTCCGCCCAGTGGCATGCCACCTTGTGGCCCGGCTTGAGTTCGCGCAGGGCCGGGCGTTCGGTGTCGCAACGGGTCTGCTGCCGCCACGGACACCGGGTGTGGAACCGGCAGCCCGACGGCGGGTTCGCCGGCGACGGGAGGTCACCGGCCAGCAGGATCCGTTCGCGACGGTCCTCGACGACGGGGTCCGGCACCGGGATCGCGGACAGCAGCGCCCGCGTGTACGGGTGCAGCGGCTCGGCGTAGAGGTCCTCGGAGGTGGCCTCCTCGACCAGCCCGCCGAGGTACATCACGCCCACGCGGTCGGAGATGTGCTTCACGACCGCGAGGTCGTGCGCGATCACCAGGTACGTCAGGCCGAACTGCTCCTGCAGCTCCTCCAGCAGGTTCACGACCTGGGCCTGCACCGACACGTCCAGCGCGGACACCGGCTCGTCGGCGACGATCAGGTCCGGGTTGAGCGCCAGTGCACGGGCGATGCCGATGCGCTGCCGCTGACCGCCAGAGAACTCGTGCGGGTACTTGCGCAGCGCGGTGCTCGGCAGACCCACGGCGGAGAGCAGCTCGCGCAACCGCTTGCCGGTCTCCTCCTTGCCCTTGTCCAGGTCGTGCGCCCGCAGGCCCTCGACCAGGATCGACTCCACGGACTGGCGCGGGTCGAGCGAGGACAGCGGGTCCTGGAACACCATCTGGATCCGGCGCCGCATCTTGCGCAGGTCTTCACCCTTCAACGAGGAGAAGTCCTGCCCGTCGAAGATCATCTTGCCGCCGGTGGGCTCGTTGAGCCGCAGCATCGCCCGCCCGAGGGTGGACTTGCCGCAGCCCGACTCGCCGACCAGGCCGTACGTCTCGCCGCGCTTGATCTCCAGATCGACGCCGTCCACCGCGTAGACGTGGCCGACGGTGCGGTCGAAGAACACGCCCCGCTTGATCGGGAAGTGCACCTTCATGTCCTGGACCGAGACCAGGGTCTCGCTCATACCGGCACCTCCTCGGCGGCGGGAGTTCCCGGCACCACCGGGTTGTGGCAGCGGAGCAGGCGACCCAGCTGGTCTTCTTCCGCGGGCGTGACCTGAACGCAGACGTCGAGCGCGTTCGGGCACCGGGGTGCGAACGCGCAGCCCTGCGACCACGGGATGTTGTCGGCGACGGAACCCTTGATCGGCGTGAGCTTCTCGCCGGGCGCCGCGTCCAGGCGCGGGATCGAGGCCAGCAGGCCGTGCGTGTACGGGTGGCGCGGCTCGGCGAAGAGCTTGTGCCGCATGGCCTTCTCGACCACCTTGCCGCCGTACAGCACGTTGACCTCGTCGCACAGGCCGGCGACGACACCCAGGTCGTGGGTGATCATCACGAGCGCGGTACCGAGGTCCTGCACCAGTTCCTTCATCAGCGACAGGATCTGGGCCTGGATCGTCACGTCCAGCGCCGTCGTCGGCTCGTCCGCGATCAGCAGCTTCGGCCGGCACGCCAGCGCGATGGCGATCAAAGCGCGCTGCCGCATGCCGCCGGAGAGCTGGTGCGGGTACTCCTTGAGCCGCCGGTTCGGGTCCGGGATGCCGACCTTGTCGAGCAGGTCCTTCGCCTCGATCATGGCTTCCTTGCGGGGCATGCCGCGGTGCCGTTCGAGCACCTCGGTGACCTGCAGGCCGATCGGGACGACGGGGTTGAGCGACGACAGCGGGTCCTGGAAGACCATGCCGAGGTCGCGGCCACGGCGGTCGCGCATCTCCTTGTCGGAGAGCTTCAGGAGGTCCGTGCCGTCGTACCGCACGGTGCCGGTGATCTTGGCGCCGCGCTTGGGCAGCAGACCCATGATCGCCAACGAGGTCACGGACTTGCCGCAGCCCGACTCACCCACCAGACCGACGGTCTGGCCGGGCTCGACGTCGAAGCTGACGCCGTCGACGGCGCGGAACGGCTCCTCGCCCTTGCGCTGGAACACGACGGTGAGGTCACGAACTTCGAGCAGTGCCACGACGACTCACCGCCTGTTCTTCGGGTCGAGGGCTTCGCGCAGCGTCTCGCCCATGAGCGTGAAGCCGAGCGCGACGATGATGATGCAGATCGCGGGCCACGCGGCGAGATGCGGATGGGTGTCGAACACCTTCTGCACGTCGCCGAGCATCTGACCCCACTCCGGGATCCGGTCGTCCGGGTTGCCGAGGCCGAGGAACGACAGCGCGGCCGCCTCGATGATCGCCGTGGCGAGCACCAAGGTCGACTGGACGATCACCGGGCCGAGCGAGTTCGGCAGCATGTGCCGGAACACGATCGCGCCCTTCTTCACGCCCAGCGCCGTCGCCGCCAGCACGTGGTCGCTGTGCCGTTGCGCCAGCATCGAACCGCGCAGCAGCCGGGCGAACACCGGGATCTGCACGATCGCGACCGCGAGGATCACGGTGAACTGGCTCGGCCGCGCGAACATCGCCGCGATCGAGAACGCGAGCAGCAGCGACGGCAGCGAGAGCATGACGTCGACGATGCGCATGACGACCGAGTCGACCCAGCCGCCGAGCGCGCCCGCGAGCGTGCCCAGGATCAGGCCGCCGGACAGGCCGATCAACGTCGCGCCGACGCCGACGATCAGCGTCTGCTGCGAACCGACGAGCAGACGCGACAGGAAGTCGCGGCCCTGCAGGTCGCCGCCGAGCGGGTGGCCCGGTTGGGCGGGCGGGATCTCGTTGCGCGCCTTGACGACCTGGTCGATCAGCATCGGGTCGGCCGGGTTGTGCGGCGCGAGCCACGGCGAGAGCAGCGAGATCAGGATGAAGATGCCGATGATCACCGCGCCGGTGAGGAACACGGGGCTGCGCCGCAGCCGCTTCCACGCGCTCGCGGCGAGCGACGTGCCCGAACTCTCGGCGAGCCCGTCGATCTTTTCCTTCTTCGAAGAAAGTCCGAGAACCACTGCGCTCACCTCGTCCTGATGCGCGGGTCGATGAGCGCGTACGAGAGGTCGACCAGCAGGTTGACCACGACGTAGACGATGGTCGCCATGATGATCAGCAACAGCAGCACCGGGTAGTCACGGCGTTCGAACCCGATGGCGAGCGCTTCGCCGACACCGGCGAACGAGAACACCTTCTCGGTGAGCACCGCGCCGGAGAGCAGCGCACCCGTCTGCAGACCGATGGTCGTGACGACCGGCAGCATCGCGTTGCGCAGCACGTGCCGGCGGCGGATCACCGGCGCGGTGAGGCCCTTGGACTCGGCGGTGCGCACGAAGTCCTCGTCGAGCACGTCGAGCACGGCGGCGCGGGTGATCCGGAAGATCACCGCGAACGGGATCGTGGCCAGCGCGATCGCCGGCAGGATCAGGTGTTCCAGCGCGTTGAACGTCGCGTCCCACTCGCCGGTGATCACGCCGTCGAGGGTGAAGAACCCGGTCACGCGCGTCGCGTCGATGGCGTCCTGACGACCGCTGGACGGCAGTCCGAGCGCGGACGACGCCACGTCCTTGAGCACGTAGGCCAGGAAGAACACCGGAACGGCGACACCGATGAGCGAGCCGACGACGCTGAGGTTGTCGAACCAGCTGCCGCGGCGCTTCGCGGAGAGGTAACCGAGCGGGACGCCGACCGCGATCGCGATCAGGATCGCGAAGAAGCTGAGCTCGACCGTCGCGGGAAACCGCTGCAGGAAGATGTCGAGCGCCGAGTCACCGGGCTGGACACCGGTGGAGACGCCGAAGTCGCCGGTCGCCGCGCGACCGAGGAACTTGAAGTACTGAATGAAAATCGGCTGATCGAGGCCGAGCTGTTTGGTGAGGGCTTCGCGCGACTCCGGCGTAGCGCGTTCTCCCAGGAGGGCCGAAACCGGCCCTCCTGGGAGAAGACGCAACCACGCGAAGAGCAGCAGCGAGAGCACCAGCACCACGCCGACCAGCTGAACCAGCCGTCGAATCGTGTAGCGGAGCACTGAGCTACCCCGTTGTTCTCTTGTGGTGGGAGCGGGTCAGCTCAGCCCTTGGAGGCCGAACCGAACTTCTCGTCGGTCAACGGGCTCGGGACGACACCCTTGACGTCCGACTTGAACACCAGAGCGGGCGGGGAGTGCGAGATCGGGATCGCGGGGAGGTACTCCTCCATGATCTTCTTGTTGATCTCCTCGTACTGCTTGGTGCGCTTGGCCTCGTCCGGCTCGGCGTTGGCCTTGGCCAGCGCCTCCTTGAGCGTGGCGCCCCACGGCGAGACACCGGTGTTGAAGCGGTTGTCGGTGCGGCCGAAGAACGTGCCGACCCAGTTGTGCGCGGTGCCGTTGTCACCGGTCCAGCCCAGGAGGAACAGGTCCGGGATGCTGTTGTCGACGTCGGTCAGGTAGCCACCGTTCCACGGCTTGGTGACGACGTCGAACGTGATGCCGGCCTTCTGCAGGTCGCCGGAGATCGCGCCGAACAGGTCCTTCGGGGACGGCATGTACGGGCGGGTGACCTCGGACGGCCAGTAGAACTTGAGCTTCAGGTTCTCCGCGCCGGCTTCCTTCAACAGGGACTTCGCCTTCTCGAGGTCGTACTTGACCTCCTTGATGTCCTTGTTGTAGCCGTTCACGGTGTCCGGCATGAACTGCGTCGCGACCTTGGCGCCCTCGGGCAGCTGCGACTTGACCAGCTGCTCGCGGTTGATCGCGTACATGATCGCCTGGCGGACCTTGAGGTCGGCGAGCTTCGGGTTGTTCTTCTGGTTGATGCCCAGGTAGAACACGTTGAACGCCGGGCGGATCGCCACGTTGAAACCGTCGGACTTCAGGCCGGCCCAGTCAGCCGCGTTCGGCAGGTCGTAGCCGTCGATGTCGCCGGCCTTGAGCGCCTGCTTGCGGGCGGTCTCGTCCGGGATGATCTTGAAGACGATCTTGTCCAGCTTGGCCTTCGTGCCGTGGTAGTCCTCGTTGCGGACCAGCTCGACGGTGTTGTTGGCCTTGTCGTACTTGCTGAACTTGAACGGGCCGGTGCCGGTCGGGTGCTCGTTCGCGTAAGCCGGGTAGGTGAACGCGTCACCGGCGGCCTGGACGTTGTCCGCGTCGTACTTCTTCAGCGCCTCGGGGCTGGAGATCGAGAACGACGTGAAGCCGAGGACCGACGGGAACTGCGAGGTGGCCTCGTTCAGCTCGATGACCGCGGTCTTGGCGTCCTTGGCCGTGCAGGACTTGTACAGCGAGGGCTTGTCCGGCGTGTCCTTGAACCCGCCGAAGTTGTCCAGCCAGTACTGCGAGACGGCGTCGCTCTGCGCGGCGCCCTTCTGGTTGTACCAGCGCTCGAAGTTGAAGCAGACGGCCTCGGCGTTGAAGGCGGTGCCGTCGTGGAACTTCACGCCCTCCTTGAGGGTGAACGTCCACGTCTTGCCGTCCGCGCTCGACTCGTACTTGGTCGCCAGTGCGGGCTCGACCTCGGCGGTACCGGGCTTGAAGCCGACCAGACCTTCGTACATCTGGCGGGAGACCCGGAAGGTCTCGCCGTCCGTCGCGTAGAACGGGTCGAAGAGCTTCGGTGCACCGGCGGCACCGAAGGTCAGCGTGCCGCCCTGCTTACCGCCACCACCAGAGTCGCGCTGGGATTGCGCGCAACCGGACAGGGCCAGCGCGCTGACGCTGAGGAAGCCGATCGCGGCAACCCAACGGCGGCGAGCCGTTACTGAGTGGACCATCAAACACCCCTTGGACAATCCGCACATCTCACGGTGTGGTCGCCGACCATAACCGTTGTTCATACCCCTCCCGTGTTAACTCAGGTCACGATCCGGCCACTAGACCAGGCATTCTGATACGTCCGGCGCATGTCCGCTGACCCAACGTGAGCACCGCAGATGCGTCGAACGCTCTCCTAGGCTGTAGAAACAACAACGACACGCGGAGGAGGTCGCATGAGCAGGCAGGTCGAGTTCCGCGTGCTCGGCCCTCTCCAGGTGCTCATCGACTCCGAGCCGCTGCTGGTTCGCGCAGGTCGTCAGCGGGCGCTGCTGGTGTCGTTGTTGCTGCGTGCGGGCACATCGGTGTCCGTGGACGAGCTGGCGGGCAACGTGTGGGGCGACGATCCGCCCGCCCGTGCCAGAGCCACCCTCCAGACCTACGTGATGCGGCTGAGACAGCTGCTCGGGCCGTCGGTGCCGATCAGGACCGTGCCGGACGGGTACCTGATCGACGTCGACGAGAAGACCATCGACCTGATGCGCTTCGAGCCGTTGATCGAACAGGGCGAGCAGGAGCGCGCCGCCGGCAACCTGCAGGCCGCCTCTGCCGCGTTCGCCGCGGCTCTCGGGCTCTGGCGCGGTCCGGCGCTGGTCGACGTGCCGTCGGAGATCCTGCACCGCGACGAGGTGCCGCGGCTCAACGAACGCCGCCTGCACGTGCTGGAACGGCGGGTCGAGGTCGATCTCGAACTGGGCCGCCACGGCGAGCTGGTGGCCGAGCTCTCCCGGCTGACCAGCGATCACCCGTTGCGGGAACGCTTCTGGGCGCAGCTGATGGTGGCGCTGTACCGCTCCGGCCGGCAGAGCGAGGCGTTGGCCGCCTACCAGCGCGTTTCGCGGTTGCTGGGCGACGAGCTGGGCATCGACCCCGGTGACGAGCTGCGCCGCGTGCACAGCCAGGTGCTGACGGGGTCGATCAACGCGGTCGCCGCCGCCTCCACCGGTGCGCCGGTCGTCGCCGCGAAGCCCGAGCGGGTCGTGCCGTCGCAGCTGCCCGCGGACATCCCGGACTTCGTCGGCCGCGACGAGGCCGTGTCGCTGATCATCGCGTTGCTGCGGACCGCGCAGGGCGTGCCGGTGGTCACGCTGGCAGGCCCGCCCGGTGTGGGCAAGACGGCGCTCGCCGTGCACGCGGCGCACCGGATGCGGGCGGACTTCCCGGACGGCCAGCTGTACGTCAACCTGCGCGGATACGCCCCCGGTCCGCCGCTCAGCGCGGTGGACGTGCTGCCGCGGTTCCTGCGCGCGCTGGGGACCGAGCCGGACCAGGTGCCGCTCGACCAGGACGAGCAGGAGGCGATGTTCCGGTCGACGCTCACCGGTCAGCGGGTGCTGTTGCTGCTGGACAACGCGTCCTCGGCCGAGCAGATCCGGCCGCTGCTGCCTGGGTCGCCGGGGTGCGCGGTGCTGGTGACGTCGCGCGACACGTTGCGCGGTCTGGCCGTGTCCCACGCCGCGTCGAACGTGCGGCTGGACGTGCTCGACTGGGACGAGACCAAGGCTCTGCTCGCGGGGATCCTGGGCGCGGACGAGGTGGCCTCCCAGGAGGAGGCGGCGCTGGAGCTGGCGGCGTTGTGCGCACATCTGCCATTGGCTTTGCGTATCGCCGCGGCGAACCTCGTGTCGCGACCGGAACTGTCCATTGCGGACTACGTGGAGGAGCTGCGAGCGGGCAACCGGCTCGCGGCGCTGGCGGTCGAGGGCGACGAACGGGTCGCGGTGCACGCGGCGTTCGACCTGTCCTACACGGCGCTGAAGCCGGAGCTCGCGCAGATGTTCCGGCTGCTGTCGCTGGTTCCCGGCACCGACTTCACGCCGGAGATGGCGGCCGCGTTGAGCGGACTGACCACTCAGGACGCTCGCCGGCGACTGGACCGGCTCGCCACCGCGAACCTGATCGCGAACCACGCGCCGTCCCGCTACCAGTTCCACGACCTGCTGCGCGACTACGCGGCCGAGCGCCTGGCGTTCGAGGAGGGCCGCGCGGACTCGCGGCTGGCGTTGCGGCGCCTGGTCGACTGGGCCGTCCGCTCGGTCGACAACGCGACGTCCGCCATGAAGTCGACGCTGTTCCGCTTCCCGCGCCCCGCCCCGTTGGACGGCGTGCTGCCGCGGACGTTCAGCACGTCCACCGAGGCGCTGACGTGGCTGGACGTCGAGCGCGCCAACCTGGTCGCCCTGGTGGCGCACGCCGTGGAGCGCGACCCCGAAAATTCGCCGTGGCAGCTGGCGGACGCGTTGCGCGGCTACTTCTACACGCAGGGCCTGACCGCGGAGTGGCGCGAGACGGCGAAGGCCGGCTTGCTGGGAGCGCGCGCACCGCGGGACGAGCTCGGCCAGCTCGCGATGCTGTCGTCGCTGGGCACGCTGTACTGGGTGACGGGCCAGCACCGCAACGCCCTCGGCTACTACCAGCAGGCCATCGCGCTGCAGGAGCACATCGACCTGCCGGAGGCCGAGGCCGCCGTGCTGTCCAACGCGGGCAGCGTCTACATCGACCTCGGCGAGCTCGAACACGCGGCCGACCACCTCGAACGCGCACTGGTGATCACCCGCCGGATCGGCGCCCTCCAGGTGCAGGCCAACGCGCTGTTCAACCTCGGCGGCGTCTACATGCAGCTGGGCCAGCTGGACCGCGCCGCGGCGACGTTCGAGGAGGCGCTGGAGGTCGGCACCCGCCTCGACTCGTGGATCACCCAGGCGAACTCCATGCGCGCGCTGGGCGAGGTCGACGCGTGGCGCGGCGAACCAGACCTCGGCGCCTCTTATTTCGCGCGCGCGAGCGAGCTGTACGAACGCGCGGCCGCCCGGAATTTCGGCCACACCATGCACGAGGGCATGGCGATCACGCTGATCATGCGCGGCCGCTACGACGAGGCGGCCGTCGAGGCCTCCGCCGCCATGCAGATCGCGCAGGACCTGGAGAACGTCAAGAGCGTCTGCGACGCGATGAACCTGCTCGGCCGTGCCCTGGAGGGCGCTGGCCGGCACGAGGACGCGATCGAGCAGTTCTCGTCGGCGCTCGCGATCGCCGTCGAGACCGGCTACTCGTGGGGCATCTGCCTGGCCCGCCGCGGCCTGGCGTCGGCGTACCGCGGAGTGGGCCGGTACGACGAGGCGCTGACGATGGCGACCTCGGCGCTCGTCGAAGCCGGGCGGTCCCAGTTCCGGCTGGCGGAGATGGAGGTGCTGCTCGTGCTCGGGCGCATCCACCTCGACACCGCTGACGCCTCGGGTGCGCTGGACTGCGCACTGCGGGCCGCGTCGGTCGGCTCGGACTCGGGACACCGGTGGGTGTTCGGCCGGGCTCTGCAGCTGGCCGGCGACGCGTCCGCCGCACTGGGCGACCTGGACGCGGCCCGCAAGCACTGGGAGACATCGCTCGAGGTGTTCAGCGCGATCGGGACGCCGGAAGCCGGTGTCGTCCGCGCTCAGCTCGAGGTGATGACGTAGTCGGCCCTGGCTCTGGTCTCGTCGACCGCGAACCAGCCTCTTTCGTACTGCTGCCAGCGGATGAAGTGCTCGCGGTACTTCTCGCCGTCTCGTGCCACCGCACGTTCGAGGCGTTGTTCCTCGTCTCCGTGGTCGACGAAGACGGCGAGGCTCAGGCGGTGCGCATTGGCTTTCCTGGCCGACGACATCCCTTCGAAGATGATCGTCCTTTCCGGACGAACCTCGACCAGCGCACCTTGGTTCGGCCGCGGAAACCCTTGGGACCAGTCGGTTTTGCGGTAGTGCGCAGTCCGGCCTCTTGCCACTTCTTCGAAGATCGCTTCGACCTGCGGCCACCACCCGATGGCAGGGTCGTCCCAGGTGGCGAAGTGGTCCGTGAGCACGCGGGTCGCGTCGAGCTCCTCGGCGAGCCTCCGCGCGAACGTCGACTTGCCCGCACCGGACGGGCCGTCCACCGCGACCAGGCGGGTGTTGCCCAGTCGCGGTGGAGCGTTGGTCACATGCTCCGGCGACCAGATAGCGCACGCCCCAGGGTGAGCTCGTCCGCGAACTCGAGGTCGCCGCCCATCGGCAGACCGCTGGCCAGCCGCGTCACGGTGAGCCCGGGGAAGTCCCTGAGCATCCGGACCAGATAGGTGGCCGTGGCCTCGCCCTCGGTGTTGGGGTCCGTGGCGATGATGACCTCGGAGATGTCCACACCGTTGGTGGCCGTGCCGATCCGGTTGAGCAGCTGGCGGATGCGCAGCTGATCCGGGCCGACACCGCTCAACGGGTCGAGCGCGCCGCCCAGGACGTGGTAGCGACCCTTGAACTCCCTGGTGCGCTCGATCGCCTGGACGTCCTTCGGCTCCTCGACCACGCAGACCAGGCTCAGGTCGCGCTTGGGGTCGCGGCAGATGCGGCACGTGGTTTCGGCGCTCACGTTGCCGCAGACATCGCAGAAGACGACGCCTTCCTTCACCTTCTGGAGTGCCTGCTGGAGCCGCTCGATGTCCGCCGGTTCCGTTGCCAGGAGGTGGAAGGCGATGCGTTGGGCGCTCTTCGGACCGACGCCTGGGAGTCTGCCCAGCTCGTCGATCAGGTCCTGTACCGGGCCCTCGTACATCGCCAGTTACCCGAGCAATCCGCCGAGGCCGCCCTGGGCCAGCGGGCCGAGCTTCTGCTCCACCAGCTGCTGTGCCTTCTGGTTGGCGTCCTTGATCGCGGCGATGACCAGGTCCTGGAGGGTTTCGACGTCCTCCGGGTCGACGATCTTCGGGTCGATGGTCAGGCTGACCAGCTCGCCGCCGCCGGTGACCGTGGCGGTCACCAGGTTGCTCGCGTTGCCGGTCACCTCGGTGTTGGCCAGCTCTTCCTGGGCGGTTGCCATCTGCTGCTGCATGTTCTGGGCCTGCTGGAGCAGGGCCTGCATGTCGAACTGACCGGGTTGCACCGCTGGTCCTCTCTCGCTGCCACGTGGGGTTTGGTTCAGCGTACGGCTGGTTGGGGTGGTGCTGGTTGGGGGGCGCGTCGGTTGGGGTGGGTCGTCCCCCTGGTGCGTTGGCGGGTTCCTGTTGGGTGTCCGTAGGTGGTTGCGGTGCGTGCGTATGTTCCGGCTGCTTTCTGGGGCTCCGCCCCAGACCCCGCCAATCTGATCAAAGACCCACCAGCGCCGCGGGCGGGTTGATGGCACGCCTGGTGCGTTGGGCGGCCGCCGGTTGCGTAGGTGGGTTGCGTTCCGGGTGGGGCGTGTCCCGTCACAAGCCGTACCGGAGCGAGCCACACCCAGGGAGGGGTGTCAACTCGGACGAAAAGCGTGTCTGT
>NZ_BMRE01000020.1 GCF_014648475.1 Lentzea flava | reverse complement strand
CGGTGACGGCTCGGCGCGCGGGCGGTGACGGCTCGGCGCGCGGGCGGTGACGGCTCGGACTGCAGGTGTGACGCCCGACAGGCCAGCGCGACGGCCCGACAGGCCAGCGTGGCAGCCCGACAGGCCAGCGTGGCAGCCCGGCGGGCTGGCGTGACGGGTCGGCGCGCGGACACGACGAGTCGGCGGCCCGACGTGGCGGACCGGCCGGCCGGCGTGACAGCTCGGCGAGGTGATGTGGCGGGGTCGGCCGGCCGGTGTGACCATGTGCGTCCCCTCGCGCCTTCCTCTTGCGCGGCGAAGATGACCATGGTTTCCGGACATGAACTAGGCGGTGTTGAGCGTGAATGCGGACGAGCTTCACCCGGCCGGGTGACAGGGCTGTGCTGATCCAGCGGGCGGCCATTGCCCTCGTCCAGGTGCTCGGCCTGGCCGTCTGGTTCTCGATGTCCGCGGTCGTGCCCTCGCTGCGGCACGAGTGGGGCATCAGCGCCGGGGCCGCGGTGTGGCTCACGGCGTCGGTGCAGCTCGGGTTTGTCGCGGGGGCGGTTGGGGCCACCGTGCTCAACTTGGCCGACCGGGTTCGGCCGCACCTGTTGCTCGCGTTTTCGGCGGCCGCCGGTGCGGTGTTGACGTTGGTGCTCGGGCTCGTCGTCGACGGGCTCGGTGCGGCCATTCCCCTGCGGTTTCTCACCGGGGTGGCGTTGGCCGGGGTTTACCCGGTGGGCATGAAGTTGATGGCGTCGTGGTCGGAGAGCCGGAACCGGGGGCGGGCGCTCGGGGTGCTGATCGGGGCGTTGACGCTTGGCAGTGCGCTGCCGCACGTGTTCGGGCAGTTGCCGTGGCGCCAGGTGCTCGTCACGGCGGCAGGGATCGCGGTTCTCGGGGCGGTGACCGCGCTGGTGGTCGTGCGGCCTGGGCCGTTCGTCACCGCCACCACCGCGCAGCTCAACCCGCGGTACGCCGTGCAGATGTTCCGCGAGCGCAAGCCGCGGCTGGTCAACCTCGGCTACTTCGGGCACATGTGGGAGCTGTACGCGCTGTGGACGTGGCTGCCCACGTTCCTGTTGAGCGCCAGCGCACCTGCCGGGCTCACCGTGTTCCTCACGATGGGCGTGGCCGGGTCCGCGGGCTGCCTCGTCGGTGGCTGGGCGGCCGACCGGTTCGGCCGCGCGCCCGCTGCCGTGGGTGCGCTTGCGGTGAGCGGGACCTGTTGCCTCCTTTCTCCGCTGGCGTGGGGGACGCCGGTGCTGATCGCGTTCTGCGCGGTGTGGGGCGCCTCGGTGATCGCGGACTCCGGGGTCTTCTCGACGTCGTTGAGCGAGGTCGCCGACCCCCGCTACGTCGGGACGGCGCTCACCGCGCTGACCGCCATCGGGTTCGGGCTGACCGTGGTCAGCATCCAGCTCGTGCCGTTGCTGGCCGAGCTCGTGACCTGGCGCTACGCGTTCCTGCTGCTCGTGCCGGGCCCGGTGATCGGGGCGCTCGCCATGTTCAGGACCAGGTCGTAGTAGCCCTCCGGGTTGTCGGCGCCGGACCGGCCGTCGATCAGCTCCCGCACGATGTCGCAGTGACCCGCGTGCTGCGCGGTCTCCGCCACGACCCGGACGAGCAGGTGGCCGAACGTCGTCCGGCGCTTGTGCTCCGGCCACCACGGCACCGACGCCGGCGCGTCCAGCGGTAACTGCGCGATCGAGGAGTCGCTGTGCTGCCAGGCGAGCCGGTAGAGGTCGAGCAGGTACTCGCGGGTCTCGTCGGGCTTGGCCCACAGGTCGCCGTTCTCCCAGACCGACTTGTCCTCCACCCACGGCAGCGTGACCGGCGCGGGACGGCCGACGCTGTCGCCCAGGTAGCCGAACTCGATGCCGATCAGGTGCTTCACGAGACCGAGCAGGTTGGTGCCGCTGGGCACGAGCGGCCTGCGGACGTCGTACTCGCCCAGTCCGTCCAAAGAGGACACGACGGAGTCGCGGGAGGCCTGGAGGTAGTGGCGGAGATCATCAGCGGTCATGGTTCGACAGTAGCGACGGGGTCTGACAATTTCTGGAAGCCTCGACGCCGTGCAGAAACTCATCCTCGCCGCCGTCATCGGCGCCTCTCTCGTCACCACCGCCGTCCCCGCCCAGGCCGGCACCACCCACAGGACGGCCGCCGGGTGGCTCGCGAGACAGATGGCCGACGGCGAACGGCTGGAGACCGAGTTCGGCGGCGTCAAGTACCCGGACCACGGCCTGACCATCGACGCGATCTTCGCGTTCGCCGCCGCGAAGGTCGCCGACGACTACTCCGACCGCGCCATCGCCTGGCTGGCCAAGCCCGAGAACAAGGACGCCTACCTCGGCATCGGCGGTGAGGCCTACGCGGGCGCGCACGCCAAGCTCGCCGTCGCGGCCCGCGTGAAGGGCAAGAACCCGAAGGACTTCGGCGGCACCGACCTGATCGCCGGGCTGAAAGCGCTGCAGGCACCGTCCGGCCGCTTCTCCGACCGCTCGCAGTTCGGCGACTTCTCCAACGCCTTCACCCAGTCCTACGCCCTGCTCGCGCTCCAGAAGGACACCAGGGGCGCCGACTACCTCGCGAACAGCCAGTGCCCCGACGGCGGCTTCCCCGTCACGTTCGAGGCCTCGCCGTGCGTGAGCGACGTCGACGCCACCGCGATCGTCGTCCAGGCCCTGCGCGCCCAGGGCAGGCCGACCGGCAACGCCGTCACGTGGCTGAAGTCGAAGCAGCAGGCCGACGGCGGTTTCCCGAGCGCACAGGGCGGTTCGAACGCCAACAGCACGGGGCTCGCGGCCCAGGTGCTGAGCGGCACGCCGGCGGCCAGGGCCCGCGGCTACCTGAAGTCGCTGCAGGTCGGCTGCACCGGACAGGAAGCCGACCGGGGCGCCATCGCGTTCGACGCGTCGGGCTTCACCAAGGCCAACGCACCCCGCGCGACCGCCCAGGCCGTGCTGGGGCTGACCCGCGCGAACCTCGCGACGCTGCGCAGCGGCGGGCCGGACGGAGCGCCCCAGCTGGCCTGCTGAAAAGTTCCGCACGATCGTTCGTTGTTTAGGACAGAGGCTGACCGCAAGCCTTCATAGAGTTCTTCTCGTCGGGACAAACGAACGAAGGACAAGAGCGATGACCACCACCGAGATCCTCACCGGCGAGCGCGCGGACCTCCTGGAGACCCTGCGGCAGCACCGCTGGTTCCTGACGTTCACCGCGCAGGGCCTCACCGACGAGCAGGCCGCGTCCAGCCCGACGGTCAGCGCGCTGTCGATCGGCGGTCTCATCAAGCACGTCACGGCGGTCGAGGAGAACTGGGTCAGGTTCATCGAGCAGGGCACCGAGGCCATGGCGTTCGACCCCGAGTCGGACACGGCCCACGCCGACCACGAGGCCAACTTCAGGATGGCACCGGGCGAGACGCTGGCGGGCCTGCTCGAGCGGTACCACGAGGTCGCGGCCTACACCGACCGGCTCGTCGAGACGGTCGACCTCGACCTCTCGCACCCGCTGCCCGCGGCCCCGTGGTTCCCCGAGGGCAAGACGTGGTCGGCGCGGCGCGTGTTCGTGCACATCGTGGCCGAGACCTCGCAGCACGCGGGCCACGCCGACATCATCCGCGAGACGATCGACGGCCAGAAGACCATGGGTTAGGGACGCGGGGAGCTGAAGGTCGCGAGGAACTGGTCCCGGAAGTCGCTCATCCGCGACACCGGGGCCGATCCAGAAGGCCTGATGCCGTCGTCCCACTTCCAGGCCTCGACCCTGGACAGCACGGCCGGGTCCTTGGCGACGATGGTGATCGGCACGTCCCGCGAGGCTCCCTCGCCGGTCACCATCTGCGCCGGCTGGTGGTCGCCGAGGAACACCAGCACCAGGTTCTCGTCGCCGTACCGCTCGACGTAGGAGATCACCGACTCCAGCGAGTACGAGATCGAGTGGCCGTAGTCGGCGCGCACGGCGGCGGGGTCGCGGCCGAAGATGGACTCCGGCGGGTCGTTCGAGGCGGGCATCGTCCGGTAGATCGAGCCGTCGCCCAGCGCGGACCAGTCGACGAAGTCGGGCGTCGGTGACCACGGCGCGTGCGAGGACACCATCGGGATCGCCGCCATCACCGGCTTGTGTTCACCCGAACGCTCGGCACGTTGGAACGCCTCCAACGTGAACTGGTCCGGGGTCGTCGCGTAGCCGAACCGCGGCCCGGTGTACCCGAGGTCCTGCGCCTGGTAGATCTCGTCGTAGTGGAAGAAGTCGCCCTCCGGCCACGCCTGCGTGATGCCGGGGACCACGCCCACCGACCGCCACGACGCCTCGCGGAACGCCCGCGGCAGCGTCAGCCGGTCCGACGCCACGAGGTTGCGGTAGCGCTGCTGGTTGTCGATCCACAGCCCGGACAGCAGCGTCGCCTGCGCCATCCAGCTGCCGCCACCGGCCGTCGGCGAGGTCAGCAGCGCCGACTTGGCCGTGTACCCGGCGGCCTTCAGCCGCTGGTTGCCCTGCGCCAGCTTCGCGGAGACGTCGGGAAGATCCAAAGCGGACTTCCCGTAGCTCTCCACGAACGTGATGACGACGTCCTTGCCCTGCAACGAGGACAGCAGCCCAGGCTGGCCGCGGTACGCGTCCACGGACGCCTCGGCGGCGAACGCCTCCTGGTCCTTCAGCCCGGCCTGGAAGCGCCGCGCGTGGTCCACCAGCGACGTCGCCGCGGCGTCGGAGTACACCGGAACCCCGGGCACGGCAAGGGAAACACACGCCACGACCGCCAGCGCGACGGCGCGGATCGCGACCGGGCGCCGCCGGGCGGCGACGGAGCTGAGCCGCAGCACCGACAGCGAGGCCAGCGCCACGATCCCGACGACCAGGGCCACGGCGGCCAGCACGGCGAGGACCGAGGCGGCGCGGCCGAACGTCACGTCCACGAAGTCGACGGCCGGCGCCAGCAGCGGCCAGTCCAGGACCAGGTCGAACGGCCGGTACAGCACCATGTCGAAGCCGATGTCCATGATCTTCACGACCGTGAACAACCCCAGTGCGACACCGCCCGCGATCGCGAAGGGCTTGCGGATCCGGTCCGGCAGCAGCACCAGCACCAGCACACCGATCAGACCTTCGAGCGGCACCCGCAGGAACGCCTCGAAGGTGAACTTCTCCAGGTCGCTCGGCGCGATGAGCACGAACAACACGAACAGCCCCGCCAAGACCGTGGCCGTCCGCCGCAGCAACATCTTCACCGAGAATCCCCTTTCCTGACCTATGAGGTAAACGCGGCACGACCCGCGCCCGGTTCAACTGCACTACCATCGAGCCCGTGACCCGCCCGCACGTTCTGCTGAGCGTCGCCGTCAGCCTCGACGGCCACATCGACGATCGCGGCACCGAGAGGTTTCCGCTTTCCAACGCCGAGGACTTCGATCACGTCGACCGGATGCGCGCGGAGTCGGACGCGATTCTGGCCGGGGCCGAGACACTGCGGCGCGACAACGCGCGGTTGCTCGTCTACAGCGACGAGCGGCGCGCGCGGAGAATAGCGGAGGGCAAACCGGAGTACCCGCTGCGGGTCACCGTCACGAGAAGCGGGCAACTGGACCCTGATCTGCTGTTCTGGCACTGCGGGGGCGCCCGGCTGGTCTACACGGCAACGACCCCGACCACGGTGGACCACCTCGCCGAAACCAGAACTTTCAGCGATTTCTCAGAAATTCTGGACGATCTGGGCGCACGCGGCGTGAGAAAGCTCATGGTCGAAGGCGGCACGAGTATTCACACGGCGTTCCTCAAAGCGGGACTCGTCGACGAGATCAGGGTCGCGGTCGCGCCGATGCTGATCGGACAGGCGACGGCCCCGCGTTTCGTGAATCCCACCGAATTCCCCGGCGGACCGGCTCGCCGATTCCACCTGGAGGACGTCACGAAAGTCGGGGACGTCGCCGTGCTGCGCTACTTCCCGAAAATCACTTCCGCACCAGCCTGAGCAGACCGAGGATCTGCTCGCGGCGGTAGGCGGCGATCACCAGCGCCCACACCATGAAGATGATCGGCAGCACGGCGGCCTTGAAGCCGCCGTTCGTCACGAGGAAGAGCTCGGTCAGCGCCGCACCGCCCATGATCCCGGCCAGGGCCAGTGCCGCGATGCCGCAGACGCGCGGGATCAGCAGCCCGATCGCGGCGGCGATCTCCAGCACACCGGTGAAGTAGCGGAACCACTGGCCGAAGCCGATGTCGTCGAACTTCGCGACGAACTGGTCGGTGAAGAGCGCGTAGCCGTTCATCACGAACTGCACGGCGAGCACGATCTGCAGGATCCAGACGACGATGTTGCCGATCTTCGCCGCGGTTGAGGTCTGCTCAGACATGGCGGGATCCTCCCACCGAAACACTGGCGTTGCGCCAGAGCCAAAGGACATCGCGACCGAACGACCACACGAGCGAGGCCAGCGCGAGACCAACGACGACCGGCGCGAACGGGACCAGGCCGGACGCCGCCACGACGAGGAAGATGCCCTGCACCGCGGCCACGACCTTGCGCGCGTAGCTGGCCGGCAGCGGTGCGTTCATCCACCGGAAGCGCCACGACGCGGCCACGAACACGTACCGCATGAGCCCGATCGCGAGCGCCCACGGCCCCAGCTGCACGGCCACGTACGCGCTCAGCACCAGGATCAGGAACGCGTCGACCTCCATGTCGAACCGGGCACCCAGCGCGGTCGACGTGCCGGTGCGGCGAGCGACCTGACCGTCCACCCAGTCGAGTGACAGTGCGACCGCCGCGAGCGTCACGACCAGCGCGACCGGCACGTCCTGGCCCGCACGGTCGGCGACCAGCGCGGTCACGGCGCCGACCATCAGGCCGCGGGCCAGCGTGACCCGGTCGGCGGGCCCCAAAGACGCGGTGCGGTGCCGTTGCATGCCGTAGCCGAGGAACGCCCAGGTCGCGAACCCGTAGGCCAGACCGGCGGCCCAGCCCAGCGGACCGAGGCCGGCCGTGGCACCGACCACGCCCAGCAGGAGTACCTGAGCGGCCGCCCAGGCGGCAGGCTCGCGGACGACAGCGGAGGTCCTGGTGTGCTGAAGTGTGATCATCAGGTGCTCCTGGTGAACTTCGTGCGGCGGAGGTGTTGTGAGTGACACGTACGGCGAGTGCCTTTTGGCTCAATGAATCCGGAAAGGGAGAGGTTCGGCAGGTCGCACTCGCCGAGCCCGGGCCGGACGACGTCGAGGTGCGCACGCTGTTCTCCGGGGTCAGCCGCGGCACGGAGACCCTCGTGCACCGCGGTGCTGTGCCGGAGAACCAGTACGCGGTGATGAGGGCTCCTTTCCAGGAGGGCGAGTTCCCGTGGCCGGTGAAGTACGGGTACCTCAACGTCGGCGTGGTTGAACACGGACCCGAACGACTGCGCGGGCGCACGGTGTTCTGCCTCTATCCACATCAGACTCGTTACGTGGTCCCGGAAACCGCCGTCACGATCGTTCCGGACACGGTTCCTGCCGAGAGGGCCGTGCTCGCGGGCACCGTCGAGACGGCCGTGAACGCGGTGTGGGACGGGCATCCGCTGATCGGCGACCGGATCGCGGTGGTCGGCGGCGGCATGGTCGGGTCGAGCGTCGCGGCGGTGCTGGCGACGTTCCCCGGCGCTCGCGTCCAGCTCGTGGACGCCGATCCCAGCCGCCGGGCGATCGCCGATCGGCTCGGTGTCGGGTTCGCCCTGCCGGACAACGCTCTCGACGGCTGCGACCTCGTCTTCCACGCCAGCGCAACGGAACCGGGCCTCACCACCGCGCTCAACCTGCTCGCACCGGAGGGCCGGGTCGTCGAGCTGAGCTGGTACGGCGACCGGAAGATCGCGGTGCCGCTGGGCGAGTTCTTCCACTCGCGCCGGCTCACGATTCGCAGCAGCCAGGTCGGCACGGTCGGCCGTCCGGACCGCAGCTACGCCGAACGCATGGCGCTCGCGCTCGACCTGCTCGCCGACGACCGGTTCGACGCACTCATCACCGGGCACAGCGCGTTCGAGGAGCTCCCCGACGTGATGCCGAAGCTGGCCAACGGGGAGATTCCGGCGCTGTGCCACCGGATTGACTACGGTCCCGAGAAGAACGGACACAGGCATGTTTCCGAGTGACACCACGGTCGACGTCCGCGACCGGCGCGTGGCCGTGCTCCCGGTCGGCAGCACCGAGCAGCACGGCCCGCACCTGCCGCTGGCCACGGATTCCGTGATCGCGTGGACGATCGCGTCGGAGATCGCCGCGAAGTACCCGGTCCGGCTGCTGCCGCCGATCCAGTTCTCGTGCTCGCATGAACACGCCGACTGGCCCGGCACCGTCAGCATCTCCGCGAGCACGCTGATCTCAGTCATCACGGACATCGCGGACTCTTTGCGGCGCAACGGTGTCACGGGCCTGGTGCTGGTGAACGGCCACGGCGGCAACTACGTGCTGTCGAACATCGTGCAGGAGGGCGAGGGCCTCGCGCTCTTCCCCGGACGTGACGACTGGGCGTTCGCGCGGGAGAAGGCCGGCATCGAAACCCCGGCGTACAGCGACATGCACGCGGGTGAGCTGGAGACCTCGATCCTGCTGCACGCTCACCCCGATCTGATCCGGCCCGGCTACGAGACTTCCGACCACCTGGCGGAGGACCGGCGGCACATGCTCACCCTGGGTCTGGCGCCGTACACGGAATCCGGCGTCATCGGGCGGCCATCCCTGGCGTCAGCGCGCAAGGGCGAGCTCCTGCTCGCGGGACTCGCCGAGTCGTTCCACCACTACCTCGGGCTTTTCGACCTCGGTCCGGCGTGACAGGAACAGCACGACCGCACCGGGCAGTGCCGCGATCAACGCCAGCACGCCGTAGACGATCCCCGTGGTGAAGCCGTGCTGGGCGCCCAGTCCGGCGGCACCGAACGCCACCGCGAGGAACGCCTCGCGCGGCCCGAACCCGCCGATGTTGACCGGGATCGCCATGATCAGCAGAGCCAGCACCACGACCGGCGCGAGCTGCGTGATCGTGGCGTCCGACCCGGCGGCGCGGGCGGCGACCACGAACATCGCCACGTAACCGGCGACCGTGGCGGCCGACAGCCCGACGACCGCGGGCCAGGTCTTGAACGACAACAGCCTGATGCCGTCCGCCAGCGTGTTGACCAGGACCTTCCGCACGGGCTTGACGTGCCAGCCGGTCACCGCAGCGGCCACGAGACCGGCCAGCACAAGTCCGATGGTGGTGCCGTTGGGCGCGACGTCGAAGCCGGGCGCGGGGTGCAGGAGGAGCACCGCCAGCCCGATCCCGATGAGCACCAGCTGCCCGGCGAAGCGCTCGAAGAACACGGCCCGCACACCACGTCCGACATCGCCGGACTCCCGGCCGTGGTTGACCGCGCGGTGCACGTCGCCGAGCACGCCCGCGGGCAGCACGGCGTTGACGAGCAGCGCCCGGTAGTAGTCGCTGACCGCGGTGCGCATGGTCAGCGACAGGCCGAGGCGGCGCGCGACGATCACCCAGCGACCGGCGCTGAGCAGGGTCGTCGCGAACCCGATCGCCAGCGCGGCGGCGACGGAGAACGCGTCGATCGCGCGCAGTCCGTCCACGAACGCCCCGGTGCCCAGGCGCAGGCCCACCGCCACCAGGATCGCCACCGCCAGCAACAGGCGAAGCCACGGCCAGAAACGCTTCATCAGACAGCCCTCGGTATCGCTAGCAGGTCGACGTGGTGGACCACCGCAGAGGCCGTTGACCTGCGACGCAGGTAGTCATCAGCCTCAGCGGCAAGAGCGGGTTCCTGCTCGACCGCCGCACCGACCCAGCCCTTCAGCCATTCGTGCTGGAGAGCGTCGGAGTTCATCCGCCACGGGCTCGAAGCCGTCCGAACCGAAGCGCCGGCTGCCACGAATGCCTCTTCAGCAGCGGCCGGTGCGTCCGGTCCGAGGAGCCGGCGCCCGTCCACGACGCGGCGCTGGTGCGCGTTGAACGCGTCTTGGAAGGCGGCGTCGAGCGGCTCGGCCGGGTCGAACTCGATCCGGCCTGCCACCGAGAGCGTGAACAGTGCGGGCACATGTGCTTCTACGCATGCAACCGCCAGAGCGTTCATCTCGTTGGAAGTGAGCAAGTCGAGCAACGCGGAGCACGTGACCAGGTCAGCGCCCGCGAGGTCAGCGGCCGTGAGTGACGTCAGGTCGCCCTCACGCGTCTCGACGGTGACGTTCTCGATGGCGCTCATGCTGGCCTCCGCCAGCCCGAGCAGCCGGGGGTCGCGGTCGTGCAGCACCCAGTGCTGCACACCGCCGAGCCTCCCGGCGAGCCATCGTCCCATCGATCCCGTGCCACAACCCAGGTCACGGATCGTCAGCCGGTTCCGGTTCACCAGTGTTTCGCGGAGCACATCGACGAGCTCCGTCGAGCGTGCGGCAGCGTCGGCGCTTTCCCGCAGTGCCAGCCATTCCGGCGCGAAGGTCATGGCCGCAGACTAGCCAGCACCCTCCGCAGGTCCTCTGTGGATTCGTCCCAAGTGGACAGACTTGCCCTGCGTCCGAGCGCCTTGGCACGTAGTTCCGCGCGGAATTCCTGATCTTGGAACCACCGCGTCAGTGCAGCTTCCAATGCATTTTCGTCGCCCGGCGGGAGCAGCAGGCCGCCGTCGCCGAGCGCGTCAGGGACAGCGCTCGCGATCACCGGCAGACCGCGGGCGAGCGCCTCCGTGACGACCATGCCGTAGGTCTCGGCGCGCGACGCCAGCACGAACAGGTCCGCATCGGCATATGCCCTGGTCAGAGCCTCGCCGACGAGCGGCCCGCGGAAGCTCACCCGATCATCTGCCGGCAACTGCTCGACGAACGGCCGAACCGGCCCCACGCAGTCGAGCCGCCACTCGTAGTCGATCTTCTGCAGGGCTCTGATCAGCAGGTCGTGGCCTTTTCGAGGTGTGATCGAGGCAACGCAGAGCAGTTGACTGACGCCGTCCGTCCCCGGTGCTCGCGGCGCCGGATCCGTGCCGGGCAGGACCACGTGCACCGTGTCGAGGCCGTGCCTGGTCCTGATGTTGTGCGCGGCCGTGGGGCTGGTCGCGATCACGGCGCTCGCAGCCCTCAGGACCTGGCGTTCCTTCTCGTCGAGCAGAGCGGCCGTCGTGGGATCGAGGCCCGTTTCGTCGGCCAACGGCAGGTGGACCAGCACGGCGAGCTGCAGCCGTCGGGCATGCGGCACGACCACCTCGGGCACGCCGCAGCCGACCAGGCCGTCCAGCAGCACCACGTCGCCGTCCGGGATGGCCGCAAGCGTTTGCTCCAACGCTGTGGTGTCACGCGGACGCGGCCAGTCACCGGCGACGGTCAGGCGGGTGAGCCCTGCTCCGACCCTCAGGTCGTAGACGTTGCCGCCGCTGGGACTGGCCGGATCGTCGACGTCAGCCGGTAGGACGAAGTGCACGTTCGTAGCTCGCCCACGCCACATGGGACTCGTGGAGTGTGACGGCGATCGCATCGATGCCGTGAGCACCCTCACCGAGAGCGCCCTCGGCGATCTTCTCCGCGAGCTGGTCGGCGATGTGTTTCGCGAGGAACTCCGTGGACGTGTTGATGCCCTTGAACTGCGGTTCCTCGTCCAGGTTGCGGTAGTTGAACGCCGCCAGGACCTTGTTCAGCTCCTGCGTCGCGAGTCCGATGTCGACAACGATGTTGTCCGAATCGAGTTCAGCACGTTTGAACGTAGCGTCCACCAGGAACGTTGCTCCATGCAGACGTTGTGCCGGACCGAAGACCTCGCCGCGGAAACTGTGGGCGATCATCACGTGATCGCGGACGGTGATGCTGAACAGGATGACCTCCGCTGTGCGGTCGGGTTACGGTGCGACCTCGCATCCGAGCGTAGATGAACGCTCGGGAGGCGCCAGGTGGACGAGGGGACCCGAGATGTTCGAACAGGCCTTCAACGACGAAGACGTGGCGGAGTCCGACCTGGTGACCCGCCGCGGCACCTTCCGGGCGGTCGCCTTCCGCGCGGACGGCCACGAGCACATGGCACTCGTCTACGGCAAGACGAAGCTGCGCGAGAACGTGCTGGTGCGCATCCATTCCGAGTGCATGACCGGCGACATTTTCGGTGCGATGCGCTGCGAGTGCGGCGAACAGCTGGACGCCGCGCTGAGCACCATCGTGCGCGAGGGCAGCGGCATTCTGATCTACCTGCGCGGCCACGAGGGACGCGGAATCGGTTTGGTGGCGAAGGTCCGCACCCACGTCCTGCAGGACGCGGGCCTCGACACGCTGGACTCGGCGACGTCGCTCGGCCTGCCGGTGGACATCCGCGACTACTCCCCCGCGGCTCGGGTGCTGAAGCACCTGCGCGTGCAGTCCGTGCGGCTGATGTCCAACAACCCGGACAAGATCGCGGCGCTGGAGGAGAACGGGATCTCCGTGACCTCGCGGGTGCCGTTGCTGATGGCGCCGAACACGCACAACATCGCGTACCTGACCGCCAAGCGCGACCGGCTCGGGCACGACCTGCCGCAGGTCGACGAGTTCACGCAGCTGCCGCACGCGCGCTGACCGTTGCTTTCCCAGGATGTGGCGCTCAGAATGGCTCGATGCTGGCGCTGCGAGCGGGGCGTGCGTTCGACGGTGAGCACTCGCTCGCCGGGCCGATCACGGTCCTGATCGAGAACGGCACGATCAAAGCCGTCGAGCGGGGCCATCCGGACATCCCCGGTGCCGAGGTCGTCGATCTCGGCACCGCGACCGTCCTACCTGGACTGATCGACACCCACGTGCACCTCGGCGGGGACGGCGAACTCGGCGCGCTCGAGCGCCTGCCGGGTTACTCGCCGGAGCAGCTGGACGCGGTGATCGAGGAAAGCCTCGACCGGCACCTGCGCGCAGGCGTCACGACCGTCCGCGACCTCGGTGACCACCAGTGGTCGGTGATCGACCAGCGCGACCGGCACCGGCAACGCGTGCTCGGCTCCGGTCCGCCCATCACCAGTGTGAAAGGCCACTGCTGGTCGATGGGCGGTGAGGTGGCCGGCGAGGAGGACCTCCGCAGGGCCGTGCGCGAGCGGGCCGAGCGGCGGGTCGACGTCGTGAAGGTCATGGCCAGCGGCGGTTTCGCCACGCCAGGCACGAACGTCGGCGACTGCCAGTTCACCGAGCACGAGCTCCGCGTGGTGGTCGAGGAAGCCCATTCGCACGGGCTTGCGGTGACCGCCCACGCCCACAGCCTGGCCGCCGCACAGCGGGCCGTCGCCGCGGGCGTGGACGGCATCGAACACCTGACCTGCCTGACCGACCGCGGCATGCAGGTCCCACCCGACCTGCTGGACGCCCTGGCAGAGGCCGAGATCACCGTCTGCCACACGCTCGGCCGCACGCAGGAACCGCCGCCGTTCGTGCAGGAGGCGTGGGAGGAGGCCGGGATGAGCTACGCCGGCAAGGTCAGCATGGCCGGCCTGATGTTCGACCACGGCGTCCGGACCGTGGCCGGCACCGATGGCGGAATCGCACCCGCCAAGGGACACGGCGTCATCGCCTGGTCCGTGGCCGACCTCGTGAAGGGCGGTGTGCCGAACGCGGCCGCGCTGGCCGCCGCGACGAGCCAGGCGGCGAGGGCGCTGAGCGTCAGCAAGGGCGTACTGCGCCCCGGTTGGGATGCGGACATCATTGCCGTGCAAGGAGATCCCATGCGGGACATCTCCGCGCTGC
Organism: Lentzea flava; assembly: GCF_014648475.1. GTDB lineage: Bacteria > Actinomycetota > Actinomycetes > Mycobacteriales > Pseudonocardiaceae > Lentzea > Lentzea flava. The sequence continues at coordinate 120,057 of NZ_BMRE01000020.1, read as the reverse complement.
GGCACGTGACCACCGTGATCATCGGCGGTCAGATCGTGACGACGACCTTGCCCCTCGACCGTCGCGTGTAGACGTGGTCGATCGCCTGCAGGGCTTCGGACAACGGGAAAGTCCGGTCCACCGGCGCTTTGATCTTGCCGCCCTCGATCAGCACGCGGAGCTCGTCGAAGACGTCAGCGCGTTCGGTGGACATCAGCGGCACGAACTTCTGCGACACGAACGGGTTCAGCGCGACCGACGCCAGCGACCGCTCGAAACCACCCGTCACCGAACCGCCGGTCTCGGCGCCGACGAGCACGATCCTGCCGCGTGGCGCCGTGGCCTTGCGCAGCCTGGAGAACGGCCGATCGCCGCCGCAGGACAGGATCAGGTCGTACGTGCCGGTGAAGTCCGCCACCGTGTAGTCGACGACCTCGTCCGCCCCCAACGACCGCACCAGCTCGACCTTGCTCGTGCTGCACACACCGGTCACATGTGCGCCGAGGGCCTTCGCGATCTGCACTCCGTACGATCCGACACCGCCACCGGCGCCGAGCACCAGAACCCGTTGCCCCGCTCGCACTCCCCGCAGTCCCTGCAACGCGGTTCCGCCCGAGATCGGCACCGCGGCCGCCTCGGTGAACGAGATCCCCGCGGGCTTGCGCGCCAACTGTTTCACCGGCGCGACGGCGTACTCGGCGAACGCGCCCTTGGCCGTGCCGAACACCTCGTCTCCCGGCGCGAACCCGGTAACGCCTGGACCGATCTGGTTGACCACACCGGAAACGTCCCGGCCCAGCACCGGCGTCTTCGGCGTCCGGAGCCCGAACCCGAAGAGCCGCATCAGGTACGGCTTGCCGGTCAGCAGGTGCCACGTGCCCATGTCGACACCCGCGGCCCGCACCTCCAGCAGAACCTCACCTGGCCCAGGCACAGGCACATCCACGTCACCGAGCACCGCCGATCCATATCTTCGTTGCACGACAGCCTTCACGCGTCTTCCTCCTCCGGGTACTGGAACACCTCTTCTAGCGACACGTGGAACACGCGCGCGATCTTGAACGCGACCTCCAGCGAGGGCGAGTACTTGCCCTGCTCGATGGCGATCAACGTCTGCCGCGTCACGCCGACGGCCTTGGCGAGATCGGCCTGCTTCATCTCGCCGTGCGCGAACCGGAGCGCACGGATGGAGTTCGTCACCTTCGTCGGCTTCACTGCAGGCCCCGCCGGTAAGCCGCGATCCTCGTCAGAGAGCCGAGCACCGCGGACAGCACGAAGGACAGGTAGAGCACGTTGGCGATCCAGAAGTACGGGGCCTCGACCATGGCCAGCACCATCGCGGACACGCCCCCGATCACGACGAACGACTGGCCGACGTGGTCGCCGAACCGGCTGATCTCCCGGTCCCGCTCGTCGCTCTGCAGCCCGTCGTTGCGCGCCGCGATGCCGAACCAGATGCCCGCCACGATGCCGGCGACGATGCCGCCCCCGATCGTCCACAGCATCGCGCCGACGTACGGCGCTTCTGTGAGCGGCCGTCCGTCTGCGCCGTTCAGGACAATCAGTAAGTACACGGCATAACCGACCACGGCGATGACCGCCAAAGCCCACGCCTGCTTCTCCTCGAACGCCATGGTCCCGCTCCTGATGTCAAAGAAACCTGACATGACCAAGGTAAAGCGAAGCGGACACCGTGTCAAACATCTTTGACTTACCTCGTTCTTGATCGACGCGTCCGTATGGCGGTGGCCTCCTCCGATCGGAGGCGTTAGCGTGCGGCACATGCTCCGTCCGATCCTTGTTGCGTGCGCGCTCGCCCTGACCGCGTGCGGCCATGCCGTGACGGCGCAACCACCACAGGAACCCCCGCGGCACACGCCCGCAGCCGCGCCTCTCGTGGCGACCCCCGAGGTCTGCCCGATGCCCGACAGCGGTTTCGACTGCGAGTTCCAGAAGCGCATCCAGAACGCGAAGAACTACGCCGAGACCAGGCCGGGCACCGTCGGCATCGTGCTGCGCGACCGCAAGACCGGGGCGATGTGGCGCAACGACCACGCGGGCGACCTGACGTGGACCGCGTCGACGATCAAGCTCGCGATGATCGTGAACCTGCTGGAGCGCAACAGGTCCGGCAAGATCAAGCTGACCAGCGACGACCGGCGTCTCATGACCGCGATGCTGCACAGCTCCGACGACGACGCGGCGGACGCGTTGTGGAAGCGCTACAGCGGTACGACGTTCAACGCGGCGTTCCCCAAGTACGGAATGACCGATTTGGTGGCACAGCGGGGTTATTCGGCCAACTTTCCCTACTGGGGCTTCGAGAAGTGCACGACGAACGACCTCGACCGGCTGATCAACTACGTGCTGGACACCGTGCCCGCCGAGGACCGCGCCTACATCGTCGGGCAGATGCGCCAGGTCGGCCCCGAGCAGCAGTGGGGCGTCTGGGGTCCCGACTCCGGCACCAAGAACGGCTGGTCGGAGGAGGACGGCGGCTGGGTGATGAACTCGGTCGGGTTCGTCGGGAAGGACGAGCGGTACACGCTCGCGATCATGAACAACCTCAAGGGCGAGGGCGGCTACGACCAGGGCCGCGAGACCGACACGGAGATCACCCGGATCCTGTTCCGCTGACCATCGGCTCGAAGTGGAACGAGCGGATGAAGCAGTCGCGTGGCTGATTCACGGCGAACAACACGCAATCGGCCACGGACTGCGCGGTCAGCACGCCGTCGCGAGGCGCGTTGTCGTCGTTGTCGAAGTCCGGCGGGTACAGCGAGATCATCCGGATTCCCTCCGGCCGCAGCCGTTGCGACATGATCTCCGCGTACCGGCCCTGTCCCGCCTTGGCCGCGTGGAACGCCGCGTGCGCGATGTGGTTCGGGTCACTGCGCGACTCGGCTTCCAGCGACACGATCGTCACGACGTCCGCACGGCCGGAACGACGCAGCAGTGGCAGGAAGTTCTCGGTCGCCAGCACGGTTCCCGCCGATCCGGACAGGATCGTCCGCACGATCGCGTCATCGTCCGCTTCGGACTCCGCGAGAAAAGCCGCGCCGTTGTTGACCAGCACGTCGACGTGGCCGAGCAGCTCTTCCGCCTGCTCGGCGCAGCGCCGGACCGACGCCGGATCGGTGAGATCGCACTGCACCGCGTGTGCCTCTGGCAGTTCGTCGCAGGTGCGTTGCGCGGCAGCGAGTTCGCGAGCCGTGACCACGACCGTCGCGCCCTGTGCGGCGAACCGCCGCGCGATCGTGCGCCCGAAACCCCTGCCACCACCGGTGATCACCACGTTCACACCGGACATGCTGCAACCTCCATCGGAGTGGAGGTCAAGTTGCTAGCGTGATGCGGGTGATCTTCGCGGACCTCCTCGGCCCCGGCCACGTCGCCCGGCAGCGCCTCTGCCGTCCCGGCGAGTCGCTGGTCTGGGCGATGTACCGGCAGACCTACTACTACGCCGTCGACGGCCTCGACCGGCTCGGTGCGCCGGTCCGGTCGTTGTTCGCGCGTGGTGCCTCCGCTGTGGGCCGGGGCGTGGGCGAACTCGCGCTGACGTTCGTCGGTGGCGGCGGCGATTCGGGCAACGACAAGGCCCCCGACCCCGATCACCTGGTGTTCGGGCCCTCCGGCGAGTCGCTCGCCGTCCGCGCCATGTCGGGGGTGGAGCCAGGTGGGCGCCGGGTCAGGTTGTGGGCGCTGACGTCCGAACGGCTGGTGCTCGCCGTGCGGGTCGCAACCCCTGAGGTCTCCCCTGAACCGGCACCGAAGTCGTTGCTGGGCAAGGCGATCGTCTTCGGCAAGGAGATGGGCAAGATCCTCGTGGACAACCGCCGCAAGTTCGGCGAGCACGTCGAGGGCGAGCCGGTCGCCGTGCCGGACTTCCGTGCGGTCGTGGAGATTCCGCGCGCCCAGATCGCCCACGTCCAGGCAGGCCCGTCGCTGCGGGTGCTCCTGGTCGACGGGTCGGGGTTCGAGTTCCTGCTGGAGTCCCCCGCCGTGACTCCCGACGAGACCGTCACGAAGGAACTGACCGAGTTCTGGCTGCGACGCGACGAACGGCTGGTGCTCGGCCTGCCGCCGATCGCCGGCTACGTGGGCGGGATCGTCGGAGGGTCGTTGCGGGTGCCGTGGACCGCGGTCAGCCCGATGCCGCCGCTGGAGCTGGACAAGCTGCGGTGGCCGTTGCCAGCGCCCCCGTCACCGCAGGACTGGATCGACGACCCGACGCTGGGCTACTGGGTCGAAGCACCCACGACGTCGAGCTCCGCGGTGCGGCTGGCCGACCACTTCGCCTTCAGCCGCGGCAACGCCCGCCTGGCCGCGAGCGACCAGCGCGTGGCGGTGGTGTACCCGACGCGGCTGTTCGAGGCCAAGCCCGCCAGCGTCTTCACCACGTTCGCGGAGATCCCGAGCAGCGCGGTGCGGTCGCTGGACACCGTGCACGCCGGCCACAGCCTGCCCGCGCGGCAGGTCGTCAGGCTGACGTTCGCCGACGGTTCGACCCTGCATCTCCGCGCACCGCGCTGACCTTCCACAGTGGACTAGTCGCCGGCGAAGACCGACGGCGGGAACACCAGGCCGGCGTCGACCTGCGCGTCGATCGCGGCGATCGCGGGCTCGATCCCCTTGAACAGGTCCGAGTCCACCGGCACGACACAGCCGGACCGGCCGAAGACGGTGCGGGAACCGTTCCGCGCCAGCACGCCCACGACATCGGCGAACCGGACGAAGTGCCGGGTGCCGCCGTCGACCAGCGCGACCCCGTCGGGCGCGAGGTAGAGCCGCGCCCCGCGGGCCGCGGCGCTGGTCGCGCGAGCGAGCAGAGAGGGCTTGAACACCTTGCCCTGCGGCTGCCACTCCGGCGCGGCGCAACCACCGAGCTCAACCAGCTTGCCGTCCACATCGGACAGTTCCAGCCGCACCCCGTCCGGCACGACGATCAACGCCGTCCGCAACGACTCGGTCAGCGCGGCCGCGACCTGCTCCGGCGTGACCGCGGCAAGCGCCTCCAGCCACTGCGCTGGCGACAGGTAAGGCTCGCCGAGCAACACCGACCGGGCGAACTCGTCGAGGTCCCCGTCGACGAACCGCGGGTCCTCGATCATCTCGCGGAACCCGGCGACCTCGTGCTCGAGCTCCTCCGCGGTCGGCCCGAACGTGGCGAGCTCCCGTGCGGTGTCCCAGAGGATCGACGCGACCTCGGCCTCCTGCCCCTCGCGCGCGTCCACCCAGACGAACCGGTCCGTGCTCGCCGAGTCGGCACTGGCGCGATCACCGTCGACGCCGTAGCTCAGCCCCTTCTCCTTGCGGGCCACCTCGGTGAGCCGGTGGGACAGCACCTGCAGCCCCATCGCGTCCACCGGCGACACCGACGGCCCGCGCAACGACATGCCGACACACGGAACGTCCTCGGCGAGCCACCGCGGCCCGTCCACCGAAAGCGGCGACACGGGGTCGTGCACGACCCGCGGCCCCTCCGGGAGCGGCAGCCGCAGTCCCTCCGGCGGCGGCCCGGTGAGCGTCAGCACGGCATTGCCCCTGGTGAAGAACCTGGCGGCGTGCGCCGTCACCGCCTCGGCCGGAATCCGGTCGTAGCCCGGCCCGTCCCACGGCGCCAGACCAGGCCCGGCGATCCCGTATCGACGCGCCAGCAACACACCCGCGGTCGGGTGGCACCCGGAGGAGCCCTCCGCCGTGAGCACACCGGCTTCCTTCTCGATGCGCGACAACGGCAGATCACTCAACGCCTCGCACACCGCGGCGATGAAGTCCACCAGCTGCGCGGGCTTGCCGGTCGCGAAGAACTTCGTCACCTCGATGTCCACCATCGCGTTGTGCTCGTGGTGCAGACGAGGCAACGTGCTCATCGCCAAGTGCTCGATCAGGTGCGTGACCCCGAGCGTGCGGAACGACTCGTCCCGCACTCCGCACCCGAACGTCAGGGTGGCGATCATCGGCGCAGGCCCCTGCGCCCAGTACACGTCGACGCCGTCGATCACGGTGTGCTGCATCGTCAGCTACCGCCTGCCACCTTGGCCCGAGCAGCCGTGAACAACACGTCCGGCTCGCCGAAGTAGCCCCACGGCCACCGCGCGGCCCGGTCTCCGCTCCTGGCCAGGTGCGCAGCGAACCGCGCCTGGTCGTCGTCGTGGTCGGCCTCGTGGTAGAAGACCGCGAACATCTGGTGCGCCGCAAGAGAGTTCGGCTCGTCGTCGGGACCGGCGAGCAGCCGGTCGGAGGCCGCGTTGACCTCGGCGCGCGCCTTCCCGAGGTAGGTCATCGCCCGCCAGAACCGCTTCAGCAGGTTGCCGTTCGACAGGTTCGCGATGTGCACCTCGATGTGCGCGACCGGCACCAACGACCACAGCGGGTGCCCGTCCGGCAACGCCTCCGTCCGCGCACGCGCGAAGGCGAACATCTCGTCGTGACTGCCGTACCACTTCTCGGCGAGCGTCTGCAGCCGCCGGTGAACCACGCCGAAGACGTCCGGCACCCGGCTCTCCGCCTCGGCGAACACCTTCGCCGCCTCGTCGTCGTGCTCAGGAGCCCCCAGCGCGCCGGGCATCATCGCGCACCACGGCGCGGGGTCGTCCGGGTCCGCCTCCGCCGCGCGCCGCAGCGTCGACCGCGCCTGCCTGGTGAGGTCGACGAGCCCCCGGAACTGGTCGTCCGAGGTGTGCTCGGCATACGCCGCGCCGCGGGCGACCCAGGCCGCAGAGCTCTGCGCGCTGCCGAGCACCAGCAGCCGGTTCACGTCGTCCGGCCGTTCCCGCACCGCGGCACGCAACGCCGGCAACACGGCCGTGCCGGCCGCACCGAGCACCTCGACCGCCAGCGCACGCCGATGCGGCTGCGCTCGCGTGGCGGCGAGCAGGTCGAACGCGGGCGTGAGGTCACCCGACGGCAAGGCCCGCATCGCGCGTTCCAGGTCGTCGTCCGACCAGGCGAGATCCACGTGCGGGGGCAGCTGAGCAGTCACGCGCGGGAAGGTAACACCCGCCTGCCGTCCAATCAGGACCTCGGCGCGAATCGTGACTCAGCACCGATCACACCGCTGCGGTGCCGTCCGCGATGGACTGCCACAGGCACAGCACCGTGCCCTCGCTGTCCTTCACGTACTGCGAGAACCCGTACTCGCCCACGCGTTCCTTGGCGTTGAGGAGCTCACCGCCCGCGGCGGCGACCTTTCCCGCCACCTCGTCGACGTCCGGCACCTCGATGATGAGCACAGGCCCCTGCACGAACCGGGTGCGCGGCGAGATCCCGCCGTCCGCGTCCGCGGGATCGACAGGCTCACCGTCCGTGTCGACGAGCACGTACTCGAACGGCAGCCGCTGCGTCTCCCACCCGAAAACCTCGCGGTAGAAGGCGGTCGCGCGGGTCAGGTCGTCCGCAGGCAGCTCGAACTTCACCCTGCTCATCGCGCGAGGTCCGGCACCTGGGCGACGAGATCCTCCGGCGCGGACAACCGCCACGCCTCGAACACGAGCTCCCCGAGCTCGTCGGCCTCGATGCCTTCGAGGTACACCACGACCCAGCCGAACCCGCCCGCCGTGAACTGCACTTCGAACACGTCCGGTCGTTCGGCCACCAGCGCCTGCTGCTCGGACAACGTCTGCTTGAGCCCGACGGTCTGCGTGCGCGGCCAGAAGTAGCCGAACACCTTGCCCCGCACGCGGAACGTGTCGTACTGCTGGCCGGAGGACCGCTTCACCTCCGCGAGCGCGTCTACGATCTTGAAGAGCTGCTTGCTCGTCGTCGCCACTGCCGACCCCCAAAGCCGAAGGCACGAAGTATAAATCGGTCGGCGGGGTCTGCCGGTGCGGTGCGGCTGCGCTGGGTCAGCACCACGCAGACGACCACCACCGCGGCGGTGGCGAGAGCGGGCCAGCCGACCGGTTCGCCCAGGACCGCGGCGGACCACAGCAGGGTCAGGACCGGCTGGGCCAGCTGGATCTGGCCGATCTTGGCCACGCCGCCCGCGGCCAGGCCCGCGTACCAGGCGAAGAAGCCCAGGAACATCGAGATCAGGGCGACGTAGGCGAAGCTCAGCCAGACGACCGGTGTGGCGCGGGAGAAGTCGGCCGTGAACAGGGAAACCGGGATCGTCACGGGCAGGGAGACGACCAGGGCCCAGCAGATCGTGCGCGCGCCGCCCAGTTCGCGGGAGAGCGCGCCGCCCTCGGCGTAACCCAGGCCGCACAGCACGACCGCGATGAACAGGTAGGCGTCGGCGAGGCTCAGGGAACCCGAGAAGCCGCCGCCGGTCGCCACGAAGGCCAGCACCGCCAGCAGTCCCGCGCCGCTGGAGAGCCAGAACGTCATCGGCGGGCGTTCGGACGCGCGCAGGACGGCCCAGATCGCCGTGGACATCGGCAATACGGCGATCACGACGGCGCCGTGGGCGGAGGTCTGGGTGGTGAGGGCCAGTGAGGTGAAGAGCGGGAAGCCGATCACGATGCCCGCCGCGACGATCACCAGGCGACGGACCTGCGTTGCCGATGGCAGCGGAGCGCGGGATAACGCGAGATAGGCCATCGCGAGGACGGCGGCGACGAGGGCGCGGCCGAACGCCACGAACCACGGGTCGAGTCCGGCCACCGCCAGGCGGGTCGCGGGCAGGGAGAAGCTGAAACCCAGGACGCCCAGCGCGCCGAGTGTTACCCCCGCTGGCACGATAACGTTACTCTTGGCTCTCATGAATGAGGATAACGCAGCTGTCCGCGTTATCGAGGACCTGAGAGCTGCGGCACACGCCGGGCGCGCGGGCGATCGGATGCCGTCGGTGCGCGAGCTGATGGCACGGCATCGAGCCTCGCCCGCGACCGTGCAGCAAGCGATCCAACGGGTAGCGGCCGAAGGGCTCGTCGAGGTGCGGCCGGGGCGCGGCAGTTTCGTCGCCCGGCGGCAGGCCACGAGCGAGCAGGACCTGTCGTGGCAGGCCGTCGCGCTCGGGGAGGGCAGGCCGGGCGAGGATCTCGTGGCGAACCTCGTCGCGGTGCCGAAGCCCGAGGCCATCCCGTTGTCCAGCGGCTACCTCGACCCCGACCTCCAGCCGACCGAGGCGCTCGGGGCCGCGCTCAGCCGGGCGGCGCGCAGGCCCGCTTCGTGGGGGCGGGTGCCGGTCGAGGGCAAGGAGGAGCTGCGCGCGTGGTTCGCCAAGGAGGCCGGTGGTGAGCTCAGGGCCGGAGACATGACGGTGTGCGCCGGCGCCCAGGAGGCGCTGGCGACCGTGTTCCGCGGGCTGGCCGACCGCGGTGACGCGGTTCTCGTGGAGTCGCCGACGTACCTCGGTGCCATCGCGGCCGCGCGCGACGCGGGGCTCAAGGTCGTGCCGGTGCCGGCGGATCAGGACGGGGTGCGGCCGGATCTGCTGCGGGCCGCGTTCGAACGGACCGGCGCGAAGCTCTTCTACTGCCAGCCGCTGCACGCGAACCCGCACGGCGCGGTGTTGTCGGAGGAACGCCGGCCAGAGGTCGCGCAGATCGTCCGCGGAGCGGGCGCGTTCCTCGTCGAGGACGACTGGGCGCGCGGCTTCACCGTCGACGGTACCGCTCCGCCAACGCTGGCCTCGCAGGACGTCGACGGGCACGTCGTCCACGTCCGGTCGCTGACCAAGGTCGCCGCGCCGGGGCTGCGGGTCGCGGTGATCGGGGCGCGCGGACCGGCCGGCATCCGGCTGAAGAACACTCGGTCCAAGCAGGACCTGTACGTCGCGGGGCCGTTGCAGGAGGCGGCGATCGACTTCGTGACGTCGCCGGTGTGGCGCCGTCACCTGCGCACGCTCCAGCAGTCGCTGCGGGCCAGGCGCGACTTCCTCGTTCGCGCGGTCCGCGAGCACCTGCCCGAGTTCGACATCGCGCCGTCGTCCGGCGGCCTGCACCTGTGGGCGAGGTTGCCGGACGGCGTGGACGACCTGGAGCTGACGGCGGCCGCCGCGGCCCGCGACGTCGTGGTCTTTCCCGGCCGGCCGTGGTTCGCCGCTGAACCGCCGGGCAGTTTTCTCCGTTTGACCTACGGCGGAGCACCTGAGCACGTGCTCGCCGAGGGTGTGCGGCGGCTGGCCGACGCCGTGGCCGCCGTGCGGGGGTGACCGGTTCGGGTGAATGGCATCATTCATTAACTTGACTCGCTCCAGAAAAGGCGGCAAGGTGGTGCCCGTGCCCACGGCTTCCGATTTCGAGCGCATGTTGCGTGGAGTGTCACTGCGCGTGACTGCTCCGCGGATAGCTGTGCTGTCCGCGGTGCACGAACACCCGCACGCCGACACGGACTCGATCATCGGTGTCGTGCGTCAGAACCTCGGCGCTGTCTCTCACCAGGCCGTGTACGACGTGCTTCGCGCGTTGACCGGGGCCGGACTGTTGCGCCGCATCGAGCCGCAGGGCTCGGTCGCGCGCTATGAGGCGCGCGTCGGGGACAACCACCACCACGTCGTGTGCAGATCCTGTGGCGCCATCGCCGACGTCGACTGCGCTGTCGGCGCCGCGCCGTGCCTGGACGCATCCGACGACCACGGGTTCGTCATCGACGAGGCCGAGGTCATCTACTGGGGCACCTGCCCCGAGTGCACGACCGCCGCGAAAAGTTCCTGAACACCCGGAAGGATTCCCGTGTCCGACAGCACTGACGCCAAGGTGAGCGAGCTGAACGTGGAGGAGGCTGGCGGCTGCCCGGTCGCGCACGGGCGACTCAGCCACCCCACCGAGGGCGGCAGCAACCGCGACTGGTGGCCCAAGCAGCTCAACCTCCGGATCCTCCGCAAGCACCCCGTCCAGGCGAACCCCATGGGCGGTGACTTCGACTACGGCAAGGAGTTCCTGACCGTCGACCTCGACGAGCTCGCGCGTGACGTCGACGCGGTGCTCACCGAGTCGAAGGACTGGTGGCCTGCCGACTTCGGGCACTACGGCCCGTTCATGATCCGCATGGCGTGGCACAGCGCGGGCACCTACCGCACCCACGACGGTCGCGGTGGGGCCGGCGCGGGCATGCAGCGGTTCGCCCCGCTGAACAGCTGGCCGGACAACGGAAACCTGGACAAGGCCCGCCGTCTGCTGTGGCCGGTCAAGAAGAAGTGGGGCAAGAAGGTCTCCTGGGCCGACCTCATGATCTTCACGGGCAACCGCGCGCTGGAGACCATGGGCTTCAAGACCTTCGGCTTCGCCGGTGGCCGCGCGGACGTGTGGGAGCCGGACGAGGACGTGTACTGGGGCCCGGAGACCGAGTGGCTGGGCGGCGACGCGCGCTACAGCGGTGAGCGCGACCTCGAGTCGCCCCTGGCCGCGGTCCAGATGGGTCTGATCTACGTCAACCCGGAGGGCCCCAACGGCAACCCGGACCCGCTGGCCGCCGCCCGCGACATCCGCGAGACGTTCGGCCGCATGGGCATGAACGACGAGGAGACCGTCGCGCTCATCGCCGGTGGCCACACCTTCGGCAAGGCGCACGGCGCCGGCGACCCGTCGCTGGTCGGCCCCGAGCCCGAGGGCGCGCTGATGGACGCGCAGGGCTTCGGCTGGATCAGCACGCACGGCACCGGCAAGGGCCGTGACGCCATCACCTCCGGCCTGGAGGTGACCTGGACGCAGCAGCCCACCAAGTGGACGAACCTGTTCTTCAAGAACCTCTTCCAGTTCGAGTGGGAGCTCACCAAGTCGCCCGCCGGCGCGCACCAGTGGAAGCCGAAGGACGGCGCGGGCGCCAACACGGTGCCGGACCCCGAGGACGGCACGCTCAACCGCACGCCGATGATGCTGACCACGGACCTCGCGCTGCGCTTCGACCCGATCTACGAGCCGATCTCGCGCAAGTTCGCGGAGGACCACGAGGCGTTCTCCGACGCGTTCGCCCGCGCCTGGTTCAAGCTGACCCACCGCGACATGGGCCCGATCCAGCGCTACCTCGGCCCGCTGGTGCCGCAGGAGGAGCTGATCTGGCAGGACCGCGTGCCGGTCCGCGACTACGAGCTGATCTCCGCCGAGGACGTGGCCGCGCTGAAGGCCAAGATCCTGGAGACCGGTCTCTCGGTGTCGCAGCTGGTCAAGACCGCGTGGGCGTCCGCCTCGACGTTCCGCCAGAGCGACAAGCGCGGTGGCGCGAACGGCGCCCGCATCCGCCTGGAGCCGCAGCGCAACTGGGAGGTCAACGAGCCCGACCAGCTCGCCCAGGTCCTGCGTGTCCTCGAAGGCGTGCAGGAGGAGTTCAACAGCTCCGCGACCGGCGGCAAGAAGGTGTCGCTGGCCGACCTGATCGTCCTCGGCGGCGCCGCGGCGATCGAGCAGGCAGCCAAGGCCTCCGGGCACTCGGTGGAGGTGCCGTTCCTCCCCGGCCGCACCGACGCCACGCAGGAGCAGACCGACGTCGAGTCGTTCGCGGTGCTGGAGCCCAAGGTCGACGGCTTCCGCAACTACGGCACCAAGGCCAACCCGCTGCCGTCGGAGTACCTGCTGATCGACAAGGCCAACCTGCTCGGCCTCTCCGCGCCGGAGATGACCGTGCTCGTCGGTGGTCTGCGGGTGCTGGGCGCGAACTACGGCGGCTCGACCGCCGGCGTGCTCACGCAGAAGCCGGAGACGCTGACCAACGACTTCTTCGTCAACCTGCTCGACATGGAGACGGAGTGGAAGTCGGTCACCGAGGACCAGGAGAACTTCGAGGGCCGCGACCGCGCCACCGGTGCCGTCCGGTGGACCGGCACCCGCAACGACCTGGTGTTCGGCTCGAACTCCGAGCTGCGCGCCGTCGCCGAGGTCTACGCGAGTGACGACGCGTCGGAGAAGTTCGTGCAGGACTTCGTCGCCGCGTGGAACAAGGTCATGAACGCGGACCGCTACGACGTCTGATCCAGCCCCTCCCAGGTACCCCAGGCCACTCCCCCGGCCTGGGGTACCTTCGTTTTCATGGGGATCTCCGGCATCGCCCTGCCTTCGCGGGAGCCGGTCTCGTTCGTGGTGGACGGTGAGTTCCTGCGCACTTCCGATTCGTCCACTTCGGACGATCTGTGGCTGCTGCCCGGACTCGTCGACGTGCATTCCCACCCCGGGATTGAGGCTCCGGGGGATCCGTACGACCACGAGGTGTTCCGCCGGCACATGCTCGCGCACCGGTCCGCCGGGGTGCTGACCGTCCGGTCGCCAGGTTCGGCGGATCCCGTGCTGGATCGGCCTGATGACCCCGATCTGCCGCGCCTGGCCCGCGGCGGCCGGTGGCTCGCGACGCCCGGCCGGTTCTTCGAGGGCTACGGCCGCCGGGTCACCGAGGAGGAGCTGCCCCGAGCCGCAGTCGAGGACTCGGTCTCCGGCTGGTGCAAGGTGATCGGCGACTGGATGCCGGACGACCCGCCGGTGCCGCTGGACGTGCTGACGGCCACGGTGGAAGCGGTGCACGCCGCCGGCGGACGCGTCGCGGTGCACTGCCAGACCGCCGAAGGCTGCCGCAACGCGGTGCTGGCAGGCGCGGACAGCCTCGAACACGGGATGCATCTGGACCACTCACTCCTTCCGCGGATGGCGGCGCAGGGAACGGCGTTCGTGCCGACGCTCACGACGTTCGGCAAGACGGTGCAGAACCTGGACGACTCGAAGAACCCCCGCCACGTGGAGTGGATCCGCAGCGGGTGGGAACACGCGTTTCCCACCGTCCGCGCGGCCTACGAGGCCGGTGTGACCGTGCTGGCGGGGACCGACACCCAGCCGTGCGGCGAGGTGGCCAGGGAGATCTCGTGGCTGATCGAGGCCGGGATGCCGGTGGAGGCCGCGATCGGGGCCGGGTCGTGGACTGCGCGGGAGTGGCTCGGGTTGCCTGGGCTGGTGGACGGCGGGTTCGCGGACGTTGTCGGGTACGACGCGGATCCTGTGGAGGATCCGGACGTGCTGATGCGGCCGAAGCTGATTGTGTTGCGCGGCAAGGTAACCGGCTGACACGCGAGAGCACACGGTTCCCACCGTTGGCGCGGCCTGTGACGCCGGTGTGGCAGTGGTGGCCACGATCGTGGCCGGGTCGCGGGTCGCGCGGAGTGGCTCGGCTCGCCGAGGCCGATGGACGGCGGGTATGACTCGGATCCGGTGGAGGATCCGGACGGGCTGTTGCAGCCGACGCGGATCGTGTTGCGGAGCAACGAAGTTCGCCGAGCCTCTCGGGGCGCTCGTCTGCAGTGCGGCGAGGTGGTCGAGCGGCGCGGCATGCCTGGGTTGAAGGATGGCGGGCTCGTCGGCGGTTGCCGGGCACAGCGACGACGCGGATGCGCTGTCGCCGCCGACACGGATCATGTTGCGCTACAACGAAATCTGCTGAGCCTCTCGGGGCGCTCGCCTGCAGTACGGCGAGGTAGTCGAGCGGCGCAGCCTATCTACGCTGATGGACGGCGACTCGTCGGCGGTTGCCGGTGCACCAGGACCTGGGCGCGCGGATGCGGCCGAGCCTGATTGTGTTGCGCGGCAACGTCATTGGCCGACACGTGGGAGCACCGCCGTGGCTTCCGGATCGCCCTTGGCGCGTTGGCGCAGGCGGGTGACCACGAACAGGAGCACGGCGACGGCCACCGCGGCCAGGACCAGCTTCTGGAAGATGCCCGCGTAGGACTCGACCCGGTGCCAGTTCTCGGCGAGCTGGTAGCCCGCGCCCACGAAGATGGTGTTCCAGATCAGGCTGCCCAGCGTGGTGAGCAGTAAGAAGTGCGGGAAGTTCATGCGTTCCACGCCTGCGGGCAGGGAGATGAAGCTGCGGAACAGCGGCACCATTCGGCCGAGGAACACGGCTTTGGTGCCGTGGCGGGTGAACCAGGCCTCGGTTTTGTCGAAGTCGCTCACGTTCACCAGTGGGATGCGGGCCACGAGGCGGCGGGTGCGGTCGCGGCCCAGGAGCATGCCCGCGAAGTAGACGACGACGGCGCCCGCCACTGAGCCCAGGGTGGTCCAGAACAGGGCCGCGGGCAGGCTGAACACGCCCTTGCTCGCGGAGAAGCCGGCCAGGGGCAGCACCAGCTCGCTCGGGATCGGCGGGAACAGGTTGTCGAGGCCCACCACGACGGCGGCGCCCACGCCTCCCAGCGTGTCCATCAGGGTTACGGCCCACTCAGCCAGCATTGTGGATTCTCCTTGCGGGGACGGGGGTTGGTCGGGGTCAACGCTAGGAAGGGGAGGGAGGGTGGGCCATGAGGTAAGCCGTTGGGAATCGTGGGGGGAACCGCAGGGAGGAACTGTGGAAAACCGCAATGCCGGGTGCTCGGGCGGACAGTACGGTTGGCGGTGTGCATCAGGAGGGGCAGCTCAGCGCGCTGGTGCTCGGGTGGTTCCGGATGCTCTTCGGGTTGTCGCTCGGGGCCGTGACCGGGCTGGTGGGTCTGGTCGCGGCGGCGCTGGGCGTGCGCGTGGTCGGGCTGACCGAGTACGAGCTCGGGCGGATCGCGCGGTTCGACCGGGCGGTGCACACCGACCCGCTCAGCCGGAGCGGGTGCCGGCGGTATCTCGCGGTGCGGTGGCTCGTCGGTGCGACCGGCGCGGGTGTCGTCTGCATGCTGATGTTCTGGTACACCGTCGCGATCTCGATGGTGACGGCGTGGCTGTTCGACGGCACGTGGGGGATGATCAAGGACGGTGAGCACGTCACCGCGGTGCTGCTCGCGGCGGTGGCGGTACCGGGTGCGCTGGTCATCTTCGTGACGACGGCCGGTGTGCCCGGTGTGGCGGCGCTGGACAGATGGCTCGCCACCAGGATGCTCGGCACGAGTCAGCAGACGCTGTTGCGGCAACGGGTCGCGGAGCTGACGAGCACGCGGGCCGAGGTGATCGAGGCGATCGACGACGAGCGCAGGCGCATCGAGCGGGACCTGCACGACGGGGTTCAGCAGCGGCTCGTCGCGCTCGGCATGCTGATCGGCAGGGCTCGGCGGGCCAAGGACGACGAGCAGCTCCAGCAGCTGCTGCGGCAGGCGCACGACACCGCCACCGAGACCATCGACGAGCTGCGGGAGGTCGCGACCCGCGTCTACCCTGCCGTGCTCGACGACTCCGGGCTCGACGCGGCGCTCGAGGTGCTGGCGGAACGGTCCAGCGTGCGCGTCGACATCGACAACCTGCTGAAGACCCCGCCGGGCACCGCGCTGGAGACGGTGATCTACTTCGTCGTGTCCGAGGCCGTCAACAACGCGGCCAAGCACGCCGATCCGTCGGTCGTCGAGGTCTGCGTGTGGCCGGGCGAGAACGACATCACGATCATGGTGTGGGACGACGGAATCGGCGGGGCCGACGAGACCGGCACCGGGTTGTCCGGGCTGGCGCGCCGCGTCAAGGCCGTCGACGGCGACTTCGAGGTGACCAGTCCGCTCGGCGGCCCCACCACGATCTACGCGAGGTTGCCGTGCGGGTGATCCTGGCCGAGGACTCGACGCTGCTGCGCGAGGGCCTGATCCGGTTGCTCGCCGAGGAGGGCCACGAGGTCGTCGCCGCCGTCGGCACCACACCCGAGCTGCTCAAGGCCACCGAGGAGCACAAGCCGGACATCGTGGTCACCGACGTCCGGATGCCGCCGGACCACAAGGACGACGGCATGCGCGCCGCGCTCACGATCCGCGAGCGGTGGCCGGACGTCGCCGTGCTCGTGCTCTCCCAGTACGTCGAGAACCGCTACGCCACCGAACTGATCACCAGCACCGGCGGCAGGGTCGGCTACCTGCTCAAGGACCGCGTGGCCCAGGTCGACGAGTTCCTGGAGGCGCTCGACAGGGTCGCGACGGGCGGCGCGGCGTTCGACCCGGAGGTCGTGCGCAGGCTGCTGACCAGGACCACGCACGTCGACCCGCTCGAAACCCTGACCCCGCGGGAGAAGGGCGTCCTCGAACTGATGGCGCAGGGCCTCACCAACGCGCGCATCTCCGAGCAGCTGCACATCTCGCAGAGCGCCGCGGAGAAGCACATCAACGCGATCTTCGACAAGCTGGGTCTCGCCGGCTCGTCCGGTCTGAGCCGCCGGGTCATGGCCGTGGTCCGCTACCTCGGAAGCTGACCGTGGTGGACCCTGTGACGGAGTTCGAGGCGCTGCTCGCGACGCCCGGCGCGGAGCCGGCGCACGGGATGTTCAACGATGCCGTTGTGGTGCGGGACAGGTGGGTCGCGCGCTTCCCCCGCACCGACCTGGCAGGCGCCCGTCGCCGCGCGCAGGCGCTCGAGCTGATCGCACGGCTCGATCTGCCCTTCGCCGTACCGGAAATCATCGAAAACCGGCTGGATCTGCCGCTGGGCAGGGCGCACGTGATCGTGACGTACCTGCCCGGCGCACCGTCGGACACCGCGAGCGACGAGGCGGTCCTCGAAGTCCTCGACGCGCTCGCCTCGACACAACTCGACGACGAGCTCCTCGCCCTGCTGGACGAACCGCTGCACCACGCGGGAGGCCCCAACACCATCGAGACGATCACCGAACTCGTGTTCCCTCTGCTCACCGCCGACGAACGCGGTCAGGCTTCCGAAGTCCTGCAACGCTTCGCGGACCTGCCGGCCGTGACGGGCTTCGTGCACGGCGACCTGGCCCCGGTGAACCTGCGCTGGCACAACGGGAAGATCAGCGGAATCATCGACTGGGACTTCGCCTGCGCCGGCGACCCCGCGCTCGACGTCGCCGCGTTCGCGAACTACGGCTGGCCACTGGTCCGCCGCGTCCGGCCGGAGCTCTACGAACGGGCGCGCACGCACGCCGCGATGTTCCCGCTGACCGGCGCGGTGGCCGCGCTCCGGCAGGGCGCGGACCCGGCGAAGTTCCTCGCCTGGTTCCGCCGCCGGTGCGCGGTCCGCGAGCACCCTCCGGCCAGCTGAAACCCCAGGGTGTGCGCACGGTCACAGACCGGAAAGGCGTGGTCACGGCCTGAACCGGGCCCGCGATCACGGACTTCACCCTTCCGGAGGACTTGATCACTATGATGGGTGAGTGCCCCTGCGACGTAGACCCTTCGCGCTGCTGGCTGCGCTCGCGCTGCTCGGCGCGGTCACGGCGTGCACCAGCGCCGCGGTCGGCGACCCGGTCGGCACCCAGCTGGGACAGCCGCAGGTTCCGGAGAGCAACGCACCGGTCGCGCCTCGGGACCTCCTCCAGCTCACCGTCGAGAACTCCAGGCAGAGCTCCGGTGTCGTCGTCGCGGGCGTCGAGGACGCGGTCTACAACTACGCACCCGCGGTGATGCTCGACGGCGGCAAGGTCCGCACGTGGTGGTGCAGCCAGATGGGCAGCGCCAAGCCGAACGGCGACGACATCCTCTACAGCGAGGGTCCGACCGCGGACGGCCCGTTCAGCACGGCGCGCGCGGTGCTGTCCGGCAGCGGCGGCAGCTTCGACGCGATGCACACGTGCGACCCGTCGCTGATCAAGGTCGGCGACACCTATTACATGTATTACACCGGGGCGTCGCGCGACAACCACGCGAACGGCAGCTCGGTCGGCGTCGCGACCAGCAAGGACGGCATCAACTGGACGCGCGCCAACGGCGGCCAGGCCATCATCGTGCCGTCCGGTGACGTCATCCGCGCCAACACCTACGGCGCGGGCCAGCAGTCCGCGATCTACCTCGACGGCTGGGTCTACCTGCTCTTCACCGACACCACCGGGTACGCGGCGGCCTCGAACGGCGCGGGCCAGTACGTGCTGCGGTCGAAGGACCCGCTGTTCGGCAAGAGCGTCGAGGCACTGGGTCCGCAGGGCTTCCAGCCGGTGGAGCGCACCAACCAGCCCCGCACCCGGTCGGTGGTCGAGGCGTTCAGCGCCGACTGGATGTGGATCGAGGCGGTGTCGGCGTTCGCGATCGCCCACTCGACCGAACACGGCACGACCGTCACGTTCTGGAACAAGGAGTTCACCCGGCACCCGTTCCAGTCCGTGCTGATCCCCGGCCCGTGGAAGGAAGGCCCCGGCCTGGTGCGCACGCCCGAGGGGCACGCGTCGGCCACCTACGACCCGTGCAACAGGGCCGCGCTGGACGTCCTGCGCGCCACCTCGAGCGACGGGTCGGGGGCCCCGACGAACATCAGCCACTTCGGCATGGACGTCGTCGGCCTCAACGGGTGCCTCACGGCGGACGAGGCCAAGACGCTCAACGGCTTCGCGATGCCCTCCCCTGAACGCACGGCGGACGTCGTGATGAACGGCAAGATCGTGCGGTTCGAACGCGGCTCGGTCGCGGCCAAGTACGCCGTCGGCGTGCTGGCCAAGCGTCCGAAGATCGCCGACTCGATGAAGGTCGCGGTCCGCGTCCCGGCAGGCGCTCCCGCGGTGCGCAGCCTGAGCGACCAGCTGGGCTTCCTGGTCGACAACAAGCTGATCGTCATGAACTCGCTCGACGCGGCCCAGCTCAACTCCTCCGAGGTCACCGTCGTGACCCAGGAGCAGTGGGACCGGTACGAGCGGCTGGTGACCTGACCCCGTACCGTTTCCCCGGTTCGAAAACGGACATGGGGGACCGATGACGGCGACGATCGAACGACAGAGAGCGCTCGCGGACAGCGTCATCCCGCTGCCCGCTGATCCTCCGCACGAACGGGCGTGGCTCGGCTTCACGGCCGCGTTCGTGGCGTCGGTGGCGTTCCTGCTGCTCATCCCGGCCGGCTGGGCCCGGCTCGACCACCTGTGGGCCGAGGACGGCGCCCGGTTCATGGTCGACGCGGTCCGCTCGCCCGCGCTCAGCAACCTCGTCGAGCCGTACGGCGGCTACCTGCACACGTTGCCGCGCCTGGTCGCCGAAGTGGTCGCGTTGCTGCCGATCGAGCAGACCGCCGCCGGGTTCGCGATCGCCGCGGCCATGCTGCGGGCGCTCGTCGCGTTGATCACGTTCGCGGCCTCCGGGGCGTACCTCAGGTCGGCGCCGCTGCGGTTCGCGCTGGCAGCGCTCGTCATCGTGCTGCCGGCGGGCAACTCCGAGACGTTGAACAACATGTCGAACCTGCACTGGTTCCTGCTCTACGGCGCCTTCTGGGCGTTGTTGTGGCGCAACGCCCCGCGCGTGCCGGTCGCGGTGTTCGTGTTCCTCGCCGCCGTGTCCAGCCCGCTGGTGTTCGTGCTGGCCCCCATCGCCGTCGTGCGGCTCTTCCTGGCGCGCAAGGAAGTGCCGATCGCGTTCCTCGCCGGTCTGGTGGTGCAGGCCGTGGCGATGCTGTTCGCGACGAGGACGCCGTACTCGCACGACGAGGTCGACCCGGTGCAGGTGCTGCTGGCGAGCCTGCTGCGGGTGCCGGTGGTGGCGCTGACGGGTTCCGAGCGGGTCAGCCAGTTCTACCCGGCGCACGGCAACCTGGTGATCGTCGTGGCGCTGCTGGTCGCCGCGGTGCCGATGGCGGCCGGTCTGCGGTTCGGCGACCGCGCAGGACGGACGCTGGTGCTGCTCGCGGCCGCGTACAGCGCGATCGTCATCGTCGCGTGCCTGGTGCTCAACTGGACGCACGTCCTGCAGGTGCAGGCGCCCGAGGTCGTGATGGCCGGGCAGCGCTACAGCATCGCGCCGTGCCTGTTCCTGTTCACCGCGATCTTCGTGGGGCTCGACGCGACGCCCGCGAAGGCGTGGGAACGCGCGGTCGTGGCCGGGAGCCGCTACCTGATCGGGATCGCCGTCGTGGTCAGCATCTTCGCCCACCTGCGAGTGCCCAAAACCGTTCTCACCGGCATCCCGTGGGACGAGAGTCTCGCGCGGGCCCGTGCGGAATGTGCCGCCGGTGCGCCGGAGGCCAGGCTGGAGCACGAGCCGAAGGGCTGGTTCTTCGTCGTGCCGTGCCGCTCGGTGGGCCGATAGCGAGCGCCTGTCGAAAACGGCGGCGCTCGTTCGACGCATGTGCATGACGAACACGACGATCCAGACCCGCAACCTCGACCAGTACGGCAACGCCGCCCTGTCGTGGACCCTCGCGCAGGACCTCCTCGTGAACGAGTCCGCGTCGAAGGACGTGCCGTTCTTCCTCAACACCGTGCGGCCGGACGGGCGGCCGCACTCGGTGGGCATCGGTGCCGTGTGGTTCGAGGACGCCCTGTACTTCGTGAGCGGGCCGGGCACCCGCAAGTCCCGCAACCTCGCGGAGAACCCGGCCTGCACGGTGTCGGTGCGGCTGACCGGAATGGACCTCGTGCTGGAGGGCGACGCGCACCGGGTCACCGACGAGTCCACTTTAGACCGGGTCGCCGCGCGGTACCGCGAGTCCGGCTGGCCGGCCCGGCGGGAGGGTCAGGCCTTCACCGCGCCCTACACCGCGCCGAGCGGAGGCCCGCCGCCCTGGTACGTGTACCGGATCTCGCTGCGGGCCGCGCACGCCGTGGCCTCCGTGGCGCCGGGTGGTGCCACGCGCTGGACGTTCAGCTGAGGAACTCCCGGCAGAAGTCGCGGAACGACCGGGGCGGCCTGCCCGTCACGTCCTCGACGGTCGTGGTGACCCGGTCTTCCGCACCGCCCCGGATGTCCTCGTCGAGCTGGGCGAGGACCGCGGCGAACTCCTTCGGCAGGCTCGTCGCAAGCCGTTCGGTCATCTCCTCCGTGCTGACCGAGCGGTGCCGCACCGGGCGTCCGGTGAGCTCGGTGATGATCGCGGCGGCATCGGCGTAGCTCACCGCTTCCGGGCCGGTGATCAGGTGGTCCGTGTTGTGCGGCAACGGATCCAGCAACGCCCGTGCCGCCACGGCCGCGATGTCGGCGGCGTCGACGAACCCGACCCGGCCGGCACCGGTGGCCGTGACGATCTCGCCGGCACGGACACCTGCCGCGACCGGGTGGTCGCCGGTGAAGTTCTGCATGAACCACGACGGCCGCAGCACGGCCCACTCCGGCATCGCCCGCACCAGCGCCGGGAGAGCGCCCATGCCCGTGGCGCTCTCCGGCACGGCGGACGAGCTCAGCAGCACCACCCGCCGCACGTGCCGTGCCCGAACGAGGAACGACTCGACGGCAGGCACAGGATCGACGACACCGACGGGCGGGATGAGGTAGACGCGGTCCACACCTTCGAGAGCACTCCCGTACGTAGCCGGGACGTCCCAGTCGAACCGGACGTGGTCGTCCCGCACCGGCTTCCTCGTGCCGATGCGGGCGTCCGGCAACAAGGACGCGAGCAGGCTGCCGGTCGTGCCCGTACCGCCGATGACCAGCACGCTCATGCCGCGAGCTCCTGCACGTAGAGCGGGTTCCAGTAGTCGCGGTACGAGACGATCTCACCGTCGCGCGTCGTGATCACGGCGATGTACGAGAACCGGTACGGCTTGCCCGTGGCCACCACGACTCCCTCGGCGTCGAACTCGGCCACGACGACGTCCTGATCGACGCTGCGGTGCACGACCTGCTTCGGGAAGCCCCGGATGTCGAGCAGCTTCGGGTAGTCGCGCAGGTAGTCCTCGATCGCCGCCCTGCCTTCCAGCCGGGACGGGTAGCCCGGCGGGGCGAACGGGAACTCCAGCACGCCATCGACGGCCCACAGGCCCGCGAACCCGGCCATGTCCTTGTCCAGCAGCAGTTGCAACGCCCTCGGGATGAGGTCCACGAGTGATCCTCCAAACGAAATGGACGGGACGGTACCGTCCCGTCCACAACGTTAGGCGGGACGGGACCGTCTCGTCCAGTCCTATGATGTGCGCCATGACCAAGCGCACCCCGACCGGCGCCGCCGTCCTGCAGCCGCAGGTGACCAGGGCGATCACCGAGGCCGTGCTCGACGAGCTGGCCGAACACGGTTACGGCCGGCTGTCGATGGAAGCCGTCGCCAAACGCGCGGAGGTCGGCAAGAGCGCGCTGTACCGGCGGTGGCCGTCCAAACAGGACATGGTGGTCGCGGCGCTGTCGGAGTTCTCCGTGCCACTGGCGGAAGTTCCGGACACCGGCTCACTCAGGGGCGACCTGCTGGCGACGGTGACCGCCGTGCACGACTGGCTCACCCACCCGCGGTTCGCGACGATCCTGCCGGACCTCACCGCGGAGGCCGTCCGCAATCCCGCGCTGGCCGAGGCGATCGCGGCGACCATCGGCGAACCGCGCCGCGCGCTCGGTGCCGTCACGCTGCGGCGCGCGGTCGACCGGGGCGAGCTGCCGGCGGACTTCGACGTCGAGATCGCGCTCGACCTGGTCGCCGCGCCGGTCTACTGGCGGCTGGCGGTGCGGCGGGCGGACGTGGAGCCCGACTACCTCGAACGGCTCGTCGACCACCTCATGCGCGCGCTTCAGTGCTGATAGCTGGGGTAGTCGATGTACCCGGCCTCGGTCTGGAACCACGTCTCGCGGTCGGTGCTCACCAGCGGCAGGCCGAGCCGGAACCGTTCGACGAGATCGGGGTTGCCGAGGTACGCGCGGCCGTAGCTGATCAGGTCGGCGCCGCCCGCGAGCCAGCGCTCGCCCTGGTCGCGCGTGCTCTCGTGCGGGCCGATCTGGCCGCCGGGGTTGAGGATGAACGCGGTCGGCCAGGCCTTGCGCAGATCCATCAGCACCTCGTCGTCCGCCGTGGCCAGCACGTGGATGTATGCCATGTCCGGCAACGCTTTCAGCAGCGCGTCGTAGAGCTGGGGCATGTCCGACTCGACGATGTCCTGGACCTCGCCGCCGGGTGAGAGCCGGATGCCGACGCGGTCCGCGCCGATGGCGTCCACCGCCGCCTCGGCCGCCTCGACGGCGAACCGGATGCGCCCGGCGATCGAGCCGCCGTAGGCGTCATCCCGCTGGTTCGCGTTGGAGGACAGGAACTGCTGGATCAGGTACCCGTTCGCGCCGTGCAGCTCAACCCCGTCGAACCCGGCCTCGACCGCGCGCCGGGCCGCGTCGCCGAACGCCTGCACCTGGTCCTGCACTTCGGGGACGCTCAACGCCCGAGGCACCGGCGCGGGCACGATGCCGCTCGGCGTGAACACCTCGCTGTTGGCCGCGATCGCCGACGGCCCAACGGGATGATGCCCGGCGACCTCGGGATGACCGATCCGGCCGCCGTGCATGAGCTGGGCGAAGATCCGGCCTCCGTTGGCGTGCACGGCATCCGTGACCACCCGCCAGGCCTCGACCTGGTCGTCGGTGTGAATGCCCGGCATGAACGGACCGGCCTGGCCGACCGCGTTGGGGTGCACGCCTTCGGTGACGATGAGGCCGGCGGTGGCACGTTGGGCGTAGTAGGTGGCCGTTGACGCAACCGGTTTGCCGTCCACGGCTCGTGCGCGGGTCATGGGCGCCATGACGAGACGGTTCGGCAGGGTCAGGTTTCCGAGTCGATAGCTGGTGAGAAGCATGAGAGCTACGCTAGAAACCTGACGTTGACGTCAGAGGTAGGTTTTGTGGCGGAGGTCTCATGCGCATCGGCGAGCTGTCCACGAAGACGGGCGTGAGCGTGCGCGCGTTGCGCTACTACGAGGAGCAGGGTCTCCTCGCCGCCGAACGCAGCGAGAGCGGGCAACGGCACTACGGCGACAAGGCCGTCGACCGGGTGCGGCTGATCCAGCAGCTCTACGCCGCCGGCATCTCCAGCGCGTCGATCCGGGAGATGCTGCCGTGCGTGGTCACCGGGGTGGCGTCCCCGCAGGTGCTGGCCAAGCTGCGGGGACACCGGTCGTCGGTCGTCAAGCAGATCGAGGACCTCCAGGACACGCTCCGGCAGCTCGACTCGGTGCTGGCAGGTGCCGTCAAGTCGCACGAGTCCGGAGTGCCCTGCGCACCGGACTAGTGGCGTGGCTCGCAACGTTGCCGGGGGAATTCGCGGTCAGACGGGCGCATCGCGGCGCCGCCCCCGCTTCCTCATCCTGGTTGGCTGTGGGAGTGGGGGCGGTGCCGTGAGGCGTCCTGCTGAGCGTGAATTACCTCGCCAACGTTGCGTGACACGCCACTAGATGGTGGCGGTGTCGATCACGAACCGGTAGCGCACGTCACTCGACTGCACCCGGTCGTACGCCACGTTGATCTGGTCGGCGGTGATCAGCTCGATCTCCGCGCCCAGGCCGTGCTCGGCGCAGAAGTCCAGCATCTCCTGGGTCTCCGCGATGCCGCCGATCATGGACCCGGCGATCGTCTTGCGACCGGCGAGCAGCCCGAACAGGTTGATCGAGACCGGTTCTTCCGGCGCACCGACGTTGACCAGCGCGCCCTCCGTCTTGAGCAGCCCGAGGTAGGCGCTGAAGTCCAGCGGCGCGGACACCGTCGAGACGATCACGTCGAACTTCCCGGCCAGCTCGGTGAACGTCGCCGGGTCGTTGGTGGCGCGGTAGTCGTGGGCGCCGAGCTTGAGGCCGTCGTCCTTCTTGCGCAACGACTGCGACAGCACGGTCACCTCGGCGCCGAGCGCGCGGGCGATCTTGACGCCCATGTGGCCGAGTCCGCCGAGGCCGACGATCGCGACCTTCTTGCCGGGGCCGACGTTCCAGTGCCTGAGCGGCGAGTACAGCGTGATGCCCGCGCACAGCAGCGGCGCCGCCACGTCCAGCGGGAGCGAGTCCGGGATCCGCACGACGTAGTTCTCGTCGACGACGATCTGCTTCGAGTAGCCGCCGTAGGTGACCTGGCCGTTCTTGTCGACGGCGTTGTAGGTCATGGTGTTGCCGTTCGCGCAGTACTGCTCCAGCCCGCGCAGGCAGAAGTCGCACTCGCGGCACGAGTCGACCATGCAGCCGACGCCGACCCGGTCGCCGACCGCGTACTTCGTCACCTCGGAACCGACCTCGGCGACCACGCCGGCGATCTCGTGGCCGGGCACCATCGGGAAGATCCCCTCGAACCAGCCCTCGTTGACCTGGTGGATGTCCGAGTGGCAGATGCCCGCGTACTTGATGTCGATCAGAACGTCGTGCGCGCCGACCGCGCGACGCTCGATGGTGGTGTGCTCCAGCGGTGCCTTGGGTGCGGGAGCGGCGTAGGCAGCGACGGTGCTCATCAGGTTTCTCCTCGTTCTGTCGTGTCGCTTGACGACACTGCTGGAGTTCGAGGGCGCTACCCAGACACCTGGTTTTCGTACGACTGGCGTGCCTACCACTGGCAGTAGCAGGCACGACGCGGCACGTGCGGGAATACTCGGCACCATGACCGTCGATCCGCGCACCGAGCTGAGCGAGTTCCTGCGCAGCCGTCGAGCGCGGCTGTCCCCCGACGACGTCGGCCTGCCCCAGTACGGCCGCACCCGGCGTGTTCCCGGCCTGCGCCGCGAGGAACTGGCGCAGCTCGCGGGCGTCTCGGTCGCGTACTACACGCGTCTGGAACAGGGCAACGGGCGCAACGTCTCCGCCGAGGTGCTGGACTCGATCGCCCGCGCGTTGCGGCTCAACGACGCCGAACGCGCGCACCTGCGCAACCTGACGTCGAGCAAGCCGGGCAAGAAGAAGACCGCGCGAACCCAGGTCCGCCCGGCGCTCAAGCACCTGATCGACGGCGTCGGCGTGCCCGCGTACATCGGCGGGCGGCGCTCGGACATCCACGCGTGGAACCCGATGGCCGCCGCGTTGTTCGGCGACTGGGGCGAGCTGCCGCCGAAGGAGCGCAACTGGGCCAGGCTGATCTTCCTGCGACCGTCCTACCAGGACCTCTTCGTCAACTGGCAGAGCAAGGCCGAGGACGTCGTCGGGTTCCTGCGGATGGACGCGGGCTGCTACCCCGACGACCCCGAGCTGGCCGCGCTGATCGGCGAGCTCTCGGTGAAGAGCGAGCTGTTCCGGCAGCTGTGGGCCAAGCACGACGTCAAGGAGAAGAGCTTCGGCACCAAGGTGCTGAAGCACCCGCTCGTCGGCGAGATGACGCTGTCGTACGAGACGCTGAAGATGCCGAGCGACCCCGACCTGTTCCTGAGCACCTACCACGCCGAACCCGGCACCGCGTCCGCCGAGGCGTTGCAGCTGCTCGCGAACTGGGGCACGGACGCGACCAGGGCCGGCACCTCTGTTAATACTCAGGCATGAGGACACCGCGTCTGGAGATCGAGTACTGCACCCAGTGCCGGTGGCTGCTGCGGGCCGGCTGGACGGCGCAGGAGCTGCTGACCACGTTCACGACGGAGCTGGGTGAGGTCGCGCTGATCCCCGGCACCGGCGGCGTGTTCGACGTGCGGCTGGACGGCGAGACCGTGTGGTCGCGCAAGGAGCAGGACGGCTTCCCCGACCTCGCCGTGCTCAAGCAGCTGGTCCGCGACCGGGTGGCGCCGGAGAGGTCGCTGGGGCACACCGATCGCAAGCACTCGTAGCTCACGCGTTCATCGCGCCCATCGCCAGCACCGCCTGCCGCCGGGTGAAGAGCCTGGACGCGGTCGCCATCAGCCGGTTCATCCTGCCGACCGCGATGCTCGGCGGCGGATTGCGCCGGTCCAGCGTCCGCAACGCCGTCTCCACCACCAGTTCCGGCGTGTGCAGCCGCGCACCCGCTGCGGCCTGCGGGCCTGCGACGTCGAAGAACTCCGTGCTGGTCGCACCCGGTGAGAGGGCGAGCACCCGCAGGCCGCTGCGGCGGTACTCCTGCCACAGCGCCTCGGTGAAGTTCAGCACGAACGCCTTCGCGGCACCGTAGACGGCCATCCGCGGCACCGGGACGTACGCGGCCATGCTCGCCACGTTGATCAGCACGCCGCGTCCGGACTCGACGAGCTCGTCGATGAACGTCCTGGTCAGATCCACCACGGCGGTGATGTCGAGTGCGATCTCGCTGCGCAGCCGTTCGGCGTCCTCTTCGGCGAACGGGCCGTGCGTGCCGAACCCGGCGTTGTTGATCAGTCCGGAGAGCGTGATCCCGCGCGCTCGAAGCTCTGCGGCAAGACCTGCCACAGCGCCCTGTTCGGTGAGGTCGCACGGCAGCACCGTCACCTCGACGTTCTTCAGCTCGGCGGCGAGCGCTTCGAGCCGTTCCGTCCGGCGGGCGACGAGCACCAGGTCAGCGCCCCTGCGGGCGAGCTCACGAGCGAACTGGGCGCCGATTCCCGCGCTGGCTCCGGTGATCAGCACCCGCGCGCCCCGGTAGTCGATTGTCACTGAATTCCTCCTTGGCATCGAGTGCCAAGTTAGCATCAGATGCCATCCGGGCGCCAAGAGTCGAGGTGGCACTAGGCTGGCCGACGTGTCAGATCGTCTGTGGGACCGCACCCGCCGCCGGGTCCAGGAAGAGGTCGTGGACGCCGCGCTGGCGTTGTTCCTGGAGCACGGCTTCGATGAGACGACGGTCGACCAGGTGGTGGCCGCGGCCGGGATCTCGCGGCGTTCCTTCTTCCGCTACTTCGGCACGAAGGAGGACATCGTCTTCGGTGATCTCGCCGAACTGGGCCCGGTGATCCTCGAAGCGCTGCGCGAACGCCCCGACGACGAACCGATCTGGGACGCGCTGGAGCAGGCGTTCGGCGTGCTGGCCACGCAGGTCAACCCGGAACGCGGCGCGATGATCGGCAGGCTGGTCGCCACCAGCCCCGCGTTGCGCGCCGCCCATCTGGAAAAACACCTGCGCTGGCAGGAGGTTCTGGCACCGGAGGTCGAGCGCAGGGTGTCGACAGGGGACGCCCCGCGAGGCCTCGTCGGCGAAGCGATCGTGGCCACGGCGCTGGCGTGCCTCGACGCGGCGTCCACGGCCTGGCTGCGCGAGGGCGGCGAAGGTGGCCTCGACGAACTGCGGCGGCTCACCCGGCTCGCGCTCGCCGCTGTCCGAAAAGGCTGATCAGGCGCCACGTCAGCTCGTATCGTGTGGGCCGTGCATCCGAACCAGGGCTGGCCGCAGCAACCACCGGGATATGGACCGCCACCTGGCTGGGGTCCGCCGCCGAGGCCGAGCACCGCGCCCGCGTTCCTCGCGGGTGGACTGTGGCTGCTCGTCTCCGTGCTGTGCTTCGTGCTGGCGGGGCTAAACACCGCGGACGGCGTCCGGCAGACCCCGGAAGCCGCGGTCGCGTTGCTCGGGCTGGCGTTCCCCCGCTCCGTGATCGGCAACGGCGACCCGGCGATCGTGGCCACCTACGTCGCGGGCGGCGTGGTGCTGCTGTTCACCGCGTTGGTCCTCGCCCGGCTCGGGTTCGCGCGCTGGATCCTCGCAGGACTGGGCTTCCTGGTGGTCGCCTACTACGTCTACGCCGTCATCAGGCTGACGATCAACCACGGCGGCACGCTCATCATCGTGCCGGGCATCGCGTTGATGCTGTGGCTGACCGCGTCGATGGTCTCGGTGCTGCCGCCGGTGGGGCGGGCGATGCGGTGAGCACCGCCCGGCCCGAATGCGGGGTTCAGCGCACGACGTCGTAGACGAGCTTCTGGATGCCGTTCGAGTACGACTCGCTCTCGACCAGCTTCAGCATCTGCTTGTCCTTGTCGGTCTCGCTGAACATCCGCTTGCCCGCGCCGAGCAGCAGCGGGAACACCAGCAGGTGGTAGCGGTCGATCAGGCCCGCGTCGGACAGGTTGCGGTTGAGCGTGGCGCTGCCGTGGATGGAGATCGGGCCGCCGTCGGTCTCCTTGAGCGCCGCCACGTCGTCGAGCGAGCGGAGGATCGTGATGTCGCCCCAGTTGTCGACGAGCTGGTCCTCCTTGAGCGTGCTGGAGACGACGTACTTCGGCATCGCGTTGTACTGCGGGAAGTAGTCGAGCGTCGGCCACACCGGGGAGAACGCCTCGTAGCTGACGCGGCCCATCATCATCGCTGCGGCTTCCTCCTGCTCGCGGCCCTTGATCTCGTAGGCGGCCTCGTCGAACTCGATGTCCTTGAAGGTCCAGCCGGAGCTGCGGTGACCGGGCTCGCCGCCGGGGGCTTCGACGACGCCGTCGAGCGAGATGAACGCGGTGGCGATCAGGGTGCGCATCGGGGTTCTCCTTGACTGTTCGGACGTGCTGTCATCAGTGCGTCGAACGGGAGATGGCGGGAATCGACATCTCGCGCCGGGAAATCTTCCGCCATGCGTCACGGCGGCGCTGGACACCCCACCGAGTCCAGCGCCGCCGGTCGCGGAGAGTGTCACGATCACCGCCCCCGGCTACATGCGGGCGGTTCCCTCAATTAGTGGCCCGGCGTACCTGATGAGGTCCGCCCTGGACGTCTGACCAGTGCGGACGCGCAGGCTGGCGACGTGCCGTTCGACGGTCCTTGGCGAGAGGAACAGCTTTTCGGCGATCTCGGCGTTGCCGAACCGTTCCACGACGAGCCGCAGCACCTCGTACTCCCGCACCGTCACACCGGTTCTGCGCAGTTCGGCCGGGACGGTGCCGTGATCGCGCCGGCGTCGTCGCTGGGGTGCGCCCGCCTCGCGCAGCACCGCCCGGCACGCGGCGGCGACGGCGGGCACGTCGTGCTGGTGGAAGTGCTCTTCCGCTTCCCGCAACCACTCCAGCGGCTCGCCCCAGCCCTCCGCCAGCGCCCTCGGCCCGGCGAGCCGCAGCCCGAGGTGACGCGGCAGGCCGAGTCCGCTGCTGAGGTCGAGCGCTTCCCGCGCGGCCTCGGTCGCCTCGCTGGTCCTGCCGTCACGGCCGAGCAGGATCGCCCGGCTCCAGGCGAAGTACGTGCGGTGCAGGTGAACCTGCGCGAGGTGGGACGCGGCCAGCAGTTCGTACTCCGGCCAGCCCGCGAGCCCGTGCGCGACCCTGACCAGCAGCCGTGATCCCTGGTAGAAGGTGCCGCGCAGGATGCGGGGTTCGGTGACGGTCTTCTCGATCTCGTCGAACTCGGCCAGCGCGCGGTCGTGCTGCTCCTCCATCAACGCGCAGATCGCCGAGCTGTACGACCAGATCTCCTCGGACCCGCCGTGGTCGCGCAACCGGGCCAGCGCCTGGTCGGTGGCCTTGCGGTTGCCGTGCAGGGACGCGATGCCCGCCTCGATGGCGACCGCCAGTGACTTCAACGCGTGCAGCCCGAGCTTCTCTGCGGCTTCACCCGCACTGGCACCGTGTTTCGCGGCCTCGTCGTACTGACCGCGCACGAGATAGGTGGCGCCGAGGTGCAGGTCGGCGGCGATGAGGATCACGATGGCCCCGGCGTCCAGTGCCGCGTTCCGCGCTGCCAGCAGGGTGTCGACGCCGATGGTCAGGTACTTGTCGGTGATGCCCAGTTCCAGCAACGCCCGCAGCCGCCACGCCGCGAGCCCGTGCTCTTCTGCGACCCGCAGCCAGCGTTGGATGTGCTGCCGCGCCTCGGCGAGATCGTGCCCTCGCGTGCACCGGGTGAGCACTTCGAGGGCTTCGCAGACGATCTCGGGGCTTCCCGTGGCGGCGGCGCGTTCGGCGAGCGCGCGGGCCTGCGGCAGGAGGTCGAGCTGGTTGAGTCCGAGCAGGAGCGTCGCCTTGACGACGGCCGCACAGGGCTCCTCGGCCGCCGTGATCAGGTCGAGCCCGCGTTCCCACTGACCCGCGACGGCCGCCACCCGTGCCTGCGCCAGCCGGACAGCGGCCTGTCGCTCGGGCCTGTGGTGCGCGGTGAGGGACTGCTGAAGCCGTTCTCCCAACGCGAAAGCCCGCGCGCCGTTGTCCGCGGGCACGACCACCGCGGCCAACGGCAGCACGGCGGCGAGCGCGTCGAGGAGATCTGCGGCGAGGTCCGGGTCGTCGGTCATCGCCTGGCCGCGTTCGAGCAGCTCGACGGCGGTGCCGAACCGGCCGAGCGCGGCGGCGTGCCGTCCGGCGCGCACCAGGCACCCCACGGCCCGCTCGATGTCACCGCCTGCTTCCCACAGCTCGGCGATGAGCTCCAGTTCGTTGGGCCGCAACGCTTCCGTGGCTCGTGCCGCTCTTCTGGCGAGCGCGGCGCGGGCCGTCGGGGTCATCCGGCCGCGGATGGCGTCGGCCGTCAGCGCATGGCGGAACCTGTGGCCGTGCACGAGTTGCGCGCGTTCGGCTTCCTGCAACAGCTTTGTCGCGTTGCCGACATCGGCGACGGCGGCCACGACGTCGAGCGGGAACGTGCGGCCGAAGATCGCGGCGGCGTCGAGCAGCGCGCGGCAGGCGGGATCGAGCGCGTCGACCCGTTGCACCGTGGCCGCGGCGACCGTGGGCGGCACACCGGCTCGCAGATCGGCGTTGAGCAGCTCCTCGACGACGAACGGCACCCCGTCGGCGATCCTGGTGAGCGTGGCCAGGACGTCCGCGGGCGCGGGTGTGCCGAGGCAGTGGCGGGCGAGCTCTGCGACGTCGGCGTCGGCCAACCCGTTGAGCCGCACCACATCCGCGACCCGGCGCGCCGCGGCCTCGTCAGCGAGTCGTTGCGCGGCATCGGGATGCGGTCGCAGGGTCGCCAGCAGCAGGACCGGTTCGCCGGCGAGGTTGTCGAGCAGGTAGTCGACCACGGCCAGCGTCTCGCCGTCCGCGTCGTGCAGATCTTCCAGCAGCACAACGGTTTTCCCTGCCGTGACGAGCCGGAGAACGGCCTCGGCCCTGACCACGGCCGGATCCGGCACACCGGCGGGCGCGTCCGGCGTCATCCGCAGCAGCACGGGCAGATAGGCGCCGAGCTGCTCCTCGTCCGGCACGGTCCGCCGGAATGCCGACAGCACCGCCTCGCACAGCGCCCGCAGCGGTACCGCCCGGCTCGCCCGCCCCCTGAGCACGCGGAAGCCGCGCTGCGAGGCGTGCCCGGCGATCTCCGACGCGAGCCGCGACTTGCCGATTCCCGGCTCCCCCACCAGGAACATCGCGCCGCCGCGACGGTGTTCGGCCCGTGTGACCGCGGCCCGCAGTGCCGCTGCCTCCTCGCTCCTGCCCACGAGCACGGGGGACGTGTACCGCATGGCCCGAGACCCTAGTGGTCAGGAATCGAGAAGCACGGTCGATCCCTCCGCTCCTAACGTTGTCCGCAACGGACCAGAGCAAACTGGAGGACAGCGAAAATGAGCGGCACCAAGCGAATCCGGCAGTTCCACCGCGTGGTCAGCATGATCTTCATGGCCACCGTCGTCTTCACGGCCGTCGCGCTGACCGTGGACAACTCCGTGGTGTGGGTGTCCTACGTGCCGCTGCTGCCGTTGTTCATCCTCATGGGCACCGGCGTCTACATGTGGTTCCTGCCGTCGATCGCGAAGCGCCGCGCCCGCCGCGCCGCCGCCTAGCCTTCGAGCCGGTTCTCCAGGTGCGTGAGGGTGGCGTTCAACGCCACCCCGTACACCGCGATCCGGCAGGTCAGCCGCTGGAACGTCACGTCGGACGGCGCCACCACCAGGCTGATCACCAGCTCCCGCACCAGCCGCCGCGTCTGCGCGACCAGCACCCCGACGCTCTCGGTGATCTCCGCGAACGCCGCCGACACCGAGCTGAGCCCTCTGATCGCGTCGATGTTGTGCCCCATCAGCCGCTGGTGCTCAGCGGCGCCGTCCCACGCCGGCACGTCCCGTTCGAGGAAGTCCGCGAGCTCGTCGGCCATGGCCCGCTGCTCGACCGCGATGTTCCACCAGGTCGTCGCGTGCGCGGCGATGACGTCCGGCAGTCCCGTCAGCTCGTCCAGCACGTCCCTGAGCGGCCCGATCTGCTCCATGGCCGAGCTGGCCGTCTCCCGTGCGGGCGCGATCAGCGACGGCACGGCGGCCTCGCGGACGGGATCCGGTTCCGGTGGCTTCTCGCCGGCCAGGTCGCACAGCCCGGCCACGATGAGCCGCAGGTTCTCCTCGACGTAGGAGACCAGCTCGTCCTGCCTGACGTGCTTCTCCAGCACCAGCCCGATGATCCACCGGCACAGCCGCCCGTACACGGTCTCGTCGCCGACGACGACCGCGCTGGCCCGGTGGACGGCCGCGAACCGCACGCGCACGGCCTCGATGTGGCAGGCATGGCGGAGGATCTGGCCGGTCACGCCTCCCCCTCGGCTCCAGCGGACGCCTAATCGTAGATCGGTTCCAGCGGCGTGCACCCCTTGATCAGGTCGGCGGCGCGTTCGGCGACGGCGATCGTCGGCGCGTTCGTGTTGCCACGTGGCACCGCCGGCATCACCGACGCGTCGACGACCCGCAGCCCGTCCACACCCAGCACCCGCAGCTGCGGATCGCAGACGGAACCCATCGCGCAGGTGCCGGCCGGATGCCACACCGTCGTCACGGTCTGCCGCACGTAGGCCCGCAGCTCCTCGTCGGTCTGCACGTCCGGCCCCGGCAACAACTCCTCCGTCACGAACGAGGCGAGCGGCCCGCAGGCGGCGATCTCCCGCTGTTCGCGAAGCCCGGCCACCAGCGTGTCGAGATCACCGGGATCGGAGAGGTAGCCGGGGTCGATCAACGGCCGCTCGAACGGATCCGCCGAAGCCAAGGCGACCCGGCCGCGGCTGCGCACCTGCGCGGACACGACGACGAGCGACACCGCCCGCTTCTCCGGATCGATGACCAGCCCGTCCGGCCCCATCGACGCGGCCACGGCGACCGCGTCGTACTGCACGTCCGGCGCCGGCAGATCGGGCCTGGTCCTGGCGAACCCGCCGGCGACGGCGAAGTGCGAGGCGAAGGGCCCCTGCCGTTCCCGCTGCCACACCTCCATCGCCTCTGGCGTGAGCTCCTCGAAGAAGTTCGGCACCTCGGGCGTCGCCCACTGCGCGATGCACAGCGGGTGGTCCTGCAACCCCTCTCCCACCGGCAGATCCACCACCGGCTCGATCCCCAGCTCGCGCAACCGCTCGGCGGGTCCGATCCCGGACAGCATCAGGATCTGCGGGCTCTTCACCGCACCGCTGGACACCACGACCTCGCCAGTCGTCCGCGCTTCCTCCTCGACGCCGTCACGGACGTAGCGCACGCCGACGGCCCGGCCGTCCTCCATCAGCACCCGCGTGACCTGCGCGCCGGTCAGCACCGTCAGGTTGGGACGGTCCAGCGCGGGCCGCAGGTAGCCGGCGGCGGTCGAACACCGCTCCCCGTTGTCCTGCGTGACCTGGTACGGCCCCACGCCGTCCTGTTCGGCGCCGTTGTGGTCGCTGTTCGCGGGCAGCCCGTGCTCCTGCGCCGACAGCAGCCAGGCCTGCACGAGCGGGTGGACGTACCGGGCGTCCTGAACGGACAACGGCCCGCCGACGCCGTGGTGGACCGACTCCCCGCGTCCCTGGTCCTCGGCGCGCCTGAAGTACGGCAACAGATCGGCGTAACCCCAGCCGGCACAGCCGTAGGTGTCGCGCCACGCGTCGTAGTCGGCGCGGTTGCCGCGGATGTAGATCATGCCGTTGATCGACGAGCTGCCGCCGAGCGTGCGCCCGCTGGGCCACGGGACCTGCCGCTTCCCGGCGTCGTCCTGCGGCACGGTGATGTTGTCCCACACGAACCGGCCCTGCCACAGGGTCGCGGCCTGGGCGGGCACGCGCATCTCCTGCGCGTCGTCCTCCGGTCCTGCCTCGATCAGCAGCACCCGGCTCGCCGGATCCTCACTCAGCCGGTTCGCGAGAACACACCCCGCACTTCCGGCCCCGGCAACGATGAAGTCGTGCACAGGAACCCCCGAAGTACTTGTCCTGTCACCACCTTCCTCCTCGCGGCTTGACCCTGCACCACGGTTCAGGGTCCATCGTGATCGCCATGACGCGAGACGTGGCCCGGTGGGGCCGGGCGGGTGCCCTGTACGACCTGGTGGCGAGCATCGCCTTCGTGACGCCCTGGACCGCGGCCGGGATGCTGACCTTGTTCGGCACCACGACCGAGGACCCCATGACCCTGTTGTTCGCCACGTTGTTCGGCACCGTGGTCGTGATGTGGTCGGTCGCCAGGTGGCGGCGCCCGGAGCCGTTGCTGATCGGCATCGACACGGTCGGACGCGGACTGTTCAGCCTCTGGTTCGCGTGGGCGTTGTGGCACGGGCAGACGCCGGTCCTGGCGCTCTTCCTGGTGCTGGAGCTGTTCTGGGGCGCGGCCCAGCTGCGCGCGTTGCTGCGGAGGTAGTTTCCGGTGGTGCGCATATCCGAACTGGCCCGCGCTGCCGGAGTGGGCGTCAGCACCGTGCGGTTCTACGAGCGGCGCGGCCTCGTCGTGCCCACGGCCCGCACGCACGGCGGATACCGCCACTACGACCAGGAGGCGTTGCGGCGGTTGAAGTTCATCCGCCGCGCCCAGCGTCTCGGCTTCACGCTCACCGAGCTGGAGCAGCTCCTCGACGCCGACGAGTTCGGCGACGTGATCACCGAGAAGGTCACCGAGATCGAGGAACGCATCCGCGACCTGGACCGCGTGCGCCTGGCCCTGCTGGAGGTGGCCGAGAACGGCGTGCGGGAGCAGTGCCCGATCATCGCCGCGCTCAACGAGAACTGATCCGCGCCCGGACAGCGCCGGCGTGCGGATGGCCGAGATCCTCCAGGATTCCCAACGCTTCCTGCCACACCGCACGGGCGGATCCGGGGTCACCGGCCGCGAGGTGGCTGTCCCCGAGGTGCACGAGCACGTCAGCGGTCCAGTACCGGTCACCCAGCGACCGGAACACGTCGAGCGAACGCCGGTAGCAGGCGATCGCCTCGGGGTGGTCACCGCGGTGGTGGTGGATGTAGCCGAGGCTGTCCCAGGTCGACGCCTCGCCGTCGGGGTCGTCGAGCTCCTCCAGCAACGCCAGTGCCGCCTGGCACGACGTCAGCGCCTGCTCGAGGTCGCCGAGCAACGCCTGGTACCAGCCCACGGCGTTGAGCGCGCCCGCCTGACCGCGCCGGTGGCCTGCCGCCTCGTACAGCTCCATGGCCTGCCGGGAGTGGTCGAGGGCCTGGCCGAGGTGTCCCTGCCGTTCGCACACGTAGGCGAGCTCGCGGTGGGACCGCGCCTGGCCGATCGGGTCACCGGCCACGTCGAGGCTGCGCCGGTGGTGCAGGTGCGCGTCGTCGAGACGGTCGAGCTGCGTGCTCGCGCGGGCCAGGAAGCGGTGGGCGTGGCTCTGGGCCAGCGGGTCGGCGAGGCGCAGCGCGGCCGCGAGGGCGACGTGGCCGACGGCGCCGAGGTCGAGCCAGTGGCCGCGGCGTTCGAGGAACTCCGCCAGCGCCCAGGCCAGGTGCCCGGCGTGCGGGTCGAGACCGGTGGCGGCGGCGTGGTCGACGGCGGCGAGCAGCACGTGGTGCTCGGCGGTGAACCACGCCAGCGCCTGGTCGAAGTCGCCGAGCCTCTCCGGCCGCACGCCGGGCTGGGGCGACGGCGGGGTGATCACCTCACGGGCCGGGCTCAGCAACCGGGTCGCGGTGTGCGCGGTGTGCACGTAGTGGTCGTGCAGCCGTGTCGTGGCAGCACGCCGTTCCGCGTCGGAGTCGTGGATCCGAGCCTGCTCGGCGGCATAGGCCCGGAGCAGGTCGTGCAGCACGTACCGACCCGGCTGGTGTTCGGTGAGCAGGTGCGCGCGGGTCAGTTCGGCGAGCACAGGCCGGACCGGGGCACCGAAGAGACTGGCGGCAGCGGCGGCGGAGACGTCAGGGCCGGGATGCAGGCCCAGCAACCGGAACAGGCGGGCCGCGGCCGGCTCCAGCGCATGGTACGACCAGGAGAAGACGGCACGGACGTCCGTGGCCGAGTCGCCGCCGTCGAACGGGTCCAGGCCTCCGCGCAGTTCGGCGGCGATGGCCCGCAGCGGAAAGCTGGTGCAGGCGACGCGCGCGGCCACGACGGTCAACGCGATCGGCAGTCCGGAGCAGCGCGTGATGATCTCGTCGGCGGCTTCGGGTTCGGCACGCAGCCTGTCCTCGCCGAGGCGGTCGGCGAGCAGCGCCCGAGCCTCCACTGTGGACAGCAGGTCCAGCGCGAGCGGGTGCGCGCCGTGCGTGGCGACCAGGCCCGCCAACCGGTTCCGGCTGGTGACCAGCACGACGCAGCCGGGACTGCCCGGCAGCAGGGGACGGACCTGGTCGGCGTCACGGGCGTTGTCCAGCACGACGAGCACGCGCTTGCCCGCCACCGTGCTGCGGAACAGCGCGGCCTGCGCGTCCAGGCTCGCCGGGATGCGCTGCGGGTCGACACCGAGCGCGTCGAGGAACGCGCGGACCGCCTCGCCCGGCGCCGTGACCGCGCCGCTGGGGTCGAAACCGCGCAGGTTGACGTACAGCTGACCGTCCGGGAACCGCTCCGCCACCCGATGGGCCCAGTGCACCGCGAGCGCCGTCTTGCCCACCCCTGCCGTGCCGGACACGACGATCTGGTGCTGTCCGTTCATGATCGCGTCGAGCGCGGCCAGCTCGCGGCCTCGCCCGGCGAACCAGCGCGGCGGCGCCGGCAGCTGCCGCGGCACGGGTCTCGCGGCCGGTGAGCTGACCGCCAGCGCCTCGTCCGCCGTCAGCATCTGCTTGTGCAGCAACCTGAGCGCCGGTCCGGGATCGGCGCCGAGCTCCTCGGCCAGCCGCATCCGGATCTGCTCGTACCGCAGCAACGCGTCGGCCTGCCGCCCGCACCGGTACAGCGCCAGCATCAGCTGTCCCGCGAGGCGTTCGTCCAACGGAAACGCCGCCGCCGTCGCCTCCAGCTCGGCCAGCAGCTCGGTGTGCCCGCCCTGGTCCAGCACCAGGTCGTTGCGGTCCAGCAGCGCGGCCGTGCGGCGCGACTGAAGTCCCTGCCGCACGATCGCGAGCCACGGAGTGTCCAAAGTGGAGAAAGGCTCGCCCCGCCACAGCCCGAGCGCCTCGGTGAGCAGGACGACGGCCTGGCCGGGCCGCGCCCGCGCGCGGGCGACCAGGGCGTCGAAACGGTGCAGATCCACCGACATCGGGTCGACGGCCAGCACGTACCCGCCCTGCCGCCCGGTGATGGGCACGTCCGGGACAACCTGCCTGAGCCTCGACACGTACCCGGCCACGGCGTTGCGCGCCCGGTGCGGAACCCGGTCGCCCCACACGCGGTCGACCAGCACGTCGACGGGCACGAGCCGGTTCGCGTCCACCAGCAACGCGGCCAGCACGCACCGCTGCCGCGCGTGACCGACGTCCACCACGTGGCCGCCCACCCGGACCTCGACGTCGCCGAGCAGCCCGAACTCCACCACTGAACTCCCCCTCAGGAGCCGCCGAAGCCTCGAAGCGGAGGGCACATTGTGCACCGACCACTTAAACTGTCCGTCACCGGGACAGGAGGTCTGACGTGGCGGAGACGACGGTCGCCGAGGTGATGGCCGAACTGGCCGCGCTGGAGGACCCGAAGGCACGTGCGGTCAACGAGAAGCACGGCGACGACCACGGCGTGAACCTCGGCAAGCTCCGCGCGCTCGCCAAGCGCCTCAAGACCCAGCAGGACCTGGCACTGGAACTGTGGGCGACCGGCGACACGGCGGCCAGGCTGCTGGCGTTGCTGATCTGCCGCCCCAAGGCGTTCTCCCGCGACCAGCTCGACACGATGCTGCGCGAGGCCCGCCGTCCCAAGGTGCACGACTGGCTCGTGAACTACGTGGTGAAGAAGAGCGCCCACGCCGAGGATCTGCGGGTCGCCTGGTTCTCCGACCCGGACCCGGTGGTCGCGAGCGCGGGCTGGGCGTTGACCACCGACCGCGTGGCGCGCAAGCCGGAGGGCCTGGATCTCGACGCGCTGCTCGACACCGTCGAGGCGGAGATGAAGGGCGCGCCGGACCGGCTGCAGTGGGCGATGAACCACTGCCTGGCCCAGATCGGCATCGAGCACCCTGAGCACCGGGCCCGCGCGATCGAGATCGGCGAACGGCTCGAAGTTCTCAAGGACTACCCGACGCCGCCGAACTGCACGTCGCCGTTCGCTCCCGTCTGGATCACCGAGATGGTGCGCCGCCAGAACGCCTAGCGAACGCCGACTGCCCGGGCACGGGCGGCAGGTCCAGCAGCTGGCTCGCGACGTCGAGGAACTCGCCGCCGCACTGCCACAGCGTGAGATCGGGATCCACGACGAACGGGTCCGCCGGATCCACGTCGTCCTCGCGCACGCGATAGGCCAGCGCCTCCGATTCGGAGAGCGCGAGCACCGTCTCGTTGGTGCCCTTCCACACGCGACGGAACATCACGGCGTTGACGCACGTCAGCCGGTCCTGCACGACAGTCCGCTGAAATCCACGCCGCAGCAACAGTTTCATGCACTCCTGGACACTGCTCACGTTGTGCGCCAAGTCTCCTGCCCCTGCTCGTACGAACTGCCAATTCTGTCCCGACACACCTGTCCACCCGGTGTCCATCACTCGATCAGGGCAACCGTTTGGGGCAGATGCACAACACCACGTGCGTCCGTTCGTGCACAGTGCCGACGAAAGACGACCGCTTCGGGCGATGGCACGGGGCCTGCCGCATGCGCAAGCCTCTGCCGGTGGTCGACATACCGGCACCGAACCCGCTCGCCCCGCTGTACGAGCGGGCGGCGACGCAGATTCCCGCCATCGCCGAACAGGTGCTGGAGGCGTTCTTCGCCAGATCGGCGGCGTACCGGCAGCTACCCCACCAGCTCGTCGACCGCGAGATCACCGAGGCGGTGAGCCGCAACCTCCAGGTCTTCCTGCGGGCCCTGCGCGAACAACGCCCGCCCGCCCCCGAGGAGCTGGCGGCCCAGATCGCCACGGCCGTCCGCAGAGCCCAGCAGGGCGTTCCGCTCGACGTCGTGCTGAGCACCTACCACGTCGCCGCGCACGTCGGCTGGACCGCGATGGCGCGCGTCGCCGAGGAGGACGACGTCGACGACCTGCTCGCGACCGTGCCCGCGCTGCTGCAGTACCTGAGCGTCGCCGTGCCCGCCGTCGCCGCCTCGTACCTCACCGAGCAGCAGGCCCTGCACGCCGAACGCCGCGAGGCCGCCCGCGCCCTGGTCGCCGCTCTCCTGACCGGCCGCGAGGCGGAACCGCTGGCCGAGCGGATCGGTCTCGACCTGGCCAGCCACCACGTGGTTCTCGCCGTTCGGGTGGAGGCACCTCCGTTGGCCGAGGGCGCGAGCAGTCAGGAAGCGAGGCTCGCCGCCCAGGCCCTGGTCCGGCGCCTGCGGGCCGAACTGCCGAAGCACGCGCTCTCCGCACTCGACCACGACGGCGGCACGGTTCTCCTGCCCACCACGGCCGAGACCCTCGACCAGGAACTGGCCGATGCCGCCGACCTGGTCCGCGATCTGCACACCGCCGCGGGCATCGGCCTGGTGGGAGGAATCGCCGCCGCGGAAAGCCGCGAGGACATCCCCACGGCCGCCCGCCAGGCCGCCGACATCGCCGAACTGGTGCAGCGCCTTGGCCGTCCGCCCGGTGCGTACGTCCTCGACGACGTGCTGCTCGAGTACCAGCTCTGCCGTCCCGGTCCCGGCCGCAAACGGCTCGCCCGCGTGATGGACCGGCTGGCCGAACACCCCGACCTGCTGCACACGCTGCGGGAGTTCATCAACAGCGACCACAACCGCCACCGCACGGCCGAGAAGCTGCACCTGCACCGCAACACGTTGAACTACCGCCTGCGCCGCGTCACCGAACTGACCGGCTACAACCCGGCCGATCCCGCGGACATCCGGCTGCTGGCCGCGTCGCTGATCGTCCACGACCTGCGCCCGTGAACGCGAGAAGGCCGCCTGATCGGAAGAGATCAGGCGGCCTTTCAGCTGTTCCGGTTCAGCGGCTGGAGATCAGTCGCCGTACGGGTTCTGGATCGAGACGTGCACGTGGTCGTAGTGACCAGCGGTCACACCGGTGCCGGCGGTGTAGTTGCGCCAGCCCTCGTCGTCGCGGGCAACGCTCCAGATCTTGCCCTGCCAGATCACGTAGCGGACGTCGAGCTTGCTCGCGTACTTCCTGAGCCAGTTGGCGAGCTTCCAGCCCTGCTCCTTCTGCGCCGCCGTCGGGTAGGTGCCGATCGCGTTGGAGATGGTGCAGTCGAGGGCGTTACCGGTGTTGTGGTTGCTCGTCGACGGCTCGTTGCTGCGGTAGTCGCCCACCCAGCAGTCCTTCTCGCCGGTCAGGCGACGGATCTCGTCGTCGACGAACTGCGTGCGCTTCGTCGCCTGGGGCGCGCGGGCCGCCGCCGACGGGTGCGGGTTGTTGTCCGGCGCGCCGTAGGTACCGCCGCCACCACCGCCACCGCTGCCGCTGTCGTTGAGCTTGTGCGAGGCGTTCTCGTTCTTGAGGTCCGAGTTCAGGTTCGCCTTGGTGTTCGCGGCGATCGTCTGCTTCGGACCGGCGTAACCGCTGTTGAAGTACACGGTCACGGGGTGGCCGGTGCGGTTCCAGACCGAGGCGGCCTCGTTCTTCACGCACTTGCCCTTGCCGTTGCCGGCGCCCTTGAACTCGTAGCAGCTGGGCTGCTCGTCGCCGTAGTCGGAAATGGAGGTGTCGAAGTCGGAAACCGACCCCTCCTGGTTGCTGTTGTAGTACAGGCAGAATTCGCCCGACTCACAGACACCGTTGCGGTCCGTGGCGGCGTTTGCCGCGGCCGCACCGAAAGACGCGCTGATCAGCGCGCCCATCATCGTCGCGAGGGCCAATTTCTTGAGCACGATGCGTCCTTCTCTTCTTCGCAGGATCCGGCCCCGCTTAAATCGCCGGAGCCCACTTGGTGCAGGGAAGCTTTTGTTTTCCGCTGGACGCAGCATCTCGACGGCCGCTGACATCTCGCTGACACCCGAAGTCACCGGACAGTCAGCGCCGGACACGGGCACACTGGACTCATGAGCAACAGGGGGACGAACGAATGAGCAGCTACGTGCTCGCTCTCGGCGAGATCGACCGGACTCAGATCGCGGTCGTCGGCGGCAAGGGTGCGAACCTGGGCGAACTGTCACGGATCGAGGGCATCCGCGTGCCGGACGGCTTCTGCGTGACGACGGACGCGTTCCGCGACGTCGTGGAGCCGTCGATCGCCGACCAGCTGGACCGGCTGGCGCGCGTCGCCCCGGACGACCGGGACGCGATCCGCGCCTGCAGCGCGGAGATCCGGGAGACCATCGAGGGAATCGTCATCCCTCCCGGCCTGGCGGCCGAGATCACCGGGGCACTCGACGAGCAGGCCGCCTACGCGGTCCGGTCGAGCGCGACGGCGGAGGACCTGCCGGGTGCGTCCTTCGCGGGCCAGCAGGACACGTACCTGAACGTCGTGGGGCCGGCGGAGATCCTGCGGCACGTCAGCAGGTGCTGGGCTTCGCTGTTCACCGAGCGGGCCGTGACCTATCGCCTGCGCAACGGCTACGACCACCGCAAGGTCACCATGTCCGTGGTCGTGCAGCGAATGGTCTCCCCGCAGGCGTCCGGTGTCCTGTTCACCGCGGACCCCGTCACGTCCAACCGGAAGGTCACCAGCGTGGAGGCCGTCTTCGGCCTGGGCGAAGACCTGGTCTCCGGTCTCGTGAACCCGGACAGCTACAAGGTGCGCGACGGCGAGGTCATCGCCAGGACCGTGGCCTCCGAGCCGACGTTGACGGACGCACAGGTCGTGCGGCTCGCGGAACTGGGCAGGCGGATCGAAGCGCACTTCGGCAGCCCCCAGGACATCGAGTGGTGCCTCGCCGGCGGCGACTTCCAGTTCGTCCAGAGCAGGCCGATCACCACGCTGTTCCCCGTACCGGAGGCCCCGGACCAGGCCAACCGCGTCTACGTCTCGGTCGGCCACCAGCAGATGATGACCGACGCCATGACGCCGCTGGGGCTCTCCGTGTGGCAGCTGACGACCCCGAGGCCCATGGCAGAGGCCGGCGGGCGGTTGTTCGTCGACATCACCCAGATCCTGGCCTCACCGACGAGCCGCGCGGGGTTC
This sequence comes from Lentzea flava, assembly GCF_014648475.1. Classification (GTDB taxonomy): domain Bacteria; phylum Actinomycetota; class Actinomycetes; order Mycobacteriales; family Pseudonocardiaceae; genus Lentzea; species Lentzea flava. Next base: position 76,580 of record NZ_BMRE01000020.1, on the reverse strand, counting down.
CTGGACGTCGCTGGCAAGTCCGACACACTGATCGGTGACGCGCTGCGGACCGTCCTCGAACGCGGCTTCGTCCCGTCGCTGCACGACGACGCCCCCGGCCAGCCGATCCCCGGCGCCACACCGGCCACGATCGAGACCGACCCGGCCGTCGTCACCGAGCTGATCGAGCAGAGCGAGGCGTCCGTCGCCGCGCTGCGCCGCGACATCCGGGACAGGTCAGGTGCGGACCTGCTCGACTTCGTCCTCGCGGACTTCCAGGAACTCAGGCGGATCCTGTTCGACCCGCGCAGCCACCAGGTGATCATGGCGGGGATGCAGGCGTCGTGGTGGCTGGGCGAGCACCTGCGGGACTGGCTGGGCGAGAAGAACGCGGCCGACGTCCTCACGCAGTCCGTCCCCCACAACGTCACGTCGGAGATGGGGCTGGCTCTCCTCGACGTCGCCGACGCGATCCGCCCGCATCCGGAGGTCGTCGCCTTCCTGGAGAACGCCGGCGACGGCTTCCTGGACGAGCTGCCCGAGTTCGACGGCGGGAAGGAGGCACGTGCCGCCATTCAGTCCTATTTGGACAAGTACGGCATGCGGTGCGTCGGCGAGATCGACATCACCAGGCCGCGCTGGAGCGAACGCCCGGCCATGCTGCTGCCGTTGATCCTCTCCAACGTCAGGAACTTCGAACCGGGTGCCGGTGAGCGCCGCTTCGAGCAGGGGCGGCAGGAGGCGTGGCAGAAGGAACAGGAAGTGCTGGAGCGCCTGCGAGCCCTGCCGGACGGCGAGCGGAAGGCCGAGGAGACCAAGCGGATGATCGACCGCGTCCGGACGTTCGCCGGGTATCGCGAGTACCCGAAGTACGGCATGGTCAGCCGCTACTTCGTCTACAAGCAGGCGTTGCTCGACGAGGCCGAGCGCCTGGTGCGCGCGGGAGTGCTCGACGAGAAGGAGGACATCTTCTTCCTGCGGTTCCAGGAACTCCAGGAAGTCGTCCGCACCAAGGAGGCCGACGCCGAGCTCATCCGGCAGCGCAGGGAGGCGTTCCGGTCGTACCAGGCCCTCACGCCACCCCGAGTGCTCACCTCGGACGGCGAGGGCATCTCGGGAACGTACCGGCGTGACGACCTGCCGAGCGGTGCGCTGGTCGGCCTGCCGGTGTCCGCGGGAACCGTCGAGGGCCGGGCCCGCGTCATCCTGGACATGGCGGAAGCCGACCTCGAACCGGGCGACATCCTGGTCACGGCGTACACCGACCCCAGCTGGTCGCCGCTGTTCGTCGCGATCGCCGGCCTGGTGACGGAGGTCGGCGGCCAGATGACCCACGGCGCGGTGGTGGCCAGGGAGTACGGCCTGCCCGCCGTCGTCGGGGTGGAGCACGCCACCCGGCTGATCGAGGACGGGCAACGGATCCGCGTGAACGGAACGGACGGCTACCTCGAGATCCTGTCCTGACCGGAACTCCCTACAGCGGTCCGTCCGGCCGCCGCCCGTTGGTCAGCGCCTCGACCTGCGCCGCGGTGAACGGCGGATCGAGCAGGTCTTCGCGCAGGGCGTGGCAGCGGAACATGTCCGCGATGTAGTGCATGCGGTCCGGCAGATCGGCCCAGTCGCGCGCGGCCGTCCCGAGCACGCTGTCCGCGGTCGGGTCGACGACTTTCAGCAACGCCAGCAGGTCCGGGTCGGCCAGCTCCGCGAGCAGCGGCGGGAACGTCGCGGGCAGGTCCTCGCTCAGGTCGAGCAGTTCGCCGCCGGGCAGCGCCAGCGTCATCAGGTGCTCGGTGACCGCCCGACGGACCAGCACACGCACCTGGTCGGCCAGGTGCTCGCTCGCGATGCGCACGGCGGTCCGCCTGCCGACCACGGTCAGCCACACCAGGCGCAGCCACCTGACCACCCGGTTGCCCGGCAGGAGCAGGTCGAACAGGCGCCGTTCGAGGTCACGGGGATCGACCACCGGTGCTTCCAGAGCGGCGGCGATCTCCGGCTGCAGCCGCGTCTGCTCGTGCAGGCCGACCTCGATGTTGGCCAGCAGCAACAGTTCCGCCCGCCGCTTCGGGTCGGTGGTGCGCATCGCACGGTGGTACCGCGCGAAGGCCTGCCGGAGATAGCGCTGCCCCTCCGGCGGCTCACCGGGCCGCAACGCGTCGCAGAACTGCGCGATCCACCGCTCGTCGTCCTCGTACTCGGCGAGGAACCGGGCGAACTCCCGCGCGATCTCCTCGAAGACCTTGAGGTTGCCCCGCGCCGACGCGGCACTCACGTCGTCGAGCCGCGCGGTCGTCACCACGGCCTGCCGCACCAGCTCGTGCGCACGGTCCACGTCCTTCCGCGCGACAGCCCGTCGCAGACCGCGCGCCACCAGGCCGACCCCGGCAGCCACCTCGGGCGAGGACTTGAGCAGCCGCTCCACCGCGTGCGCCAGATCCTCCTGCCGAATGGTCTGCCCCACCTGCTTGGACGCCCACACCGCGAAGGTGCACCAGTTCGCGCCGCCACCCGTGCGGTCGGCCAGCGCCCGTGACAACCGGTGGTAGCAGTGGGTGATCTGCAAGTTCCGAACGACGGGGTCGGTGTTCGCCGCGATCCGTTCGACCTCGTGCACATCCGCACCGGATCTGCTCATGACGCCGCCTCTCCTCACCCTGGTGACATCTACTGGATCGTCCCCAGCACGGAGAACGTGACGCAGTTGGCCACAGTCCGGCGCCAGTTCCTGCATGATTCGCGCTGTGCGGGCACATGTCTCCCTGGTGGCAGCCATCGCCGCTGCCGCATCACTCATCACGATGAGCACGAGCGGTACGCCGACCGCCGCGGCCGGCACCGGTTCGGAGAGCAAGGTCACAGATCCGGTGCCGCTGCTGGAACTCTCGACCGCGGGCGACCAGGGCATGTTCTGGACGTTGTCCCAGGCGGAGATGCAGTCGGCGGTCAGCCGGTACGGCATGCGGGTGCGAGCCGACGCGCGGGTGGGCTACCTGCGCCGCCAGCCCTTCTCCGGTTCGCAGCCGATCTTCCGGCTGCGCAAGCAGGGCCAGAGCGCCTACCTGCTCACCGCGTCGACGTCCGAACGGGACCAGCTCACCACCGGAGCCAATCCGCCGTTCCTCAACGAGGGCGTGGTGGGCCACGCGTTCGCGGCTTCGCAGCCGGGCACGGAGATCCTCTACCGCGTGCGCAAGGAGGGCCTGGCCAACTCCTGGCGCCCGGTGCTGGCCTCACGCCTGGAGGAGATGCGCGCGCTCGGCTGGGACAAGGTCGACGGCCCGCTGGGTCACGTGCACCCGAGGTGGATCCGCGCCGGAGCGATCTACTTCGGCACGTTCGACGCCAACGGCAACCGCGCGATGATGGACCGCATCGAGCAGTACTACGGCCCGGAGGCCAAGGACGACTGGTGGGGCGGCGTCCGGCACGCCCACGACGGCCACCCCAAAGCGGTCGGCCACTGGCCGGGCGAGGACTTCTCCCACCTGAAGCCGTCGATCGGCTACTACGACGACTCGAAGCCCGAAACCCTGGAACGCCAGATCACCCAGGCGTCCGGCGCGGGCCTGGACCACTTCGCCTTCTACTGGTACTGGAACCCCGGCGCCGCCACCGAGCAGTACGCCGCGGGCTTGCGCGCGTTCCTCGCCGCCCGCAACCGGGCCGCCATGAAGTTCACGGTGCTGCCCTGCATCCACCCCTGGAACGGCGGCGCCGGCGGTACGTTGCGCATGCCGTCCGACCAGATCGGCCAGGCCGCCGACGTCCTCGTGAACGACTACCTGAGCCAGCCGAACATCCTGCGCGCCAACGACGGCCGCCCGCTCCTGCAGCTGTGCGACGTGCGCGGCATCGGCAAGCCCAACGGCGGCCCCGTCGACAACACGATCAACGCCGAGGCGGTCCGCCAGTTCTCCGACGCGATCAGGGACCGGGCCAGGACGAGGCTCGGCGAGGACGTCCTGATCGTGCTGACCACCGACAACGGTGTCCCCAAGCCGGAACTGGGCCTCGACGGCAGCTACTGCCCCGGCCGGTGGGACTACGCCACGGGCTCGTACGAGAACTACGTGACCGCGGAACGCCGCTGGTTCGCCACCATCCCCGGCAGCCTGATCCGGTGCGCCACCTCGGACTTCGACGAACGCCCGCGCATCGGCATCAGCATCGCGGACCCGGTGCAGCCGGAGGACAGCCCGGAAGAGGCGAAAGCGAAGCTGCACAAGAGCTTCAGGTGGTACGAGGACCAGTCACGAGCCGCCTTCACCAGGCTGCTCGCTGACATCAGAGCCGACGTCGACGCCTCCACCCGTCCATCTACTGTGGACAACTTCGTGCTGCTCTACGCCTGGAACGAGTGGCACGAAGGCGGCGTGATCGAACCGAACGAGCGCGACGGCTGCGCGTATCTCGACGCCGTCCGGGCCGAGCTGCGGCTCAGCAACGGCAGCGGGTGCGTGCCGTGAGCCGCCGCCTGGCGGTCACGCTCACATCCCAGCGCTTGGAGGGCTGAAGACCGCCCGCACGGCAGCATCGTCACCTTCGACGTCGACGAGTCCGGTGGTGTTGTCCAGGGAGAGCACACCCGCGGCCAGCCCGAGCACGATCGAGGCGTCGGCACGCAGCACGGCGTCGAGCTCGCGGCCGTCGTGCGGACTCACCTCCACGCCCGAGCGCGTCATCCGCACCTGGAGCAGGTCGCCGTCGACGTCGATGCCCACCGTCGACGACCGCCGTGCCCTCTTCCTGCCGGCGAACAGCGCCCGGAGGGCGACGACGAGCCACCCGGCGCTGAAGTGATCGCCTCCGGGCCCGCGTGTCATGAGCGGGGTCGACCAGCGGATGAGGCTTTCGACCGGCTCACGCAGCTCGGCACCCCAGGGGGTGAGGGCGTAGGTGATGGCGTTGCCCTGCTCGGCCAGGCGGCGCTCGACCACGCCGGCGGCCTCGAGGTCGCGGAGGCGGTCGGCGAGCAGGTTGGTGGCCATGCCGGGGAGCCCGTCCTGCAGCTCGCGGTAGCGGGCGGGCGCGATGAGGAGCTGGCGGACGATGAGCAGGTTCCACCTGTCGCCCACGACGTCGAGCGCGCGGGCGAGCCCGCAGTACTGGCCGTAGCTTCGACTCACGCGTTCACTTTACAATCTCAAGCTCGCCTGAAAACATCCAGCACGCTGTGGGAGCGCGCCGATGACGAAGACCACCTGCCCAGACGTTCTCACCCAGGCCCGCACGGCGTTGCGGGACATCGTCCCCGGCCTCGTCGCGCTGGTGCGGAGAATCCCGGACGCCCACTCCGGTTCGGTCGGCACGTGGACGGTGGGCGACGTCGCGGCTCACCTGTCCCACGTCTTCCGCTTCGACACCGACGCCATCGCGGGCAGGCCGGTGCCGGAAGCCGTCGTGACGTCGGAGGGAATGGCCGAGGTCAACGCCAAGGCGCTGACCGAGGACGGCGAACGGGCCCCGGCCGCGCTCGCAGATCGCATCAGCGCGCTGGCGAAGGAGTTCGACGACGTCGCATCGCGTCCACGGCCAGGCAGCGCCGACTGGCTGCAGGGCGTGCGCCTGCCACCGTCCGCAGTGGCGTGTCATCTGCTCGTGGAGTGCCTGATCCACGGTCACGACATCGCCGGCGCCATCGGACACCCGTGGTCGATACCGCGCCACCACGCCCTGCTGGCCGTCGAGGGCGGCGTGCTCCCGCTCATCTCGGCTCTTCCGCCCACCGCTTTCGTGGATCAGGAGGCCGGCCCCTTCCGGGCTCGCATCGCACTGCACCTGCGCGGAGGCGGCAGCACGGTGATGGTCTTCGACCGCGGTTCGCTGGCGCTCGACCCGGCGGGCGCAGGTGACGTCGACGCCCACATCTCCGCCGACCCCGCAGCTCTCATGCTGGTGTTCATCGGCCGCCGGGGAATTGGCGCGCCGCTGCTCGGCGGGAAGCTCGCCGCCTGGGGTCTTCGGCCGTGGAAGCTCGCCCGCATGCTCACCGTGATCAAGGCCCCGTAGCACGAACAGCACGTCCCTCCAAACCGGACAAGTCCTCGTCCCGGCAGGTCCGGCCGACTGGCGGGGTCGAGTCCAGCCGGGTGACGGGTTGTTCCGGACGTCCGGCAGCTGGGCGCAGCGCGAAGAGCCCACAACACTGGGCACGGCACTCGCCCAGTTGCCGGACCGGAAGACCTCGCCGAGGAACGCATGCTCAGCTCCCTGGACCTGTCGCTGATCAACGGGCCGATCCCCGCCACGGCGACCGTTGCCGGTGTGCTGGCACTGGCAGCTCTGACGATCCGGAGAAACCGTTCGTGGTGGACCCGAACCGTGCCGATGGTGGTGGTGGCCTGCGCGGTGTCGGTGGCCGCGCTGAAGTTGGTGGTCGACCACGTGTGGAAGCCGTGGCCGGAGCCGCTGCCCGCGGTCCTCACCGGGTGGGCCGGCGCGACGCTGCTCGCGGTGTGCCTGGCGGTCGCACGGCTGCGGTCCGCACGGTGGTGCTCGCGGGTGCTGAGCGCGGTGCTGGTGCTGGTCGTCACGGCGAGCGCGGTAGCGGCGGCGAACGCGTACTTCGGTTTCTACCCCACCTCACGCGCGGTGCTCGAGCTGTTCACGAACAACCGGGTCGACCTCGACGAGGCCGCGAAGCCGGCGTCCAGCGTGATGCCCGCGGGGAGCAGGCTCGCCGACGTCTGGCACAAGCCAGCGGACCTTCCGGAGAAGGGCACGGTCTCGGAGGCCGAGATTCCCGGCGTGTTCAAGGCGCGTCCGGCGTGGATCTACCTGCCACCCGCCTACGCCGCGACGCCCCGCCCGCGGTTGCCCGTCGTGGTGCTGCTGCCGGGCCAGCCCGGCTCACCGCGTGACTGGTTCGACGCGGGACGGCTCTCCGAACGGCTCGACGAGTTCGCGCGCGAGCACCAAGGCCTCGCGCCGATCGTGGTCGTGGCCGACCAGCTCGGCGCGCGCATGGCGAACCCGCTGTGCCTGGACTCGAAGCTGGGCCAGTCGGAGACGTACCTGGCCCGCGAGGTACCCGAGTGGATCAAGCGTCGGCTGACCGTCGACGAACGCCGCGAGGCCTGGACCATCGCGGGTTTCTCCCAGGGCGGCACCTGCGCTCTTCAACTCGCCGTGCGCGCGCCGGACGTGTACGGCAACTTCATCGACCTCACCGGCCAGCGCGAGCCCTCACTCGGTTCACGCGCCGACACCGTCAAGGCCGCGTTCGGCGGCGACGAAAACGCGTTCGTGCGGGTCAACCCGATGGACGTCCTTGCCCGCCAACAGTTTCCGCAGACGGCCGGCGTGATCGTCGCGGGACGGGACGACCTGCTCTACCGCCAGGCGAACGCCGAGGTGTTCGAGGCCTGCCGCAGGGCAGGGATGGACGTGCGGTGGAAGGAACTGCCGGGAGCGCACGACTGGAACGTCTGGCGACCAGGCCTCTACGACTCCCTGCCGTGGCTCGCCGCGCGAACGGGCCTGAGCGGATGACCGCGGTGACCACGAGGAAACGAGAGCGATGAGCACACAGATGGACCGGATCACCAGGCTGATCGGCAGGCTGTTCCGGACCGCTCCGCTGACGTGCGTCTTCCTCATCGCGTTCTGGACCGTCGGCGCGCTGACCGGTCCGGACGACGAGCTGCTGGAGCACATCGGCTCCGGCATCGGAAGTCCTTTGTGGACGGCATTTACCTCCGCGCTGTGGGCCATGGACCTCTCGGGTTACGTGGCAACCACCGCGCTGCTGCTCGTCTTCGGAACGCTGGCGGAACGCGAGCTCGGCACGCTGCGCACCGCGGCGATCTTCCTCGCCTCCCACGTGATCGGTGTGTTCCTGGGACACGGGGTGGTGCTGCTCGGCAGCGTCCTTGGCTGGTCCTGGCTCGCCTCGCTCACGGGCGCGGTCGCGGCCGGCCCGTCGATCGGCGGGGTGGGACTCGCGCTGGCGCTGACGTTCCGGATGCCGGTGCTGTGGCGGCGCCGCGTCCGGCTCATCACCGTCCTGGCACTGCTGGTGCTCACGTTGTACTCGGGCTGGCTGGAGGACCTGCTGAGGCTGACCGGTGGCGTGGCCGGACTGCTGATCGGTGTGTTCTTCCTGCGCGGCGACGAAGCCCGCACGCCGGGAACCCTGACGGAGAAGCGGGTCCTCGTCGGTCTTCTGGTGGCGGCGTCGGCGCTCGGACCGGTGGTGGCGATGATGTCGCCGTCCCCGAACGGCCCGCTGTCGTGGTTCTCCGACGTGGTGGCCGTCGCCCAGCCGGCGCAGGAGGACGTGGACCTCGCGTGCGCCTCGGACGCGGTCGAACAATGCCGCACGATGCTGATCCAGCTGTCCTACGGACGGTTCCCGGCGCTGGTGATGTCGTTGCTGCCGGCGTTGCTGCTGCTGGTGCTCGCGGAAGGGCTGCGGCGCGGACGACGGTTCGCCTGGTGGTCGGCGCTGGGCTGCACCGCGGCGTACGCGGCGGTCACCGGGTGGTACGTCGTGGAGGCCGCGCGGTTCCCGGACGTCGGTGACCTGGAGGTCGGTTTCTCCTACGGTGTGCCGATCCTGGCGCCGCTCGCCATCGCCGTCGTGCTGCTGCTGACGCGCAAGTACTTCACCGTGCGGCTGCCTCGGCACGCCATCCGGAAGTTCTGGCGGTTCACCCTCGGCAGCATCGGTCTGCTGTCCGCGCTGTACGTGTTCGGCGGCTACCTGGTGCGCGACCAGTTCTCACCGGAGCCGGGATTCGCGCAGCTCCTCGCGGACCTGCCGGCGCGGTTCCTGCCGCCGGGCTACCTCGGGCTGACACCGCTGCGGTTCAAGGCGAACGGGTTCGCCGGCACGCTGCTGTTCGAGTACACCGGCGTGGTGTTCTGGCTGATCGTGCTGGCAGGTCTGCTGATGGCCTCGTGGCGCGCGTGGCCGTCGTCGTCGGAGAAAGAAGCGGCCCGTGCCCGCGAACTGATGCGGCAGCACGGAGGTTCGTCGTTGTCGTACATGACGACCTGGCGCGGCAACCAGTACTGGTTCACCCCGGACGGCCAGACCGTGATCGCGTACCGGGTGGTGGCCACGATCGCGCTGACCGTCAGCGACCCGATCGGGCCCGCGCGGCTCGACGCGGTCCGCGGCTTCGCCGAGTTCTGCCAGGAGAACGGCTGGACGCCGTGCCTGTACAGCATTGGCGCCGAGACCAGGGACGAGGTCGCCTCGCTCGGCTGGCCGGCGGTGCAGGTCGCCGAGGACACCGTGATCGAGCTCGGCTCGCTGGCCTTCACCGGCAAGAAGTGGCAGGACGTGCGCACCGCGCTGAACAAGGCGGCCAAGGAAGGCATCACCGCCGAGTGGTGCACCTACGCCGAAGCGCCGTTCGCGATCACCGACCAGATCCGGTCGATCTCCGCGGAGTGGGTGGCGGACAAGGGTTTGCCCGAGATGGGCTTCACGCTCGGCGGCCTCGACGAGCTCACCGGCGACGGCGTGCGCTGCCTGCTCGCGATCGACGCCGACCGCACCGTGCACGGCGTCACGAGCTGGCTACCGGTGTACGCCGACGGCGAGGTCGTCGGCTACACGCTCGACTTCATGCGCCGCCGCGCCAACGGTTTCCGCGGCACGATGGAGTTCCTGATCGCCTCGGCGGCCCTGGAGCTGAAGGCCGAGGGAGTCCGGTTCCTGAGCCTGTCCGGTGCACCGCTCGCCCGGCTGGACCGGGGCGAACGCCCTCGCCTGCTGCAGCGGGTGCTGGACGTCACCGGACAGGTGATGGAACCGGTCTACGGGTTCCGCTCGCTGTTCGCGTTCAAGGCGAAGTTCCAGCCGACCTGCCGGCCGCTGTACCTGGCCTACCCGGACGCGGCCGCGCTGCCCCGCATCGCCAACGCGGTCAGCCGCGCCTACCTGCCGCACGTGACGCCGCGCCAGGGCTTCCGCCTGGCCGCCAAGATGATCGCCCGGTCGTGATCGACCACAGTGGACCGACCCGGCCGGCTCACCGGATCCGGCCGGTCGGCGGGGTCGGTACCGCGACCTGACGGATGTCCCGCCGCCCAGCCGCACCGCGAAAGTCGACGTATGACGAAGACTCCACCCCCGCAGGACACCTCGGCTGCGCCGGAGACATCGCCTCCTGGGCCGCAGCCGGACCCCGCTCCGTCGACGGCACGGCTGGTCGGGGTGGACCTGGCCCGCGCGCTGGCCGTCTTCGGGATGTACGTCGTGCACCTCGGTCCCTCGGCGGCCAACGCGGACGGCGTCGGCGCCGTGGTGCGGCACCTGGTGGAAGGCCGCTCAGCAGCCCTCTTCGCCACTCTCGCCGGGTTCTCCCTGATGCTCATCGCGGGCCGCCTGGAACCGAAGACCGGCCTGGCCGGCCGGCAGGCCAAAGCCAGGATCGCGATCCGGGCCGTGATCCTGCTGGCGCTCGGCACGGTGATGGCGATGGCCTACGGCGGCGTGGTGATCCTCGCCTTCTACGGCCTGTACTTCCTGCTGGCTCTGCCGCTGGTGCGACTGAGCGCCAGGACGCTCGCGATCATCGCGGCCGGCCTCGCCGTCGTCATGCCACCACTCGCTTTCGCCCTCCGCTCGCTGCTCACCGAGGACATCACGGCGGCTCTCAAGGCCTACGACCCGCTTGACCGCATCGGCGGCGTGGGCGTGCTGGACCTCCTGCTCACCGGCTTCTACCCGGCGATCACCTGGATGGCGTTCGTCATCGCCGGCATGGCACTGGGACGGCTGGACCTGACGTCCGGCAACGTCCGCCGGCGGCTGGCCGTGGTCGGTCCCGCCCTCGTCGTGTTCGCCTACGGCACCTCCTGGCTGCTGTCCCAGCTGATCGACGGCGTCCGCGAAGCCGCGGAGATGCAGAGCGCCGCGGGCCCGGGCTCCGGCTCCGGCTTGAAGGACTTGGGCTCCGCCGGCGACATGATGCCGCCCGACGCCGTCGGATCTGCCTGGTCGCTGCTGACGGCGGGACCGCACAGCGGAATGACGTTCGACATCATCGGCTGCGTGGGAGTCGCGATCACCGTGATCGTGTTGGCGATGGCGGCGGTCGACCGCCTGCCGCTGCTGCGCCGCCTGGCCGCACCGATCATCACGGTGGGCACGATGTCGCTGACCGCCTACGTCGGCCACTTCGTGCTGTCGTCCCAGATGGCCGTGCCCGCCGGGACGGAGTCGCAGTCGTCCTGGACGCCGGTGCTCGTCTTCATCTTCGGGGCCGTGGTGTTCGCCTGGATCTGGTCCCGCTTCTTCCGCAGGGGACCGCTGGAGTACCTGCTCAACCTCGCCACCACACCGGCGAAGCACCTCCGCTGAGACCTTCCGGCTAACGCCCGTACGCGGCCATGAACATGTCCAGCAACGCGTCGACGGCCTTCTCGTCGGGAAGGCGCGTCGACAGCAGGTGGCGGTAGTACAACGCGCCGCACAGGACTTCGGCCGGGAACGTCAGGTCGACGCCGGCCACGAGCTCCCCGGCCAGCTGGGCCCTGACGATCCTGGCGAGCGTGCGTTCCTCGACGGTGCGGAGGAACCGGTCGTACAGCGTGGCCCTGAGGGTTTCGTCCCCTTGGGCTTCCGCGATCAGCGCGCGGTAGACGGGCCCGATCGGCGGCGCGGCGAGTGCGGGGACCGACCGCAGGAATTGCTCGCGCAGGTCGGCGCGGACGTCGCCGGTGTCGCGGTAGTCGAGGTCCGTGGTCCACACGCGGCTGAGCGCGTCCAGCAGCAGCGCCGCCATCGACGGCCAGCGCCGGTAGATCGTGTGCTTCCCAACACCTGCCGCGCGTGCGACGGCCTCGATGCTCAGCCCGGCGTAGCCGCTCTCGGTGGCGAGCTCGAGGGTCACCCTGAGCAGCTCGTCGGTGCGGGCGGCGCCTCGCCGCCGCGGTTCCTCGGCCATGTCCCGAGCCTATCGGCACGCACCGTGCCATTGACAGCCCGCCGACCGCCCGATGATTATTACGCTTATCGGCACGCACCGTGCCGAAAAGCCTGAGGAGGATTCACATGAGCACCTTCACGGCCGAAGAGCGCGCCGCGATGAAGGAGCACGCCAAGGAGCTGAAGGCCGCCACCCGGCGCGCCTCCCTGGCGGACAAGGCCGCGCAGGCCGAGCGGGACGTCCTCGCGAAGATCGCCGAGATGGCCCCGGCGGACCTCGTGCTGGCCGAGCGCGTCCACGCCGTCGTCACGGCCACCGCACCGGCTCTGGAGCCGAAGCTGTGGTACGGCATGCCGTCCTACGCCCGCGACGGCAAGGTCGTCTGCTTCTTCCAGAGCGCGGAGAAGTTCAAGTCGCGCTACGCGACGTTGGGCTTCAGCGACCAGGCCGCCCTGGACGACGGCCAGATGTGGCCGACGGCCTTCGCGCTGACCGACGTGACACCCGCCGTGGAGAAGAGAATCGCCACACTGGTGGCGCAAGCGATGCGGTGAACGGCGCCGGGCTCGTACACCGCCGTACGAGCCCGGCCTACCGTCACAGCGTGCTCCGTCAGCTCAACGGCACCGGCACTTCGATGCCCGGTTCGATGCGGGTGCCGGCACTGTTGAGAACTCCGGCCAGCATCGCGTAGTGGCCGGAGAGAGTCGTCCCCTGCGCTTCGGGCAGCGAACGATCACGCACCACGGCGTCGACGGCGTCCAGGAGATCGGCATCCGGACCCGGCCCTCGCTGAGGTCGTCGGAGGTGACCCGGCGGAACTCCTCCGTGGAAATCCCGCAGGCCTGGCCGATTTTCGTGTGGTGGGCCCATTCGCAGGTGCTGCGGCACCGCCAGGAGGTGCGGAGGGTGACCAGTTCCCGTTCGCGGGCCGGGAGAATCCCGTCGGTGAGGAAACCGGGGCCGAACGGCTGGTAGCGCGAGCGCCGGGTGGTGCAGGATCGTGAGGCCGACGTTCACGGCCCCGCCGGTCACCTCGCCGAGCTGGTCGAGCGCTTCCGGGCGCCGTCGACCGGTGCGGCCGCGCTGTCGCGGCCACGCGTGTGGTCCCCCGTCTCACGGGGTTTTGCTCGGCTGGCGAGCAGGTATCGCCGCGCAGAGGGCGGCCAGGTCGCGGCCTGCGCTGTGGACTGTCGCGTCAGGACGGACGACCGCGGCGTGGGCGAAGCCGCGGCGCAGCCAGTGGTGCAGGGGACTTCCCGGCCGGGCCACCACGAGCACGGCTCCGCGTCGTTCGATGTCCGCGCGCTGGGCGGGTGCCGGCTCGGTGGTGCTGATGAGGGCGAACCGGCCCGCTGTCACGTCGTCGAGACGGCGGCCGCCACCGACGGGTGCGTTGGGGCATTGCCGCCCGGCCAGGGAGTGCCCCAGCCGCGGGCGCACGACCAGAGCGGAGCGGTGCAGGGCCGGGGTTTCGGTGGCGAGCACGCGCTTGCGCAGGCCGGGCACGAGGTGCAGGCGCGGTGCGGCGACGCGGCGGAGGAGGTTGCCGAGTTCGCCGCCTTCTGTCATCGCGGTGCCGATCAGCTTGGCGAGCCGGATCATGGCGGTGGCGTGGGGTTTGCGTTCTGCCTCGTAGCTGCCGAGGACGGTGTCCGCGAGCGTCCCGTCCAGCACGCCGGCGAGCTTCCAGGCGAGGTTCACGGCGTCGCGCATCCCGGCGCCCATGCCCTGCCCGATGAACGGCGGGGTGAGGTGGGCGGCGTCGCCCAGCAGGAAGACCCGCCGATCGCGCCAGCGGTCGGCGACCTGGGCGCGGAAGGTGTACTCGGCGACGCGGACGATCTCGAACCGGTCGGCAGGCGCCTCCCCCGTCCACGGCTTGATCAACGGGAGCAGCGCGGCCGGTTCGCGGTAGTCGTCTGCGGTTTCGCCGTCGGTCAGCTGGAATTCCCAGCGGTAGCGGTTCTCGCCGACGCGCATGTAGGTGGCGGCCCGGACCGGATCGGAGACCTGGTGCACCCCTTCCCAGGCGCCGAGCTCGACGTCGGTGCGGATGTCGACGACGAGCCAGCGCTGGGTGAACCCGAGGTCGCGCATGACGGCGCCGATCGAGGTCCGGGTCAGGCTGTTCGCTCCGTCGCAGCCGAGCACGTACTGCGCGCGCACCGAGTCCGGCCGTCCGGCCGAGTCGGTGAACGCGACTCGCACACCGTCGAACTCCGGGGCGAGTGAGGTCACTTCGACACCGCCGCGCATCGTGGCCGCGCGGTGCCGCTCGAGTCCCTTGCGCAGGAGCGCTTCCAGTTCGGGTTGGTCGAACATGCTGGCCTCGGGGTAGCCGTGCCTGCCGTTCGCCGCGTCGCGCTGGAACTCCGCGAGCACGCGCATGTCCCGGTCCACGAGCCGCAAACCGTTGCAGCGCCAGGAGATCTGCGAGAACTCCTGGTAGAGGCCGAGCCGGCCGAGCACGCGGCAGATCTCGTCGTCGAGGTGGACGGCGCGTGGCTGCGGGTAGATCGTCTCCCACCGGTCGAGCACGAGGGACTCGATGCCGTACTGGGCCAGCAAAGTGGCGGCGGTGAGGCCGGTCGGGCCCGCGCCGATGATCACCACGGGAACGTCGGTCACGAGGCACCCGCCAGGCGCCAGCCGATCGCGTAGCGACCGAGGACCGCCTTGCTCGCCGGCTCGTCGGCGTCGTCCGAGGTCCGCACCGCCGCGATGACCGAGCCCTCGTCGATCTCGGCTTCGACGTCGAGCACGCCGGGCACGCCGGCCAGCGCTTCGATGAGCTCGCGGCGGGTGGCGTCGGCGCGCAAGGCGACCTTGTACGGCTTGCCGAGGTCGGTGAGCGGCAGGGCGTCGAGCACCGTGACAGGTACCTCGCCGGAGTGGACGTCCGGCCGGCCCACCGCACCGGCGGCGGTGACCGCGGGGTGGGCGAGCAGGGCGTCCTCGACGAGCGCGGGGTCGATGTTGTGGCCACCGCGGATGATGAGGTCCTTGGCGCGGCCGGCGAGGTGGACGAACCCGTCGGGGTCGAGGCCGTCGAGGACGTGCCCGTGCACTGCTTCGATCGCGGCGATGTCGGTGGGGGCGGAGTACTCCGGCCACAGCAGGTTTCCGGTCATCGGGCGTGCCTCACCACCGTGCGCTGGGTGCCCAGGTCGATCGCGCCGTCGTCGGTGGCCACGGTGGCCTCGATGACGTCGCCGTCCTGGAGGTAGCGGGGATTCCGTTGCTGGCCGCGGAAGAACAGCTTCCACTTGAGCGCCGGTGGCAGGAGAGAACCGATGATCTCCACCGGCTTGGGCGGGGCGGACAACGCCGTGCCGACGGGGGTGCCGGTCAGGACGAGGTCGCCCGGATCGAGCCGTTGGAAGCGGGTGAGGGCACGGAGGGCCTCGGCCGGCTGGTAGATCATGTCGGCGACCGACTGGTTCTGGCGGGTTTCGCCGTTGACGGTCAGCGTCAACCGCAGATCGGTGAACCGCTTGAGCTCGTCGGCGTCGAGCAGGACCAGCGCAGGCCCGGTGGGGGTGAACGTCGGGTAGGACTTGGCCTCATAGAACTGGGTCTGGGGCAGCTGGATGTCGCGCGCGGAGATGTCGTTGGTCACGACGAGACCCGCGACGTACCCGGAGACGTCCTCGCCGATCTCCGTGCCGACCGGGATCTCCGCGCCGATGAGGAGGCCGATCTCGACTTCGTAGTCCAGCAGCCGCACGTGGGCGGGCCGCACCACGTCGTCGTGCGGACCGCTGATCGAGCCGGACGACTTGCGGAAGAACGTCAGCGGCACGGTGTCCGGGTTCCCGCCGGTGTCCTTGACGTGCGAGGCGAAGTTGGTCATCTGGGCGACCAGCCGGCACGGGGCGGTGACCGGCGAGACGAGGTCGAGGGTCGCCACGTCGACCGTGGGCCCGCTCGCCGCCGCAACGTCGAGGGCTTCCCGGTCGGCCAGCAGTTGTGCGGTGGTCGTGGCGTCGGTGGCGACCTCGGCCGCCCCTGCCGGGGTGGCCACCCACCAGGCGTCGGCGGTGCGCAGGACGGAAATGCTCATGACACAGCTACTTTCAGCAGGCCGCGAAGGCGGTCGAAGTCGAACTCGTTCTCCTCGCGCAGCGCGTCGATGACGGCGCGCAGCTCACTGAACGCCTCCCGGCCGGGTCTGACGCCGAGGAAGTCCTTGGTGGCGGGCGGCCCCCACTGGGCGAGCCCCGACGCGGTCATCGGCGCCCAGCCCGGCTCCAGCGAGCAGTCGAACATGTCGCCGTCGCTGAAGTGCTCGACGAGGAACCCGTCGGGGTCGCGCCAGTAGTCGAACAGCTGGCTGCCCTGGACGTGCCGGCCGATGCCCCACGACCGCCGGTAGCCCTGGTCGAGCAGGTACTCGCCGCCGGCGGCGAGCGAATCGAGGTCGGGCACCTGGTAGGCCGAGTGCACGTACCGGTTCGCCGGTCCGAGCACCAGCGCGAGGGTGTGGTGATCGGTGGGGGTGTCGCCGCGGTCGCAGCGGATGAAGCTCATCACCGGTCCCCGTGCGCGCCGGCCCGGGTAGTAGAGGAAGTCGCTCACGATCAGGCCGAGGTGGCTGAGGTACCAGTCGAGCGTTTCGCGGTATTTCGTCGTCTGCAGCACGACGTGACCGAGCCGCTGCACCCTGACCGGCTCCCGCCGCGGCCGCTGGGTGGCGTTCACCCGCCTGACGTCGTGCCCGAAGTTCAAGGTCAGCGGCTCCTGCCCCGGCAACGCCGGGAGTTCGTGCGTGCCGGACACGACCCGCACTCGGGCGCCGCTCGGGTCGTGCAGGTCCGCGGTGACCCCGCCGAGGCTCTCCGGCAGGCGCGTCACCTGGCGCCCGGTCGCGTCCGCCAGGCGAAGCACGTCCGCCGGGTCAGCGGCCAGGAACGCCGGTCCGGTGAACCGCGACCGCGAGCCGCGCCGGATCAGCACGCAGGGCGCACCAGGGTCGGTGCCGCGCAACTGCAGCTCGTCCGCGGTGCGCAGCGACGTGGTGAAACCGAAGGCGTGCGCGAACAGTTCCGCCTTGCCCAGGTCCGGCTTCTCGAACTCCAGCCACGCCAGGTCGTGCACCTTGATGACCGGATTGCCCGCCCTCCCCGGATGTTCCCCTGGCAACGCGCCCTGCTCGCTGTGCAGGTCAGCGTGGTGATCGATCATCGCCCCTCCCTTCTAGTTGACGATATCGTCACTTACGACCGTATCGTCAGTCAAGCGACTCTGACGATTTCCTCAGTTCTGTGACGATCAGCTAAGGTGAGGGCATGGCCGAGCAGGTGACCGGCGACCGGTTGACGCGACGCAAGGCGCGCACCCGTGCCGCGCTGCTCCAGGCAGCCCAGACCTTCATCGCGGCCGGGAACACGAACGTCCCGATCCTGGAGATCACGCAGGCCGCCGACGTCGGAATGGGCTCGTTCTACAACCACTTCGAGAGCAAGGAGCAGCTCTACCAGGCCGCCGTGGAGGACGCGCTCGACCGCTACGGCGCCTTGCTCGACGAACTGACCGCAGAGCTGGACGACCCGGCGCTGGCGTTCGCGCAGAGCTTCCGGCTGAGCGGCCGCCTGCACCGCCTGCAACCCGAGCTGAGCCGTGTGCTGCTGAACAACGAACTCAGCCTGGCAACGTCCGAACGCGGGCTGGCACCCAGAGCCCGCCGCGACATCGAGGCCGCCGTCGAAGCGGGCCGATTCACCGTGCGCGACCCCGAACTCGCCATGGTCACCGCGGCCGGCGCGATGCTGTGCCTCGGCCGGCTGCTGCACGACCAGCCCGACCGTGACGCCGCCGCGGCGACCGACCAGGTCACCGAGGATCTCCTGCGCATGTTCGGCCTGTCCGCCGACGAAGCTCGCGAACTGTGCCGACGCCCCTTGCCCGACTCCGGCGCGTAGCTCAGGTCGCCCTCGACACGAACCCGTCCGACGCACCTTCGCTGACCTGCCGACGAGCCGGCTCCGTTGCCGGGCTGCACCAAGCTCGGCTGGGCGTCACGCTCGCACACAACATCGATCCGGTCGTGGTCGCCGGCGGCGGCGACACGGCGGGTATGCGTTCTACTTCCTCGTCGAATTCTTCGTCGACACCGTGAAGGTTCTGGGCCGCCCGGAGTAAACCCGCCGATGGGCGTGAAGGACATCCCATATCACCGTGCGATCAGGTCGCGATCCAGCTGAACCCGTTGCACGCCTGCTCCAGCAACAAAATCCATGTCGCACCCGAAGCCAGACAACAACTCCACGACAATCGGCCGGGGTCCGGGTGCGAAGCCCGCCGGGCGGTTTCTGGGGGTTGCACCCCCAGAAAACACAACGGAGCGAGCAGGTTCGCGCTTTCCGCGAACACAACTCGCTCCGAGTGGAGTGAACCTTGCGGGGACTTACTCCAACATCTGTCGCGAAGGCGCGCAGCGCCTGAGCCCGCGGGGGTCTGGGGGTCGTCCCCCAGAAGATACTGCGGAACGCAAAAAGGCTCGCGCTCTTTGCGAGCACGAGCCTTCGATGCGTGGAGCTGAGGGGACTCGAACCCCTGACCCTCACACTGCCAGTGTGATGCGCTACCAGCTGCGCCACAGCCCCTTGAAGGTCCACGTTCCCGGGAGGTTTCCCTTCCGTTCTCGTGTGGCAATACCGTACATCAAGAGGTCCACGAGATAAAAATCGGGGGTACCCAAAGCGCATTCGGCCTGGTAGGACCGGGTGATGACCGCCGGAGCGCCGTTCGACCCCAAGATCGAGTGCATGGACCCCGAGGCACGCCGCGAGCTGCAGGAACAGCGGTTGCAGGGGCTCGTTGATCGTCTTCTCGGCACCGACAACTTCCAGGGGCGGAGGCTCCGGGAAATTGGAGTGATGCGCGGCACAGAGGTGCGGCTCGACGACATCCACCTGTTGCCGACGATCAGCAAGCAGGACCTGTGGGACCACTACCCCTTCGGGCTGCGGATCGCGGCCGAGGAGGACGTCGTCTGCGTACACGGGTCGTCGGGGACCGGTGGGCGGCCCACCTTGATTCCGTACACGGCCGGCGACGTCGAGATCTGGGCCGAGGTGATGGCCAGGGCGTTGAAGGGGGCCGGGGCCACCGAGAGGTCGGTCGTCCACAACGCTTACGGCTACGGGCTTTTCACGGGCGGCCTCGGTGTGCACCACGGTGGGCTGAGACTGCGGGCCACCGTCATCCCCATGTCGGGCGGCATGACGGAGCGGCAGGTGAGGCTCATCAACGACTTGAGGCCGGACGTGCTCTGTTGCACGCCGTCGTACGCGCTGCGCCTGGCGGAGGACCTCGGCGAGGACAACAGCATCCAGGTCGGCGTCTTCGGCGCTGAGCCGTGGACCGAGGAGATGCGGCAGGAGATCGAGCGGAGGCTCGGGATCAGGGCGTTGGACATCTACGGACTGTCCGAAGTGATCGGTCCTGGGGTGGCGTGCGAATCCCTTGACTCCGAAGGGCTTCTCAACATCGCGGAGGATCACTTCTACCCCGAGACGTTGGACGGCGAGCTCGTCTTCAGCACGCTCACCAAGACGGGCATGCCGCTTCTGCGGTACCGCACCGGGGACGTGGCGACGTTGCACGAGCCGGCAGGTGAGCGGACTCTCCGGCGCATGAGCAAGCTCAAGGGGCGCAAGGACGACATGCTCGTCATCCGCGGTGTGAACGTGTTCCCGACGGAGATCGAGGCGGTCGTGCTGGAGCACGCGAGCCCGCACTACCTGATCGTCGAGGATCGCAGGACGACCACGGCGCAGCTGCACGTGGCGGTCGAGTCCACACAGGACATCGGGAACACGTTGACGCACAAGCTCAAGGAGCGCCTGGGCGTCACGTGCCGGGTGCACGTGCTGGAGCCCGGCAAGCTGCCGCGCACCGAGGTGGGCAAAGCACAGCGCCTGGCCCGGTGGACTCAGGGCCAGGCGCCGATCGACGGGCTCACTTAGTCAGGTCGGAGAGCCAGTTCTTGTTGTCGAGGTCGATGAGCTTGCCACCGGAGGCGACGCTGGGCGTGCCGCGGAAGCGGCCCGTCTCGGGGTCCTTCAACACCGGGTCGTTGCTCGTCTTCGACATCAGTTCGTCCAGCTGGGACTTGTAGGTCTGGTTCTGCACGCAGGCCTCGAAACCGGCGGACGTGACGCCGACGTCCTTGCCCAGCTTGATGAGCTGGTCCTTGGTGTAGCCCGCTTCGCCTTCCTCTGGCTGCTTGGCGAACAGCGCCGCGTGGTAGGCGTTGAACTTGCCGTCGTCGGCCACGCACAGGGCGGCGTTGGCCGAGTCGGTCGAGTAGCCCTCCGGCTTCGAGAGGCGGTTCAGCATCGGCAGGATGTGGTAGCGGACCTTCACCTTGCCGTCTTCCACGGCCTTCTTGATGTCGGTGCCGTAGGTCTTCTCGAACGTGCCGCAGATCGGGCACAGGAAGTCCTCGTACACGTCGACCGTCACGGTGGCGGTGTCCTTGCCCACCAGCACCGTGTTGCCGTCACGGACCGCCGGGGCCGAGATCACGTGGTCGGCCGGGGCCAGCGGGATTCCGTCCGCCGTGGACGTCGAGGGCTTCATCTGCTGGAACACGACGTAGCCGATGACCGCGACGGCGAGCACCGCCACGACCGCGATGCCGGCGATCACCTTGGTTCGATCCCCGCCCGAGGTCCGGGCCTGGGCCACCGCACGCGCGGCCTGCTTCTTCTTCCGCGCACTGCGCTCTGCACCACCCACGGCGACGAGGGTAGCGAGCCAAACTAAAAAGAAGCTGAGGGCGCAATCACGCTTCCGGGTGACGTGGCTTGCCTCCCACGCGCTCGCCCGTCGGGATCTCGGCACTTTCGTCCAGGCAGCCGCATTCCGGTGCGACGGCCACGGCCGTGTGCTCCTCCTCATGTGTGGGCAGGGTCTCGGGGGAAACGAGCCAGAAAGCGACGGACAGCAGCAGCGCGGCACCCGTGATGGCGAACGACGCCTCGAAGCCGAACGAGTCGGCCAGCAGGCCGGCGCACATCGGGCCGATGATCGCGCCCAGATCGGTCACCATCTGGAAGCCCGCCAGGACGGGGCCGCCCTTGCCGCGTGCGCCGATCACGTCAGCCACGACGGCGTTCTGCGGCGGGTTCAGCAGGCCCGCGCCCATGCCCGCGACCAACGACGCGGCCATGAACGTCCACACGTCGCCGGTGAAGCCCATCCAGACCGTGGCGAGGCCGCTGACGACGAGACCGGCGATCGCGACCGGCTTGCGGCCGCGGGTGTCGGCGATCTTGCCGGACAGGAACAGCATCGCCGCGTTGCCGCCGGCGAACACCGACATCGAGATGCCCGCCACGGCCGGGCTGTGCTTCAACGCCTCGATGACGAACACCGGCACCAACGAGATCCGCACGCCGAACACGGCCCAGCCGTTCGCGAACCCGGACGCCAGTGCAGCGCGGTAGGCGGGGTGCTGCACGGCCTGACGCACCGACATCGGCGTATCGCCGTTGGACTTGTCCAGCGCCGCGAGAGTTGACCTCCGCAAGAAGAACCAGACCACGAACGCCGCGAGGCACAGCATCACGCCGTACGACACGAACGGCACCCACAGCCCGAATGGCACGAGGCCGGCACCGACGATCGGGCCCGCCACGTTGCCCACGAGGAAGCCCGCGGCCCACAGCCCGGACGCCCGTCCACGCAGCGGCGCGGGGGTGATGCGAATCAACAGGCCAAGGGCGGCCACCGTGAACATCGTCGACCCGACACCGGCCAACGCGCGCCACGTCAGCATCTCGGCGTAGCTGCGCGAGAAACCGGACAACGCGGTGCCGAACGCCACGATCAGGATGCCGACGATGTACACCCGCGGTTCGCCGAACCGGTTGACCAGCTTGCCGCTCATCGGCGCGAACGCCAGCCGCACGAACGCAAAAGCGCTGATCAGAGCGGCAACCGCGGTGTGGCCGACGCCGAACGTGGACGCGTACACCGGCAACACGGGTGCCACGATCCCGAACCCGACGGCGATGATGAAGCTCGCCGCGACCAGAACCCACACCTCGACCGGTAACCGCTCGCGCACAAAGCCTCCCTTAGCCCTGCTAAGGATATGTCACGCGGCAACTAAATAACTCAGTCGAGCAGCTCATCCACTCTGCGTACATATGCCGTCACGGGATACGCCGCGACGAACCCGCACGCCTCGGCGAACCGCTCCCCCGGCCCCTCGTCGACCTGCGACGCGACCAAGGCAGCGCCACCAGAACGCAAGGCCGCAGCAGCAGACACCACCAACGACCGTCCAACGCCACGACGCCGCCGCGCCGGACGCACGACGCACTGCTCGACCAATCCCACACCGCGTTCGGCGAACCCCGACGCGAACCCACCGATCCGATCGCCGTCGTCCACCACCAGCACCAGGCACCGCGGATCGTCGAGCCGATGCCCGAGCCACCGCGCCAGCCGGTCCCGGTTGCCGACCAGTTCGTCCGACAGCAGCTCGACGATCCCCGGCAGGTCCGCGTCGACAGCCCGCCTGACCTCGGGTGCCACTGAAGCAGGCCCGCGATGAACCACGGTCAAGAGCTCCTCGACCGCGTACCAGCCGGAGTCGTCGGCGATGCCCTCGATCTCGTCCACGGTCGTCGGCGACGCGTACACCACCGCCTCGGCGCGCCCCACGTCCGCGAACGTCTGCTCGAGCTGCAGCAACGTCGACGCGACCTCGACCGACGACCCGTCCAGCGCGCAGCCGAAGTTGCCGGACGGGAGCGGGTTCTCCCGGTTGATCACCACCGCCGCGCACCCGACCCTGCCGACCTTGCCGTAGCGGACCGCACCGGACGCGAGCCGTGCCCCCTCGACCAGGATCGCGAGCGATCGTGCCTGGTACGGGTCCAGCAGCTCCGGGTCGTCCGGGTCGCGCAACGGGTCAACCAACTCGACGGCCTTTCCACTCGGCACCGGGACGCAGCGCGCAGTCCAGCAGGAACACCCCGATGGTCGCCCACGACAGCGGCGCCAGCACGGCAGAGACCTCCGGCGCACCGACCCGCCGCACGAACTCGCGGTGCGACACGGCCTGCGCGAACCACGCCAGCCACGACCACGGCGACCGCCACCGCAGCACCGGAATCAGCCCGTACGCGAGATGCAGCAACCCGGCGGCCACCAGCAACACGCGCCCCCACGGCCCGAACATCTCCCGCATCGACGGCTGGATGCTCTTGCGCAACGACCGCCACGTGTCGCCGAACGAATCCAGCCCCGAGGTGGTCAGCAGCGAAGTCGCGTCGATGAAACGCACGACCCCGCCGGAGTCCCTGATCAACGTCGCCAGCCCGACGTCGTCCGCGTGCGTCTCGGCCAGCGCCTCCCAGCCACCGGCGGCGAGGAACACCGATCGCCGCACCAGGATGCAGTGCCCCACTCCGAGCGCGGTCACGCCACGACCGTCCGGCGGCGATCCCTCGAACACCAGCGTGTTGAACGCGGGCAGCAGGAACCACCACGCCACTCCGTCTCCGCGCGCCGACGACGACACGAGGTCCGCACCCAGCTCGGCGGCAGAAGCCACCAGCCGCCCGGCCAGGTCGGGCGTGCACGTCACGTCCGCGTCCAGGAACAGCAGCCATTCCTCGTCTTGAGCAGCACCCACGCCCAGGTGCATCGCCGCGACCTTGCCCGCCCACCCCGCGGGCGGCCCGGACGACTGGATCACCTCAGCCCCGTGCGACCGGGCGACCGCGGCCGTCGCGTCCTCAGAGGCGTCGTCCACGACCACAACGCGCACACCCGGCTGACCGACCAACCCGGACAGCAACGACGGCAACGCGGCTTCCTCGTTGCGAGCAGGCACGACAGCCAGCACCGATGCGGCCTTCGACGAAGACGACACCGCTGGCACGTGCTTCCACTGCCCGATGGTCCGCGCGGACCGCACCACCGACAGCGCCCCAGAAAGTGCGACAGACACCACGCCCATCATCCCCATGACTCCACCCTGACACACTCAACGGTGTGCACCTGCCCGATCTCCCGGTGAAGTCCGTTCTCCCGGAACTTCTCAAAACCCTCGACGACCACGGGTCCGCCGTGCTCGTCGCCCCGCCGGGCACCGGCAAGACCACGCTCGTCCCGCTGGCGCTGCAGGGCAAGGTGATCGTGGCCGAACCCCGCCGCATCGCCGCCCGAGCCGCCGCCGCACGCATGGCGAGCCTCCTGGACGAACCCGTGGGCCACACGGTCGGCTATTCGGTCAGAGGCGACCGCAAGACGAGCAAGCACACCAGAATCGAGGTCGTGACCAGCGGCTTGCTGGTCCGCAGGCTCCAGCACGACCAGGAGCTGAAAGGCGTCGGCACCGTCCTGCTCGACGAGTGCCACGAACGCCACCTCGACGCCGACCTGCTGCTCGCGCTCCTCCTGGACGCCAAAGCGGGCCTGCGCCCCGACCTCAGGCTCCTCGCGACCAGCGCGACCGTTGCCGCACAACGGCTCTCCGACCTGCTCAACGCCCCGGTCCTGCACACTGAAGCGCGGACGTACAAAACCGAGATCACCTACGTCCCACCCGTGCGCAACGAGCACATCGAGAACACGGTCGCGCGAGCCATCAACAGAGCACTGTCCGAAGTGGACGGCGACGTGCTCGCGTTCCTGCCGGGCGTCCGGGAGATCAACCGGACCGCGAGCCTGCTCAACGCCGAAACCGTGATCCTGCACGGCCAGCTCAGCGCCAGGACCCAGGACGCGGCCCTGAAACCGGGCAAGCACCAACGCGTCGTGCTGGCGACGAGCATCGCGGAGTCCAGCCTCACCGTGCCCGGCGTCCGGGCCGTCGTCGACGCCGGCCTCGCCCGCGTCCCGAGGGTCGACCACCGCCGCGGCCTCGCCGGACTCGCGACGATCCGCGTCTCCCAGGCCGTGGCGGACCAGCGCGCCGGACGAGCCGGACGCGAGGCGCCGGGCCGCGTCTACCGCTGCTGGCCCGAGCACGAGCACTCGACGCTCCCCCGCTACCCGGAACCCGAGATCCGCACGGCCGACCTGACCAGGCTCGCCCTGGAGCTCGCTGTCTGGGGCACCCCGGACGGCACGGGCCTGAGCTGGTGGGACGCCCCACCGGAGGGCGCGCTGAAAGCCGCCAGGGAAACCCTCGACGCCATCGGCGCGCTCGACCCGGACCGCCGCGACCGCATCGCGAGCCTCGGTCTGCACCCGAGACTCGGCCGCGCGCTCATCGACGGCAGCGAACTCGCCGGCAACCGCACGGCCGCCGAAGTCGTGGCCCTGCTCGACGACAGCTCGCACCCCGCCACGAACGACCTCGCGACCGCGCTGAAGTCGCCGGGCAAGTGGCGCCAGGAAGCCAAGAAGCTGGAGAAGCTCGGCAGCAATCCCCACGGCAACGGCGACCCCGCGCTCGTCGTCGCCCTCGCCTACCCGGAACGGCTGGCGAAGCGCAGGTCCAAGAACAGCAACGTCTACCTGATGGCCAACGGCACGGCCGTCGAGCACACCGACTCGCACTCCCAATGGCTGGCGGTCGCGATCGCCGACCGCGAACCGGGCAGCAAACACGGCCGCATCCGCCTCGCCGCCCCCGCCGACGAAGAGCTCGCCGTCACCGCGGCGAAGGCCCTGGTGCACACCGAGGACGACATCCGCTGGAACGGCGACGTCATCGCCAACGAGGTCCGCAAGCTGGGCGCGATCACCCTCGACGAGCGGCCGCTGAACGACCTGGCCAAGTCCCAGCAGGCCCTGCGCATGGGCCTCGAACAGGAGGGCCTCGGCCTGCTCAAGTGGACCGACGCCGCCAAACGCTTGCGCGAGCGCATGGCGTTCCTGCACCGCACCCGCGACTGGCCGAGCGTCGACGACGAGAGCCTGATCCGCGCGATCGACCTGGGCAAGGCGAAGAAGCGCTCCGACCTGGCCAAGATCGACACGGTGGCGCTGCTGCGGAGCATGCTGCCGTGGCCGGAGGGGGCCGAGTTCGACAAGCTCGCGCCGGAACGCATCGGCCAGGGCAAGGTCGACTACACGCAGGACGAACCCGCGCTGCACGTCCGCATCCAGGACGCGATGAAGTGGGCCGACACGCCGAAGATCGCGGGAGTTCCGGTGGTCGTGCACCTGCTCTCCCCAGCGGGCCGTCCTGCCGCCGTGACCAGCGATCTCCGGTCCTTCTGGCGCAACGGTTACCTGCGGGTGCGCAGCGAGTTGAAGGGCAGGTATCCCAAGCACCACTGGCCCGAACGGCCCTACAGTAAGGGCACATGAGGGGTTTTCAGGTATCTCGCCGCGGCTTTCTGGGGATGGCGGCGCTGGGCATGACCACGATCGGCACGGCGAAAGCCGAAGCCGACCACTCCGAAGCCGTCGTGATCGGCACCGGCTACGGAGCCGCCGTCGCCGCGTTGCGGCTGGGCGAAAAGGGCATCAGGACGACGATGCTGGAGATGGGGCAGCTCTGGGACCAGCCGGCCCGCGACGGCAAGGTCTTCTGCTCGATGCTGAACCCGGATCGCCGCGCGATGTGGTTCAAGGACTGCACGGAGGCACCACTCGAGACCCTCTTCGGCCTGCCGGTCGTGAACCGCCCGATCCAGCGCTACGCGGGCGTGCTCGACAAGGTCCACTTCCAGGAGATGTCGGTGTACCTGGGCCGCGGCGTCGGCGGCGGCTCGCTGGTCAACGGCGGCATGGCCGTCACGCCGAGGCGCGAGTACTTCGAGGAGGTCCTGCCGGAGGTCGACGCCGACGAGATGTACGGCAGGTTCTTCCCACTGGCCACCAAGACGCTGCGGGTCAACACGATCCGCAGCGCGTTCCTCGAGTCGACGAGCTGGTACCAGTACGCCCGCACCGCACGACGCCACGCGGCGAACGCCGGCTACGACACGCAGGTCATCCCGAACGTCTACGACTTCGCCCACATGGAAGGCGAAGCCCGTGGCACCAAACCGAAGTCGGCGCTGGCGGGCGAGGTCATCTACGGCAACAACCACGGCAAGATGAGCCTGGACAAGACCTATCTCGCCGACGCGCTCAAGACCGGCAACGTCACGATCAGGACGTTGCACCACGTCAAGCGCATCCGCCAGCAGCCGGACGGCACCTACCTGCTCACCGTCGAGCAACGCGACCCGTTCGGAAAACTCCTGCGCACCAAGGAGATCGGCTGCCGCCACCTGTTCCTCGGCGCGGGCAGCCTCGGCACCACCGAACTCCTGCTGCGCGCCCGCGACACCGGCGACCTGCCAGGACTCAGCGAGGAGATCGGCAGCGGCTGGGGGCCCAACGGCAACGTGATGACCGCTCGCACGATGCTCGGCGGCTTCCAGCAGTCCGGCATGCCAGTGCTCGCGATCGACGCCTGGCGGGACAGGAAGGTGTTCGCCGAGATCGCCCCGGTTCCCGCGGGCGTCGAGACCCTCGCCTCGCTGTACCTGGCGATCACGAAGAACCCCGAGCGCGGCACGTTCCACTACGACCGCGCCACCGACGGCATCACGCTCGACTGGCGGCGTGAGCAGATGAAGCCGTCGATCCGCGCGGTGAAGGACGTGTTCGACGAGATCAACCGAACAAACCTCACTACATATCGCGCGGACCTGTTCGGAATCGGGAAAGTCTTCTCGGACGACTTCACCTATCACCCGCTGGGCGGCTGCCCGCTCGGCCGGGCCACCGACGCGTTTGGCCGGGTCAAGGGCCACAAGAACCTCTACGTCACGGACGGCTCGTTGATCCCGGGTTCGATCGGCGCCAACCCGTTCGTCACGATCACAGCCCTCGCGGAACGGAACTTGAGTCGAATCACCGCGACCGATCTGAACCATTAGGAAACGAACAACGTTAATCTCAGCTATGGCGCACATCGCGATCTTCCTCATGCCCGAGCGCGGCCACGTCCTGCCGGCGCTCGGGCTGATCGCGGAGCTCGTGCGCCGCGGCCACCGGGTGAGCTGCCCGGTCCCGGCGGCGTTCACCGCGGCCGTGACCGAGTGCGGCGCCACCGCGATTCCCTGCACCACCACGCTGCCGGGTCAGCTGCCCGCATCGCTCTACGACGCGGCCCAGCTCGCGCTCACCGAGGCCGAGGCGGTGCTGCCCCAGCTGGAACCGGTGTTCCGTGCGGACCCTCCCGACATCGTGCTGTGGGACATCGCGGCCTGGGCGGGCGGTGTGATCGCCCGCGGGCAGGGCGTGCCGAACCTGCTGCTGGAGAGCTTCCTGACCAGCAACTCGCGCTGGTCGCTCGGCACCGCCGTCGTGCCGGCGCGGACGTTCGGCACCGCTGCGATCCGGTTCTTCACCAGGGTCCAGGCTTTCGTCGGCTGCTCGCTGCCGGAGTTCGTCGCGAGCGCACGCCGCCGGATCGCCTTCTTCCCCAGGGAGTTCCAGCCGGAAGGCGACACGTTCGACCAGCGGTTCGCCTTCACCGGCCCGTGCCTGACCGAGCGGAGGTTCCAGGGCACGTGGACTCCGCCCGGTGACAAACCCGTGGTGCTCGCGACGACAGGCGTGCAGACGTGCGCGGACGCGGCGCGCGGAATGCCGTGGCACCTCGTCGCGAAGGGCAGCGTTCGCCACCCCGCGCCGAACGTCGAGGTGCACGACGACGTCCCGCAGCTCGCCGTCCTGGAGCACGCGAGCGTGTTCATCACGCGCGGTGGCATGAGCGGGGTGATGGAGGCGCTGCACCACGGCGTTCCGATGATCGTCGTGCCGCACATGGCCGACCAGCGGATCAACGGCCAGCAGGTCGAGGAGCTCGGGCTCGGCGTGCTGCTCGACACCGTGACCGAGGACGGCGTGCGCTCGCTGGTGAGCCAGCTGGCGTCGGATTCCGCGATTGCCGCGCGGGTCAAGGACATGCAGCGGATGATTCAGCGAGCGGGCGGCAGCGCGGCCGCCGCGGACGTCGTCGAGGAGGAACTGGCGCGGTGAAACGCATCTGGGACGACGCGGTCCGCGCGCTCGGCGGCACGCCGGACGCGGGTGATCTGGTCGAACGCTACGCCGAGCCGCATCGGGCGTACCACAACACCTTCCACGTGGTGTCCGTCGTCCGCGACTCGTCGGCGCTGGCCGACGCGTTCGCGTTCTCGGTGGAGGAACGGGCGATCCTCGCGCTGGCCGCCTGCGCGCACGACGTGATCTACGACGGCAAACCCGGCGACGACGAGCGCGCGTCGGCGGCCTGGGCGCGGGAACGCCTGGCAGGGCTGGAAGAGGAGCACATCGCCCGCGTGGAATCGCTGGTGCTGGCCACGATCACGCACTCGTCCGACGACCCGCTCGCGCACGTGCTGCTCGACGCCGACCTCGCGATCCTCGGTTCGGAACCGGCGCACTACGACCGCTACAGCCTGGCCGTGCGCCAGGAGTACTCGCAGTACGACGACGCTACGTGGCGCGCCGGCCGTGCCCGCGTGCTGAAAACCCTGCTCGACCGCGACACCCTGTTCGTGACCGAGCCCGCGCGGCAGCTGTGGGACACCGCCGCGCGGCTCAATCTCGCCCGCGAGCTTCAGTCCCTGGCGTAGAGCACCTTCGTCGCGGTGGTGAAGCGCCGCAGCGTCTCGGGGATCGGCTCGACGCCGATGCCGGGGCCGGTCGGCACGTGCATGAAGCCGTCCCGCAGCTCGAACGGCTCGGTGAGGTCCTCCGCGAAGTACCGCCGTGACGCCGACACGTCGCCGGGCAGCACGAAGCCGGGCAACGCGGCCAGCGCGAGGTTCGGCCCGCGCCCGATGCCGGTCTCCAGCATTCCGCCGCACCACACCGGGATCCCGTGCGCCACGGCGACGTCGTGGATCCTCCTCGCCTCCAGGTAACCGCCGACCCGCGCGGGCTTGATGTTGATCACCCGGCACGCGTCCAGCGCGATCGCGGTCGCCGCGTCCCTGGCCGACGTGATCGACTCGTCGAGGCAGATCGGCGTGCGGAT
Organism: Lentzea flava; assembly: GCF_014648475.1. GTDB lineage: Bacteria > Actinomycetota > Actinomycetes > Mycobacteriales > Pseudonocardiaceae > Lentzea > Lentzea flava. The sequence continues at coordinate 46,751 of NZ_BMRE01000020.1, read as the reverse complement.
CCGTTGCGCCAGCAGAGCGTGCCCGCGGATGTCGTCCTCTTCCAGCGGCTGTTCCATCAGCAGCAGGCCGAACTCGTCGAGCCTGCGCAGGTGGTCGGCGTCGGCCAGCGTGTACGCGGTGTTCGCGTCGACCTGCAGCAGGACGTCGCCGAACCGTTCGCGCACGGCCCGCACCGGTTCGACGTCCCAGCCCGGCTCGATCTTGAGCTTGATCCGGGCGTACCCCTCGGCGAGGTAGCCCTCGACGTCGCCGATCAGCTCGGGGATCGAGTTCTTGATCCCGACCGAGACACCGGCGGGCACACGATCGGTCGTGGCGCCCAGGAACGTCCCGATCGGCATCCCGTACGACCGCAGCTCGGCGTCCAGGATCGCGGTCTCCAGCGCGGCCTTGGCGAGCTTGTGCCCCTTGATCGCGTGTGTCCTCGGCTGGACTTCCGCGGCCGTGACCTCAGGCGTCACGCGGGGCACGAGGTGCTGGGCCAGCACCAGTTCCGCGGCACCGACGAACTCCGAGCAGTACAGCGGTTCCGGGTCGGCCGCGAACTCCGCCCAGCCCTCCGCGGCGTCCGTGACGACTCGCAGCAGGAACGTGTCCTTGGTCGTCATCGTCCCGAACGACGTGCGGAACGCTGACACCAGCGGAATCGCGACGTGCAGCAGCTCAACGCGTTCGATCTTCACCGGCGCTCCAGTTCGTACCAGCCCTCACGGGACATCGACGTCGCCACGTACCCCTGCTCGAAAGCCTCGACGAACACCCCGCGCACCGCCTCCCGCCACCGCCTGGCCAGCGCGGCGGACTCCTTGCGCACCTGCACGATGTCGCGCGGCACCCGGCACCAGATCCGCTCGCCGTCCGTGCGCGCCAGCGGTTCCCCGTCCGGCGCGGTCAGTGTGACGTCGCCCTGTGGCACCGACTCGTGGGTCTCGCGCTCGCTGGTGAGATCCCACTGCACCGTGAGGCGATCACTCTCGTCACCGTCGTTCACGCCGTCACGCATCGGGCCGTAGAAGTCCACTGTGTACTCGGTGACGACCGCGCCGAGCTTGACCAGGTTGAACCGGGCGTTGCGCGACACCAGCGGGTCGTAGGTCCAGCGCATCGACTTCGCACCGAGCCCCACGGCCCAGTCCTTCTGCGCGAGCTTCAACGGGTGCCCGACGCCGGGCCGCGCGGCCGCGATCATCGAGTACACCGACCCGTCCGGGCAGAACAGCCCGGTCGTCGCCCCGACCAGCTCGTCACCGTCGAACGCCCCGATGGTCGCGCCGCCCGCGTGCCGGATGCAGTGCAACGTCTCCGTCGACAGCACGTCCTCGGTCGTCTGCCAGACCTCGGCGTAGTACGCGGCGACGCGGGCGATGCCGGGGACGTCAGAGATCACTTGGAACCGCAAGGCGAGCCTTCCTCACGCTGTACCCGAAGTAGATGACGAACCCGAGGACCATCCACGCGAGGAACGCGATCCACGTGTCGAGTCCGAGGCTGAACATCATGTAGACGCAGAACGCCAGCCCCAGCAACGGCGTGACCGGCGAGAACGGCACCCGGAAGCTGCGCTGCCGGTCGGGTTCGGTGCGCCGCAGGATGATCACCGCGACGTTGACCAGCGCGAACGCGAAGAGCGTGCCGATGCTGGTCGCGTCGGCCAGGGAACCCAGCGGCACCAACGCGGCGAGCACAGCGATGAACAGGCCGACGACGACCGTGTTCGCGAACGGCACGCCGGTGCGCGGGCTCAGCTTCGCGAAGATCGACGGCACCAACCCGTCGCGGGACATGGCGTACAGGATCCGCGTCTGTCCGTAGAGGACGGTCAGCACAACGCTGGTCGTCGCGACGACAGCACCGATCGACAGCAGGATCGGCCAGATCGCACCGCTGACGTTGTCCGTCAGCACCCGGCTCAACGCGGCCTCGGTGCCCTCGAACGACTGCCACGGCATCGCACCCACAGCGGCCAGCGCGACCGCGCAGTACAGCGCCGTGATCACGACCAGCGACAGGATGATCGCGCGCGGCAGGTCGCGCTGCGGGTTCTTCGCCTCCTCACCGGCGGTCGACGCGGCGTCGAACCCGATGTAGGAGAAGAACAACGTCGCCGCGCCGGCACTCATCCCCGCGAGCCCCAGCGGGAACAACGGCTGCAGGTTGCCCGCCTTGAACGCGGTGAACGCCACCACGCAGAACATCAGCAACGCGCCGACCTTCACCCACACCAGGATCGTGTTCGTGCGCGCACTGCCCTTGGCACCGCCCAGCAGCACGAGCATCGAGATGACCACGACCAGCACGGCGGGGATGTTGACGATCCCGCCCGCACCTGGCGGCTGGCTCAGCGCGTCCGGAATCCTCAGCCCTGTCACGAGATGCAGCAGCTCGTTGACGTACTGCCCCCACCCGACCGCGACGGCGGCGACCGACACCCCGTACTCCAGCACAAGACACCAGCCGCAAACCCACGCGACGATCTCGCCGAGCGTGGCGTAGGTGTAGGAGTACGAGGAGCCCGACGCCGGGATGAGGCCCGCGAGTTCGGCGTACGACAGCGCGGAGAACAACGCTGTGATGCCGGCGAGCACGAACGACACCACGATCGCGGGACCGGCCAGCGGCACCGCCTGCCCCAGCACGACGAAGATGCCGGTGCCGAGCGTGGCGCCAATGCTGATCATCGTGAGGTGGCCGACACCGAGGCTGCGCTTGAGGTCGCTGCCAGGGTGGGTCAGCTGGTCGATCGGCTTGCGCCGCAACACCCGCGCCCCGACGCGCTGTTCGTTGCTCATCAGGCCAACATAACGTCAGCCGGCTGACCTACCTGCCACCGATCGGCCGGAACGTGCGGCGGTATGTGTCCGGTGGCACACCGACCGTTCGGTGGAAGTGCCTCCGCAACGTCGTGGCCGTCCCCATGCCGGAAGCCTCGGCGATCTGGTCCACGCTGTCGTCGGTCATCTCCAGCAACTCCTGCGCGCGCCGGATCCGCTGCGTGTGCAGCCACTGCAACGGCGTGGTGCCCGTCACGGCCTTGAAGAGCCGGGCGAGGTGCCGCGAGCTCATGTTCGCCTGGCGCGCCAGGTCCTCCACCGTCAGCGCCTGATCAAGCCGCGCACTCGCCCAGCCGAACAGCTCGGTCAGCGGATGCCCGTCCTCCGACGGCACGGGCGCGAGCACGAACTGCGCCTGCCCACCATCCCGATGCGGCGGCACGACGAGCCGGCGCGCCGCCGTGTTGGCCGTCGCCGTCCCGTGATCGCTCCGAATCAGGTGCAGGCTCAGATCGATCGCCGCTGCCTTGCCCGCACTGGTCAGCACCTGCCCGTTGTCGACGTAGAGCACGTCCGGGTCGACCTCGACCCGCGGATACCGCTGAGCGAGCACGTCCGTGTGCGCCCAGTGCGTGGTGGCCCTGAGCCCGTCGAGCAGCCCGGCCTCCGCGAGCACGAATGCGCCCGTGCAGAGCGACACGATCCGCGCACCCTTGTCGTGGGCATTGCGCAGTGCCTCGACCAAGGCCTCGTCGATCGGCTCATCCACGTCCGCGACAGCGGGCACGATCACGGTCCCCGCCCGTTCGAGCTGGTGCAGGGCCAGGTCCGGCTCCAGCGTGAACCTGCCGACGCGCACCGGCCGGTCGCCGCAGATCTTGACCTCGTAGTCGAGCTGCGGTGCGGTGAAGATCTCGTAGGTCGCGGTCAGCTCGAAGTGCAGCATCCCGTCGGTCACGGCGAACGCGAGCATGTCCGAAACTGTACGCATCATGTCGTTCCAGACACTAGTTCGTTTCCCGCTCCGCAGCTTTGATGGTCCACATGGGACACAAGATCGCGGTGTACGGCGCTTCGGGAACCACAGGCCGCTTCGTCGTGGCGGAACTGGCGAAGCGCGGCTTCGAACCCCTCCCGTTCGGCCGCGCCCAGGCAACGCCCGACAGCCCTGCCGCCCTGGACCGAGCCCTGACCGGTGCCTCCGCCGTGATCAACACCGCAGGCCCGTTCGCCATCACCGCCCTCCCGCTGATCTCCGCGGCCGAACGCGCGGGCATCCCGTACGTGGACGTGGCGGCCGAAATCGAAGCCAACGCCGACACGTTCGCCCGAGGCGCCACGATCCCCGTCGTGCCCGCGATGGCGTTCTTCGGCGGCCTGGCCGACCTGCTGGTCACCGCCGCGATGGCCGGCTGGACCACCGCCGACTCCGCCCACATCGCCTACGGCCTGTCCGGCTGGCAGCCCACCGCGGGCACGCTCACCGCCGGCGCCGTCTCCCGCGAACGCCGGGCAGGCCACCGCGTCCGCTTCCGCGACGGCTCGTTGCAGTACCACGACGACACCCCGCCGACGCTGGAGTGGGAGTTCCCCAGCGGCCCGCGCCAGGTCATCGGCGAGTTCTCGATGGCGGACATCGTCACGGTTCCCAGCCACCTGGAGATCCCGTCGGTGACCTCCTACATGACAACCACCGCGGCCCAAGGCCTCCACGAAGCCGCAGAACGGCAGGAGCCAGAGACGTTCGAGGTGGACGTGCGCGTGCGCCGAGGCACTGAGGAACGCCGGATGACCGCCGTCGGCCGCGACATCTACGCCGTGAGCGCGCCTCTGGCCGTAGAAGCGGTAGAACGCCTGCTCACCGGCCGTTTCAAGGTCAACGGCGTCGCCTCCGCGGGTGCGATGTTCGACGCCGCCGACTTCCTGGACTCGGTGTCCGGCGTCATTCCGGCCAGGCGCTGCCCTTGATCAGCTCCACGAAGTCCGTCCGCCTGAAGGTCGGGTCGAAGTGCGCGAGGACGTCGTCGTTCATCGTCCCGTAGGTGGTGTTCGGCCGATGGGCCATGCCGTCGTAGAACGCCCTCAGGATGCGGTTCTTGAAGTCCGGCCGGGGATGTGCGGCCACCACCTCCGCCCGCTGCTGCTCGGTGAGCTCGTCCAGGCCGATGCCCAGCACGTCGGTCTTCACGCCCAGCGCCACCGCGGCCACCTCGGGTGCCAGGTGCATCGGCACCTCCGGCGTCGTGTGCAGCGCGATCGCCAGCCACACCGTGCGCGCTTCCTCCTCCGACCGGCCGTGCTCGAGCAGGAACGTCCGCGCGGCCTCCGCCCCGTCGATCTCGAACCTCAGGTCCTTCGACGCGTAGAACCGCGTCAGCCCGAGGTCGTGGAAGAGGCCGCCCACGTAGGCCAGTTCCGGATCGACCTCCAGCCCGCGCGCCGCAGCCTTCAACGACCCCCACAGGAACACCCGCCGCGAGTGGTGGAACAGCGTGTCGTCGGCGACCTTGCGCACGAGCGACGTCGCCGCCCGCACCAGCTCCGTGTCGGGAATCTGCACACCAGCGATGACTTCAGCCATGGCTCCATGGTTGGCCGCCAGACCGCACGCGCCCACTGTCAAACAGGACCACCAGCCCACAGATGTGGACATCACCCCGTGCTGCCGAACCGAGCCCGGTACTCGCTCGGCGACGCCCCGAACCGGGCCACGAAGACCCGCCGCATCGTCTCGGAGCTGCCGAACCCGGCCTCCCGTGCCGCCTGCGCCACCCCGAACCCGGCGTCCAGCAGCGCCTTGGCGTGATCCAGCCGGACCTGCTCCACGAACCGCGCCGGCGTCACGCCCAGCTCGCTGACGAACAACCGGGCGAGATGCCGCGAACTGACCCCCACCCGCGCGGCCAGCGTCCGCGCACTGTGGTCCAACGCGGGCTGCGCCGACACCAGGTCCACCACCTCGCGCAAAGCCGGTGTGCGAGGCCTCCGTACCTCCAACGGCGCGGAGAACTGCGACTGCCCACCGGGCCGCTGCATGAACATCACCAGCCGCCGCGCCACCGTGCGCGCCAGGTCAGCCCCGTGATCCTGCTCGACCAGCGCCAGCGCCAGGTCCATCCCGGCCGACACCCCGGCAGAGGTGAAGACACCGCCGTCCTCGACGAACAGCGCGTCAGGCTCCACGAGCACGTCCGGATGACCCCGAGCCAGCCTGTCCGCGACACGCCAGTGCGTGGTGGCCCTCCGCCCGCTCAACACCCCGGCCGCGGCCAGCGCGAACGATCCGGTGCAGATCGACACCAACCGCCGCGTACGACCTCGGAGAACGCGAATCGCGGCAACGAGGTCGGCCGGCACCACGCGCTGCACGAGCACGTCCCCACCGGAAACGATCACCGTGTCCGCGGCGACGACGTCGTCAGGAGTGCCGTCGACCGGAAGCCTGATCCCCACCGAGGTCATGACCGGCTCGCCGGACGCCGCGACGTAACGGATCGAGTAGTCGCCCCCGACCAGGTTGGCCTCCGAGAACACCTCGGCGGGCCCCGTGACGTCCAGCATCTTCATCCCGTCGAACAGAACGAAGACGATCTCCCGGCCGGCGCTCACGACTCAGCCTCGCACGGGTTGCTCAGCGCGGCGACAGCGCGATCACCGTGCCCGGCCGAACCCACCGCATGATCGACACGAGCGTGCCGGCCGGAACCGCCACACAGCCCGCAGTGGGCGCCCCGTTCGTGACGTGCACGAAGAACGCACTGCCCGCCCCGGGAACACGCTGCGAGTTGACCCCCATCACCAGCGCGTAGTCGTACACAGCGCCGTGCTCGATCAAGTTCTCCGACGTGCTCTCGTTGAACGGACACGTCCCCCGAGCACACCGCTGATGCGTGTTGTAGTCAGGACTGTTGACGTCACTGACCCACCAGTCCGAGCTGTCGAGCTGGAAGTACGACACCCCAGCCCCGGGATCGGCCTGCCGGCCGAACGCACCGGTGATCCCGAACACCCCGGCCGGCGTCGCCGACGACGACTCCCCGTACGACCCGGAGATCCCGGGCGACCCGACCTTGGCCGCAACCCCGCCGATCACCTGTGCCCAGTCATTCCCCGACTTCTGCCACGTCGACAACGTCGCGCTCGAACCGCCCGCCCCGACCACCGAGATCACCTGCGTCGCGCCGCCCACCCGGCCGGCGAACCACGGCGCCTCAACCCGAGCCTCCGTCTTCGCGGGCGCGGTCACAGCCGCAGGCCGCGGCACCGAAGAACTCGAAGCGGACTTGGCCGCACTGCTGACCGACGTGGTGGTCGGCACAGCACTGGACACCGACTCCGCAGCCGAACTGACCGTCGTCGTCGAGGTGGACACGGCCCCCAGCACCTCCGAAGCACCGACAGGAGCGGCCTGCGGAGCCTCCCGACCGGCCGCCACGACCAGCACCGCGACAACCACCGCCGCCACCACGGGACACAAAACCCGAACCAGCACGGGAACCTGGGCCAAGCGCCGGACCATACCGCTCTCTCCACGACGAAACCGACCACCGCTGACCACCGAAACCAGCAGGCCGGCAGAGTGTGCCAACCCCGCCCCCACCCCCGCGCACTAGCCCATTCGCCGCAACGCCCAGCTAGACCGGCAAAGGTGCAGCGCGCCACGAAAACCAAAAGCCCCAGCCCAAACCCCCAGAGAATCCCCACGGCCAGCCCCCACACAGCGAAATCCCCCCGGCCCAAACGCCCAGGGGGATCCGACGGGATTGGCTTACGCGATGATCGTGAGGGCGCACAGCGCCCGAACGGCTCGGGGGTCTGGGGGTCGCCCCCAGATAAACACCCGGAACGAGCCGGCGAAAGTGGCCCCCGAAAGGGGGGCCACTGAGCATACTTCGGCCGAGTGGAGGTGCCGGGAATCGAACCCGGGTCCTATGGCGCCTCATCAGGGCTTCTCCGTGCGCAGTCCGCTGTGTCTCTGCTCGGCCCCACCAGTCACGCGAACAAGCTGGTGTGACGGGCCCAGTCGCTGTGAGTTTCCCGAACAGCCCCCGCGACCGGGACTGCTGGTAAGCCCTCTAGCTGATGCCGGACTCTAGGCCGAAGGCACTCCTAGGCCGACAGCGTTGCTACTCGCCTCAGGCGGCGAGAGCGAACGCGCGCTGGTCGTTGGACTCGGCGCTTATTGGTTTGCGATGACGCTTGCGGTGGTCTCTCGCCTGCACCGGCACGCTTCCCCTGAATCAACGTCCACAGTCGAAACCGTTCACCCCCTTGTAGTGGTACGCATAGCATAACGATGGCGGCCACCGAGTTCTTCCCGAGGCAGGTAGGGCTGTCCCCACCCCGGACCGCATAGCTAGCCAGATGGTCCCTGACCAGCGGGAACTGCACGATGGACGGCATGAGGAAACCGAACGCGCTCGCAGCCGGGTTCTACCTGCTGACCCACCTGGTGACCGGCATCTTCTGGTTCACCCTCACCTTCGTGCTCACCGCGGTCGGGCTCGCGACCTCACTCCTCTGGATCGGCTTCCCGATCATGTGGCTCGCGATGAACGCCGGGCGCGCTGGCGCGTCGCTGGAGCGGGCGTGGGTGCGCGTGGCGTTGCGCACGGACATCCCCAAGCCGTACCGCCCGAAGATCGACGGCTCGCCGCTGCAGAAGTGGAAGCACCAGTTCACCGACCCCGCCACGTGGCGTGACCTCGGTTACCTGGCGCTGCTCGTGCCGCTGGGTGCGTTGGAGTTCGCCTCGTTCATCACCATGTGGGCGGTCGTGGCCGCGTTCGCAGGTGTGCCGTTCTGGATCGGCGAGGCGCCGTTCGCGGTCGTCGTGGGCGAGGTCTGGACGATCGACTCGTTCTACTCGGCGCTGCCGGTTGCGGTGATCGGGCTGGCGCTGATCCCGTTCGCGGTCATGGGCACGAAGTGGCTGGGCGCGATGCACGGCAGGTTCGCCCGCGCCATGCTCGGGCCGACGCGGGCCGACGAGCTGGCGATCGAGGCGGAGCGGCTGCAGTCGAGCCGGGCCCGCGGCGTCGAGGCGGCCGAGGCGGAGCGCCGGCGCATCGAACGCGACCTGCACGACGGCGCGCAGCAACGACTTGTCGCGGTGGCCATGGGGCTGGGCCGGGCCAAGTCCAAATTGGACACGGACCCGGAAGGTGCCGCCGCGCTCATCGCCGAGGCGCACGCCGACGCGAAGCTCGCCATCAAGGAACTGCGCGACCTGGCCAGGGGCATCTACCCGTCCGTGCTCGGCGACCGCGGCCTCGACGCGGCGCTGTCCGCGCTGGCCGCGCGCGTCCCGATCGAAGTCGAGCTGCAGGTGAGCGTCGAGCCGCGGCCACCGACAGCGGTGGAGAGCGCCGCGTACTTCACCGTCGGCGAGGCGCTCACGAACATCACCAAGCACTCCAACGCCACCAGGGCGACCGTGAAGGTCAACCGGGTCGAGACGGGGGTGCTGGTCGAGGTCACCGACAACGGTCAGGGCGGCGCCGAGCTGAAGCCGGGCGGCGGGCTCGCCGGGCTGGCCGACCGGGCTGCCACGATCGACGGTGTGGTTGTCGTCGTCAGCCCGCCCGGCGGGCCGACCGTGATTCGAGCGGAGTTGCCGTGCGCGTGGTGATCGCCGAGGACTCGGTGCTGCTGAGGGAGGGCGTGCAGCGGTTGCTCGCCGACGAGGGCATCGAAACCGTTGCGGCGGTGGAGAACGGCGACGGGCTGCTGGACGCCGTGACCGAGCACAGGCCGGACCTGTGCGTGGTGGACGTGCGGATGCCCCCGACGTTCACCGACGAGGGCCTGCGGGCCGCCATCGAGTGCCGCCGCCGCTACCCAGGGCTGCCGGTGCTGGTGCTGTCGCAGTACGTCGAGGAGCGCTACGCCGTGGAGCTGCTCGCGGGCGGTGCCAGCGGGGTCGGCTACCTGCTCAAGGAGCGGGTGGCGGACGTCAAGGAGTTCGTCGACGCGGTGCGCAGGGTCGCCGACGGCGGCACGAGCATCGACCACGAGGTGATCACACAGCTCATGGTGCGCAGCAAGAAGAGCCCCGTCGACTCGCTGACGCCCCGCGAACGCGAGGTGCTCGGGCTGATGGCGCAGGGACTGTCCAACACCGCCATCGCCGCCACGCTCGTCGTGTCCGACGGCGCCGTGGAGAAGCACGTCGGCAACATCTTCGCGAAGCTCGGCCTGGAACCGTCGAACTCGGAGCACCGCAGGGTGCGCGCCGTGCTCGCCTACCTGGACAGCTGAAGCAGCCGGGCGCCGTTGTCGTGCAGGACCGCCTGCTCGGCGGCGGCGTCCAGGCCCCACGAGCGGATCGCGTCGAGCTGCACCTCGTAGGGGTACGGGATGTTCGGGAAGTCGGTGCCGAGCACGACCCGGTCCGCGAGCCCGGCGACCCGTGACCGCCATTCGGCAGGCAGCGGCGCCATCTGCTCGCTGAACGGAACACCGACCATCGTTGTGTCGACGTGCACGTTCCGATAGCGCTCAACCAGATCCAGCGCGCCCGAATAGTCGGGCATTCCGGCGTGGGCGATCACCGCGGTCAACGACGGATGCCGCTTCAACACCCCTTCGAAGACGCCGAGCCCGGTGTGCTCCCCCGGAATCGGCCCGTCGCCGCCGTGCACGACCACCGGCACGCCTGCCTCGGCGAGCTGACCCCAGACGCCGTCCAGGAGCTCGTCACGCGGGTCGTAGGCGCCGACCTGGACGTGCGACTTGAAGCACCGCGCACCGGCCTCCAACGCATTGCGCACGTACGCGTCGGCGCCGGGCTCGGCGTAGAAGGTGCCGGTCTGCACGGCTTCCGGGACACGTGCGGCGAAGTCGGCCGCCCACTCGTTCAGCCATTCCGCCATGCCCGGCTTGTGCGGGTACACGAGCGGCGCGAACGCGACGACGCCCAGCTCCCGCAGTGCGGTGAGCCGGGCGTTCTCGTCGGTGCGGTACTGGATGAACCAGTCGACGCCTGCCTCGCGGACGCGGTCGAAGTAGGCCCAGACCTTGTCCAGGACGTTCTGCGGCATGAAATGAACGTGGATGTCCACCAACGCCATCAGCAACGGCCCTTCAGTAGCGCCCCTTCAGCGCTCGGCCGTGGGCACGAGCGATCTCGCGGTTGGCGTCGCGCTTCGCGATGTCCTGGCGCTTGTCGTAGGCCTTCTTGCCCTTCGCCAGGGCGATCTCGACCTTGACGTAGCCGTCCTTGAAGTACATCTGCAGCGGGATGAGCGACAGACCGGACTCCTTGGTCTTGCCGATCAGCCGCTCGATCTCGTGCTTGTGCAGCAAGAGCTTGCGCTTGCGCCGGACCTCGTGGTTCGTCCACGTCCCCGCGACGTACTCCGGGATGTGCAGCGCGTGCAACCAGATCTCGCCGTCGTCGACCTGGGCGAAGGCGTCCACGAGGGACGCCCGTCCCATGCGCAGGCTCTTCACCTCGGTGCCGACGAGCTGAATGCCCGCCTCATAGGTGTCCAGAATGGTCCAGTCGTGCCGAGCCTTGCGGTTCGACGCGATGGCCTTCTGCCCGCGTTCCTTGACCATGACGACAACTTTACGTGGTCGGTAAAACCGTTAAAGCCGCACGTAGAGACGCAGCGTCACGTAGCCGGTGGTGGCCGAGATGACGATCGCGACGAGGAACAGCCACGGCGACACGATCAGGATGTCCAGGTACCCGATCGGCGGGATGATGCCCGACTCGGTCAGGTTTCTGGTGATCCGGTCGAGGAAGAACGCCTTGAACAGCACCAGGCCGGCGACGGCGGAGACGGCGCCGATGATGCCCGCGACGACCGCCTCGATGAGGAACGGCAGCTGCGTGTACCACCGGGTCGCGCCGACCAGGCGCATGATGCCGACCTCGACGCGACGGGTGAACGCGGACACCTGAATGGTGTTCGAGATCAGCAGCAACGCGGCGAACGCCTGGATGAGCGCGAGGATCAGGGCGACGTCGCGCAGACCGTTGAGGCCCTCGAAGAACCGCTCGAGGAACTTGCCCTGGTCGTCGACGCCCTTCACGCCCGGCTTGCCCTCGAAGGCCTGCTTGATGACGTCGGTGCGGTCCGGGTCCTCCAGCTTGACGCGGAAGGTCGCGGGGATCGCTTCCGGCCGCGCGAGCTTGAGCAGCTCCGGCTGCGCCTCGAAGATCCGCTTGAAGCGCTCGAAGCCCTCGTCGCGGTTCTGGAACACCACTGTCTCGACGCCGGAGGTCTGCTCGAGCTGGGAACGCAGACCCGCGCACGGCTGTTGCGTGCAGTCCTTGTCGTTGGCGCTGACGTCGTTGGTCAGCAGCACGGAGACCTCGAGCTTGCCCGCGTAGTTGGCCTGCATCTTGTCGACCATGCGGACGACGAGCAGGCCACCGCCGAGCAGCCCGAGCGAGATGGCGGTCGTGAGGATCATCGCGATCGTCATCGTGACGTTCCGGCGAAGTCCGGTGACGACCTCGCTGAACACGAAGCTGGTACGCATCGGGGGCGGGGTTCCTTGGGGTTCGGGGATTAGGAGCGCTTAACGGCCAACGCCGTAAACGCCGCGCGCGTCATCACGGACGACCTTGCCGTACGCCAGCTCCACCACACGGCGGCGCATCGAGTCGACGATGCCGTGGTCGTGAGTGGCCATGATGACCGTCGTGCCGGTGCGGTTGATCCGCTCCAGCAGCAACATGATGTCCTGGCTCGTGTCGGGGTCCAGGTTTCCGGTCGGCTCGTCGGCGATCAGCACCAGCGGGCGGTTCACGAACGCACGGGCGATCGCGACGCGCTGCTGCTCACCACCGGACAGCTCGGTCGGGAACCGGTCCTCCTTGCCGTCGAGGCCCACCAGCTGCAGCACCTCCGGCACCACCTTGACGATGGTGTTGCGGGGCTTGCCGATGACCTCCAGCGCGAAGGCCACGTTCTCGGCGACCGTCTTCGTCGGCAGCAGGCGGAAGTCCTGGAACACGCAGCCGATGGACTGACGCAGGCGGGGGACCCTGCGCCGCGACATCTTGGCGACGTCGAAGTTGGACACGTAGACGCGTCCCCGAGTCGGCACCTCTTCGCGCAGGAGCAGGCGCAAGAACGTCGACTTACCGGACCCCGAGGGCCCGATCAGGAACACGAACTCACCCTTGTCCACCTCGACGGACACGTCGTCGAGCGCGGGACGCGTGGAGGTCTTGTAGACCTTGGAAACGTGTTCGAGGCGAATCACGAGGCGCGAGTCTACCCATGGGCCGGGTAAAGCCCCCGTTCCGGTTAACTTCCGACCCCGGAAAGGCGGTTCTGACCATCCACGCGGCGTGGCCGAACCAGCACAACCGGTCGACGAAACGAGCACGTTCAGGCCATCGAGGGGCCCGAACGTGCTTCGCCTCAGATCAGCGTCGCGTTCTGCCCACGCCAGACTTGCCGGCACCTCGGGCCGTGCAGGCGTGAAGCGCCACACGGACGGGGGTCCGGGGGCGAAGCCCCCGGCTGGGGTCTGGGGGCTCGGCCCCCAGAAGACACCTGAGGGCCGACGCCGGCGAGCGCGTTGCGCGAGCACATCTCTCCCAGTCGAGCAAGCCCTCAGCCCTGTGACTGCTTCCTCCACCGGATGCCCGCCTCGAGGAAGTCGTCGATCTCGCCGTCCAGCACCGCCGACGGGTTGCCGACCTCGTGCTCGGTCCGCAGGTCCTTGACCATCTGGTACGGGTGCAGCACGTAGGAGCGCATCTGGTTGCCCCAGCTGGAGCCGGAGTCCTTGAGCGCGTCCAGCTTCGCCTGTTCCTCCTGGCGGCGGCGCTCGAGCAGCTTGGCCTGCAGGACGGCCATGGCCGTGGCCTTGTTCTGCAGCTGCGAGCGCTCGTTCTGGCAGGACACCACGATGCCGGTCGGGATGTGCGTGATGCGCACCGCCGAGTCGGTCGTGTTGACGCCCTGGCCGCCGGGGCCGGACGAGCGGTAGACGTCGACGCGCAGGTCCTTCTCGTCGATGTCGACGTGGTCGGACTGCTCGACGACGGGCACGACCTCGACGCCGGCGAACGACGTCTGGCGGCGGCCCTGGTTGTCGAACGGCGAAATGCGCACCAGGCGGTGGGTGCCCTGCTCGACGCTCAGCGTGCCGTAGGCGTACGGGGCGGTGACGCGGAACGTCGCGGACTTGATGCCAGCCTCTTCCGCGTAGGAGGTGTCGAACACGTCGACGCCGTAGCCGTGCCGCTCGGCCCAGCGCGAGTACATGCGCAGCAGCATCTCGGCGAAGTCCGCGGCGTCGACGCCACCGGCCTCGGCGCGGATGGTGACCAGCGCGTTGCGCTCGTCGTACTCGCCGGACAGCAGCGTGCGGACCTCGAGCGACTCGATGTCGGTGCGCAGGCTCGCGCGCTCGGTGTCGGCGTCGGCCAGCGCGTCCGCGTCGCCCGCCTCTTCGGCGAGCTCGTAGAGCAGCGGCAGGTCGTCGAGGCGCTCGCGGAGGTTCGTGACGCGGCGCAGCTCACCCTGCTTGTGGGAGAGCTGGCTGGTGACCTTCTGCGCCTTCTCCTGGTCGTCCCATAGGTCCGGGCGCGCTGCCTGCTCCTCCAAGTCCGCGACCTGGGCGCGCAGGGCATCGAGGTCCATCACCGCCTCGATGCTGGAAAGGGTGGCGGAGAGGTCCTTGATGTCTGCTTCGACGTCCGGGTTCACGGCAAAAGATTACGCCAGCACCGGTCACAGTTCGCGACCGGTGCTTCGCTGGCGCCCTCTTAAGCCGTGGGGATGGCGTCGAGCAGCTTGAGAACGGCCTTCGCGTGGGCCAGGCCGAACTCGGCCACCGCCTTCGCGTAGGGGTCCTCCGCGGTCTTCGCGGCCAGCTTCGCGCTCTCCTGCTCCGCACCGTAGGACGCACGCGCCTGGGTGATGAGAGCCTCGCGCTGCTTCGCCGTCAGCGAGCCGGCGTGCACCAGCCGCAGGATGAGCGGGCTGCGGAGGTGGTCGGGGCCGGGCTCGGACAGCAGCCAGTTCTTGAAGGCCTTCTTGCCCGCCGCGGTGAGCACGTACTGCTGGCTGGACCGCGGTCCTTGCTTGCCGAGTCGCAGCAGGCCCTGATCGGCCAGCGCGGGCAGCTCGCGGTACACCTGGCTGCGGGTCACGCTGAAGAACGCACCGAAGCGCTCTCCGGCCTCCGCCACCAACTGGCCACCGGTCTTGGGTCCGTCGTGCAGCAGCCCGAGCAGGGCGGCTGCGGTCGCATTCAGGTCTGACACAACGACAACGTTCCCACGTCTGGGGGAAGCTGTCCACAATGGTCAGCCGTTCTGTCCACAGTGGCTGATCACCGGGCTAGTCTGATGGGCCATGCGGAGCAACGAAAAGTCTCGCTGAGTAAGCGGCAGTTTCCGCACCTCACGCGTTTGGCCGCTTGACCGTCCGTGTCCATCCCGGATGGAAAAAGCCTTTCGCAGAAACGAAAGTCACCCGGTCTCACTCGATCGGCGGTACGACTCTCACCGGCCGGAGCCACCCGAATGGACGGACGTGAGACTTCGTCGCACGACCTGGTGATGTCCGCGCGCACCCCTTTCCCACGCCTGCGCAACCGGGAAAATGATCATTGCCAGGCAGGCTCGCGAGACCACGGAGGTCGGGGACGATGAACATCAAGTGGCTGGACCACAAGAAGGTGGCGGCGCACACGGTGGCGTGGATGACCGGAGGCATCCCGGAGCAGGCGGGCAAGGACGAGTGCATGGTGTGCGGCAAGCAGATCCGCAAGCACCGCACGGTCAACGGCGAGGGCCGGATCTGCTCGAGCATGCTGTGCGCCCAGTACTGGGCGGAGAACATGACCTGAAACACACCGCCAGCACTCTTCACCCTGATCGGGAATAAACAGAAGGCCGGAGCCTGATGGCTCCGGCCTTCTGTCTAGTAGCGGGGACAGGATTTGAACCTGCGACCTCTGGGTTATGAGCCCAGCGAGCTACCGAGCTGCTCCACCCCGCGCCGCTTCGAGCTTGTCTTGCTGTTGTAAGTAGAACTATACACCCTCGCGAAACCCACTTTTCACCACCCCCACCGAACACCGTCCGCGCAGGTCAGCACCCCAGCACTCCAGCACGCCACCAGCCGACGTCCTCACAGTTCAACACCACCGCAAAGGAACGCTGCGGCCAGGCACGCCACTGCCAGGCAACGCCACTGCCAGGCAACGCCACGGCCTCAGATGATGCCGCCGACGCCGAAGGCAAGGCGGCCGGGGGTCCGGGGGCTTGCCCCCGGGGTGGGGTTTGGGGGCTCCGCCCCCAATGTGAAATGCGAAAAAGCCTTGTCTGCGCATTCCGCAGACAAGGCTTCCCCAGCTTTGTAGCGGGGACAGGATTTGAACCTGCGACCTCTGGGTTATGAGCCCAGCGAGCTACCGAGCTGCTCCACCCCGCGTCGGTATGAATAGAACCTTACGCGGGGTGGAGCGCTAAATGCAAATCGGGTGGTCAGCCTGACGGCGTGGGCGAAGGAGCGACCGACGACTGGCCCGTCGCCGGCGCACTCGGCGCCCCGGTGTTGTACTGCTTGAACCGCTTCGTCGCGTCGTCCAGGCGCGCGTACGCCTGACCGAGCTCGGTGAAGTTGCCGCTCTGCTGGGCCTTCTTGATGTCGGCCAGCGCCGCGTCGATGTCGTTGATCGCCTTCTGCAGGTCGGGGCTCAGCACCCCGTTGGCCGGCGGTGTCGTCGACGGCGGCGTCGAGGGCTGGCCGTTGCCGTTGTTGTTGCTCGGCGGCGGCACGACCGCGCCGGCACCGCTCAGCACCTGGTCCAGCGCCTCGTTCAGCGTGGACGCGTACCCGACCCGGTCGCCGTACCAGACGAGGACCTTGGACAGCTGCGGGTACGACGTGTTGTTGGACGCTCGCTCGATGTAGACGGGTTCGACGTAGAGCAGCGCACCGCCCACGGGCAGCGTGAGCAGGTTGCCGTAGACGACCGTCGTCTTCTGCTGGGCCAGCAGGTTGAGCTCACGGCTGACGTTGTCGGAGGTGAGGAACTGCGTCTGGATCTGCTGCGGGCCCTTGGCGTCCTGCGTCAGCTGCAGCACGCTGATCTTCCCGTAGTTGTCCGGATCGGATCCCACCGAGACGTGGGCCGCCATGAACTCCCGGTTCTCGCGGACGAGCGGGCTGGTCAGCTGGAAGCGGACCTTGCTCGGGTCGCCCGGGTCACCGGCGAGGACGTAGAACGGCGGCTGGGCGTCCCTGCGCTTGCTCGCCGCGTCGCGCTGGGCGTCGGCCGTCGTCACGTTGTCGATCGTCGGGTCCTGCGGCGCGGCCCAGTAGGCGACACCGGAGTAGAAGTCCGACGGCGACGAGACGTGGTACTTCGCCAGGATCTGCCGCTGCACCTTGAACAGGTCCTCGGGGTAGCGGAAGTGCTGGCGCAGCTCGTCGGAGATGTCGCTGCCCGGCTTGACGGTGCCGGGGAAGACGCCCATCCACGCCTTGAGGACCGGGTCCTTCTCGTCGATCGCGTACAGGTTCACCGTGCCGTCGTAGGCGTCCACAGTGGCCTTGACCGAGTTGCGGATGTAGTTGACGGGCTTGTTGACCTGCGAGACGACCACGCCGTCCGCGGTGAGCGAGTCGTTCGTCGCGTCACCCAGCGGCGTGCGCTGCGCGTACGGGTAGTTGTCGAGCGTGGTGTAGCCGTCGACGATCCAGGTGATCCGGCCGTTGACCACGGCCGGGTACGGGTCGCTGTCCACCGTGAGCCACGGCGCGACGGCCTGCACGCGGTCCCGCGGCGTGCGCTTGAACAGGATCTTCGACTCGTCCGCGATCGACTGGTTGAAGAGGATGTTCCGCTCGCCGTAGTAGGCCGCGAACGCGAGCTTGTTGAACAGGCTGCCGATCGGCACGCCGCCGGCACCGGTGTAGGTGTAGGACTTGGCGTCGGTGTCGTACTCCGCCGCCGAGCCCGCCGGCCGGCCACCGACGATCGAGTAGTCGTTGGTGCCGAAGAGCTCACCGTAGTAGGTGCGCGGCTGGTCGACCTTGATGCCGTTCTCGGCGTTGCGGATCGTGCCGTCCGGCGCGACCTCACCGGTCTTGAACTCGGGGTAACCGCCGTTGGTCTGGTCGGCCACGGCGTTGACCTTGTTGGCCTCTGCGTAGACGAAACCGTTGCCGTGCGTGTAGATGAGGTGCTGGTTGATCCAGTCGCGCTGGCCCTGCGGAAGGCTGTCGAGCTTCAGCTCGCGCGCCGCGACGATGTAGTCGCGCATCTTGCCGTCCACTGTGTACCGGTCGACGTCGAGCTTGTTCGGGAACCCGTAGAACGGGCGCAGCTGCTGGAACTGCGTGAAGGTCCTCGACAGCACGGCCGGGTCGAGCAGGCGGATGTTGCCCAGCGTCGCCGCGTCGTTGGTCTTGATCTGGTCGTTGCTGACGGTCTGCTTGCCCTCGTAGGGCTTCGTCTCGACCTTGTCCTCGGTCAGCCCGAACGACTGCCGTGTCGCCGCGATGTTCCGCTTGATCGACTCGGCTTCCTTCTGGATGGCGTTCGGCTTGACCGAGAACTGCTCCAGCACCGCGGGCCACGCGGCACCGACGAGCACGCTCGACAGCACCAGCAGCACGGTCGCGATGGCGGGCAGCTGCACGTTGCGCATGAACGCGCCCGCGAAGAACGCCACGGCGCAGAACACCGCGATGCACAGCAGGATCAGCTTGGCCGGCAGCACCGCGTTGAGGTCGGTGTAGCTCGCGCCGACGAACTTCTCGTTCTCGTGCAGCAGCAGCTCGTACCGGTCGAAGAAGTACGCGACGGCCTTCAGCAGCACGAACGTGCCGGCGACCAGCGCCAGGTGCAGCCGCGCGGGCCCGGAGAGCTGACCGCCGCGACCGGCCAGCCGGATCCCGCCGAAGAGGTAGTGGGCGATCACCGCGCCGATGAACGACACCGCGGTGGTGATGAACAGCCACGACAGCAGCCACTCGTAGAACGGCAGCTGGAACGCGTAGAAGCCGATGTCGTGCCCGAACTGCGGATCCGTCACCCCGAACGGCTGGCCGTTCATGAACAGCTGGATCTGCTGCCAGTCCGCCTGCGCCGACGCGCCCGCGATCAGCCCGACGAACACGGGGATGCCGATCGCGAACAACCGCATCCGCCGCATCACGACCGTGCGGTAGCGGGCCACCGGGTCATCGGGCCCGGACACCGGCACGAACACCGGCCGCGACCGGTACGCGAGCCAGAGGTTCAGCCCGACGATGCCGCCGACCACGACCCCTGCGGCCACGAACAGCCCCAGCCTGGTGAGCAGCACTGTGCTGTAGACGTTGCGGAAATTCACCTCGCCGAACCACAGCCAGTTCACGTAGGTGTCGAGCAGCCGCGATCCCGTGATGAGACCGAACAGGAGCACGACACCGACGATGAGCAGGATTCGGCTGCGTCGGGACAGTTTCGGCAGTCCGACTGGAGGCCGTGTGGCCACGAGGCACGCTCCTGGATCGCGGAATTTCAATACGTACGTTTAGTCCAACTCTACGGACGACGCCCTGGGTTCCCGTGAAGCCCGCAGTCTTACGATGACACGCGTGTCAGCGAGTGAAACGCCAGCGGTCACCCTCCCGACGGTCGCCCGCGAGGTAGAGGAGTTCGTAGCGGCAGGCGGCTGGGAGCAGCCCCCGCAACTCTTCGCCCTCGTGGCCACCTCGGACCTGATCGCCCAGCAGCCGGAGCTGCGCGACCAGCTCGACCCCGAATCGTCCCCGCTGACCCCGATCGCGCAGGACGCACTGGAAGGCGACCTGGGTGACGCGCTGGCCGGCATCGAGTGGCCCCCGGCCGTGACGGGCTGCGCCCTGGCCCAGGAGATCGTCGTCCTACCCCCGGAGGCGGAGACCGAGCTCCACCACGGCGACCTGGACGACGAGGCGGCCCGCAGGTTCGCCGCGGAACACCCGGCCCGCCGCGAGGCCCGCCTCGTCGCGGCGGTGCTGCGCGACGGCTCGGTCTCCTGCGTGCTGCGGCTGCGCGGAACGGTCGAGGTGCCGGAGGAGGTCGTCGAGCACCCCGAACTGGCGCCCAACCTCACCGACGCCCTGCTCGCCACGCTGCGACCCTGACCTGCCTGGTCCTCATCGGTCCAGGCTGGCACAAGCCGAAGCAGGGGTCCCCTCCAGGGGGTCCCCTGCTTTCAATTCTCCCAGACGGCACCGACAAAAACCGTCGTGCCTGGTCAGCAGCTCGGCGTCGACTCGCCCTTGTTCAGCGCCTCCAGCGACGACACCGCGTCCTTGAGGTTCTCGACCTTGATCAGCTTGAGACCCTCGGGAGCCTGCTGCTTCGCGTCCGTGCAGTTGGCCGACGGCACGAGGAACGCCGTGGCGCCCGCCTCCTTCGCCGCGACCATCTTGAACGCGATGCCGCCGATCGGCTTCACCGTGCCGTCGCCGGTGATCTCGCCGGTGCCCGCGATGGCCTTGCCGCCGTTGAGCTCGCCCGGCGTCAGCTTGTCCACGATCGCCAGCGCGAAGATCAGACCGGCGGACGGGCCACCGACGTCGGACAGGCTGATCTTGATCTTGAACGGCACGTCGGCGCGATCGACCGGCGAGATACCGATGAAGCCGGCGGGGCGGCCGTCCTCGCGGGTGCCGAGGGTGATCTGGGTCGATTTCGAGGTGCCGTCCTTCTCGAAGGCCACCTCGATGCGGTCGCCCGGCTTGGTGTTCTCCAGGGCGGCGCTGACGTCGGCCGAGCTCTGCACCTGCTTGCCGTTGACCGAGATGATGCGCGCGCCGAGCGGGATGACGTTCTCCGCGGGGCTGCCCTTGGTGACCTGGTTCGCGATCACCTTGCCCGGATAGCCGAGGTAGTGCAGTGCGGCGACCTCCGCGGAGGTCTGCGACTCGCTGAACGCGAGCTCGTTGTTGCGCTGCACCTCCTCCTCCGACTCGCCGGGCTTGAAGAACTCCTCGCGCGGCGCGAGGGCGTAGCGACCCGACAACCACAGGCCGAGTGCGCCGAAGAGAGACACGTCGTCGGTGAGCGAGACCGTCGTCATGCGCAGTGTTCCGCTGGTGGGGAACGTGTTCTGGCCTTCCACCGACACCACGTCGCTGTCCTTGACCTTGCCGAGGACGTCGTAGGTCGGGCCGGGGCCCAGCGCCACGTACGGGACTCTGGCGAAACCGCCGAGCAGTCCGAGTGCCGCCACCACTAGGAAGCTGATGATCAGCGTCCACGTCCGGCGGGTCAGTCCGCGCTCCCTCGGCGGGGGCGCGGGCGGGGGTGCGGTCGTGACGGTTTCACTCACGGCTGAACAGCGTACGACCATGTGGATCCGCGTACGGTAGAGGCATGAGTGACGTGCCGTTCGGGTTCAGCCCGCACGACCCCGACGACAAGAGCGGGAAGCCGGGAGACAACCCGTTCGACTTCAGCCAGCTGGGCAACATGCTGAGCCAGCTGGGCGCGATGCTGAGCAGCGCAGGATCGTCGAGCGGGCCGGTCAACTACGACCTCGCCAAGCAGATCGCGTTCCAGCAGCTGTCCTCGTCGACGACCACCATCGGGTTCGCCGCCGACCAGTCGAGCGCGGTCACCGACGCCGTGCACCTGGCCGAGATGTGGCTCGACCCCGTCACGTCCCTGCCCGCCGGCACCCGCACGACCCAGGCCTGGACCGCGCGCGACTGGGTGGAGCGGACCATTCCCACCTGGCAGCGCCTGTGCGACCCGGTCGCGCAGCGCATGTCCGGCGCGTGGGTCGAGGCGATGCCCGCCGAGGCGAAGCAGGCGGCCGGCCCGCTGCTGTCGATGCTCGGCCAGATGGGCGGCATGGCGTTCGGCTCGCAGCTCGGCAACGCGCTGGCGCAGCTCGGCGCCGAGGTCCTCACCTCGACCGACGTCGGCCTGCCGCTCGGTCCCGAGGGCACGGCGGCGCTGCTGCCCGCGAACATCGAGAAGTTCACCGAGGGCCTGGAGCGCCCCGCGTCCGAGGTGATGGTGTTCCTCGCCGCCCGCGAGGCCGCCCACCAGCGCCTCTTCACGCACGTGCCGTGGCTCCGGCAGCGTCTGCTCGACACCGTCGAGGAGTTCGCCAAGGGCATCAAGGTCGACACGTCCGCCCTGGAGCAGCTCGCCGGCCAGATCGACCCGTCGAACCCGGCCTCCATCGAGGAGGCCATGAGCTCGGGCATGCTCGAACCGCAGACCACCCCGGAGCAGAAGGCGGCGCTGACCCGGCTGGAGACGCTGCTGGCCCTGGTCGAGGGCTGGGTGGACGTGGTGGTCGACGCCGCGGTGGCCGACCGCCTGCCCGGTGCCCCGGCCCTGCGCGAGACGCTGCGCCGCCGCCGTGCCTCCGGTGGCCCTGCCGAGCAGACGTTCGCCACGCTCGTGGGCCTCGAACTGCGCCCGCGCCGCCTGCGCGCGGCGTCGGCGCTGTGGAAGCTCGTCGGCGACCAGCACGGCGTCGAGGTGCGCGACAGCGTGTGGGACCACGCCGAGCTCATCCCGACCGCCGAGGACCTGGACGACCCGCTGGAGTTCGCCGAGCGCCTGGCCAACACCCGCAAGGCCCTCGAGGACCCGATCGCCGAGCTGGAGCGCACGATGCGCGAGAACAAGGGCGGGGACCAGCCCGACGAGGGCTGATCTGCCCCCTGATCATGCGAAACGCCTGGCAAGCACACCCTTGCCAGGCGTTTCGCGTTGTAGGGCGTCAGTCTTCGGAGATGCCCCAGCCTGCGGCGGCCGAGAGACCTTCCAGGTACCCCATGGCCCGCTCGGTCTTCGGGTAGCGGTGGACCCACTCCCAGAAGTCCTTGCCGTGGCCGGGCACCAGCAGGTGCGCGAGCTCGTGCACCAGCACGTAGTCGAGCACCCACGGCGGTACGTCGCGCAGCCGCTCGGACACCCTGATGGTGCCCTCGCTCGGCGTGCACGACGCCCAGCGCGTGCGCATGGGCGGCACCCAGCGCACGCTGACGGGGTCGGCGAGCGAGTCGAGGTAGCGCGCCGACAACTCGGTGCACCGCGCCACCAGGGCCTCGTCCGACGTTCGCGCAGGGGACTTCCTGCGCGTCTCGCTGCGCTGGAGGCGGCTCAGCATCTCCGCCACCCAGTGCTTCTCTTCCCCCTTGGTCATCCGTGCCGGCAGAAGGACGACGACGGTGTCGCCCTCCCGGTACGCGCTGACCATGCGACGGCGCCGGGAGCTCCGCCGCACCTCCACCCGCGGTTCGGCCATGCAGTCACCGTAAACGGCGCCACCGACAATTTTCGGCGCCCAACCGGCGGCAGTCGCGCACCCGGCGGGTGAAGTTCCACCGAACGGCGGCTGGACACGCGCGGGATCGACATGCGCGGATTCGCCGCCTCGCCCAGGTACCGTCGCGCCAAGGTCCCCGAGTGTGTCCGCACTCACAACTGCAAGGGAGGGGCTGTGGCCGAGAAGTACAACGGCTACTGCGTCAAGTGTCGGGAGAAGCGCGACTTCGACGGCAAGGTCGAGGAGACCAACGGCCGGCGCATGGCGAAGGGCACCTGCCCAGTCTGCGGAACGAAGATGACGCGGATCCTCGGCAAGGCCAAGGTGTGACGTTTCCGCTGGCAGGGGGCCTCGCCCCCTGCCAGTCTTTCCCATGTGGACACAAGACCTCGCGTACGTGCAGGACTCGCCGTGGTGCGCCGCGGCCCCGGCGTCGTGCAGGTCGGCGTCGACCCGAAGCACGCGGTGGTGATCGACTCGCTGCCCGAGGCCCTGGTCGACGCGCTCCTCACCCTGGACGGCCGCCACACCGTCGCTGAACTGGGTGAAAGACTCAGAGAACGCGGCGAGGACCCGGCCCAGCTGGACGAGGTGCTCGCCTCCCTCGAAGAAGCCGGTCTGCTGGACACCGGCTCCCCCGCGAAGGGCGCGGCGGTCGCCGTCCACGGCGCCGGGCACCTTGCACTTTCAATTACTTCGCTTCTAGCTGAATCCGGCATCCGGCTCGCCCACAACGCCGATCTGGTGGTGCTCGCCGCGACGCTCGTCCCGGATCCGGGACTCGTCAGCTCGCTGATGGCGTCCCGCACGCCGCATCTGGCCGTGCGCGTCCGTGAGGGCGTGGGCATCGTCGGGCCGCTCGTCCTGCCCGGCCGCACGAGCTGCCTGAACTGCGCCGACCTGCACCGCACCGACCACGATCCGGCGTGGCCCACGATCGCGACGCAGCTCGTCGGCAAACCGGCCTCCACCGACGTGCTGTTCGCGTCGGGCACGGCGGCGCTGGCCGTGGTGCAGATCCTGGAGTCGTTGATCCACCTCCGCGGCCGCGACCTGGCCCCGCCACCCGTGCTGAACGCCACTCTCGAGCTCGACTTGGTAGCGGGTGTAGCTGAGAGACGAAGCTGGTATCCGCACCCTGACTGTCAGTGCTCCGCACATAACATGGCCGAGTGACCGAGATTCCGCGCAAGGCCGTGCAGCGCACCGCCAAGCTGGCGAGCCTCCCGCTCGGGGTGGCCGGCCGGGTGGTGGGCGGCTGGGGGAAGCGACTGACCGGACGCGCGGCCGACGAGGTCAACGCCGAGGTGACGGCCAAGACGGCGGAGCAGGTCTTCGCGGTGCTGGGCCAGCTCAAGGGCGGCGCGATGAAGTTCGGCCAGGCGCTGAGCGTCTTCGAGGCGGCGGTGCCCGATGAGCTCGCGGCCCCGTACCGCGAGGCCCTGACCAAGCTGCAGACCGCGGCCCCGCCGATGCCCGCCCGCACCACGCACCGGGTGCTCGCCGAACAGCTCGGCGCGTCCTGGGCGAAGCGCTTCCAGTCGTTCGACGACGAACCGGCCGCGTCGGCGTCCATCGGCCAGGTGCACCGCGCGGTGTGGCACGACGGCCGCGACGTGGCGGTGAAGGTCCAGTACCCCGGCGCCGACGAGGCCCTGCGCGCCGACCTGAAGCAGCTGCTCCGGTTCTCCCGCCTGCTGCAGGCGCTCATGCCGGGCACCGACGTGCGCCCCCTGCTGGAGGAGCTGCGCGACCGGTACCTGGAGGAGCTCGACTACCGCGACGAGGCCGCCAACCAGCGCACGTTCGCGAAGGCCTTCGAAAACGACCCGCACGTGCTGGTCCCCCGCGTCGTCGCCTCCGCGCCCAAGGTCATGGTGACCGAGTGGACGACGGGCACGCCGCTCTCGACGATCATCCGCGAGGGCTCGGTCTCCGACCGCGACCTGGCGGGCCAGCTCCTCGCCGAGTTCCACTTCTCCGCCCCGTCGCGCTCGGGCCTGCTGCACGCCGACCCGCACCCCGGCAACTTCATGCTGGGCGACGACGGCCGCCTGCGCGTGATCGACTTCGGCGCCGTGGCCCGCCTGCCCGACGGCCTGCCCAAGACGCTGGGCCTGATGACCAGGCTGGCCCTGGACGGCCGCTCGCACGACCTCGTCGAACTCCTGCGCACCGAGAACTTCATCCGCGAGGGCATGGTCCTGCACGGCGACGACGTCCTCGGCTACCTCGCCCCGTTCGTGGAACCGCTGCGCACCGAGTCGTTCCACTTCACCCGCCGCTGGCTGCAGTCGCAGGCAGAACGCGTGGGCGACCTGCGCAGCCCGGACTCGCAAACGGGCCGCTCCCTGAACCTGCCACCGCAATACCTGCTGATTCACCGCGTGACATTGGGCGCGACGGGCATCCTCTGCCAATTGGACGCCCATGTGACCGCACGCGAAATCGTCGCGCGGTGGCAGCCGGGATTCGACGACTAACTCGTCCGAGTGAATCCGGGCGAAGTTGTCCACAGGTTGGCTCAGAGCCTGATTTACCGCCCTGCGGTTGCGCCACGATAGAACGCATGACCCCCATCGCAACCACCGCTGACCTGCGTGAATCCGGCCTCTCCCGACGCGAGATCCTGCGCCACTGCACGCCAGCGGGCCCCTGGCAACAGGTGCTTCCCGGCGTGGTCCTGCAAAAGCCTTCACCGCCGACCAGACTCGACCGCCTCCGCGCGGTCCTGTCCTTCGCGGGCCCTTCCGCGGTGATCACCGGCGCCGACGCACTGACCCGGCAAGGCGCTTCACTACCTCTCCCCCGGCACATTCACGTCCTCACGGGAATGAACACGCGCAAAGCACACCCGTGGATTCTCTTCGAACGCACAGGCCGCCCACCGACCGTCGTGGAACTCAACGGCCTGAGGCTGGCGCCCCCACCCCGCGCGGCCTTGGACCTGGCGCGCCGAGCGACGAACCCGCGCGCCGTCGTGGAGATCCTCGACGCCGTGGTGGGCGCCCGGCTGTGCTCGCCGGCGGATCTGCACGAGGAGCTGCGGGCCGGCTGCCGACGAGGAACAGCGCTGGTCAGACAGGCCTTACGCCACCTCTACCCGCTGCACGATTCGCCGCAGGGGCGCGAGCCGACCTGACCGGTCAGGCCACGCCCAGATTCGAGACGCCCGACCTCGCTACCCGGCCACGAGCCGCGCTCACCCCGACCGCGAGGTATGCGCGAGCCCACGACTCAGGCACGGCGCCCGGCCACAAGCCACACCCACGCAGTCCCGCTGCCGGTGAAGCGCGACCTCAACCCCACCACACCCACGACACCTCGGCCACAAACCGCGCTCACCCCAACCGCGAGGCACACGCGAGCCCACGACTCAGGCACGGCGCCCGACCACAAGCCACACCCACGCAGTCCCGCTGCCGGTGAAGCGCGACCTCAACCCCACCACACCCACGACACCTCGGCCACAAACCGCGCTCACCCCAACCGCGAGGCACACACGAGCCGACCGCCCCGGCCACAAGCCGCCAAGTCGCGCTCGACCCGAACACCAGCCGCGCACAACCTCATCAACCCGACTCGGCCACAAGCCACGCCCCCACACACGAGGCACGCACGAGCGGCCCGCCCAGAACGTGCCCCACCACATCGCAGCCACAAGCCGCGCTCACCCCGTACTCAAGGCACGCACGAGCGGCCCACCGAGAACACGACCCCACGAGACCAAACCCACAGGCCACTGAGCCCTGCCCCAGCACACCCGGCCAACCCGGCCAACCCGGCAACCGCCGCCGTCAGCGCCAGTACTCGTCCGGCAACTTGCCCTCGATGTCCCGCACGTGGGTCTTGGCGCACACGTGACACAACCACCGGACCGTCCCACCGGTCCGCTCAGAAGACCAGGCCAGGAACTCCAGGTCGGAAACGGAGGCACGCGACCGCCCACATCTGTGGCACGCGATCACCGGCGGCGTCCCAGGTGGACGGTGTCGGTCTCGAGCAGGAACACGTCCTCGCGAGCCCCGACGTACTCCGAATCGGACGGATTCAGCAGCCGGCGCAACGCGTCGCGGTCGGCGGCGTGCAGCCGGGGCGAGGTGACCTCGGCGAGCCAGGTCAGGCGGTCGACCGCCCAGTCGCGGACCAGCTGCTTGGCGGGCGCCGGGTGGTCGACGACGAAGCTGAAAGCGCTGATCTCGCCCAGGCCCGCGTCGGCCAGGGCGACGTTCCAGCCGACCGGGAGGCGCACGGTGCCGGGCATGTTCTCGCGCATCGACACGAACCACTCCGCACGGGCCGCGGCGAGGCGGTCCTGCAGGCCCGGTTCGCCGACACCGAGGTCCCACGGCAGGAAGCGGGTCTCCAACCCGCCTTCGGCCAGGGCCAGCCAGCCGCCGGGCGCGAGTGCGGACACCAGGCGGCGCACGCCGCGCAACTGATCGGGGAGGTGGTGGATCACCCGCGAGCCCCAGATGAGCTCGACCGGTCCGGCGAAGGACAACGGGTCTTCGGACGCGAGGTCCGCGAGCACGGGCTTCACCGACACGGCGCCGTCTGCCTCGGCACGCGCCGCGGTGCAGGCCGCGTCCAGCAGTTCGGGCGTGGCGTCGACGAGGACGAGGACGCCGCCGCCGTGTTCGCGCAGGGCCGAGACCAGCGGCACGCTCATGGAGTCGGCGCCGCAGCCGACGTCCATCACGACCGGGGAGTCCGGCAGAGGGGCGACGAGTCTGCGCGCGACCGCGGACAGCGCCTCGGACTGCAGTGAGCCGTAGCGCCTCATCGCGTGGAGGCGAGCGGACCAGTCGATTCCGTCGTGGGTGTGGTGCGGCACAACCGAAACGCTACGGCGGAACGGCCGAGGCCGCCATCCACCTTCTCGTGGATGACGGCCTCAGCTCGAGACTGTCAGAGGTCGAAGCGAGCCGCTCTGCGACCGGCCCATCGCGCCAACCTGCGCCAACGTTGCGCTGACGCGAGGCGGTTCGCCATGCGTTGCTCTTCAGCGAACCTCTGGGCTTCTTGTATTCGTATTCGCACGAGTTCTTCGTTCAGAGACATGGGAGTCAGGCCCTCGTTCAGGTAGGTGGGGATCGCGCTGTTGCTGGTCACGGTGCTCATGCCGCCGCCTCCGTCTTGTCAGCGGTGACAACAGCTGCCGCGTCCTTGCGCGGACGGCCACGCGGCCGCTTCCGCGCGATGACGACACCGCGCTCGAAGATCTCTCCACCCCAGACACCCCACGGCTCGTGACGGGCGAGCGCGCCGGCGAGGCACTCCGCCAGCACCGGGCAGGTCCCGCAGAAGGACTTCGCCTTCTCGAGGTCGGCCGGCGCGTCAGCGAACCAGAGGTCGGGGTTGTGGGTGCGGCAGGGCAGGTCGAGCCCGTCCGCGAGGTCCGGAAGTGTCTCGCCGGTGAGCGGGACAGTCGCGGTCAACATCAGGGTTTTCTCCTTGTGTGGGGTACTGCAAAAACACGAAGGCCGCGGACTCTGTGCGAGTCCGCGGCCTTCGTGAGCCTGGTGGTCCTTCGACCCCCTATGGGGTCGGCAGGAGCCTTCTCACTTGATGCGCGGACAGCGCATTCGTGTAGTTGTGGACGCCATCAACGGTCGGACGCACGATCGGCTGCTCGATGAACAGTCCGGTGCCGCGCTCACGACCCAGCAGTGCCGCCGACTTGAGGGCAGACTTCTGCCAGACGGCCTGAGCGGAGGCGGGCATGCAGAGGCGCTCGGACACTGGGAGGCCGAGGGTGCATTCGATGCTCAAGATCTTCTTCACAACCGGCACCTCCCTCAGAGGTCTCTGCGAGCTAGTAGTAGTTCTTCTTCCCCAGACGGGTCCTCCGGACCCGGCATGAGCAGGTTATGACCCCGTACCTGGGGCGTGCAACCTATTTAACGAAACTTGTCCCGATCAGGTGGCGGAGTACCCGATACCGCCCCGGACCAGGCCCAACACGTCGTCGCCGAACTTATCAAGCTTCGAGGCGCCGATGCCCGAGATCGCCACGAGTCCGGCCGAATCCGTGGGTCGCTGCTCCGCGATCGCCATCAGCGTCGCGTCGGTGAAGACGACGTACGCGGGCACCTTCAGCTCCCGCGCCCGCGCCGCACGCCACTGTCGCAGCGACTCGAGCAACTCTTCGTCCACATCGGACGGACAGGACTTGCAGCGTCCGAGCTTGACGGCCTGCGCTTCGACCAGGGTCGCCGCGCACACCCGGCAGGTCGGCTTCTCCTTCTTCATCAGAGGTGGCCGCGCCGCGCCGCCAGATACACGTGCAGCCGGGTGGTTCTCCGGCACGAGGCTGTAGAGGAACCGCGACCGGCGGCGGTACTTGCGGCCACCGGCCGCGCGCGACAACGCCCACGACAGCCAGAGGTGCTCACGCGCGCGCGTCACGCCCACGTACAGAAGGCGGCGTTCTTCTTCGACCTTCGCCTCGTCGCCGTCGGCGTACTGGATCGGCATCGTGCCCTCGACCAGTCCCACGAGGAACACGGCGTCCCACTCGAGCCCCTTCGACGCGTGCAGCGACGCCAGCGTCACGCCTTCGACCGTCGGCGGGTGCTGCGCCTCGGCCCGCACGTCCAGCTCCGCGCAGAACCGCGGCAGGTCGGCGCCGGGCAGCGTGGCGACGAACTCCTCGGCGAGCTCGACGAGCGCGAGCAGCGACTCCCAGCGTTCGCGGGCGGAGCCACCGGTCGGCGGTTCGTCGGTGAGCCCGACTCTGCCGAGAATCGAGCGAACGACCTCGGGAAGCGATCCGTCGACGTCTCCCGCCCCGCGCAACGCGATCATCGCCTGGCGCACCTCGGCCCGCTCGAAGAACCGCTCGCCACCGCGCACCAGGTACGGGATGCCGTGCGCGGCGAGCGCCTGCTCGTACACCTCGGACTGCGCGTTGACGCGGTAGAGGATCGCGATCTCGGAGGCCGCGACCCCCTCGTCGAGCAACGTCTTGATGCGCCGCGCGACCGAGTCGGCCTCGGCGGGCTCGTCGTCGAACTCGTGGAACCGGGGCGCGGGCCCGTCCGGCCGCTGCCCGATGAGCTTCAGCCGCGACCCGGCGGGACGTCCGCGGGCCCACTTGATCACGTCGTTGGCCAGCGCCACGACCTGGGGCGTCGACCGGTAGTCGCGCTCCAGCCGCACGACGACGGCCTCGGGGAACCGCCGCGCGAAGTTGAGCAGCGGCTGCGGCGAGGCGCCCGCGAACGAGTAGATGGTCTGGTTCGCGTCGCCGACCACCGTCAGGTCGTCGCGGTCGCCGAGCCACGCGTCGAGCACGCGCTGCTGCAGCGGCGTCACGTCCTGGTACTCGTCGACGACGAAACAGCGGTAGCGGTCGCGGAACTCCTGGGCGACCTCCGCGTTGTCCTCCAGCGCGGCGGCGGTGTGCAGCAGCAGGTCGTCGAAGTCGAGCAGCTGCGCCTCGTTCTTGAGCTGCTCGTACAGCGCGTAGAGCTTCATGATCTGCTCGGCGGGCGCGGGGATGTCGCGCGCGGCCCGCGAGGCGGCCGCCGGGTACGCGTCGGGCGTGAGCAGCGAGGACTTCGCCCACTCGATCTCGCCGGTGAGGTCGCGCAGCGCGTCCGCCTCGGTCGGCAGGCCCAGCCGGGAGGCTGCGCGGCCGACGATGCGGATCTTCTGGTCGACGAGCTCCCAGCGCGGGCCGCCGATGACGCGTGGCCAGAAGTAGCGCAGCTGGCGCGACGCGGCGGCGTGGAACGTCACGGCCTGTGCGCCGTGCACGTCCAGAGAACGCAGACGGGTGCGCATCTCCCCCGCGGCGCGCTTGGTGAACGTCACGGCGAGGACCTGCGACGGGGCGACGTGACCGCGTTGGCACAGGTAGGCGATTCGGTGCGTGATCGTGCGGGTCTTACCGGTACCCGCTCCCGCCAGCACGCACACCGGGCCGCGCGGCGCCTCGACCGCTGCGCGCTGTTCCGGATCAAGACCCTCCAGCAACGCGTCCATGCCCGGCAGTCTCGCAGATGGCCGATCCGCGTTCATTGATGAGACCGCTGTGTCTGATTTTTCCCGGCACGTATCCTGTCGGTATGGCTGGTAAGCAGGACAAGGCGGCTGCCAAGGAAGCGGCGAAGGCTCGTCGCGCGGCATCACGCGAACGGCGCAAACAGATCTTCGAGGCGTTCAAGATGCAACGCCGCGAGGACAAGGCGCTCGTTCCGCTGATGCTCGCGGCGCTGCTCGGCGTCACCGCGATCGCCGTGGTCCTGGGCCTGATCTTCAACGCGGTCTGGATGTTCGTGCCGCTGGGCGTCGCGATCGGCGCGCTGCTGGCCGTGATCATCTTCGGCCGCCGCGTGCAGAGCAACGTCTTCCGCAAGGCGGACGGCCAGCCCGGCGCCGGCGCGTGGGCGCTCGAGAACCTGCGCGGCCGCTGGCGCGTGACGCCTGCCGTCGCGGGCACCACGCAGCTCGACGCCGTGCACCGCGTGATCGGCCGCCCCGGCGTGGTCCTGGTCGCCGAGGGCGCGCCGCACCGGGTGAAGCCGCTGCTCGCGCAGGAGAAGAAGCGCATCTCCCGCGTCGTCGGCGAGACCCCGATCTACGACTTCATCATCGGCACCGAAGAGGGCCAGGTCCCGCTGAAGAAGCTGCAGTCGACGCTGATGAAGCTGCCGCGCAACATCACGACCGCCCAGGTCGACACGCTCGACACCCGCCTCGCCGCGCTGGCGAGCCGCGGTGCCGCACTGCCCAAGGGCCCGATGCCGCAGGGCGCGAAGATGCGCAACGTCCAGCGCACCCTGCGGCGCCGCTGACGGTCAGGCCTCGCCGACGACGACCTGCACCGTCGAGTACTTCCTGCGCAGTTGCTTGAACGGCTGGTACTCCGGCGAGTTCCAGAACTTCTCCACGGCTTCCTTGTTCTCGAACTCGTGGATCACGAGCGTGCGCGGCGACCAGTCGCCCTCCAGCACGAGCGGCTTG
Organism: Lentzea flava; assembly: GCF_014648475.1. Taxonomy (GTDB): domain Bacteria; phylum Actinomycetota; class Actinomycetes; order Mycobacteriales; family Pseudonocardiaceae; genus Lentzea; species Lentzea flava. The sequence goes on along the minus strand of NZ_BMRE01000020.1, from coordinate 14,749 downwards.
TCGTCGATGATGAGGTTGCGGGCCCCCGTCTTCTCGATGAGCGGCCCCACTCCGTCGACGTACTCCTGGAAGCCTGCGGCGTCGGCCACGTTCAGATCGATCACTACGTATGCGGTCATGTGATCAACCGTACGAACCGCCGAGCGGTCTTTCCCATGCGCAGAACGGCCTCGGACATACGCGAAAAGACCACGGCTAGGGTGGAGCGGTGGACGTCTTCACCGATGTCATCGCCACCATGCGCGTGGGTCGCGCCAAGTTCACGCGCTCGCGTTGGAGCGGGCCGTGGGGCCACCGCTTCGGCCCGTACCCCGGCGCGGGCTTCCACGTCGTCCTGCGGGGTTCGTGCTGGCTGATCCCACCGGCCGGCGCACCGGTCCGGCTCGACGCCGGTGACGTGGTCTTCCTGCCGCACGGCGCGCTGCACGGCCTGAGCGACCGCCCGGACCGCACCGCGGCCGAACTGCCGCCCGCGCGCGAGACGGACCACACCGGGGACGATCCCGACGCGGACACGCACCTGGTGTGCGGCGCGTACCGGCTGGACCGCGGCCAGGCGCACCCGTTCCTGCGCACCCTGCCCGAGGTGCTGCACCTGCGCGCCCGGCCGGGCAGGCACCCCGCGTTGCGCGCCGCCGTCGACCTGCTCGGAGCGGACGTCGCGGAGTCGCGGCCTGGTGCGGGAGCCGCCCTGCCCGCGTTGCTCGACCTGCTGCTCGTGTACCTGCTGCGCGCGTGGCTCGAGGAGGAGTCCGAACGCAGTCCGGGCACGGGGTGGTGCGCCGCCTTCAGCGATCCGGTCGTCGCCACCGCGCTGCGTCACGTTCACCGCGAGCCGGCGCACCCGTGGACCGTGAGCGAGCTGGCAGGCCGCGTCGGCATGTCGAAGACGGCATTCGCCCGCCGGTTCACCGCGCTGGTGGGACAGTCGCCGATGGCGTACCTGACCTGGTGGCGGCTGAGCACCGGCGCGCGGCTGCTGCGCGACGGCGACGAGACGCTGGCCGCGGTCGCGCGCCAGGTCGGTTACACGTCCGAGTTCGCGTTCGCGACGGCGTTCAAGCGGGAGTTCGGCGTGCCGCCCGGCAGGTTCCGGCGCAGGTCAGCGCACCTTGATGACGACGGTGCCCGCGGCCTTGTCGTGCAGGCACCGACCGTCTGAGTCCCAGACCAGCGCGGGGATCAGCGGGAAGATGAGGATGGTCCGCAGCAGCGCGCGGGGCAGGTGGACGAACGTCTTGCCGTCGATGCGCGCGACCCGCAGCCCGAACAGCGCGTGCCCCGGTGTGAAGCCGAAGTAGGCCACCGCGATCACGGTGATGACGAACCAGGCCAGCAGGCTCCAGTTCTTCGGCAGGTCAGGGCGCGTGAACACGGCCGCGACGCCCGCGGACAGGAGGAAGTCGACGAGGATGGCGAGCGTGCGCCGCCCGATCGAGGCGATGGAGCCCGGCCCCTTCTCCGGGAAGCCGTGACGCTCGCCGCGCCAGCGCTGCTGCCCGCCGTCGTTCGACTCGTCACCCGGCTCCAGCACCGAGCGCGGTCCCGACAGCCACGAACCGGTCCACCTGCTCACCCCACCAGAGTAAGCCCGTGAACATCGGGTGAGGACCGGCAGGTCGTCTTGCCCCCTCGGACCACCCCGTTAACACTGGCGAAACATCCGAGTGACGGACGGGCAACACCACCGACATACGGTCGCTCGCGATGACCAGCCGTTGTCCATAGTCAAGGAGTCGACGAGGGTGTTCAAAAATTCCGACGAGGTGCTGAAGTTCATCTCCGACGAGGGCGTCAAGTTCGTCGACGTGCGGTTCAGCGACCTGCCCGGCGTGATGCAGCACTTCACGCTGCCGGCGAAGGCGTTCGACGCCGACGCGATCGAAGAGGGTCTCGCCTTCGACGGCTCCTCCGTGCGCGGCTTCCAGTCCATCCACGAGTCGGACATGCTGCTGCTGCCCGACCTGTACACCGCGCGTCTCGACCCGTTCCGCATCGAGAAGACGCTGATCGTCAACTTCTTCGTGCACGACCCGTTCACGCGTGAGGCGTACAGCCGCGACCCGCGCAACATCGCGCGCAAGGCCGAGCAGTACATCACCGACTCGGGCATCGCCGACACCGCGTACTTCGGTGCCGAGGCGGAGTTCTACATCTTCGACTCGATCCAGTTCGACACCACCGCGAACGCGTCCTTCCACAAGATCGACTCGATCTCCGGCTGGTGGAACACCGGCCGCGAGGAAGAGGGCGGCAACCGCGGTTACAAGGTGAAGTACAAGGGCGGCTACTTCCCCGTCACGCCGACCGACCACTACGCGGACCTCCGCGACAAGATGGTCCTGAACCTCGAGTCGAACGGCTTCTCCGTCGAGCGCGCTCACCACGAGGTCGGCACCGCGGGCCAGGCGGAGATCAACTACCGCTTCAACACGCTGCTGCACGCCGCCGACGACCTGATGCTGTTCAAGTACATCGTCAAGAACACGGCGTGGCAGGCCGGCAAGACCGTGACCTTCATGCCGAAGCCCCTCTTCGGCGACAACGGCTCGGGCATGCACACCCACCAGTCGCTGTGGAAGGACGGCGCGCCGCTGTTCCACGACGAGAGCGGCTACGCGGGCCTGTCCGACACCGCCCGCCACTACATCGGCGGCATCCTGCACCACGCGCCGTCGCTGCTGGCCTTCACCAACCCGACGGTGAACTCCTACCACCGCCTGGTCCCCGGCTACGAGGCCCCGGTCAGCCTGGTCTACTCCCAGCGCAACCGCTCGGCCTGCGTCCGCATCCCGATCACGGGCAACAACCCGAAGGCCAAGCGCATCGAGTTCCGCTGCCCCGACTCGTCGGGCAACCCGTACCTCGCCTTCTCGGCGATGGTCATGGCGGGCCTCGACGGCGTGAAGAACAAGATCGAGCCGCCGGCCCCGATCGACAAGGACCTCTACGAGCTCCCGCCGGAGGAGGCCCGCGACGTCAAGCAGGTCCCCGCGACCCTCGACGCCGTGCTGGACAACCTGGAGGCCGACCACGAGTTCCTGCTCGAGGGCGGCGTGTTCACCCCGGACGTGATCGACACCTGGATCTCGTTCAAGCGTGAGCAGGAGATCGACCCGCTGCGTCTGCGCCCGAACCCCTACGAGTTCGCGCTCTACTACGACGTGTGATCGATCGCGCTCTTCCGGAAGGCCCGGCGGGATTCACTCCCGCCGGGCCTTCCGGCTTTCAGGAGCCGAGAAAGGTCACGCTGGTCGACGCCCCTCCCGCGGCCGCACCGACCCGGACGCTCGAGACCAGGACGTCGGCCTCCCCTCCGGTCGGCAGCTTGATCCGGGCCTCACCACCGCTCAGGGCCTCTGCGGACGTTCCCGCACCGGACATCTGCCAGACGCCGTCGGTCACCGTCTCGATCAGGTTCACCCGGTCCAGCTCGGCCCTGCTGCCATCGGGGTAGATGAGCAGGGCTGGTCCCGAGTAGCTGAACATCAGTCCTCCCTGTCAGGCACGCCTACACCGGTGTACACGTGCCGGGGCGGCATCCGGTTCGTGATAGAGCTAGCCCGTGACACAGTGGACGGTGCACGGCACCCGCCGGATCTACGAGTCGGAGTGGATGAGCGTCGACCTCGACGACGTGGAAATCCCCGACGGTGAACGGTTCGAGCACCACGTCGTCCGGCTGCCGCACCCGTCGACCGGCGTTGTGGTCGTGGACGACGACAACGTGCTGCTGATGTGGCGTCACCGGTTCACCACCGGCACGTGGGGCTGGGAGATCCCGGCGGGGCGCTGCGAAGCGAACGAGACGGTGGAGGCCGCGGCCGTCCGGGAGACCGAGGAAGAAACCGGGTACAGGGTGCGGGTCGAGCCGTTGATCACCGTGAACCCGTTGAACGGCATCAGTTCTCACACGACGCACATCTTCGTCGGCACCGGTGCGACGAAGATCGGCGAGCCCGATCCCGCCGAGGCCGCCAAGGTGGAGTGGGTGCCGCTCAGCGAGATCCCCGCGTTCATCCGAAAAGGACTGATTCCCTGCGGGATCACGCTGGCGGCACTGACCACCTACCTCACGCTGCGGACAGCCGGGAGCGAACCTCCATCAGGGCCTCACCGAGCAGGTTGAGGCCTGGCCACGAGGAGGGGTCTGCGGCGCGCGGGTCGTCGGCGGCCAGACCGATGCCCCACACGCGGTCGAGCGGGCTGGCCTCGACCAGGACGCGGGAACCCGTGGCCAGCAGGTAGGAGCGCAGGGCAGGGTTCTGGTCGAACTTCGCCAGGTTGCCGGCGACCACGATGTCCAGCCGTGCGGCGGTCCACGCCGCGTCGTCGAAGCCGGAGACGTGGCGGCCCAACGCCTTCGCCTCGCCAGGGGTCCTGGCGGTCAGCACTCGCGCGGCGATCTCGGTGTCGCCGAACAGCAAAGCCTTGCGCCACATCATGTAGTGCTCGGCGGACGAGAACTCCTGCCCCTCGGCGACGAACGTGCACGGCCACCACTGCGACAGGCAGCCCTTGCCGATGCCGCCGTCGCGTTCGGGCTGGTGGCCCCAGAAGAACAGGAACTTCACGCCGCCACAGTAGGCGGCCTAGGTTCGCTCGTCCTCATCGTTTTCGTCCGCCGTGGGCAGTTCCGGCTCTCGCCACTCCTCGGACCGCGTCGGGCCGCCTGCCCGCAGCTCGTTCTCGAGCTCCTTCTTCAGCTGGTCGTCCTTGGCGAAGCCGTGCTGGTCGCTACCGCGTTGAGTCATGCACCTGGCGTACCCGCTGCGGCGGGCCGAATCACTTCGGGACGGGGATGGCCGGCACGGTGATCGCGGCGCCGGTCGGGGCGAACTGGCCGGAGATCGAGCCGAACGTCAGGGTGACCGAGTTCACACCCGCGCCGAGCTTCTCGTCGAGGATCACGGTGCCCGAGGTCTTGCTGCCCTGGGTCACCAGGCCGTCCCACTTGCTGCTGGAGGCCGCGTAGGTGCGCTTCAGATCGTCCAGGACCGCGATGCCGTCGATGGGGAGGGTCATGCGGGCCTGGGAGGCGTTCGTGGCCGTCACGAAGAGTTTGAGACGGCCTCCTGCCGACTCCACGCGGGTCACCTCGACGGTGAGCATGCCGCGCTGCTGCTTGAAGGAGCCGGTCACGACCTTGACCTCGGCGGACGGCTCGGTCGTTTCCAGTGCGCCGTCAGGGGTCTGGGCCGCGTTCGACGTGGTCGTGGTGGCCCTGATGTTGGGCTGGGCGGCGGAGTTGTCACCGCTCAGTGCAAACTGAATCACACCGAGTGACGCGAGCACCCCGGCAGCCACGCCCGCAATGGCGATCACGGTCTTACCTCGGCGCGTGACCCGACGATGCTGCATGACTTCCTCTGCTCGACCCCCGTGACAAAACACAGCTCCCCCGCTGAGCGCGCCTAGTCTCATATCGAACGGGTGAAACGTCAATGCGCTAGGGTCCGCGCGTGTCTCAAGATGTCGCCGAATTCACGGCTCCGCAGCTGCTCACCACCCACATCGTCGACTCGGCTGCCGAGGCGCTCGAAGCGGTTCAGGCCGCTGACGTGCTCGACCTCGGTGTCCGCGTCTACAACCGCCTCGTTCCCGACGCCGACGACGCCGAGTCGTTGGAGGAGGAGTGGGTGGTCGAGGTCTACACCAGCGCTCCTGCGGTGGACCCCGACTCCGACGAGGACTGAGCAGCCCAGAAAGGTTTGGGGGCACCCCGTCGGGAGTGCCCCCAAAACCTGAAAACAAATGTGAAGTTTTCAGACGGTCAGTACGACTTTTCCGCGCACGTGCCCGCCTTCGAGCAACTTGTGCGCCCTCACCGCCTCCGCCAACGGGAACGTCTGCTGCACCTCGACGCGCAGCTTGCCCGCCGCGACCAGATCGACCAGCCACTGCGTCTGCTCGGCGTTCGGCCGCGCCCAGGTGTTGATCACGCCGTTCTCCAGCGCCCTCGGACCGTCCACAATGGACGTCATCCGCGCCCGGTCCCGCACCAGCCGCAACGACTGGTCGAACGCGACGCCGCCGACGTTGTCGATCACCACGTCGACCTCGCCGTCGCCGCCGACCAGCTCGGAAACCGCGTCGACCAGCGCGTCGCCGTACGCGACGGGCTCGGCGCCGAGCGACCGGACGAAGTCGTGGTTGCGCGGGGACGCCGTGCCGAGGACTCGCGCGGCACCCAGCTCCCGCGCGATCTGCACCTGGAGGTGCCCGACACCGCCGGCGGCCGCGTGCACCAGCACGACGTCGCCCGGCCCGGTGCCGACGGCCTTCAGCGACTGCAACGCCGTCAGCCCTGCCAACGGCAGCGCCGCGGCCGTCACGAAGTCCACGGTGGACGGTTTGCGGGCGATCATCCGGTCCGGCACCGAGATCAGCTCGGCGTAGGCGCCGAACTGGACGTGGTCCTTGCGCGCGTAGGCGAGCACCTCGTCGCCCGGCTTCCAGTCGGTGACACCGATGCCGACCGCCCGCACGACACCCGCCACGTCCCAGCCAGGGATCAACGGCAGGTGGTGCGGCATCAGGCCCTGCAGGTAGCCGGCTCTGATCTTGAAGTCCACCGGGTTCACCCCGGCCGCCCTGACCTCCACCAGGACCTGGTCAGGTCCCAGCAGCGGATCGGGCAGCTCCTGCAACGACATGACGTCGGCGTCGCCGAACTCGGTAAACGCGATCGCTTTCACAGTCCCTCACCGTAGAAGACTCGTTCGGCCACTGCACGTGCGCGGCGAGTCGTGCGGCGATATTCCTCCAGGAACTCCCCTGGATCACCGTTGGGCCGGTACCCCATGACCGAGGCGACGGCGACGAGGTCACGCCCGGACGTCGGCAGCTGATCGGAGGCCTTGCCCCGCACCAGCGTCACGGCGTTGCGCGCGTGCGTCGCGAGGTTCCACGCGGCCGTCAGCGCCGCCGCGTCGTCCTCCGCCAGCAGGCCGGCGGCGACGGCGGCCTGCATGGCGGCCATTGTGGACGGTGTGCGCAACTCGGGCACCGCACCGGCGTGCTGCAGCTGCAACAGCTGCACGGTCCACTCGACGTCGGCCAGCCCGCCGCGGCCGAGCTTGGTGTGCGTGCTCGGGTCGGCACCGCGCGGCAGCCGTTCCGCGTCGACCCGCGCCTTGATCCGCCGGATCTCCCGCACCGACGCCGCGTCCAGCCCCTCGGCCGGATAGCGCAACGGCTCGATCAACGCCTCGAACTCGGCCGCCAGCTCGGCATCGCCCGCCATGAACCGCGCCCGCAGCAACGCCTGCTTCTCCCAGAGCTCCGCCCACTGCCGGTAGTACGCGCGGTACGAGTCGAGCGTGCGCACCAGCGGCCCCTGCCTGCCCTCCGGCCGCAGGTCCGCGTCGACCTGCAGCGGCGGGTCCTGCGACGGCGCGCCGAGCAACCGCCGGATGTTCTCCACGATCCCGCTCGCCCACTTCGCCGCCTCGGCGTCGGACACGCCCTCGAACGGCTTGCACACGAACATCACGTCCGCGTCCGACCCGTAGCCGAGCTCGTGCCCGCCGAGCCGGCCCATGGCGATCACGCTCACCGCGGCGACGGGCTCACCAGCCGCCCGCAGCGCCGCGTCCAGTGCGCTCTGCAGCACCGCTCCCCACACCTCGGAGAGCGAGGCGCACACCGTCTCCAGCGGCATGAACCCCAACAGGTCCGCGGACGCGATGCGCAGCAGCTCGTGCCGCCGCAACGACCGCGCGGCCGCGACCGCGCGCGTCAGGTCGTCGTAGCGGGAGACCGCGCTGCGCAGCGGGTTCCCCACCGAGTGCGGATCACGGCCGACCAGCGCGTCGGTGTCGGCGAGCAGCCGCAACACCTCCGGCGCGCGCATCAGCAGCTCCGGCACGAACTTCGACGTCCCCAGCAGCACCGCGAGGCGTTCGACGACAGCACCCTCGTCCCGCAGCAGCCGCAGGTACCAGGGGGTTTCCGCGAGCGCCTCGGACACCTTCCGGTACGCGAGCAGCCCGCCGTCCGGATCGGGTGTGCCGGCGAACAGGTCCAGCAGCACCGGCAGCAGAGCGCCCTGGATGCGCGCACGTCGGGAAACGCCGTGCGTCAACGCCTGGATGTGCCGCAACGCGCCGTCGGGCGAGGTGTAGCCCAACGCCGCAAGGCGCGCCACGGCCTCCTTGGTCGTGAGCCGCAACGCCTCGGTCGGCACCCCCGCGACGGACTGCAGCAGCGGCCGGTAGAAGAGCTTCTCGTGCAGCCGCCGGACCTGGTTGGCGTGCTTGCGGAACTCCGCGAGCAGCACCTGGCCCTCCGACTTCCGCCCGTCCGCGTGCAGGCCGACGGAGCGCGCGAGCCAGCGCAACGCCGTGACGTCGTCCTCTGCCGGGAAGAGGTGCGTGCGCAGTAAACGCTGCAGCTGCAGCCGGTGCTCCAACGTGCGCAGGAACCGGTACGAACGCCCGAAGTCCGCCGCGTCGTTGCGCCCGACGTACCCGCCCCTGCCGAGTGCGGCCAACGCGGCCGTCGTCGCCTGAACGCGCAGGTCCTCGTCGGACCGGCCGTGCACGAGCTGCAGCAGCTGCACCGCGAACTCGACGTCGCGCAGACCACCGCGGCCCAGCTTGAGCTCGCGGTCGACGAGCCCCGACGGCACGTGGTCCTCGACGCGGCGGCGCATCGCCTGCACGTCCTCGACGAAGTTCTCGCGCTCGGCCGCCGTCCACACGTACGGCCGCACGACGTCGAGGTACGCCTGCCCCAGCTCCTCGTCGCCCGCGACCGGCCGCGCCTTGAGCAGCGCCTGGAACTCCCAGGTCCGCGCCCATCTCTGGTAGTAGGACGCGTGCCCGTCGAGCGTGCGGACCAGCGCGCCCGCCTTGCCCTCCGGCCGCAGCGCCGCGTCGACCTCGAAGCACGACTGCCCCGCGATCTGCATCATCGTGCTGGCCAGCCGGGTCGCGACGCCCAGGTCGCCCTCGGCGACGAACACGACGTCGACGTCGCTCACGTAGTTCAGCTCGTTCGCGCCGCACTTGCCCATCGCGATCACCGCGAGCCGGCAGCGGTCCGCGCCGTTGACGCGTTCCGCGGCGAGCTTCAACGACGTCCGCAACGCCGACACCGCGAGGTCCGACAGCTGCGCGGCCACCGTGTCGTACGGCACGTACGGCAGTTCGGGCTCCACGACGTGCGCCAGGTCGTTGGCCGCCACGAGCAGCAGCTTCGCGCGGTACTCGGTGCGCAGCACGGCGCCGTCCGGCAGGTCCAGCGACACGTCGACCTCGTCGGTGAGCGACCGCCACCGGTCGGGGTTCACGACCAGGAAGTCCGACAGCGCCGTCGACGAGCCGAGCACGGCGAGCAGCCGGCCGCGCAGGACGACGTCCTCGTGCAGCGCGACCGACAGGGCGTCCCAGTCGGCGGCCGAGTGCAGGCGTTCGAGCCCGCGCAACGCGAGGTCGGGGTCGGGACAGCGGGACAGCGCCGCCAGGACCGGCTCGGAGCCGTCCGCGGGGCGGCGGTCAGCCCACAGGCCGAGGCCGCGCAGCACCTCTTCGCTACGCGGCTCGGTGAGCCCGAATCTTGCTGGTGACGCGGCGCGGAACGGTTCGCTCATCAGGAGCCAACCTAGTCCTCACCGCGCTAGAAGACGATCAGAGAGAGCGCGTACAGCACGACGGCGACACAGCCGGCGAAGCTCGCGTACGCGGGAACCTTCTTGTTGCCCGACAGCGCCCTGATGCCGAGCACGAACAACGTCACGACGAGCAGGGTGACCAGCAGCGTGGCGCCGAAGACCTGGAGCAGCGCCTCCCACTTGATCGTCATGCCGCCACCTTGTGCAGCTCGGCCTGGGCAGCGACCTCGTCGACGATGTGCTCCGGCTTCACCGGCTCGCGCCGCGACAGGATCCAGATGCCGATCGCCACGGCACCGCCGATCACGGCGACCCCGATGACCCCGCTGGTGCCGGTCGACGCCCACTTGCCCGCGATGGCACCGACGATGCCCGCGGCGGGCAGCGTGAGCAGCCAGCCGGCGGCCATCTTGCCCATGGTGCCCCACCTGACACCGTGTCGATCACGACCGAGGCCGGAGCCCATGATGCCGCCGGACGCGACGTGCGTGGTCGACAGCGCGAACCCGAGGTGCGACGACGCGAGGATCGCCGTGGCGGTCGAGGTCTGCGCCGCGAAGCCCTGGGCGGGCTCGATCGTGGTGAGGCCGCGGCCGAGGGTGTGCGTGATGCGCCAGCCGCCGAGGTAGGTGCCGAGCGCGATCGCGAGACCGGCGCTGACGATCACCCAGGTGGGCGGGGCGGAGCCGGGCGCGAGCGAACCGGACGTGATCAGCGCGAGCGTGATGATGCCCATGGTCTTCTGCGCATCGTTCGTGCCGTGCGCGAGAGACACCAGCGACGCCGACGCGACCTGCCCGACCTTGAACCCGGTGTGCGAGACGCGCGGATCCGCCGCCCGCTTGAGGCGGTAGACGATGATCGTCGCCGCCGCCGCGACGATGCCGGCGACCAGCGGCGCGACGACCGCGGGCACCAGCACCTTGTCGACGACCTTGGCGAAGTGGATGGCGTCCACACCGGACGCGACCCACGCGGCGCCGATCAGACCGCCGAACAGCGCGTGCGACGAGCTCGACGGCAATCCCACGTACCAGGTGACGAGGTTCCACATGATCGCGCCGACCAGCCCGCCGAAGATGACGGCGGGCGTGATCTGGGCGTCGTCGACGATCCCGCCGGAGATGGTCTTGGCCACCTCGACGGACAGGAAAGCGCCGACGAGGTTGAGAACCGCCGACAGCGCGACCGCCGTGCGGGGCTTCAGCGCACCGGTGGCGATGGAGGTGGCCATGGCGTTGGCCGTGTCGTGGAACCCGTTGGTGAAGTCGAAGATGAGAGCAGTGACAACGACGATGATCACTACAAGAGCGGGATCCACACTGATCCTCCGGCTGGATCGAACAAGGTGCTCGATGGATGACGGTACCGGGTATTCAGGATGCCCTATAACCTACGAAAGTAACGTCACACCAACGGAAGTTGTGTGCCCGAACACCCCGCGGGCGCCAGTTCTCCCCGCACCAGCTTCGCGAATCGGGCCACGAACGGCTGCCACACTTCCTCGAAGTCGCGGTGCGCCTCGGCGAGGAAGTCCGGTTCGAAGTGCCGCGGCCGCGCACACGCCGCCGATTCAGGATCCTTGGCCGCCCAGTTCAAGACGATTTCCGGTGTCGTCTCGATGTGGAACTGCAGCCCGTACGCACTCGTTCCGACCCGAAAGGCCTGGTTCGGATATTTCGGCGACGCCGCCAGATGTTCCGCGCCTGGCGGCAGCACGTGCACCTCGTCACCGTGGAACTGCAGCACGTCCGGCGTCCACGGCAGATCCGCGAACAACGGATCGTTCCCCGCGACATCGCGCTTCGCCACGAGCAGCACCCCGACCTCGGGCCCCTGCGGTCCCTTCCGGACCTGTCCACCGGTGGCCACCGCGAGCAGCTGCGCCCCGAGACAGATCGCGAGCGTCGGCACCCGCTGCGCGACGGCGTTGCTCAACAACCGCCGCGCGTCGGCGAGCCACGGGTGCCGGACGTCGTCCAGCGCCCCCATCTCGCCACCGAGGCAGATCACGCCCTGGTAGCCGTCAAGCGTTTGCGGTGCGGGCTCGTCCTGCAGCGACACGAGGTGCAACTCGATGCCGTCGGCCTCCAGCCAGTCCCCCAGCTTGGCCAGCGGGTCGGACTGCGAGGGCTGCAGGACGAGCAAACGCGGTGCGGTCACGCATGTGAGCCTATGTCGGCTTGACTCAGCAATGACACGCGACCTTAGAAACACCGGCCAGGGCCTGCGCATCCGACTCGACCGGGTACCCGGCCTCCTTCCAGGCCGTGATGCCCCCGGCCAGCCGCTTCACCCGGAACCCCCGCTGCGCGAGTGCGAGCGCCCCCTTGGTCGCGGCGTTGCACTGAAAGCTCTCGCAGTAGCAGATGTAGACCAGGTTCGGGTCGAGGTCGAGCTGGTCGGGCAGGTCGCGGTAGGGCAGGTTGATGGCACCCGGAATGCGGGCCTGCGCGAACGCCTCGGGACTCCGCGTCTCCACCAGGACGTACCCGGCCGTGTTCCCGTCGAGCAGATCGCGGTGGACGTCGTCGGGGTCGGCCTCCAGCGCGAGCTCCGCGGCGAAGAAGACCACGGCGGCGGTCGGGTCGGCGGCGGGAAAGCGCAGTGCGTTCGTCATGACCATGATCCTGCTGGGACGACTCCAGTTTGGACATGCGAATGTCAAGGCGTCGACGGCCTTCTACCTATGATTCCCAGGTGGAACTCGACGCCGTGGACTGGAAGATCCTGTCGCTCCTGCAGACGGACGGCCGCATGTCGTTCACCGCGCTGGGCCGCGAGGTGCGCCTGTCCGCCCCGGCCGTGACCGAACGGGTGCGCCGCCTCGAGTCGCTGGGCGTGATCACGGGCTTCACCGCGGTGGTCTCCCCCTCCCGCCTGGGCCTGCCGATCGAGTCGATCGTGCGGGTGCGAGTCCGCTCCCTGGACACGCCGCGCTTCCGCGACACCGTCCTGGCACTGCCGCAAATCCTGGACGCGGACCACGTGACGGGAGATGACTGCTGGCTGCTGCGAGTCGTGTGCCGCTCGATGGTGGAGCTCGAAGACCTGGTCGAGGTGATGCAACGCTACGGCGACACGACCACGTCCCTGGTCTTCTCCTCGCACGTGCGGAACCGCCCGCTGGGCCCGGACCTCTTCACGCCCCCGAGCGGCTGACGGCGAAGCGCACTCACCACCTGTACTCGGACCAGTCGGACACCGGCCGGAAGCCGATTCCCTGATACACGGAGTTGGCGGTGGGGTTGGCCAGATCCGCGGTCAGCACCACGTGCTCGGCCCCGGCACCGTACGCCCAGCGGCTGACCGCGGCGGTCACCGCGGCCCCGTACCCGTGCCGGCGATGCTCAGGCGGCGTGTAGACCGGCCCGACCCGAGACACCCCGGCAACCGGCATCGTGGTCCCGGCCCAGGCGACCACCACGCCGTCGACCTCCCACAACACGTGCCCGGCCGGCATCGTCCTGCTGCCCCGCATCACCTTCTCGGCCTCGTCCCGCTCAAGCCCGTCCAGCTCGGCGACGAAGCGCACCCACCACTCGGTGATCAGGCTGTCGTCCTCGGCGGTGGCGAGGCGGGATTCGCCGTCGACCGCGGGGATGACGAGCTCCCCCAACTGGTACAGCCGCAGCCGATAGGTCTCCCGGCCACCGTCACGCCACAGAACCCGGAAGGCCTCGACGCGGTCCACCGGCCCGGTGACGGCGTCGATCGGCTGGCCGCGCAGGACTTCGGCCACCACCGGGGCCGCGGCGACGGGCATCGCGGCCACGTGGAGGGGCCGGTCCTGCATCCGGGTGGCGGCGCCTACAAGGGTTCCGTTGGAGTGCAACGAGAGCAGGGCGGCCGGTGGGCGGATGCCGCGGAGGGCCGAGTCCACTGTGGTCAGGTGGACGCTGTGGTTCACCGGGTCGGCGTCGAGGAAGTCGCCGGCCACCGCCAGGAAGTCGTCGAGGGTGTTGTGGACTAGCGCTTCCACCAGTACTCCGCCCAGTCGTCGAGTGGTTGGTAGCCGATGCGTTGGTAGATGGAGTTGGAGATCGGGTTGGTCAGGTCGGCGAAGAGGAGGACTTCGGCAGCGCCCTGGTCCAAAGCCCACTGGCTGGCCATGGCGCTCACCGCGGCGCCGTAGCCGTGTCGGCGGTGTTCCGGCGGGGTGTAGACCGGGCCGATTCTGGTCATGCCGGCTTGCGGGATGCTGGCCGCGGCCCAGGCGACCGGGGTGCCGTCGAGCTCCCAGAGGGCGTGGCCGTTGCCCAGGCGCAGGGAGGTGCGCATCACCTCGGCCGGGTGTTCGTCCGGGCCCTCCGGCACGGCTTCCGCGACGAAGGCCGCGCGCCAGGCGCCCAGGAGCTCCGCGTCGTCTTCGGTGGCCATGCGGCCTGCGCCGGGGACGGTGGTGGGCGGGGCGAGGGTGCCCAGGCGGTACAGCCTGGTAGCCAGGGATTCGGTGAACGTCTCGCCCGACGCCTCGGCGTAGGCGGTGGCGAAGGCGTGTGATCTTTGCCGCGGACCGGTGACGCCGGGGGCGTCCTGGTCGATCTCGCGGGCCACCTGCACGGCCAGGGTTGCCGCGGCGACCGGGAGGTCGGCTACCTGGAACGGCCAGGGCGGCGTGCGGATCAGGGAGCCGACGACCTCGCCGTTGTCGTGGAAGGTGATCAGGATCGGAGGCTCGGCTGTGGCCGGCAGGCGGCGGATGCGGTCGAGTGAGGTCAGCGCCACCGTGTTGCACACCGGATCGGCTGCGAGCCGATCGTGGGTGGCGGCGTCGAAGGAGGCCAGGGTGGTGTGCACGACCGCGTCCATGACTTCATGAGACCAGGGCGGGCAAGCGAAAATCTGGTGCGGACATGCAGAAGACCCCTGCGGGGAGCACGTTGGTGCTCGACCCGCAGGGGTCTTCTGGAAAATTGTCCGGCGGCGACCTACTCTCCCACACCGTAACCAGTGCAGTACCATCGGCGCAGAAGGGCTTAACTACCGGGTTCGGAATGGGACCGGGTGTTTCCCCAACGCTATAACCACCGAAACTCTGTGGAGTTGTACCTGCGGCGATCGGTGCCGCTCGGTTCTTCCAGAACCGCACAGTGGATGCGTAGCGTCTTCGTAACAAGTCCTCGGCCTATT